>NZ_DALZXU010000005.1:0-332680 GCF_031989085.1 Ensifer sp.
GGTGGCGGCGCGCCGCATCGCTCCATCGGCCAGGGTGGTGGCGGCGGCGGTCGCGCCATGTCGCGTGGCGGCGGTGGCGGTCGGCATGGTGGTGGCGGTCGTGGCGGTGGCGGCGGACGCCGTCGTTAAGGCGCGAGAAACGGGAGCTAGAGGGCAATGACCATGGATCGTCAGCGCATGAAATTCCGCCCGGCTTTCGGGCTCATCCTCATCAGCCTTGCCGCGCTCGCCGGAAGCGCCATTGCCGCGGAGGATCCGCCGGCCGGACTTGCAGATTACATCTCGACAACGGAACCGCCGACATTCGACGACCCCGAGAAGGCGTTGGCGGCGTTCAAGGACACGCTCGGCGCGGCTGATCTCGGCAAACTGGCCGCCTTGCTCGGCCTTGATGCGGAAAAGCTGAAAAAGAGCGAGGGGGTCAACGATACCTTCGAGAAGATCAAGGCGGGCGCTGCCAAGAAGGTGGTGCTGACCGACGAGGATGGCCGCAAGGTCATCGAAATCGGCGACGAACTCTGGCCGCTGCCGTTCCCGATCACCAAGGACGACGGTGGCAAATGGGCCTTCGACACCTACGCAGGCATCGAGGAGATCATCAACCGGCGCGTCGGCGAGAACGAACTCGAGGCGATCAGCACGGTGCGCTCGTATGTGGATGCGCAGGAGGAGTATGCCGAGGAAGACCACGATGGCGATGGCGTGCTCGAATACGCTCAGAAGCTGATTTCGAGCGCGGGCAAGACCGACGGCCTGTATTGGCCCGCCGAACAGGGCGATGGCGACAGCCCCGCGGGTGACCTGTCGCAGGCCCAGCTCGACAAGGCCAAGGCGAACGAGGGCTATTACGGCTATCGCTTCAAGATCCTGACGCGCCAGGGCGGAAACATCGCCGGCGGCGCCTATGACTATGTCATCAACGGCAACATGATCGCCGGCTTCGGGCTGGTCGCCTGGCCGGTGAAATATGGCGAAACGGGTATCCATACCTTCGTCGTCAACCGTAACGGTATTGTCTACCAGGCCGATCTCGGCGCGGGAACGGATGCGATGGCGCGCGACATCAAGCAGTTCAATCCCAATGACAACTGGACCATTACCGAGGATTGATCGCCATTGACCTTAGAGAACGGGGTGCAAGCCGAAACGGGCAAAGCGGCGGCCGCGCCGCGACGTGGTGAAACCGCTGCCAGGGACTATCTCGCAGCCCATGGCGGGCCGTTCTTCGAGCTGCAGCGACGGTTGGGACTGCTTCACGAAAAGTCGCTGAAATCCGGCCGACGCGCGTTGCTGTTTGTCGCGCTTGCCTGGTTCGTGCCGCTGCTGCTGGGCATGCCGCGCAGCTTCCTGGCCCCGGATACGCCCGGCTCATATCTTGGCGATCTTGGCGTCTGGGGTCGTTTCGTCTTCGGCATCGGGGCATTCGTGCTGGCCGAGCAACAGGTCGAGCGGGGCTTGCACGTCAAGCTCGGTCAGTTCCTGAAGGCGCCGCTGATTGCCCCCGGTTCGGTCGGGGCATTCGCCGATGCGGTGACCACCGCACTGGTGCGACGCGATTCGCGCGTTGCGGAGGCAGTCTGCCTCATCCTCGCGGTTGCCGCAGCGGCGATGGCTTTTTTGAACACGCATGCCGCAACGGAATCGTCCTGGGCCGTCGTGGTTTCGCCCGAGGGAAACCGCCTGACCGCGACCGCGTGGTGGATGGTGTTCGTCAGCCAGCCGATGTTCTTCTTTCTGCTGCTGCGCGGGCTTTGGCGACATCTGGTCTGGGCACAGCTCCTGCGCCGGATCGCGCGGCTGGACCTGCGGCTGGTGGCAACCCATCCCGATGGCAACGGCGGGCTGGGTTTCCTAGCAAGCTATCCGAATGCCTATGTTCTCTTCATTTTCGGCGTCAGTGCCGCAATCGGCGCAGCCGTCGCCAAACATCTGCTGCAGGAAAGCCTGACCACCACGACCTTCAGCATCATTGCAAGCGGGTGGCTGGTGATCGTGCTGGCCCTGTTTGCCTATCCGCTATCGGCCTTCTCCAAGCCACTCGCGGAGTTAAAGGAAAAAAGCCTGCTGATGCTGGGCACGCAGGCCACTCGCTATCAACGCCTGAACGAGCGCAAGATCCTGGGGACCAATGTTGCCGCCGCAAGTGCGGACGAGGCGCAGCAGGCAGATGATATCGCCGACCCGTCAAAGCAGTTCGAAACGACACGCAAGCTGTCGGCGATGCTGCTGAGCCGCTCGGCCGTCGTGCCGGTGGCAGCCGCGGCACTGCTGCCCATCGCCGCTGCCGGTGCCACCATTCTGCCCTACAAGGAAGTGTTCTCGGTGCTCAAGAAGCTGCTGCTGCTCTAGGAACATCCTAATCCAGACGGCAACACAGAAACGCTCCCTGCCTTTAGGCGCTTCCCGCCGGATAACCGCTCCGCACTTTTGCCGCTGTGGTATGACCGGCGCCGTCCCGCTCAGGGGGCCGCGCCAAAGAAGGTGAGGCGGCTGAAGAGCACATAGTGCGATTCCGAGACCATCAGCGCGACGAAGACCAAAACCAGAAGCGGCGGCAGCAGGATGGCATAGATCAACGCCAGCCGCTCCCAGGCCATGTGCATGAAGACGGCGACGATGAGCCCGGCCTTCAGCATCATGAACAGCAGGATCAGCGACCATCTGAGATATCCCTGCAGGCCGACATAATCGACCATGTAGGAGAAAGCGCTGAGCACGAACAGCAAACCCCAGACCAGCAGATAGAGGCCGATCGGATGCTGCTGGTGCTCTTTCGCTGCGATATGTGCCGGTGCTTCAGTCATGGCGGTTCCTCACCAGAGATAGAAGAATGCGAAGATGAAGACCCAGACGAGGTCGACGAAGTGCCAGTAAAGGCCGGTGATTTCGACGATCTCGTACTGTCCCTTGCGGCTGGTAAAGAAGCCGCGCTTGCCGGTTTCGAAGTCGCCGCGCCAGACTTTTCGCGCGATGATCAAAAGGAAGATGACGCCGATCGTCACATGCGTGCCGTGGAAGCCGGTGATCATGAAGAAGGTGGAGCCGAACTGTGGCGCGCCCCAGGGGTTGCCCCAGGGGCGCACGCCCTCTGAGATCAGCTTGGTCCATTCGAACGCCTGCATGCCGACGAAGGTGGCGCCGAAAAGCGCGGTCAGCAGCATCAGCGCCGCCGTCTTGCGCCGGTCGCGGCGATAGCCATAGTTGACCGCCATCGCCATGGTGCCGCTCGATGAGATCAGGACGAAGGTCATGATCGCGATCAGGATCAGCGGCACGTCGGAGCCGCCGATGTGCAGCGCGAAAACCTCGCTCGGGTTTGGCCAGGGCACGGCAGTCGACATGCGCGCCGACATGTATGCGACGAGGAAGCAGCCGAAGACGAAGGTGTCGCTCAAGAGAAAGATCCACATCATGGCCTTTCCCCAGGAGACGTTCTTGAAGGTGCGTTGATCCGACGCCCAGTCGGCGGCAAAGCCGGCAAGCCCCGACGGCCGGGGCAGGGGCTCTGTGACGGGAGAATGTGTCGGCGCGGACATGGGCAGCTCCTAGGTCAAGATTTGCCGGCAGAGGTCGATGAAGTCGTTGGCCCAGCCGGAAAACAGCGCAAACAGCACGATCCAGACGGCGAGCATGAAGTGCCAGTAGGTGGCGCAGAGCGTGATCGACAGCGTGCCCTTGGCGTCGATCGGCCCCTTGCGGGTCGCAAGCAGGGTACGGACAAGGGCGATCAGGCCGCCGACGATGTGCAGGCCGTGCATGGCGGTAATCATGTAGAAGAAGCTGTTGGCCGGATTGTCGGCCAGGCGGTAGCCGGCGTCCGTGAGTTCACGCCAGGCGAAGACCTGGCCGGCGAGGAAGGCGAGGCCAAGGGCGAGTGCGGCGATAAGCGACGTGCGAGCGGCATCGTCGCGGTGGCGTTCGGCCGATAGCCTGGCTGCATGGAGCGTCAGGCTTCCGGCTGCAAGCACGGCCGTGTTGAGCCAGAGGAGCTTCGGCATCGGCGTCGACCACCAGTCGGTCGATGCCATGCGCATGAAATAGGCGCTGATGAACAGCGTGAACAGCGCGCCGACGACGGCAAGGAATACGCCAAGCCCAAGTCTGGCCGGTTCGATCGGATGGCGGCCATGTGGCCGCGGGTCGTGGTGATGGCCGACTTCCAGCCAGGGTTTCGACAGCATGCGCTGCTGCGAAAGCCACCAGCCGGCGATCGCGGCAATGACCGCAAGGAAGATCAGCGTGACGGTCATGTCGCCGTCTCCCGCGTCAGGTGGTCGGGGCCGGGCTGGTTCTGCGGGATGAAATCCTCAGGTGCGCCCGGCACGCTGTAGTCATAGGCCCAACGATAGACCACCGGCAGATCCTTGCCCCAATTGCCGTGGCGTGGTGGCGTCTCGGGCGTCTGCCATTCGAGCGTGGTTGCCCGCCAGGGATTGCCGCCGGCCTGACGACCGTGACGAATGCTCCAGACGAGGTTGAAGAGGAAGACGATCTGAGCCGCCCCGACGATGAGGGCGACGATGGTGATGAACTCGTTGAGCGTGTGGGCCGAGGCCGGGACGAAAGCGGTGTCACCCATTTCGTAGTAGCGCCGGGGAACGCCGATCAGGCCGAGATAGTGCATCGGGAAGAAGATGAGGTAGGCGCCGACGAACGTGACCCAGAAGTGAAGCTGACCCATCGCCTCGTTGAGCATGCGTCCGGTGACTTTCGGATACCAGTGATAAATGGCGCCGAAGATGACGAGGATGGGAGCGACACCCATGACCATGTGGAAATGGGCAACGACGAACATGGTGTCGGAGAGCGGCACGTCGACGACGACATTGCCGAGGAAGAGGCCGGTCAGCCCGCCATTGACGAAGGTGACGATGAAGCCGAGCGCAAACAGCATCGGCAGGTTGAGGTGGATATCGCCCCGCCACAATGTCAGCACCCAGTTGTAGACTTTCAGTGCGGTCGGCACGGCGATGATGAGCGTCGTCGTGGCGAAGAAGAAGCCGAAATACGGGTTCATGCCGCTGACATACATGTGGTGCGCCCAGACGACGAAGGAGAGCGCGCCGATGACGACGATCGCCCAGACCATCATGCGGTAGCCGAAGATGTTCTTGCGGGCATGGGTGCTGATGAGATCGGAGACAATGCCGAAGGCGGGCAGGGCGACGATATAGACTTCGGGATGACCGAAAAACCAGAAGAGGTGCTGGAACAGGATCGGGCTGCCGCCGCCATGTTGCAGCTGTTCGCCCATCTCGACGATCGCCGGCATGAAGAAGCTGGTCCCAAGAACACGGTCGAACATCATCATGACGCAGGCGACGAAGAGGGCGGGAAAGGCAAGCAGCGCCATGACCGTCGCCGTGAAGATGCCCCAGATCGTCAGCGGCATGCGCATCAGCGTCATGCCGCGCGCGCGGCCCTGCAGCACGGTGACCACATAGTTGAGCCCGCCCATGGTGAAGCCGATGATGAACAGGATGAGCGAGGAGAGCATCAGAAGGATGCCCCAGTCCTTGCCGCCGGGCGTGCCGGAGAGAACGGCCTGCGGCGGGTAGAGTGTCCAGCCGGCGCCGGTCGGCCCACCCGGCGCGAAAAAGCTCGAGGCCAGCACGAGCACGGCGAGAAGATAGAGCCAGTAACTCAGCATGTTGGCGTAGGGAAACACCATGTCGCGTGCGCCGAGCATCAGCGGGATCAGGTAGTTGCCGAAGCCGCCGAGGAACAGGGCCGTCAGCAGATAGATCACCATGATCATCCCGTGCATGGTGATGAACTGGTAATAGCGCTCCGCGTCGATGAAGGCGAACTGGCCCGGAAAGCCAAGCTGCAGGCGCATCAGCCAGGACAGAACGAGCGCCACCATGCCGATGGCGATGGCGGTCGAGGCATATTGCACGGCGATGATCTTGGCATCCTGGCTGAAGACGTAGCGCGTCCACCAGCTATGGGGATGGTAGAGCTCGACATCCTCCACTTCGGCGTGTTCGAGCGCCCCATCGGTGCCTGACCGGATATCGACCATCTAAACTCTCCCAACAATGGCCGTCGGGGCGCCTCCTACCGCGCCGGGGCGGCATTTTCTGCCTGTGCCGTTTCCTTTGTCTGCGCTTGCGCCATCAGCTGCGAAAACGTCTGCTGGCTCGCGAGCCAGGTCTGGTAGTCCTCCGGGCTGTCGACAACGACGGTGCCGCGCATCTGCGGGTGGCCGACGCCGCACAGTTCGGCGCAAAGAACCTCGAAGGTGCCGGTGCGCGTCGGGGTCAGCCAGAAATAGGTGACCATGCCCGGCACCATGTCCATCTTGGCGCGGAACTCGGGCACATAGAAATCGTGCAGCACGTCGACCGAGCGCAACAGCATCTTGACCGGCTTGCCGATCTCCAGATGCAGCTCGCCGCCTTCGATGACGATGTCGTCGAGGGCGGCTGCGTCGTTGCGGTTGAGACCGAGCGAATTTTCCGGCGAGATGTCGCGCGTCTCCGAGGTGCCGAGCTTGCCGTCGGCGCCGGGCAGGCGGAAGCTCCACAACCATTGCTGCCCGACAACCTCGACCTCGCCGGCGCCATCGGGCACGGTGACGAACTGGTGCCAGACGAACAGGCCCGGTGTCAGCATGGCGGCGACGCCGAGCGTTGTTCCGGCCGCCAGCCAGCCTTCAAGCTTCTTGTTTTCCGGTTCATAGGCCGCCCGGTTTCCCGGGCGGTGCCGAAAACGCAAGACGCAATAGGCCATGAACAGCACCACGGCGACGAAAACGACGCCGGTGATCCAGAAGGTGATGATGAGTGTATTGTCTATGTAGTTCCAGTTGGACGCGATCGGCGTCCACCACCACGGGCTCAACAAATGGAACAACACCGATCCGGCGGCCAGCAAAACCAGAATAACCACCACGGCCATTTCTTGTCCCTCCTCGCCGCTTGCGGCTGTGGGCATGAATACGCAATCCGTAGAGTTTCCAAATGCAAGTATTGCACGAACGGGAAATACTCGCAATTGACCGTTCGGTTGAGCGCCTGTCGCCGGCCTCAACCGTTGCATCTATTGCGAATATTGCTTGAGATAGGCGAGCAGGTTGGAGATGTCGCCGTCATCCTTGAGGCCCGGAAAGACCATCTTGGTGCCTTTCACCTTCGCCTTCGGATTGTGGAGATAGTCGCGCAAGGTCGTCTCGTCCCAGACGAGCCCACCCTTGCCGGCGTCGATCATCGCCGTCGAATACTTGAAGTCGGGATGGGTGCCGGCGGTGCGGCCGAGCACGTGGTTGAGTGACGGGCCGACCTTGTTGGTATCGCTGTCGACGATATGACAGATCGCGCATTTCTTGAAGACGGTCGCACCGGCCGTCGCATCGCCCTCTTGCGCAAGGGCGGCGATGGGACAGAGCAGCGTTGTCGAAAAGGCAAGGGCAACAACAAAATTTCGCATGACACTTCCTCAATATCGCCGGGCGCGGGGCAAGGAAGGCTATCGTCAATTCATCGTTTTGGCGGTACTTGCTTCTCTCAATTGGGCGCCACGGACGGTTGATACTTGCGACGGCATGACGGTACGCCTCGCCCGGAAGATGTCAATCTCCGGTCTTGGGCGATAGAGCCCGCGCTGTCAGGCGCGGGCACTGTGGTCGTCAAACGCGGTTGCCGTCAGCGTCAAAGAAGTGCAGGCGTTCCGGCGGCAGGCGCACGGGGATTTCGCCCGACGCCTTGAGGAAAGCGCGGTCGTTGGTGAAGGCCTTGAAGATGGCCTTGCCGAAGGACAGATGCAGGATGATGCCGAAGCCGGTCGGCTCGACGAGGTCGACCGTAGCCTTCAGCGCATCCGGTGCCGCAACGCCGATCTCGACATGTTCGGGCCGGATGCCGAGCGTGGCGCGGGCGCCGTCGGAAAGCTCGGCATGCATCTCAGCCGGAATGGTGACGCCGCCCGCCGTCTCGAAGCGCGGTGCCGTGCCATTATGATAGGTGCCTTCGAAGAAGTTCATGCCGGGCGAACCGATGAAGCCGGCAACGAAGAGGTTGGCCGGGCGATCGTAGAGATCGAGCGGGCTTCCGACCTGCTGGACGAAGCCGCCGTTCATGGCGACGATCCGGTCGGCGAGCGTCATCGCCTCGATCTGGTCGTGCGTGACGTAGATCGAGGTGGCGCCGAGATCCTTGTGCAGCTTCTTGATTTCGGCACGCATCTGCTCGCGCAGGCGCGCGTCGAGGTTTGACAGCGGCTCGTCGAAGAGGAAGGCCTTGGGTTCGCGCACGATGGCGCGGCCCATGGCGACACGCTGGCGCTGACCGCCGGAAAGCGCGCGCGGCCGGCGCTCGAGCAGCGGATCGAGCCCGAGCTTGGAGGCGGCACCGGAGACGACGCTTGCGATCTTCTCCTTGGCTGTCTTCCTGAGGCGCAGACTGTAGCTCATGTTCTTGGCGACCGACATATGCGGGTAGAGCGCATAGGACTGGAACACCATGGCGATGTCGCGGTCCTTCGGAGCAAGCTCGTTGACGCGTTTTCCGGCGATGCGGATTTCGCCCGAAGTCACGCTTTCAAGGCCTGCGATCATGCGCAGCAGCGTGGACTTGCCGCAACCGGAAGGGCCGACCAGCACGACGAATTCGCCGTCGCCGATCTTCAGGTCGACGTCGTGCAGCACCGGGTGGATGCCGTAGGATTTACGGATATTGGCGATATCGATGGAAGCCATGATGTATCCTCAGCCTTTGACCGCGCCGGCCGTCAGGCCCTGGACGAGATAGCGTTGAATGAGCAGGAAGAAGAGGCAGGCCGGGATCAGCGCCAGCACGCCGGCGGCCATCATCTGGCCGAAGTCGACCGAGAATTTCGACACGAAGGACAAAAGTCCGACCGGGAATGTCGCCTGGTCGTTGCCCGAAATCAGCATCAGCGAGAACAGAAGCTCGCTCCAGGCGGCGGTGAAGACGAAACCGAGCGTGGCGGCGATGCCGGGAAGTGTCAGCGGCAGGATGATCTGGCGGAAGGCGACGAACTGGGTCGCTCCGTCGATCATCGCCGCCTCTTCGAGATCCTTGGGAATGCCGTCGAAGAAGGACTGCATCAGGAAGGTGGCAAAGGGCACGTTGAACGCGGTGTAGACGATGACGAGGCCCGTCAGGCTGTTGGTCAGGCCCATTGGCGACAGGATCTTGAAGATCGGCGCGACCAGCATGACGAGCGGGAACATCTGCGTCAGCAGCATCAGCGCCACGAGCCAGTATTTGCCGCGGAAATTGAAGCGTGACAGCGCGTAGCCGGAGAGCGAGGCCAGCAGAGTGACGATGACGGCGGTGGAGCCGGAGACGATCAGGCTGTTCTTGAAGAAGGTCGGAAAGGCGCTGTGGCGCAGCACGAAATCGAAATGATCGAGCGTGGCGCGCGAGGGCCAGAGGCGGATGCCTTCGGAATAGAGCAGATCGTTCGGCGTCACCGCCACTTTCAGGAGCCAGTAGAGCGGGAAGAGCGCGAAGGCGATATAGGCGAGGATCGCCAGCCGGTGCGCTGTGATCAGGAGGATGGGTTTGGCGCGCATTGTCTCAATCCTTGCTCAGCAGCCATTGCCGCAGGATGACGATCAGCATGGAATAGGCGAGCAGCAGTGCCAGCAGCACCAGCGCGATCGCCGAGGCGTAGCCGAAGTCCAGCCGCTTGAAGGCCTGGGTGAAGATGTAGCTGGCAACGATCTGGGTGCGATCAGCCGGCCCGCCATTGGTCATGACGATGATCAGATCGGCGAAGTTCGAAATCCAGACGGTGCGAAGCAGAATGGTGATGGCGATGGTCGGTGCGAGGAAGGGCAGCGTGATCGACAGGAAGCGCTGCACCGGGCCGGCGCCGTCGATGCTGGCGGCCTCATAGAGATCGCGCGGGATCGCCTGAAGGGCGGCCAGCAAGGTGATGGCGAAGAAGGGGATGCCCCACCAGACATTGGCGATGATCGGCCCCCACATCGCCAGCTGCGGATCGGAGAGAATGTTGGAGGGCTCGCTCATGAGCCCGAGCGCGTAGAACCAGTGCGGCAAGGGTCCGACGACCGGATTGAACAGCCAGGACCAGTTGAGGCCGGCGAGAAAGCTCGGCACCGCCCAGGGCAGGAAGACGAGCGCCTGGGCAAGCCCGCGGCCATAGAACGGCTTGTCGAGCAGGAGCGCGAGAATGAGCCCGAGGAAAAACTGCAGGAAGACCGAGGCGCCGGTCCACCACAGCGTGTTGCGTAGCGCCCGGTAGAAGGCCTGGTCCTGCGACAGCGCCCGGAAATGATCAAGGCCGATGAAGGCGCCGGAGAACGGATTGAGCAGCTGGATATCGCGGAAGGCGTAGGACACGCCGAGCGCCAGCGGCACGAGCATGACGGCGACGATCAGGATGATCGCCGGCGCGCTGTAGAGATAGGGCGCTGCCCCATCGGCGATGCGCTTCATCAGCGGCGTCCTGCTTGCGGGCAGGCCGTCTTGGCGGGCGACATAGGCCATCGATCGAAATTTCCCCTGTGCGGCCGCCGGTTTTTTATGGCGTGCCCTTGTGTTCAAGACATCGTGTTCAAGACATCGAGTGACCGGCGGCGCCGAGAAGACGCCGCCGGTCGAAGGCTCACTTCTTGGCGAGGTGCTTCTGCTGCGCCTTGGTGAGGTAGTCGGCCCACTGGTTGGCGAGTTCCTCCGGCGTGATGTCGCCAAGCAGGGCTTCCTGCGTGGTCTTGATCGCCAGCGAATCCTTGAAGAAGGCGAATTCCTCGAGGTAGGTCGGCATGACCGTCAGCACTACGTCCTTGTCGGCAAGCTCGTCGAACCAGCCCTTGAACTGGGGGCTCGCATAGAAGGGATCCTTCTCGGCCGCCTTATGGACCGGCAGCGCGCCGGTGCGCTTGTTCCACTCGATGTTGCCCTCAGGTCCTTCGAGCGTCTCGATCAGCTTCCAGGAGAGATCCTTGTTCTGGCTTGCCGACAGCATCGACCAGCCGGCAAAGCCGATGGTGGTGAACGCCTTGCCGCTCGGGCCCTTCGGCATGGTGGTGACGCCGAAGTCTTCCGACTTCATCCGCTCGGCAATGGCGATCAGCGCATCCGGGTCCTGGTCGAGGAAGGCGCACGTGCCGCTATAGAAACCGGCGACGATTTCGTTGAAGCCCCAGTTGACGCTGTCCTTTGGTGCCAGGCCCTTCTTGTAGAGGTCGATCACCCAGGTCAGGCCCTTGACCCAGCCTTCGCTGTTCATGGTCGAGGTGCCGTCCTCGTTGAAGAACTTGTTGCTGCCGGCCATGGTGGCGCCGAACATCACCCAGCCGTTGAGACCGCCCGGACCGCCGCGCAGGCAGTAGCCGGATTTGCCCGGAAGCTTGGAGACGGCTTCCGATGCCTTGACGAAATCGTCCATCGTCTTCGGCGGCTCGCTGACGCCGGCTTCCGACAGGAGCTTCTTGTTGTAGAACATGGCGCGCAGGTAGAAGCCGTAGGGCAGCATATAGGCGGTGTTCTTGATGTCGCGGCCGAGCTCCAGCGTGCGCTCGGTGAGGCCCGGCGTGTGCTCCCACTTGGCAAGGTAGGGCTCGAGGCTCTCGAGCATGCCGTTGTTGGCATAGAGCGACAGCCAGGTGTCGGGCATTTCCATCACGTCGGGCAGTTCGCCGGCCGAAACCATGGTGGCGAACTTCTGGAAGGCTTCGCCCCAGGGCAGCGAGATGATCTCGACGGTCGTGCCGGGGTTCGCCGCTTCGAACTTGGCGACGATCGACTTCAGCGTCTCTGTGCGCTCGGGGCTGGTGATGACCTCGACGAGCTTCAGCTTGGTATCGGCCAGTGCGCTTCCTGCCATCAGGGTGGCAAGCAGAGTGGCGGTAATCAGTTTCCTCATTTTTGTTCCCTTTGTCTTTTGATGGTTTAGTCACATGTGATGAGCGGGACGCGTATCCCGCTCCTGTCAGCCTGACGAAGCGGCTGTGATCGCCGCTTCAAGATCGCTCCAGAGGGCCTCCGTTCCCTCCAGGCCGACATGGAGCCGTACTGACCGCGGCGAGATGCCGAAGGCGGCCGCGGAATTGGGCTGGGCTTTCTGCGACAGCACGACTTCGCCCGGCACGATCAGGCTTTCGTGGCCGCCCCAGGAGACGCCGAGCTTGAACAGCTCGAGGTGATCGGCAAAGCGCCTGACATCGACGCCTTCGCGGAAGATGAAGGAGAAGAGGCCCGACGTGCCAGAAAGGCCCGGTGGCAAGGTGTTGCCGAGCCCGGGGTGGCAAACGGTCTCGACCAGCGGATGCGCCTGCAGGCGCTGCGCCACCGTCAGCGCCGAGTGCTCGTGCGCCCTCATGCGGATCGGGAGCGTGCGCAGGCCGCGGATCAGGAGCCAGGCGTCGAAGGGCGACAGCTTGCCACCGAGATAGGGATAGGCTTCCGAGCGGATACGGCCGATCAGCTCCTTCGAACCGGCGACGACGCCGGCGACCACGTCCGAGTGGCCGCCGAGATACTTTGAGGCCGAATGGATGACGAGATCGACGCCGAGTGAAATCGGCTGCTGGAAGATCGGGCTCGCCCAGCTGTTGTCGATGGCGGTGATGATGCCCTGGTCCTTGGCGAGGCGGGCAAGGGAAGCGACGTCGTGGGTGTCCATCACCCAGCTTGTCGGGCTTTCCATGTAGAACAGCTTGGCGCCCGGAAGCGCCTTGGCGACCGCTTCCTCGTCGCGACCGTCGACATAGGTCACCTCGACCTTCATGCGCTTCAGATGTGTGCCGAAAAGTCGAAAGGCGTCGGGGTAGACATGGTTGACCGCGACGATCCGGTCACCGGGTTCGACGAAGGAGAGCACGGTCGACGAGATCGCCGACATGCCGCTGGCAAAGCCGATGGCGTCCTCTGCCCCTTCGAGCTTGGCCAGCATCTCCTCGAACATGCGCACCGTCGGGTTGAGGCCGCGGGTGTAGATCGGCCGCACGCGTTCGCCCTTGTAGGACGCGACCATGTCGTCATAGTCCTTGAAGGTGAACAGCGAGGTCTGGACGATCGGCGGCACGACGGCATCGAAGGCGTTGCCTTCGTCATGCGCGACGATCAGGGAGGCGTGGTCGAACGGATCGAGGCCGTTGTTCATTTGGACATTTCCTTGATGTCTTCCTCGACGATCGCGAGGATTTTCAGCGTTTCTTCGCGCGCGGTGTCAGGATCCTGTGCCGCGATCGCGTTGAAGAGGGTGCGGTGGAAGGGAAAGGAACGGCGAGCGAAATCCGTCCGATCGAAGGGATGATCCCAGAAGCGCTCGAATGCCTCGCGCATCTGTTCGAGCAGCTGTCGAAACAGCGGATTGTGGGTGGCGTCGTAGATCGCCAGGTGAAAGGCGAGGTCCTCAGGGCCGGAGGTGCCCTTGGCGATGTGCACACGCTCCATCTCATCGAGTTTTGTCTCGATGGTCTCGAGGTCCTTATCGGTGCGACGGCGCGCGGCGACCATGTTGGCCTCGACCTCGATGCCGCGACGAACCTCGAGCGTCATCAACAGCACGTCGCGAAGATGCCCAGCGTCGAGCGTCAACGGCATATGCACGGTGCCGGCCGAAATCGCTCTGAGCAGATATGTGCCGCTGCCCTTGCGCGCCTCGACGACGCCGAGCGCCTGGAAATGGCGAATGACCTCGCGCACGGTCGAGCGGCCGACGGCGAGCGCCGTCATCAGCTCGCGCTCCGCCGGCAGGCGATCGCCGGGTTTCAAACCTGATTGCTGGACGTAATTGGCGAGCGCGGCGATGACCTGCTGCGCCCGGTCGGCGGGCGGCAATGGCAGAAGCGCGGCTCTGGCCTGTTCAGTCATTCAGCTTCCCCCTCGGCGCCAAATTGGTCTGACATCTGATCAATATGACCAAGGCCAAGAAGGTGGTCAAGCGGGAACTTATAAAGTCTTTGGCGGTTGACCGTGCCGCGAGCAGGCGTAGACAGGAGGCAAGGAGCCAGAAGATGCTGAAATCAGGATATGTGTTCGCCGTCGCCATAGCCGGCGTGTTCTTTGCTTTGGTGGCTGCCGCGGGCGATGCGGAAGCGCAGATGCGCACCAGAAAGGGCGAGTATTACGAGGGCATCCAGCGCAAGCCCTATGGTCACTACTGGATCTGGCCGCCGGCCGAACAGCGCGAGCCGGCCTATGTGCCGCGTCGCGGCAAGGATGCGAACGGCAATCGCCCGCAGACGGGTCGCAAGCAGCCGACCCGGTAACAGAGCTGCGTCATCCAGCCAAGGCTGGTGGGACGCGGACAGAAAAGTGGCGCCCGAAGGCGCCACCAATGTCGTCTCAGATCTGTGCGACGTGAACGTCGCGCGACAGCGACGACAGGACTTCCGGGCCATCGGCGCGCAGGATGACGATATCCTCGAGCCGGATGCCGAAGCGGCCCGGCAGGTAGATGCCGGGCTCGATCGAGAACACCATGCCTTCTTCCAGCACCGTTTCCGACGTGGCGGTGATATAGGGCGGCTCGTGGCCGTCGATGCCCATGCCGTGACCGGTGCGGTGGACGAAGTACTCGCCATAGCCGGCATCTGCGATCACCTTGCGGGCGGCATCGTCGACTTCCTTGGCAAGAACGCCAGGGCGGGCGGCCTTCAGCGCCGCCTGGACGGCGCGCTCGACGATCGTGTGGATCTGGCCGTAACCTTCCGGCGCGCGGCCGACGATTGCCATGCGGGTGATGTCGCTCGGGAAGCCCTGCTTGCGGCCGCCGATGTCGATGACCACGGCATCGCCTTCGGCAATCACGCGCTCGCTGGCGGAGTGGTGCGGGAAGGCGCCGTTGCCGCTGGCACCGACGATCCAGAAGGCCGGTGCCGCGCCTTCGGAGGCGAAGTGCGCGCGGATTTCCGCTGCCAGTTCCTTTTCGGTCATGCCCGGGCGGATCTTGGCGAAGGCGGCCTGCATGGCGCGGTCGGCAATTCCGGCATTCATCTTCAGGAGATCGTATTCGCTTTTGTCCTTGCGCATGCGCAGCGCGCCGAGCGTTTCCTGCGTGAACGCGCGGGCCGTGTCTGCGGGCAGCGCATCGATCAGCAGCAGCGCGAAATCGGCGCGCATCGTCTCGTCGATCACCACGCCGCCGGGTGCCGCAGCGCCGATATCGGCAAGCGCGGCCGTCAGGGCGTCGGCCGGGCCGGTATCATCGGCCCAGTTGTGGAATGCAATGTCGGTGTGCTCGCGGGTTCCTTCAGCGTTGAGCGCCGGCATCAGGAAGGCCTCTTTTTCCGGGCCGATGAGCAGCAGGCAGGGGCGCTCGTCCGGGTGCGGGTGATAGCCGATCAGCCAATCCATGTGCGATCCCGGGGCGAGCGCGACCAGCCCGCTGCCGGTTTCGTTCATTTTGGTGCGCAGGGCGGCGAAGCGTGCTTTGGTCTGTTCTGTCATGGTCTTTCCAGTTCTGGTTCTGGCTGGGTTGAGTTGAGTGAAGTTTGGGGCCGCGCGCCGGTCTCGTGTTCGGGCGTCGAACGACGCGCGGCGGTCGCCGGGCCAAGGCGGCCGGGCGAAAGGTGGCATTCTGAAGGGCGCAATCGCCGACGGGATTGCGCTGCGGCCCGCGGCGGGCCTATCCGGCGCCTTTGCCTGGACTTGCCGCGGCATTGCGGCGATCTTCGGCGCGGGTCACCGCGAAAGCGCCTTCTGGCGTTTCTGTCGATTGCGCGTCGCCAAACACGTCCATCGTGCAGGTGTGAAGGATCACGGTCGGTTCGGCGGTGTGGTTCCAGGTGAGATGGGTGAGGCCCGAAAGAAAATGGGCGGAATCGCCCGTTTCCAGCACCGTCTGTTCGCCATCGATCTCGATCGTCAGCGCACCCTGAAGGATGAAGAACATTTCTTCGCCCTCGTGGGTCATCGCCTCGCTGCGGTGTCCGGGCGGCGTATGCACCACGGTTCCGCGCAGAATGCTGCCTGGAAACGAGGCCGAAAGACGCTCATAGGCGACATTGCTGTCAGGAGAGCCGGCCAGCGCATAGGCGCGGCGCTGGTCGTGACGGGTAAAGGGCGAGGCCATCCGCGGCGAGTTGAGGAACGTGCCGACCTCGACCTTGAGCACCCGACAGACCGCGACCAGCGACGTCAGCGAGGGTACGGTGATGCCGCGCTCGATCTGGGAGATGAAGCCGACGGAGAAATCCGCCCGGTCGGCGACCTCCTTGAGGGTCAGTTTCAACGCCTTGCGCCGCTCGCGCAGCCGGTCGCCGAGCGGGGGCAGGGCCAATGTCGGATCATCTGGCTGAGACTGCGAATGCACCCTTGAAATCCCCCGTCCCACATCGCCGCGTGGGGACGTGACCTCCTGCGCGGACGCACGCCGGCATGCTCCGATATCCTCAGGGATTTCAGGGCTTTGCGCCTGCGTTTTCTGGAACTTGCTGCGGGATCGGCACCTTGTCAACGGAAATTTTAGTGTCACTAAAATTTCGCGGCAGTCGCAAGGTTCGAAAGTCAGGCAGCCAACTTCAGAAGGTGGGCGACGGCCTGCTGGTCGAAGCCGCCGATGCCCTCGCGAATGTCTGCGGCGATGGCGTCTGCGACCGCATCTTCGTCGCGGCGACGCAGGGCTTCGATCGCCTCGCGATGACGGTCGACGACGTAGAGTTCGCTGACATGCTCCATGGCGATGCCGAGGATCGGTCCCAGCTGTAGCCAGACGCTTTCGATCAGCGGCATGACGATCTGATCGGGATTGGCGGTGTAGATCGTGCGATGGAAGGCCTGGTTGGCGATCAGCGCCGCGACCTGGTCGCCCCGGTTGATTTCGTCCTCGATGCTGTCGTCGATTGCAGCGATCCGTTCGATCTGCCGCTCGGAGAGGTGAGCGACAGCACGGCGGGCGGCGTGGCTTTCGAGCGCGATGCGCAACGAGATCAGCTCCTCGAACCGGGCCGGCGTGATCCGCGGCACGACGATGCGGCGGTTCTCGAGGAATTGCAGCGCGCCGATGGAGGTCAGCTGCCGCAGCGCCTCGCGCACCGGTGTCGGGCTGCTTTCGAGCGCTTCAGCGAGGCCACGGATCGTCACCGAGGTGCCGGGGCGAAAGCTGCCGACCATGATGGCCTGGCGGAGCCTGGCAAAGGCGTAGTCATGGGTGGTCATGCCTTCCGGTCGGTCGAACAGCGGCAGAGTTGTGGTCTTCAAATCGGCAGGCTCCTTCGGCGACGCGGCGATGGTTGCGGGCTGATACCATCGGCTGAGGTTGACTCCAACTCCTGGATTATGTCAATTTTGCAAAAATGTGATCACAAAATGAGATTTGCGATATGTCCCTCGACGCGGAAGACCCGAGCGCCTTCAAGGCCTGGCTGGAGCAGAACGGCCCGATCGAAAGCATCCAGGCGGTGGTCTGCGACCTCAACGGCATCATGCGCGGCAAGCGCGTGCCGGTGGAGCAGGCCGCCAAAGTGCTTGGCGGCGGCATCCGCATGCCGCTGTCGATCGTCGGCGTCGATGTCTGGGGCGAGGACATCATCAACAGCGAGCAGGTGTTTGCGAGCGGTGACCGCGACGGTATCTGCGGTGTCACCGGGCGCGGTGCGCTGCCGGTCAACTGGACCTCGCGGCCGAGTGCGCTGGTGCCGCTCTGGCTGCAGCTCGAGGACGGCAAGCCGTTTCTCGCCGATCCGCGCCAGGCTCTGGCGGCCATCGTTCGCGAATACGAGGAGCTGGGCTTGCGGCCGGTGGTCGCGACCGAAATGGAATTCTACCTGATCGACCCGGAGCCCGACAGCGCGGTGCCGCCGATCTCGCCCTATACCGGCAAAAGGCTCGATTCCGACGCGATCCTGTCGATCGACGAGCTCGACGATTTCGGCGAGTTCTTCTCCGACGTCTACAAGGAATGCGCGCGGCAGAACGTGCCGGCGGACGCGGCGATCGCCGAGAACGGCATCGGCCAGTTCGAGATCAACCTGCTGCACACGGACGATCCCCTGAAGGCGGCCGACGATGCGATCTTCTTCAAGCGCATCGTCAAGGGGGTTGCCCGCAAGCACGGCCTGGCGGCGACCTTCATGGCCAAGCCCTATGGCACCCGCTCCGGCAATGGCATGCACATTCACTTCAGCCTGCTCGACGCGGAGGGCAACAATGTCTTCAACGACGGCAGTGACGAGGGATCGGCTGTCCTGAAGAATGCGGTCGCTGGCTTGCTGCGCGGAATGTCGGAAACGACGCTGCTGTTCGCGCCGCATTTCAATTCCTATCGCCGCCTGCGGCCCGATACACATGCGCCGACGGCGGTATGCTGGGGCTACGAGAACCGCACCTCGGCGATCCGCATCCCAGGCGGAAGCCCGGCGGCGCGGCGCATCGAGCATCGGGTCGCCGGTGCCGATGCCAATCCCTATCTGGTCATCGCCGCGATCCTCGGCGCGGCACTGGTTGGTATCCGCAACAAGTGGAAACCTTCGGCGCCGGTGTCGGGCCGGGCCTATGCGGCGGAGAAACTGCCCAAAATTCCTGCCGATTGGGGGCAGGCGGTCGATGCCTTCGAGGCTGGGTCGATTGCCGCCGAGATCTTCGATCCCGTGCTGCGCTCGATGCTGATCGCCTGCAAGCGGCAGGAGATCGCCGGGTTTGCCGAGCAGGTCACGGACTATGAATTCAGCGCCTATCTGGAAATCGTATGATGATGAAAAGCCAAAAATCCTATGCCGGCGACGGCAGCTATCCCACCAGTTACTACGCCGCCTCCCGCAACATCATCCGCACGCCGGTCTCGCTGAAAGGTCGCGTCGAGACCGATGTCTGCGTCGTCGGCGCCGGCTATTCCGGCCTGTCGACAGCGATCCACCTGGCCGAGAAAGGCTATAAGGTCGTCGTCGTCGAGGGCGCGCAGGTCGGCTGGGGCGCATCGGGGCGCAATGGCGGCCAGGTGGTCAACGGCCTGAATGCCAGCCTTGCGACCATCCAGCGCCGCTACGGCGAAGATGCGGCACGCTTCGTCGGCGGGCTCGTGCAGGAGGGTGGCAAGATCATCCGGCGGCTCGTCAGCCAGTATCAGATCGACTGCGATCTGAAGCCCGGCAACATCTATGCCGCCTACACGCCCGCACACATGAAGGAGCTGGAAGCCAAGCAGGCGCTCTGGCGCAAGTACGGCATGGACGACCATCAGCTTCTCGACCGCGACGCGCTCGGCAAGTTCGTCAAGTCGGACGCCTATTGCGGCGGCATGCTGGACACAACAGGCGGCCACATGCATCCGCTCAATCTGGTGCTCGGCGAGGCGCGCGCGCTCGAAAGCCTTGGCGGCACGATCTACGAACAATCACCGGTGACGCGCGTCGATCACGAAGCGGTCCGGCCGACGGTCTATACCGCCGACGGCGAAGTGTCGGCGAGGATCGTCGTCCTTTGCGGCAACGCCTATCTTGGCGATGCAGTGCCGAAGCTTGTCTCGCGCGTCATGCCGGTCTCGACCCAGATGATCACCACCGCGCCGCTCGGCGAGGCGCTCGCCCATTCGCTCATCCCGAGCGACATGTGCGTCGAGGATGTGCGCTACATTCTCGATTATTTCCGGCTGTCAGCCGACAAGCGCATGATCTTCGGCGGCGGCACCGTCTATGGCGGCACCGACCCCGCCGACGTGGTGGCCAAGCTCAAGCCCAATCTTGAAAAGGTCTTTCCGAAGCTCAAGGGCGTCAAGATCGACTATGCCTGGAGCGGCAACTTCGCCCTGTCGTTTACCCGCGTGCCGCAGATGGGCCGCATCGGGACGAACACCTATTTCGCCCATGGCTATAGCGGCCACGGTGTCACCGGATCGCATCTGTTCGGCCGCACGCTTGCCGAGGCGATCGACGGTGACGCGACGCGCTTCGATGTGTTCGAGAAGCTGCCCTGGTATCCGTTCCCGGGCGGGCGGATGTTCCGCGCTCAGTATTCGACGATCGGCTCCTGGTGGTATTCCTTCAAGGATGCCGTCGGCCTGTAGCGCCGGGTTCAGAATTTTTTCATTTGGCCGGAACAAGATGGCGGTAGGGATCGTTACCTGCCGCCTGGACGCATGCGTGCATCGCTCGGGCTTCCCTTTTGTGCAGGACGGCGCGTCGCGATTGAAAACAGCGGGAACCCGGCTGGACAATGGCGCGTTGTACCGCTTGAAGTTCAACAGGCATATAACCGGAACCTTGGGAGACGGTTCCGTTTATGCCGCAAAGTGAAGCGTTGGAAAATTGACATGGCTTGCAGAGTACTGATTGTCGAAGACGAGTTTCTCGTTGCGACCGAAATCGAATACGTGGTCTCGGAACTCGGGCATAGCCCGGTGGGGATCGCCGCCGATCAGGCAACCGCGATCAGCCTGGCTCCGATGGCGGAGGTGGCTCTGGTCGATCTCAATTTGAGGGACGGGCCGACCGGCAAGGATATCGGACGCATGCTTGCCGCCGAACACGGTATCACCGTCCTCTACATGACAGCCAATCCCGCCCAGCTTGGCGACGGCGTGCCCGGCACGGTCGGCGTCATCAGCAAGCCCGTTGCCGACCATGAGATGAAGCAGGCCGTCAGCTATGCAGTGGCGCGCAGGCGCACGCTCGACGCCCAGCCGCCGGAGCGCCTGAAGCTTTTCGCCTGAGCCCTGGTTTGTGCCGGCACCGGTGATCCGGCACGGTTCGGCAGCGACGTCGCTGCCGGCCCGACGGGGTTTCAATCCCGTTGTCCGGAAAGCCGGTTGGTTCGCGTCACCGCCGCGCGCGGCATTGTCACGGTGACGTGAACTCCATCCTTCTCCCAGCGCCTGACCAGCTTGCCGCCGAGCTGCCCCTCGACGCTGATCTTCATCAGCCGCGAGCCGAAACCTTCCTGATCGGGTTGGTCGACCACGCCTGTCCCGTCGTGCTCGCGCCATTCCAGAATGTAATCGGCCTCCTGCTGCCGGCCGCTGATGGCGAGCCTACCGGTATCGCCGGAAAGCGCTCCGTACTTTGCAGCATTGGTCGCCAGTTCATGCAACAGAAGCGCCAACGGCGTGGCGGCGCTGTCGCCGAGCTGGATGTCTTCGCCACTCACGCTGATGCGGTCCTCGGCGTTGCCATAGGGAACGAGCAATTCCTGGATCAACCCGAAGATCGACTGTTCCACCGGCACCGGACGCGACGCCTGACTGTGTGGTCTCACGAAGTCATGGGCCCGACCCATCGCTTCGATCCGTTTGCGCAGTTCCAGCGCAAAGGGTTGGGCATCCGGATTGGAACGCGCGGAAAGGCTGATGATGCTGCTGAGCACCGAGAAGATGTTCTTGATACGATGGCTGAGTTCGTGGGCGACGACCTCCCGCTCTGCTGCGGCCATCTTGGCGTCGTGGATGTCGGTGCAGGTGCCATACCAGCGGGTTATCCGCCCGCGATCGTCCCGGATCGCAAGGGCGCGGCCGAGGACCCAGCGATAGACACCGCTGCGGTGGCGCAGGCGATACTCGATTTGGTAGGGATCCCCGGTTTCGAGCGAGTGGCGCCAGCTTGCCCAGGCCCGCGCCTGATCTTCTTCGTGGAACATGCCGTTCCAGCCTTCGCCATCGGTCGAATTTTCCGGCACACCGGTAAACTCGTACCAGCGGGCATTGTAATAGTCGTGATAGCCGTCAGGACGGGTCGACCAGACCATTTGCGGCATGGCGTTCGCGAGCGTTCGAAAGGCAGCCTCGGAGCGGGCGTGGGCCTCGACTGCCTGCCGGTGCTCGGTAATATCGACGGCGACGCCGGGAAAGCGGATGCAGGCACCGGTCTCGTCGCGTGCCGGCCGCCCTTCAGCAAGCACCCAGCGCACGCCACCTTCCGGCTGGACGATGCGATACTCCGACGTGAAGCTTTCTCCCGTTTCGATCGCCCGCTTCATCGCGGCTTCAAGGCCGGCAACATCGTCCGCGTGGATAGACGCGAGATAGGCGGAGATCGGCGCACCGTGGCGGGCGGTTTCGCGCGGCACGTGAAAGAGATCGGAAAAGCGTTCGTCGGCGTAGACCCGGTCTTCCTGCACGTGCCAGTCCCAGATGCCGACGACACCGGAGGCGCTAAGCGCCAGCGACAGGCGTTCCTGATTGTCGCGAAGGGATTTTTCCGCTTTCACCCGCTTGGTCGTTTCCGCGAGAATGGCAAGGACCGCGATCGTGCTACCGTCGTCGTCGACAACAGGGCTGTAGTCGAGGTCGAGCCACACGTCCTCGGCTGCGCCGTTGCGATAGAGCGTCAATGGCGCGTCCTCGAAGGACGCGGTCTTTCCGGAAAAGACGTCGGCGATGATCTGCCGGTTGAACGCGGCGACCTCGGGCCATGTCGCAAAAACGGAGCGGCCAAAACAGTCGGGGTGGCGCTTGCCGGCGATCTCGATATAGGCGTCGTTGTAGATCATCACGCCGTCGCGACCGATGAGGACGGCCATTGCAACCGGCGAGGCGAGCATCATCCTGATGGTCATCGTCAGCGCCGCCGGCCAGGTGGCGACCGGTCCGAGTGTCGTATCGGCCCAGTCGAAAGCCTGGAAGAGGGAATACGTCTTGCTGAAGCCAAGTTTTCCGGGCGGTCTGGTGTCGGCCTTCGGGAACAAAGGGGCGGTCATCGACAGTTCCAAATATTTGATTTGTCGGCATTTCTGCCGCTTTCGCGCCAATATAGGCGAGTTTCGCCAGATGTCATGGGGCTTTGTCGCACTTTCCTGACGCAACGGCGTGGCGCAGCACTCCGCGCCCACAGGCGCGTGTGAAAGCGATTGTTGCCTGCTTGGTTCGAGGGTAGAATTAGCCTGATCATCGCTGCTGCGGATCTCTATTCCGGTGTCTGTTCGTGTGTGCCCGCGGCACCTGTGTTGCCCTCGATCGAGGGAACAAAAGGATCCGCGAAACATTCCTGTCGAACGAGGGAGGTTGGAGATGTTCATACGCTTTGGCTATGAGATCGGCATACGCTGCCCAAACCCGACGCCGATGATGACCTATCTTTCCGTCGTCGCCGAACGGCGCGCCGACATCAAACGCGAGCGCGGGCCTGTCACGGTGCCGATCGTCAGGATGGAAGAGGTCGTAGACCCGCACAAGAACACCTGCCTGCGCCTGATCGCACCGGAGGGTGATTTCAAGCTGAGCTACGACGCCGTCATTGAAGACGACGGTCGGCCCGACCTCTCCGATCCCCTGGCGCAGGCCGTGCCTGTCGAGCGCCTTCCGCCGAACACTTTGCCTTATCTTGCCGCTAGCCGCTATTGCGAGACCGATCGGCTGGGCGCGCTGGCCTGGAGGCTTTTCGGGGAGACTGAGCCCGGCTTTGCGCGCGTGCAGGCCATCTGCGATTACGTGCACGAACGCCTTGTGTTCAGTTACGGCTATGCCCAGGCGATGCGAACGGCGCTAGAGGCGCATGAGGATCGGCTCGGCGTCAGCCGCGACTATGCGCATCTCGCCATCGCGCTCTGCCGCTGCATGAACATGCCGGCGCGCTACGTCAACGGCTACATGGCCGACCTCGAGACCGGGGAGCGGGTGGCGCCGATGGATTTCAATGCCTGGTTCGAGGTCTTCCTCGGTGACCGCTGGTATACGTTCGACGCCAAGAACAATGTGCGCAGGGCAGGGCGCATCGCTGTTGCCCGTGGCCGCGACGCCGCCGACATTCCGCTGATCCAGACCTTCGGAAAACACGAACTGACGGCGTTTACGGTGTGGACCTGCGTTGAATCCGACGTCGGTCTCACCCGCTCCCATCGCGAGGCAAACGTGTCGCTGCTGACGCCATGGTTCAGCGAGAGCTGGTCCCGGCATGTGCAGGAACGCGACCGCGATCGGCACTGAGGGGGATACTCGCGGACGATTTTTCACTTTCGGGGTAGAACGGAGAAAATAATATCTATAAACCCAATCGAGAATATCGGAGAACATGACTATTAACGGTCCTGTTCCCGACCTGAACGACGGAGAGACGCGATGAACGCTGCGAAACCGACGATCCAGTCCCGATATGCGTTTTATGCGCCGGCCGCACCGCGCCGCTCGCCGATCAGTCTGTTTCCGCATGCGATCGCCTTCGTCGCTGCGTTCTGTTTCATCTCTGCAGTTGTTGTCGGCGCGCTCTGAACGATCGCGGCGGCTATAGCGCTTCCGGCCCTGGCGGAGCGCGGACACATTCCATCTCTCTGTTTTCACCGACATCCTGACGGAGCACGGCATCGCGATTTCCCCGGAAACGCTTAGCCGACACGCGACAGATGTTCGTGAACCGCCAGCCAGGCGCCCGTCCCATCCCGCTCGAAAACGATCGTTTCTCGCTCTTCCGACGTCAGGGGTTCGCCGCCGATTTCAAGATCGGTGCGAACGCCGTGGGTGAAGACGGCGACGTTGCCCATCACCTGCACGTGTCGGTCGCTGGACTGGCAGCCGCGGACGCGGAAGCCGTCGCGGGTCTCCCACAACGCCCATTCCGCCTCGTATTCCGCCCGGCTGCGCAAGGGGCGGTCGAGATTGTGGAAAATGAACGTGGCATTGGGCGCAAAAGCCGAGAAATAGGCGTCCGCGTCGTGTCGGGCAAAGGCTTCAACGAGGCGGTCGGCGGCGGCAAGCACCTGCAGTTCGAAATCCTGCATCGTGTCTCTCTTCTTGGTTGGGTTGGATCGTGGTCGGCCTGGATCAGGGGGTGGCGATCAGCGTCGCGATCGGCCGGTTTTGCCGGGTGACGCGCGCCTTGAGTTCACCGAGCGGCATCGCCTCGTCCTTTGCGAATTCGATGAACATCAGGTTGAGATTGTTGAACAGCATTTCGCCGACGGCGCGAACGTCGATGCCGGGCGCGACGAGGCCCTTGATCTGCAGCTTTTGGATGAGCGTCGAGACCTGGTCGCAAAGCCGTCGATCGAGCTCGGTATAGCGCTTGCTGAAAGGGCTTTCCGGCTGCTGGATCGAGATCGCCATGGCCGTGCGCCACATCTCCTTGGAGAGATAGACGAGCGAGTGATCGTAATATTGACCGATCAGCGCCTGCAGCGCCCCTTCGACGGAGGAGGGCGGATTGTCGACGATGGTGCGCCCGGCGGCGAGCACTTCCTCGACCTCCATCGACACCGTGGCGACCAGGATGTCGCCCTTGTTTTCATAGTAATTGTAGAAGGTTCCGACCGACACTTCGGCACGCTCAGCGATGTCCTCGATACGGGCGCTGTCATAGCCGACTTCGCGAAACAGGAGTGCCGCAGCGTCCAGGATGCGTCTGTTCCGGTCGGCTTTCTGCCGTGCGCGCAGCCCCGTCATGTGCATTTCCTCTAATTCTGAATGTCCTCAAATTTGAGATTGACTTAAAAAATGAATTCATTCAATCTTTTTTTGAAGACGCCGGAATGAGCGTCAAACAAGAGGGCAACAGCATGATGCAGTCATTTCATGACGGCGCGAACCTGCGCCGGTTTTTCTCCTCGGTCGCCGCGGGCGCGATCGTCGCCGCCTCGCTCGTCTCCGTTCCGGCGCCGGCTTTCGCCACCGAGGAACTGAACGCACTCGTCTGGTGCGATCACACGGATCCGGCGCTCGTCGAGCCGTTCGAAAAGGCCAACGACGTCAAGGTCAATCTAAAGGTCTATGAGGGAACGGGCGCCGCGCTTTCCATCCTCGACCAGTCGCGCCCCGGCGATTGGGACGTGCTCGTCATCGACGGCGTCGATGTTCACCGCGCCATCGATCTCGACCTGCTCGCCGAAATGCCGGCCGATGCGCTTCCGACCGCCGACATCTTCCCCGAAGTGCGGATGGAGGCCAACAACACGAAGGACGGCAAGACCTATGCCGTCACGGAAAAGTTCGGCTACAACACCGTTTCCTACGACAAGTCCAAGGTCGATCCGAAGGACATGCAGGACCTCTCGGTGGTCTTTTCGGACAAATACAAGGGGCGCATCGCGCTCTATGACTACTACCTGCCGATGATCGGGCTTGCCGGCCTTAGCCTTGGCAAGAAGACCGCAGAGCTTTCAGAGGCCGACATGCCGGCGCTGAAGGAGAAGCTGGCGGATATGCGCGCGATGTCGAAGCAGGTCAGCGACGTCGTCTCCTCGCAGACGGCGCTTGCAACGGGCGAAGTCGATATTCTGGTCGGCGGCGGCGAGTGGATCACGGCCGTGCTGTCGGCCGACAAGCCGAACCTCGACTGGACCATCCCGGCGCAGGGCGCCGTGCGCTGGGCGCAGTCGATCGGCGTTATGAAGGATTCCGCCAAGCAGGATCTGGCGCTCAAATTCGTGCAGTATATCGTCAGCCCCGAGGGCCAGGCACGGCTCGCCACATCCTCCTGCTATTGGGCGATGCCGGCAAACATGAAGGCGGGCGAGCATTTGAGCGACCAGCAGAAGGCGGCGCTGCGCTTCAACGAACAGGCCGAATACCTGAAGAAGACGCAGCTCTACCCGATCCCGTCGACCGAACTCGACCAGCAGTTCCAGGACGCCTGGACGGAAATGCTGCAACAGTAAACCCGACGCGCGGCGAGCGCTTGCAGCGGTCGCCGAACCTTCAGCCTGACCGCCGCCCCACCTGCCCGTGGGACGGTGGACTGCGTCCAGCACCTTCTAGCGGCGCATATATCTGGAGCTTTCATGACTGCGACCACCCTTGAAGATGCCGACCGCCGAAAGGCCTGGGGCTTTGCTGCACCGGCGCTGCTGTGGACGCTCGCCTTCTTTGTCGTCCCCTTCCTGTTCATGGCGGCGATGAGCCTGTGGAAGCGCGAAGGGCGCGAGATCGTCCGTGTCTGGAACCTTGACAACTACGTGCGCTTCTTCTCCGAGAACGCCCTGTTGCAGGGGCTGGTCAATTCACTCGAAATCACCGTTATCGTCACGGTGCTTTCGGTGCTCCTGGCCTATCCGCTCGCCTGGATCATCGCCGAGCGCGTGCCGAAGCGGTTCCAGCGCATGGCGCTGATCCTCGCGATCCTGCCGTTCTGGACTTCCTATGTCGTGCGCTCCTACTCCTGGCTGCTGGTGCTGTCGAAGAATGGCGTCATCAACCAGATGCTGACGGGCGTCGGCCTGATCGCCGAACCGCTGGAGATTGCCAGCACGCGCACCGCAACGGTCATCGGCTTCGTGCATTTCTTCGTCATGCTCCTGACGCTGACCATCTATTCCAACCTGATCCAGCTCTCGCCGAATTATCGCCGCGCGGCCGCCGACCTCGGCGCCAACGCCTTCCAGACCTTCTGGCACGTGATCTTGCCGCTGACCTTGCCGGGCATCATGACCGGCGCGTTCCTTACCTTCGTTCTGTGCATCGGCGACTACGTGACGCCGCAGATCCTCGGCGGCAACAACGAGCTGGTGCTGCCTCAGATCATCATGCTGCAGCTCGGCCGGCGCGCCGATTTCCCGATGGCGGCGGCGCTGTCGATCATTCTCATGCTGGCTGTCACCATCGCCTACGTGGCTTGCGCCCGCTGGCTGAAGATCGAGAGGGCGTGATGCTGCGCAGAGTTTTCGTCAGTGGTCTGTCCTGGGCCTACCTTGCTCTCGTCTATGCCTTCATCTTCCTGCCGGTCGCCGTGCTGGTGTTGTTTTCCTTCCAGGACGGGCGCCTGCCGGTGCCGCCCTTCAACGGCTTCTCCACGCAATGGTACGAGGCCGTCTTTGCCGACCGCAAGCTGATGGCAGCACTCGGCAATTCGATGCTCGTCGCGATCTCTTCCTCCGTGGTCTCCTGCGTTCTCGGATTTCTCGCTGCCTATTCGCTGGCGCGCTACAAGCTGCCCGGCTCGGCCCTGCAAAGGGGCCTGCTGATTGCGCCGATGACGGTCAGCTATCTGATCATCGCGCTCGGGCTGCTTTCGCTGCTCAACGCGCTGCACATGCCGCTGTCTCTCCTGACGGTCGGCATCGGCCATGTGGTGATCAATCTGCCGCTCTGCTTTGCGATCATCTATGCCTCGATGGGCGATCATCAGATCAACATCGAACGGGCTGCGCGCGATCTCGGCGCCAGCGATTTCAAGGTGATGGCGCTGGTGACGGCACCGATGCTGATGCCCTCGATCCTTGCGGCCTTCTTCCTGTCGGTGACCTTCAGCTGGGACGAGTTCATCATCGCCTTCCTGCTGTCTCGCTTCGACGTGACCTTGCCCGTCGAGATCTGGAGCATGCTGCGTTCCGGCCTCAACCCCAAGACCAATGCCATCGGCTCGCTGGTCTTCCTCGCCTCGGTGGCGCTGCTGCTGATCCTCGAGTTTTCCCTGTTCGGAAGGACGAAGAAACAATGACCGCTCCCGTTTCGATCGAAAACGTCAGCAAGACCTTCGGCCACTTCACGGCGCTGGATAGCGTTTCGCTCGATATCCGGGCAGGGGAGTTCATCGTGCTGCTCGGCCCCTCGGGCTGCGGCAAGACCACGCTGCTTTCGATCCTCGGCGGATTCCTGTCGCCAAGCTCGGGACGCGTCGTGATCGGCGAAAACGACATGACGTTCGTGACGCCGTCCAAGCGCCCGACGACGACGATGTTTCAGGACTATGCCCTGTTTCCGCATATGCGGCTCTCCGACAATGTCGGCTTCGGGCTCCGGATGCGCGGCCTGGGCAAGGCCGAGCGCGACGAAAAGGCACTCGGCTTCCTTGACCTCGTCGGCCTCAAGGCGTCGGCCGGCAAGCGGCCCCACGAACTTTCCGGTGGCCAGCGCCAGCGCGTGGCGCTGGCGCGCGCGCTTGCCGTCGACCCAGAAGTGCTGCTGCTCGACGAACCACTCGGCGCGCTCGACTTGAAGCTTCGCCGCCAGATGCAGGACGAGCTGAAGGCGATCCAGAAGCGGGTCGGCACAACCTTCGTGCATGTCACCCACGACCAGGAGGAGGCGATGGCGATCGCCGACCGGATCGTCGTCATGAACCAGGGGCGGATCGAGGATTTCGGCCCGCCGTCGCAGATCTACATGCGGCCGCGTTCGCTGTTTTCGGCGGGCTTCATGGGGGAGGTCAATTTCGTCCCCGGCCGCGTGAAGACCGCGGACGCAGCGTGCGCCGAGGTCGAGACCTCGCTCGGCAGCCTGGCGCTTCCCGCCGCCAATTTCACCGCTGCCGCGCCCAAGGCCGGCGACGCGATCACGCTGACCATCCGGCCTGAACATTTTCGCGGCGCGGATAAATCCGGCGAACCGATGTTCGTTCTCGGCGATGCCAAGGTTGCCGGCAGCGCCTTCTTCGGCACGCACTACCGCTGCCACCTGCAGCCTTGCGCCAGCGACGGCGATGCGCTGGTGGCGCATCTGCCGCAATCGGCCGAGGTGCGCGATGGCGAGATTGTCCCCCTTGCGGTGCGGGCGGCCGACGTCGTAGCCTTGCCGGCGGCAAGCGGAACCCTTTAGCAAGATGCGGCGAATTGCTCCGAAAGACTGGTACCAGGTGACGCGTCTCGACGACGATGTCACCTCCATCTGCGAACCCTTCATCCGGGAGTTCTATCGCTGCAACATCTGGCATGTGCGCGGTCGCGACAGCGACATGCTGGTCGATAGCGGCATGGGCGTGGTCTCGCTGCGCGAATGGGTGCCACTGGTCACCGAACGCGCCCTGACGGCAGTCGCCAGCCACACCCATTTCGATCATATCGGCTGCCACCACGAATTCGAGTGCCGCTGCGTGCATGCGGCGGAAGCCGATCTGCTGGCACATCCGACGCGCGTGAATACGCTGGCCGATCCCTATGTCGCCGACGAAATCTTCGATGCGCTGCCGCCGGAGCCCTATCTCTCCTCGACCTATGCGGTGAAGGCGGCGCCGGCAACGCGGCTGCTCGAAGATGGCGATCATATCGATCTCGGCGACCGGGTGTTCGAGGTGATCCACACACCAGGCCATTCGCCCGGCGGCATCGCGCTTTTCGAGGAGAAGACCGGCGTGCTCTTTTCCGGCGACATTCTCTATGACGGGCCGCTGATCGAGGACACCTACCACGCCAATGCCGACGACTATCTGGCGTCAATGGAACGATTGCTGCGCCTGCCGGCGCGTATCGTCCATGGCGGACATTTCCCGAGCTTTTCCGGCGAGCGTTATCGCACGCTCATCATGGACTGGCTTGCGGACAAGGAAAAGACAATCTGACGGGAAGGAGGAGCGCATGCTCGACAAGAGGAAGTTCTATATCGACGGCCAATGGGTCGACCCGATCACGCCTGCCGATCTCGAGGTCTTGAACCCGGCGACCGAGAAGCCGATCGCTGTGATCTCGATGGGCACGGCGGCGGACATCGACCGCGCGGTTGCGGCCGCGAAGAAGGCGTTTGCCACTTACAGCCGCACCAGCGTCGAGGAGCGCCTGGCGCTGCTTGAAAAGCTGTTGTCGATCTATAAACGTCGCTACGACGAAATGGTCGCGACCATCACCATGGAACTCGGCGCGCCCAAGACGATGACGCGCGAGCAGCAGGCCGATGTCGGCGTCGGCCATCTGCAGGGCTTCATCGATGCGCTGAAGCGGCTGAAGATGCGCGACACCCTGCCGAACGGTGACGTGATCCTGCGCGAGCCGATCGGCGTCTGCGGCCTGATCACCCCCTGGAACTGGCCGATCAACCAGATCGCGCTCAAGGTCGTGCCGGCGCTTGCGACCGGATCCACCTGCGTCTTGAAGCCGAGCGAGTTTACGCCGCTCAACGCCATGCTCTATGCCGAGATGATCGACGAGGCCGGCTTTCCGGCCGGCGCCTTCAACCTCGTCAACGGCGACGGCATCCATGCCGGTGCCGCCCTGTCGAAGCACCGCGACATCGACATGATGTCGTTTACCGGCTCGACCCGCGCCGGCATCGCCGTCAGCAAGGATGCGGCCGAAACCGTCAAGCGGGTAACGCTCGAACTCGGCGGCAAATCGCCGAACATCGTCTTTGCCGATGCCGACCTCGAAGACCGGGTGACCGGCAGCGTGCTCGAATGCTTCAACAACTCCGGCCAGTCCTGCGATGCGCCGACGCGCATGCTGGTCGAGCGCAGCGTCTACGACAAGGTGGTCGAGATCGCCGGTCGCGTCGGCCGCGAGGCCGAGGTCGGCGATCCGACCAGGGAAGGCAGCCATATCGGTCCGCTCGTCAGCGACGTCCAGTTCGGTCGGGTCCAGGCGCTGATCGAGGCGGGTATCGCGGAGGGCGCGCGCCTTGTCGTCGGCGGTGCCGGCAAGCCCGCTGGCTTCGAAACCGGCTACTTCGTCAAGCCGACGATCTTTGCCGACGTCGACAACACCATGCGCATTGCCCGCGAAGAGGTTTTCGGACCGGTTCTGGCGATCATTCCCTTCGACAGCGAGGAGGAAGCGATCGCGATTGCCAACGACACCAATTATGGCCTTGCCGCCTATGTGCAGACCGGCGATCCGAAGCGGGCCGAACGGGTGGCGTCGCGCCTGCGCGCCGGCATGGTTCACATCAATGGCGGGCCGCACCGCTATGGCAGCCCGTTCGGCGGCTACAAGCAATCGGGCAACGGGCGCGAAGGCGGCATGTTCGGGCTTGAGGATTTCCTCGAGGTCAAGACCGTGCACATTCCCGACGCTGCCTGACGGCACCAAACATCGCGCCGGCGTGGCGCGATGAAACAAGCTTGCGGCCGTCGGTGGTTCTCATCGGCGGCCGACCTCGTTCTGGCGGGCGATTTATAGCGACTGTCGCCAGCTCCGGTCTTCTGCTAGCTGCCTTGTCGAGGGCGCGATGATCGCCCGCCAGCAGAATAGCGACATTGCCGTGACCCCAGCACCCGCCACCGCCTCGTCCCATAACCGGCTTGCCATGGCCGCCCTTCTGATCGGCGGGGCTGCGATCGGCGGCTCGCCGATCTTCGTGCGGCTATCCGAGGTCGGGCCGATGGCGACGGCCTTCTGGCGCGTGGCCCTGGCGCTGATCCCGCTTCTCGCCTGGTCCTGGTTTCGCGGCACGCCCGCGTCGGACAGGCGGCCGGAGAAGCTCTCGGAATATGCGCTTCTGGTGCTGCCCGGCGTGTTCCTGGCGATCGACCTTGCCGCATGGCACTATGCACTGACCAAGACGTCGGTTGCCAATGCCACGCTGCTTGCCAACCTCGCGCCTGTGTTCGTGACGCTCGCGAGCTGGCTGTTGTTCCGTGCCCGCATCAGTGCCGTCTTTGCCATAGGGCTGGTAACGGCGGTCGTCGGCGTTATCACGCTGAAGGGCGGGCCGATGGCGCTTGGTGACGGCAATCTGCTCGGCGACGGCGTCGCCGTCATCGCGGCGATGTTCTATGCCGGCTATATCCTGGCGATCGGCCGGCTGCGCAGTCTCTTTAGCACCATCAGGATCATGATCTGGAGCACGGCCTCGGCGGCGATCTGCATGCTGCCGATCGTGCTTCTGTCCGAGCCGACCCTGTTGCCGCCGACGCTGTTCGGCTGGTCTATGCTGTTCGGCCTCGCCTTCGTCAGCCATGCGGGCGGGCAGGTGGCGATCACCTATGCGCTCGCCTATCTGCCGCCGGCGTTTTCCTCGCTGACGCTGCTGTTGCAGCCGGTGGTCGCAGCCATCCTCGCCTGGATCCTGCTGTCCGAGCCGGTCGGGTTGATGCAGGCAATCGGCGGGGCGATCGTACTCGTCGGCATCCTGATCGCCCGCCGCGGTTAGACCCGGTCAGAGACCGGGCAGATTGAAGCCGGAAAGCCGCTCTTCGAGCTTCCGGATCGTGTCTGCATCGGCGTTGGCAAAGGCGAAGCGCAGGTAGTTTTCCTGGCCCTCGCCAAAGTAGTCGCCCGGCAGGCAGACGACGCCGGCGAGTTTCGCCAGTTTCTCGGCAACGAACTGTGAATCAATGTCCGGGAACGGGTGGCGGATATAGGCGAAGTAGGCGCCGATCGCCTGCAGCTTCCATTGCGGCAGCCGGCTCATGACATCGCGCAGCGCATCGGCGCGCGCGGCGATTTCTGTGCGATTGCCAAGGCGCCAATCGGCAAGCGCGGGAATAGCCTTGGCGACCGCGGCCTGCGCGGAGCGCGGCGCGCAGATCTGCAGATTGTCCATGATCTTGGTGACCTGGTCGATGAGTGCCGGTCCCGCCGTGATCGCGCCGAGCCGGTGGCCGGGGATGCAGAAGGATTTTGAAAAGCTGTAGAGGCCAACGACGCTGTCCTGCCATCCTTCCACCTGCAGAAGGCCGTGGGGTGCAGCACCTGCGTCGGGCAGGAAGTCGCGGTAGGTTTCGTCGAGGATCAGCCAGGTGCCGTTGGCGCGGCAGACCTCGTGAATGCGCGCCAGAAGCTCCTGCGGATAGATCGCGCCGGTCGGATTGTTCGGCGACACCAGCGCAAGCGCCCGGATGCCCGGCCGCAGCGCAGCAGCGATTGCGTCCACTTCCGGCAGGAAGCCGTGACCGGCATCGCAGGGCACCAGCTCGACATTGATGCCGAGCATGGAAAGCGTCGTTTCCTGGTTGAAATAGTAGGGGTTGGTCATCAGGATCGTGTCGCCGGCAGATGCAATCGCCATCGCCGTGCAGATGAAGGCCTGGTTGCAGCCGGACGTGATGTGGATGTTGTCGGACGTGACCGCAGCGCCATAGAGGCTTGCCACATGCGCGGCATAGGCCTCGCGCAGCACCGCTTCACCCTCGATCGCGCCATAGCCCGTGTATGCGGTCGATGCCGCGGCCTCGCCGAGCCAGGCCAGCATGTCGGGATGAGCCGGATAGCCGGGCACTGCCTGCGACAGGTCGATCAGCGGCCCGCGCGAGCCATCATAGCTTTTCGCCCAGGCGAGTACCGAAGGTACTGGTGGCGGCGAGAGCTTTTCGACGAGCGGATTGAAATGCGGCATGGCGGAGTTCCTATGGCTCAGGCTTTGTTCTTGCGTTTCTGGGGGCGCTCCAGCCGTCGGCCGCGGGCCGGAGCCGAAACCGGCTGAAAGCCGTCCTGCACCGATTTACGATCTGTCGGCTCGGATTTCGAGGCCCGGCTGCGAATAATCGTGCGCGCCGACGTTTGCAGTTCCGGCATCGGGTCGTTTTCGAGCGCCGAGAACATCCAGTCGATGAAGATGCGTACGATCGGCGCGGCCAGAACCTCGTTGCGACAGGCGACGTAAAAGGCGTCGTTGGCTGGAACAGTCAGGTCGAAGGGCGCGATCAGTTCGCCGCGAGCAATCAGGCTGCCGGCGGTAATGGTGTCGCCAAGGGCGACGCCCTGATTGTGAAGGGCAGCTTCGGTCGAAAGCCGGGCATCGCTCATGAAGTGCTGGCGGCCGCGCTGCAGGTCGCTGGCGTCGGCGGCCGCCAGCCAGGTATTCCATTCGCGCCCGTCGTCGCCATGCAGCATCACGTGGTCGCGCAGATCGCGCACCGAGCGCAAAGGCCGCATGTTGAGCAATGTCGGGCTGACGACCGGGAAGAGGGCGAGCCGGCTCCAGAGCTTCGACCAGCATCCCGGCCAGTTGCCGTCGCCATAGATCAGGCAGACGTCGACATCGGACGCGTCGAGATAGGCGGCGTCATTGGAGGCGATCAGCGTCAGGCGCACATCGGGAAACTGTTCGGTGAACAGATGCAGGCGCGGGATCAGCCAGAACGAGAGGAGGGCGGGCACGCAGGTGATGCGCAGCTCGCCGCTGGTGGTCGGCCGCGTCATGGCGGCGGTCGCTGCCGCGATCTCGGCAAAGGCGTGGGTGACGGCCGGCAAGAGCAGCGCGCCCTGCGGCGTCAGTTTCAACCGCTTGCCGCCGCGCTCGAACAGCGTGGCGTTGATCGACAGTTCCAGCGCGCGGATCTGATGGCTGATGGCGCCATGCGTGACATTCAGCTCGCGGGCTGCGGCCGACACCGAGCCACGGCGCGCCGTCGCTTCGAAGGCGCGCAAGGGGTTCAGAGGTGGCAGGCGGCTGGACAAATCGATGGGTTCCGGCAGACACAAGTGATGTGAATTTTTCTCACACAAAACGCTATAACAATGTCAATTGATTTTCCAGCGGATTTGTCACCTAATGCTGTTCAACAAGGGCAAAAAGCCCGGGGAACCTGATAGTGCCGGAGAGAACCGGCCCATCCGCAGATACTGATCTGCGGCGCCTGAGTGCGCATTCCCCGGCTGGCGTGACGGAGGATTGAAGCGATGGCCTGGGACGATAAGAAGCTTGGCGAACTCAAGGCGAAATACGGCGAGAGCCATGGCGGCGAACTGTTTGACCCGACCTTCCGCCGCGTCGCCGACAAGATCTTCACCAAGAGCGGCACCCGGCTTGCGCCCTATTCCGGCATCCCGACCTTCCTGACCGCGCCGCACATGGCAATCGATGCCGACGAGCCCGATTTCGGCAATCTGCAGGTCGCCATCGTCGGCATTCCCATGGATCTCGGCGTCACCAACCGCCCGGGTTCGCGCTTCGGGCCGCGGGCACTGCGTTCGATCGAGCGCATCGGTCCTTACAACCATGTGCTCGGCTGCGCGCCGGTTCACGAGCTGCGGGTCGCCGACATCGGCGACGTGCCGTTCCAGAGCCGCTACCGGCTGGAGCTCAGCCATGACGACATCGAAAAGCGCATCAACCAGATCGTCGATGCCGGCGTCATTCCGTTGTCCGTCGGCGGCGACCATTCGATCACCCATCCGATCCTGAAGGCCGTTGGCAAGAACAAGCCTGTCGGCATGATCCATATCGATGCGCACTGCGACACCGGCGGCGCCTATGACCTGACCAAGTTCCACCATGGTGGCCCGTTCCGCAACGCGGTGCTCGACGGCGTGCTCGATCCGACCCGCGTCGTGCAGATCGGCATTCGCGGTTCTGCCGAATATCTCTGGGAGTTCTCCTACGAGTCCGGCATGACCGTGATCCATGCGGAGGAAGTGACCGGTCTCGGCATTCCCGCGATCATCGAGAAAGCGAAGAAGATCGTTGGCGACGGCCCGACCTATCTCTCCTTCGATATCGACAGCCTCGACCCGAGCTTTGCGCCGGGAACCGGCACGCCTGAAGTCGGGGGCCTTACCACCCGCGAAGTGCTGGAATTGATCCGCGGCTTCAAGGGTGTCAACCTCGTCGGCGGCGATGTCGTCGAGGTGGCGCCGCAATATGATGCGACGACCAACACAGCGCATGCGGGCGCCCAGGTCCTGTTCGAGATCCTCAGCCTGATGGTGTTCAGCCCGGCCGTGACCGGCAAGTCCGCCTGACGGCCTGAAAGAAAGATTGTCGGCTGCCGGACTGGAAGCGGCAGCCGACCAGAAAATGCCTACAATCAACAATGCTTCCAGACAGGGGAACGACAATGACACTTCAAATGACAATGAAAGCAGCCTTGGCCGCCGCACTGATGCTCGGTGCTGCAACCGGTATCGCGCGTGCCGACGCGCTTGCCGACATCAAATCGGCCGGCGAGATCAAGGTCGGCATCTTCTCGGATTTCCCGCCCTTCTCCTCGGCCAGCGCCGACATGAGCATCAAGGGTTATGACGTCGACGTCGCCCAGCAGATCGCCGACGGCCTCGGCGTCAAGCTGAACCTTGTCAGCGTCACCGGCCAGAATCGCATTCCCTACCTCAACGACAAGCGCGTCGATATCCTTATGAGCGTCGGCTTCTCCAAGGAGCGCGCCGAAGTGATCGACTTCGCCGCCGCCTACGCGCCTTACTACATCGCCGTCATCGGCCCGGCCGACCTCAAGGTTGCCGGCAAGGACGACCTTGCCGACAAGACCATCGCCGTCAACCGCGGCACGCTGGAAGACACCTCGCTGACCGAGGCGGCACCGTCGTCTGCCGCGATCCAGCGCTTCGACAACTACAATGCCGTGATCCAGGCCTTCATCTCCGGCCAGACCCAGCTGATGGTCGTCGGCAACGACGTCGGCGCGCAGGTACTGGCCCGCCAGGAGGCGCTGAAGCCGGAGCAGAAGTTCCAGCTCCTGACCTCGCCGTCGCATATCGGCCTCAACAAGAACGAGGAAGCGCTGAAGACGGCGGTCAACGACGCCGTTGCCAAGATGCTGGCCGACGGCAAGCTGAACGCCAGCTCCGAGGCATGGCTGAAGACGCCGCTCAACCCCGAAAACCTCAAGGACTAATCCGCTCTTGACGCCCACGGGGACTTGGCGTCTCCGTGGGGTTTTCGGGGAAAGGTTGCGACGATGGGTTACAGCCTCGATTTCGGGTGGCTTCGGGATGCCGCGGGCGCGATCGCTCATGGCGCCTTGATGACGCTCTTCCTGATCGCCTGCACCACGGTGTTCGGCATCCTGATCAGCATTCTCTTCGCCGCCGCCCGCCGCAGCCGCTACGGCGTGCTGCGCAAGGCGGTCGCCGTCTATGTCGAGGTGATCCGCAACACACCGTTTCTGGTGCAGCTGTTCTTCATCTTCTTCGGCCTGCCGAGCATCGGCATCCGGCTCGATCCGGTCGTTGCCGCGATCCTGGCGATGACGCTCAACATGGCGGCCTACACCACCGAGATCGTCGGTGCCGGCCTCGACGCCGTGCCGAAAGGCCAGGGCGAGGCGGCCTATGCGCTCGGCCTCAGGCCAAGGCAGGTGTTCGTCAAGATCATCCTGCCGCAGGCGCTGAAGGTGATCTTTCCGGCGCTGATCAGCCAGGTGATCATCATGATGCTGGAATCGGCCGTCGTCTCGCAGATCGCGGTGCGCGAGCTTGCCCATGAGGCCGATCTCCTGCAGGCGCGCACGTTCCGCTCCTTCGAGACCTATTTCGTCGTCACGCTGATTTATCTCGCTCTGTCGATGGCGATCCGCCGTCTGTTCGTCGCCGGCGGCCGGCGTGTTCTGGGAGCAGGCGTGTCATGATCGAATTCACCCTCTGGGATATCGTTCGCAATCTGATCTTTGCCACCCGCTGGACGGTGCTCCTTTCGGCCGTCGCCTTTGCCGGTGGTGCTGCCGTCGGCCTGATGATCCTGTTTGCCCGCATCTCGAAACAAAAATGGCTGCGTCGCTTCGGTTCGGGCTACATCGCCTTGTTTCAGGGCACGCCCTTGCTGATGCAGCTGTTCCTGATGTTCTTCGGCCTGCCGATGCTCGGCTTTCGCATCGAGCCGTGGACGGCAGCGGCGCTGGGGCTGACCTTTTACGCCAGTGCTTATCTCGCCGAGATCTGGCGCGGCGGCGTCGAGGCATTGCCGCTCGGCCAGTGGGACGCCGGCGCCAGCCTCGGGCTGCACCGTCTGCAGGAACTGCGGCTGGTGATCCTGCCGCAGGCCTTTGCGATTACCCGGCCGCCGGCCGTCGGCTTTCTCGTCCAGCTCATCAAGAGCACGGCGCTGACGTCGATCATCGGCTTCGAAGAGCTTCTCAGGACCGCCAATGCGATCAATAATGCAACCTTCGAACCTTTCACGGTCTATGGGCTGGTTGCGGTGATCTTCTTCGTGCTGTGTTATCCGCTGACACAATATGCACGCATGCTGGAGCGCAAAATACCCGCGCACTGAGGCCGAAAATGTGCAAGAAATCAACGAGAACAGGGAACAAGGCGGATCACCGCCGAAACAAAGGAGACAGATGATGATCACCACTTCCATCAAGCGCCGCACGCTGCTCGGCGCGGGTCTTGCCGGCGCCTCGATGCTGGCGATGCCCTCGGTACTGCGCGCCCAGGACAAGTCGCTGAAGGTCGGCGTCTACGGCGGCTACTTCAAGACGTCGTTCGACAAGAACATCTTCCCGGAATTCACCAAGGCGACGGGCATCGCGGTCGAATCGATCGCCGAGCCGACCGGCGAAGCCTGGCTCGTCCAGCTCGAACAGGCAGCTCGCGCCGGCCAGGCGCCAGCCGACGTTTCGATGATGTCGCAGGTTGCGATGCTGAAGGGCCAGTCGACCGAGCTGTGGACGCCGATCGACATGGCGAAGATCAAGAACGGCTCGAACCTGCTCGACCGCTTCGTCAACAAGTACCCGGATGGCCGGGTTGCCGGCATCGGTGCCGTCTCCTGGTACATCACGCTGGTCACCAACACCGACGTCTACAAGGAAGCGCCGACCTCCTGGGCTGCGTTCTGGGATCCGGCGAATGCCGACAAGCTCGGCCTGCTGGCGCTGGTTTCCAACTCGTTCCTGCTCGAAGTGACCGCCAAGACCTTCTTCGGCGGCACCAATGCGCTCGACACCGAAGAGGGCATCCTCAAGGTCTTCGACAAGCTCGCCGAAGTGAAGCCGAACGTCCGGCTCTGGTACCGCGACGAGGCGCAGTTCGAGCAGTCGCTGAAGTCGGGCGAAATCCCGATGGGTCAGTACTACCACGACGTCACCGGCCTTGCGGCTGCCGACGGCAATCCGGTGCGCTCGACCTTCCCGAAGGAAGGCGGCATCCAGGATTCCGGTTGCTGGGCGCTGTCGCGCGCGTCGCAGAAGTCCGAGGAAGCGCATGTCTTCATCGACTACATGTGCCAGCCTTCGATCCAGGCGACCCTGTCGCGCAAGGTCGGCACGTCACCGACCGTCAAGCGCGAGGTCACCGACCTGACCGACAAGGAATTCGCAGCCGTTTCGTCCGACATCGAACCGATCGTGCCGCGTTACGACCTCTACCAGTCGAAGTCCGATTGGCTGAACCAGAAGTGGACCGAGCTGATCGTCGGCTGATTGCGACGACCAACCTCCTCGCCTCGGCGGGGATGGCCCATGCTGACTGACGGGGAGGACCTACGGGCTACTCCCCGCCCTTGCCCCTCCCATGATGAGGAGGGGGTATTTCCGCGGAGAGACAATGTCCGGACTTGCCCTTCAAAACGTCGTCAAGGAATTCGGGTCCTTCAGAGCCGTCAACAATGTCGAGCTCAACGTACCGCATGGGACGTTCGTCTGCATGCTCGGGCCCTCCGGCTGCGGCAAGACCACGCTTCTGCGCATGATCGCCGGCCTTGACCTGCCGACCGGTGGCGCCATCAAGCTCGATGGCGACGACATCACCCATGTGCCGACGCACAAGCGCAATCTCGGCATGGTGTTCCAGTCGCTGGCGCTGTTTCCGCATCTGACCGTCGGCGAGAACATCGCCTATCCCTTGCGCATCCGCGGTGCGGCAAAGGAAGACCAGAAGAAGCGGGTCGACGAGCTGCTGTCGATGATCCATCTCACTGGCTATGCCGACAGGCCGGTGGCCAAACTTTCCGGCGGCCAACGCCAGCGCGTGGCGATTGCCCGGGCATTGGCGATTTCGCCCAAGCTCTTCCTGCTCGATGAGCCGCTTTCGGCGCTCGACGCCAAACTGCGCGAGGCCATGCAGGTGGAGTTGCGCCAGCTCCAGCAGAAGCTGGGGATCACCACCATCGTCGTCACCCACGACCAGCGCGAAGCGATGACCATGGCCGACACTGTCGTCGTCATGAACGGCGGCGAAATCCGCCAGGCCGCATCGCCGATCGAGATCTATCGTCGCCCGGCCGACAGCTTCGTTGCCGACTTCATCGGCCAGACCAATCTTCTCGAAGTGCAGGCCGACAGCGCCGGCCGCGTCGAAGTCCTGGGACAGCCGATTGCCGGTCTCGCCTTGCCGGCAGGCGCTTCCAAGGGAACGCTGTCGGTTCGCCCCGAGGATGTGCACCTGACGGCACCGGGCGCCGGCGCGCTTTCCGGCAAGGTCACCTTTGTGCGCGATCTCGGCGGCACGATCGAAACCTTCGTCGATATCGCCGGCCGCCAGATCGTCGCGGTCTCGACGCCGCGCGCCCGGCCCGATGTCACCGTCGGCCAGGAGGTCGGTATCGCGCTTACGCCCGATGTTTGCGTGGTCCTGAAGAAATGAGACGCGAACCGCCCCAAAAACTCGGCGATTACGCCCCGCTTTTCTTTCCCGCAGCGATGCTGACGATCTTCTTCGTCGTGCCCTTCGGCACGATGATCGCCGTCAGTTTCTTCCAGCGCCTGCAGGGCGGCTTCTATACGCCGGCCTTCGTCTTCGACAATTATGCCCGGTTCCTCTCCGCCTTCTTCGGCGGCGTGCTCGGCTTTTCGCTGTTTCTCGCGGTGACCGTGGCGATCTGTTGCGTCGTGCTGGCGCTGCCCTTCACCTACATGCTGACGCGCATGAGCCGAAAGGTCCAGGTGGTTTGGCTCGTGGCGCTCCTCTCGATCCTGTCGCTGTCGGAGGTCATCATCGGCTTTGCCTGGTCGACGCTGTTTTCGCGCACCGCGGGGATCACCAACATCCTCGTCGCGCTCGGGATCATGGCGCAAGCCAAGGCGCTGACGCCGAGCTTCGGCGCGGTCCTGACCGGCATGGTCTACCAGGCGTTTCCCTATACGGTGCTGGTGCTTTTTCCCGCGCTGGTCAGGCTCGACCCGACGCTGACGGAGGCTGCCCGCACACTTGGCGCGTCGCCGCTCAAGGCTTTCTTCACCGTCGTCGTGCCGGCGCTCAGAAACACCATTACCGCCACGCTGATCATGGTCTTCATCTTCGCGCTCGGCTCCTACCTCTTGCCGCAATTGCTCGGTCGGCCGCAGCACTGGACGCTGTCGGTGCTGATCACCGACCAGGCGATCTACCAGTCAAACATGCCGTTTGCCGCGGCGATGGCGGTGTTCCTCGTCTTGGTCACGCTTGGGCTGGTCGCGCTCACCGTGATTGCCGGACGCAAGGGAGAAGCGGCATGACATCGATCTTCCGCAAGGCCTATTTCTTCCTGATCGGGCTGTTCCTGGCGCTGCCGATCATTGTCGTCGCCGGTGTGTCGGTCAACGCCAAGCAGACGCTTGCCTTCCCGCCGCAGGGCTTTTCGCTCTCCTGGTACGGCGAGATCTTTTTCAATCCGGAATGGCGCAACGCGCTGTTTGCCTCCGTCACGCTGGCGCTGCTGTCGGCGGCACTCGCGGTTACGATCGCGCTGCCGCTTGCCTGGTTCCTCTGGCGGCGGATCGCGCCCTGGGCCAATATCTTCCAGGTGCTCGGCGTCGCGCCCTTCACGCTGCCGCCCGTCATCACCGCGCTCGGCATGCTCACCTTCTGGGCGACGGTCGGCTTCTACGGCCAGCCCTGGACCGCGGTCGTCAGCCACGCGATCTTTTTCGTGACCCTGCCGCTGGTGACCTTGTCGCTCGGCTTTACCTCGATCGACCGCTCGCTGGTCGAGGCGGCATCCACTATGGGTGCCGATGAGCGCACCATCTTTCGCACGGTCGTCCTGCCGCTGATCCTGCCCTACATCGTCTCGGGCTATGCCTTTGCCTTCGTGCTGTCGCTCAACGAGTACATCGTCGCCTACATGACCGTCGGTTTCACTATGGAGACGCTGCCGATCAAGATCTTCAACGCGCTGCGTTACGGCTACACGCCGACCATGGCGTCGGTGACCGTGCTGTTCGTCACCACGGCCGCCGTGATTTTCGGTCTCGTTGCCCGTTTCGGCGACCTGCCGAAGCTGCTTGGCGCCATGTCATCGGATGGAAAATGATGAAGCTCGCAGCCCTCCAGATGCAGTCCATCTGCGGCGACGTCGCCGCCAATCTCGACCGCCTCGCGCGGGCGGCAAAGGAAGCGGCGTCGAATGGCGCGACGCTGCTGATCACGCCGGAGCTCGGGCTCACCGGTTATGGGGCAGGGGATGCGATCCGCGCTCTCGCCGAACCGGTCGATGGGCCCATCGTCCGGCGCCTGATGGAGATATCGCGGGAGAGCGGCATTGCGCTGATCGCCGGTTTTGCCGAGCGGGACGGTGACGTCGTCTATAACAGCGCCGTCCATGTCGATGGCGACGAGAAGCCGACCGTCTACCGCAAATCGCATCTTTACGGAGATTACGAACGGTCACATTTTGCGCCCGAGACGCCGACGACGAACCTCTTCGTCCATCGCGGCGTCACCTGCGGCATGCTGATCTGTTACGACGTCGAGTTTCCGGAGAATGTCCGCCGACTGGCACTGGCCGGCGCTGAAGCGGTGCTGGTGCCGACGGCGCTGCCGGCGGGATGGTCGGGCACCTTCATCGCCGATCACATGATCCAGACACGGGCCTTCGAGAACCAGGTCTTCGTCGCCTATATCAACCATTGCGGTTCCGACCCGCTGTTTTCCTTTGCCGGACTGTCGCGCATCGCCTCACCGGACGGACAGGTGCTGGCAAAGGCCGACGCGGCCCATGAAACGCTGATGTTCGCCGATATCGATCCGGCGAGCTTCGCGGTCTCGCGGCTGGAAAATACCTATCTCGGCGATCTCAATCGCGCCTGAGATCGTTCACCTGGCAAGAACAATCCGTTCTTCATTGTCTTCTTTTGATTGCGCTATGCCAACCCATATTGTGCTCAACGGAAAAGCCACATGGAGGCAATCATGAGCTTGCAACTAACGGGTATTCATCATCTGACGGCGATCACCGCGAACGCGCCGGAGAACCTGCGTTTCTACACCAAGGTTCTCGGGCTGCGGCTTGTCAAGAAGACCGTAAACCAGGATGACACCACCGCCTATCACCTGTTTTACGCCGACGGCAAAGCCACGCCCGGCACCGATCTGACCTTCTTCGACTGGCCGGTCGGCCGCGAAGGCCGCGGCACGCACAGCATTTCGCGCACGGGCTTGCGGGTCGGCAGCGCCGACAGCGTTCGCTGGTGGAAGGGCCGTCTCGACGAGATGAAGGTGACCGCCAGTGATGTCGGCGAAATCGATGGCCGCGTTTCGCTCGATTTCGAGGACGGCGAAGGCCAGCGTTTCCGGCTGATCGACGATGGTGGACTTTCGCCCTCGCACCCCTGGGAAAAGAGCCCGGTTCCGTCGGAGCACCAGATCAAGGGCCTCGGTCCGATCACGATCAGCGTGCCTGACATCACCAACACCGAGCTGGTGCTGACCAAGGTGATGAACATGACCGAGGCGAGACGCTATCCCTCGCCGGATGGCGAAGGCCAGGTGCATGTGTTCTCGATGGGCGAAGGTGGCCCGGCGGCCGAACTGCATGTCGCGGTTCAGCCGGGCCTGCCGATTGCCCGCCAGGGTGCCGGCGCAGTGCATCACGTCGCCTTCCGGGCGCCGGATACCGAAGCGCTGACAGCGTGGACGGAGCGCCTGCAGGGCTTCCGCCTGCCTTCGAGCGGCGAGGTCGAACGCTACTATTTCCGTTCGCTTTACTTCCGCGAGCCGAATGGCGTGCTGTTCGAGATCGCCACGGACGGGCCGGGCTTTGCCGTCGACGAGCCGATGGAGACGCTGGGCGAAAGCCTGTCGCTGCCGCCGTTCCTGGAACCGAAACGGGCCCAGATCGAGGCACGGCTGAAGCCGCTCGAGTAACAGACAGCAACAAAAGCCGGGGCTCGTCCCCGGCTTTTTCGTCTTTATCCCACTGATCCCATTGGCTTTCCGCCGGCACCGACCCATGATGGCCGCAAGGCGCAACAAAGGGTCAGATCATGGTGAAAATCCTCGGCATTTCAGGAAGCCTCAGGAAGGCGTCGTTCAACACCGGCCTGATGAAGGCGGCGGCCGCCGGCGCGCACGAGGGCGTCGAATTCGAAACCGCGACGCTGCACGGCATTCCACTCTATGACGGGGATGTCGAAGCCAGCGACGGCATCCCTGAAGCGGTCACTGCCCTGAAACGGAAGATCATGGCCGCCGACGGCGTGATCCTGTTCACGCCCGAATATAACAATTCGATGCCCGGGGTCTTCAAGAACGCGATCGACTGGCTGAGCCGGCCATCGGCCGATATCGCCAAGGTGTTTCGCGGAAGGCATTTTGCGCTCGCCGGCACGTCGCCCGGCAATTTCGGTACCATTCTCAGCCAGAACGCCTGGCTTCCGGTCATGCGCACGCTCGGCGCTGAACTCTGGTCGGGCAAGCGGCTGATGTTGCCGCGCGCGGAGACCCTGTTCGATCAGGACGGGCGGCTCGCGGATGCCGAAGCGGCAGATCGCCTGCGCGTCTTCGTCAAGGCTTTTGCGGATTTTGCCGGGACTGAGAGCGGTCGTTAGGAGCTGCAGTGATGGGCGGCTTTAGGTGCGGCAACGACAACGGCCCATCTCCTGCTTTTAACGCCCGTCGTAGCGCGAGCCACTTCGGACTTTCTGCAAGAAATGCTCTCGCGAAAAACCAACGTTTGTCATCCTCGGGCTTGACCCGAGGATCCATAACAGTTGCGCGCCTAACCGGTCTTCGCGTGAAACGCCAGCATGTGGATGCTCGGGTCGAGCCCGAGCATGATTGAGGGGAGGGTTGCCTTAAAATGCCGCAATCACCCCTGGTCGATGACCCCGGGTCACGCCTAGTCGGTGCGCCCTAGGTCCCTCAGACGCCCGTTTCTTCCTGCCACTGCTGGATGGCGGCGATATCGGGGGCGCCGATCTCGTGGCCCATGTCGAGATCGAGCGCCGTGAGGTTTGCGCCGGTTTTCGCAAGCTCGTCTTTCAGTCGCGGGGCAAACTGGCCGTAGCCGTCGTTCTTGCCGGTCAAAAGCAGGATGTTCGTGCCTGCAAGGTCCGGGGTCGGCGTTTCGTCGAGCACGAGCATCGAGCGCATCAGCACCACGTTGCGGATCAGGCCCGGATGCAGTGTCATCAGCGCGACCAGCAGGTTGGCGCCATTGGAATAGCCGATGAACACCGCCTTTGCGAGATCGATTCCGTAGCCGTCGCGGGCGCCCTCGAGAAAGGCGGCGAAGGCGTCGGCTTCGGCGCGCGCGTCCTTCTGGTCGAAGGTCGTGGAGGAGTAGCGCCGGAACCAGCGCGGCGAGCCTTCTTCCGTCGAGCGGCCGCGAACGCCGAGCAACGTCGCCTGGTTGTCGACCTGATGGCCGAGGTGCAGCAACTGCGTCTCGTTGCCGCCGCTGCCGTGCAGAAGAACGAGGGTCCGGTCGTCAAGCGTCTCGGGATGGTAGAAGCGGTGAACGAAGGGCAGGTCGCGTTCCGTCAGCCTGGGCTCGCCGGGCAGCGCAAACTGCGGCAGGCTGACTAGTGTTTCCGCCGTGCGATCGGCAAAATGCGGCGGGATGAACAACTGCGTGCCGAGCGTTTCCTTCGGCTCGTCGAGAGTGAAGCCGGGCGCGTCGGTGGCAAATTCGTAAAGCGAGCCGCCGGGTTCGCGGGCGTAGAGCGAATAGAAGTACTTGCGATCATGGGCGTTGACCGTGGCATCGTCGCGCTTCAGGTCGTCGCGCAGCTTCAGCACGGTATCCTTGTCGGGGGCGCGAAAGGCGATGTGATCGATCGTGCCGGTGCCGGGCGCTGCGGTCCAGAAGCCGGTGGCGTCGCGCACGTCTATGATGTCGCCGGACTGCGAGGTGAAGCGGCGGATTGTGTCGGTGGCGCCGGTTTCGCTGTAGCCGAAATGCGCGGCGAGAAAGCGGGCGGATTCGGCCGGCTGCTCCGTCAGGATCGTCGCGCCGCGCAGCCGCCTGATCGCGTCCGCTTCGGGAATGTCGCGTGTGCTCCAAGGCGAGGCTGCCGCAACCGCGTCGGTTCCCACGAGTTTGACGATGATGCCATCGGGGTCCTTCAGCCGCAGCACCGGTTCGCCAAATTCCTGGGCCGGGCCGGAGATCTTGATGTTGTACTGCAGCGCCCTCGTCAGCCAGAAGCCGATGCTCTCAGGCGCAATCGCAAAGGCGATTTCGCTCGGCTGGCCATGGCCGACGCGGCCGGGAGCGCCGTCCTCCCACATCAGGAACGTGACCAGCGACCCTGGAGACCCCTCGGCATCGCCGTAGAAAAGATGGAGCTGCGTCGCGTCCTCATAGCCGCCGGTCCGCTTGACGAGCCGCAGGCCGAGGAAGCCGACATAGAAATCGACATTGGCCTGCACCTTGCGGGCAATCAGCGTGATGTGGTGGATGCCGCTCGTCATGTTGTGTCTCCCGATATGATGCGCCCACAAACCACATGCCGGGCATCCGCGCCAGAACCCCGGCGGAGAACGCAGTGTTCAATGTGGCGCAAAGTCAGCTCCGGTCTTTGGCGAGGAAGGCCTTGAAGGCATCGGCATAATCAGGATGCCAGCGCGACAGCGGCGGCCGGTTCTCGACGATGTCGCCGGCTGCCCACAGGATGCGCCGCTCGTCGGTCGATCTCGCCACGTCGTTGTCCGGGCAGAGGATATAGAAGTCGCCACGCGCAAGGCTATCCATCATGAAGTCGACGGTTTCATCCGATGTCCAGGCGCCTGCCGGCTTTTCCGTGCGGCCGTTTGCCGTCAGCGACGTATAGACAAAGCCCGGGATCAGCAGATGGGCGTGGACCTGTCCGCCGGCAATGTTGCGCAGGTCGTGCTCCAGCGCCTCGGTGAAGGCTTTCACGCCGGCCTTCGACACATTGTAGGCCGGGTCGCCCGGTGGCGTGGTGATGCCCTGTTTCGAGCCGGTATTGATGATCACGCCCGGCTCGCCATGGGCGGTCATGTGCGGCGCAAACACGCGCGAACCGTTGATGACGCCCCAGAGGTTGACGGCGAGCACCGCCTCCCAATTTGCCTGCGGGCCGAACATGGCGCTGCCCGGCTGGATACCGGCATTGTTCATCAGCACATGCACGGGGCCGAAGCGCTCGCGCGCGGCGTGCTGCAGCGCCTCGATGCTTTCGAGGCGAGAGACGTCGGTCGGAACGGCTGCGATGTACTTCGTGCCATGCGGCGAAAGCTCCGCGACCTCGGCTGCAGCCTGTGTCAGGCGCTCGCCTTCGAGATCGGCGAGCACAACGCGCATGCCAAGGCGCGCGAAATGCCGGGCGCTTGCAAGTCCGATGCCGGAGGCGGCACCGGTGACGACGGCAAGATGGTCGGGGGCAAAGGCGGGATGAGGCATGTCGGAAGCTCCAGCGGGCAGGGTCTGTCGCAAGAGATAGGGCGCGGCAGGACGGCTGTCCATCGTCGCAGGATAATCGCAAAGTAATGAAGCGCCTGAAATCTATCCGTTTTTGGCGCCGCAAACCTTGCCGCTCCGAGCTGCCACACTAGTTCCGATCAGAACCAGGGTGGCAGCGATGGGCCGCCGCGACATGTATCGGATGGATTGATGGCAGCAACGGCACACCGTAATGACAAGCGTACCCCTTGTGAAAGCTGTCCCCTGCGCAAGCTCGATCATTTCCGGGAATTTGCCTCGGAAGAGCTGGCTTTCGTGTCGGAGTTCAAGACCGGCGAGCTGGCGGTCGATAGCGGGGCGACGATCCTGGTGGAAGGCTCGCACAGCGCCCATCTCTTCACCGTGCTGACCGGCTGGGGGTTTCGCTACAAGATGCTCGACGACGGGCGCCGGCAGATCCTCAACTACATCATGCCCGGCGACCTCGTCGGGCTGCAGGGCAGCCTGATGGGCGAAATGCAGCACTCGATCGAGGCGCTTTCGCCCGTTACGCTCTGCGTCTTCGAGCGCGGCAAGCTCAATCGGCTTTATGAGAGTTATCCCGATCTGGCCTATGACCTCACCTGGATCGCCGCACGCGAAGAGCGCATCCTCGACGAAAACCTGTTGAGCATCGGCCGCCGGTCGGCACTGGAGCGGGCCGCCTATCTCATCGCCTTCCTCTACCAGCGCGCCGAGGCGCTCGATCTCTTCAACGGCAGCCGCGTCGCGATCCCGATCACCCAGCAGCATGTGGCCGATACGCTCGGGCTGTCGATCGTCCATACAAACAAGACCCTGAAGAAGCTGGCCGAGCGCGGCATGATCCGCTGGGCGGACAAGGGCTGCAATGTTCGCGATATCGACGGCCTGCTGGCGATCGCCGGCTGGGAGGGGTTCAGCGAGACGAAACGACCGCTGATCTGATGCTTCGTCCGGCGGGTGCCGGATACGGAAAACCCCGCCGAATGGCGGGGTTCGACGATACGTGCGAAGGGATCGACGTCAGGCGGCGACGACCGCTCTCAGCATCCATAGCGCCTTCTCGTGGAAGGTGAGGCGATCGGTCAGCATGTCCGTCGTCACGAGGTCGTTGTTTTCGTCAGCCTTTACCCCGGCTTCGCGCATGCGCCGCACGGCAGCCTCGTGGTCGGCGATCAGATCTGCGACCATCTCAGCCGCCGTCGTATGGTTGACGGACGCGCTGGTGGGCGCGAACTGGTTGGCTTCGCCGAGCTTTGCCGGCGCCAGGTGTCCGAGTGCACGGATGCGCTCGGCGATGATGTCGGTCGCCTTGAACAGCGTGTTGTAGTGCTCTTCGGTCAGTTCATGCAGCGGCTTGAACAGCGGGCCCACGACGTTCCAGTGATAGATGTGGCTCTTGATGACGAGCTTGTACGTGTCGGCGAGAATGTCGGAGAGCGCGGCCGCCATCTGCTGGCGATAGGCCTTCTTCAGCCCGATGTCGAATTCCTCGTCCTTGACCTTCGGTTTCAGCACGGAGGCTGCCTGTGCCATGATTTTTCTCCAATCCGTTTCGCAAGTTCATGCGGGGTGTCGAGACGCGGCCCGTGATTGTGCCGCTTCCCACTCAACGTGCCGGACGGCGGCTTGTTCCTTTCGTCGGCCGTGGAGGATTCGGTAGGTCACAAGGCGTGCCCGACATGTCTTTTTTAAATGCCGGGGGAGGCCGCGGAGCTTATAGATCAAGGTTGATTGCGCCGATCGCCATAGCGGCCGGCGCATGGTTCTCGCGAAAGGTGGACCGAATGACGACGATCGAGATTCCACCGTCGATCAGAACTGTGCTCGTTCTGGAAGACAATTTCATCATCGCGATGGATGCCGAAGAAATCCTGAAATCGATGGGTATCGGCGATGTCCAGATCGCGACCAATGCCGATCAGGCGCTGAAGCTGATCGCCCACAAGACTTTCGATTTCATCATGCTCGACGTCAATCTCGAGGATGAGACAAGCTTTGCCGTCGCCGATGCCATTCTGGCGCGCGGCATGTGCTTCGGCTTTACCAGCGGCTACGGCGACGCCGAAATCTTCCCCGCGCACCTGCGCGGGGTGCCGAGGATCGACAAGCCATTCAACGAGAGCTCGATCGGCAACCTGATCGCGACCGCCATCCGGCGGGATCGGGCGTAGCCCCGAGGCCGCCATCCATTCTTCGCGTGTGTTGAGCGGCACTGCCACCATCGGTCGCAGTGCCCTTTACATGCGCAGGACTTCCAGACACCGGCCAAGTATGCGACTTTGCTTACATCCTCGCGACAAGCGAGGTGCATCTTGTCGATTGCGGGGGTGAGGCAAACGTCCCCGATCAATGCTGGAGCCGGGTGACGCCCATGAAGCCATTCACATGCAGGCTGCGGCACTGTGCTTGGGGGCTGATGCTTGCCTCCACGCTCGCGCTGGCTTCGTGCCAGAAGCAGGAGGCGGAAGCCGCCAAGCCAGAGACGACCGTGCGGATCGTCGAGGCGCAGCTCAGCGACTACCAGCAGACCGTCACACTGACCGGCGAAATCGTCGCGCATGTGCAGGCGAACCTTGCCTTTCGCGTCAGCGGCCAGGTGACGCAATGGTTTGCCGATGTCGGTGCCCATGTCGAGGAAGGCGCGCTTCTGGCAAAGCTCGATCCGCGCGAGCAGGAAGCCGACGTTCAGGCGTCCGAGGCGGCGGTGAAGGCGGCCGAAGCACAGCTGCGGCAGGCGCAGGCGACATTGACCCGGCAGAAAACGCTGATGAGCCAAGGCTTTACGACGCGGCGTGACCTCGATCAGGCCGAGACCGCCGCGCGCACCGCGGCCAGCGCCGTCGACGCCGCCAATGCGGAACTGGAAAGCGCCAGAACCGCCCTTTCCTATACCGAGTTGCGCTCGAGCGCCGCCGGCATCGTTACCGTCCGCCATGCGGAGGTTGGGCAGGTGGTACAGGCGGCGCAGACGATGTTTTCCGTTGCCAAGGACGGACCGCGCGACGCCATCTTCAACGTGCACGAGGGCCTGTTGTTCATGCGGCCGGCAAGCGAGGACGTGACGCTGGCGCTGGTCAGCGACCCCTCGGTCACGGCGACCGCCCGCGTCAGCGAAATTTCACCGACCATCGACGCCAAGGCCGGCACGGTGCGGGTGAAGCTTTCCATGCAGGAGACGCCGGAGCGCATGACGCTCGGTTCTTCGGTGACGGGCGTCGCGCGTTTCGAGCCGGCCCAGGTCATCGCGCTGCCTTGGACGGCGCTGACCGCCGCCGACGGCAAGCCGGCGGTCTGGATCGTCGATCCCAAGGACAACACCGTCAGTCTCAAGCCGGTCGAGGTGAAATCCTACGAGAGCGGTCGGGTGCTGGTCGCCTCCGGGCTCTCAGTCGGGGAGAAGGTCGTGGCGGAGGGAGCCAAGTTTCTGCGTCCGGGCCTGGCGGTGCATGCGGTGACGGAGGAGCAGGCAAAATGAGCTGGTCGAGATTTCCGCGCCTGATCGTGCCGGTTGCCGCCCTGTTGCTGGCGGGATGCCAGAAGGAAGAGGAAGAGCCGACCGATGTCGTTCGCCCCGTTCTGTCGATGGTGGTCAGTGAACGGGTCGATGCGGCTGCGAGCTTTGCCGGAACGGTGCAGCCGAAGGTGCAGACGGAGCTTGGTTTCCGCGTGATCGGCCGGCTGGTCGCGCGGGATGTGACGGTGGGCGACGCAGTGGTTGCGGGCGCCGAGCTCGCGGCGCTCGATCCGACCGCCTTCGAACTGGCGTTGCGATCGGCTAGGGCGGACCAGGCAAGCGCCGAGGCGACCCTTGCCAATGCGGCCGCCGCCGAGGAGCGCCTCACCGCCCTTCTGAAGACTGATACGGAATCCCAGGCCACGGTCGACAGTGCCCAACAAGCCCGCGAGGCGGCCCAGGCATCGCTCATCCGCGCCACGGCGGGGTTGTCGAAGTCGGAAGAGCAACTCTCCTACACGAAGCTGAAATCCAATTTCGACGGCATCGTGACGGCGACCGGGGCCGAGGTCGGGCAGGTGGTGTCGGCAGGAGAGATGGTCGTGACGGTTGCCAGGCCCGGCGAACGCGATGCGGTCGTCGACGTGCCCGACGGCATAGCGCTGTTTCCGATCGGCACCCCGTTTTCGGTTTCATTGCAGATCAACCCAAATCTCAAGGTCAATGGCACGGTGCGCGAGGTCGCGCCGGCGGCGGACCCGGTCACCCGGACGCGGCGGGTGAAGATCGCGCTCGATAATCCGCCTGTTGGCTTCAGGCTCGGAACGACGATCACCGCCACAAGGCAGGGGGCCGAGCATGAACTCATGCTCGTGCCTTCGACCGCGGTGTTCGAGCGCGACGGCAAGACGTTCGTCTGGATCGTCAATGAAAAAGGCGGCGATGTCACTGCGCGCGAAATCGAGGTCGGTGCCGATGCCGGTGGTCTGAGGGCGGTCACCGCGGGGCTGAAACCCGGAGAGCGCATTGCGACGGCCGGCGTACACAGCCTCGAGGAAGGCCAGAAGGTGAAGATTTCCGACGGAGCGCGTTCATGAAGAAGTTCAACCTTTCCGACTGGGCGCTCGATCACGCCTCCATGGTCTGGTACTTCATGATCGTCTTCGTCCTGCTCGGCATCACTTCCTACATCGAACTCGGCCGCGAAGAAGATCCGTCCTTCACCATCAAGACGATGACGATCTCTGCCGCCTGGCCCGGCGCCTCCGTCGAGGAGACGACGCTGCAGGTGACCGAGCGCATCGAGCGCAAGCTCGAGGAGCTGGAATCGCTCGACTACACCAAGAGCATGACGACGCCGGGCCAGACGCTGGTCTTCGTCAACTTGAAACAGGAGACGAAGGCGCGCAACGTGGCGGCGACCTGGGTGACGGTTCGCAACATGATCAACGACATTCGCGGGGAATTCCCGTCCGGTGTCGTCGGCCCCGCCTTCAACGATCGTTTCGGCGACGTCTTCGGCAACATTTATGCCTTTACCGGCGACGGCCTGACTCCACGGCAACTGCGCGATTATGTCGAGGATGCGCGGCGCGATATCCTGACGGTGCCCAACATCGGCAAGGTCGACCTGATCGGCGCGCAGGATGAAGTGATCTATCTCGAGTTCTCACCGCGCCAGCTTGCGGCGCTGGGCATCAACCAGCAGCAGGTGATCGAGACGCTGCAGGCGCAGAACGCGGTCTCACCGTCCGGCGTCATCCAGACGGAAGGCGAGCGCGTCAGCATCCGCGTCGGCGGCCAGTTTTCATCGGAAGACAGCATCCGTTCGGTCAACCTGCAGGTCAACGACCGCTTCTTCCGCCTAAGCGATATCGCCACGATCAGCCGCGGCTATGTCGATCCGCCATCTTCGCTGTTCCGTTTCGAGGGCAAGCCGGCGATCGGCCTGGCGATCGGCATGAAGCAGGGTTCGAACCTGCTCGATTTCGGCAAGGCGGTGGAGGAAAAGATCGAGCGCCTGGAGCAGCGGCTGCCCGTCGGCGTCGACGTTCATCTGGTGTCCGACCAGCCGCTTGTGGTCGAGGAGGCCGTCTCCGGCTTCACCCAGGCGCTGTTCGAGGCGGTGATCATCGTGCTTGCTGTCAGCTTCGTCAGCCTTGGCATGCGCGCCGGACTGGTCGTGGCCCTTTCCATTCCGCTGACACTGGCGATCACCTTCGTCTTCATGTCCTATTGGGGCATCTCGTTGCAGCGCGTTTCGCTGGGTGCGCTGATCATCGCGCTCGGCCTCCTCGTCGACGACGCGATGATCGCGGTGGAAATGATGGTGGCGCGGCTGGAGGTGGGCGATTCGTTGCGCAAGGCGGCGACCTATGTCTACACCTCGACTGCCTTTCCGATGCTGACCGGTACGCTCGTCACCGTCGCCGGCTTCATTCCGATCGGCCTCAACAACAGTGCGGCCGGCGAATTCACCTTCACGCTGTTCGTTGTCATCGCCATTTCGCTGTTGGTCTCATGGATCGTCGCGGTGATTTTCGCGCCGCTGCTCGGCGTCACGATCCTGCCGAAGACGATGAAGCAGCATGCCGGCGAAAAGGGCCGGGTCGGGCGGCTGTTTTCGAAATTGCTCGACCTCTGCATGCATTGGCGCTGGACGACGATCATGGCCACGGCCGCGGTCTTCTGTCTCTCGGTCTTCGGCATGGGCTTCGTGCAACAGCAGTTCTTCCCGTCCTCGGACCGGCCCGAGATCATCGTGGACTGGTCGCTGCCGCAGAACGCCTCGATCGAGGAGACCAATCAGCAGATGGCGAAGTTCGAGAAGGAGAAGCTCGCCGGCAACCCGGACGTGCTGCGCTGGTCGAGCTATGTCGGCGAGGGCGCGGTGCGCTTCGTCCTGTCCTTCGACGTGCAGCCGCCGCATCCCTCCTTCGGCCAGATGATCATCGTCACCAAGGGGCTCGACGTGCGCGACAAGGTGCGCGCCGACCTGCAGGCCTATCTCAAGCAAACATTCCCGGGCACGGATGCCTATGTGAAGCTGCTCGACATCGGCCCGCCGGTCGGGCGGCCGATCCAGTACAGGGTCAGCGGGCCCGATATCGATGAGGTGCGCAAACATGCGCTCGATCTGAGCACGGTGCTTGGCCGTAACCCGCAGCTTGGCGAGATCGTCTACGACTGGAACGAGCCGGCCCGCATGATCAAGGTCGACGTGCTGCAGGACAAGGCGCGCCAGCTCGGCGTCACCTCGCAGGATATCGCAACGGCGCTCAACGGTATCGTCGGTGGCACGACCGTCACGCAAGTGCGCGACGACATCTACCTGATCGACGTCGTCGGCCGGGCGCGCGAATCCGAACGGCAGTCGATCGAGACGTTGCGCGATCTGCAGCTTCCCGGCGCCAGCGGCAATTCCGTGCCCCTGGCCGCCGTCGCCAACTTCCGCTACGAAATGGAACAGCCGGTGGTCTGGCGCCGTTCGCGGCTGTCGACGATCACGGTCAAGGCGGCCATCAACGGCACGGCGCAGCCCTCGACGGTGTCGGCGCAGCTGGAAAAGGACGTGGCGGCGTTTGGCGCCGGCCTTCCGGACGGTTACAGGGTCGAGATCGGCGGTACGATCGAGGAAAGCGCCAAGAGCCAGGCGCCGATCGTCGCCGTGGTGCCGCTGATGCTGTTTGCCATGGCGACCATCCTGATGATCCAGCTGCAGAGCTTCTCGCGGCTGTTCCTGGTCTTTGCCGTGGCGCCCCTGGCGCTGATCGGGGTGGTGGCGGCGCTGCTGCCGAGCGGCGCGCCGCTCGGCTTCGTCGCGATCCTCGGCGTGCTGGCGCTGATCGGCATTCTCATCCGCAACTCGGTCATCCTCGTCGTGCAGATCGAGGATCTGCGCAAGGAGGGGATTGCCGCCTGGGATGCGGTGCGCGAGGCGACCGAGCATCGCATGCGACCGATCATGCTGACGGCGGCGGCCGCAAGCCTCGGGCTGATCCCGATCGCGCGGGAAATTTTCTGGGGGCCGATGGCCTATGCGATGATGGGCGGCATCATCGTCGGAACGGTGCTGACGCTGCTGTTCCTGCCGGCGCTCTATCTCGCCTGGTTCCGGATCAGGCCGCCGAGCGAGAATGCCGGTGCTGAAGGCGAGGCGACGCGAAGCGATGACGAGGCGGTGCCGGTCTAGCCTGCTCCGGCGACCTCAGACCTTGCCGCGCGAGACGAACCAGGGATTGGCGAAATCGCTGTCGGTCTTCTGGTTGCGCTTGCCATAGGTGAGCGGCGTGCCTTCCATCGTCAGCGTCTCGCCGCCGGCCGCCCGCAGGATGGCGTCGCCGGCAGCTGTGTCCCACTCCATCGTCCGGCTGAAGCGCGGATAGACGTCGGCAAGCCCTTCCGCCAGCAGGCAGAATTTCAGCGACGAGCCGACGGCCTCATAATCGGTGATCCCGTGCTCGGCGAGATAGGCGACGGTCTCGGCGCTGTTGTGCGAGCGGCTCGCCAGCGCCACCAGCCGGTCGCCGCGGCTGCGACAGCCGATCACGGTCTCCGGCTCGACGGCAAAGGTTTCGGATACGACCGATTTAAGCGCCTTGCCGCCGCTCGCGGCATAGAGGATGCCGAGAGCCGGTGCGTAGACGACGCCGGCGACAGGCGCGCCGTCTTCGATCAGCGCGATATTGACGGTGAAGTCGTTGTGGCGGCCGATGAATTCCTTGGTGCCGTCGAGCGGGTCGACGAGGAAGAACGACTTGCCGGCGATTTCCGGGATTGAGCCGGCGGCGACCGATTCCTCGGCAACGACAGGAATATCCGGGAAGGCGGCGGCGAGATCGGCCAGGATAATGCGTTCCGCGCACTCGTCGGCATCCGTCACCGGCGAACAGTCGGGCTTGTAGATCACCTCCGGACCGGCATGGTAGATGTCGAGGATGGCGCGGCCGGCGGCGATCGCGGATTTCTGCAGGATGTCGAGCATTGTTTATCGTCTTTCAGGCATTTGTCGCGCCATAGCACACTCGACGGCGAAGTTGCCCATCGTTTTCAAGGGTTCGGGCGAAATGTGGCGTTGCCGCCGCCCGCGCGTCAAGTTTCGGTGCCTTGCGGCAAATGGCCGATTTGTTTTTTGCACCTGCGAGAGGCTAGCATCTTTGCTCCTCGCGCCGGCTGTGCAAATGTGCCGGCGCAACTGAACTGGATGCCTTCATGCGTTATTCCGCATTCTCGATCGTCAGGAACGCCCTTTCCGGAAACCTGAACTGGAAACCGCAATGGCGACAGCCGCAGCCGAAATCCCACTATGACGTGATCATTGTCGGCGGGGGTGGCCACGGTCTTGCGACCGCCTATTACCTTGCCAAGGAATTCGGCGTGAAGAACGTCGCGGTGCTCGAGAAGGGCTATCTCGGCTCGGGCAACGTGGGCCGCAACACCACGATCGTGCGCTCCAATTACATGCTGCCCGGCAATGAGCCGTTCTACGAATTTTCGATGAAGCTCTGGGAGGGGCTCGAGCAGGACCTGAACTACAACGTCATGCTGTCGCAGCGCGGCGTGATCATGCTCTACCACAGCGACGGCCAGCGCGACGCCTATGTCAGGCGCGGCAATGCGATGTGGATGGAAGGGGTGTCGGCCGAGCTGATCGAGCGCGAACAGCTGAAGAAGATGATCCCCTTTCTCAATTATGACCACGCGCGCTATCCGATCCTCGGCGGGCTGCTGCAGCGGCGCGCGGGAACTGCGCGCCACGATGCCGTTGCCTGGGGTTATGCCCGCGGCGCCGACCAGCACGGCGTCGACATCATCGAGCATTGCGAAGTGACCGGCATCCGCCGCGAAAACGGCGTCGTCACCGGGGTGGAGACATCGAGGGGGTTCATCGGCTGCGGCAAGCTGGCGCTGGCGGCCGCCGGCAACTCCTCGCGGGTCGGCGAAATGGCGGACCTGAAGCTGCCGCTTGAAAGCCATGTGCTGCAGGCCTTCGTGACCGAGGGGCTGAAGCCCTGCATCGATCACGTCATCGTCTATGGCGGCGGCCATTTCTACATCTCGCAGTCGGACAAGGGCGGGCTGGTCTTCGGCGCGGAGATCGACGGCTATTCTTCCTATGCCCAACGCGGCAATCTGGCGACGGCCGAACATGTGATGGAGGAGGGGGTATCGATGATCCCCGGCCTGTCGCGCGTCCGGGTGCTGCGCGCCTGGGGTGGCGTCATGGACATGAGCATGGACGGCTCGCCGATCATCGACCGCACCTCGATCGATAATCTCTACCTCAACTGCGGCTGGTGCTATGGCGGCTTCAAGGCGACACCCGCGTCCGGCTACTGTTTCGCGCATCTGATCGCCAGGAACGATACCCACCCGGTGGCACGCGCCCTCAGGCTCGATCGTTTCGCGCGCGGCTATGCGGTCGACGAGGCCGGTGCCGGCCCTCAGCCGAACCTTCATTAGAGCGGCGTCTGTCGGGTGGCGACCATCCGGCAGTCCGGGAATTGAGCGAGCCGCGTTGAGGCTCCAGGATACGGAAGACAATGGCAAGCCTGATTACCTGTCCCCACTGCGGGGTCCGCCCGAAGGAAGAATTCACAATCCGTGGCGATGCCTCGCTCGTTCGCCCGGCCCCTTCCGCCTCGGATGAAGCCTGGCACGACTATGTCTACGTCCGCGCCAATCCGCGTGGCCGCACGGTCGAGCATTGGCATCATGTCGCCGGTTGCCGCCGCTTTCTCGTCGTCGAGCGCGACACCGTCACGCATGAGGTTTATTCCGTCGTCGACGCTGCCGCAGCAGTGCGGGGGGCAGAGCGATGAGTGCCTATCGCCTTTCCTCCGGTGGCCTCGTCGATCGCAGCAAGGTCTTAAGCTTCACCTTCGACGGTCGTCCGCTGCGTGGCCTTGCCGGCGATACGCTTGCCTCCGCGCTTCTTGCCAATGACCAACTGCTGGTCGGCCGCAGCTTCAAGTACCACCGGCCGCGGGGCATCGTCAGCGCCGGGCCGTCGGAGCCGAACGCGCTCGTGACGCTCGGCTCGGGCGCCCGCAGCGATCCGAACACCAAGGCGACGGTGGCCGAACTCTATTCCGGCCTGACCGCCAAGAGCCAGAACCGCTGGCCCTCGCTCGGCTTCGATGTCGGTGCCGTCAACGGGCTGCTCTCGCCGTTTCTCGGGGCGGGCTTCTACTACAAGACATTCATGTGGCCGCGCCAGCTCTGGGAAAAGCTCTATGAGCCGGTGATCCGGCGGGCGGCAGGTCTCGGGCGGGCGGTGCTCGAACGTGATCCGGAAAGCTACGAAAAATCCTGGGCCTTCTGCGACCTGCTCGTCGTCGGTGGCGGTCCCGCCGGCTTGATGGCGGCCTTGACGGCCGGCCGCGCCGGTCTTCGGGTGATCCTGGCGGACGAGGATTTTCGTCTTGGCGGATCGCTGCTGTCGGAAACGGAAACGATCGACGGTTCGCCGGCATCGGCCTTTGCCGATCGGGTCGCAGCCGAGCTGCGCTCGCTCGACAACGTCACGCTGCTGTCGCGTACAACCGTCTTCGGCTGGTACGACGACAACGTTTTCGGCGCGGTCGAGCGGGTCCAGAAACACGTGGCGGAACCCTCAGCCAAATTGCCGACCGAGCGCGTCTGGCGCATTGCCGCCAAGCGCGCGCTGCTCGCGACCGGCGCGGAAGAGCGGCCGCTGGTATTCGGTGGCAACGACCGACCCGGCGTGATGATGGCCGGCGCGATCGGCACCTATGCCGAGCGCTATGGCGTTTCGGCCGGCAAGTCGGTGGCGATCTTCACCAGCGGCAGCAGCGGCTATCGCACGGCACGCGGGCTTGCGGCCAGGGGCATCTCGGTTTCGACCATCGTCGACAGCCGGCCTGACGCCGTTGATGCGGCGCCCGATGGCGTGCGCGTCATCCGCTCCGGTTCGATCATCGATACAAAAGGCAGCAAGCGCCTGTCAGGCATCGTCGTCGAACGCTCGGGGTACGAGGAGCTGATTGCCTGCGACGCACTCGGCATGTCCGGCGGCTGGAGCCCGGTCATTCACCTTGCCTGCCAGCGCGGCGGCCGGCCGGTCTGGTCGGAGGATCTGAAGGCGTTCGCGCCTCCCGATGTCGGAGGCGGCCTTCGGGTCATCGGCGCGGCCAATGGCGTCTACACGCTTTCAGGCTGCCTGCGCGATGGTGCCGGCAAGGCTGCGGCGATTGCCGAAGAGCTTGGTTTCCACGCGGCTGAGGCGCCTTTGCCGGTGATCGACGCCGAGGTCGAGCCTTCGTTTGCAGCCCTCTGGTATGTGCCGGGGGCCAAGTCCAAGGCCTTCGTGGATTTCCAGAACGACGTGCATGCCAAGGATCTCGGCCTGGCGCTGCGCGAGGGCTTCGGCCATGTGGAGCATGCCAAGCGCTATACCACCAGCGGCATGGCGACCGACCAGGGCAAGCTGTCCAACATCAATGCGGTCGGCATTCTCGCCGGCATGCGCGGGGTGAGTCCGGCCGAAGTCGGCACCACCACCTTCCGGCCGTTCTATACGCCCGTCTCGTTCGGCGCCCTGGCGGGCACGTCTCGCGATACCCATGCGACGCCGACGCGCAAATCGCCGCTGCACGAATGGGCGAAGAAGAATGGCGCGACCTTCGTTGATTCCGGCCTCTGGTTCCGCTCGGCCTGGTTCCCGCGCGGTGGCGAAAAGACCTGGCGCGAAAGTGTCGACCGCGAGGTCCTCAACGTCCGTGCCAATGTCGGGATCTGCGATGTCTCGACGCTCGGCAAGATCGAGGTTTTCGGCGTGGACGCGGCCGAGTTTCTCAATCGGCTCTACTGCAATCCTATGCTCAAGTTGCCCGTCGGCAAGGCCCGTTACGGCCTGATGCTGCGCGAGGACGGTTTCGTCTTCGACGACGGCACGGTCAGCCGTTTGGCCGACGACCACTTCTTCGTGACGACCACCACAGCCATGGCCGGTGCCGTCATGTCCCACATGGAGTATTGCGCGCAGGCGCTGTGGCCCGATCTCAAGGTGCGGTTCTGCTCTGTAAGCGATCAATGGGCGCAGATGGCGATTGCCGGCCCGAAGGCGCGGGACGTGCTGCAGCAGTTGCTCGACGAAGACATTTCGGAAACCGCGTTCCCGTTTCTGTCGGCGCGGGCGACGGCGCTTCGCGGCGGCATCAATGCCCGGTTATTCCGCATCTCCTTTTCGGGTGAGCTTGCCTTCGAGCTTGCCGTTCCCGCCGGTTACGGCGAGGCGGTGGCAGACCAGATCATGGAGGCGGGCAGGGCACACGACATCTGCGCGTACGGCGTCGAGGCGCTGAACGTGCTCAGACTGGAAAAGGGCCTGCTCACCCATGCCGAATTCGACGGCCGCGTAACGCCCGACGATGCCGGGCTCGGGCGCATGTTCTCGGCGCAGAAGCCAGACTTCATCGGCAAGCACCTGTCGGCGCGCTATGGCCTGACCGCGGCCGATCGCATGCAGCTTGTCGGGCTGAAGCCGGTCGACAAGGACAAGGAAAAAGACATGCGCGCCGGCGCCCACCTGCTGAAGGAAGGCATGAAGCCGTCGACGCTCAACGATCAGGGCTGGGTCAGTTCCGCCGGTTATTCGCCGGTGCTGGGACAGCATATCGCGCTCGCCTTCCTCAAATCCGGGCGTGAGCGCTATGGCGAGAAGATCGTCGTCTGGGACAGGCTGCGCGATCACGAGGTGACCGCCGAGGTTTGCGACCCGGTGTTCGTCGGTTCCGAAAACACGAAGCTGAAAGCCTGAGGAGGCGGCGATGGTTCGCGACTACAACAACCGCCACGCGCTCGACCAGAAGCTGCGCGGCACGCCGAAGCCCGCCAATGCGGATCACCTCGAGGTCAGCCATTGGCAGGCGATCGCGACCGTGCTCGCCTATGCCGGTCTCGATGCGGCGGTGGAGCGGGCGCTCTCGTCGACGCCCGATCTGTCGCTGCGCTATTGCGGTCCCGGCGAGTGGCTGGTGGTGTCGCACGTCGATACGCCTGTCGGCCTCATGCGGCGTCTCGACATGCTCTGCGGGACACAGGCGCACGTCGTCGACCAGAGCGACGGGCGTGTGCTCCTTCGCCTTTCCGGGCCGTCCGCGCGGCCGATCCTTGCCAAGGGCATCGGCGTTGACCTCCATCCTGCGGCCTTTGCCCCCGGCGGCAGCACCAACGTCCTGTGCGGCCATATCGCCGTCAATCTGATGGCAAGCGGCGCGGATGTCTTTGAACTGATCGTCGCGCGCAGCTTCGCCGAATCGCTGTTCGATGACCTGATGACAATGGGCCGCCAGTTCGACATTTCCTCGGCTTTTTCCGAGTGAAATCAAAAGCGGCATCGCATGCCGCTTTTGGGTCGCCGATCCGCCAGTGAATGGCGGAAACGGACAAGCGTCCTTCGCAGGCACGTCTTTATCGACGCCGGCTTTCTGACTAGGCTTTTACCCGTTCGCCAATCGCCGTTCTTGAGCCGGAACCGGGCGTTGCGGACGGCAGCCGTGCCTGATGCCTTTCCCTGGAAATCGAGCCGCGCCTCGCCCGGACGCGCGGGAAGCGGAGTGTGCGCATGAAAAGCCATGCCAGAGTCGTCGTGATCGGTGGCGGCGTTGTCGGTTGCTCGATCCTCTATCACCTGACGAAGTTCGGCTGGACCGACGTGGTGCTTCTCGAGCGATCGGAACTGACCTCCGGCTCGACCTGGCATGCGGCCGGCGGCATGCACACGATCAACGGCGACCCCAACGTCGCCAAGCTGCAGAAGTATACGGTCGAGCTCTACAAGGAGATCCAGGACTATTCCGGCCAGGACATCGGCCTGCACATGACCTCGGGCATGATGCTGGCGGCGACCAAGGAGCGCTTCGACTGGATGAAGTCGATCCTCGCCAAGGGGCGCTACATGGGCCTCGACGCCGAGCTTTTGACGCCGAAGGAAGCCCATGACCTGATGCCGCTGCTTGATCCCGACCAGTTCGTCGGCGCGGTGTTCGACCCGGTCGAGGGGCATCTCGATCCCTATGGCACGACTCATGCCTATGCGAAGTCGGCCAAGAAGAATGGCGCCGAGATCTATCTCCACACAAAGGTCGAGGACCTGGTGCAGCGCGAGGACGGGTCCTGGCGCGTGATCACCAACCAGGGCGAGATCATCGCCGAGCATGTGGTCAATGCCGCGGGTCTCTGGGCGCGCGAGGTCGGCCGGATGGTCGGGCTGGAGCTGCCGGTGCTCGCGATGGAGCACATGTATCTCATCACCGAGGATATGCCCGAAGTCATCGAATTCAACCAGACGCGCGGCAAGGAGCTGATGCACTGCGTCGATTTCGACGGCGAGATCTACCTGCGCCAGGAACGTCAGGGCATGCTGATGGGCACCTATGAGAAGGCGTGCCGACCATGGTCGCCGGTGACGACGCCCTGGGATTTCGGCCATGAGCTGCTGGCCGAGGACATCGACCGTATTTCGCCCGAGCTTGAAGTCGGCTTCCGGCATTTCCCGGCCTTCAACAGGGCCGGCATCAAGAAGGTCATCAATGGGCCCTTCACCTTCTCGCCGGATGGCAACCCGCTGGTCGGGCCGGTCAGGGGCTTGCGCAATTTCTGGTCTGCCTGCGCCGTCATGGCCGGCTTCAGCCAGGGCGGCGGCGTCGGGCTGGCGCTTGCCAACTGGATCATCGAGGGCGATCCGGGCTTCGACGTTTTCGCCATGGATCTGGCGCGCTACGGCGACTACGCCACGCTTGCCTATACGAATGCCAAGGTGCGCGAGAACTACTCGCGGCGCTTCTCGATCCGCTATCCCAACGAGGAACTGCCGGCCGGCCGGCCCTTGCTGACGACGCCGATCTACGACCGGCTGAAGGCGGAAGGGGCCGTGTTCGGCGCGTCCTACGGTCTGGAAACGCCGCTCTGGTTTGCGCCTGCGGGCGTGGAGGATCATTTCTCCTGGCGCCGCTCGACCGACTTCGACACCGTCGGCGAGGAGGCCCGAGCGGTGCGCACCGCTGTCGGGCTAATGGAGACATCCGGCTTTGCCAAGTACGAGATCAGGGGGGCAGGGGCCGAGGCCTGGCTCGACCGGATGCTCACGTGCCGCATTCCGGCAATCGGTCGCATGGCCTTGGCGCCGATGCTGAAGGACGACGGCAAACTGATCGGCGACTTCACGCTTGCCAGGCTCGGCGAGCAGGACTTCCTCCTCATCGGCTCCGGCATCGCCGAGGATTACCACATGCGCTGGTTCGAGGCGCACCTGCCCGATGACGGTTCGGTCAGCGTCCGTGCGCTGAAGCTGGAGCTGGTCGGCCTGTCGATCGCCGGGCCGAAGGCGCGCGACCTGCTGGCAACGCTGACCCATCTCGATGTCGGCGATCCGGCCTTTGCCTTCATGGATGTTCGCCGCATGGATCTCGGCATGGCGCCCGCCCTCGTCGGACGCGTCAGCTACACGGGCGATCTCGGCTACGAGATCTGGATGAGGCCGGAATATCAGCGCTATCTGTTCGAGCTGATCCTGGACAAGGGCGCTGCCTTCGGCATCCGGCTGTTCGGCCTTCGGGCCCTCAATGCGCTGCGGCTCGAAAAATCCTTCGGCAGCTGGTCGCGCGAATATCGGCCGCTCTATGGGCCGCTGGAGGCGGGTCTTGGCCGGTTCGTGGCGCTGGGCAAACCGGCGGACTTCATCGGAAAGGCGGCGGCAATCGCCGAGAAGGCCGGGGGCGGGCAGCTTCGCCTGCGCACTTTCGTGCTTGAGGCACGCGATGCCGACGTTATCGGCGACGAACCGATCTATTTCGAAGGCGCCGTGCGCGGCTGGGTGACCTCGGGCGGTTACGCTCACGCGAGCGGCGTGTCGGTGGCGCTCGGCTACGTGCCGAAGGAGATCGCCGATCGCGAGACGGGCTGGTCGATCGAGTTGCTTGGCGAAATCCTGCCGGCGCGGTTACAATCCTACCCGCTGTTTGACGCCAACGGCGAGCGAATGCGTGCCTGACGGCGACGGATTCGGCGCGCTGGTCTTGTTGTTTGGCGATTCATGCCCAGGCGGGATCACACGCCATTTTAGACTAAAGTCGACTATTGCGCAGGCAAGACGTGCATTTTTTTTGTTTTTTATGACTTCAAAAGCGCCAAATCGATTTTATCGGCGAAGATTTTGCCGCTCCCACGTTTTTTAGCTTTTCTTTTCGTTTGAAAGAGGTATGGAATCGATCAAACAGAACGCTCAACAATGAGCTCAAAAAAACAAGAGACCGGACCTTATGGATCTGGTCCAGGGGAAGATTGATGGAGTATTTCGTCCAGCAGCTCGTCAACGGGCTGACTCTTGGGTCTATTTATGGTATGATCGCAATTGGTTATACCATGGTCTACGGCATCATTGGCATGATCAACTTCGCCCACGGCGATATTTTCATGCTCGGCGGTTTCGCCGCATTGATTGTCTTTCTACTTCTCACGACATTCATGGCCGGCGTTCCGGTTGTACTTGCCCTGTTGCTGATGATGGTCGTCGGCATGCTGACGGCGGCGCTGTGGAACTGGACCATCGAGCGGGTGGCCTACCGGCCGCTGCGCGGTTCGTTCCGGCTCGCCCCGCTGATCACCGCCATCGGCATGTCGATCGCGCTGTCGAACTTCATCCAGGTCACGCAGGGTCCGCGCAACAAGCCGATCCCGCCGCTGGTTTCCTCGGTTTACGAGGTGTTCGGCATCACCATTTCGCTGAAGCAGATCATCATCATCGTCGTCACGGCGGTTCTGTTGTCCGTGTTCTGGTACATCGTCAACAAGACGCCGCTTGGTCGGGCGCAGCGTGCGACCGAACAGGACCGCAAGATGGCGGCACTGCTGGGCGTCGACGTCGATCGCACCATCTCGGTGACCTTCATCATGGGCGCGGCACTCGCCGCCGTCGCCGGCACCATGTACCTGATGTATTATGGTGTGGTCGTCTTTACCGACGGATTTGTTCCGGGCGTCAAGGCCTTTACTGCAGCTGTTCTTGGCGGCATCGGCTCTCTGCCGGGTGCTGTTCTTGGCGGCCTGTTGATCGGCCTCATCGAGTCCCTCTGGTCCGCTTATTTCACCATCGACTACAAGGATGTTGCGACGTTCTCCATTCTCGCAATCGTCCTGATCTTCAAGCCGTCTGGCATACTCGGACGACCGGAAGTCGAGAAGGTATAAATCAATGGCAAACATTGCTTCTACATCTGCAAGCGCCGGCAGTGACCTGACGGCGCGGGCCCTGCGCGAGGCTGTCTTCGCGGGCCTGATCTCTCTCGGCCTCTTCGTGCTGTTCGTCGGCCTGAAGTCCGACCAGAACATCCGCAACGAGTTGATCCTGACGCAACGCTGGGGCCTGCTTGCGATCTTTGTGATCGTCGCCGCCGTCGGTCGGTTCCTGATGGTCGCCTATGTCCAGCCGGCCATGGCGCGCCGCAAGGCAGCCAAGGCGGCGCAGGAGGATGTCGTCAAGGAAGAGACCTTCTTCAAGCGTCACTTCTCCAAGATCGCCATCGTAGCACTTATCCTCTATCCGCCCGTGATCCTCGCCCTCGTCGGCGTACAAGGCTCGCTGAAATGGGTCGATAACTTCGGTGTTCAGATCCTGATCTACGTGATGCTCGCCTGGGGCCTCAACATCGTCGTCGGGCTCGCGGGCCTGCTCGACCTTGGCTATGTCGCCTTCTATGCGGTCGGTGCCTATTCCTACGCGCTGCTGTCCAGCTACTTCGGGCTGTCCTTCTGGATCCTGCTGCCGGTTGCCGGCATTCTTGCTGCCTTCTGGGGCATGATCCTCGGTTTCCCGGTTCTGAGGCTGCGGGGGGACTATCTCGCGATCGTTACATTGGCCTTCGGTGAAATCATCCGGCTTGTGCTGATAAACTGGACCGAGGTGACCAAGGGAACGTTCGGCGTGTCCGGTATCGCCAAGGCAACGCTGTTCGGCATCAAGTTCGATGCGTCCAAGGATGGCTTTGCGGCGATGATGGGCCTGTCGATGTCGTCGGCCTACTACAAGATCTTCCTGTTCTACTTGATCCTGGCGCTCGCCCTTCTGACCGCCTACGTCACCATCCGCCTGCGTCGCATGCCGATCGGTCGCGCCTGGGAGGCATTGCGCGAGGACGAGATCGCCTGCCGGTCGCTCGGCATCAACACGGTAACGACCAAGCTGACGGCGTTTGCGACGGGTGCGATGTTCGGCGGTTTCGCCGGCGCCTTCTTCGCCGTGCGCCAGGGCTTCGTTTCGCCTGAATCCTTCGTCTTCCTCGAATCCGCAGTCATCCTGGCGATCGTGGTTCTCGGCGGCATGGGATCGCTCACCGGCATCGCCATCGCGGCGGCCGTGATGATCGGCGGCACGGAAATCCTGCGCGAACTGTCATTCCTCAAGGCGGTCTTCGGACCGGACTTTACGCCCGAACTCTACCGCATGCTGATCTTCGGTCTGGCGATGGTCGTGGTCATGGTCTGGAAACCGCGTGGTTTCGTCGGCTCGCGTGAACCGACAGCGTTCCTGCGCGAACGCAAGGCGATCTCCGGCAGCTTCACCAAGGAGGGGCATGGCTGATGGCCCTTGAGACAACGACAATGAAAAAAGACCCCATTCTCTCGGTTGAACACCTGTCGATGCGCTTCGGTGGTCTGATGGCCATCAACGACTTCTCCTTCGAGGCCTATCGCGGCGACATCACCGCGCTGATCGGTCCCAACGGGGCCGGCAAGACCACGGTGTTCAACTGCATCACCGGCTTCTACAAGCCGACGATGGGCATGATCACCATGAAGCAGAAGTCCGGTAAGGAATATCTGCTGGAACGCCTGCCGGATTTCGAGATCACCAAGCAGGCCAAGGTCGCGCGCACCTTCCAGAACATCCGGATGTTCTCCGGTCTGACCGTTCTTGAGAACCTGCTCGTCGCCCAGCACAACAAGCTGATGCAGGCGTCCGGCTATACATTCCTCGGGCTGCTCGGCTTTCCTGCCTACAAGCAGGCCTCGAAGGAATCGATCGAGCTTGCCCGCCACTGGCTGGAGAAGGCGTCGCTCGTCGACCGCGCCGACGATCCGGCCGGCGATCTGCCCTATGGCGCCCAGCGCCGGCTCGAGATTGCCCGCGCCATGTGCACGGGGCCCGAGCTTCTGTGCCTCGACGAGCCGGCGGCCGGTCTGAACCCGCGTGAATCGCTGGCGCTCAACGAGCTGCTGCAGGGTATCCGTGGCGAGACGGGCACCTCGATCCTGTTGATCGAGCACGACATGTCAGTGGTGATGGAGATTTCCGACCACGTGGTCGTTCTGGAATACGGCCAGAAGATTTCCGACGGCAACCCGGATTTCGTGAAGAACGATCCGCGGGTCATTGCGGCCTATCTGGGTGTCGAGGACGAAGAGGTTGACGAGGTGATTGAAGAGATCGAGGAAATCGAAGGCGGGAAGGGGGGCTCCAAGCCATGAGCGCGCCCCTTCTTCAAGTCAAAGCCGTCGAGACCTACTACGGGAATATCCGGGCGCTGAGTGGCGTCGATGTGGAAGTGCATCGTGGTGAAATCGTCTGCCTGATCGGCGCCAACGGCGCCGGCAAGTCGACCCTGATGATGACGATCTGCGGCAGCCCGCAGGCCCGCACCGGCTCTGTCATCTTCGAGGGCCAGGACATTACCCGCATGCCGACGCACGAGATTGCCCGGCTGCGCATCGCGCAGTCGCCGGAAGGCCGTCGCATCTTCCCGCGCATGACCGTGTTCGAAAACCTGCAGATGGGCGCGAGCCTCGACAACCTCAAACACTTCGACGAGGACGTGGAGAAGGTGTTCAGGATGTTCCCGCGGCTGAAAGAGCGGCAGGCGCAGCGTGGCGGTACGCTTTCGGGCGGCGAGCAGCAGATGCTGTCGATCGGTCGCGCGCTGATGGCGCGTCCGAAGCTGCTGCTGCTGGACGAACCGTCTCTCGGCCTCGCACCGCTGATCGTCAAGGGCATCTTCGAAGCCATCAAGAAGCTGAACAAGGAGGAGGGGCTGACCGTGTTCCTCGTCGAGCAGAACGCATTCGGCGCCTTGAAGCTTTCCGACCGCGGTTACGTCATGGTCAACGGCCGCGTGACGATGAGCGGCTCGGGCAAGGAACTGCTCGCCAATCCGGAAGTCCGCGCGGCCTATCTCGAAGGCGGCCGCCACTGATGCGCCGCATCTGGAGTTTGTGACATGCAGGGTATTCTCTACGAAGAAGTGTCGGTCTGGCAGTTTCTTTTCATCACCTGTGTTCTGGGCGGCTGGACCGCCTGGAGAACGGGAAAGAGCGTCGCTGAGGGCTGGGAGGAGCTACCGCGCCTCTTTCTCTACGTGGCGTTGCTGGGGGTTGGCATCCGCTTTGTGCACCATGCCCTCTTCGAAGGCACGATGTTCAGTCTGCATTACTATATCGTGGACACGATCGTGCTTTTGTTGTTTGCTACCGCAGGTTTCCGGTACTACCGGACCAAGCAAATGACCAATAACTACTATTGGCTCTATGAGAAGGCTTCGCCATTCTCGTGGAAAGCCAAATAAAGGGAACAGCGCGCGTCGGCCGCCGCGGCCGGTGCGAAAGAAACACCGGCGCAAATTACGGTGGGCATTGCGCAGGTTGGTAACGAGACCCGCTCGGATAATTGGGAGTAACAAGAATGAAAAAGTCTCTTCTGTCGGCCGTTGCCCTGTCGGCAATGGTCGCTTTCAGCGGCACCGCATGGGCTGATATTCTCGTTGGTGTTGCTGGCCCGCTGACCGGCCCGAACGCTGCCTTCGGTGCACAGCTGCAGAAAGGCGCCGAACAGGCTGCTGCCGACATCAATGCTGCCGGTGGTATCAACGGGGAACAGATCAAGGTTGTGCTCGGCGACGACGTCTCTGACGCCAAGCAGGGCGTATCCGTCGCCAACAAGTTCGTTGCTGATGGCGTGAAGTTCGTCGTCGGCCACTTCAACTCGGGCGTGTCGATCCCGGCTTCGGAAGTCTATGCCGAAAACGGCATTCTTCAGGTCACGCCGGCTTCCACCAATCCACAGTTCACCGAGCGCGGCCTCTGGAACACCTTCCGTACTTGCGGTCGTGACGACCAGCAGGGCGCTGTTGCCGGTGCCTTCCTTGCTGCCAACCACAAGGATGCCAAGATCGCCGTCATTCACGACAAGACCCCCTATGGTCAGGGCCTTGCCGATGAAACCAAGAAGGCGATGAACGAAGCCGGTCTCAACGAAGCCCTCTACGAAGGCATCAACACCGGTGACAAGGACTTCTCGGCCCTCATCGCCAAGATGAAGGAAGCCGGCGTCTCGATCGTCTACTACGGCGGTCTGCACACCGAAGCCGGCCTGATCATGCGTCAGATGAAGGACCAGGGCCTGAAGGCTACCCTGATGTCGGGCGACGGTATCGTTTCGAACGAACTGGCCTCGATCGCAGGCGACGCCGTTGACGGCACGCTGATGACGTTCGCTCCGGATCCGCGCAAGAACCCGGCTGCCAAGGAACTCGTCGAGAAGTTCCGCGCTGCCGGCTTCGAACCGGAAGCCTACACGCTTTACGCCTACGCTGCTCTGCAGGTTGTCGCTGAAGCTGCCAAGGCTGGCGGCACCACCGACCCGCAGGCCGTTGCTGAAGCGATCAAGGGCAAGGGTCCGTTCAAGACCGCCATCGGCGAACTCGGCTATGACGAAAAGGGCGACATCACCCGCCCGGACTACGTCATGTACACCTGGAAGAAGGGTGAAGACGGCAAGTACAGCTACTTCGAAAACGAGTAAAACTCGCTTCGAGGTTCGCTGAACCACGTCAGAACTTCAAAGGCCCGGCGAGCGATCGCCGGGCTTTTTTGTTTCGGGAGCCTATGCGTCCAGGCGGGCTGGGCCTTGATGGCCGCCGCCAGGACGTCACAGAGTCTCCTCGGCCGGGCAAGCGGGCTGTCGCCGGCTGCCATTTCGTGCACAATCGCTGCTACGATTCTATCTGCAGAGGTTTCCCCATGAGTTCCAAGCCGCGTATTCTCGTCACCCGCCGTTGGCCGCAAGCGGTGGAGCGCGTGCTGGCCGAGCGGTTCGATGTCGCGTTGAACGAGACCGATGCGCCGATGTCCGCCGAACAACTGGCGCGGTCCTTGCGCGAATACGATGCGGTGTTGCCGACCGTTTCCGACCGCCTGCCGTCGCAGCTTTTCGACGGTGGCGGCGTGACGGCAAGGATCCTCGGCAACTATGGTGTGGGTTACAATCATATCGACGTTGCCGCCGCCAAGGCCGCCGGCATTGCCGTCACCAACACGCCCGGCGTCCTGACCGATTGCACCGCCGATATCGCCATGACGCTGCTTCTGGCGGTCGCGCGGCGTGCGGGCGAGGGCGAGCGTCAGGTCAGGGCCGGCGAATGGACCGGCTGGCGACCGACGCACATGATCGGGAGCAAAGTGACCGGCAAGACGCTTGGGATCATCGGTTTTGGCCGCATCGGCAAGGCGATGGCAAAACGCTGTCACTTCGGTTTCGACATGGAGGTGGTGTTCTACAACCGCTCGCGCGTCGATGCGGCGGAAGCGGCACGTTATGGCGCCCGCCAGCTCGATACGGTCGACGAGGTGCTGGAGATCGCCGACTTCGTGTCGCTGCATTGCCCCGGTGGTGGCGAGAACCGGCATCTGATCAACGCAGAGCGGCTGGCTAGGATGAAACCGGGTGCGTACCTCGTCAACACGGCGCGTGGCGATGTGGTCGACGAGCCAGCTTTGACCGATGCGCTGAAGAATGGCGTAATCAGGGGCGCCGGTCTCGACGTCTTCGAGGCGGAACCGAACGTTCCGGAAGGCTTGCGGGTGCTCGAAAACGTCGTTCTGCTACCGCATCTTGGCAGCGCGACGGAGGAAACGCGGGTCGCCATGGGCATGAAGGTGGTCGACAATATCACCGCCTTCTTCGACGGGCGTGAGCCGCCGGATAGGGTCGCCTGACAGGCTGGCTGTTTGATGGGCACCTGCTGCTCATAAAGCGATCATCTTGCCGATTTTCTTTGCAAAACAATAACTTGACTTGGCGTCGCGAGATGCCGACGATGGCAGCCGATGAACATGAGCAATGCGGCCATCATCGCCCCGCAGCGGGCGTTCGGAAAGGGGCGGCTGGTCGCGAAAGTGGCCGCCGGTCGCACGCGTATCGATGCGCTCTACCAGGAAGGCTGCGCCAAGATCCGGCTGCCCAGCACTTTCGACAATTCGATGGAAGCGGTGCTGATCAATTCGTCGGGGGGGCTGACCGGCGGCGATCGCATGGCCTGGGAGATCGAAGCCGGCCCGGCAACCGAACTGGCCGTCAGCACGCAGGCCTGCGAGAAGATCTACAAGGCGAGTGCCGGCACGGTCGAGGTCACGACACGCATCAAGGTTGCAGCAGGGGCGCGGGTGGACTGGCTGCCGCAGGAAACGATCCTGTTCGACCGCGCCTCGCTGACACGCGCGCTCGACGTCGAGCTCGATGGTGACGCGACATTTCTGGCCGTCGAGGCCGTGCTCCTCGGTCGCAAGGCCATGGGTGAAGCGATGCAGGCTGGCCTCTTTCGCGACCGCTGGCGCATTCGCGTCGATAGCAGGCTGCTGCATGCTGAAAACCTGACATTTGCCGATGACATCGCCGCGCTTGTTGCCCGGACCGCCGTTCTTGCCGGCAGCGTGGCGTTTGCGACGCTGTTCTACACCGGCCCTGATAGCGAGATGTTGCTGCCGCGGTTGCGCGCGCTCGTCGAGGCGCAAGCGGGAGCAGGTGTCAGCCACATCAAACTCGGCGGTCGCGACAAGCTTATTGGACGCTTTGCGGCGGCCGACGGGTTCGCGCTCAGAAAAATCCTCATCCCGGTCATTTCGCACTTGCGCAAGCAAAAGACAGTGCCGAAAGTCTGGGTTCTCTAATGCACAATGAAACCGGTGGCGACGCATGAACCTGACCCCGCGCGAAAAGGACAAGCTGTTGATTTCCATGGCCGCGATGGTTGCCCGTCGCCGCCTGGAGCGCGGCGTCAAGCTCAACCATCCCGAAGCGATCGCGCTGATTACCGACTTCGTCGTCGAAGGTGCGCGTGACGGCCGGTCGGTCGCCGAATTGATGGAGGCGGGCGCCCATGTGATCACCCGCGCACAGGTGATGGAAGGGATCGCGGAGATGATCCACGATATCCAGGTCGAGGCGACGTTCCCTGACGGCACCAAGCTCGTCACCGTCCATGAACCGATCCGCTGAGGAGGCAAGCACATGCTGGCACTGCGCCCGAACTGCGAATGCTGCGACAAGGACCTGCCACCCGAAAGCCGCGAGGCGATGATCTGCACCTTCGAGTGCACCTTCTGCGTCGACTGTGTCGAGGGCGTGCTTGGCGGCGCCTGCCCAAATTGCGCCGGTCAGTTTACGCCACGCCCCGTGCGCCCTGTCGCGCTGCTTGCAAAATATCCTGCGTCGACCGAGCGGGTCTTGAAGCCTCGGGGCTGCACCGATGCCAACGCGGCCTGAGAGGGGGGCGAGCGAGACATGATCCCAGGGGAAATCATCGCCGCGAGCGGCGACATCGAACTCAACCACGGCCACGAGACGGTGACGATCGAGGTTTCCAACACCGGTGACCGGCCGGTGCAGGTCGGAAGCCACTATCATTTTGCCGAAACCAATGCCGGGCTCGACTTCGACCGCAGCGCCGCCCACGGCAAACGCCTCGACATTCCCGCCGGCACGGCCGTGCGCTTCGAGCCGGGACAGAAACGGCAGGTGACGCTGATCCCGCTTTCGGGAAAGCGCGAGGTATTCGGCTTCCGCCAGAAGGTCATGGGAAAGCTTTAGGGATGACAATGCGAACAATGCTGATCGCGAGCGCCTTGCTGCTCGCCGCCATGCCGGCCTTTGCGCAGGAGGAGGATGTCGACTGCGCCAATGCGACAACGCAGGCGGACATGAACATCTGCGCCAACGAAGACTATGGGGCGGCCGATACCGAACTCAATGTCGTCTACAAGCAGACCGTTACCGCGATGCGCGCCAAGGACGAGGAGCTCGCCGACATGAGCGCGGACTATGTCGGGGCCGAGGAGGCGTTGAAAAAAGCCCAACGCGCCTGGATCGGCTATCGCGATGGGCAGTGCGAGCTTGCCGGTTTCGCGGCGCGTGGCGGATCTCTGGAGCCGATGCTCGTCTCCGTGTGCCTGGCCGAGTTGACCAGGGCGCGCACCGAGGAGCTGAAGGTGCTGCTCGAGCCGTCGGAGAACTAGCGCGATGGAGGGCCGCACCATCGTGATTGTCGGAAACGGGGAGGTGCCGACGGGCCCCGCCGCAACGATTGATGCTGCCCATGTCGTCATTCGTTTCAACGATTGCCGCTCCGTCGGCGCGGGCGGGACGAAGACCGATATCATTGCCGTTTGCAATACCGGCCGGCCCGCACTTGCCATGCTCGGCGGCGGACGCTGGAAGAACAGCGCCGCTGTCCGGCAATCCCGCGAAATCTGGAGCGTGCGCGCGGCCGAGAAATTCACCGGAATGCGGGCAGCCCTGGCCGAAACGCACCCGGACCTCGACGATTTCTGCGACGACTACACAGCCGGTTTCGTCAGCTTCACCGCTGCGACGGGTCGCAAACATCGCGTCATTCCGGTGACCGTGCATGAACAGCTGGATCGGGACCTGGCACGGTACGCGCCCACGCCATACGTCGTTCCGTCGAGCGGAATGGTGCTGATCGCCGACGTGCTTTCCGACTTTGCCATGCCTGGTGACGATATCGTTCTCGCCGGCTTCGGTCATGCCGGCTGGGGGCTGCATCCCTTCGGTGCCGAGCGTCGCTACGTCGAGGCCCTTGTGGCCGAGGGCCGTCTTCGTCGTCTTCCCTCATCTTTTTCAGACTTGTCCCAAGGAGCCTGAACCCATGCCCTACAAGATGTCGCGCGCCGCCTATGCCAACATGTTCGGCCCGACGGTCGGCGACAAGGTCCGGCTCGCCGACACCGAGCTGTTCATCGAAGTGGAGAAGGACTTCACCACCTATGGCGAGGAAGTGAAGTTCGGCGGCGGCAAGGTCATCCGCGACGGCATGGGCCAGAGCCAGGTGACGCGGGCGGCCGGTGCTGTCGATACCGTCATCACCAATGCGCTGATCGTCGACCACTGGGGCATCGTCAAGGCCGACATCGGCTTGAAGGACGGGCGCATCGCGGCGATCGGCAAGGCCGGAAATCCCGACATGCAGCCCGGCGTGACGATCATCGTCGGGCCTGGAACCGAGGTGATCGCCGGCGAGGGCAAGATCGTCACGGCAGGCGGCATGGACAGCCACATCCACTTCATCTGCCCGCAGCAGATCGAGGAAGCGCTGATGAGCGGGCTGACCTGCATGCTCGGCGGCGGCACGGGACCCGCGCATGGCACGCTTGCCACCACCTGCACGCCGGGCCCGTGGCATCTTGCCCGCATGATCGAGGCGGCGGACGCCTTTCCGATGAACCTTGCCTTTGCCGGCAAGGGCAATGCTTCGCTTCCCGGCGCCCTGGTCGAGATGGTGCTTGCAGGCGCGACGTCGCTGAAGCTGCACGAGGACTGGGGCTCGACACCGGCAGCTATCGACTGCTGCCTCGGCGTTGCCGACGAATACGACGTTCAGGTGATGGTCCATACCGACACGCTGAACGAGAGCGGCTTCGTCGAGGATACGATCGCGGCGATCCGGGGCCGCACCATCCATGCCTACCATACGGAAGGCGCGGGCGGCGGCCATGCGCCCGATATCATCAAGATCTGCGGCCAGCCGAACGTCATCCCGTCCTCGACCAATCCGACACGGCCCTACACGAAGAACACGCTCGCCGAGCATTTGGACATGCTGATGGTCTGCCATCACCTGTCGCCGTCGATCCCCGAGGACATCGCCTTTGCCGAAAGCCGGATCCGCAAGGAAACGATCGCCGCCGAAGACATCCTGCACGATATCGGCGCCTTCTCGATTATCTCGTCCGACAGCCAGGCGATGGGCCGTGTCGGCGAGGTGGCGATCCGCACCTGGCAGACCGCCGACAAGATGAAGCGCCAGCGTGGGCCGCTGCCGCAAGAGACCGGCGACAACGACAATGTCAGGGTCAAGCGCTACATTGCCAAATACACCATCAACCCGGCGATCGCCCATGGCCTCAGCCATGAGCTCGGTTCGCTCGAGGTCGGCAAGCGTGCCGATATCGTGCTCTGGAACCCGGCCTTCTTCGGGGTGAAGCCCGACCTGGTGCTGATCGGCGGCACGATCGCGGCCGCCCCGATGGGCGACCCCAATGCCTCGATCCCCACGCCGCAGCCGGTGCATTACCGGCCGATGTTCGGCGCCTATGGCAAGAGCCGCACCAATTCCTCCGTTACCTTCGTCTCGCAGGCCTCGCTCGATGCCGGGCTTACCGGTCGGCTCGGCGTTGCCAAGCAACTGGTCGCGGTCAAAAACACCCGCGGCGGCATCGGCAAGGCGTCGATGATCCACAACAACCTGACGCCGCATATCGAGGTCGATCCGGAGACATACGAGGTGCGTGCCGACGGCGAGTTGCTCACCTGCGAGCCGGCAACGGTGCTGCCGATGGCGCAGCGCTATTTCCTGTTCTGAGTGGCAGGCGGTCTTGTCGCGAAAAAGCGGTATCGGGCGAGCGCTCAAATGGATCGCGTTCGGCCTACTCGGGCTGATCTTGGCTGTCGTGCTTGGAACGGTCGTGCCGCGGCCGCTGCTACCGACGACGGCGACAGCAGCAGCAACGACCGCAGTCGGCGAACGCATCCTGATTCTCTCGAGCCCGATCCACACCGATATCGCCATTCCGCTGAATGACGAGACGCGCGCGCGGTTTGGTTTCACCGGCGAGGCGGGCGTACCGCTCGATCATCCGGAGGCGAGATGGCTGATCTTCGGCTGGGGCGGCCGGTCGTTTTATCTGGAAACGCCGACATGGTCCGACCTGAAGCCGATGCCGGTCTTCAGGGCGCTGACGGTCGACCGCTCGGTGATGCACGTGGATATCGCCGGGGCGATCGTTGAGCCCCAGCCGTCGGTCGCAAGCGTGGACCTGGACCGCGCCGCGTTCGAAAGGCTGATGACGTTCATCTCGCAAAGTTTTGCCAGGAAAGACGGCGCCGTCGTACCGGTCGAAGGCTTTTCCTATGGTTACGCCGACCGCTTCTTCGAGGCAGAGGGAACGTTCAACGCACTGTTTGGCTGCAACACCTGGACCGCGCGGGCGCTGCGCGAAGCGGGATTGCAGACGGGGCTCTGGAATCCTGTGCCATCGACCCTCGGCCTGTCGTTGCGGCTGCACAACTGACGCATTGCCGTGCTCGAGATGGGCTGGAAGAGGCATGCGCCCGTCGCATGCCTGCCATGCAGGGCTGTGAAATGCAGCCTTTCGCCGTGCGCCGCAGCGGAATCTCCGGTAGGAAGCGGGCTGAAATTTTCCTCGACTGCGACTGTTCTCCAAAGGCCGCTCGCAATCGAGTGCCCGCACCGAAGGAGATGACCATGCTCGGCAGAAAAGTACCGTCCGTAACGTTCCGCACCCGCATTCGCGATGAAGCCGTCGGCGGCTCCAACCCGTTCCGTTGGCAGGATGTTTCTTCCGACGATTACTTCGCCGGAAAGCGCGTCGTGCTGTTTTCGCTGCCGGGCGCTTTCACGCCCACCTGCTCGACGTTCCAGCTGCCCGATTTCGAGAAGCTGACGGCCGAGTTCAACGCTGAAGGCGTTGACGAAATCTACTGCATCTCGGTCAACGACGCGTTCGTGATGAACGCCTGGGGCAAGTCCCAGAACCTCGAAAACGTCAAGCTGATCCCCGACGGCTCGGGCGAATTCACCCGCAAGATGGGCATGCTCGTTGCCAAGGACAACCTTGGTTTCGGCATGCGCTCCTGGCGCTACGCCGCCGTCGTCGATAACGGCGTCGTCGTGCAGTGGTTCGAGGAAGAAGGCTACTCCGACAATTGCGACAGCGATCCCTATGGCGTTTCCTCGCCGCAGAACATCCTCGAGACGCTGAAGTCGCAGAAGCTCGCAGCCTGATCGGCTCTGCGAACGGATGGATTTTCGAAACCCCGGTGCTGGCGCCGGGGTTTTTTCTTGCTACATTGCAAGATGAAAAAGATGTCGAGGGTTCAATGGTTTACATTATCGCTTATCTGACCGCACACAAGGGCAAGGGGGTGGACGTCCTGCCGCTGGCTGCACCGCTGATCGAGGCCACACGGCGCGAGGCGGGCTGCATCAGCTACGAACTCTACCAAAAGCCGGCCGACCCGGACACGCTGGTGTTCGTCGAAACCTGGAAGGACAGGGCGGCCGTCGATGCGCATTTCGCCGAACCGCATCTGAAGGCTTTTCAGGCCGCGATGGCTGATCTGCTCATCGAGGCGCGTATCGAACTCGTGCATCCGGAAAAGGTCGAGGTGCTCTGAGATGCCCTATCGCTCCACCGAGGTGCTTTCGCCTGGCGACAGGGACAAGGCGCCGCTGCACAGCGTGACGCTTTCCCATGATGCGCGGCATCTGCGCCGCAAGCTGCTGCACCTCGAAAACGACGATGTCGTCATGCTGGATCTGAAGGAAGCGGTGATGCTGGCGGATGGCGATCTGCTGGTGCTCGATGGCGGCGGCTATATCCAGGTTCTTGCGGCGCCCGAAGCGCTCTACGCGATCCGCCCGCGCGATCCGCTGCACCTCATCGAACTCGCCTGGCATCTGGGCAACCGCCACCTGCCGGCGCAGATCGAGACGGGCCGCATCCTGATTGCCCGCGATCCGGTCATCCGGGCGATGCTCGAAGGGCTGGGGGCTGTTGTCACCGAGGTTTCCGAGCCGTTTCATCCGGTGCGTGGCGCCTATCACGCGGCCGGTGGGCACGACCACGGTCACAACCATCATCACCATGGCTGAACGGGTCGACACGCAGGCGCTGCTCCGCCTCGTGGCCTGGCTGTCACCGGCCTTTCCGGTCGGTGCCTTCTCCTACTCGAACGGGTTGGAGCAGGCCGTTCACGATGGCCATGTGTCTGACGCCGGGAGCCTGCGGTCGTGGCTTGAGACAATGCTTTGCCATGGATCCGGGTGGAACGATGCGGTGCTGCTTGGCGAAGCCTATCGGGCGTTCGAGGAACCGGCCCGGCTCCATTGCGTGATCGAACTGGCCGTGGCGATGGCGACCAGCCGCGAGCGACATATGGAAACCATGCTGCAGGGCGATGCCTTTCTGGCTGCTGCGCGGCATTGGCCGCATCCGGTGATGGAGAGGCTGGGTGATGGCGTCGCCTATCCTGTCGCAGTTGGCGCGATTGCCGGTGCCCATGCAACCGGGCTTGAGCCGGCGATTGCCGCCTATCTGCATGCCTCGATTTCGAACGCGGTCTCGGTCGCCATCCGCTGCGGCGTGACCGGCCAGCGCGATGGCGTCGGCGTGATCGCGTCACTGGAGCCGACAATCGCGGCGATCGCGGAAAAGGCGTGTGCTGCCTCGCTGGACGATCTTGGTTCGGCCGCGATCACGGCCGATATCTCGTCTTTGAGACACGAAACCCTGCATTCCCGGCTCTTCCGCTCCTAGGGCTTTTCCGAGGAGAAGCGCTGTGCAGCACGGCGCGAGAAATGTGAAAGTCTAAGCGAAATAAGGTCTTTGCGCATAGGATTGGCGCCACAGGTTTGGACCGTCTCGGACACTGAGCATCGCCTTCGAAAGGAACGTACATGACATCGAAGAATGGTCCACTGCGCATCGGCATCGGCGGCCCCGTCGGCTCCGGAAAGACGGCGCTGACGGACAAGCTCTGCAAGGCGATGCGGGAGAAGTACTCTGTCGCCGTCGTCACCAACGATATCTACACCAAGGAAGACGCCGAGGCGCTGGTGCGCATGCAGGCATTGCCTTCCGATCGCATCGTCGGCGTCGAGACTGGCGGTTGTCCGCACACCGCTATCCGCGAAGACGCGACGATCAACCTGCAGGCGATCGCCGACCTCAACCGTCGCTTTCCCGATCTTGATGTCGTGTTCATCGAATCCGGTGGCGACAATCTGGCGGCCACCTTCTCTCCCGACCTCGCCGATCTGACGATCTATGTCATCTCCGTCTGCCAGGGTGAGGAAATCCCGCGCAAGGGCGGGCCCGGGATCACCAAGTCCGACCTGCTTGTCATCAACAAGCAGGATCTCGCCCCCTATGTCGGCGCTGATCTCGAGGTGATGAACCGCGACGCCACCCGGATGCGGGCGGAAAAGCCTTTCGTTTTTACCGACATGAAACGCGGTGAGGGTGTCAGCCGGATCGTCGACTTCCTGACGCTGCATGGCGGCCTTTGAGCAATGCCGGGCGCTCCGTTTTGCCGGATCTGAAGCGGTCGTGACGCTCAGCGTGTCTCGCAGGCGAACGCCAGCAGACGTTGGAAGCGGCTGTCCGTCGGGAGATGCGTAGAACGGAAGAGGGGGAGATGGTGCGCTTCCCCGATGCCGTTTCAGCCGGAAAGGCCTAGAAACGCTCGAGAGCGTTGCGATCGTGGATCTCGATCATGCGTCCCTTGACGGTGACGCCGGAGCGGCGCAGCGCCGAGAAGGCGCGCGAGAGCGCTTCTGGCGCGAGCCCGAGCTTGCCCGCCAGTACATTCTTCTGGAACGGCAGCCGGAACGAAAACGTCGTCGACCCGTCCGGGCAATGGCCGAGAATGTAGTTGGCGACACGCTGCGGCGCCGTCAGCAGACGGTCTTCCGCCAGGCAGTCCTCGGCCATCTGGCCGTGCCTGCAGAGCAATTCCATCAGTGCCTGGGCAATATCGGGATGCGTTTCGGCAAGGCTACGCAAGTTGCGGCTGTCGAGGCGCGCGATTGTCGAGGATCCGATTGCCCGGGCGCTTGCGGTCGCACGGTTACCGAGGAACATGGCGCTTTCGCCGAAAAGCTCGCCTTTGGGGAAAACGGCGATGTCGGCCTCGCGGCCATCCTTGCCGAGGCGATAGAGACGCACCAGACCGGACAGAACGCAGAAGACGCTGTCGACCGTTTCGTCCTGGTGAAACAGGACATCGTGCTCCTCGTGGTTGGTAACCACCGCGCCTTCGAGAACGGCATTGGAAGCCGCCGCTGACAGCTTCTCGAAGAAGCGGGAGCCCAAAAGCACCGCTCTGTCACTCGAGTTCAATCGCAAGGTCTTCATCGCACCGGCCCTAAATCAAAGTCGCGTCAGGGTAGCCGTGCTTTTGAAACGCGAATTGACCTCGATCAAATAGCCGGCACAAAAAAGCCCGCGCCTATCAGCGCGGGCCTTGTTGTCGGGCGATTTGTCCAGGCTATTCGGCAGCAAGTGCCGGGTGGTTGATCACCTTGCCCGTGGACTTGGCTTTCGGCTGACCGTCTTCGATCGTCTTGAGGCGCTCTTCCAGTCCTTCGATCGACTTGCTCTGGTCGTTGACCCGTTCGGTCAGGGCTTCGCGGTCGAGCGGCAGGTTTTCGTCATCCTTCTTGCCGACGAAGCGGCCGAAGGCCCAGGCGAGCAGGCGCGACAGGTCATCCATGATCAGGAAGAAGGAAGGCACGACGACGAGGCTGAGGATCGTCGAGACGATGATGCCGCCAATGACGGCGATCGCCATCGGTGCACGGAACGAGCCGCCTTCGCCGACGCCAAGCGCGGAGGGCAGCATGCCCGCCGACATGGCGATCGAGGTCATGATGATCGGACGGGCGCGCTTGCGGCCTGCCTCGATCATCGCCTGCGTGCGGTCCATGCCGTGGTGCATCATCTCGATGCCGAAATCGACCAGCAGGATCGCGTTCTTCGTGACGATGCCCATCAGCATCAGGATGCCGATCAGAACCGGCATCGACAGCGAGTTCTGCGTCAGGATCAGGCCGGCCGCGACACCGCCCATGGCAAGCGGCAGCGAGAACAGGATGGTGAAGGGCTGGATCACATCCTTGAACAGCAGGATCAACACCACGAGCACCAGCATCAGGCCAAGCAGCATGGCGTTGACGAAGCTGACCTGCATCTCCTCCTCGACTTCGGCATCGCCGCTCTTGAGCAGTTGCACGGTGCTCGGCATCTTCGCTTCGGCGGCAATCTGCTCGAAGCGTGCCGAGGCCGTGTTGAGCGCGACGCCGATCGGAAGATCCGCGCCAAGTGCGACGACGCGGTTGCGATCGTAGCGTTTGATCGAACTCGGGCCCTCGGAGTAGTTGATGTCGGCAACGCTGGACAACGGCACCGTCGAACCCGACGCCGTCTGGATCTTCAGGCTGCGGATGGCAGCGATATCCGTGCGGAAATCGCGGTTGACCTGGACACGGATCGGGATGAGCCGGCCATCGAGCGCGATTTTTGTCAGGGCCGCGTCGATGTCGCCGATGGTGGCGACCCGGATGACTTCCGAAATCTGGGCGGTGGTGATGCCGAGGCGCGACATCTGCTCGTCGCGCGGACGGATCTGCAGTTCCGGACGGGGCAGGGCGCCGTCGGGGCTGACATTGGCGAGCAGCGGATCGCTGCGCAGCTTGCCTTCGAGAACAGCGACGGCCTTGTCCAGGTCCTTCTCGTTGTTGGACAGCAGATTGAACGACAGTTCTCGCTCGCCGCGGTCGTTGAGCTTGATGACCCGCACGTCCGGCAAGTCGCGGACGCGGGCGAATATCTCCTTCTCGATCTGTGCCTGGGGAATGATGCGGCCTTCCGGCTCAAGCTTCGGCAGGTACTGACCAATGACGGGCAGGCGGCCGAGCACATCGTTGACGACCTTGTTGACCAGCGAGTGATCGCGCTTTTCGAGCAGCACCGTAACCGTGGCACGGCGCAATTCCAGGTCGCCCTTGGGCGAGGCGCCACCGAGCACGAAGACGCTCTCCACGCCTTCGAGGTCCTTGACCCTGTCGTAGATCTGCGCAGTCGTGCGGTCCGTGTCCTCGAGCATGGCGTCCGGCGCAAGTTCGACCGACAGGCTGACGCGTGACGTGTCATCAGGGGGCAGGAAGCCACCAGGCACGAACATGAACAGCGCAGCCACGGAGGCGACGGTGACGCCGATCGCGACGAGCACCGTCAGGTAACGCATGTACCAGCGCTTCGTCGTCGCTTGAACCAGACGCGTGTAGCGACGCATCAGAGCGCCGTCTTCGGCGTGGTGGCCATCGAGTTTCGACGGGCGCATCAGATAGGCGGCCATGACGGGCGTGATCAGGCGCGCGACGAGCAGCGAGAAGAACACCGACACGGCAACGGTCAGGCCGAACTGGATGAAGTACTGCCCGACGATGCCCGGCATGAACGACACCGGTATGAACACCGCGATGATGGTGAACGTGGTGGCAATCACGGCCAGGCCGATTTCGTCCGCCGCCTCGATCGCCGCCTTGTAGGGCGATTTGCCCATATGGATATGCCGCTCGATGTTCTCGATCTCGACGATCGCGTCGTCGACGAGAATGCCCGTTGCCAGCGTCAGCGCCAGGAAGCTGACGAGATTGAGCGAGAAGCCGAGTATCTCCATGACCCAGAAGGTCGGGATCGCTGAGAGCGGCAGGGCGACGGCGCAAATCAGCGTCGCGCGCCAGTTGCGCAGGAACAGCATGACGACGATGACGGCGAGCAATGCGCCTTCCATCAGCGTGTGCAGGGCGGCTTCATAGTTTCCGTAGGTGAAGTAGACGGAATCGTCGACCATCTCGATGGTGACGTCGGGGTTCGTGGCGCGGACCTTTTCCAGCGACTTGGCAACGGTTTCGGCGACGCTCACCTCGCTTGCGCCCTTGGCGCGGAAAACCGCGAAGGTCACGCCGGGATTGCCGTTGAAGCGCGAGAAGGAGCGGGGCTCCTCATAGGTGTCGGTGACGGTGCCGAGTTCGGAAAGACGAACGAAGCGACCGCTCGGTACCGAGATCATGGTGTTGGCGAGCTGGTCGACGTTGCGGGCATCGCCGAGCGTGCGGATCGCCTGCTCGCTGCCACCCACCTGACCGCGACCGGAGCCCAGATCCATGTTCATGCGGCGAAGCTGGCCGTTGACGTCGGCGGCGGTGATGCCGAGCGAGTTCAGCTTGTCCTCATTGAGCTCGACGCGAACCTCGCGGTCGGCGCCGCCGTAGCGGTCGACGCGGCCGATGCCGCTCTTGCCCTGAATTTCGCGCTTGATGACGTCGTCGACGAACCAGGAGAGTTCTTCCAGCGACATGCCCGGCGCCGAGACGGAGAAGGTCTGGATAGCCTGGCCCTCGACGTCGACCTTGGAGACGATCGGCTCCTCGATCGAGGTCGGCAGGTCGCCGCGGATACGGTCGATGGCGTCCTTGACGTCCTGGACGGCTTGCGTCGTCGGCACTTCCATGCGGAAGATCACGGCGGTCGTCGATGTACCGTCGTTGATCGTCGACTGAATATGGTCGACGCCGGTGACGCTGGCGACCGCGTCCTCGATTTCCTTGGTGACCTGGGTTTCGAGTTCGGCCGGCGAGGCACCGCTCTGCGCCACGCTGATCGAGACGATCGGCACGTCGATGTTGGGGAAGCGGGTGATCGGCAGGCTGTTGAACGACTGATAGCCGAGCACCAGAAGCACGAAGAAGGCGAGGATCGGAGCGATCGGATTGCGGATGGACCAGGCTGAGAAATTCATGGTCACGGTTCCTGTCAGTTGGTCGCTGGCTGGGCGGATTTGACGGGATTGATGTGGTCACCGTCGCGCACATAGGCGCCGGCCCTGGCCACGACCTGTTCACCCGCCTTCAATCCTTCGACCACCTCGACGAACTTGCCATCGGAGATGCCGGTCGTCACCGGGATGATGTTCACCACGCCGCCATCGACCTTGCGCACGATGGTCTTGCCATCCTCGATGGTCACCGCCGTTTGCGGCAGAACGATAGCCTTCTTCTCTTCGGCGGTGATGATGGCGCTGGCATACATGCCGGACCGCGCCTTGGCGGTGTCCTTGAGGCTGATGAACACGGTGCCAAGGCGTGAAACGGGATCGACCGTCGGTGCGATCAGGCGGATAGTGCCCTCGACCCTGGTGTTTCCGCCGGCAAGGGTGATCGTTGCCGGCTGGCCAATAGCAAGCTTGATAATGTCGGCTTCGGCGACGTCGGCCTTCATCTCAATGGCGCCATCGCGGATCATCGCGAACAACGGTTCGCCGCTGCCGTTGGCGATCGCGCCGATCTTGGCATTCTTGGCCGAGATCACGCCGGCCACCGGTGCCTTGACTTCGGTTCGCATGAGCCGAAGGTCGATGTCGTCGATCTGGGCTTGAGCCACCTTGATATCGGCGTTGGAGACGGCGACGGCCTGCTCGGCGGAGCGGACACGGGCGCGGGTGGCCGCCGCAAGCGCGCGGACGCGATCGGCTTCGGCCGTCGACACGGTGCCGTTCTTGGCAAGCTCGGCGTTGCGATCGCTGACGCGCGTGGCTTCGTCGGAGTTGGATTTCGCTTCAACAAGCTGGGCGTTGAGCTGCGCGAGCCCGGCCTCAGCCTTGGCAAGCGAGGCTTCGAGCTGGCTCTTTTCGAGCCGCAACGCGTCGTCGTTGAGGACCACGAGAACGCTGCCTTCCTCAACCTTGTCGCCGATGTCGACATTGAGCGATCGGATCGACAGTCCCTCGACCAGCGGCGCCACATAGACCTGCTCCACCGCCTGTATCGTCCCGGTTGCAACGACCCGGTCGGTGATCTGCTGATCGACCGCCTCGGTGACGATGATCGAGGGCAGGTTCTGCGCCGGCTGGGCCTTGGCTGCTTCCTCGGCGAATGCACTGGAAATGGGAGCAATGATCATCGCAGCGCAAACGCTGAGAAGAGGTAATACTTTGTGAGCCATCGGCTTTACAATCCTGGCAACGGAAACGACATAAAGTTGGATCTCGGCTTTTTGGGCCGGATCCCTATGCAATCAAGCGATTTTCAGTCTCGCCGACGCTTGCTGCCGCGGACCAGGCGAAGCAAGGCATGGGCGCACGGCCATGGTATTTTCCTGCGCCGCAGACACGGTATCAGACCGTGAGCGCGGGCCGGACGGGAGAGGCTCCCGCAGGCAAACAGATCGGAAAAATGAACTCCTCCCGTGTGCTTGCCTCCAACAAACATCCGCGCCTATGTAATCTTCACATCAGATGCTTACAAGTGCGGTGAAGTGATGGTTCCTCAATATTTCTGTCGTTCTGCAGTCTTGGTTGCAATCTCGACACGATCTTGACATTCCGGGCGCATCAACGCCCCGTTACCGCCGAATTGCCACCCCCACGCCCGGAAATTCGCGGCAACCCTGGCGGGCCTTGAACAGCCCCCTTTGAAACGGAAGAGGGCCGCGCGACAACTGTCGCACGACCCTCTTCTGTCGTTTGTTTCGTTTTATTTCGTTTTACTTCAGCGCGGCGTCAGTGATCTCGTGCGTCCATGCACCGGCCGGCTCCTTGGAAATGACCGGATCGGACCCGCCCGAAAGCAGCGACTGCACGGTGCGCTTGTAGTCGGCTTCGTCGAGCGCGCCGTTCGAGCCGGCGGTCAGCTTGGCGACTTCGCCCATCATGCGCTTCTGGTGCTTTTCGGTCTGGGCGCCGGTCGAGTCGTTTTCGAGAACGATGTCGGCCGCTTCATCCGGGTTCTGCTCGGCGTATTTCCAGCCCTTCATCGAGGCGCGCACGAACTTGACCATCTTCTCCTTGAAGGCCGGGTCCTTGAGCTTGTCTTCGAGTACGTAGAGACCGTCTTCGAGCGTCGCCACGCCCTGGTCCTCGTACTGGAAGGTGACGAGATCGTCCGGCTTGATGCCCGCGTCGATGACCTGCCAATATTCGTTGTAGGTCATGGTCGAGATGCAAGCCGCCTGCTTCTGGATCAGCGGATCGACGTTGAAGCCCTGCTTCAGAACCGTCACGCCTTCCGGCCCGCCGTCGGTCGGGATCTTCAGATGCGACATCCAGGACAGGAACGGATACTCGTTGCCGAAGAACCAGACGCCGAGCGTATGGCCCTTGAACTTGTCCGGGCTGGTGACACCGCTTTCCTTGAGGCAGGTCAGCATCATGCCCGACTTTTTGAACGGCTGGGCGATGTTGACGAGCGGCACGCCCTTTTCGCGCGTGGCAAGGGCTGACGGCATCCAGTCGACGACCACGTCGGCGCCGCCGCCGGCAATCACCTGGGCCGGAGCGATATCCGGGCCGCCCGGCTTGATGTCGACGTCGAGGCCTTCTTCATCGTAGAAGCCCTTGTCCTTGGCGACGTAGTAGCCGGCGAACTGGGCCTGCGTGACCCATTTCAGCTGCAGTGTCACCTTGTCGGCGGCTTGGGCGTGGAACGCTGTAAGCGAAAAGACGCCTGCGGCGAGAAGCGATGCAAGTCTCTTGTTCATGTCAGTTCCCTCTTGTTTTTGCTTCATTTTCTTTGGATCACTGCGTCGTTTTCAGGCGCGCCCTCCGCGGATGGAGGGATGCCAGAAGGTGACGGCGCGCTCGATGAGCGCCACCACCCCATAAAAAGCCGAACCTGCCACCGCCGCGACGGCGATTTCGGCCCAGACCATGTCGACGTTCATGCGGCCCACTTCCGTGGAGATCCGGAACCCCATGCCGACAATGGGTGTCCCGAAGAATTCGGCGACGATGGCACCGATCAGCGCCAGGGTGGAGTTGATTTTCAGCGCGTTGAAGATGAACGGCCAGGCAGCGGGCAGGCGCAGCTTGATCAGCGTCTGCCACCAGGACGCGGCATAGGTCTGCATCAGGTCGCGCTCCATGTGGCTGGACGCCGCCAGCCCAGCGATGGTGTTCACCAGCATCGGGAAGAAGGTCATGATGACGACGACGGCGACCTTGGACTGCCAATCGAACCCGAACCACATGACCATGATCGGCGCGACGCCGATGACCGGTAGCGCAGAGACGAAATTGCCGAGCGGCAGCAGTCCTTTTTGCAGGAAGGGCGAGCGGTCGATTAGAATGGCGACGACGAAACCGAGGCCGCAACCGAGCGCATAGCCCGTCAGCACCGCCTTCAGGAAGGTCTGGCGGAAGTCGGCCATGAGCGTCGGCACCGAACTGATCAGGCGCTGCCAGATCATCGAGGGTGCCGGCAGCAGGACCGAGGGCACTGAGAAGCCACGCACGATGCCCTCCCAAAGCACCAGGAGGGTGATGCCGAAGAGGAGCGGCACTGCGAAGCGCGCCGCGCTGTTGGCGGCGTCGCTTTCGAAACGCTGGCGTACCAGCCATTCGTTGAAGGCCCAGGCCGCAAGCCAGAAGACGATGGCGGCCATCAGGATCGGAAGGTTCATGGCTTGGCCCCCATGCGCTTCAGGACGGCGGTGTGCGCAAAGCCGACGATCATGACGAGGACGGCGGCAAGCGCTGCCGCCATGAACAGGGCCGACCAGATCTGCACCGTCTGGCCGTAGTAGGAGCCGGCAAGCAACCGGGCGCCGAGACCGGCGACGGCCCCGGTCGGCAGTTCACCGACGATGGCACCCACGAGCGAGATGGCGACCGCAACCTTCAGCGACGTGAAGAGATAGGGCATCGACGACGGCCAGCGCAGCTTCCAGAAGGTCTGCGCCTTGGAGGCGTTGTAGGTGTGCATAAGGTCGAGCTGGATCACTTCCGGGCTGCGCAGGCCCTTGACCATGCCGACGACGACCGGGAAGAACGACAGATAGGTCGAGATCAGCGCTTTGGGCAGCAGGCCCGAAATGCCGATGGCATTGAGGACGACGATGATCATCGGCGCCACGGCAAGGATCGGGATCGTCTGGCTGGCGATCACCCAGGGCATCAGCGACCGGTCCATCGCGCGGTTGTGCACGATGCCGATGGCAAGGAGAATGCCGAGCACGGCGCCGATGCCGAAGCCGAGAAGCGTGGCCGAAAGCGTGATCCAGGCGTGGTAGACCAGGCTGCGTTTCGAGGTGATCGGCTTGTTGAAGGTCGTGTCCCAGATCTCGGCGATCACCTGATGCGGCGCCGGCAGCACGGGCCGCTCCTGCGCCATGGTGTTGTGGACGATCTCAGAGAAACCGATCTCGGTGCCGGCACGGGCAGCGGTGTCGCGCTCGAACGGCGCATTCAGGAATACGGCTGCGACGTACCAGATGACGATCAGCAGCGCGACGACGGTGCCGACGGGCAGGAGTTTGTCTCGAAGGAAGCTTTCCTCGCGCATCGTCACGCCTTTCCGCTTGTGGGCAGCAGCATCAGGCCCATGGCGGCAATGCCGAGCATGACGCCGGCCGCCTGGGTGAGGCTCAGCCTTTCGCCGAAGACGGCAAAGGCGATGATGTTGACGAGGACCAGTTGCACGATGGCCGACAACGAGATCGCAAGGCCAAGGCCGCCGTCGCGCATCAGCTTCACCATGATGATGTTGCCGACCATGTAGAGCCCCAGCGCCAGGATCAGCACGCCGACATGGCTGTTGGAGACGTAGGCGCGCGAGGCCGTCGCACCGCCGAGAAAGATGGTGGTAGCCAGCAGCAGCCAGAGCACATAGGCAAGGTTCATCGCCGGCCCTCCGCTCCACGCCAATGGTAGAGTATGTCGGGCAGGCTTTCTTCGTTGTCGCCATCGGTCCGGCGAAAGGCGGAGAAACCTTGGTTCTCGTAAAAGCGCTGGGCCCTATCGTTTGCCTCGAAGGTCCAGAGGTTCAATTCCTGCGGCGACAGCGCCTTGGCCGTCTCGATGAGGTCGCTGCCGACGCCCGTGCCGCGATTAGGCGTATCGATGTACAGCGCCGTGACGAAGTGATCGCCGGAGAGCGCCATGAAGCCGGCGACCCGGTTGTCCCGCTCGGCGACGATCACGGTGCGCTCCGGAAAGACTGTCTCGACATAATATCGCTCGACGTCGGCATGATCGTGGATGCGCGGCATCCAGGGCGTCGCATCGATCCATCGGTTGAGTATGTCGGCGCAGGCGCTCATGTCGCCTCGCGTTGCAGCACGGCAGATCGTCGAAGGCGCCGCGCTATTCCTCATAGCTGTGACCCGCGCGCAGGCCCTCGCGGACGCGATGGGCGATCTCGAGAAACTCTGGCGTTTCGCGGATGCCGAGCGGACGCTCGCGCGGCAGGGGCGATTCGATCACGTCGGTGACGCGGCCGGGGCGGGGGCTCATCACCACGATCTTGGTGGAGAGATAGACGGCCTCGGGGATCGAGTGTGTCACGAAACAGATGGTTTTGTTCGTGCGGGCCCAGAGTTTCAGAAGCTGCTCGTTCAGGTGGTCGCGAACGATCTCGTCGAGCGCGCCGAATGGCTCGTCCATCAAGAGGAGATCGGCATCGAAGGCGAGCGCGCGGGCGATCGAGGCGCGTTGCTGCATCCCGCCCGAAAGCTGCCAGGGATATTTTTTGCCGAAGCCCGTGAGGTTGACCAGATCGAGCGTGCGGTCGATGCGTGCTTGTCTCTCCGCCTTGGAGTAGCCCATGATTTCCAGCGGCAGGGCGATGTTGTTTTCGATGGTCCGCCAGGGATAAAGGGCGGCCGCCTGAAACACGTAGCCGTAGGCGCGCTGCTTTCGCGCTTCCTCGGGCGTCATGCCGTTGACGGTGATGATGCCGGCGGTTGCCTTTTCGAGGTCGGCGATCACGCGCAGGAACGTGGTCTTGCCGCAGCCGGAGGGGCCGATGAAGGAGACGAAATCCCCCTTGGCCACGTCGAGATTGACGCCTGTCAGGGCGTTGACCGGGCCATCGGCGGTCTCGAAGGTCAGGCAGAGGTCCCGGGCCGAAACCACGGATGCGGTATTGGACGTCATCGGCGAATACTCATTCTGGCTTGGCTGTGTCAGACTGCTATCCGGACCGGCAACATGCAATCGCGGATTTGGAAGCGGAGCCGTTTGCTGCTGGTTTTTCAGGGAATTCTGGAGAACAGTCATGTCTCGATCATCCAATCCTGGCTGTCGCGTGGTTCGCCCCGGCAGCGGATATGCCGGAAAGCAGGGGCTCAGCTATTTCGAGGGCATCGCGGCGGAGACCGTCGGGGCGACCGGCATCTGCATGCACCTGTTGACGATCCCGCCCGGCGGGCGTGCGAAGGCGCATCTGCATGAGAGCCACGAGACGGCGATCTATGTGCTGTCGGGAGAAGCGCACACCTGGTTCGGCGACAGGCTCGAGGAGCATGTCGTCGTCCGGGCCGGCGAAATGTTCTACATTCCGGCCGGCGTGCCGCATCTGCCGGCCAACCTCTCGGACGCGCCCTGTTCGGCGGTCATCGCCCGCACGGATCCGAACGAGCAGGAAAGCGTCGTGCTTTTGCCCGAGCTCGATGTTCTCGTGCCGGCCTGACGCGGACTGCCGCCGCACCGAAGCGTTCCGCCGGTTCGGCGGAACATGTCCGGTGGGACAGAGTGGTGTGAAGACATGCAGGCCGCGATACACCAATCTCACACCCCGGTCGCCGGGATGCCGCTGCGCTGGACGGCACGGGGCGCGGTGACTTCCTTCCAGGTGGTGAGTGCCGCGCTGACGGCCGGGAACGGATCGCGGCGCACGAACTCGCCGTGGCCCTCGCGCGTCTTGATCGTGCTTTCCTCGATGGCGACGACGCCGCGGGTCAGCGTGTAGCGCGGCAGGCCCTTGACCTCCTTGCCCTCGAAGACGTTGTAGTCGATCGCCGACTGCTGGCTCTTGGCCGAGATCGTCTTTGAGCGCTTGGGATCCCAGACCACGAGATCGGCATCGGCGCCGACGAGCACTGCACCCTTCTTCGGGTAGATGTTGAGGATCTTGGCGATGTTGGTGGAGGTGACGGCCACGAATTCGTTCATTGTGATGCGGCCGGTGTTGACGCCGTGGGTCCAAAGCATCGGCATGCGGTCTTCAAGTCCGCCGGTGCCGTTGGGGATCTTGGTGAAGTCACCGACGCCAAAGCGCTTCTGTTCGGAGGTAAAGGCGCAGTGGTCGGTCGCCACCACCTGCAGCGAACCGGAAGCAAGGCCGGCCCAGAGACTATCCTGATGCAGCTTGTTGCGGAACGGCGGCGACATCACGCGGCGGGCGGCATGGTCCCAGTCCTTGTTGAAATACTCGGTCTCGTCGAGCGTCAGGTGCTGGATCAGCGGCTCGCCGAAGACCCGCATGCCCTTCGAACGGGCTCGGCGGATCGCTTCATGCGCCTGTTCGCAGGAGGTGTGAACGATATAGACGGGGCTGCCGGCCATGTCGGCAATCATGATGGCGCGGTTGGTTGCCTCGCCTTCGACTTCGGCGGGGCGCGAATAGGCGTGCGCTTCCGGGCCGTTGTTGCCTTCGGCCAGCAGCTTTGCCTGCAATTGCGCGACGACGTCGCCGTTTTCCGCATGCACGAGTGGCAGCGCGCCAAGTGCCGCGCAGCGCTGGAAGGACGAGAACATCTCGTCGTCATCCACCATCAGGGCGCCCTTGTAGGCCATGAAATGCTTGAAGGTGTTGATGCCCCTGTCCTTGACGATGGTCTCCATCTCGTTGAAGACCTTTTCGCCCCACCAGGTGATCGCCATGTGGAAGGAATAGTCGCAGTTGGCGCGGGTCGACTTGTTGTCCCACATGGTGAGCGCTTCGAGCAGCGACTGGTTGGGCGAGGGCAGGGCGAAATCCACGACCATGGTGGTGCCGCCGGCAAGCGCCGCCCGTGTGCCGCTTTCGAAATCATCCGAGGAATAGGTGCCCATGAACGGCATTTCGAGGTGGGTGTGCGGGTCGATGCCGCCGGGCATGACGAAACAGCCGTCGGCGTCGAGCGTCTCGTCGCCCTGAAGGTTCGGCCCGATCTCGACGATCCTGCCGCCTTCGATCTTCACATCCGCCTTGTAGGTCAGGTCGGCCGTGACGATGGTTCCACCCTTGATGACAGTGCTCATTGATTTTCATCCTCGCAATTGTGCTTCCGGTGGCCATGCGGCCGCCACGAAAAAGGGCGGAACTTTCGTCCCGCCCGCAAACTCATTCGACGATTTCGGCCGTTTCGACGACGGCGTGGAAGAGGACGTCGGCACCGGCGCCTGCCCACTCCCTGGAGATATCCTCCGCCTCGTTGTGGCTGAGGCCACCGACGCAGGGGCACATGATCATCGTTGCCGGCGCGACCTTGGCAGCCCAGCAGGCGTCGTGTCCGGCGCCGGAGATCAAATTCATGTGGCTGTATCCCAGCCTTTCGGCGGCATTGCGCACGGCGGTGACGAGCTTCGGATCGAAGGTCACCGGCTCGAAATGGCCGATGGCCTCGACGGAACAGCCAACACCGAGCGCATCGGCAATCTTCGGCGCCTCTGCCTCTATTTTGGCGCGCATCCGGTCAAGCTTGGCCTTGTCGGGCGAGCGGATGTCGACGGTGAAGACGACCTTGCCCGGCAGCACGTTGCGTGAATTGGGCGAGAACACCACCTGGCCGACGCCGCCGACGGCGCCCGGCTGGTTTTCCATCGCCACGCCCTGAACCATTTCTATGATGCGCGACATGGCAAGGCCGGCATTGACGCGCATGTTCATCGGCGTCGAGCCGGTATGCGCCTCACGCCCGGTCAGCGTGAATTCCAGCCACCATAGGCCCTGACAGTGGGTGACGACGCCGATGTCCTTGTTTTCCGCCTCGAGGATCGGCCCCTGTTCGATGTGGTACTCGAAATAGGCGTGCATCTTGCGGGCGCCGACCTCTTCGTCGCCGACCCAGCCGATGCGCTTCAGTTCATCGCCGAAGGTCTTGCCTTCGGGGTCCTTGCGGCCATAGGCAAAGTCCTGGCTGTGCACGCCGGCAAAGACGCCGGAGGCGAGCATGGCAGGCGCAAAGCGTGCGCCTTCCTCGTTGGTCCAGTTGGTGACGACGATCGGGTGCTTGGTCCTGATGCCGAGATCGTTCATGGAGCGAACGACCTCGAGGCCAGCGAGGACGCCGAGCACGCCGTCGAACTTGCCGCCGGTCGGCTGCGTGTCGAGGTGGGAGCCGACATAAACGGGAAGCGCATCCGGGTCGGTACCGGGGCGGGTGAAGAACATGTTGCCCATGGTGTCGACGCCCATGGTGAGCCCCGCTTCATCGCACCAGGACTGGAAGAGCTTGCGGCCTTCGCCATCCTCGTCCGTCAGCGTCTGGCGGTTGTTGCCGCCAGCGATACCCGGGCCGATCTTGGCCATGTCCATTAACGTATCCCACAGGCGGTCGGCATTGACGCGCATGTTCTCGCCAGGTGCTGCCACGGCGGTCTCCTCATTCTTTTGAGGCGGCACCTCAGGCGGTGCATACCCCTCATGTTCCCTTGGTCAAATCCAGGCTTGGTTTTTTCTGGTGCCCTTCGATCAGTCGTTGCCTTTGCTGGCGAACTGGCTGATAATTTGACCGGTTGGTAAACATTACAACTTCCGTTGCGGCACTCAAGCCGGAAAAACAAAAAAACGAAGTTGTTGCCCGAAAAGATGGCGGCGCCGAAATTTGGGCAGAGACGGCCTTAGCGGATCAGCGTGCGGGGCACCGGCAGGGGGCGAAATGGTACTTCCGAGAGCGGCCAGAACCCAGAGGCGAACACGCATCCAGGGGGAGAAGGAAGAGCGCATTTTGGAGGCGGCGCTGGAGGTTTTCTCGGCGCACGGCTTTCGCGGTGCGACCGTCGACCAGATCGCCGATGTCGCCGGCATGTCGAAGCCGAACCTACTTTATTATTTCCGCACCAAGGAAACGATGCACCGGGCGCTGATCGACCGCGTGCTCGACACCTGGCTCGATCCGCTGCGCGCCTTCGACGCCGAGGGGAACCCGGTCTCGGAGATCCGCAGCTATATCAGGCGCAAACTGGAGATGGCGCGCGATTTCCCGCGCGAAAGCCGACTGTTCGCCAACGAAGTGTTGCAGGGCGCGCCGCATATCGAGGACGAACTCAAGGGACCCCTGAAGGAACTGGTCGACGAGAAGGCGGAGGTCATCCGTGCCTGGGCCAAGGCCGGCAAGATCGCCAAGTGCGATCCCTACCATCTGATCTTTGCGATCTGGTCGACGACGCAGCATTATGCCGACTTTGACGTGCAGGTGCGTGCGGTGCTGGGGCAGGGCAATTCCGGCGACGGACGGTTCGAGGATGCGGCTCGCTTCCTGGAGCGTCTGTTCGTCGACGGCCTGCAGGTGAGCGAGCAGCCGGCATCCTAGACGCCGGCTTTCAATCCGGCAGTAGCGCCATCAGCGCCAACCCGCAGGCCGTCGTGAGCGCGCCGGCGAGAACCGGCAGGCTGACCCAGCCATGGCCGAGAATGCCCTCAAGCAGAATGATGAAGCTCGGCGTCAGATAGCCGTAGCCCAGCACCTTCGACGATGGCAGCCGCATCGAGGCAAACTGCAGCAGGAGGAAGGTGATCGCGGTCGTCACGACCGCGAGGTAAACGACGGCGATCCAGACGATGGCCGGCAGGCTGGAAAAATCGGTGGTGGCAAGGCCGACGGCGCCGGGCACGAGCAGCCACGGCACGGTGCAGGCGGCGACCCAGAACCCGAAGGCAAAAGGGTTTTCCTTGCGGTCGAACTTGCGGATCAGCGGCACATAGATCGCGTGGCAGATGACGCCGACGAAAAAGATGAGTTCGCCCTGGCCGATGTCGAAGGCGAGGATTGCCTGGACATCGGCGCGAAAGATTACCCAGACTGCGCCGAGTGCGGCGATGATCAGGCCCGCAAGCACGCCCGGCCGCGTGTGCTGACCGAGCAGCAGGAAGGCAAAGCCGGCACTGAGCAGCGGCATCAGCGTGAACACGGCGCCGGTCGATACCGGATCGGTGAACTCCAGCGCCTTGAACATCGTCAGCATGTAGACGGCGATCAGCCCGCCGAGGATGAGGAAGCGCCACAATTGCCTGGGGATCTGAAACGGCACCCGCGCATAACCGAAGGTGAGCGCGCCCAGCACCAGGACTGTGAGGAGATAGCGCCAGAGCGTCAGCGGACCGGCGCCCATGTGCTGGGCCGCCAGGCCGCCGAAGGAGAAGGAGCCGGCAATCAGCGCCGAAAAGGTCAGCATCGCCAGATGCGCCTTGAGCTTTTCGACGCCCTTGGCGTGGCTCTGGTGCGCCGTTTTCGGCGAGACGTCCTGTTTCATGCTGGTTTCCGGATCCGATGCAGATGGCGCGCGCGCATGCGCACCTAAGCCGGAGCCGGTGACGGTTGCAAGGCCTTCTCAAGATCGCCGGCATTTCCGACGATCCAGGTTTCAAGTGTTGCCTGGCGTCCGCGAAGGCTGATGTCGAGTCGCTTGTGGGCGTCCATGACGACGCCTGCGCGGTTGACGAGTTCAGCGGAGACGGCAAGTTGGGCGTCATGCTCCTTGGCAAGGCCTTCCAGCCGGCTTGCCGTGTTGATGGTGTCGCCGACGGCGGTCAGCGACGTTGCCTGGCCGTAGCCGATCTCGCCGATGATGGCAGGCCCCGCATGCATGCCGATCGCGATCCGGAGCGGCTCGTCGAGTTCGCCTTCGAAGGTCTGGTTGAGGGCATCGATACCCCTGGAGATGCGAACGGCGGCCGCCAGCGATTGCTGGCAGGCCTCGGTGAAGGAGCTCTTCAGCCCGAAGATCGCCAGCGCCCCGTCGCCGATGAACTTGTCGATGACGCCGCCGGAGTCCTCGACGGCCTCGCCGACCATCTCGAAATAGCGGTTGAGTAGAAAGACGGTGTCGAACGGCAGCTTGTGCTCCGCGATGCTGGTAAAGCCGCGCAGGTCGCAGAAGAGTACGGCGATGCGCCGTTCGCGGCCTTCGCCATCCTGACGCACCAGTTGCTTCTTGATGCCGATGCTGTCGGTATCGAGGATGGGCACGACGGTGACGTTGTGAACCGGGCGGAACTGGCAGGCCAGGCGGACGTTGTCGGGTGCGCCGATCCGCGTCAGGGTCGTGCGCTCGGCGTCCTCGGGGCCTGGATTTCCTTCGAGGCCCTGGATCACGCGCACGCGGCAGGTGGAGCAGCGCCCACGACCGCCGCAGACCGAGACGTGCGGAATGCCGGCGGCGCGGCTCGCCTCCAGCACGCTGAAGCCGAGATTGACGGTGGCGATCCTGCCATCTGGATAACGCACGCGAATGCGCCCGCCCTTGGGCACGACCCGCAAGAGAAAAGTGCCGCCGATCAGGCCTGCAAAGCCAAGATAGAGACCGAGCCTTATCTGTTCGAGCAGGTCGACGTCGTAGACCGGTCTGATTTCGGCCCTGTCGCCATAACCGCCATGCTCTTCATAGTCTCGCTCCAGCGAGCGGGCTCCGTTGAAGAAGCCGAGAAGCGCGAAGATCGGCACGAGGATCGCGATGGTATAGAGCAGGATTTCGTAGCGCGGAAACCAGGTCCGTCCGCGCATCCAGAACCAGGCGCCGAGGCAGCCGTGGCTCCAGGCGAGCAGCAGGGCGAGCGACTGGCGGGTGGTATTGGTCCAGCTCGACCAGAGTGCGCGCAGCATGCCGGGATAATCGGCTTCCACGCCGGTCAAGAGCGGCTCGACCCGCGTCGCGGTCACGTGACCGATCAGGAGGAACGGCAGGCTGAGGCCGAAGACGATCTTCAGCGCTTCGCGCATCGGCATGCGCAGGGTCTGGCGGCGGTAGATGCTGTCGAGCGCCATGATGAAATGGGCGAGCAGCGCGCCATAGAGCAGGATCGTGCCGGGCACGCTGTGCCAGACGGCGCTGAATACCTTGCGGCCAGCTTCCATCGCGTCGATGGAAATCAGGCCGAGCGAATGATTGAGAAAATGGGCAAGGATGAACGTACCAAGCACTGCCCCGGAAACGAGGTGTATGCGCTTGCGTCTATTGGCGGAAATGATCGTCAAATAGCGAGCCCAGCTCTGCCGGCGAAACACCGGCTTCGGTTATTTCCCCTTTATTATCCAGATCGCATACGCCGACAACTTACCATTTCTACACAATCTGTTTCGTTTTCGTGTCTTGCGCGTCATCGGTCGCCGGCGCTATCCGGGCGGGTTTACCTGCCGGAGGGGGTTCATTCCATCGGTGGCCGCGCTGGCAACCACGCTCATTCCATCATGGCTGGCAGACGCGCCGCAAGCGTGTCGATGAGCAACCGCAATTTCGACGGCATGTACTGGGTCTTCGGCCAGACGACATAGGTGCCGTAGGACAGCGCCGGCGCTTCGGAAAGCACGCGCACGAGCGAACCGGAGGCGATGCGCTCGTTCACCAGCCAGCAGGGCAGCCAGGCGATGCCGAAACCGTCGGCCGCCGCGTCGGCGATCGACGTCAGATCGTCGAGCCGCAACCGCGCCGGCGGCGTCACGGTCCGGGTCTGGCCCGATTTGACCGGGAACGTCCAGGCGAGCGGTTGACCGCTGCGCCGATAGAGAATGGCCTGGCGTGCCAAGAGGTCGTCGATGGTCCTCGGCTCTCCATTCGCCGCGATGTAGGCCGGTGAAGCGCAGACGGTCATGCGCTGGTCGGCGATCTTGCGCGTCATGAGGTCCGGGTCGCCCCGAAGCGGGCCGGTTCGGATGGCGAGATCGAAACCATCCTCGACCAGGTCGACATTGCGATCGCTGAAGTTGAGATCGAACTCCAGGCGTGGATGCTGGCCGAGCAATTCCGACAACAACGGCATGACGCATAGCCGGCCGAAATGCACAGGCATCGACAGCCGCAGGCGCCCCTGTATCTCGCGCTTGCCTGATTCCAGCAGGGCCTCGCCGGCCCGGATTTCGCTGAGCGCCCTCAGGCAGTTCTCATAGAACAGCAGGCCTTCTTCGGTCAGGCTCTGGGTACGGGTGGTGCGGTGAAACAGGCGAACGCCCAGTCTTTGTTCCAGCTTTGCTACGGTCTTGCCGACCGCCGAGCGCGACAGGTTGAGGCGCTCCGCAGCTGCCGAAAATCCACCCGCATCCGCTGCCTCCACGAACACCGAGACGCCGTTCAGGTCGTTCATATTTGTATCCTTCAGGGAACCAATATGGCGAAATCATATCGCAACTGGAGAGATAAATTCAACGCTATGGTTTGTGCATCAACTCGATACGGTGAAAGGCAAGACCATGGCAGGACTGATGAAACAGTGGACGATCGATGCGCTTGGGGCTCAGAACCTCAAGCTCACGGAACGGGCCATCCCGGAGGCGGGGCCGGGCGACGTGCTGGTGCGCACCACCGCCATATCGCTCAATTTCCGCGACAAGCTGGTGCTCGAAAACGGTATGGGCATGCCGATCGCCTTCCCCTTCGTGCCGGGATCCGACATGGCCGGCGTGGTCGAAGCAGTTGGCAGTGGCGTGTCGCGCTTTCAGCCTGGGGATCGCGTGATCTCCGTCTTCGATCCCACCTGGATCGACGGGCAAAAGCCGGGCACGGCGCGTCACCCGACGTCTTATGCGCTCGGCGGTCTCAACCCCGGCGTCGCCTCGGAATATGTCGCGTTCCCGGAAGGCTGGTTCGTGCAGGCGCCTGAGAGCGTCGACGACGGGGAGGCCTGCACCTTGCCGTGCGCCGGCGTGACCGCCTGGTACGCCCTTGTGGAGAAGGGGCGGCCGAAGGCCGGCGACCGCGTCGTGGTGCAGGGGACGGGTGGTGTCTCGCTGTTCGGACTGCAGATCGCCAAGGCGCATGGCGCCGAAGTCATTGTCACGTCGTCGAACCGGGACAAGCTCGATCGCGCGCTGGAACTTGGTGCCGACCACGGTATCGACCGCGCCAACGAAGACTGGGTGGAGCGTGTGCTCGAGATTACCGGTGACCGCGGTGCCGACCATATTCTCGAGCTTGCCGGTGGCGCCAATCTCGGTCGGTCCTTGCAGGCGGTGGCGGTGCAGGGGCGGATCTCGGTGATCGGCGTTTTCGAGGGGGCGGAGATTTCGGCACCGGTGACGCCGGTGCTTTTGAAGTCGCCGGTCATTCAGGGCATTGGCGTCGGTCATCGCCGGGCACTGGAGGATCTGGTGGCGGCCGTCGACCGGACCGGCCTGAAGCCCGTGGTCGATGCGCGTTACCCGTTCGGGGAGCTCAGCGCGGCGCTGGCCCATCTCGATCGCGGCGCCTTCGGCAAGGTGGTCATCGAGGTCTAAGGGGCATTGAACAAAGCCGCCGCCGGATCGAAAACCCGGCGGCGCTCCTGAGAGCCAAAGTTGTTTGCGCAAACTGGCTGCGGATCGTGTGATCCGTTTCCTTATTCCGCGGCCTGACGGGCCATCGGGTTGTTCGGATGCGTCGTCCAGTTGGCATAGTTCGGATCGACCGGCTTGCCGGTGCGCTGATCCATCACGCCTGCCGGCAGCTCTTCCATGGTGATGCAGTTTTCGACAGGACAGACGTTGACGCAGAGATTGCAACCGACGCATTCGTCTTCCATCACCTCGAAATGGCGCACGCCATTGACGAACTGGGTGATCGCCTGATGCGAAGTGTCCTCGCAGGCGATGTGACAGCGGCCGCATTTGATGCAGGAATCCTGATCGATCTTGGCCTTGGCGATGTAGTTGAGGTTGAGGTACTGCCAGTCGGTGACGTTCGGCACGGCGCGGCCGGTGATGTCATCGAGGTTGCGGTGACCCTTTGCATCCATCCAGTCGGAGAGGCCCGAGATCATTTCCTGGACGATCTTGAAGCCGTAGGTCATGGCCGCGGTGCAGACCTGCACGTTGCCGGCGCCGAGCACCAGGAACTCGGCCGCGTCGCGCCAGGTGGTGACGCCGCCGATGCCGGAGATCGGCAGGCCGTAGGTTTCGGGATCGCGGGCGATCTCGGCGACCATGTTGAGCGCGATCGGCTTGACCGCCGGGCCGCAATAGCCGCCATGGGTGCCCTTGCCGCCGACCGTCGGGTTGGGGGCGAAGTTGTCGAGATCAACCGATACGATCGAATTGATCGTGTTGATCAGCGACACGGCATCGGTGCCGCCGGCCTTGGCGGCGCGCGCCGGCTTGCGCACGTCGGTGATGTTGGGCGTCAGCTTGGTGATGACGGGCATGCGCGTGTATTGCTTGCACCAGCGAACGACCATCTCGATATATTCCGGCACCTGCCCGACCGCGGCACCCATGCCGCGCTCGGACATGCCGTGCGGACAGCCGAAGTTGAGTTCGATGCCGTCGGCATTGGTCTCTTCCACCAGCGGCAGGATCGCCTTCCAGGCTTCCTCCTCGCAGGGCACCATGATCGAGGCGATCAGCGCCCGGTCCGGCCAGTTCATCTTGACCTGCTTCATTTCCCGCAGGTTCACATAGAGGTCGCGGTCGGTGATGAGCTCGATGTTGTTGAGGCCGAGCAGCCGTCGGTCGGCGCCCCAGATCGCGCCGTAGCGCGGGCCGTTGACGTTGACGACCGGCGGACCTTCCTCGCCGAGCGTCTTCCAGACGACGCCGCCCCAGCCCGCCTTGAAGGCGCGCTCGACGTTATAGGCCTTGTCCGTCGGTGGCGCAGAGGCCAGCCAGAACGGATTCGGGGATTTGATGCCGACAAAATTGTTGCGTAGATCAGCCATTGTTCAATCCTCCCGATCCGTTATGCAACGGCGCTCGCGCGCGGCATGGCCGCGGCGAAAGCCCGGTTGATCGCTTCGGCGGCATCGCGCCCATTGGCGACGGCAGATACCGTCAGGTCCTCGCCACCGACGACGCAGTCGCCACCGGCCCAGACATTCGGGAGCGACGTCTTGCCTTCGGCATCGACGACGATGCGGCCCCCTTCGAACGCCAGCGAGCCGAGGCCCGATGCCTCGAAGGTCTGGCCGATCGCCTTGAAGATCTGGTCGGCGGCAATGATACCCGTTTCACCTGTCGTGGTCAGCTTTCCATCGACGAGCGTGGTGTATTCGAGCTCGATGCCAGCGACCTTGTCATCCTTCAGCGCAATGCGCTTGGGCTGCAGCCAGTGGCGGATGGTGACGCCCTTGGAGGCGGCCAGATCCTGCTCGAACTCCGATGCGTTCATGTGCTCCTTGCCGCGACGGTAGCAGATCGTCACTTCCTCCGCGCCCAGCAGCTTGGCCTGGACGGCGGCGTCGATGGCGGTCATGCCGCCGCCGAGTACGACGACCCGGCGACCGACGGCGATGTCGGCCTTGGTCTTCGACTGGCGAAGGGCTGAGATGAAGTCGACGGCGTCGTCGACGCCTTCGGCGTTTTCGCCCTCGATGCGCAGCGCGTTGACGCCGGCAAGACCGAGGCCGAGGAAGACGGCGTCATATTGTTCGGCGAGATCGGAAAGCGAGAAATCGCGGCCGAGCGCCTGGCCGTTGCGCACCTCGATGCCGCCGATCGACAGCACGTAGTCGACCTCGCTCTGGGCGAAATCGTCGACGGACTTATAGGCGGCGATGCCATATTCGTTGAGGCCGCCGGATTTTTCCCGGGCGTCATAGATGACGACCTCGTGACCCTTGACCGCAAGGCGATGGGCGCAGGCAAGCCCGGCCGGGCCGGCGCCGACAACGGCAACCCTTTGGCCGGATGAGGCTGCGCGTGTGTAGAACTGCTTGTTCTCCTTCATCGCAATGTCGGTCGCGTAGCGCTGCAGGCGGCCGATTTCGACCGGACGCTCCTCGGCCGTGTTGCGCACACAGGCCTGCTCGCAGAGCGTTTCGGTGGGACAGACGCGGGCGCACATGCCGCCCAGAATGTTCTGGTCGAAGATCGTCTTGGCCGAGCCGATCGGATTGCCCGTCGATATCTGCCGAATGAACAGCGGGATATCGATGGAGGTGGGACAGGCGGTCATGCACGGCGCGTCGTGACAGAAGTAACAGCGGTCGGAGGCGACCAACGCCTCGTGCCTGTCGAGCGCTGGATGAAGGTCGGAGAAATTGGTTTCGTAGTCCGCGAGCGGCAGGCGGCCGCCGAGGATCCCAGATTGCGTCGTTCCCATTCTTGGCTCCCAATGTTTTCTCAGGATGATGGAACGGTAACACGCTTTATTTTTTTATCAAACGGTAAAAATTTGACGCCGAAAAGACCGGAAAGCCTTGTGAACCGGGGCTTTGCGGCGCCGTTGCCAAGTGCTTGTTCTTGACCGGAGTTTGACAGGGCAGGGCAAATAGTGGCAGCAAATTGCAGCGGGACGAGGAAGGGCATGTGCGGTTTTCCGCCGACATCCCGATCTGGCTCCAGGGGAGGCGATTGCCGTGTTTTCGGGCTGATTCGACCGGAAAATACTGAAATCACCGGGGAACGGAGAAGTGGCATGGCGCGCAGGGCCGAGGCGAACAACAGGCTTGATGACGCTGCCCGCGCGGGCTGGCTCTACTATGTCGCCGGGCGCACGCAGGATGAGATCGCCACGGTCATGGGCATCTCGCGGCAATCGGCCCAGCGGCTGGTATCGCTCGCCATGGCCGAGCGCCTGATCAAGGTCAGGCTCGATCATCCGATCGCCGCGTGCCTGGAGGCAGCCGAAAGACTTCGAGACAAGTACGAACTGAAACATGTGGACGTGGTTCCGAGCGACCCAGGGTCGAGTTCGACAACGGTCGGCATCGCCGAGGCCGGTGCTGCCGAAATCGAGCGCTGGCTCAAATTGCCCGAGCCCCAGGTGCTGGCGATTGGCACGGGCCGCACGCTGAAGGCGGCGATCGACCAGCTGCCGGCGATGGAATGTCCGCAGCACCGGATCGTATCGCTGACCGGCAATATCGGCCTCGACGGCTCGGCCGCCTATTACAACGTCATCTTCAGCATGGCCGATGCGGTCAAGGCGCGGCATTTCCCGATGCCGCTGCCGGTGCTTGCCGCCTCGCCGGAAGAGCGCGCGGTGCTGCACAGCCAGAGCCTCGTCCAGGTGGCGCTGAAACTCGGAGCCGAAGCCAATGTCGCCTTCGTCGGCGTCGGCGAGCTCGGCGCGGACGCGCCGCTCTGCCAGGATGGGTTTCTGTCGCAGGACGAAATGGGGCAACTCACCAGATCGGGTGCGGCAGGCGAAATCTGCGGCTGGATGTTCGACCATGACGGCGCGCTGCTTGCCGGCAGTTTCAACGATCGCGTCGCCTCGGTGCCCCTGCCGTCGCGCGACACCACGTCGGTGATCGGGATTGCCAAGGGGCGGCGCAAACATGAGGCGCTCAGGGCTGCGCTCAAGGGCCGGGTGATCAACGGCATCATCACCGATGAGGCGACTGCCGCCTATCTGCTCAACGCCTGATCGCAATGAATGCACATCGCAAAGGCCGGCCATGCGCCGGCCTTTGCGCGTTCATATGAACGCCTGCTGATAAAAAATCCGCAATCAAAACAGTTCCGTACCGTTTCCGTTGCAGCGCAGCAACGAAAGCGGATTGACATTTTTCCGCAAGAAGTGAGTAATTGCCCATGAGCGAGGCAAATGCTCATTTCTTCTGGGAGGAAGTCGATGAATTTGAGAACTTTCCTGCTGGGCACATGCTCGGCAGTCGCATTGTCAGGTCTGGCCCAAGCAGAAACGCTGACCATTGCGACCGTGAACAACGGCGACATGATCCGGATGCAGAAGTTGACGGATGATTTCACGTCCAAGAACCCGGACATTACGCTCGAGTGGGTGACGCTCGAGGAAAACGTGCTGCGCCAGCGCGTGACGACGGATATCGCCACCAAGGGCGGGCAGTACGACATCATGACCATCGGCACCTATGAAGTGCCGATCTGGGCCAAGCAGGGCTGGCTGCTGCCGCTCGACAATCTCGGCGCCGGCTACGACGTCGACGACCTCTTGCCGGCGATCCGCTCCGGCCTGACCATTGATGACAAGCTCTATGCAGCGCCCTTCTACGGCGAAAGCTCGATGGTGATGTACCGCAAGGACCTGTTCGAGAAGGCGGGGCTGACCATGCCCGACGCGCCGACCTGGGACTTCATCGCCGACGCGGCGCGAAAGATCACCGACAAGAACGCCGAAGTCTACGGCATCTGCCTGCGCGGCAAGGCCGGGTGGGGCGAGAACATGGCCTTCCTGACCGCCACCGCCAACGCCTTCGGCGCCCGCTGGTTCGACGAGAACTGGAAGCCGCAGTTCGACCAGCCGGAATGGAAGAACGCGCTCGACTTCTACGTCAAGCTGATGAACGACGCCGGACCGCCCGGGGCCTCCTCGAACGGCTTCAACGAAAACCTGTCGCTGTTCCAGACCGGCAAGTGCGGCATGTGGATCGACGCGACGGTTGCAGCCTCGTTCGTGACCAATCCGAAGGAATCGACGGTCGCCGACAAGGTCGGTTTTGCACTTGCGCCCGACACCGGTCTCGGCAAGCGCGGCAACTGGCTCTGGGCCTGGAACCTCGCCATCCCCGCCGGTTCGCAGAAGGTGGCGGCGGCCGAGAAGTTCATCGCCTGGGCAACCGGCAAGGACTATCTGAAGCTGGTGGCGGACAAGGAAGGCTGGGCCAACGTTCCTCCGGGCACGCGCACCTCGCTCTACGCCAACCCCGAATACCAGAAGGCGGCGCCGTTCGCGAAGATGACGCTTGACTCGATCAATGCCGCCGACCCGAAAAACCCGTCGGTCAAGCCGGTGCCCTATGTCGGCGTGCAGTTCGTGGCGATCCCTGAATTCCAGGGTCTCGGCACGGCGGTAGGCCAACAGTTCTCGGCAGCACTTGCCGGCCAGATGAGCGTCGACGATGCGCTGGCCAGTGCCCAGAAGCTGACCGAGCGCGAAATGACCAAGGCCGGTTACATCAAGTAAGGCTCCCAAGGGCCCGGGGTGCCGGCCGCAAATGGCTGGCGCCCCGGTAATCTCCCTGAGGTAAGGGCCCGCGCAGTGACGTGCGCCGGCCCGACCCGATCTCGAAACAGCGTTGAATTCCGTCATTTGGGGGGACGCCATGGCGACCTTGCACACCCGCTCCGCCGCGCGTCTGATGATCGCGCCCTCGGTGCTTCTGCTTCTGGCCTGGATGATCGTTCCCTTGGCCATGACGATCTACTTCTCGTTCCTGCGCTACAATCTGCTGATGCCGGGAATGGAGGAGTTCGCGGGCTTCTCCAACTACAGCTACTTCCTCACCGATCCCGCCTTCTTCCAGGCGCTGTTCAACACGCTTGCGATCGTGCTCGGCGTGCTGTTCATCACCGTCGTCGGCGGCATCGCGCTGGCGCTGCTGCTGGATCAGCCGATGTTCGGGCAGGGGATCGTGCGCATCCTGGTGATCGCGCCGTTCCTGATCATGCCGACGGTCGCCGCACTCGTCTGGAAGAACATGTTCATGAACCCGGTGAACGGGCTGTTTGCCTGGGTGGCCAAGCTTTTCGGGCTGCAGCCCTTCGACTTTCTCGCCAATGCGCCGCTGATGTCGGTGATCATCATCGTTGCCTGGCAGTGGCTGCCCTTTGCGACACTGATCCTGTTGACGGCGCTGCAATCGCTCGACGAGGAGCAGAAGGAAGCCGCCCAGATGGACGGCGCGAGCGCCTGGAGCCGCTTCATCTACCTGGTGCTGCCGCATCTCTCCCGCGCCATCACTGTGGTCATCCTGATCCAGACGATCTTCCTGCTCTCGGTCTTTGCGGAGATCCTGGTGACGACCAATGGCGGCCCCGGCACGCAGAGCACTAACCTGACCTTCCTCGTCTATGCGCAGGCCCTGCTGCAGTTCGACGTGGGCGGCGCATCCGCCGGCGGCATCATCGCCGTCATCCTCGCCAACATCGTCGCATTCTTCCTGATGCGCATGATCGGCAAGACGCTGGAGGCTTGAGACCATGGCACGCAATGTCTCCACCCGAAGAAAGATCGTCGTTACCGTCGTCGCCTGGACGATCGGCATACTGATCTTCTTCCCGATCCTGTGGACGTTCCTGACGAGCTTCAAGACCGAAGCCGAGGCGATCGCCTCGCCGCCGTCGCTGTTCTTCTTCGACTGGACAACGGAAAACTATCACGAGGTGCAGAGCCGCTCGAACTACTTCCTGCACTTCATGAACTCGGTCGTCGTCTCCTTCGGCTCGACGCTGATCGGCCTGATCATCGCCATTCCGTCCGCCTGGGCGATGGCGTTCTCGCCGACCAAGCGCACCAAGGACGTGCTGATGTGGATGCTCTCCACGAAGATGATGCCGTCGGTGGGCGTGCTGGTGCCGATGTATCTCCTGTTCCGCAACACCGGGCTGCTCGATACGCGCACCGGCCTCGTCATCGTGCTGACGCTGATCAACCTGCCGATCATCATCTGGATGCTCTACACCTACTTCAAGGAGATCCCCGGCGAGATCCTGGAAGCGGCGCGCATGGACGGCGCGTCGCTGTCCAAGGAAATCATCTATGTGCTGACCCCGATGGCGATCCCCGGCATCGCCTCGACGCTTCTGCTCAACATCATCCTTGCCTGGAACGAGGCATTCTGGACGCTGAACCTCAGTGCCGCCAAGGCGGCGCCGCTGACAGCCTTCATCGCCTCCTATTCCAGCCCCGAAGGCCTGTTCTACGCCAAGCTTTCGGCGGCCTCGACCATGGCAATCGCCCCCATCCTCATACTCGGCTGGTTCTCGCAGAAACAGCTCGTGCGCGGCCTCACCTTCGGCGCGGTCAAATAAGGGAACGACAATGGGAAACATAACGCTCAGAAACGTCTCGAAGGTCTTCGGCGCCCATGCCGTCATCCCGTCGATCGACCTCAACATCAACGATGGCGAATTCGTCGTCTTCGTCGGCCCGTCGGGCTGCGGGAAATCGACGCTTCTGAGGCTGATTGCCGGCCTCGAGGATGTCAGCGGCGGCGAGATTGCCATCGACGGCAAGAACGCCACGGAATTGCCGCCGGCCCAGCGCGGCCTGTCGATGGTGTTCCAGTCCTATGCGCTCTATCCGCATATGAGCGTGCGCTCGAACATCGCCTTTCCGCTGAAGATGGCCAACGAGGACAAGGCCGTCATCGACCGGAAGGTCTCGGACGCCGCCCGCGTTTTGAACCTCACCGACTATCTCGATCGCAAGCCGCGTCAGCTCTCCGGCGGCCAGCGCCAGCGTGTTGCCATCGGCCGCGCCATCGTGCGCCAGCCGAAGGCGTTCCTGTTCGACGAGCCCCTGTCGAACCTCGATGCGGCGTTGCGCGTCAACATGCGGCTGGAAATCAGCCAGCTGCACCAGGATCTGAAGACGACGATGGTCTACGTCACCCACGACCAGGTGGAGGCGATGACCATGGCCGACAAGATCGTCGTGCTCAATCGTGGCCGCATCGAGCAGGTCGGCTCGCCGCTCGACCTCTATCACAAGCCTGACAATCTCTTCGTTGCCGGCTTCATCGGCTCGCCGCGCATGAACTTCGTTTCCGGTCAGCCGGCCGCAGCCTACCAGGCGCACACCATGGGCATCCGGCCGGAGCATCTGGTGCTTTCCAAGGAAAACGGCACCTGGGCTGGCACGGTCGGGGTCGCCGAGCACCTCGGCTCTGACACCTTCCTGCACGTCAACGTCGACACGATCGGGACGGTCACCGCGCGTGTCAGCGGCGATTTCCCGGTTACCCATGGCGACCGGGTGTTCCTGACGCCCGACGCCCAGCGTGTTCACAGGTTCGACGACAAGGGATTGGCAGTTCGATGAAACGTCTGGAGGGAAAAAGCGCGCTGATCACCGGATCGGCGCGCGGTATCGGTCGCGCCTTTGCCGAAGCCTATGTGCGCGAAGGCGCCAAAGTAGCAATTGCCGACATCAATCTGGCGCGGGCGCAGGAAACGGCTTTGCAAATCGGACCGCATGCCTACGCGGTCGAAATGGACGTGACGCAACAGGCCTCGATCGACGCGGCGATCGAGGCGGTTGTCAGGGAGGCGGGGGGTCTCGACATCCTCGTCAACAATGCAGCGCTCTTCGACCTCGCGCCGATCGTCGAGATCACGCGGCAAAGCTATGACCGGCTGTTTTCGATCAATGTCGCGGGCGCACTGTTCACGATGCAGGCGGCTGCAAAGCAGATGATCACCCAGGGCAGGGGCGGCAAGATCATCAACATGGCAAGCCAGGCCGGCCGCCGTGGCGAGGCGCTGGTCGCCGTCTACTGCGCCACCAAGGCGGCGGTCATCAGCCTCACCCAGTCGGCCGGGCTCGACCTGATCAAGCATCGCATCAACGTAAACGCGATAGCGCCCGGCGTGGTCGACGGCGAGCACTGGGACGGCGTCGATGCGCTGTTTGCCAAATATGAAAACCGGCCGCGCGGCGAGAAGAAACGGCTCGTGGGAGCGGAAGTGCCCTATGGGCGCATGGGAACGGCCGAGGACTTGACCGGCATGGCGATTTTCCTTGCCTCGGCCGAGAGCGATTACGTCGTTTCGCAGACCTACAACGTCGATGGCGGCAACTGGATGAGCTGAGGCCCGTCTCTTCAGACGGCGCCTTCAAAAGGAACGGGATCATGACGACCAAACTCTCTCTTGCCGCGCTCGACGCGGTCAAGGCCAAGGCCGGCGTGCCGCGCTACGATCGTGCCGATCTCAAGGCCGGCATCGTGCATTTTGGTGTCGGCAATTTTCACAGGGCCCATCAGGCCGTCTATCTCGACGATCTCTTCAACGCCGGCCACGATCACGACTGGGCGATCGTCGGGGCGGGTGTCCTGCCCTCCGACGAACAGATGCGGGCAAAGCTTGCGGCGCAGGATTTCCTGACGACGGTGGTCGAGCAGGATAACAACCGCACCGGCGCGCATGTGACAGGCGTGATGATCGACTATCTGAAGCCCGGCGATATCAAGAGCATCGTCGACAGGCTCGCCGATCCGGCAATCCGCATCGTTTCGTTGACGATCACCGAGGGCGGCTACTTCATCGATCCGGCTTCCGGCGTGTTCAATCCGACCCACCCCGATATTGTCGCCGATGCGCAGGACCCGGCCGCGCCGAAGACGGTCTTCGGCCTCATCGTCGCCGGTCTGAAGGCCCGTCGCGACAGGAAGGTCCCGCCCTTCACGGTCATGTCCTGCGACAACATTCCAGGCAATGGCGAGGTGACGCACGCAGCCGTCTCTGGCCTTGCGCGATTGTTCGATACCGCCTTTGCCGACTGGATCGACGCCAACGTCGCCTTCCCGAACGGCATGGTCGACCGCATCACGCCGGCGACCGGTGCGCGCGAAATCGGCATCGTCGCAACCGACTACGAGATCGAGGACGCCTGGCCGGTATTCTGCGAAGAGTTCAAGCAATGGGTGCTGGAGGATCATTTTCCTCAAGGTCGCCCGGCGCTCGAAAAGGTGGGTGTGCAGTTCGTGCCCGATGTCGCGCCCTACGAGCACATGAAGATCCGCATCCTCAATGGCGGCCACGCGGCAATCGCCTATCCCGCCGCGCTGCTCGACATCCATTTCGTGCACGAGGCGATGGAGGAGCCGCTGATCCGCGCCTTCCTCGCCAAGCTCGAACACGACGAGATCATTCCAGTCATTCCGCCGGTGCCGAACACCGACCTCGGCGATTACTACAAACTGATCGAGACGCGTTTTGCCAATCCGAAGATCGGCGACACGATCCCGCGGCTGGCGCAGGACGGCTCCAACCGACAGCCGAAATTCATCCTGCCGTCGACCGCAGACCGGCTGGCGCGCGGTGAAGACGTCGTCGGTCTGGCGCTGGTCTCGGCGCTCTGGTGCCGCTACTTCGCCGGCACGTCCGATAGCGGCAAGGCGATCGTCTTCAACGACCAGAACGCCGACCGGCTGCAGGTGGCTGCCCGTGCGGCCAAGGACGACCCGATGGCTTTCCTGGCGCTGGCGGATATCTTCGGCGAGGTCGCGCGATCCGAGCTTTTCGCCAGGCGTTTTGCCCGAGCATTGAAAACCCTTTGGGAAAAGGGTACGCGCGCTACGCTCCAGCTTTATCTGGATGGCAAGCTTGGGGAGTAGGGTATCATGGCGGACGGCGCGTCCAGGCTGGTGATCTTCGATTGCGACGGTGTGCTGGTCGACAGCGAACCGATCTCGCTCGAAGTCCTGGTCGACGTACTCTCCGCCGCGGGCGTGTCGATGACGACCGAAGAGGCGACCGAACGGTTCCTCGGTCGCAGCCTGAAAAGCATGTCTGCCATTCTTCATGACGAGTACGGTCTTGCGACCGACGACGCCTTTCTCGAGGATATGCGCACGCGGCTCTACCAGCGCTTTCGCACGGAGTTGCAGCCGATCGCCGGCATCCGTCGGGCTGTCGAAGCGCTCGGTATCGCCTGCTGCGTCGCGTCCTCCAGCCAGCCCGAACGTATCCGGCTGTCCTTGACCGTGACCGGGCTGATCGACCTCTTCGAGCCTAACATCTTCTCCGCAACGATGGTCAAGCATGGCAAGCCGGCGCCCGACCTGTTCCTGCTGGCCTGCCGGGAGATGGGCGTTGCGCCCGAAGACTGCATCGTCGTCGAGGACAGTCCAGCCGGCATCGAGGCGGCGCATGCCGCCGGCATGCGGGCGTTCGCTTTCGCCGGTGGCGGACATGCGCGCAACGACCGGCATCGCCAGACGCTGGCCGACCTCGGCCCGGACGTGCTGTTTGACGACATGGGCGAATTGCTACAGTTTGTCCGCCATTAACAGGGACGGGGACCTCCATTGATGCGTGAATTCGTCGTTGCGGTCGATGTCGGCACCGGCAGCGCCCGCGCCGGTATCTTCGACCGGACCGGCCGGCTTTTGGCGCGCGCCGACCTGCCGATCGCCATGAACAGGCCGGAGGAGAATCATGCCGAGCACGACTCGGACGATATCTGGAAAGCCGTCTGCGGCTCGGTGAAGGCAGCCAGGCAAAAGGCGGGCGTCGCCGCACGGGATATTGCCGCCATCGGCTTTGACGCGACGTGCTCGCTCGTCGTGCGCGACCGGGATGGCGCGCCGCTTTCCGTCAATCGCAAGGGCGAGGCGCGCTGGGACACGATCGTCTGGCTCGATCACCGGGCGCTGAAGGAAGCCGATTTCTGCACGGCAACCGAGCACCCGGTTCTTGATTTCTCCGGTCGCGTCATGTCGCCGGAGATGGAGATGCCCAAGCTGATGTGGCTGAAGCGGAACCTGCCGGCGCAGTGGGAGAAGGCAGGGTACTTCTTCGATCTGGCCGACTATCTTTCCTGGAAGGCGACCGGCAGTGCGGCGCGGTCGCGCTGCACGCTGACGGCGAAGTGGAACTTTCTCGCGCATGAAAAGCGCGGCTGGCAGGCGGATTATCTCGCGCAGATCGGCCTTGACGATCTGCTGACGCGGGGCGGGTTGCCGGAGGAAACGCTACAGCTCGGAAGCTCGGTTGGCAGCCTGTCGCAACAGGCCGCAGCAGAGCTCGGTCTTGATACCGATTGCCAGGTGGCGCCCGGGCTGATCGATGCCTATGCCGGCGCGCTCGGCGTGCTCGGTGGTTTTGCCGGAGAGCCGGAGAAGCTCGAGCGGCAGCTGGCGCTGATCGCCGGGACCTCGAGCTGCATCGTCGCCTTCTCAAGGCAGATGAAGCCCGGCTTCGGCATGTGGGGGCCGTATTTCGAGGCGGTGCTGCCCGGCGCCTGGCTGATCGAGGCGGGCCAGTCGGCAACCGGCGCGCTGCTCGACCATATCGTGCGCATCCACGGCGGCGGGCTGGAGCCGTCGACAGAAACCCATGGTCGCATCATTGACCGCGTGCAGGAACTGCGCGCCTTGCACGGCACGGAGTTCGCCGGGCGACTGCACGTGCTGCCCGACTTTCATGGCAACCGTTCGCCGCTCGCCGACCCGCATGGGCTTGGCGTGATCAGCGGTCTGCCATTCGATTCCTCGTTCGACGCGTTGTGCCGGCTCTACTGGCGGACCTGCGTCGCTATCGCGCTCGGCATTCGCCATATCCTCGAGACGATGCGGGAGGTCGGCTATGAACTCGACACGCTGCACGTGACCGGCGGCCATGTGCGCAATGCACTGTTGATGGAGCTTTACTGCGACGTCACCGGATGCCGGGTCGTGGCGCCGGATGCGCCCGATGCCGTTCTTCTCGGCACGGCCATGGCGGCAGCGGTTGCCGGCGAGGTTTATGCGGATATCGCAACGGCGGGCCATGCCATGGCGTCCGGCGGGCGGGAGCGGCTGCCGAACACGGCCATGCGCGATATCTACGATCGCGACTATCGCCGTTTCCTGGCGCTCTATCGTCATCGCGATGAGCTCGACGCACTCCAATAAAAAATCGACGACCACGCGAAACGCCAGGGAACCTTTGCCTTTGCCGTGCATTTTACCTGCAGACCGACGGTGGCGCGCATCGCCCCCAATGTGGCGCCGGAGGTAATCCGCCGGTTTTACAACTCACACTCCCCCGGTGAGTTGCACAATGTCAGCCAGTGCCTTCCCTCGGCACTGGCTGTTTTGTTTTCAGGCACGCGATTGCCAAGGCTGTCTGTTGACGCAACCACCAGGCAGACAAACGAAAGCCGGCGACCGAGGCCGCCGGCGAGGAAAGACTGTGGAGTTGATCAGGCCGCGGCCTTCGTCGATTCGTTGAAGAACAGCGCCTGGCTGATCAGCGCCTTGACCATATCGGGGTTGAAGGGCTTGGTGACCAGGAAGGTCGGTTCGGGGCGTTCGCCGGTCAACAGTCTCTCGGGGAATGCGGTGATGAAAATCACCGGGATGGCGCTGGTCTGGAGGATCTCGTTGACCGCGTCGATGCCGGAGCTGCCGTCGGCAAGCTGGATATCTGCAAGCACCATGCTCGGGCGCGTCTTCTTGTAAAGCGCGATTGCCTCGTCGCGGGTGCGGGCAATGCCGGTGACGCGGTGACCGAGGCTCTCGACCATGTTCTCGATATCGATCGCGATCAGCGGTTCGTCTTCGATGATCATGATGTCGGTTGCGACCTGACGCGAGATTTCCTGCGAGGCGCGGTCGAGCAGGGAGCCGATCTTGTCGTCGCTGACGTCAAGGATTTCGCTGGCCTCTTCCGGCCTGAACCCTTCCACGGAGACAAGCAGGAACGCCTGGCGCGCAAGCGGCGATACGTTTGCCAGATTGACCGAGGCGCGCTGCTCCCAGGCAAAGGGCGAAACCGGCTCCGGCACGAGCACGGAGGACGATACGAACAGCGACGTGTAGAGGCGGAACAGGGAGACCCGATCGTTGCTGGCCTCGGGGAAGATCGAGGTATCGGCGATCAGGGCTTCGAGTACGGCGGCCACATAGGCGTCGCCTGATGTCTGCGAGCCAGTCAATGCGCGCGAGTAGCGGCGCAGATAGGGCAGAAGCGGCGCGATCCGTGTGGACAATGTCATGGGGAACTCCCTCGAGAATGTAATCTTGCAGTGACGTGCCAAAACGCTTCACGCAAAAAAAAGTTCCGGGAGGGAACATTTCATTTTTCAGACGCGTTAAGGCGGTAATGAACACCACAAGGCGACAGATTGACAATGAAGTATAAAACAGGGGCGGGGCGCACTTCCGGTACGACCTCATGGACCGAAGACCCAAATGCGCAGATAGCGGCCAAGCTGAAGGCCCTCTATCAGTCCGTTCAGGAGGAGGCGATACCCTCGCGTTTTCTCGATCTTCTGGAGAAACTCGATGCAGCCGAACAGCAGTCCGTTCTGCAGGGTAGGGAGTGAGCGCCGGAATGTCGTCTGAAAAGAATGATTTCAAGCGGGAGATGCTCGCGGCCCTGCCGAGCCTTCGCGCCTTTGCCATGTCGCTCATCGGTCGCCACGACCGGGCCGACGATCTTGTCCAGGACACGATCATGAAAGCCTGGGCCAAGCAGGACCATTTCCAGATGGGCACGAACATGAAGGCCTGGCTCTTCACGATCCTGCGCAACGAACTCTATAGCCAGATGCGCAAGCGCGGACGCGAGGTGCAGGACAGCGACGGCCACTTCACCGAGTCGCTCGCCCATCATCCCGAGCAGTACGGTTCGCTCGACCTGCAGGATTTTCGCCGGGCGCTCGAAACTTTGCCTCCCGATCAGCGCGAAGCGATCATTCTCGTCGGTGCGTCCGGCTTTTCCTATGAAGAAGCGGCGACGATCTGCGGCTGTGCGCTCGGCACCATCAAGAGCCGTGTGAACCGTGCGCGCCAACGCCTCCAGGATATTCTCCAGGTGCAAGGCGAAAACGACTACGGTCCGGACGAAACCTCCGCTCCCATCACCTCCAGGGCATTCGTTTCCTGACTCAGGGGTTCTTTTTGGCCGCCAGAGCGTTGCAAATCGACTGCAGCCCTGCTTTCACTGGCGGCCAGAATACCTGTGCATCGCATCGCCCTGCGCCGATTGATCGGCGCAGGCGGTTCGGTGCGGCAGTTTGGAGCTGAGGCCGGATGCAAGACAAAAGAGAAGAACAGACCGCCTCGATGGAGATATCCTTGCTCGACGCACCCGAACGCCTGCGGGTGCTGCATGCGACGGTGCCGGATATGGCGGTCCCCGACACCGACTTCGACGGTATCACCGAAATCGCTGCCCGCCTCTTCGACGCGCCGATCGCTCTCGTCAGCTTGCTCGACCGCGAGTGGCAATGGTTCAAGGCGGCAGTCGGAACGTCGCAGCCGCGGGCCTCATCGGAAGATTCGTTCTGCGTGCATGCGGCGGCAGGCGATGCGGGCGCAGGCCTCGTCGTTCTCGACGCGTCCTCGGATCCGCGCTTTCGCAACCGTCCGCTTGTCGTCGGCCCGCCCTTCCTGCGGTTCTACGCCGGCGCGGCGATCGTTCTCGACGGGCAGCCGGTCGGCACGGTCTGTGTTCTCGATGTCGCGCCGCGCAGTTCGGTGGCGCCACACCTGATGGAGCAGCTGAGCCGGCTCGCAGAGCTTGCGGCGTCCCTGTTCAAGCTCAAGGACGAGGCGCGCCGCCGCGCCATCAAGGAGGCGGCACTTTCCCGCGAGGAGCAGCGCCATGCCATGGCGCTCGAAGCCGCCAATATCGGCAGCTGGCTCTGGGATGTCCGCTCCGGCGTGATTGCCGGCAACAGCGCCATGATGCGCATGTTCGGGTTTCCGGCAGACCATACGTTCGGCGCGCGCGAGGTGTTCGGCGCCATCCATCCCGACGATCGCGGCGCCACCTTTGCCAAGCTTCGCCAGGCGATGAAGGCGGACGAGGAATATGATGGCATGTTTCGCGTCGGCAATACCGGCCGCTGGCTGCTCGGCCGCGGGCGGGTGCATGAGCGGGATGCCAAGGGCAATCCGCTGACCTTTATCGGCGTCACCATCGATGTCACCGACCAGCAGACATCCGTCCAGCGCACGCGGCTGCTGCTGAAGGAGCTGAACCATCGGGTCAAGAACACGCTGGCCATGCTGCAGTCTCTTGCCCGTCAGACGCTGCGCCAGACCAGCGATCCCGCCGAATTCATGACTGCCTTTGCCGGACGCTTGCAGGCAATCTCGGAGGCGCATGGGCTCCTGTCGGACCACGAATGGGGCACGATCCGGCTCGCGGACCTGATTTCCAAGCAATTGATGCCGCATGTCAGCGTCTATGCCGACCAGATCGAGTTGCACAAGGACGAAGTGCTGCTCGGTCCCGACCAGGCGGTCGGCCTCGGGCTCGTTCTGCACGAGCTTGCCACCAACGCCGTGAAATACGGTTCGCTGTCGGTGCCGACTGGCAAGGTGGTGCTGACGGCCCGCAATGTCGTGGAGGAAGGCGAGGCGGTGCTGCATTTGACCTGGACAGAGGTCGGAGGGCCGCCGGTGCGCGAACCCAAGCGTCGCGGCTTCGGCTCCATCCTGATCGAACGCAGCCTCGACAAGGTTCTCGGCAGCTCGGTAAAGGTCGAATACATGGCAGCGGGCGTCACCGCCCTGATCCGCCTGCCGCTGTAGGGCCACTTCGGGTTCATCGGAAACACGGACCGATTTTCTGAGGGAAGGCGCTCCGCACCTTTCCGGAACGCTCCGATGCTAGCATCAGTTATCCCGGTTCGGCCGACGCCTCTTGCCGGTTCCGAGCAAAGCACCGATGGCGAGGGCCGTGCCGACTGCGATCAGCGGCTGTTTGCGCAGAATGCTGGTTGCGGCAAGCATCGTCAGGTTGGTTCGCACCATCGACCGGCGGCGGCGCTCTTCCGCCAGCTTTCTATCCCGTCCCTGCAGGGCGATCATGACGATGATCAGTATAAGAGCGGTCAGGATCAGGGCTGCCGCGATCGATGCGGCGGCGACCACGGGCGAATAGGCGGCGCTGAGATAGAGCGCGATCGCGATCAGTGCAAAAATATAGGCGGTGACGAGCAGCACGGCGACGACGGCGCAGAGCGCTGCGTTGCGCTTGATGCGTGAGGTCGTCGCGCCAATGTCGGCGGCCAGCAAGGCGGACAGGGCAACCCCGAATGGTCCCATGCACTTTTACTCCCGGTAACACGTCAAAACGGGTGGGCCGTGTTTCACGAGCCCACCACGTTACAATCCCGTCGCTGCCTAGCGCCGCAGAAGGGCGGCGGCGATCAGGCCGATCAGCGCTGCGGTCCCAAGGGTCGCGAAGGGGTGCTCCCGCACCGCATTGCGCAACTGCTTTTCGGTTCCGGCATAACGGTCCCTGAGGTCACCCAACAGCTCTTCGCCTGATGCAAGCAGGTCCTGGATGCCAGCCTCGGCCTGGTCGCGCACGTCGTGCGCCTTGCTGCGTGCCTGTTTCGACGCGTCAGCGCCGCGATCGGCCAGCAACGCCACCAGCGCTGCCATGTCGCCGCGCAGCTCGCTGATCTGGTCCTCGATGGAACTGTCGGCGAGCACGCCGTTGCGCTTGCTCGAGCGTGAACTGGAACCTGAGAAGAGGCCTGAAGCCATGATGGGTCTCCCTTTCGCTGCAACGCCGGCCATGGGCGACCGGCGCGATTTTCACGAACCAGGCGCGGCGATCAATCCGCAACGTCCGGCCCTTCAGGGACAACAACGCACGAGTGCGCAAATTGTTTCGATAAATCTTGAAGTTGGCGCGATTTGCCGAGTGGTGCTTAAAGCGTCGCCGTCTGCGGCAGCACAAAGGGAACGCCGGCGGCCGGCATGGCGCTGACCTGCATGCGGCAACCGAACACAGCCTCCATGGTCTCGTCCGTCAGCACATCGCCCGGCGCGCCGCTTGCCCGGATCTTGCCCGCCTTCATCATGATCATCCGGTCGGCGAACATGGCTGTAAGGTTGAGGTCGTGCATGACGGCGATGACGCCACCGCCGCGTTCGCAAAACTTGCGCGCCAGCTGCATGATTGTCAGCTGGTGGCGGATATCGAGGCTCGACACCGGCTCGTCGAGCAGGAGATAGCGCGGCTCGCCGTCGGCGACCGGGTCGGAGATCTGGCAAAGCACGCGGGCGAGCTGGACGCGCTGCTGCTCGCCACCCGAAAGCTCCTGGTAGAAGCGCCCGGCAAAGCCACCGAGATCGACGGCGTCGAGCGCATCGGCGGCAATGCGGTCATTGGCTCTCGGATCCGACGTCGCGCCCGCGGTCAGGCCGAGCCGGACGACTTCGCGCACCGTGAAGGGAAACGAAATCACGGTCGATTGCGGCAGCACGCCGCGCTTCAGCGCCAGCTCCCAGGGCTTCAGACCCTTGAGGTTGCGGCCATTGATGCTGACCGAGCCTGTTTCTGCCGGCAGCTCGCCGGAGATCGCCTTCAGCGTCGTCGTCTTGCCGCAACCGTTGGGACCAACGATCGCGGTCAGTTCGCCGGGCGCCGCCTCAAACGAGATGCCATGGATGACAACACGGCCGCCGAGCCGGACGGAGAGGTTGGATACGCTGATCATGGTTTCGTCTCACAGTCCCATCGTCGTGCGGCCGCGCAGCAGGATCCAGAGGAAGAACGGTGCACCGATAAAAGCGGTTACGATGCCGATCGGCAGCTCGGCCGGCGAGGCGATCGTGCGGGCGATCATGTCGGCGAGAATGAGCAGGGTACCGCCCAGAAGCGCCGAGGCCGGTATGAGATAGCGGTGATCCGGACCGATGACGAGACGCAGCAGATGCGGAACGACGATACCGACGAAGCCGATGCCGCCACTGACCGCGACCGAAGCGCCCGTCGCCGCCGCGACGCTGACGATGGCAATGTTCTTCATGCGCTGCACCGGAATGCCCATGTGGAATGCCGCTGCTTCACCGAGCGTGATGGCGTTGAGGCCACGGGCCAGAAAAGGCGTGACTGCGAGCGACAGCAGAATGATGGGCGCTGCTGCGGCAATCTTTGTCCAGTTGGCGCCGGCAAGAGAACCGAGCCCCCAGAAGGTGACGTCGCGCAACTGCTTGTCATCGGCCATGAAAATCAGCACGCCGGTGAACGCGCCGGCCAGTGCGCCGAGCGCGATGCCGGCGAGTAGCAGCGTCGCAATCGAGGTCTGTCCGCCGCGCGTTGCGATGCGGTAGAGCAGGAGCGTGGTGACGAGGCCACCGATGAAGGCGGCGACAGGCAGGGCGTAAAAGCCGAACAGCGCAAACAGCGGCCCGAAGACCGCAGAGCCGAGCACGATCAGGAGAACCGCACCGAGGCTTGCGCCGGAGGAAACGCCAACGAGGCCCGGATCGGCCAGCGGGTTGCGGAACAGCCCCTGCATGACGACGCCGGAAACGGCAAGCGATGCGCCGACGAGCATGCCGAGCACGGCGCGCGGCAGCCGGATGTCGAGAATGATGATGCGGTCGCGAACGCTGAAGACCTGGTCGGCATCGCTTGCGCCGAAGAGCCAGGCCACGACGTTCGACAGCGACGCGTCGGCAGCACCGGTCATGATCGAGCCGACGAAGGTGGCTGCGGCAAGGATCACGAGCAGCACGATGACGACGCGGGCGAGCCGCGCCCGATTGCCGGACCGCCATTCGGCCCGGATATCGGCTGCAAGAGCGGTCAGGCGCATGCCGCGAGCCAACGCCTCACTGCGAGGCATTGGCCTTCTTCCCATAGATGGCGGCATTGAGTTCGCGGATGGCGCTTGCCGTGCGTGGACCGAAGCCGAGCAGATGCAGGCCGTCCATGCGGATCAGGGACTGGGTCTTGGCCGCAGGCGTCAGGCTCAGCGCCGGGAGGGCGAAGAGTTCGGCCGCCTTGGCGCTGTGCTCGCCGCCGCGATCCATCATCAGGATGACATCGGGCTTGGCCTCGATGATCGCCTCGTCGGAAAGGGCCTTGTAGCCGGGGAACTGGCCGGCGGCATTGATTGCGCCGGAAAGCTCGATGATGCCGTTGGCGGCGGTGCCGATGCCGGAAGCCTGGATCTTTCCACCCTGGGTGCTCAGGATGAAAAGGACACGCTTGCGCTCGCCTTGCGGGCGCTTGGCGCCATCGGCGATCGCCGCATCAAGGTCGGTTTCCACCGACTTTGCCAACGTTTCGGCCTTTTCGGACACATTGAGGAAGGTACCGACGGTGCGGATCTTTGCAGGAATGCTGGCCCTGTCGTAGGTTTCCGGCACGCTGGCAAAGGCGATCTTCGCATCCTTCAGGATCGCGAGTGCCTCCGGTGGGCCGCTGCCCTCGACGGCAACGATCGCGGTCGGATTGACCGCGATGATGCCTTCAGGGGCAAGCGCCCGCATGTAACCGACGTCGGGCAGCTTGGTTGCCGCTTCCGGATAGGTGCTGGTCGAGTCGCGGCCGACAAGCCGGCCTTCCTCGCCGAGCGCGTAGATGATCTCGGTGACCGCGCCGCCGACCGAAACGACGCGCGAGACGTCCGGCTGTTCGATGCTCTGCGCCATGGCAGGGCGAACGAACGACGGTGCTCCCGGCGCCACGACGGGCAACAGGAAGGGAGCCGAAACCGCAAATGCGGCCAGAGCCAGCTCCCAGCGGCGAAGGCGGCGGAAGTCGAGACCGTTGATCATCACGCTGTCCTTAAGCTGCGACGGTGGTGTTGAGGCGTGCGAGGCCTTCGGCGATGTCGCGCCATTCGGGACGCTCGGCAAAGCCTTCCTTACGCTTGCCGAAGAACTGGATGATCATCTCGCCCTTGGCGTCGAGCGCCTCGATCGAGGTGACGTGACCATCGGCGGTCGGCTTGCGCACGGCCCAAAGCTCGGCGATGTGATCGGTGCGCAGGTGCAGGTGGAAGGTCGGATCCATGACGTTGAGCCAGGGGCCCATCGGAGCGATCTTTTCGATCGGGCCGGAATGGATCTGGATCATGCCGCGGTTGCCCACGAAGCACATGATCGGCAGTTCGACCTCGGCGCTTTGGCGCATCATCGTCTCGACGCTCGACGGGTCGAGGCGCCAGGCGAAGTCGTCGCCGATGTGCTGCAGCGCCTGGCGGCGGCCGATCTTCAGCTTGCGCAAGAGACCATGGAACTGGTGCGTGTCGGTCATCTTGGACCAGCGGTCGCGCAGCTCGGTAACGTCGACGACGTTTTCAGGCTTGTCGTCGGCAGCGGGCGTGCTGGCGTCGGCAACAAAGGTCTGGGACTGGTCGTCGAGGCGGAAATCTTCGACGATCTTGTCATAGGCGGCGGCATTGGAGGCTGGGCGCAGGTGCAGCTTGTGGACCGCATTGCCCCACTTGTCGAAGAATTGCAGGCTCTTGCGCGCATCGCCGTTGTCGTCGGTCTTGGTGACGGCGAAGGCATGCGCCCAGGCGCTCGGGAACACGCGCAGGTCGATCTGCTCGCCGAGTACGATGCTGGCCATCTCGCCGGTGGTGATCTTTTCGTAGACGCCGATCTTTTCATGGACGGCGCTCTCGTTGCGGGTCAACGCCATGACCTCGCCCAGCTCCTCGGCCCGCAGCAGGAAGCGGTTGGCATCCGCATCGATGCGCACGGCCGTCAGACCACATTCGGCAGCGACGAGCGCTGCTTCCGAGACGCCGAGCTGAGCGGCGATGTCGCGCTCGCGCATCTTCGGGTTTTCGGCGCGGTAGGCGCGGATTTCGGACGGGGTAGGGCGGAGGCTCTCGGTCATTGTCATTTGCCTATTTGTTCAGGATCAGTTTGCCTTGGCGGGTGATCTTCATGCGGTAGATCGCCCCGTCGTGGGAAATGAGGATCTCGTTGTCGCCGCGAAACAGGTCGCGGCTTTCGATGGTCCGCTGGAGACGCTGCGCCGCGGCAACAGGTTGCGAAAGTCGCGCATGATCGGTGTCGTCGGCTGCCACGGTTCGGTCGTCTCTAGATGGCGGGAGGCGGTGTTTTTCCCGCATTTCCTGCCGCGCAATTCGTTTACTATCTTGACTTCATTACTCATATTTCTTTATGGACGCAATACCGGATTGCCATACTCAAGTTAGATGTTCAGCGCTTGTGGAAAGATGGCGACGACTTCAACGCTCCGCCGCAAGGAGCGCCCATCGCGAGTGGTATTTAGAATGATGCACCTTCACCGTATGATTGTTCCCATGGCCCTCGCATTCGCGCTTGCAGCCGGTGGCGCTGCAGCTCAGGAGGCGGCGCCCGCCGGCGCTCTCAACATCGAGCTCAACGAGGTTGCGCCGTCGCAGAAGGGCTGCAAGCTCACCTTCGTCGCCGGCAACGCATTCGAGCAGAACCTGAGCAAGGTTTCCTTCGAGTTCGTGATTTTCGACCAGAAGGGTCTGGTCGAACGGATGGCGGTGCTCGATTTCCGCGACCTGCCCGCAGGCAAGACCAAGGTGCGACAGTTCGATCTGCCGGGCACCAATTGCGAGGCGGTGAAGAGCCTCTTGATCAATGACGCGCCCGCCTGTGTCGGCGATGGCGTTCAGGGCGACGCTTGCATGAAGGCGCTCAAGACCGGCTCGAAGTCGCCGGTCGAACTCAAGGGCTGATGTCGGGTTTTCGCATTGAGTACTGCGTTTGCGTCGCGGTTCGCGGCGAAGGTTAGGCTAAGATGAAGCATACCATCAAATGGATCGGCGCGATCGCCTTCTCTCTCGTGGCTCATGCCAGCGGCGCAATGTTGTTTGCGCCATCCGAGCCGCATGACGAGCAGGCTTTGGTGATGGGCGGCGTGGCGACCGAAGTCGCGCTTCTCGGCGATGCCTTCGATGAAACGCTGCAGGCCGGCGACCCCTCCGAAATCGTCGAGCCGACCGAAGACACTCCCGACGAGATGAAGCCGGAGGAGATCGAGCCGGTGGAGGAGGTGACGTCGACCACGCCCGAGATCGTCGCCGAGCAGCCGCATGACCTGATCGCCACGGAAGCCGACGTGATCCTGCCGGCAGAAGAGATCCCCACGCTACAGGTTGCCGAAGCAGTGGTGACGGCCAGCGTCGCGCCGGTCGAGACGATCGTGCCGGAAGAAAAGCCCGTGATCGAGGAGCCGAAGAAGGAGAAGGTCGAGAAGCCCGAACCGAAGAAGGACCCGGTCAAGAAGAAGAAGGTCACCCGCAAGAAGTCGGGCGACAAGGGCGAGCAGGCGCAGAGCCAGGTCAAGGGCAAGGCGGACGGCCTGGAGAACGCAAAGGCTGCGACGGCATCCGGACAAGGCAAGGTTTCGTCGGCCGAGGGCAATGCCTCCTTTGACAATTACAAGGGCAAGGTGCGCGTCAAGGTCATGAGGAAGCATCGTTACCCGGCCCAGGCCAGGCGCCAGGGCATAACCGGTACTGCAACCGTAAGCTTTGTCGTGTCGGCGGATGGCGGGCTTTCTGGTCTTCGGCTGGCTGGAAGTTCCGGGTCGCCGGTTCTCGACCAGGCGGCACTGGAGACCGTGCGGCGTGCAGCGCCGTTCCCGCGGATCCCGGCCGATGCCGGTCGCAGCAGCTGGACCTTCAGCCTGCCGATCGCCTACAATCCGGGCTGAAAACCTGCCCAAGGGCAACTCGCCGCCGTTGCCGGCGGCGGGCCCGCCATGCCGGATCTACAGCTGCAGGCGCGCCTTGAATAAATATGATTAGAAAACTCATGTTTATACTTTACTCTGATAATCAAGTTTAATAAGTTGCCGCCATGACGCAACCGAGCGGTGTGCGTACATCCGATGCGATCGGTTGCCATAATGGCGGACGGCGCAGCAATGAGGCGGAGAAGATTGCATGCGCGGCAAGCGTCATCACAATGCGGCCAAGAACGGCAAGGGTCGTTCCGGTTCCGAGCGGGCGGAGGTCCGCGAAGAGCCAGCCAAGACGACACTCGAAGGCCGCAGCTTTCTTTACGTCGGCGGGCGCGACTGCCAGGTGGCGCACTTGCGCGAAATCGCCAGTTCCTTCGGTGCGGAACTGCTTCACCACGATGGCGGCCTGCGCGAGGCGGTATCGCGCATCGACCGCGTCCTTCCTTCGGTCGACTGTGTGTTCTGCCCGATCGACTGCATCAGCCACGATGCTTGTCTTCGCGTGAAGACCGGCTGCAAGAAGTGGGGCAAGGCCTTCGTGCCCTTGCGCAACGGTTCGAAATCGAGCCTGGAGCGGGCCCTGCAGGATCTCACCAACAGCCGCAACGACTAGGTTCAGCCACGATAGGACGCGCGGCGACGGCGTGAGGCTGCGCGCGCGCCTGGAGATTTCTCGACATGATTGAAGACCGTCCGGACAAGTGCATGATGATCGGCCTGCACAAACTGGCAGCGCAGAACGGCGATGGGCTCGTGCCCGAGCTTTACGAATTGCTGACGCGGCGCTCGCGCATGCTCGAGGAGAACCCCAACGTCACGGAGTTTCCGTCGTGGGAAACGCGCCGACCTGGCCGCGATCCCTTTGGGCTTGCGGAGCCGCAGGAGGGCACTATTGTGGCCTTCCCGAGGGCCGCGAACGAACCGGCTCGCAAAAAAGACAGCGCGTGAAGAGGCAGGCTATGTTCTACGCAATGAACCGTTTTCGTATCGCCATCGGCCATGAAGAGGCCTTCGAGGCTGTGTGGAAGGGGCGTGATTCCAGTCTTGCGGAAATGCCGGGCTTCCTCTCGTTTCATCTTTTGAGAGGCGAAAGCGTGCCGGATGAAGGCTATACGCTGTTCGTGTCGAATTCGACCTGGAAGGACAAGGATGCCTTTTCGGCCTGGACGAAGTCGGAAAACTTCCGGGCAGCGCACAAGAACGCCGGCGACAACCGCGCGATGTATCTCGGGCCGCCGAAGTTCGAAGGCTTCTCCGTCGTCGAAGGCGCCTGATTTCAGGCGCCGCGCTCGGGCGTGATGAGCGTCACGACGCCTTTTTCGGCAGGAAGGCGCCGATGGAAATGGCCAGCCATCCGGCCATGATCGTGGTGCCGCCGAGCGGCGCCGACATCGGGAACAGGCCCTGACCCGTCATGTGGCGCATGGCGAGGTCGGCGGAAAACAGCGCCGTTCCGAAAGCGATCAGCAAGGCAGCGGCAGGCGCCGTGCGGAAGCTCGGCCAGGCCGCGTATAGCGCGACGAGCGCCGGCGCATGTGCGAGGCACATGGCCGAGATCCCGGCAAGCAACCTGGGGTCGGACCCATGCGATGCGCCGGCGGCGCTGACCACGCCGGCTAGCCCCATCAATCCGGCGACAAACAGGGTCGTGGAGCGCAATCCATTGGTCTGCATGGTCATTCCTTGTTCTGCATGTGCAAAGCGAGGCGGGTGATCGGATCGAGGATGATCTGCCGCAGCTTCGGATGGGTTACCGTTTCTTCCAGCGCGCGCGTAAAGCAGAGCAGCCACTCGTCGCGCTCCTGCGGCCCGATTTCGGCGACGAAATGCCGGCGCCGCAGCATGGGGTGACCACGCTTTTCCACATAGATCGGCGGACCGCCAAGCCAGCCAGTCAGGTATTCGTAGAATTTTTCCTCGCTGCCGGAGAGGTCCGGCGGATGAACCGCGCGACAACGCGCAGCTTCCGGCAGCGTGTCCATCAGCTCGTAAAAACGACGGGTCAGTGCGCGCACAGTCGGGTCGCCGCCGATCGCCTCGTAAAGTGTCGTCGTTTCCTGTTCTGACATGGCTCGTTCCTTCTTGATCCTGTCCTAGCCCGTCGAAACCTGGCGAACAACGGCTTTTGCCCGGGTGACTTTGCGGCGTTTCGGCGCGGTTGATAGCCCTGTGTCTTGACAAACCGTCCAGACGGTATCTTTATGCCGGCATGACAGAAGCCCATCGCCGCAAGAAACAGCCCGAACAGGTCCGCCAGCAATTGCTGGAGGTGGCCGCACGCCTGTCGCACGAGCAGGGGGTCGCAGGCATCACGCTCGATGCGGTGTCGCAGGCCGCCGGCGTCAGCAAGGGTGGGCTGTTGCATCATTTCCCCAACAAGCAGGCGCTGCTCGACGGCTTGTTCGACGATCTCGTCGCCCGGTTCGATGCGGCGATCGAAGAGGCGATGGCCGCAGATCCCGTGGCGCAGGGGCGCTTTACCCGCGCCTATGTCGATGTCTGCTCCAAGCTCGATCCGGACGCCGACGTTCCGGGCTGGCGGATGCTGACGATCGCGATGATCGCCGAGCCGAACCTGAAGGGTCGCTGGCGTGAATGGGTCAGCTGCCGCGCGCAGGAGTTCGCTGACACCGATGCTTCGCCCAACTGCGTGCTCGCCCGCCTTGCCGCCGATGGCCTCTGGCTTGCCGACCTGATGCAGAGCCATGATCTCGATGCCGTGGCACGCCTCGCCCTGGCGGACAATCTCAAAGCGCTTTCGGCGCGATAGGCCGAAGGAGGTCCAGATGAACCCCGCCATGCTCTATGCCGTTCTGGTTGTCGCCATCGTCTTCGAGGTCCTCGGCACCTCGGCGATGCAGGCAGCCCAGCACTTCACCCGGCTGGTGCCGACGGTCACGATGGTCGTTTGCTACGCGATCGCCTTCTTCTTCCTGTCCTACACGCTGCGCTACATTCCGGTTGGTATTGCGTATGCGGTGTGGAGCGGTCTCGGCATCGTGTTGATTTCCCTCGTCGGCTATTTCGCCTTCGGCCAGAAGCTCGATCTTGCTGCCATGCTCGGGCTCGGGCTGATCATCGCCGGCGTCGTCGTGCTCAACGTCTTTTCCAAATCCACGTTCCATTGACGCCTGCCGGCTGACATCCGGGTACCGGCATCGGGCAAGGCAAAAAGCGCTTGCAATGACCTTCGCGCGTGACTAGTTCTAGCAATTGAAACCGCTTTCAATTTAAACCGATGCGCATAAACGGGAGTTTGCCGATGTCGATCCGGACAGTCGTGTGGGGCGAGAACATTCACGAACAGACCAATGATGTCGTCAAAAGCATCTATCCGAACGGTATGCACAACACGATCGCGGCGGCGCTGAACACCGACGTCTCGATCAAGGCGACGACGGCGACGCTGCAGGAGCCGGAACATGGCCTGAGCGAGGAGCGGCTGGCGAAAACCGATGTTCTTCTGTGGTGGGGGCACAAGGATCATGGCGCCGTCAGCGACGAAGTGGTCGAGCGCGTCGCCAGGCGCGTCTGGGAAGGCATGGGCCTGATCGTTCTGCATTCCGGCCACTTCTCCAAGATCTTCAAGCGGCTGATGGGCACGCCCTGCGCGCTCAAGTGGCGCGAGGCGGGCGAGCGCGAGCGCGTCTGGGCGATCAATCCGCGCCACCCGATTGCCGAGGGCATCGGCGAGAACTTCGTCCTGGAAAACGAGGAGATGTACGGCGAGCAGTTTTCGGTGCCGGAGCCGCTGGAGACCGTGTTCATCTCATGGTTTGCCGGCGGCGAGGTGTTTCGCTCTGGCCTGACGTGGCGCCGCGGTGCCGGCAACATCTTCTATTTCCGTCCGGGTCACGAGACCTACCCGACCTATCATGACGGCAATGTCCAGAAGGTGCTGCGCAACTCGGTGAAGTGGGCCTACAACGCCGACAACCGCTATACCGCCATCCATGACGCACCGAACGTGCCGGTCGAAAACGCGCTGGAGCCGATCGTCGAGCGTGGGCCGAAGCTGCACGAGGCCGGCGAAGCCGGCTACAGGTGAGCGCCATGCGTCTTCTCGTTGTTGGAACCGGCGGCATGGCCAACAGCCATGCCGAAGCCTTCGCCGCGATCGAAGGTGTTGAAATGGTCGGGGCTGTGGACGTCGACCCCAAGCGCGCCAAGGATTTTGCCGAAAAGCACGGCATCGCCAATACGTTCACCTCGCTCGACGCGGCGATCGCCTGGGGCAAGTTCGACGCGGCGACGAACGTGACGCCTGACAAGGCGCATCACCCGACGACGCTGGCGTTGCTTGCCGCGGGCAAGCACGTGCTGTGCGAAAAGCCGCTGGCGGAAAACTACGCCAAGGCCGCGGAGATGGCTGACGCTGCCGAGCGCTCCGGCCTCGTTACCATGGTCAACCTGACCTATCGCAATGTGGCGCCACTGCAAAAGGCAAGGGCGATGGTGCTCGCCGGCGATGTCGGCAGGCTGCGCCACCTCGAAGCGTCCTATCTGCAGAGCTGGCTGGTCTCCAAGGCCTGGGGCGACTGGGCGACGGAATCGCAATGGCTCTGGCGGCTGTCGACCAAACATGGTTCGAACGGCGTGCTCGGCGATGTCGGCATCCATATCCTCGATTTTGCCGGTTATGGCGCCGGCACGGACGCGGAGCGGGTCTTCGCCCGTCTGAAAACCTTCGACAAGGCGCCGGGAAACCGCATCAGCGAATATGACCTCGACGCCAATGACAGCTTCGTCATGACCGCCGAGTTCGGCAACGGCGCCATGGGCGTGATCCATGCCAGCCGCTGGGCGACCGGCCATCTCAACGAGTTGCGCCTGCGCCTGCACGGCGACAAGGGCGCGCTTGACGTGGTTCACACGCCCGACGGCTCGACGCTTCGCGCCTGCCTCGGCGCTGATGTCGAGACGGCGACCTGGCGCGATGTCGATGCCGGTACTGTGCCGACCAACTACCAGCGCTTTGCGGCGGCGGTTAAGGATGCAAAGACGGTCGAGCCCGGGTTCCGCCATGCGGCCAACCTGCAGAAGGTGCTCGACCTCGCAATGGAGACCGAGGCCGAGCGGCGCGAGCTTGCTGTCTGATTAGGCCTCAGCCCGGGGGGGGGGCGGTGGAGTTGCGCATGACCAGCTCCACCGGCCAGACCTCGCGCAGGTCGCTCGCCGGCGTGCCCTGGAGCAGATCCAGGACCATCTCGGCGATCCGCGTTCCCGCAGCGCGGATCGATGACCGGGTCGTGGTAAGCGTCGGGATCAGGTTTTCGGGACTGAGATAGGGAAAGACGTCGTCATGGGCGATCAGCGAAATGTGCTCGCCGACGGTCAATCCGGCACTGCGGATTGCCCGCATGGCGCCGAGCGCCGACATCATCGAGCCCGCCAGCACCGCCGTCGGACAGTTCTCCTGGCTTAGAAACCCCTGCATTAGCCGGAAGCCCATCTCGTCGGTAAAATCGCCATTGCCGAGCAGGTTGGGATCGATATCGATGCCGCGCGAGCCGAGCGCTGTCGCGTAGCCGTCCTGGCGATGCTCGGTGAAGGTATAGCCGCGATGCCCGTTGACGAGCGCGATGCGGCGATGTCCGAGCGCCGTCAGGAGCTCGGTCGCCTGGCGGATCGCGCCGAAATTATCGATGTCGAGATAGGCGAAATCGCCTGCCGTTTCGGTTCGTCCGTGCAGAACGAAGGGCAGCCGCAGCTCCGTCAGAAGCGCGATGCGCGGATCATCGACCGCAGGCGAATGCAGGATCACCGCATCGACGCGTTTGCTCGCGGCCAGCCGGCGGTAGGTCGCAAGCTCCGCTTCCCGCGTGTCCACCGTCGAAAGCAGAATGTCGACGTCGGCCCGCTGCAGCCGGCTGCCGAGGCCTCCCATGAATTCGCTGGTATGCGGGCCGAAATCGCCGCCGCCGCGAAAGACGATGCCGATGGTGCCGACCCGTCCGGTCGCAAGCCCGAGCGCGCTGGTGTTCGGCCGATAGCCGAGTTCGGCAGCCGCCTTCAGCACCCGTTCGCGCGTTGCCTTCTTGACTTCCGGATAGCCGCTGAGCGCCCGGCTGACCGTCGTCTGCGACAGTCCCAGCCGGCCCGCGAACTCCTTGAGATTCATTTCATTTTCCCGTTGCCCGGCCGATTATAGACCGCCGGGCTTTCACCGTGCAACCAGAAGCGCCCTTAAGGTGCGACGGTCGAGCCGACTGTGTTTTCGACCGACTGCCCAAGGCGGCGGACCTGATTACCGTAGTTGGCGCGGGTGCGCGGATCGAAGATCATGATCGGCGTCGATACGGCAACGCTTGCGGCGCTACCGACGGTCTGGGCGGTGCCGAGCGCCACCGCGCCGACGCGCTCGCCGAGACCGACATCGGAATCGGTGACCGTCTGTCCGGCGATCAGGCGATTGCCGAGCAGTTGCACGACTTCGGGACTTTCTGCAAATTTTCCGTGGTTCAGCTTGTCGCCACCTTTCAGTGCCGTCAGGTCGAGAACGGTGATGCCGGCGGTCTCCAGCTGGGTCCGATAGGGCTCGACCGTCGGGTCGATCTGGCCGAGACGGTCGATGTTGCCGGAGATGCGGCGGGAGAGATTGAGCGCGCGGTCGTCGCGCGACACGAACAGCGTGAATTTCGGCCGCGCCTTGCCCATCGCCTGGATCTGCTTGCCGAAGACGTCGACGTCGAGATCGGGCGACGCAAGGATGACATCGGTGATTTTCGGCGTCACGCGTCCGTCGCGGATTGCCATTTGTCTGAGCGCCTCGACCGTCACCCAGGATCCCATCGAGTGGGCCATGACCGTGATATCGCCGACCTTCGGGTCGCGCGACGCCCGGCGCAGCAGGTCTTCAAGCGCGTCGCGGGAGTAGTTGGTGCTTTCCTTGTCGTAATTGTAGTCGAAGACACTGGCGCGGGAGGGCCAGGTGAAAATCACCGGGGCGACGTCGGTGCCTGAATCGTGCACGATCTGGGCGTAGCGATAGACCGCGTCCTCATAACGGTTGTTGAAGCCGTGGACGAAGATCAGCACGCGCCGGCTTTTCGGCAGGTTGCCCTTCAGCCAGGATTGCGCATCATCCTTGCCCTTCAACGGCGTCACGCTGACGGTCGAAAATTCGCGTTCCGGATTGGCTGGCAACTTTTTCGGCCACTGCACCTGACCGACCGTGCGGCTCTTTTCCGGTGGGATGGAGACGACAATTTCCGTGAGCGACAATTCGTCGGCGCGCTCGCCGCTGAATAGCACGCCCGGCTCGGCGGACGGCGCGCGGGTGGTGGCGACCAGCAGGTCGACTTCAGAAGCGCCTCCGGCCGTTCCCGATGGGACGAGCACGCCGACGGGCCGGCTGGCGCAGGCTGCGAGAACGGATGCCAGGAGCAGAACGGTGGCGATGCGGCCCACTTGGCCCGGTCGGCCAGCCCAAGAAAACAAACGCAGCAACAAAACCCCCAATGCCGCATCATGCGGCGTGCCGATCCATAACCCCGGATCCGGCAAGTCTCATGCCCTAGAAATGGCAGAAATTCTGCCCTCATCATAGCTTTTCGGCCGGTTCGCGGTCCTTCTGGCGGTGCGCATGCGGCAAACATGCAACATTTCGCGACAGCGGGCACTGGGTAAAACCCCTTGATATCAATTGAAAACGCTTCGACCTTTCAATAGCATCCGATCTTTCCTCCTTCGGTGCGGCATTGCATGCCACATCCGATCTCCCTGAAAACATAAGGAAATTGGGAATGCAGGCGGTTTTCGATGGCCACAATGACGTGCTCCTGCGGCTGTGGCAGAACGCACGCAAGGGAAGCGACCCGGTAGGCGAGTTCGTCACTGGCACCGATCAGGGCCATATCGATGCGCCACGGTCGAAAAAGGGCGGCCTCGTCGGCGGTCTCTGCGCGATCTACGTTCCCTCGGGCGACCTTGTGCTGGCCGGCCCTGACGCGAATGGACATTACGCCACGCCGCTCTCGGCCCCGATCGAGCATCTGCCGTCGCTTCGCGTCGCCGTCGAGATGGCCGATATCGCCGTGCGCCTCGATCGTGCCGGCGCCTGGAAGCTGTGCCGCTCGACCGCCGAAATCCGCGAGGCGATCGGGCAGGGCATTTTCGCCTCCGTTCTGCACATGGAAGGCTGCGAGGCCATTGGCGCCGATCTGTCGGCGCTCGAAACCTTCTATGCCGCGGGCCTGCGCACGCTCGGTCCGGTCTGGAGCCGCCACAACGCCTTTGCCCACGGCGTGCCTTTCGCCTTCCCGATGTCGCCCGATACGGCGCCGGGCCTGACCGAGGCCGGCTTCGAGCTGGTCAAGGCCTGCAACCGTCTCGGCATCCTCATCGATCTTGCCCATATCACCGAAAAGGGCTTCTGGGATGTGGCGAAAACGAGCGACCAGCCGCTGGTCGTCAGCCATTCGAATGCCCATGCGTTGACGGCGGTTGCCCGCAACCTCACCGACAAGCAGCTCGATGCCGTCAGCGAAAGCAAGGGCCTGGTCGGCCTCAACTACGCGACCACGATGCTGCGCGCCGATGCGCAGGAGAATGCGGCGACACCGCTGTCGGACATGGTCCGTCACATCGATTACATGGTCGAGCGCATGGGGATCGATTGTGTCGGTCTCGGCTCCGACTTCGATGGAGCGACGATACCGGAAGATATCGGCGATGCGGCCGGCAGCCAGAAGCTCGTTGCCGCGCTTAAGAGCGCCGGATATGGTGACGCCGAACTGGCAAAGATATGCCGGGAGAACTGGCTGAGAGTTCTGGGGCAGGCTTGGCACGAGGCCGCCTGATCCATGAAGAAGAGCCCCGAACAAGGGCACAAACGAGGGAACTGCAAAAAATGATGCACAAGCTCAATGGACGTCTACGTCTTCTGACCGCTTCGGCAGCGCTCGCCATGGTAATGGCCGCGACCGCACCGGCCTTTGCCGAAACGCCGAAGGACACGCTGGTCGAAGCCTTTGCGATCGACGATGTCATCTCCATGGATCCGGGCGAAGCTTTCGAGCTGACCGCGGCTGAAATCACCGGCAACACCTACAGCATGCTGGTGCGCCTCGATATCAACGACACCACCAAGGTCGTCGGTGATCTCGCCGACAGCTGGACCGTGTCCGACGACGGCCTGACCTATACGTTCAAGCTGAAGCCCGGCCTGAAGTTTGCCTCCGGCAACCCGGTGACGGCTGCCGACGTCGCCTGGTCGTTCGAGCGTGCCGTCAAGCTCGACAAGAGCCCGGCCTTCATCCTCACCCAGTTCGGCCTTAACGGCGAGAACGTGACGGAAAAGGCCAAGGCCACCGACGATACCACTTTCGTCTTCACCGTCGATCAGCCCTATGCGCCGAGCTTCGTGCTCAACTGCCTGACGGCAACGGTCGGTGCCGTGCTCGACAAGAAGCTGGTGCTTGAAAACGTCAAGCCGGTGACGCCGACGGACGAGTACAAGTTCGACAACGACTTCGGCAACGAATGGCTGAAGACCGGCTATGCCGGTTCGGGCCCGTTCAAGCTGCGCGAGTGGCGCGCCAACGAAGTCATCGTCCTCGAGCGCAACGAAAACTACTATGGCGAACAGGCGAAGCTCGCCCGCGTCATCTATCGCCACATGAAAGAAAGCTCTGGCCAGCGCCTGGCGCTGGAAGCCGGCGACATCGACGTCGCGCGCAACCTGGAGCCGGGTGACTTCGACGCCGTTTCGAAGAACGCCGACCTTGCCACGACGAACGCGCCGAAGGGCACCGTCTACTACATCAGCCTCAACCAGAAGAACGCCAACCTCGCCAAGCCCGAAGTGCGTGAAGCGTTCAAGTACCTGGTCGATTACGATGCGATCGGCTCGACGCTGATCAAGGGCATCGGCGAAATCCACCAGAGCTTCCTGCCGAAGGGCGTTCTGGGCGCGCTTGACGAGAACCCCTACAAGTTCGACGTCGCAAAGGCGAAGGAACTCCTGGCCAAGGCCGGCCTCGCCGACGGCTTCACCGTCACCATGGACGTGCGCAACGGCCAGCCGGTCACCGGCATTGCCGAATCCTTCCAGCAGACGCTCGGCCAGGCCGGCGTGAAGCTGGAGATCATCCCCGGCGACGGCAAGCAGACGCTGACGAAGTACCGTGCCCGTAACCACGACATGTATATCGGTCAGTGGGGCATGGACTATTTCGACCCGAACTCGAATGCCGAAACCTTCACGGCCAACCCCGACAACTCCGACGAAGGCAAGAACAAGACCCTTGCCTGGCGCAATGCCTGGGACGTTCCGGAGCTGACGAAGAAGACCAAGGATGCGCTGCTTGAGCGCGACAGCGCCAAGCGTGCGGAAACCTACAAGGAACTGCAGAAGACGGTGCTGGGCGAAAGCCCGTTCGTCATCATCTTCCAGCAGACCGAAGTTGCCGGCTACCGCGGCAACGTCAAGGGCCTGAAGCTCGGCCCGAGCTTCGACACCAACTTCGTCGCCGGCATCTCGAAGGAATAACCCGAAAGGACAGTTCCCTTGAGCATGAGCGGAACAGAACGGATGGGCGGGCGCCGACGCGCCCGTCCGGCGAAGATCATGGGCGCCGTCTTGCGGTTCCTGGTGATCGTCGTCACCACCTATCTCGGCCTTCTGGCCGTGACCTTCTTCATCGGCCGGGTCATCCCGATCGACCCGGTGCTCGCCGTTCTCGGCGACCGGGCGCCGACGCATGTCGTCGAAAGGACGCGCGAGGCGATGGGGCTGAACCTGCCCCTCTATCAACAGTTCTTCATCTATGTCCGCCAGGCGCTGACCGGCGACTTCGGCATCTCGGTGCTGACGACCAATCCCGTGATGACCGATATCCGCCGCGTCTTTCCGGCGACCATGGAGCTTGCCACGCTCGGCACCCTGATCGGGGCCATCTTCGGCGTGCCGCTCGGGGTTCTTGCCGCCGTCAAGCGCGGCAGCATCGCCGACCAGATCGTGCGCGTCATCGGCCTTGTCGGCTATTCCGTGCCGATCTTCTGGCTGGCGCTCCTGTCGCTCCTGGTGTTCTACGCCCGGCTGAAATGGGTCGCCTATCCCGGCCGCATCGACATCGTCTTCGAATACACGTTCACGCCGATCACCGGCTTCTACCTGTTCGACGCGCTCTGGCAGCGGCAGTGGGATGTGCTCTGGGACGTGTTCCGCCACATCATCCTGCCGGCTTCGCTGCTCGGTTATTTCTCGCTGGCCTATATCAGCCGCATGACGCGCAGCTTCATGCTGAACGAACTGCAGCAGGAATATATCGTTGCCGCCCGCGCCAAGGGCCTTTCGGAAACCCGCATCATCTGGGGCCATGCGCTGCGCAATGCCGCCGTGCCGCTCGTTACCGTGATTGCGCTTTCCTATGCCGGTCTGCTTGAGGGTTCGGTGTTGACCGAAACCGTCTTCGCCTGGCCGGGCCTTGGCCTCTACATCACCAATTCGCTGCAGAATGCCGACATGAACGCCGTTCTCGGTGGCACCATCGTCATCGGTTCGGTCTTTATCGGCATCAATCTCCTGTCCGACCTTCTCTACCGGACGCTTGACCCAAGGACGCGCCAGCGATGAGCACCGTCACAGAAACCCGCCCGATGACGCGCCGCGAATGGCTGTTGTCCGACCGGCCGCAGTCGCGTACGCAGGCGCGCCTCGGCCGCGCCTACATGACCTGGCAGCGCTTTTCCGCCAACAAGCTGGCCGTTCTCGGCCTGCTCATTCTGCTGGCGCTGGTGTTCATTGCGGCCTTTGCCAACGTGCTGGCGCCGCACTCGCCCTATATCGGCGATCTCGCCAATGCCCGCCTGCTGCCGCCCGGCACGCCGGGCTACCTGCTCGGCACCGACGACCTCGGCCGCGACATTCTCTCCCGGCTGATCCACGGCTCGCGGCTGACGCTTGCCGTCGTGCTCCTTGTCGCCATTATCGCGGCTCCCGTCGGGCTCATCGTCGGCGCGGTTGCCGGTTACGCCGGGGGCTGGGTCGATGCGGTGCTGATGCGCATCACCGACATCTTCCTCGCGTTCCCGAAGCTGGTTCTGGCGCTCGCCTTCGTGGCGGCGCTTGGTCCCGGCATCGAGAATGCCGTCATCGCCATCGCAATCACCTCCTGGCCGCCCTATGCCCGCATTGCGCGCGCCGAAACGCTGACGGTGCGCAACTCCGACTATATCGCCGCCGTGCAACTGATGGGCGCGTCGCCGACGCGCATCGTCTTCAGGCACGTGATGCCGATGTGCATGTCGTCGCTGATCGTGCGCGTCACTCTCGACATGGCCGGCATCATCCTGACAGCCGCCGGTCTCGGCTTCCTCGGCCTCGGCGCCCAGCCGCCGCTGCCAGAGTGGGGCGCGATGATTGCGTCGGGTCGCCGTTTCATCCTCGACCAGTGGTGGGTTGCCACCATGCCCGGCGTGGCGATCCTGATCGTCAGCCTCGGCTTCAACCTGCTGGGTGACGGCCTGCGCGATGCGCTCGACCCGCGGGAGAGCGGACAATGAACCCGCTTCTGACCGTTGATGATCTCAAGGTTTCGTTTCCGACCCGCACCGGGGTGGTCGAAGCCGTGCGCGGGGTCTCCTTCACGCTCGGGCGCGAGCGGCTCGGCATCGTGGGCGAGAGCGGGTCCGGCAAGTCGCAGACCGGCCGGGCGATCATGGGCCTGACGCCGGCGCATGCGCGGGTGACGGCGAAAACGCTTTCCTTCGAAGGCATCGACCTGCTTTCGGCCGCGCCTAAGGTGCGGCGGGACCTCAGGGGCAAGCGGATCGCCATGATCCTGCAGGATCCGAAATACTCGCTGAACCCGGTGATGAGCATCGGCCGTCAGATCGTCGAAACATTGACGCGCCACGAAAACGTCGGCCGCGCGGAAGCGCGCGAGCGGGCGCTCGATATGCTGGAGGCGGTGCAGATCCGCGATCCGGGCCGCGTTTTTGACCTCTATCCGCACGAGGTTTCGGGCGGCATGGGGCAGCGCGCGATGATCGCGATGATGCTCGTGGCGGGACCCGAGCTGCTGATCGCCGACGAACCGACGTCTGCGCTCGATGTGACGGTTCAGCTCGAAGTGCTTGGTATCCTTGACAAGCTGGTTTCCGACCGCGGCATGGGTCTGATTTTCGTCTCGCACGACTTGAGGCTGGTGTCGTCGTTCTGCGACCGCGTCATCGTCATGTATGCCGGCAAGATCGTCGAGGAGCTTGCCGCGTCCGACCTCGCAAACGCCAAGCATCCCTATACCCAGGGCCTGTTGAACTGCATGCCGGCGATCGGCTCCGATCGCCACCCGCTGCCCGTTCTCGATCGCAAACCGGAGTGGGCACTATGACGACCGCCACCGTATCCGCCGAAAATCTTGTCGTCACCTATGACGAGTTCAAGGCGCTGGACGATGTCAGCATCGATGTTGCGCCCGGCGAATCCTTCGGGCTCGTCGGCGAGTCCGGCTCCGGCAAATCGACCCTGCTGCGGGCGGTCGCCGGCCTTGCGCCTGTTACCTCAGGCAAGATCCGCGTGCATGACCGTGTTCTTGTCGGCAGCCGACGGGACAAGGCCTTCTATCGCGACGTGCAGATGGTGTTTCAGGACCCCTACGGTTCGCTGCATCCGCGCCAGACGATCGATCGGCAGTTGCTCGAACCTCTCGCCATTCACGGCGTCGCCGACGGCGAGCGCCGAATCTTGAAGGCGCTCGACGAAGTCGGCCTCGGCTCGGGCTTCCGTTTTCGCTACCCGCACCAGCTTTCGGGCGGCCAGCGTCAGCGTATCGCGATTGCCCGCGCACTGATCCTCGAACCGTCAATCCTGCTTCTCGACGAGCCGACCTCGGCGCTCGACGCCTCGGTGCAGGCGGAGGTGCTGAACCTGCTCGAACAGGTCCGGCGCGACCGCAAGCTGACCTTCATCATGGTCAGCCACGACCTCGGTGTCGTCACGCATATGTGCGACCGGCTGGCGGTGATGCAGAACGGCCGCGTGGTCGAGCGGCTGTCTTCGGCGGATCTCGTCGCGGGGCGGATCGGTGAAGAGTACACGCGCAACCTGATGGTCGCGAGCAAGGGCTTTCAGCGCAAGGGCGCTGCCGCCTGACATCGGCGCACCAGCCGTCGTGCCGAAATGGGCGTCGGCTGGTCAATGCGTGTGTGCTGCGGAAGCAAGGGCAAGGACGAACACCGGCGCTCCAGAAATCCGATTCTGGAGCATGCTATTCGCGCTCGGGACCTTCACTGGAAGGTGTGATGCTCCGGGCTCAGCTGCCGTTTTCCCAGGTCGAGGTGGAGTTGGTGATCACCTTGCGGATGTTGCGCTGGTCCCGCCATTCCCGGCCCATGTCGCGAATGACCGGCTTTTGCTCCGGCGAGAAGATGTAGTTGCGATGGCCCGCCACGTAAGCTTCCATGGCCGGGTTGACCCCGGAATAGAACTGTTTTTCCGGATCGCGGCTGAGATCCATCAGGCTGGCGCAGTGGCGCGCGAAGCTGCCGCGCAGGATCGATGGCGAAGTGGTGAACTTCGGGAAGGTGCGGAAGAGTGGGATCTTGATGCCGAGCAGCCGCGCATATTCGTTGCGCTGGTGGAAATGGCCCTTGCGGGCAATGTCCCAGTTCTGGTCGGCGGTATGAAACGAGACCTGCATGACCGAGGCATCGGCGAAGGGCTCGAAGAGTTCCTTGCCCATCTCCCTAAGCGAAATCCAGTCGTCTTCCAGGTGGAAGACATAGTCCGACTTGCTTGCCGACCAGACCCTTTCGACCGCGGCGCAAAAGCCGGGTTGCTCCGGCTCGAAAATCACCGCATCGGGGAAGTGCCCACGCATGACCTGGATGCAGGCGGCATGGTCTTCGGGCGTGCCGAAGGCCGGATCGAGATTGAGATAGGTCGATCCCATATCAAGATGGCAAAGCACCTTCTCGCGAAAACTCGCAAGGGTTTGCGCAAGCAGTTCGGGCCGCCGGGTGGCAACGATGCAAAGGTCAATCTGAGGCATTGCACTTCCTGATCGATGCGGCGGCTTGCTGCCTGCCTTTCGCGCGGTCGCTCCCCGGCGGAGTGCACGGGAGGTTGGAAGGCGCTGGTAGGGCGTGCCACAACGGCCACAGTATCGCTGCCAATGAAGGTCTTCGCTTAGACCAAGCCACGATCTTGCGCAATTGTGCAGCCTTGGACTTCCATGCGATATTTTCCGACGGAAACCCGTCACGGCAATCCTTGGCAACGGTCTACCTGCCTTCGCATCGACCTGAGACTGGATGAGCGGACGGCCGCGCTCCGCCGCCGCGTATTCAACGTGCCTTGAAGCGGACAACACCAATATGGCGACACCGGGCAGCGGTGGCGGATTGACAAGTTCGCTCCAGTTGGCCCAGAAACCTTGCGAAACGTGATGATCGAGTGACACAGGGATGATCGATAAAGTGAAGGATACTGCGCTCGAGATTGTCGTGGTTAATCTTGAACGTTCCGTCGAGCGACGCGAGGACATGGTACGCCTGCTTGAACCGCTCGGATTGCCCTACAGCTTTTTCGATGCGGTCGACGGGCGAAAGGGGCGGCATTCGTCGTTTGACCATTTTGACGAGCATCTTGCTGAAGTTCGCAGAGGGTTCATTCTCAATGCAGGTGAACTTGGGTGCTTCGCCAGCCACTATCTTCTCTGGGAGCGTTGCGTGCGAGAGAACAAGCCGCTTCTCATCTTCGAAGACGACGTCGTTCTCAACGACAATTTTGCGGAAGCCTATCACTTCGCCGCCCGCAAGATCGAACGCTACGGGCTCTTGCGGTTCTCCGGGCACAAGCGGCGCCAATGGGCGACATGCGAGCGCCTGAACGACGCGATGCGCATTGTTCGCTTCGAGCGTGGACCGCACGGGACGTCGTGCTATGCGGTGTCGCCGAAGGCGGCATCCAAGCTTTTGGCCAAGGCCGCGATCTGGTTCGAGCCGGTCGATTGCCACCTGGATCGGTTCTGGACCCACGGGGTCGGGTCCTATGGGATCTCGCCGTTGCCTGTCACGCATGCGGCCGAAACGCCCGAGCAGTCGGAGATCTGGCAAGGAGGCCAGCGTGCAAAGAAGTCGCGGCGCTTCCGGCGATTGCGGGCGATCTACCGCGCGCGTGACGATATCGGTCGCTTCCTGAGCAATCTGCCTTATACGGGGCGATGGAAAGAGCCGGAAGGGGCCTGACAGCCCTTGGCAAGATGGTCAGAACATACTGAAGCAACCCAACAATCGAAGGTAAACTCTTGATCATTACGCGTATCCTTGGTGGTCTCGGCAACCAGATGTTTCAGTATGCGGCCGGTCGGTCGCTGGCGTCGGCAAGCGGGCAAAGGCTGAAGCTGGATCTGACGGAAATGCAACGCTACAAGACCTGGGCTTTCGGGTTGGAGCAGTTTGCGATTGAAGCCGAGCGCGCACGCCCGGAAGAGGTTCCGGCGAAGCCGGGCAGGGGGCTCTTCAACAAGGTAAAGTCGCGGCTTCTGCCCAAGACATCGCCCTGTCTCATCGCCAAGGAGCGAGCCAATACGTTTGACGCGGCGATCCTCGACTTGCGTGGCCCGGTGCATCTCCAGGGCTACTGGCAGACCGAGAAGTACTTCGCCTCGGTGGCAGATGTCATCCGCAAGGAATTCGGACTTAGGGCGCCCTTCAGCGCTGCAAGGCAAGAGGTCTTGCGGCAGGTGCGCGCTGCCGACGCGCCCGTCTCTGTCCATGTTCGCCGCGGTGACTATGTCAGCAATCCCTCGGCCAACTCCATTCACGGGACATGCGAACCGGAGTGGTATGCCGAGGCAATGCGCCAGATGGCTGTACGCTTCGACAATCCGTCCTTCTTTGTGTTCTCCGATGATCCGGCCTGGGCGCGCGCCAATCTTCCTTCCTGGCCGTCGATGACCTTCGTGGAGCCTCAGGCGGATGGTCGGGACGGCGAGGACATGCACCTGATGGCGGCATGCCGCGCGCACATTATCGCCAACAGCACATTCAGCTGGTGGGGGGCGTGGCTCAATCCGAGAATGGATAAGCACGTAATTGCGCCAGCACAGTGGTTTCGCTCGAAGGATCACGATGCCAGCGATATCCTGCCTGCGACGTGGCAGGGTCTGTAGAAAACGACGACTTCAGAAACCGCGGGTTAGAACACGTCAACGAGCCATGCAATGGGCGATAGAAAGAGCTCCTGTTAGGATTGGCCGCTGACCGCCCTAATCAAGTACGAAACCCTCGCATATAGGCGTGGTGCGCGGCAGGCAGTTTGCTGCCGGCACCACTCGAATTCGGGCCCGTCGCGTCAACGGGCCGCCGTCACATTACTTCCAATTCGTCTTGCCGAACACCGAGCGCAGCAGTTCGAATTCCTGTTCAAGCGGGTAGTGATGGTTGCCGATAAAGAAGCCGTGTTTGTCGGCCGTATCAGCGTTGCTCAGGTCGCCGGCAACGGAATAGTCGAACCATTTCAGAACTTCGTTCTTGGCAAAGTTGCCCGCGACGATCGGCCGGACATCGACCTGTGCTTCGGTGAGCAAGTGAAGCATGTTTTCCCGCGTCACGCCGGAGTCCGGTTCGACAATCAGGCTGAAGCCAAACCAGCTGCTTTGGCCAATTTCGCGCTGGACCCGCAGGAACGGATAGTCGCGCATCAGCTCAAGGAATTTCTCGGCGTTTTTTCGGCGCTCTCCGACGATCTTGGGCAGCTTGCGGAGCTGGGTCAATCCCAGCGCGCCGCTCATTTCGAGTGGGCGCAGATTGTAGCCGGGCAGCACGAACCGGAACGATTCCGTAAACGGGTCATCGCTCTTCTCGGTCGTCACGCGATTGACCTTCGGCAGGTTCCTTGTCCAGCCATGGGCGCGCAAGGACAGCATGACGTGGAACAGCTCCTCGTCGTCGGTCACGACAAGCCCACCTTCCATCGTCGATATGTGATGGCTGAAGAAGGAGCTGAACGAACCCATCAGTCCGAAAGTGCCAGCCTGCCGGCCTTCGTACAGGGCGCCCATCGACTCGCAATTGTCTTCGATGAGGGCGATGTCGCGATCGCCGATGATGGCCTTGATGCGGCCAAAGTCATTGGGATTGCCGAGAAGGTTCACGGCCATGATCGCTCTTGTATCCGGCGTTATTGCCTGAGACAGTTGATCGAGATCGAAATTCAATGTCTCCGCGTCGATGTCGACAAAACGAAGCTTCAGCCCATACTGATGAAGCGGGTAGTAGGTCGTGCTCCACGACACCGCCGGCACGATGACTTCCGCTCCCGGCAGAAGAGGTGAGGCCGAGCGATACCGCAAGGCGGCGACCATCAGGAGGTTGGCGGAGGAGCCGGAATTGACCATGACGCAATATTTGCTGCCGACATAGTCCGCAAAGGCTCTCTCGAACTGCGAAACCTTCTCGCCCATCGTAAACATGCCAGACTTGATGACGGTCTGGAGGGCCTCGTATTCTTCTTCATCCCAAGTGGAATTGGCTAACGGATAAGGCATATCAGGCTTCCATTGAAAGGTAGTATTCGTAGGTTTCTCGGATACCGTCGCGAAGCGTCGTGCGTGGCGCCCAGCCCAGCGTCGTCTGTTTTGTTACATCCAGCAGCTTGCGTTTCATTCCGACCGGTTTTGAGATGTCATGGGCAAAGGCGCCGTCGTAGCCGATCACATCCGCAGCGACCTGGTAGTATTCGTTCACACTAAAATCGTCGCCCAGGCCGATATTCAGCAAGCTCGGCATGGAATCGAAGTTGGCGATGGCGAAGACGATCGCATCCGCGAGATCTCCGGCGAACATGAATTCGCGCCGTGCTGAGCCATCCCCCCAAATCTCGACCGATTTCTCGCCGCGCGTCTTGGCGACGTGCAGCTTGTGAATGATCGCGGGTATGAGATGCGAGACGCCCGGGTCGAATTTGTCAAACGGGCCGTACAAATTGCATGGAATGACCGTCTTGTAGCTGTGTTGCGGGCTCTCCCTCGTCACATATTCGCACAAGCGCGCGACAGCGCATTTGGCCAGGGCGTATCCTTCATTGGTCGGCTCGAGCGTGCCGCTCAGAACCTGTTCCTCACGCAACGGATCCTCGCTGTTTCGAGGATACATGCAAGAACTGCCCAAGTTGAGCAACCGCGGCACGCCGGCCGAGCGGGCAGCAAGGACGATGTTGTTTCCCATGGTCCAGTTGTCGGACAGAAACCGCACCGGCTCTTTTATGTTGACCTGAATGCCGCCAACCACGCCCGCGGCATGGATCACCACATCGGGGCTCAGTTGCTTGAGGGCATCCTGTGTCTGGTTGAAATCCAAGAGGTCGAGTTCGCGTCTGCCAGGGGCGACAATGTCGATCCCGGCGGTGCGGCAAAGCGATAGCAGGTTGCGCCCAACCATGCCGCCTCCACCTGTCAGCAGAATTTTCGTCATTCTCGTATCTCGCTTTGCAATTCGTGCGGGGACGGCAGCGTTACTGGCTTTCCATTTCGCGCAGGTCGTATTCCACCATCTCCCTGACGAGATCTCGAACGCCGATCTCATGCGACCAGCCGAGTTTCTCCAGGGCCTTGGACGGATCGCCAATCAAGAGGTCGACTTCCGTCGGCCGGAAATAGCGTGGGTCGACTTCGACGAGCACCTGGCCGGTCGCGTCATCGATACCTGTTTCCTCCACGCCGCTACCCTGCCAGCGCAGGTTGATGCCCACATCGGCGAAAGCCCATTCGACGAATGTCCGCACCTCGGTGGTTTTCCCGGTGGCGAGTACGTAGTCGTCGGCCTTGTCCTGCTGCATCATCAGCCACATTCCGCGGACGTACTCGCGCGCGTGACCCCAGTCTCGTTTGGCGTCGAGATTGCCAAGGTAGAGTTTGTCCTGCTTGCCGAGCTTGATGGCTGCGGCCGCGCGCGTGATCTTCCTCGTGACGAACGTCTCTCCGCGCAGCGGGCTTTCGTGGTTGAAGAGAATGCCGTTTGAAGCGTGCATGCCGTATGCTTCGCGATAGTTCACGACGATCCAGTACGCGTAGAGTTTCGCCGCGGCATAGGGGCTGCGGGGATAGAATGGCGTTGTTTCGCGCTGAGGAACTTCCTGAACCAGGCCATAGAGTTCGGATGTCGATGCCTGGTAGAACCGCGCCTTGTCGGTCAGTCCGAGGATGCGAATGGCTTCCAGCAGTCGCAACGTTCCAAGCGCATCCGAGTTGGCAGTGTATTCCGGCGTTTCGAACGAAACCTGGACATGGCTTTGTGCGGCCAGGTTGTAGATTTCATCCGGCTGCGTTTCCTGCATGATCCGGATGAGGTTGGTTGCGTCCGTCATGTCGCCATAATGCAGGAAGAAGCGCGCATTCTTCTCGTGAGGATCCTGGTAGATATGGTCGATCCTGCCGGTATTGAATGATGAGGACCGGCGCTTGATGCCGTGTACGATGTAACCCTTGTCCAACAGGAATTGTGCAAGGTAGGCACCATCCTGTCCCGTAACGCCAGTGACGAGGGCTACCTTAGATTTCTCAGCCATACGAACCTGTCCCATGGTTAGCTATAAACTTGTGCCAGCGAATGAGAGCCACGCGGAACGGCGCCGTTTCTGTCGCCAGTAGCTCGACCATCAAATCTGCACACTCACACGTCGCAGCCTGTATACGAAAACGGACGCTCAATAAACCACCTGAGTACAGCTCTACCAGTCTTCTCGAAACGTCGAACCGGGACGTTCCAGGCAACGGAGAAGAAGCGATGAAGCTGGCCCTTGCCTGTCGCCCGGATGCCGGTGTCACACTGCGCAGTGCTTTGCTTTGATATTTGCTAAAGTAGCCATTGCTGCCTGATTCCTTGCGTTGTGCTATTGTTGCGCGCTCACGACCCGTGTGTCGGCGAGGCGATGGAAATGCAGCGCAAGCTGGTTGCGATCATGGTGGCGGATTTCGTCGGATCGACCGCGGCGATGGAGAGCCATGAGGAAGAAGCGGTGGAATGCGTCTCCGCCTGCCTGAGGGCGGTGGGCGATACGGTCGTGCGTCATGATGGCCGGGTGTTCAACACCGCCGGCGATGCTGTGCTTGCCGAGTTCGGGAGCCCGGTCAACGCCCTTCGTGCTGCCATGGAGGCGCGCAGTTCGCTTGCAACAATCCCCGATGCGACGCCGAACCACATGCGCTTCGGGTTGCACCTGGCCGATGTCTTTGCCGTCGGCGACGATTTGAAGGGCAATGGAGTCAATCTCGCCGCAAGGCTGCAATCGGAGGCTGCCGCCGGAGCGATCGAGGTGTCCGAAGCTCTGTATCAGCAAGTCCGCCGGGCATCACCCTGTGCCTTCGAGGAAATCGGCGAGCGCCGGTTCAAGGGGGTCACCGATCCGATCCGTGTCTACCGGGTCGGCACGAACATCGACCGGCACCGATTTCTCTCGGCACCGACGCGCGAGGCGCCGCCGGCGGCAATGCGTCCGAATTCGGTCATCGTCACCCCTTTCGTGGCGTTTGCGGCCAGTCCGGATGAGCAGTCCTTCCTGACCGAAGGGCTGACCGATGACCTTACCCTGGAGCTCGGTCGGCTGAAGAGCCTGTTCGTCAGCTCGCGCTCTGCCTCGGTAGCGCTTTCCACTCGCGATCCCGTCGAGGTCGGACGGGCGCTGGGCGTGCGCTATGTCGTCTCGGGCTCGGTGCGCAAGCTCGCAGGCGCCGTGCGGCTCAATGTGTCATTGTCGGAGACGGCGAACGGGCATCTCGTCTGGTCGGACCGGATCGAGCGCCCGTTCGAGGAACTGCTTGCCGTGATCGACGAAGTGACGGCCCGGATTGCCGCGACGGTTGCCGGGCGGATCGAGCAAGCGGAGTTGGTCGCCGCCCGGCTGAAGCGGCCGGACAACATGTCGGCCTACGAATATTACCTGCTCGGGCTCGACCATCACCGCCTGATCGGGGTGGCCGACCGGCACATCGGCGAAGCCATGCGCTGGTTCGAACGATCGATGGATGCCGACCCTTCTTTCGGCCGGCCGGTCGCCATGCATGTCTGCGCCTGGAGCAACCTGCCGGATTTCGACCTGTCGGCCGGCGAAAGGCAGGTCGCGCACGCGCTCGATCTCGATCCCACGGATCCGGACTCCCACCGTATCATGGGCGCGATCAAATGCATGGAGGGCGACTTCGTCGCCTCGCGGCATCATCACGAGCGGGCGATCGAGCTGGCGCCGAACGATGCCTATATCGCCGGGCGATGCGCTGCCTTCTACACCTATGCGAACGAAGCGGAGCGGGCGTTGGCGTTGCTCGACCGCGCCGAGGCGCTGGACCCGTTCCTGCCGGTGTGGATCGTCGAGGAACGGGTCGCCTCGCTCTATATGCTCGGCCGCCACGACGAGCTCTTCGCCGTGGCGCGGGCACTGCCCTATCAGACGCGGCGCACGTTGATCTACCGTATCGCTGCGCGGATGGCGCGGGGCGATACGGACCGCGCGCGCCAACTGGTCGCGCAGGCGAAGGCGCTCGATCCGAAGCTGTCGGCCGGTTACATTCGCACCCAGGAGTTCTTCAGGGACCGGACGGTCACCGACGCGCTCGTCAACACCGTGCATGCAGCGGGTTTGCCGCTGGCGTGATCGACCAAGGCACCGTCAGCCCGCGCGCGCCAGTGCCACGGCGTCGGCTCCGGCCGGAAAGTGCAGCTGTCCCGACAGATCATTGGCGGCCTGCCAGACCGCGTCGGCCACATCGCCTTCCCTGGTGATCAGCGGCGGGTTGGCAAAGGCTTCGAAGATCGGACCGGCGAATGCGGCATAGGTCTCGGGGATCAGGTCGGCGATGTCGATGCCGGCATTGTGCGCAAACCGCGTGCTCGGCGCATAGCCGGGCTCGACCAGCTTGGCGCGCACGCCGAAGGCGGCAAGTTCGTGGGCAAGTGAGCCGGTAAACCCCTCGATCGCCGTCTTGCTGGCGGTATAGGCGGCGGCAAGTGGCATCGCGGCAAGGGTGACGCTGGAGGTGACGTTGACGACGACGCCGGATCTCCTGGCGCGGAACTGCGGGATCACCGCCTGCGTCATCGCCATGACGCCGAACGTGTTGGTGTCGAAGATCTTGCGCACATGCGCCATCGGCGTCGCCTCGAAGGCGCCGACGACGCCGATGCCGGCATTGTTGACCAGCGCGTCGATCGGTCCGCTCGCCGCAAGCGCAGCCGCGATGCTGTCGGGGTCGGTCACATCCAGTTGCACGACACGCATATGCGGCGAGCGCGGGAGAATATCCTCGTGCGGCGTGCGCATGGTGGCAATCACGCTCCATCCCTTGGCGTGGAAGTGGCGTGCGGTTTCGAGGCCATAGCCGGACGAGCAGCCGGTGATCAATACGGTTTTCATGACATATCCCTGGTTGGTTCTGATGGCTGGATCATACCGGGCGCTTTCAGGACGATATATAATTGAAAATCCAAATTTGATTTGTAATAGTCCTGAAATGATCGATCCGCTCTCTGAAATCATCACGCTGCTCAGGCCCAGTGCGGTGTTTGCGAAAGGCATCAGCGGCGCCGGCCGCTGGGGCGTGCGCTATTCCGACTTCGGCCATCCGGGCTTCTGTACCGTGCTTGAAGGGTCGTGCCGGTTGGCGGTCGACGGACAGGAGCCGCTGGTGCTTGTGGCCGGCGATTTCGTCCTGTTGCCGACGACACCCGGTTTCACCATGACGGGGTTCGAGCCGGTGACGCCGACATTCATCGATCCGAAATCCGCACCCGATCCCGTTGACGAGGTTCGCCACGGCGACCCCGATGGCCCGCCAAGCGTGCGACTGCTCGGCGGCTATTTCGCCTTTGCAACTGTCGATGCCGGCTTGCTGGTGTCATTGCTGCCGGCGCAGGTGCATGTGCGCGGTGCCGAGCGGCTTTCAATCCTGGTCCGGCTGCTGACTGAGGAGGCCGCCGAGCGGCGGGCCGGGCGCGATCTTGTGCTGGCGCGCCTCATCGAGGTGTTGCTGATCGAGGCGCTGAGGTTGACGCAGCGGCCGGATGCTACACCCGGATTGCTGCGCGGGCTTGCCGACACGCGGCTGGCCGAAGCGATCAGGGCGATGCACGGCCAGCCGGCGCGGTCCTGGACGGTCGCCGAACTTGCCAAGGCGGCCGGGCTCTCGCGCTCCGCCTTTTTCGATCGCTTCACCCGCAATGTCGGAGTGGCACCGATGGAGTATCTGCTCGCCTGGCGCATGGCACTGGCAAAGGATCTGCTGCGCAATCGCAACGCCGACATTGCCGATGTCGCCGAGACGGTCGGCTACGGCTCCGCCAGCACCTTCAGCACCGCCTTCAGCCGTCACGTCGGCCAGCCGCCGGGGCGCTATGCGCGCACGGCGGCCGAGGGGTAGGGCAGGGTGGCAGCGCTGCGCTGCGCCAGGCCTCAGGGCCCCGCGGAAAGACGATGGGTCCTGTCGACCATCGCCACGATGATCTCGAAAAGTTCGGCCCGGGCCTCGCTTTCGGTGATTTCCGCGGTCGCGGCGGCATGGGAGAGCGCGTCGGCGGCGCCGAGCATCGCCCAGAAGCCGGACTGCGCGATCCCTGCCGGACCGGCGAATGGGGTAAGTACCCCGCGGCATTTACCGATGAAGACCAGTTGATAGTCGCGCCTGACCGCCTCCAGCTCCGGAGAGCCGGCAAGGCCCGCGAGCACGCCGGGGATCTCCCGGCCCTGCGCCAGCACGCAGTCGACATAGGAGGATGCGATGACCCTGGCCGTCTCCTGCAATGTCGGGCCGCGGGCCGCGAGTGCCACGTCGATCAGCGCCGTCTGCTGGGCGTCGAAATCCTTATAGAGCGCAGTCAGCAGGCCGTTGCGCGTACCGAAATGATCATAGATCACCGGCTTGGTGACGCCAGCCTCGTCGGCAAGGCGCGGCAGCGTCAGCACATCGGTGCCTTCCTCACGCGCAAGCCGCCACGCCACGTCCAGCAGTTGGCGCAGCCGCTGCTCACGGCTCAGGCGCACGCGTTTGCCGGCGGCCCGGATTTCTTCATGTGTGCTTGACATCGCTATATACCAAAAGTAACTTACCTTAAGTATATAGATGAAACCCATTGATCGCAACCATCCGACGGCAACCCCGCCGCCGGCCGAAGCGGCACGCCTGCGTGTGCCGTACGCAGAGGAAATTTGCCCGATGACCGATACGACACTTTCGCAGTCCGCAGATCGAAGGGCATGGCTAAGCCTCATGGCGGTGCTGCCCTTGGTCCTGCTCGTCGCCATGGACGGTTCTATCCTTTATCTTGCCATGCCGCATGTGACCTCCAGCCTGAGGCCGACTGCCGACCAGGCGCTGTGGATCCTCGATATCTATGGTTTCGTCGTCGGATCGTTGCTGATCGCCTTCGGCAATATCGGCGATCGTTACGGTCGGCTGAGGCTCATCATGGTGGGCGCGGTGGTGTTCGGCGCAGGCTCGCTCGGTGCTGCCTATGCGCAAACGCCGCTCGGCCTGATCGCGGCGCGGGCGCTGATGGGGCTGGGCGGTGCGACGTTGCTGCCATCAGGGCTTGCGATCGTCAGCGCGTTGTTTCCTGATCCGCGGCTGCGGGCGCGGGCGATCGGCATCTTCGCGGCGACTTTCGCCGCCGGCTTTGCCATCGGCCCGCTGATCGGCGGCATGCTGCTGCGGCACTTCGAGTGGGGCGTCGTCTTCCTCATCAATGTTCCGGTCGTGCTGGCGTTCCTGGTTGCAGCGCCGATCCTGCTTGGCGAAGTCCGCTCAACGACCTATGGCCGGATCGACCTGCCGAGCCTCGCGCTGTCCTTCATCGGCATCCTGCTCTTTACCTGGTCGCTGAAGACGGCGGCGGCCGAAGGCTTCTCGATGCCGCAATCCCTGGCCGGTGCGATCGGCATTGTCGCCGTCGCGCTGTTCCTGCGCCGGCAGATGCGGATCGACTATCCGCTGCTCGACCTCAGCCTCTTCCGCGATCGCATCTTTTCGATCGCCATCCTGACGGGGCTTCTGTCTCTGGTCGTCTGGTCGGCCGCAAGCTACCTCGCCGGCATCTATCTGCAGTCGGTGCTCGGCTTCGATGTCTTCACGACCGCCTTGCTGACCCTGCCGGGTGCTGTCGTCCTCACCGCCACCTGTGTCGGCACGGCGCGGATCGTCGAGCGGATCGGCCGCAGGTCCGCCCTTATTGCCACCTATCTGCTGATCAGCGCAGGCGTTCTCCTTTTGCTGCTGACGAGCACCGAGGCGGGCGCTGCCATCTTCATCGCCTCCACTGTGGTCGCCGGCATCGGATACGGCCTGTCCTTCAGCCTGGTGGCCGAGGTCGCCGTATCGGCCGTGCCTGCTGAGCGCGCCGGTGCCGCCGGCTCGATCGCCGAGACCAGCAACGAACTGGGCAACGCACTCGGCATTACCCTGCTCGGATCCCTATCGGCCCTGTCGTTCCGCCTTCTCGGCCCCGGCATCGCCGGCACCCTCGACGAAACCCTCGATCACCCCGCCCTCGCACCTGACGTGATCGCACAAGCCAACCAAGCCTTCCTTACCGGCCTCCACATCGCCGTCGGCACCGGCGGGCTGCTGATGCTGGTGGCTGGCATCATCGCCTGGCTCTGGCTGCCGAAGACGTTGCCGGAGTAGAGAAGAGACGTGGTCGACGGGATGGCGTAGGTGGTTTTTGGGGGGGAGGCAGTGGCGCGCCGAATACGACGAAGCTGGGGACCACTATGTCATTGTGGCCCCATACAATTTATGAAGCGCCGATCGCGTTAGCGAAAAGCAGACGACGGCGCGCCAGCAACAGTTCTATCCACATGCCGTGCCTAGCACCCGAGCGGCATGGCTTTCCTTTTGGGCGATGAACTGAATAAGTTCAGCCTCATAGGCTGGCGGTACCGCGTCTTTCACCGATTTATGACTGCTTACAAGAGCCCACCATTCTGTGAGTTTTTGTGGAAGCGAGTCATTCAGTTTCCTTTCCGACACTCTATCGAAAACAGAAAAATACCGGAAAAGTGTTGCAAACACCGCGTCGACAAGGCCGAAGGCATCGCCCGCGAAGTATTTTTGCGGCTGAAAACGGTCATCGACAATCCGAAGTCGCTCCTCAAGCTCTCGCAACGAGATTGCGAAAGCGGATGCGTCGACATCGCGGTAGATAATGCGGGCGACGATATTCAGCATGCCATCCGCATAGGCCATCCAGGCTTCATGACAAGCGCGCGGCCAAGGATCGCTGGGCATCAGGCTTCCCTCTGTCACCTGATCCAGGTAACGGGCAATAACGCCGGATTCGAATAGCCATTCGTCGCGCCCAGCCCAAAATACCGGCACCTGACGACCCGGCGATATATCGCCGAGCCAGGCGGGCTTATTGTCGAGGTCGATATCGATCCGTTCAAAGTCAATGCCTTTTTCGATCATGACGATAACGACCCTTTGCACATAGGGGCACAATCTGTGCCCTACGATCTTGTAGGGTTCCAACGGCATGGCTCAACTGACCATGCAGTGGACATTGAGTTTGTTGCCGTCCAGATCGCGGAAATAGGCGGCGTAAAAGCCCTCGGCGCGAAATCCGGGCTTGCCTTCATCGACGCCTCCCAATTTCAAAGCCTTCTCATGCACCAAGTTAACCTGTGTCTGGCCGGATGCCGCGAGCGCAATCATTACGCCGTTGCCGACCGAATATTCTTTTCCGTTTTCAGGAACATGAATTGAAAAGGCAGCGCCGCCATTTTCGACTGCCCAGACGATGAAATCATCCATGTGCATCACCTGTTTTGCGCCGAACTCCGCCAATAATGCGTCATAGAAGCTTTCCGCGCGGGAAAGGTTGGCCGTGCCAAGCGAAGTGTATCCAATCATATCCATGTCCTTCATTGCCGTTGTCGATATGCGCTGAGGATATGCTGTTGCAGAAGAGACGGATATATGCATTTCTGAGGTCGACTATTGCAATTTTGAAATAAAGTTGGCCAGAATTTGGACTGGAACCTCGTCAAAGTGTTTCTCGCGGTTTGCGAAACGGGCTCTCAGGTTCGTGCCGCCAGGCTTGCCGGACTGAGCCATGCGACGGTCTTCCGGCACATTGCCCTGCTTGAAGAACAGACGGGCACGCGTTTGTTCGATCGTGTCAAAGGCCGGTTTGTGTTGACGGACGCGGGCAATGAAATGCGCGAGATAGGTCTCGGCATCGCCCGCTCTTTCGAGGCGATCGACCGTCGTGTAAGCGGCAGGGACGGAAATGCCGAGGGCATTGTGCGCCTTACCGCGCCGCGCAGTTTTGCCGACACCGTGTTGCCGCGTTATCTGATGAATTTCAGCGAGGCGCATCCCAACGTTCGGGTGGAACTTCTGGTTTCGAACCAGGAAATGAACATGTCCGACCGTGGCGCGGACGTCGCCTTGCGAGTCGCCCATAATCCGCCTGACCATCTTTGGGGGCGGCGTGTTCTCAATATCGATTGGGCTGTCTACGCGGCCCCCTCCTACCTCAAGACTGCTGCGCGGCTGGACGGTCCATCCGACCTTTCACAACATAAATTGGCCACACCGGCCGGACACTTGCTGCGTCATCCGGCTTTTCGTGACGTGTTGAATGAAAAGCAGCCTGTGACGGCAATCGCATGCGATGATCTCACCGCCATGGCGCGTCTGGCAGCGGAGGGCTGCGGTGTTGCGCTCTTGCCTGACGATTTGCGCCGTTCAGACCTGAAGCGGTGTTTCACCTATCACACGGCACCCGCGAACCCGCTCTGGGTGCTCACCCATCCAGACCTTCGGGGCGTACACAGAATATCGCTGCTGATGGGATTTCTTGCCAAAGAGTTCGTTCGAGATCCCTATTGGATGCGGACCGCTGAAAATCTCATCGACGAATAATAGATCTTCAAGTTCAAGGCTAAGCTGTCGTTTAGTCCCACTGCAACGAATTTCCGCTTTCAGAGTTCAATCATGAACCTTGAACATCCGAAATGAACGCGCAAAGCTGCAATATCACCTACAGCAATCAGTTTTCGACTTTGGGAGCCGATTGCGGACTTCGGTGCGCAGTATCGTTGCGGATTGGTGTAATTTTGGCGCACCCGACAGGATTCGAACCTGTGACCTTTGGAATCGGAATCCAACACTCTATCCAGCTGAGCTACGGGTGCATCCGTTTGCAGCGAGGCCGCCGAAGCGGGCTGTGAGCGGTTCATAGCTTAGCTTGCGCGTCGCTTCAATGGTGAAATGACGGAGTTCGCAGGGGAATTTGCGAGCGGCGTAAAAATTGCCGCCAAGGCAGCCCGTCGAATGGGCTTTTGCAACAAGCTTCCGGGGGAGCCGCGAGGAGCAAGACGGGGCAAACGGCGTGGTCCAACTGGCTGTCTGGGCGAGGGGGAATGTCGCAAATCCAGAAAATCAGCAGGGACATCGCCGGCGCTTGCCCGTCATATCGTCCTATGGCGCGTCCTTGTCCCAAGGCGCAGCCACCCATGCCTTAAAAAAATGGCCCGGCGTTTGCCGGGCCATTCGGTGTCTGCGATCAGGCGGTCTGCATGGCACCGGGGCCGGGGATCGCCTTGGGCGGGACCTTGCCCATGATGATCATGCCGAGCACCTCGTCCTTGGTGACATCCTCGGTGCGGGCCTGGCCGACGACCTGGCCGTTCTTCATCACCGACACCCGGTCGGCGAGGTCGAAGACGTCGTGGATGTCATGGCTGATGAGGAAGATGCCGATGCCTTCGCGCTTCAGCTGCTTGATCAGCTCGCCGACCTGGGCGGTTTCCTGCGGTCCGAGTGCTGCCGTCGGCTCGTCCATGATCAGGATCCGGGCGTCGAACAGGATGGCGCGGGCGATTGCCACCGATTGCCGCTGGCCGCCCGAAAGCGCCTTTACCGGCTCCTTGAAGCGCTGGAAGTTGGGGTTGAGGCGCCCCATGACCTCGCGGGCCTTGGCCTCCATCGCCACGTCGTCGAGCGTGCCCCAGGGGGTTCTCAGCTCGCGGCCGAGATAGAGGTTGGCGGCCGCATCGACGTTGTCGGCGACGGCGAGCGTCTGGTAGATCGTCTCGATGCCGTATTTCTTGGCGTCGCGCGGATTGCTAATGTCGGCGGCTTCGCCATTGATCAGGATTTCGCCGCCGTCGCGCTTGTAGGCGCCCGACAGGATCTTGATCAGCGTCGACTTGCCGGCGCCGTTATGGCCGAGAAGCGCCACCACCTCGCCGGGGTAGAGGTCGACGGAGGCGTTGTCGACCGCGTGGATGCCGCCGAAGGAGATGGAAATGTTCTTCATTTCCACGAGCGGAGTGCGTTGGTCTTTCATTGGTCGGACTCCTTCTTACTTGGCACGGGCGCGGTAGATCGTGTCGAGCCAGACGGCGACGACAAGAACCACGCCGACAACGATGCGCTGGAACGGACTATCGATCCCGAGCAGCACCATGCCAGACTGCAGCGATTGCATGACGAGGGCACCGATCATCGCGCCGGCGATCGTGCCGACGCCGCCGGCAAGCGACGTGCCGCCGATGACCGCGGCCGCGATCGTGTAGAGCTCGTCGAGCTCGCCTTGCGCGTTGGTGGCGGCATTGAGGCGGGCGGTCGAGATCGCCGCTGCGATGGCGCAGAGCACGCCCATGAGCATGAAGATCTTGACGGTGACCCAGCGGGTCTTGATGCCCGCAAGTTCGGCTGCCTCGGGGTTGCCGCCGAGCGCAAAGACGTAGCGGCCGAAGCGCAGGCGGGTGGCGATGAAGGTCATGACGATGCCGACGGCGATGGCGACCAGCACGGGGATGGCGATGCCGTGCGAGATCATCAGGCCGCCGTCCGGCCAGGCGATGCCGTTGGCATCGGCATATTTGCGGGCGATGTTGACCGGCCAGTAGTAGTTGTTGGCGATCGCGACCGCGCCCAGCACCAGGACGCAGCCGAGGATACCGAGGAAATATTCGGCCCAGACAGGCCGCAGCGGAAAGCCGAAGCGCTTGCGCTGCTTGCGCGAGTTGAGAATGGCGCCGACGATGGCGATGCAGGCGATGACGCCAACGATCCAGCTGGCCGTCGCGCCGATCGAACCTTCGGTGCCACCGCCCATCAGGCGGAAGGTGGAGTTCATCGGTGCCACTGTCTGGCCGCTGGTGACGAACCAGGTGGCGCCGCGCCAGACGAGCAGGCCGCCGAGCGTGACGATGAAGGCCGGCACGTTGAGAAAGGCGATGATCGAGCCCTGGAGCGCGCCGATCGCAGCACCGACGGCGATGCCGCAGGCCAGCGTGATGATCCAGATGGCGGGATGCTCGAGGCCTAGATATTGTGGCAGGACCTTCACCTGCATCACCGCCATGATCATGCCGCAGAAGCCGAGCACGGAGCCGACGGACAGATCGATGTTGCGGGTGACGATGATCAGCACCATGCCGGTGGCCATGACGGCGACGGACGAGGTCTGAACCGTCAGGTTCCAGAGGTTGCGCGGCGTCAGAAACAGGCCGCCGGTCATGATCTCGAAGCCGATCCAGATGATGGCCAGCGCGCCGACCATGCCGAGCAGGCGGGTGTCGATCTCGGTGGCGCGGAAAAAGCGCTTCACCGGGTTCTCGTCGGCGTTACGGGCCCGGTTGGCCTGGGTTCTTTGTGTCTGGTTGCCCTGTGTGATGTCGGCCATGGACGTGCCTTCCCCCCACTCTTTCGTTGATGTCATCGCGTCTGCCGGCGTCAATGGCCGGGTGGGACGCGACAAGTCTGATGATGAAGACAGCTGTCGAGCGCTTCTCTCGTCGGTGCCAATGCGTGCCCGAAGGTCTTGCCGCATTGTCCGCCCCGGCCGCACCTTGCGCAAGCGCCGCAACGGGGTGCGTTGCGGCGCTTGTTTCGAGGTCAGAGCTCAACCCTGTCCGGGCGGCTTATTTGCACGCAGCGACGTCGCCCTTGACGCCCTGGCAGGCTTCGTCCTTGGAGATCCAGCCGGCGTCGATGACGACGTTGAGGTTCTCCTTGGTGATCGGAAGCGGTGCGAGGAAGACCGACTGCATGGAAACGCCCTTCGGGCCGCCGTTGAAGGCAGTGACGCCGGCGATTTCTTCCATCTTCTTGCCGCTGGCGAGTTCGGCCGCGATTTCAGCCGCGCGCTTGCCAAGTTCACGCGAGTCCTTCCAGACCGACACGGTCTGGGTGCCGAGTGCCACGCGGTTCAGCGCCGCCTTGTCGGCGTCCTGGCCGGAGACCGGCACGGAACCGGCGAGGCCCTGGGCGTCGAGGGCAGCGATTGCGCCGCCGGCGGTGCCGTCGTTGGAGGCGACGACCGCATCGACCTTGTTGTCGTTGGCGGTCAGGAACTGCTCCATGTTCTTCTGGGCATTTTCCGGCTTCCAGCCGTCGGTATAGGCTTCACCGACATTCTTGATCTTGCCGGCGTCGACGGCTTCCTTCAGCACTTCCATCTGTCCGGAGAAGAGGAAGTCGGCGTTCGGGTCGGCAGACGAGCCCTTGATGAAGACATAGTTGCCTTCCGGCTTGACCTTGAACACTTCGCGAGCCTGCATGCGGCCCACTTCCTTGTTGTCGAAAGTGATGTAGAAGGCGGCCGGATTTTCGATCAGGCGGTCGTAGCCGACGACCGGAATGCCTTCGGCGGCAGCCTTTTCAATGGCCGGGCCGATGGCGTCGCTGTCCTGGGCGAGCACGATCAGCGCGTTGGCGCCCTGGGCGATCAGCGATTCGACGTCGGTCAGCTGCTTGGCAGCGGAAGACTGGGCGTCTGCGGAAATGTACTTGTCGCCGGATGCTTCAAGCGCTGCCTTGATGGCGGCTTCGTCGGTTTTCCAGCGCTCTTCCTGGAAGTTCGACCAGGAAACGCCGACCACCAGATCCTTGGCGATGGCTGCGGAATGCATCGACGCGATGATGGCAGCCCCGGCCATCAGCTTCAAAACGGATTTCATATTATCCTCCCGAGTGGCGACCGGCTGAGCGTGCGAACCTCCCGCACCATCCTCGGCCAGTCTTGCAACGCTGTCGAAATGCCACCGTAAAATTCTCCCGGCTTTATTTTCTCGACAGTCGAGAAAATGAATGTCAGAGAATCCGGAGCCTGTCAACACGGCCGCAACGGTGGCGTGCGGTCTGTTGAGACACCCGTTCGCAAGGCTTTTTACCGCTTCCATGGGACGGCGCCGACGGGCGCGGCGAGGACCTGCAGGAGATTGTCTTTGCATTTCAATCGTGTTGGCATCGCGGTCGATGGCGTGTCGGACGGCGCTGGACTTGGGCTTGCCGGGGCAAGATCAGGAGCCTCGCGCTTACCGGCGGCGATCGCATTGGCGGCACACCCCGCGAAACGCCGTTGCCAATCGAGCGTGTCCGAAATCACCTGTGGATTATTTCTCGACAGTCGAGAAAATCGATGGCAGAGATTGGCAAGGCTCTCGACAAGGTCGTCTTCGCCTTGCCTCGCCGCGCAACAGATGCTTTGGGAGGGCATGTGTTCGAAGGATCCGCCACCGGCAAGGACGTATGATGCTGACCAAGTCCAGCACTGAGATCGTGCGTCAGCAAAACAGCGCTCTCGTGCTTGCCGCGCTCCGGCGCGCCCGTAATCTTTCCCATACCGAAATTTCCGCCGCCACCGGGTTGGCGTCGGCGACCGTGTCGGCGATCACGGCCGAGCTCGAGCGGGTGGGGGTTATCGCCAAGGCCGAGCAGCAGGTGCAGGGCGGGCGAGGGCGCCCGCGTGTGCTGTTCACGCCGCGGCGCGACTGCGGTTATGTCATCGTCGTGCGCATCTCGTCCGATGTGGTGCAATATTCGCTGACCGATTACGGCGGCACGCTGCTCGACCGGTTCGAGGAGAGCCGCAATCACGACCAGCGCGGCACCACCGCTTTCGCGCAGGTCTTCGTCGAGGCGCTGGAGCGCCTGCTGCAGCGCTCGCGCCTGACGCGAGACCGGGTGCTGGCCGTCTCGATCAGCAGCAAGGGGCTCGTCGACACGGAGAACGACACGGCGCGGCTGCTCTGGTCGCCGGTGTTCGGCAGCGAGCCGCTTGATTTCGCAGCCCTTCTTGCGCCGGAGTGGCGCGCAAGGGTGACGCTCAACAACGAGACGCTGCTGGTTGCGCAGGCGCTGGCGGTAGAGGCGGAGCGCACGCAGGCTGGTGGCTTCCGCTCGCTTGCGGCCATTTCGCTCGGACACAGCATCGGTCTCGGTGTCGCGCGCAAGGGCCGGTTCGGCGAGATCGACGTGGCGGCCCCGAATTTCGGCCACATGCTGCACGCGCCCTCGGCGGGTCTCTGCCGCTGCGGCGCCTATGGCTGCATCGAGGCGGCTGCCGGCTTTTACGGCATCCTGAGGGCCGCCTTCGAAGTGCCGCCGGACACGATCCCGGCGAAGTTCGTGCCGATCGCCGAGATGGACAAGATCGCGGCAAGCGCCCGTCAGGGCCACCGCATGTCCGGCTACGCCTTTCGTCAGGCAGGCATCGCGCTCGGCAATGGCATTTCGCGCATGCTCAGTCTCTACGAGCGCATGCCGATCTACGTCACCGGCCCGGGCACGCGCTATTTCGACCTGCTGCAAGGCGGCCTCCAGGAGGGGGTATCGCAATCCCTGCAACTGAGGCTGCAGGGTGCACCCGACATCGCCGTCGTGCTCGACGAGCAGCGGCTGGTTTTCGACGGGCACCTCGAGCGCGCGCTAGGGGTGATCGACAGCGAGATCGCCACGGCCGGCGCCTCGTAAGCCGCGCGCGTGCCGCGTGTGTCAAAGGCGAACAATGCTCTCAATGCAATTTACAGTTATTTAGCAACTCCTTGTCAAAGTGACGTTGACGCGGGAGACGATCATGTTTTCAGTGATTGCATGCATACGCGACGACCACGATTGGCGCCTGGTGCTGGTTGCGGCCGTGGTTTGCCTGGCCGGTTGTGTCGCAACCATGCTGATGCTGCTGCGCGCCCAGCGCAGCGAAGGCAGCCAGCGCGGCCTGTGGATCGCGGCCTGCGGTTTTGCCTGCGGCATCGGCGTCTGGTCGACGCATTTCATTGCGATGCTCGCCTATGACGGCGGGATGACCATTTCCTATGGCGCATCGGGCACCGCGCTGTCGATCGTGCTTGCGATCGCCGCCGCCTGGGTTGCGTTCACCGTCGGGCTCGGCGCACGATCTCCGCACGCGCTCGCCGCAAGCGGCGTCATCCTGGGCGCCGGCATCGCCGCCATGCACTTTACCGGCATGCAGGCGCTCGAGATGCCCGGTCATATCATCTACGATGCCAGGTTCACGGTCGTCGCCATCGTTGCGGGCACCATGCTCGCCGTCGCGGCGCTCCACGCATTCCAGGTGCTGCGCAATGCCCGCCGGCTTGTCGTCTCGACGCTGCTTCTGGTCGTTGCCATCTGCGTCCTGCATTTCACCTCGATGAGCGGCATCACGCTGGTGCCGGCGCCGGACATTCCGGCCACGGACGTCATCCATCCGGCCTGGCTTGCCGGCGGGGTCATCGTGGCCTCGACAGTGCTGATCATCCTGGCGTTCGGCGCCCTGTTCGTCGATCGTCATCTGACGGACCTGCGCGGGCTTGCCAACGCGTCGCTGGAGGGCATGGCCATCGTTCACGAGGGCCGTATCATCGATGCCAACGAGCGTTTCGCGCGGCTGGCCGGGTGGAAGGTCTCCGAGCTGGTCGGCCGCGATCCGGCGGAGATTCTCGAATTCGGCGAGCAGGGCCCGGAAAACCGTCAGCGTGGCGATGCGCCCAAGGAGATCGAGCTTTCCAACCGGACGGGGCAAAGCGTTCCCGTGGAGTTCATGGGCCGCACCATCGAGTATCGCGGCCGCGAATGCGAGGTGATCTTCGTGCGCGATCTCAGCGCGCGCAAGGAGGCCGAACGCACGATTGAACATCTGGCACACCACGACGCGCTGACCGACCTTCCCAATCGCGGTTTCTTCGACCGTCGGCTGACCCAGGTGATGGCTGCCGCGGCGGCGAAGAATGAGCAGATCGCCATCCTTTGCCTCGACCTGGACCGCTTCAAGGCGGTCAACGACATCTTCGGCCATGGCGAGGGCGATCGCATCCTGAAAAAGGTCGCCGACATCCTGCGCAAGGCGGCCGGCGAGGGTGATACCGTCTCCCGGCTGGGGGGCGACGAATTTGCTATTCTCCAGGTGGGCGGCGCTCAGCCGGAGGCGGCACGCCACCTGTCGGACCGCATCCTGACGTATTTCGCCGCCGAGATGGACACGAACCGCGATCCGACCGCCGTCGGCGTCAGCATCGGCGCTGCGATCTACCCTGCCGACGGCGACACGGCGGATCGGCTGCGCAACAATGCCGACACGGCTCTCTACAGGGCGAAACAGTCGGGCAAGGGGATCGCCTGCTTCTTCAACACGGAGATGGACGAGGCCGTCCGCACGCGCCGGCAGATCGAAAACGACCTGCGCCATGCCGTGGTGCGCCGTCAGTTCTTCCTCGAATACCAGCCGCTGGTCGACCTGCGCGGCGACCGGATCCTCGGTTACGAGGCGCTGCTTCGGTGGATGCATCCGGAGCGCGGCCTGATCAGCCCCGATGTCTTCATCCCGATCGCCGAGCAAAGCGGCTCGATCATCCAGATCGGCGAATGGGTGCTGGAAGAGGCCTGCCGCGAGGCGACGAAATGGAACGAGCCGCTGCCGGTCTCGGTCAATATCTCGCCGGTGCAGTTCCTGCTTCCCAACCTGTTCGACCAGATCTTCAGCACCCTCAGGCGCACGGGTCTCGAGCCGCGCAGGCTGGAGCTCGAAATCACCGAGGCGGCGCTGCTGCACAATCGCGAGGACGTGCTCGCGACGCTCGGACGATTGCGGATCCACGGCGTGCGCATCGTCATGGACGATTTCGGCACCGGGCATTCCTCGCTCAGCAACCTGCAGACTTTCCCGTTCGACAAGCTCAAGATCGACTGCAGCTTCACCTCAGTCATCGACAAGGACCCCTCCGCACACGCGATCGTCAGGGCGATCATCGCGCTCGGCAACAGCCTCAACCTGCCCGTGGTCACGGAAGGCGTGGAAACGGAGCGCCAACGGCAGATCCTGGTCGACGAGGGCTGCCTGCAGGTTCAGGGGTTCCTGACCGGCCGGCCCGGCGTGGCGCCGAGCACGGGGCAGGAGGAACAGACGGGCGAGTGGGCAAGGACGCCACTGCGCGCCGACGGCTGACGGTATCGACCCTCAAAATGCAAACGGCCGGGCGCAGGGCACCCGGTCGCTGGTTTCCCGATGTGTTCGGCTGAAGGTCAGCCGACGCTGATCTGGCGCTTTTCCACAACCGACTTCACGGCGGCGTCGGCGAGTGCCAGCGCCGCGAGGCCATCCTTGCCCGACGGGCTGATTTCCGTGCCCTTTTCGATCGCGGAGATGAAGCTCTCGATCTCGTTGGCATAGGCTTCGGTGTAACGGGTCATGAAGAAATCGTGCAGCGGCGGGCGGGTGTAACCGTCACCATTGGCGATCTCGATCGAGACCGGACGCTGGTTTTCGGCCGAGACGACGCCCTTGGAGCCGTGCACCTCGATGCGCTGGTCGTAGCCGTAGGTGGCGCGGCGCGAGTTGGAGATGATCGCCTGCCTGCCCGATGCGGTCTGCAGGATGACCGAGACGCTGTCGTAGTCGCCGGCTTCGCCGATCGCCTTGTCGACGAGCACGGCTGCGGTCGCGGTGACCGAGACCGGCTCTTCGCCGAGCAGGAAGCGCGCCATGTCGAAGTCATGGATGGTCATGTCGCGGAAGATGCCGCCCGAACGTTTGATGTAGTCGACCGGCGGCGCGCCCGGGTCTCGGGAGGTGATCGTCACCATCTCGACATCGCCGATCTTGCCGGCGTCGATCGCCTTCTTGACGGCCATGAAATGCGGGTCGAAGCGGCGGTTGAAGCCGACCATCAGCTTGCCCTTGGTCTCGGCCACCACCTTCATGCAGGCCCGGACGCGGTCGACATCGAGATCGATCGGCTTTTCGCAGAAGATTGCCTTGCCGGCACGGGCGAAACGCTCGATCAGGTCGGCATGGGTATCGGTCGGGGTGCAGATGACGACGGCGTCGATGTCGGCCGATTTCTCGATCGCCTCGATGGTGCGAACTTCGCAGCCATAGGCCTTGGCGATGGCGTCGGCGGCCGCCGGGAAGGCGTCGGCCACGGCGACGAGCACGGCGTCGGGGTTGGCGCTGACGGCCTTTGCGTGAACCTTGCCGATGCGTCCGGCGCCCAGAAGACCAAATCTCACTGTCATCTCAGTTTCTCTCGAATTCCGGTACGCGACCGGGAAGGGGCGTGATGATCGGCGCTCATCGCGCAAAGGCGCCGCGGACGGCAATTCCGCGAATCGGTTGATGGGTGTGTTGGCATGCTGCGCCGGCGGATGCCGCGCGCTTTCCTCTCCCTGCTCGACCTTTCCCCCACCGATGCGCTCAGTACCATCGTTCGGAATGAAATGGTCGATGAAATCAATTTCGGAATTTTTATTCTATTTTCTGGCTGTCCGTCAAGAGCGTGAGATGGTCGCGGGCTTGCGGCGGCAGGCGAATCGCCCCTACAAGACATGCTCTTGAGATTACCAGCGCCAGCAGCCAGAGGACAGGATGATCAAACTCATCGACCCGGACCACGCCTTTTACCGACCGCTGTGGCGCCGGATCCTGATATTCCTGGTCTGCGCCGGCTGGGCGGCGCTCGAGTTCTATCACGACCAGCCCTTCTTCAGCATCATTGCGCTTGCGATCGCCGCCTATGTCGGCTCCTCGCTCCTGCTGTTCTACAAGCCGAGCGACAAGGCCGCGACCGTCGACGGATCGGCATCAAAGGACGAGCCCCCGAAGGCCGACAACGACGCGTGAGCGGCGCTCAGGCGGCCTGCACGATGCGCGATGCCTCGTCGATCAGCATGTTGGCGAGCTTCATGCGCACGGTGGCATTGGCGCGGTAGTCCTGCGGCAGCCGGTCGGGATGGTTCGTGGCGGCGAAGCTTCGCCGCTTGGCGGCAAGCGTCGCCAGCGTTTCCCGTTCATCGAGGTCCAGCTCCTCGGCAACCTCCTCAAGGCTGATGCGATTGAGAAACGCCGGCATCGGCTCTACCGGCGGTGGCTCGATGAAGGATGCATCGAAATAGGCGCGCTCGACGGTGCTGCGGGCAGCGGACGCACGCTCATTGGCACGGGCGATGAACGGGCTTGCGAACGAAGGCACGTGCAGGGTCGTTGCGACGTCCGTCACAACGGTCTCTTCTTCCTCCGTCTTCAGCCGTTCGAGAACCGACTGAAACACCGACATTGCGAACATGCAGCCCCCCTTTTTCCCGGCGCAAAATGCCGGATGGAGATTATGCCGGGCTGATCATCCACATCATGCTCGCCCCTGCTTCAGGATGAGGTCGTAGAGCAGCTTGGCGCTTGGCGGCAAGGCGCGGCCCTCGGCGGTAATCAATCCGTAGGGCTTGATGCGGATCGGGATCTCGGTCTTGAGGATACGGATCTCGCCTGCCGGCGTGCCGTTGCCGGCGATGAGGTTGGCGACGTCGAGCGCCACCGGCGCGATCGCATTGGTGTTGCGCACGATGGACAACGTCAGGATGATTGAGGACGTGTTGATGACGGTCGCCGGCAGACGGACGCCGGCGGAGATGAAGCTGTCCTCGACGGCGCGGCGCAGCAGCGTACCCGGCGGCTGGAACACCCAGTCATAGGCAGGCAGATCCTCGGCATCGACCACAGGCTTTTCGAGCAGGGGGTGGCCGTCGCGCACGATCAGGCAGACCTCCTCATAGCCGATCTCGACCATGTTGAAGAGCCTCGGGTTGAGGTCGTCAGGGATGCGTCCGACGACGAAGTCGTGGCGGGCGGCGAGCAGTTCGCGCGTCAGCACGTTGCTGTTTTCGATCTGGATATTGATCTCGATGCCGGGATAGGCGGTGATGACCTGGCGGATCGCCGGCACGGCGAGGTTGATCGCCGGACCGGTCACCGAGCCGATCGACACCGAGCCGCCGCTGCCGGTCTTCAGCTCGCTGATCTCGCGCGAGGCTTCACGCAGCTCCAGAAAGATCGTGCGCGCACGCCGCGCCAGCGCCTGGCCATAGCGCGTCAGCTCGACCCCGCGCGCCACCCGCTCGCAGATCGGCGCCTTCAGGATCGTCTCGATCTCGGCCAGCATGCGTGAGGCGGCGGGCTGCGAGATGCCGAGCGTCTCGGCGGCTGCGCTGATGCGACGATGATCGTCGATCGCCAGGATCAGCCGGAGGTGATTGATCTTCAGCCCCGAACGAAACAGCCCGCTGTCGAACTCTTCGCCGGCAATCCCTGTCGCGCCGGGCTTTGCGTCCTTCAGCATCATTCCCAATCCCGTTTTCAGAATGTTTCAAAAATCACACTGTTTTTGAGTATTATATCAATAATGGTATGCAAGCAAAGCGTTATTGTATTTGACAGTTATGGGTTTTGATTCCAGTTTTTGCTCATATGCCAGTGCATGTGGGAGCATGCGGGCGGGGAGGATTTCCTTCACCTGGATCTACCGCCGGAGACCAAGAGCTCCGGGCCGGTGGATCGCTGCGCATAGGACGGGGAGGCTGCGGGCCTGCCGGCTTCAACACATTTGGGAGAGACCTGATGAAACTAATTACCTCGCTTCTCGCAGCGGCTGCGATCTCCGTCGCTTCGTTTGCGGCGCCTGTCTTCGCGCAGGACAAGGGCACGGTCGGCATCTCGATGCCGACGAAGACATCGACCCGCTGGATCTCCGATGGCGAGACCATGGAGAAGCTGTTCAAGGAAGCCGGTTACACGCCGGACCTGCAGTTTGCCGACGATGACATCCCGAACCAGCTCGCCCAGATCGAAAACATGGTGACCAAGGGCGCCAAGGTTCTGGTCATCGGCGCCATCGACGGCACGACGCTGTCGGACATCCTTCAGAAGGCCCACGACGCCGGCGTCAAGGTCATTGCCTATGACCGCCTGATCCGCGATTCGGGCAATGTCGACTACTACGCCACCTTCGACAACTTCCAGGTCGGCGTGCAGCAGGCAACCTCGCTGGTTCAGGGCCTGAAGCTCGACGGCGCGACCGAGCCGAAGAACATCGAGCTGTTCGGCGGTTCGCCTGACGATAACAACGCCTTCTTCTTCTACGATGGCGCGATGTCGGTTCTGCAGCCGCTGATCGACAGCAATAAGATCGTCGTCAAGTCCGGCCAGAAGGGCATGGATCAGGTCGGTACGCTGCGCTGGGACGGTGCCGTTGCCCAGGCCCGCATGGAGAACCTCTTGTCGTCGAACTACACCGACGCCAAGGTCGATGGCGTTCTGTCGCCCTATGATGGCCTTTCGATCGGCATCATCTCGGCGCTGAAGGGCGTCGGCTACGGCTCGGGCGACATGGCTATGCCTGCCGTCACCGGCCAGGACGCCGAGCTGCCGTCGGTCAAGTCGATCCTTGCCGGCGAACAGTACTCGTCGATCTTCAAGGACACGCGCGAACTCGCCAAGGTCACCGTCGGCATGGTCAACGCGATCATGGAAGGCAAGGAGCCGGAAGTGAACGACACCAAGACCTACGACAACGGCGTCAAGGTCGTTCCGTCCTACCTCCTGAAGCCGGTTGCCGTCGACAAGTCCAACATCAAGGATGTGCTCGTCTCGTCCGGTTACTACACCGAAGACCAGATCAACAACTGATCAGGCCAAGCATCGGGGTCCGCGATCCGTCGCGGGCCCTTTTATCCGGGTGAGGGAGCCTGTATTCTCTTGCCGCCTGCCGCTGGAATGACTGATCATGGACAATATCATTCTCGAAATGCGTGGCATCACCAAGACGTTTCCGGGCGTCAAGGCGCTGGACAATGTCAGCTTCAAGGTTCGCGAAGGCGAGATCCACGCGCTGGTCGGCGAAAACGGCGCCGGCAAGTCGACGCTGATGAAGGTCCTGAGCGGCGTCTATCCCGCCGGCACCTATGACGGCGAGATCTATTACGACGGCGAGCCACGCCGCTTCTCGACCATCTCCGACAGCGAACATCTTGGTATCATCATCATCCACCAGGAGCTGGCGCTGGTGCCGCTGCTGTCGATCGCCGAAAACATCTTTCTCGGCAACGAGATTGCCACCAATGGCGTGATCCACTGGCCGCAGACCTTTGCCCGCACCCAGGAACTCCTGAAGAAGGTTGGCCTCAGCGAGCCGCCGGCGACGCTGATCACCGACATCGGCGTCGGCAAGCAGCAGCTGGTCGAGATCGCCAAGGCGCTGTCGAAGAAGGTGCGCCTTCTGATCCTCGACGAGCCGACAGCGTCGCTCAACGAGAACGATTCCGACGCGCTTCTGAAGCTCCTGATGGAGTTTCGCACCCAGGGCATGACGTCGATCATCATTTCCCACAAGCTGAACGAGATCCGCAAGGTCGCTGACCAGATCACCATCCTGCGCGATGGCGGCACCGTCGAGACGCTCGACTGTCAGACCGAGGATGTCGGCGAGGACAGGATCATCAAGGGAATGGTCGGCCGCGCCATGGAAGACCGTTATCCGCCGCGCGAGCCCAAGATCGGCGAGACGCTGCTGGAAGTGAAGAACTGGAACGTCTTCCACCAGCATCACCGCGACCGGCAGTTCCTCCACAACGTCAATTTCACGGTGCGCGCCGGCGAAGTCGTCGGCATTGCCGGGCTGATGGGGGCAGGGCGCACCGAGACGGCGATGAGCATCTTCGGCAAGTCCTGGGGCCACAAGATTACCGGCGACGTGCTGATGCGCGGCAAGCCGGTCGATGTCAGCACCATCCCGCGCGCCATCGACGCCGGCCTTGCCTATGTCACCGAGGACCGCAAGCAACTGGGTCTCGTGCTGATCAACAACATCAAGGAGAACACCACGCTTTCCAACCTGAAGGCGGTGGCCAAAAACGGCGTCATCGACGATCGCAAGGAGGTCAAGGTCGCCTCCGATTATCGTTCGAAGCTGCGCATCCGTTCGCACTCGATCTATCAGGAAACGGTCAACCTTTCCGGCGGCAACCAGCAGAAGGTGGTGCTGTCGAAGTGGCTGTTCACCAATCCGGAAGTCCTCATTCTCGACGAGCCGACACGCGGTATCGATATCGGCGCCAAGTATGAGATCTACACCATCATCAACCAGCTTGCAGCCGAGGGCAAAGGCATCCTGATGATTTCATCGGAGATGCCGGAGCTGCTTGGAACCTGCGACCGCATCTACGTCATGAATGAGGGCCGCATCGTCGCCGAGCTTTCGAAGGCGGAAGCGAGCCAGGAGTCCATCATGCGTGCCATCATGCGTTCAGGGGAGAAACACTAATGGTCGCCGATACGAGCACCCAACCCAACAAACCCTCGATCGGGGACTATCTGAAGAACAACATCCGCGAATACGGCCTGCTGGTCGCGCTGGTGGTCATCATGCTGTTCTTCCAGTTCGTCACCAATGGCGTGCTGTTCCGTCCGGTCAACATCACCAATCTGGTGCTGCAGAACTCGTTCATCGTCATCATGGCGCTGGGCATGCTCTTGATCATCGTCGCCGGGCATATCGACCTTTCGGTCGGATCGATCGTCGCCTTCATCGGTGCGATATCGGCGATCATGCTGGTCAAGTGGGGCCTGCCGGCGATCATCGTCATTCCCGCCTGTCTTGTGGTCGGCGGTATCATGGGGGCGGCACAGGGCTACTGGGTCGCCTACCAGAAGATTCCGTCCTTCATCGTCACGCTCGCCGGCATGCTCGTCTTCCGCGGATTGACCTATGTGGTGCTCGGCGGCCGTCCGATCGGACCGTTCCCCAAGGAATTCCAGCTGCTTTCGACTGGCTTCGTCCCGGATTTTCTCTACTTCCTCAATCCCAAGCCTGACCTGATCCAGAACATGGTGGCTCTGGTGGCGGTACTGGCTCTCGTCGCCTACGCCGTCTATGCCGGTGTGCGCAATCGCCGTGTCAACGAGCAGCACGGTAGCGAAAACGAGCCCTTCGTCTTCTTCGCCATCCAGATGGCGGTGATCGCCGTCGTCGCGCTGTTCATAGGCTACCAGCTTTCGACCTATCGCGGTCTGCCCAACGTGCTGATCGCCATGGGCGTGCTGATCGCGCTCTATACGTTCGTGACCACGCGCTCGACGGTCGGCCGTCGCATCTATGCCATGGGCGGCAACGTCAAGGCGGCGAAGCTGTCGGGTATCAACACCGAGCGGCTGACCTTCTACACCTTCATCAACATGGGTGTTCTGGCGGCACTTGCCGGTATGATCATCACCGCGCGCTTGAACTCGGCGACGCCGAAGGCCGGTGTCGGCTTCGAGCTCGACGTCATCGCCGCCTGCTTCATTGGCGGCGCCTCGGCCTCGGGTGGTGTCGGCAAGATCACCGGCGCGGTCATCGGCGCCTTCATCATGGGCGTGATGAACAACGGCATGTCGATCATGGGCATCGGCATTGACTACCAGCAGCTGATCAAGGGGCTGGTGCTGCTCGCGGCCGTATTCTTCGACGTCTACAACAAGAACAAGGGCTGACGAACGACCGAACGGCCCGGATCGAACCAGTACCATTGAAAGGGCAGCTCCGGCTGCCGGGAGTGACAGCCCGGACTGTCAGGATTGGGTGGCGTGAGCCACCCGAGGGGCGGCGGTTTGCCTGGGATCGGGCAAAGCAACAGGCCCATTGGATGCAAGGAAGGACAGGATCGTGCTGATTTCTCAGGTCAGAAACGAAGACGGATCGATAACGGTGGCCGTGCGTGCTGCGGGCGAAACCGCTCGTGCCGTCAACGGCGCGGCGAGCGTCTACACGCTTGCGATGGAAGCGGCCAATGCCGGGCGCAGCCTCAAGGAGACGATCGAGGCCAGGGGGCTTGGCGCTCCGATCGATCTCGAGCAGGCATATAACGACGGCCGCCTGCTGCCGCCGATCACCCATGCCGATCCGGCCCATCTGCATCTGACCGGCACGGGGCTTACGCATCTGGGCTCTGCCGCCACCCGCGACGCCATGCACAAGAAGGCGAACGAGACGGCCGAGGAGACGCTGACCGACTCGATGAAGATGTTCCGCATGGGGCTCGAGGGCGGCAAGCCGAAACAAGGCGAAATCGGCGCCCAGCCCGAATGGTTCTACAAGGGTAACGGTACGTCTGCCGTCGCGCCCGGTTCGGCGCTGGTCTCGCCTGCCTTCGCTGAGGATGGCGGCGAGGAGCCGGAGATGGCCGGCATCTACGTGATCTCCGACAAGGGCGTGCCGTTCCGCATCGGCTTTGCCGTCGCCAACGAGTTTTCCGACCACAAGACAGAGCGGGTCAACTATCTCTGGCTCGCCCATTCGAAACTGCGCCAGGCGAGCTTCGGACCGGAGATCCGTGTCGGCGCTGCGCCGGAGGACGTGCGGGGCACCTCGCGAATCCTGCGTGGCGGCAAGGTCTTGTGGGAGAAGCCGTTCCTGTCGGGCGAGGCCAACATGTCGCACAGCTTTGCCAACCTCGAACACCACCACTTCAAGTACGGCCTGTTCCGCCAGCCGGGCGACGTCCACGTGCACATGTTCGGCACGGCGACGCTGTCCTTCGGCGACGGCATCCGCACCGAGGAGGGCGACGTTTTCGAGATCGAGGCTGCCGGGTTCGGCCTGCCGCTGCGCAACCCGCTGGCGATCGCGGCGGACGAACCGGTCGCGATCCATCAGCTCTAACGGAACCGAGATGCCCCGGGGAAGGCCGTTCAACTGCGGCCGTCCCGCGACGAGAAGATGAAGGAGGCCGCGGCCATGACATTGCACCAGAACCTGATTGCCGGCGAATGGGTCGGCGGTGATGGCGTTGCCAACATCAATCCGTCCGACACCAACGACGTGATCGGGGAGTATGCCCGCGCCTCTGTGGACGATGCGAAGGCTGCGATCGCTGCCGCCAAGGCCGCCTTTCCTGCCTGCTCGCGCTCGGGCATTCTCGAGCGCCATGCGATCCTCAGGAAGACCGCCGACGAGATCCTGGCGCGCAAGGACGAGCTCGGGCGGCTTCTGTCGCGCGAGGAAGGCAAGACATTGGCCGAAGGCATCGGCGAGACCGTGCGCGCCGGCCAGATCTTCGATTTCTTCGCCGGCGAGGCGCTCAGGCTGGCCGGCGAGGTCATCCCCTCGGTGCGCCCTGGTATTGGCGTCGAGATCACCCGCGAGCCGGTCGGTGTCGTCGGCATCATCACGCCGTGGAATTTCCCGATCGCCATCCCCGCCTGGAAGATCGCGCCGGCGCTGTGCTACGGCAACACCGTCGTCTTCAAGCCGGCCGAACTGGTGCCGGGCTCATCCTGGGCGATCGTCGACATTCTCCATCGCGCCGGGTTGCCGAAGGGCGTGTTGAACCTGGTGATGGGCAAGGGTTCGGTCGTCGGCCAGGCGATGCTCGACAGCCCCGATATTCAGGCGATCACCTTCACCGGTTCGACCGGAACCGGCAAGCGCGTGGCGCTCGCCTCGGTCGAGCACAATCGCAAGTACCAGCTGGAAATGGGCGGCAAGAACCCGTTCGTGGTGCTCGACGATGCCGATCTGACCGTCGCCGTCGAAGCGGCCGTCAACTCCGCCTTCTTCTCCACCGGCCAGCGCTGCACCGCGTCGTCGCGCATCATCGTGACCGAAGGCATTCACGACCGCTTCGTTGCCGCGATGGGCGAGCGCATGAAGGGGCTTGTCATCGACGACGCGCTGAAGGCCGGTACTCATATTGGCCCGGTGGTCGACCAGAGCCAGCTCGACCAGGACACCGACTATATCGCCATCGGCAGACAGGAAGGCGCAAAACTCGCCTTCGGCGGCGAACGCGTGCAGCGCGACACACCCGGCTTCTACCTTCAGCCGGCACTGTTTACCGAGGCGAGCAACGGCATGCGCATCAGCCAAGAAGAGATCTTCGGGCCGGTCGCCGCGGTGATCCGGGTGAAGGACTATGACGAGGCGCTCAGCGTGGCCAACGACACGCCGTTCGGACTGTCGTCGGGCATCGCCACCACCAGCCTGAAACATGCGACGCATTTCAAGCGCAACGCCGAGGCCGGCATGGTGATGGTCAACCTGCCGACCGCCGGCGTCGATTTCCACGTGCCTTTCGGCGGCCGCAAGGGCTCCTCGCACGGCTCGCGCGAGCAGGGCCGCTACGCCGCCGAATTCTACACAACCGTCAAGACGGCTTACACCCTGGCCTAAGGGGGCGCCGTCCAGGGCCCGCGTTCCGGCGCGGGCCGCTTAAGGAAGGACAACATGAAAAAGAAAGCTGAGTGGCCGCGCAAGCTGCGGTCGCAGGAATGGTTCGGCGGCACGGGCAAGAATGCCATCATGCATCGCTCCTGGATGAAGAACCAGGGCCTGCCGGCCGACACCTTCGACGGGCGGCCGATCATCGGCATCTGCAACACCTGGTCGGAGCTGACGCCGTGCAACGCGCACCTGCGCGATCTCGCCGAGCGGGTGAAGCGCGGCGTTTATGAGGCTGGCGGCTTTCCGGTCGAATTCCCGGTGTTTTCTGTCGGCGAAAGCACGCTGAGGCCAACGGCTATGATGTTCCGCAACCTGGCGGCCATGGATGTCGAAGAGGCGATCCGCGGCAATCCGGTCGATGGCGTCGTGCTGCTCGGTGGCTGCGACAAGACCACGCCGAGCCTGCTGATGGGGGCTGCCAGCGTCGACATCCCGGTCATCCTCGTATCCGGCGGCCCGATGCTGAACGGCAAGTGGCGCGGCAAGGACGTCGGCTCCGGCACCGCCATCTGGCAGTTTTCCGAAATGGTGAAGTCCGGCGAAATGTCTCTCGCAGAATTCATGGATGCGGAGCAGGGCATGGCCCGCTCTGCCGGCAGCTGCATGACCATGGGCACGGCCTCGACCATGGCCTCCATGGCTGAAGCGCTCGGCATGACGCTGCCCGGCAATGCCGCGATTCCGGCCGTCGACGCCCGCCGCCGGGTGATCTCGCAACTGTCTGGCCGTCGCATCGTCGACATGGTCAAGGAAGACCTGAAGCCCTCCGACATCCTGACGCGGGAGGCGTTCGAGAACGCGATCCGCGTCAATGGCGCGGTCGGCGGTTCGACCAATGCCGTTCTGCATCTCCTGGCGCTCGCCGGCCGCATCGGCGTCGATCTGACGCTCGACGACTGGGACAAGTTCGGCCGCGACGTGCCGACGATCGTCAACCTGCAGCCATCGGGCAAGCACCTGATGGAGGAGTTTTATTATGCGGGCGGCCTGCCTGTTGTCATCAAGGCGGTGGGCGAAATGGGCCTCTTGCACAAGGATGCCATCACCGTCACCGGCGAGACGATCTGGGACGGCGTCAAGGACGTCGTCAACTACAATGACGATGTCATCGTGCCACGCGAAAAGGCCCTGACCCAGTCGGGTGGCATCGCGGTGCTGCGCGGCAATCTGGCGCCCAAGGGCTGTGTCCTGAAGCCGTCGGCGGCATCGCCGCACCTGATGCAGCACACCGGCCGTGCCGTCGTCTTCGAAAGCATCGAGGACTACCACGCCCGCATCAACCGTGACGATCTCGATATCGACGAGACCTGCGTGATGGTGCTGAAATATTGCGGGCCGAAGGGCTATCCGGGGATGGCAGAGGTCGGCAACATGGGCCTGCCGCCGAAGGTGCTGAAGAAGGGCATCACCGACATGATCCGCATTTCGGATGCGCGCATGTCGGGCACGGCCTATGGCACCGTCATCCTTCACACCGCGCCGGAAGCGGCCGCCGGCGGACCGCTGGCGCTGGTCGAAAACGGCGACATGATTGCCGTCGACGTTCCCGCCCGCACCATCCGGCTCGAGGTTTCCGATGAGGAGCTAGCCCGCCGCCGCGCCGCATGGGTTTCGCCGGTAAAGCCGCAAAAGGGCGGTTATGGTGGCCTCTACGTCAACACGGTCATGCAGGCGGATACCGGCGCCGACCTCGACTTCCTCGTCGGCGCGCGCGGCTCGGTTGTGGAACGCGACAGCCACTAGCTTTCAGGCATCCCGCCTTCGGGTTGAATTCCTCGAGGGCGGAATGATGCATGGGGCCCAATATCCAGAACCCCGCCAATGCCGCTGACAACGGGCATTGGCGGGGTTTTTGTAGCTAATTTAGCGTATTCTTAAAATTGTTGCGTTCACGCGTTTCGCGCTGCCCGGATCGGGTGTATTGATTGAAGCAGAGAATGCTTTAGGGGCCGTAGCGTGCGCTTTCTCCATGTCTGCAGGGGGCAGATCGGCGTGGCGGCGTGACATCCAAATGCAATTGATCTGAGCTTCGTCTGTGCGCGGGAGGTGTGTCTTGCTCTGCCGTGATGCCGATCGTCCATTTGCAGCCGCGCGGGGTGATGCATGATCCTGCGTGAACGGATCGACATTCCCGCCGAAAAGACCTTCGACATTTGCATCGTCGGTGCCGGTGCGAGTGGCCTGACGATCGCGTCGGACCTTGCCGGCGGACGTGTTTCCGTCTGTATCCTCGAAAGCGGCGGCGTCGACGCAATCCCGATCGCAAGCGATCTTGCGGTCGGCGAAAATACCGGGCTTGCCTATGCCGAACTCGACACCTGCCGGCTGCGTGGCCTTGGCGGCAGCACGCAGGCACTGGGTTGGGGAGGGCTCTGCAAGCCGCTCGACGACCAGGACTTCGCAGCGCGCCCCTGGGTCAGGCACAGTGGCTGGCCCTTCGACCGGACCCATCTGCTTCCCTATTATCGGCGCGCGCAGGAAACCCTGGGCATTGCCGATGTCAACGCGCTCACACAGCGCCAGCCGCTGTTTCCGGGGCGGTCCGACATCATCTCGGTCGATCACCTCGAACTTTGCCGGCACAATCGTCCGGGCAAGCGGTTGTGCCATACGCTCGAAAGCGCCTCGAATATCAGCATCCTCCTTTATTCCACGCTGCTCTATCTCGCGTTCGACGAACACAGGCGCACGGTCGCATCGGCGGTCGTGCAGAACCGGGCCGGCGAAACCGTTCACGTCAGGGCGCGGACATTCGTGCTTGCGGCGGGGGGGATCGAGAATGCGCGTCTGCTGCTTTTGAGCGCCGGGCCGGGCAGCGACGAGCGAACCGCCGGACGCTTTTTCATGGACCATCCGCGATTTTCGATCGGCACGCTGGTGCCGGCCGATGGATCCGTGCTGAAAACGCTGAACGGGCTCGATCGTATCCGCATCGCCCGCGGCCAGCGCATTCGCAGTGCGTTGAGCTATACGCGCCAACGCCCCTACCTCGTCAACGGGCTGACACTGCCGGCCGAAGAACAGCGACGCGAGGAGCTGCTCAACTACCGGGCATGGCTTGAGCCCTGCTTCATCGGCCAGGACATGGTCAAGCTGCGGGCGATGAAGGAGAGGCTGCTGGCTTATCGGGAGCAACGACTACATGGCGTTGAGGTCAACGCTGCGGTGCGGGCGGTTGGCAGGGAAGGCCTCGTCAGCTGGACCTGGCTCATGCATCTCATGCGCCCTTCGAGCCTTCTTCGCTCGTTTCGCCTGCTCCACATCGTCGAGCCCGAGCCGGAACCGGAAAGCCGGGTGATGTTGTCGACGAAGAAGGATCGTTTCGGCCTGCCGATGGTCAATCTGCGCTGGCAGCTTTCGGCCCGAACGATCGATTCGGTCCTGCGCACGATCGCCATATTGGGTAGCGAACTGACGAAGTCGGGTCTCGGAAAACTAGTCGTGGAACCCGAGGAAATGGCCGGCCTCGAAAGACCGATGTGGACCTGGCATCACATGGGAACGACGCGCATGCACGCCGATCCCGGCCAGGGGGTCGTGGACGCGGAATGCAAGGTTCATGGCGCCGACAATCTGTTCGTTGCCGGCAGCTCGGTGTTCCCGACGGCCGGCAACGATACGCCGACCTTCACGGTCGTGGCGCTGGCGCACAAGCTGGCCGATCATCTTCTGCATATTGTCGGCGGGTAGGCTCTCGCATGGCCGCCCCGGCCTGGACCGCTTTTCCTGAGGGTTGCCCGTTCGTCCCGCCAGTCGTTTCATAAGGAAACGCCCAGCCTTGCGGCTAGGGCAATGTATTAGCTACGATGTGCAAAGTAATTCATCCTGGATGTATTTCACGAAACCATAAAACGTCCTCAAGCGTATTGCCAGGGGTCAGGGTCATTCCGACCTTGATTTGGTGAAGGAGGACGAACATGCGAAGGAATATCATCGCAATGTCGCTGGGACTTCTGGCGACGGTGGCACTTGCCACACCCTCTCTTGGTCAAAGCGCCGACGGCGGCGGTCTCAATGTCGGGGTCTCGATTGGCGGTTCGAACGGGCTCAACGCCAATGTCGGCGCTTCCCTCGGCGGTTCGAATGGCATCAACGCCGACGTCGATGCATCTCTCGGCGGGTCGCGTGGCATCGATGCCGATGCGACTGCGTCAATCGGCGGTAGCCGCGGCGTGAATGCCGACGTTACGGCCAGCGCCGGCGGCCGAAACGGCATCAATGCCGACGCCAATGTCGGGCTGGGCGGCAGCAATGGCCTGAGAGCCACTGTCGATGCCAATGTCGGTGGACGCGACGGCTTGACGGCCGGCGTCAACGCCAATGCCGGCGGCGGAAACGGCCTTGGCCTCGGCATCGGTCTCGGCCTTGGCCGGACACCGGGCGGCAGCCCAGGCAACGGCAATCCAGGCAACGGCAACCCCGGCAATGGCGGCGGCTCGTCGGGTGGCTCCGGCGTCGTTTCGCCGGCCGCATCGCTTGCCGCGTTCAACGACATGTCGGCCGGCGATCGGCGCAAAGCGCTGAAGCGTTGCCGCGACGTGGTCGGCGGGGGCTATGACAGCGGACTGGTTTCACTCTGCCGGCTGTTGCAGTCGAGCGCCTCTCGCTAGATCCGGCCCTTATCATCGACAACGGGGCGCACGGGCGTGCGCCCCGATGCAGGCTTGACCAGCTAATTTCCGGCTCTGGCTCGGCGGTCGGCTGGCGCTATCCCCTGGGCAGCGACCCAGGACGGGATTTAGGGCGTTTCAGGCGAAGGGCGCGTGGGAATGGGCGCGAGATGGAATTGCTCAGCCCAATGGCATAATCCCACGGCTCCGGCGTTGAGCGCCGATCCGCTTTCCGTCAGTGAATAGACGACCTTCGTCGGTGACCCCGGATAGACGGTTCGGTTCACAAGCCCGTCAGCCTCCAGCTCGCGCAATTGCTGTGTCAGCATCTTTTCGCTGACCGTGGGGATCAACTGTCGCAGCCGGCCAAAGCGGCGGGGCGCCGTGCCGAGTTCGCAGAGGATTGCTATCTTCCACTTGCCAGCGACCAGTTTCATCGCGGTCGAAAAACCATTGTCCATGGGGCTGTCCATCCAGGCGACCTTACCGGCGGGTAACCACTTACGCGTTCGTGCGTATTGGCGCCGCCCTCTTCACATTGTAGCTCTTTCAACGGCACGCATGCCGCGTATCCTGCCAGCCTATATGGCGTGCCCGAATGTGGTCTGCAATCCGTGTTCTGGCGGCGGGGGAGTTGGGAATGGAGGTTGAAACGACACATCCCCATCGATCCGCCTGCCTTGTTGACGGTTCGCTGCCTGCGACAAAAGAAGGAGGACGCGCTCGGGTGTTGCTGCCCGAGCAGGGCCCCGTCAAGCCATTGATTATACTGGAGTGAAACCAAATGCGCCTGGAGCATCTCATCGATACGTATTGTGCCGCTTGGTCGCAGGAGCAGCCTGAACAGCGCCGGGCGTTGCTGCTGCCGATCTGGAGCGAAGGGGCAAGTTACACTGACCCGACGGTTCATGTCGAAGGCGGGGAAGAGCTGCTCACGCACATCGCAGGCGTCAGGGCCAGGTATCCCGGCGTGCGCATTGCACGCACCAGCGACGTGGATGTCCATCATGATGTCGCGCGCTTTGCCTGGACATTCGTCCTGCCCGACGGATCGTCGTTCCCGGAGGGGTTGGACGTCATCTTCCTCGATCCGGATCAGGTGCAAATTACCCGCGTCATCGGCTTTTTCGGGCCGCTGCGGTCGTCGGCGGCATAGCTCGGCTTCGGCATCAGGGCGCGTCGAGCGACACCGTTGACGATGTCGCGCGCAGGCAGATGGGGCGCAGGCAGGCGCCCTGTCTGACCTTTACTGGCTTTGGGTCTGGCTCTGGCTCTGCGTCTGCTGCTCGACCGTCACCGATACCTTCAGCATCTCGTTGGCCTCGCCGTGGATCAGGCCCGAGATCGGAGCGGCGTCGCGGTAGCAAAGGCCGGTAGCGATGCGCACGTAGCGATCGTCCGGGCAGATCTTGTTGGCCGCATCGAAGCCGACCCAGCCGAGGCCGGGCAGATGCACTTCGGCCCAGGCGTGGCTGGCTGTCTGCTCCGTCTGCCCCTCCATCATCAGATAGCCCGAGATGTAGCGTGCCGGCATGTCGAGCGAGCGAGCGGCCGAGATCAGGATATGGGCATGGTCCTGGCAAACACCCTTGCCGGCCTCGAGCGCATCCTCGGCGGCCGTTTCCGCATGGGTTTCGCCGGCCTTGTATTCGACTGCCTCATGGATCATCGCCATCAGCGCATGCATGCGGGCAAGGTCGGTGTCGCCTTCGGCCGATCTTGCGAGATCGCGGATCAGCTTGCCCGCCTTGGTCAGTGGCGTTTCGCGGGCATAGAGCCACAGCGGCACATAGGACTGGTGCGGTCCGAAGACACCGGCGCGGTCCTCGGTGTGGACCTCGCCTGACGCGGTGATGCGGATCGCCTCACGATCGCCGTCGACGCTGACGAGATGCACGCGGTTGCCGAAGTGATCGTCATAGCTCACTTCGATCGCCGCCCCGTCGACCAGCGTCTGCCAGCCGAGCACGGTCTGGCCGACGCCGGTGATCGGCGTCAGGCGCAACCGCTGCAGCGCGTACTGTACCGGCTCGTCGTAGTGGTATTCGGTCGTGTGGCTGATTTTCAGGTGCATGCTGTCCTCCCGAAACTCAGTTGAAACGATAACCGTCGGAAATTTCCTGTCCCAGACGGTTGTTCTGGCTGATGAAATCCTCGAGATATTCGTGCAGGCCCTGATCCATGATGTCGGTGATGGAGCGGCTGCGCAATGCGGCAAGCGTCCGGTCCGCCGTCTCGTGCGCCTGATGGCGTTCGCCGTATTCGCGCTCGAGATAGCCGAGGTTGCTGGCGATCTTCTCGTAGCAATAGGCGAGCGATCGCGGCATGCGACCGTTGGAGATCAGGAAGTCGGCGATGTTCGACGGCTTCAGTTCGGCATCATAGACCCAGCCATAGGCGCGATGCGCCGAGACCGAGCGCAGGATCGATTCCCATTGCACATTGTCCATCGACGAGCCGACGGCGGCGACCGCCGGCAGCAGCACGTAATATTTGACGTCGAGGATGCGCGCGGTGTTGTCGGCCCGTTCGATGAAGGTGCCGATGCGCGAGAAGTTGAAGATCTCGTTCCTGAGCATCGTGCCGTGGAAGGCGCCGCGGATGAGGCCGGCACGCCGCTTGATCGTGTCGATGATCTCCGGCATGTCGGTCGGGCGCGCCTTTCTCGAGAGGATCGCCTTCATCTCGAGGTAGCATTCGTTGGTCGCTTCCCAGGTTTCGCGCGTCAGCGCCGTGCGCACCATGCGGGCATTGTGGCGACCCGCCTCGATGCAGGACATCACGCTCGACGGGTTAGCGCGGTCGCGCAACAAAAAGTCGATGGCGTCGATGCTTGTCAGCGTCTCGTGCACCTCGTCATAGAGTTCGCGCACGCCGGCACTTTGCAATACGCCGTCCCAATCGCCCTCCGTCGCCTCGCTGCGGGTCAGCGCCATGCGCAGGCCGGCATCGATCAACCGGGCGCTGTTTTCGGCGCGTTCGATATAGCGGAACATCCAGTAGAGACCGTTTGCAGTTCTTCCCAACATGGTCTCAGTCCTCCAGCACCCAGGTGTCCTTGGTCCCGCCGCCCTGGCTGGAGTTCACGACAAGCGAACCGGCCTTGAGGGCGACGCGCGTCAGGCCGCCGGGGATGATCTGCACCTTGTCGGAGACAAGGACGTAGGGACGAAGATCCACATGTCGTGGCGCAATGCCCTTGTTGACGAGGATGGGCACGGTCGACAAGGACAGGGTCGGCTGGGCAATGTAGTTGGTCGGGCGTGCCTTGAGCTTTTCGGCAAAGAGCGCGCGCTCCTTCTTGCTGGCGGTCGGGCCGACCAGCATGCCGTAGCCGCCGGAGCCGTGCACTTCCTTGACCACCAGCTCTTCCAGGTGTTCGAGCACGTATTTCAGGCTCTGCGGCTCGGAACAGCGCCAGGTCGGCACGTTTTCCAGGAGCGGCTTGCGGCCGGTGTAGAACTCGACGATCTCCGGCATATAGGAATAGATCGCCTTGTCGTCGGAAATGCCGGTGCCGGGCGCATTGGCAATGGTGATGTTGCCGGCACGGTAGACATCCATGATGCCGGGAACGCCAAGCGCGGACTCCGGCCTGAAGGTCAGGGGATCGAGGAAGTCGTCATCGACGCGGCGGTAAAGCACGTCGATTGCCTCGTAGCCGCGGGTGGTGCGCATCTTCACCTTGCCGTCTATGACGCGCAGGTCCGACCCTTCCACCAGTTCGACGCCCATCATGTCGGCAAGGAACGCATGTTCGTAATAGGCGGAGTTGTAGATGCCGGGGGTGAGCACTGCGACGCGCGGCTTGCCGCTGCAGCCGGGAGGCGCCAGCGACGCCAGGCTCTGGCGCAAAAGGTTCGGGTAGTTCTCGACCGGTCGCACGCGGTTCTGATGGAAGAGTTCGGGGAACATCTGCATCATCGTTTCGCGGTTTTCCAGCATGTAGCTGACACCGGATGGCGTGCGGGCATTGTCCTCCAGCACGTAGAACTGGTCCTCGCCGGTGCGCACGATGTCGGTGCCGACGATATGGGTGTAGACGCCGCCCGGCGGGCGAAAGCCGATCATCTGCGGCAGGAAGGCCACGTTCTTCTCGATCAGTTCGCGCGGCACGCGGCCGGCGCGGATGATTTCCTGCTTGTGGTAGATGTCGTCGAGGAAGGCGTTGAGCGCGATGACCCGCTGTTCGATCCCTTGAGCGAGCTTGCGCCATTCGCGGCCTGAGATGATGCGGGGGATGAGATCGAAGGGGATGAGCTTTTCGGAACTGTCTGCGTGTCCGTAGACCGCGAACGTGATGCCGGTTTTCCGGAAGATGTTCTCGGCGTCCTTGGATTTCGCTATGAGCCGATTTCTGTCCTGGCTGGCATACCATTCATGATAGGTCGAATATGGCTGGCGCGGACTGCTGTCCGCATTCATCATTTCGTCAAATGCCAAAGGCGTGGTCCCCTTATTTTCGACCATTTGAGTACAACGCTGGATGCAATGCAAGAAGCGTGCACAGTCGCGGGACAAGAAAGTTTTGACGCGTTATTGCGGCTGTTGCGGCCAGGGTGATGCGTAAAAATGGAGCGGCCTTCGCCCATCGGATCAGCTGCCGCGCATCGGGCGTCCTGGAAAACAAGCAAATGCTTGAAATTTGTGCGCGTCTCGAAATTCACCCGAGGCTGAAGAGCGCGATGGCCGCGGCCGCCAGGCCAGCCAAGACCAGGAGCGACAGCATGGCGGCAGCGCTGGCGCGCGGACCGGCATCGGCAAGCTTGCGGATGTCGACCTCAAGGCCGAGGGCTGCCATGGCGACGACGGTGAGCCATGTGGCGGCGTGTGCGGCGCCGGCTGCCGCAGCATCCGGGATCATGCCACTGTTGCGGGCAACCGCAACGGCCAGGAACCCGAGAATGAACCAGGGAACAAAGTGCGCGAATGTCGCGAGCCGGGCGGGACGCTTGCCGGCAGCCGGGCTCGGCGCCAGCGGATGCGCTTCGCCCTCGCGGTTGATGATCGAGAAGCAAAGGACGACCGGGCCCAGCATCAGCACGCGGACGAGCTTGACCAGCGTGCCGACCTGCACGGAAAGCGCGCTGAACGGCGAGGCCGCCGCCAGCACCTGCGGCACCGCATAGACGGTCATGCCGGCCAACACCCCGAAGCCATAGGGCGACATGCCGAGCCAGCCGCCAATCAGGGGCAGCGTCAGGACGACGGCGATACCGAGGATCGCTGTAAAGGAGATAGCGGCGGCGACCTCATCGCCTTCGGCACCGATGGCCGGGGCGACGGCGGCGATCGCCGAATTGCCGCAGATGGCATTGCCACAGGCGATCAGCGTCGCCATGCGCTTCGGCAGGCCGAGCAGCCGGGCGATGAGATACCCGGAGACGATAGAAAGAAAGACGATGCCGACGATTGCGGCGAGCAAAACCGGGCCGCTCGCCACGATCGCCTTGAAGCTGAGGCTGGCGCCGATCAGGACGATCGCCGCTTCGAGAAGCAGCTTGGAGGAGAAGCGGATGCCAGCCATCCAGCGGTCGCCGGGCGTCCAGACGGTGCGCACCAGCGCGCCGAGAAGGATGGCAATCACGAGCGCTTCCAGCCAGGGGCGGCCGGTCCAGCGCGCCTCGACCCGTTCGAGCACGAAGGCGGCGAATGCCACGATACAACAGAGGATCAGCCCTGGCGCAATGCGCGTCATGCGGGCAGCGAGGGTGGTCGGATGAGCGGGGAATGGGGAATGCGATCTGGACATGAACACAATCTAGTCCGATCGATAAATCAGTCTAACGGATTGTTCTTGTCAATCCGATCGATTTTTGCGATTGATTTTCCATGACACTCGATCAACTTCGCATCTTTGTGGCTGTCGCGGAGCGCCTGCATATGACGCGGGCGGCCGAAGCCATGAACGTCACGCAGTCCGCCGCCAGTGCCGCGATCGCCGCGCTGGAAACGCAGCACGACGTCAGGTTGTTCGATCGCATCGGCCGCGGGCTGGCACTGACGGAGGCGGGAAAGGCCTTTCTGCCGGAGGCGAAGGCCGTGCTGGCACGGGCGGCGGTGGCGACCGCCTGCCTCAACGACCTCTCGCATCTGCGCCGGGGGACGCTGGCGATCGCGGCCAGCCAGACGGTGGCGAGCTACTGGCTGCCGGTCCGTCTCGCCCGTTTCACCCATGACTATCCGCATATCGACGTGACGCTGACCGTGCGCAACACCGCCGTCGTCGCCGAGGCGGTAGAAGAGGGAACGGCGCAGCTCGGTTTCGTCGAGGGCAGGGTCGACGCGGAAAAGCTCGACCATCGCAGCGTGGCGGTCGACCGGATCGCCATCTACGCGCCGCCCCGTCACGCCCTTGCCGGCAGGCCTATCGATCTCGAAGCACTGCTTGCCGCACGCTGGGTGCTGCGCGAGCAAGGATCGGGCACGCGCGCCATGTTCCTGCAGTCGATGCGGGCGCAGGGTGCCGATACCGGCCAGCTGAAGGTCGAACTCGAACTTCCGTCGAACGAGGCGGTGTTGACGGCCGTCGAGAGCGGCCCTTTCGTCACAGCCGTTTCCAGGCTCGCGGCCCAGCCCTTCGTTGACAGCGGCCGGCTGGTGGAATTGCCGTTCGAGTTGGCCGAGCGCAGCTTCGAGCTGTTGACGCATCGCGATCGCCAGTTCAGCCGCGCGGCGCGGGCCTTCGTCGATCTGCTCTGACAGCCTCATCTGCAAAGGCGATTGCCATCCCATGCCGCTGGATTATCTATGGTGCGGACGCCTGAAACGGCGCCCGAGCCAGCTTTCGCGGGAGGAGCCAATGGCGTTCGAAATCGTCGAAAGACCGGCGCAGCGGATTGCCGGCGCCTTCTGGGAGGGAACCTTCGTCGAGGCGGCCGATGGCGCGGTGCGCCGGCTGATTGCCGAGATGCAGGAGCATCACCTGCGACTGCATCCGAACGACCATCCGACCCTCGTCGGCCTGTCCTGGAACGATCGGTCCGACGGTTTCCGCTATCTCGTCGGCTTCGTCGCGGAGATCGCGGAAGCGACCCGGCACCCCGGCCATGTCGACCTGCCATCGATGCGTTTCGCCAGTGCCATGCACCATCCTGACGACGGCGATGTCTTTGCGCATTATCGGCACATGTTCGAATGGATCGCGGCGGAAGGGCTCTCGGCCGATACCGCAAGGTTCGATTACCGCGAGGAGTACGAGCCGGGTTTCGTTTCGCTGTCTCTGTCGTCGCTGCGGTTGATGGTTCCAATTCGCTGATCGTCATCATCAGAAAAATTGCTTTGACCATCAACGCGCCCGCGTCTATCGCGGCTGACCTTCCTTCGTGCGCTCGGATCGATCAATGACGCTCGCCCGCCTGGCACCTGCTATCTTCGTACTGCTGTGGTCGACCGGCTGGGTCGTCGCCAAATATGCGGCCGTCTATGCCGATCCGCTGACGTTTCTGGTGCTGCGCTACACGCTGGCGATCCTGCTGTTCATCGGCTTCTGTCTGGTGACGCGGGCGAAATGGCCGACATCCTGGAAAGCCACGGCTCATGCGGTGATCTCGGGAATGTTCCTGCACGGGCTTTACCTCGGCGCTGTCTGGTGGGCGATCGGGCAGGGTGTGCCGGCGGCGATCTCGGGCATCATCGCCGGGCTGCAGCCGCTGATGACAGCCGTTGCCGCCGCCGTCGTCATCGACGAGCAACTCAGCATGCAGCAGAAACTCGGGCTTGTTCTCGGCTTCTTCGGCATCGCCCTTGCCGTGCTGCCAAAGGTGCTGGTCCTCGACACCGGCGCGACGCCGATCCACCTGCTGCCCGTTGTCATCAACGTGCTCGGCATGGCCGCCGTCACCTACGGCACGCTCTACCAGAAGCGGCATCTGCAAAGCGGCGACATCCGCACGATCGCGGCGCTTCAGTATCTCGGCGCGCTGATCGTCACGATCCCGCTGGCGCTGATGCTGGAAGACCTGCACGTGACCTGGAACCTGCAGATCGTTGCCGCACTCGCCTGGTCGGTGCTCGGGCTTTCCATGGGCGCGATCGCGCTGCTGCTCTATCTCATCCGGCGCGGCCAGGTGTCGCGCGCGGCCTCGCTCATCTATCTCGTGCCGCCGCTCGCCGCCGTGCAGGCCTGGCTGTTCTTCGGCGAGGCGCTGACATTGCCGATGATCATCGGCACGGTCATTGCTGTTGCCGGCGTTTACCTCACCAACCGCAAGCAACGCGCATAAAAAAAACGGTGGGCCGAAGCGACCCACCGTTCTCAATTCTATATCTTCAGGCATTCCCGGACGAAGCCGCCTCGCGCGGCTTGCCCGAAAGGCGCGTGCAGATCAGCCCTGCTGGCCGCGGTTGCCGCCGCCGGCGCCACGGCGCATGCCGCCCTGGCCGCCTTCGCGGCGCTCGCCGCCCTGGCCTTCAGGACGCGGGCCCTTGTTGCGCCATTCACCCGGCTTCTGGCCGGGACGGCCGTGGTGCTTCTTGGGCTCGTGGTTGCGGTTGCCTTCCGAACGGCCGTCGGCATGGCCCTGGCCGGCCGGGCGCTGGCCACGGTGTTCGGCCTTCTGCGGACGGTCGTCGCGCAGCAGGTCGTCACCGGCAAAGCTGCTCGGGCCGAGTGCCGACTGGCGGGCCGGTCGTTCGCGACGCGGACGACCTTCCTGACGCTGGCCGCCGCCGTTGTTGCCGCGGTTCTGGCCGTTGCCATTGCCGTTGCCGCGACCGCCGCGTCCCTTGGACGGACGGGCCTGGTCGGCCGGCGCTTCGCCGCTGGCGACGGCGATGTTGATGCCCATCAGCTTCTCGATGTCGCGAAGCAGGCGGATTTCGTCCGGCGCGCAGAACGCAATGGCGATGCCGTCGCGACCGGCGCGGGCGGTACGGCCGATGCGGTGAACATAGGCGTCCGGAACTTCCGGCAGGTCGTAGTTGTAGACGTGGGTGACGCCGGGGATGTCGATGCCGCGGGCAGCGACGTCGGTGGCGACAAGCACGCGGATCTCGCCGTCACGGAACGCCTTCAAGGCGCGCTCGCGCTGGCCCTGGCTCTTGTTGCCGTGGATCGAGGCGGCCTTGAAGCCGACGTGGTCGAGATGCTTCATCAGCTTCTCGGCGCCATGCTTGGTGCGGCTGAAGATCAGCGACAGGCCGTCCGGGTTCTCGGTCAGGGTCTTTTTCAGGATGACCGTCTTCAGGTCCTTGCCGGGAACGAAGTGAACATACTGTTCGACCTTGTCGGCGGCCTTGCCCGGAGGCGTGACCTGCACCTTGACCGGGTCGGTCAGGTACTCGCCGGCGAGTTCGGCGATCAGCTTCGGCATGGTCGCCGAAAACAGCAGCGTCTGGCGGTTCTTCGGCACGAGCTTGGAGATCTTGCGCAGGTCATGGATGAAGCCGAGGTCGAGCATCTGGTCGGCTTCGTCGAGCACGAGGTAACGACCCTGGGTAAGGGTCACGGCCTTGCGGTTGATGAGGTCGAGCAGGCGGCCCGGCGTTGCGACGAGGATATCCACGCCGCGGGCGAGCTGTTCGGTCTGCTTGTTGATCGAGACGCCGCCGACGACAACGCCGATCTTCAGCGGGGACTTCTTGACGAACAGCTTGAGGTTGGCGGCGATCTGGTTGACCAGTTCGCGGGTCGGGGCCAGCACCAAGGCGCGGATGTTGCGCGGGTCGGCACGCTTGCCGTCGGCAACCAGCTTTTCGATCATCGGAAGGCCGAAGGCGGCCGTCTTGCCGGTTCCGGTCTGGGCGAGGCCGATCAGGTCGTGGCCCTTCAATACGAGCGGGATGGCCTGTGCCTGGATCGGGGTCGGCTTTTCGAAGCCGTTGGCAGACAGGGTCTCCAGAATGTGTTCGGAAAGACCAAGATCTTTAAAGGTGGACAAATGCATATACCTTTTGGGGGCGCCAAACACATTCGCCGGAACCGCAGTCTGCTGTTCCGGTGTCGTTCGGCGTCAAGAACCCCGCGTGAATTGGGAACTTGTGGGTTAAGAAAAAGTCGTCAAGCGCCTGTGCTGTCGCCGCTTACGGCGTATGGGTGCGCTTTTCCTTCTTCACGGCTTTCTGTGTTGCCGAGGGCGCGCTCACGCGGCGGCCTGAAGGTGACGCTGGGCACCATGTCGTTGTTTTGGACGAAAAAGTCAAGGTCCATCTTTTCGCAGGTGCGAAATGAGGGGAGGTTATTCGTCAACCGACAGATGAAAATCGGCGTCGGCTGCCTCCTGGCCGTTGACGAGGATGACGACGCGATGGGCGCCGGGATAATAACGACGGGTTGTGATCGGGCGGATGGCGTGGCGCTTCTCGACCTCGATCGTCGCGCCCGGTTCCAGCGTCGCGGACGTCCATTTGAACACCTTGGGCGAGGTCGTACCGTTGGCCTTGCGATGGTGCACGGCGTAGTCGATCATGATCTTCTGGGCGGTCTTTTCAGTGTGCCTGACCGCCAGCTTGAAGACGAGGCTTTCGCCGAGCGCGATCTCCGACCGGTCGAGCGAGAAGGCGGCTTCGATGCCGGCCGGTGCGGCAAAGCCGAAGTTGGAAAGCGCCGCTCCATGGCCCTGTTTCAAGAGCGTTCGCGAGGCATGGCGCAGCAATTGCCGCCGTTCGGGCGAGGCCCCCGCCATGTGCCCGGCCACGAAATCTGCGACCAGATCGGGATGATCCTTGGCGATGTCGTTGAGGCTGTTGGCGACCGAGCGGCGGACATAATCTTCCGGGTCGTCGATCAGCGCCTTGAGGATCGGCAAGATCGGCTGGGGATCGCGAATGAGCTTCGGCAGCCGCATCGCCCAGGGCAAGCGGGGGCGGGTGCCCTCGCTCGCCAGACGGCGGACATGGTGATTGGCGTCGGTCACCCATGAGCCGATGATGGCAAGCGCCCGATCCTGATCGCGGTCGATAAAGACGCGGATGCCGAACTCGGAGGTGAAGTGCGGTGTCAGTGCGCGCAGCAATGACAGGGACAGCTCGAAATCATCGATCCCGCGGGCTGCGACATATTGCGTGACGGGCAGCAGGGCCCAGCCGCTGAGGCCGGGCAGGCCATCGGAAGGCAGGCAGTCTGCGAGGGCGGCGGCCGCTTGCGGAAAGGACTGCGGCAGGGTTGCGATCAAGGCGTCGCGGATCTGCAGCGATCGTTGCATCAATTCCAGCGCCTCGAGCCCGTCGCCGGCGAGCGCCTCGAACCTTGCGTGCTCGAAGGCCGGGCAGGCGGCGTCCAGGCGATCGGCAATCGCTGTGACAACGCCCGGGTGCAGCAGGTTTTTCAGTGGTTCCGCCATCGCCGGATCGTCTTTCTGCTCAGATCTGTTGTTCGACCGCAAAATGCTGCATCAGCATTACCGCGCTGATGGACGCCATGTAAGGGGCGAAATCCGGATCTCGGCGCACACGTTCGCCCGCCGATTTGGCAGCATCGAGCGTTTCCCATTCGACAAGATCGGCGAGCATGCCGGGCGTTTCGCACGAGCCGACGGCGCGCCAGGAAATGAAGCCTGGATAGTTCGAAACGGCCCGCATCGCCCGATGCCGCGCGGCCAGGGCCGCCGGCCGGTCCGCGACGATGCAGACGGCGAGTTCGAGGATGCTTTCGGTGGTCATGTCATGCTCCTGTTGTTTGCCACTTGACTTAAGCACAGTGCAACTGACAGCCTTATGGCCACTACCTCACCAGCCCTCGACAGGACCACGCCCATGAGACCGGCCGACCGGCTGTTTCGAATCATCCAGCTCATGCGCGCGACCGGCCGGGCGATGACAGCGCAGGAGATCGCTGAGAAGATGGAGGTGGCGCGCCGCACCATCTATCGCGACATGGAGCACCTGATGGCTTCGGGTGCGCCGATCGATGGCGAGCGCGGTGTCGGCTACCTGCTGCGCGAGACATTCGACGCGCCGCCGCTCGCCTTCACCTTCGAACAGCTGGAAGCGCTCGCCTTCGGCGCGCGGGCGGTGCAGATGCTTGGTGATAGCAGGCTGGCGCAGGCCGCGCGCGAGGCGATGGACAAGATCGAGCATGGGCTTCCGCCCGAACACGTCAGCCGCCTGCGCAGCGCCCCGATCCGCGCTTTCCGCTCGGCGCTGCAGCCGCAGACGCCCCCTGTGCTCGGCGACCTGCGCCGGGCGATCACGGATGAGCGCAAGGTGACGATGGCCTATCAAAGCCTCGCCGACCAGAGCTCTGAGCGCACCGTCTGGCCGCTGGGCTTGAGCGTCTTCGGCCACCACTGGCTTTTGACCAGCTGGTGCGAGCTGCGCCAGGATTTTCGCGATTTCCGGGTGGATCGCATTTTGTCGATGAAGGTCGAGCGCGAGCATTTCGAGCCTTCGCCGGAGCGCAGCTTCGAGGCTTATCTCGCGCGCATGTAGGCGGCGGGCACACCAAAAAAGTGCACATTGATGTCGAAATGCATGGAACCGGATCGGGTTTCATCCGTTTCTATTACAGGCCCATTCTGGCCTGCCCACGAGCAACATCATTTCATGGGAGACAATCGTGCAAAACCGGACTTGGATACTGGCCGCGGATGGCAACACGGCGCGCTTCGTCAAGGGCGTCAACCTGCGGAAGGACGAACGTCAGCACCCGGAGGAGGAGGTGATCCATACCGATCCCAAGCGTGCCCAGGACATCATGGCCGACAAGCCGGGGCGCAGCCATTCATCGGTCGGTCACGGCCGCTCGGCGATGGAATACAGCAGCGATCCGGTGCGCGAGGAAAAACACCGCTTTGCCGCCGATGTGGCCAGCAAGCTGGAAGGTTATCTGAACGACAATGCCTTCGACAGCCTGGTGATTTGCGCGGCGCCAAAGACGCTCGGCGATTTGCGCAAGCTGCTTTCAGCACATGTGAAGCAGAAGACCGTTGCCGAAATCGATCGCAATTGCGTCACCGTCCCGATCGAGCAACTGATCGCGACCGCCCGGTCGGCCGTTTATCCCTGACGTTTTTTCAGACACCTACCTATGTGGCGTCCCGTCAGAAATCGGTCGGGACGCCGCCTTCCTGCTTGCGCCTGGCGACGAAGGCATCGAGCTCGTCCTCGATCGCCGGGTCGAGCGGCGGCCGTTCGTATTCGTTGAGCTTCTGCTTGAAGACGCGGTTGGCGTGGTCATAGGTCGTCGGCCGGCCCGCCTCCGTCCAGGTCTCGAAATTGCGCCAGTCCGACAGGATCGGCGAGTAGAACGCGGTCTCGTAGCGTTGCAGCGTGTGCAACGTGCCGAAATAGTGCCCGCCCGGGCCGACATCGCGCACCGCATCGAGCCCGAGCGCGTCCTCGCTGACGTCGAGCGGCGTCAGGAATTCCGCCACCATCTGCAGCATGTCGACATCGAGGATGAATTTTTCGAACGAGGCGGTCAGTCCGCCTTCGGTCCAGCCGGCGGCATGCATGATGAAATTGCCGCCGCCTTGCGTCAGCGCCCAGAGCGACAGCGCCGACTCGTAGGCTGCCTGGGCGTCGAGCGTGTTGGCGGCATTGGTGTTGGAGGTGCGATAGGGGATGTTGTAGCGGCGGGCCAGTTGGCCGCCGGCGATCACGGCCTTCATGTATTCGGGCGTGCCGAAGGCGGGTGCGCCGGTCTTCATGTCGACGTTCGAGGTGAAGCCGCCATACATGACAGGCGAACCGCGCCGCACCATCTGGGTGAAGGCGATGCCGCAGAGCGCCTCGGCATTCTGCTGCACCAGGGCACCGGCGATCGTCACCGGCGCCATGGCACCCGCAAGCGTAAACGGCGTGATGACGACGACCTGATTGCGCGAGGACATTTCGATGATGCCCTGCAGCATCGGTCCGTCGAGGCGCAGCGGCGAGGACGTGTTGATGATGGTGAACAGCGACGGCTCGCGCTCCATCTGCTCCATCGATATGCCGCGGCCGATGCGGGCGATCTCGATGCCGTCCGTGTTGCGCTGGCGGCCGAGCGAATAGACGTGAAAGACCTTGTCGGTCAGCTTCACCATATCGGACAGGCAGTCGAGGTGCCGAACCGAGGCATGAAGGTCGACGGGCTCGACCGGGTAGCCGCCGGTCGTGTGGATGATGTCGTAGGATTGGGCGAGCTTTACCAGCTTGCGGAAATCCTCTTGGTTGCCGGTGCGACGGCCGCCTTCGCGATCGGCCACAAATGGGGCGCTGGCGATCTGGGCAAAGACCAGATTGTTGCCGCCGATGGCAACGTTGCGGGCGGGATTTCGGGCATGCATGGTGAAGGAGGCGGGGACGGAAGCGATCATGTCCATGATCAGCCCGCGATCGAAGCGGACGCGGTCGGTGCCGGGGGTGACATCGGCGCCTGCCGCCCTCATGCGCTCGCGCGCTTCGGGCAGGATCACATCCATGCCGATCTCTTCCAGGATCGTCAGCGACGCCTCGTGGATCGCCTCGAGCGCATCGTCCGAAAGCACTGCGGATTTGCTCTGGGTGTTGACGAGGTTGAGATATTTGCCGCCCGCGGACTTTCGCGTGCGATCGCCGCCGCGTCCGCCGGGCCTGCGCCGCCGCTCAAGCGGGGAGGAGGTGTCACTTGCTGCAGCATCCGGAAACTGATCGTCTTTCATGAGAAACCCACCGCGTTGCCGATGGATTTCTGTCGCAGATTTTTGGGCCCGATGCCCCCGCCATTTGCGACAGTTCAGTTCTCTGGTGGAGTAAAGGCCCGTGAAAACGCGGCGCTCAGCGCCCAGTCAGGCCTTGTCGCCGCGCAGCATCTCGCGTTTGCCGGCAAAGCCCTTCTGCCTCTCGACGACAAAGCCTGCCGCCTGCAGATTGCGGCGCACGAAGCCGGCGGCGGCATAGGTGGCGAAGCTGCCGCCGGACGCGGTCCGGTCGAATACAAGCTGCATCAATTCTTCCGACCACATGTCGGGATTGCGCGATGGCGCAAAGCCATCGAGGAACCAGGCGTCGAAGCACTCGGTTGCCTGGGGGAGGCTCTCCAGCGCCGGGCCGCAGACCACGGTGAGACGAACGCCGTCGCCGAAATCGATCTCGATCCTGCCGTCGCTCGCAGCCGGCCAGCGGGCGGAAAGGGCAAGCCGTTCCGTGTCGATCTCCGGCCAGTGGGCAAGCGCGCGCGAGATTTCTTCCGCCTGCATCGGAAAGCGCTCGAAGCTGATGAAATGAAGCGTGCCACCTGTCGCGGCCAGCTTCCACTGCCGCCAGGTTTCGCAAAAATTGAGGCCGGTGCCGAAGCCCAGTTCGCCGATCGTGAACGCGCCGCCCGAAGCCCAGCGTTCGGGCAGGCCGTTGCCGGACAGAAAGACGTGCCCGCATTCCAGCCGGCCATCGGTGCGGCAATAAAAGTGATCGCCAAATTCGCGCGAATAAGGCATATCGCCCTCGTGCCAATCGAGGCTTTGATGGGCCGGGGGCTGGTTCGGTTCTGCGGCGGATCCTGTCATGCGATGGCGATAATCCCGCCACCGGAGAAGGTCAATCGATGAGCGAAGTTTTGATCGTCGGCGGCGGCATCATGGGGCTGTGGGCAGCCCTCACGGCGGTGCGCGCGGGCATGAGCGTCTGCCTGGTGGAAGAGCGCCAAATTGGCGCCGGCGCCAGCGGCGGCATCCTCGGCGCGCTGATGCCGCATATGCCCGACAAATGGAACGCCAAGAAACAATTCCAGTTCGATGCGCTCGTGTCGCTCGAAAGCGAAGTCTTAGCGCTCGAGGCCGAAACCGGCCTTTCCGCCGGCTACCGTCGAAACGGCCGGATCATGCCGCTTGCCAAGCCGCATTTGCGCGAGATCGCGCTGCGTCACGAACAGGATGCGCTGCAGAACTGGCGAGCGGGTGATCGTCAGTTCTTCTGGCACGTGCAGGATGCGGTTCCCTCCGGCTCGCTCGGTGCGGAAGCGGCGGCCCACGGACTTGTGCTCGATACGCTTGGTGGCCGGCTTGCCCCGCGCCAGATGCTGACGGTCCTGCGCGCCGCGCTGGCGCATGCGCCGAACGCGCGGATCGTCGAGGGGGCCGGCGTTCGGGCCATTCATACCGGACGAGGGCGAGCGGAACTGACCGACGGTGCCGAAATCGCCTTCGGCCACTGCGTGCTTGCCGCGGGCGTCGGCAGCTTCCCGCTGATCGACGCACTTTGCGGACCGCTGCGCGAACCGAGTGGCACGGGGGTCAAGGGCCAGGCGGCGCTGCTTCTCGCCGATGTGGATCCGCAACTGCCCGTCATCTTTACCGATGGCGTTTATATCGTCGCCCATGACGACGGACACGTTGCCGTCGGCAGTACGAGCGAAAACAGATATGCCAATCCGCTGTCAACGGATGAACTGCTGACCGAGTTGCTTGGGCGCGCCGAGGTGCTGGTCCCGGCGTTGCGTGGCGCCGAAGTGGTGGAGCGCTGGGCAGGGATCCGGCCGAAATCGGCCGGCCGGGAGCCGATGGTCGGGCGCCATCCGGATCACGCCAACCTGTCGATCCTAACAGGCGGCTTCAAGGTGAGCTTCGGCATTGCCCACCGCCTTTCGCGCTTCGTCATCGACGAGATCGCCGGCCGACCGACGATCGACATGCCCGATTCCTTCTTGTGCCGGAATCACATAGCGGCCCTTCGCGAGAAACATCTTTAAGCCGCGAGCATGAAAAAGGCCCCGCCACCGGCGGAGCCCCATAATCCTGACGGCAGGAATGACCGACCGTTACATCCAGTAGGGCGGCACGCCGTAATAATCGTAGACCCGGCGTCCGTTCTCGGCGTTCCAGTCGTACTCTTCGGTGCCGTGGTATTTCGGCGCCTTTTCGACCTGTTCGCGAGTCACGTCAGTACGATAGCCGCCGAGGTTCTCATCATAGGTCAGCTTCGCCCAGGGCAGGGGATAGTGGTCTTCGCCGATGCCGAGGAAGCCACCGAAGCCGAGCACGGCATAAGCCACGCGACCGCTGCGTTTTTCGATGATCACGCGCTCGATCGAGCCGATGTGCTTGCTGTCGGCCCCATAGACCTTCGTGCCTTCAACCTTGTCGCTGGCGATCAGGTCGTGGGTTTCCTTGATCCTGGCGTCCTGAAGGTTCGCATTGTGATAGGTCACGCTTCTTCTCCATCGTTGTTTGCTACCTCTGGGGAACGGCTGGTCGGCGTGATGGTTCCGAAAAAATCGACGGATGGACGGCAGGTGGATCGTGCGGTTTTGCCCCGCGCGCTTCGTCAATCTGTCACGCAAATCACCTAAGACGCGGGGCATGGAGCGCCGCGTTTCCCGTTGGCGGGCATTGCGGAAGCTCTTTGGTTTTGAGCCAGTGCCGTGCCTTGGCGACGATTGTGGTCGCCGGCCCGCACCGGCACGGATTTCCGGAGCATGCGCATGCGCTACGCCATTTGTTTCACGCCGCCGATGGCCGATCCGCTTTCCACGGTTGCCGCCAGCTGGCTCGGTCGCAATGTCTATTCCGGGGAGCCGGCCGAACCGGCATCAATTTCGGGGCTGACCACGTCCGAGATTGCCTTCCATACCGCGGTTCCGCGTCGCTTCGGCTTCCAGGCGGTGGTGATGTCGCCCTTCAGGCTCAGCCCTGACATGGATGAGGCGCAGCTTTTGAAGGCGCTGATGCACTTTGCCAGCGCCCAGACGCCGTTCGAGATCGAGCGGCTCGAAGTGGCGCGGCTCGGTTCGTGCTGGGGGCTGATGCCGCAGATCCCCAGCACCGCGATGCATCTGCTTGCCGCCAGCGTCATCCAGGAGTTCGACCCGTTCCGGGCGCCGCTGAGCGAAGACGACATCGAGCGCTCGGACCCCGACCGGTTGTCGGCGCCGCAGTTTTCCAATCTGCATCGCTGGGGAAACCCGCATGTGATGGATGAGTATCGCTTCCACATGATGCTGACCGGGCCGCTCAACCAGGATGCATTGCGCCGCATCGAGGCGCCGCTGCGGGGTCTGTTCGAACCCTGCCTGGCGCAGCCCTTGACGATCGGCAGTCTGGCGCTGTTCGTCGAACAGGAATCGGGTGCGCCGATGCGCGTGCACTCGCAGCACCCGCTCGGCAAGATTTCCGCGTCCAAGAGAGCTGACCGGATCAAGCGTGGAAGCCTTGACGCGACACTTGCGCCGAGCCCCATTCCGCCTCTGTCGCGGATGGTGGCCGCGCTGATGGCGGGCCGCTAACCGTCTGCACTGACGTCATTTTGTCTCGACAATCCGGTCGGCAATGATACCGTTCCGGAAAATTCGAAGGGTGATTTGATGTCTGAGACTACCTATGCACGCGACCTCGTCGGCTATGGCCGCAACCCGCCCAAGGCAAACTGGCCGGGCGATGCGCGGATCGCCGTTCAGTTCGTCCTCAACTACGAAGAGGGTGGCGAAAGCTGCATCCTCGATGGCGACCCGGCGTCGGAAAGTCTTCTTTCTGAGATCGTCGGCGCGCAGCCCTGGCCGGGCCAGCGCAACCTCAACATGGAATCGATCTACGAATACGGGTCCCGCGCCGGTTTCTGGCGGCTCTGGCGGATGTTCACCAGCCGCGACGTGCCGTTGACGGTCTATGGCGTGACGCAGGCGATGGCGCGCAACCCGGAAGCGGTTGCCGCCATGAAGGAAGCCGGCTGGGAAATTGCCAGCCACGGTCTGCGCTGGCTCGAATACAAGGATTTCCCCGAAGAGGTGGAACGCGAGCACATCCGCGAGGTGGTGCGGCTGCACACCGAGCTTACCGGCGAGCGTCCACTCGGGCTTTACCAGGGCAAGCCGTCGAACAACACGCTGAAGCTGGTGCTGGAAGAGGGCGGGTTCCTCTATTCCAGCGACAGCTATGCCGACGAACTGCCCTATTGGGTGCCGGGGCTTGCGGCCGACAAGCCGCATCTGATCATCCCCTATACGCTCGACGCCAACGACATGCGCTTTGCGACCAACCAGGGCTTCAACTCCGGCGATCAGTTCTTCACCTATCTCAAGGACACGTTCGACGTGCTCTACGAGGAAGGCAAGGCGGGCGACGCCAAGATGATGAACATCGGCCTGCACTGCCGCCTGGTCGGCCGTCCGGGACGCGCTGCAGCGCTCGCACGTTTCGTCGACTACGTCCTGTCGCATGACAAGGTCTGGGTGCCGAGGCGCATCGATATCGCCCGCCACTGGTACGAACACCACAAGCCGGAAGGGGCTCTCTGATGTCCGATCGCGACGCCTTCGTCAGCCGCTTCGGCGGCGTGTTCGAGCATTCTCCCTGGGTTGCCGAACGGGCCTACGACCGGGCGGCCGCGAGCGGACTTTCAGCCGGCAATGTGCATTCGGCCCTTTGCCAGGCCTTTCGCGCGGGATTGCCGCGCGAGAGGCTCGCCGTGCTGCGGGCACATCCGGATCTCGCCGGCAAGCTCGCTGTCGCCGGCAAGCTGACGGCGGACTCCACCGCCGAACAGGCGTCGGCCGGCCTCGATCGCCTTTCGGCCGAGGAGCATGCCCGCTTCACGGCGCTCAACGAGGCCTATACGCAGAAGTTCGGCTTTCCCTTCATCATCGCCGTCAAGGGTCTGACGAAGAACGATATTCTCGCCTCGTTCGAAAGGCGCATTGACAATTCGACCGAAGAGGAATTTGAGACCGCCTGTGCGCAGGTGGAGAAAATCGCTCGTCTGCGGCTGCAATCCATGCTTCCAGGAGACGAAAATGCCTGACTTGCCCGTTCGCACTCTGCTCTCGCCGCTATGGAGGGTAGTCGAACCGGATCATGCCAAACCCGCCGGCAGCAACAGCCGCGGGGTCATTGCCTGATGTCGCGCATTCTTTCGATCGAACCCCTGACGCAGGATGCGTTCGCCCCCTTCGGCACGGTCATCGAGGCTGACCCGGCGTCGATGCGCTTTATCAACGGTGGCAACACCGAGCGCTTCCACGGCCTTGCGCGCGCCGATGTCACCGGCGAGGGCGCCAATGTCATCATCAACATCTTTCGCGGACAGCCACGGCCCTTCCCCTATTCGGTCGCAATGATGGAACGGCATCCCCTTGGCAGCCAGAGCTTCTCTCCGCTCGACGACCGGCCCTGGCTGGTGGTCGTCGCCGAAGACGAGGGCGGCAAGCCGGGCGCGCCGCGGGTGTTCCGGGCACATGGTCGCCAAGGCGTCAATTACGGCCGCAATGTCTGGCATCATCCGCTGATGACGGTGGGCGCTGTCAACGACTTCATCGTCGTCGACCGCGAGGGGCCGGGCAACAATCTCGAAGAGTATTTCTACGAAGAGCCTTTCGTCATCGAAAGCGCAATCTGAAGGAAGAGACGCGATGAGCAGCACCGGCCGCCTGACCACCCATGTTCTCGACACAGCACTCGGCAAACCCGCCGAAGGCCTGCGTATCGATCTCTACTGGCTCGAGGGCAATCAGCGGCAACTGATGCGCACCGTGCACACGAACAGCGACGGCCGCGTCGACGGACCGATGGTAGAGGGCGCCGGCTTCATGGCCGGCAGCTATGAGCTGGTGTTTCATGCCGGCGACTATTTGCGCCGCATCGGCACGGCATTGCCGGAGCCAGCCTTCCTCGACCTGATCCCCTTGCGCTTCGGCATCGCCGACCCGGCCAGCCACTACCACGTGCCGCTGCTGCTTTCGCCCTACGGCTATTCGACCTATCGCGGCAGTTGACGGCGATGCAATGGAAACGGTGCGAGAGGTAATTGATGCACTCTGGGCTTCAGCTCCGTTCAGACTACGCTCACTCCCCGGAAGGGTTGTCTGAGCTGACGAAGCTCATACGCGATGTGTTCGGGGTCGACATTTCTCCGCTGAACACGCTGGGTCACGATCCGAGCGTTGTTGCGTTTGGTTGGTGGCGCGGCGGCGAGCTGGTCGCAAATGTCAGTCTTTACCAGCGCCAGCTTTGGCTTTCGGGCGAGCAGGTTCGGGCTTATGGCGTGCAGTCCGTCGCTGTCAGACCCGAATTGCGTGGCCAAGGATTGTTCCGCGACCTCATGCATCGCGCTCTCGACTATGCCGACGCTCGGGTCAGCCTGGTGACCCTTGCCACTGGCACGCCGAACCTCTACGCGCCTTTCGGCTTTCGATCGGTTCGCGAATCCGTCTTCAGCGGAATTTTACCTTCAGAGCAGCGTCCGTCAAAATCCCGGCGGCTTTCGCTGACGAGCAAAGCAGATGTGACGCTCCTGCTCGATCTCTTCGCGCGTCGGGTTCCGACTTCTCTCCTGGCTGCCGCCTGCGATCATCCCGCACTTTTCATGCTGAAGGCCGTCGAATGTCCGGAGATCGAACTGATACATATCTTCGATCTCGATGCGGTCGTCGCAGTCAAAGGCCTCGATCAAGCGCCCGTGACATTGCTCGATATCGTGGCGCCTTCCATACCTTCGCTGGAGGATATCGCTGCCGCATTGGGTTATGACGGAGCGCGCATCGATGTGCATTTGACACCGGACCGGCTTGGATGGGCGCCAGAAGAAAACGTGCCGGTCGATACCGGGTGCATGGTACGAGGGCCATATCCACCCGAAGGACGACCGTTCATGTTGTCGAGCATGAAAGTATAGTGCGCCATTGCGGCCGGAAGGCCAGCCCGCCGCCGAATTCCCATGCAAACAACCCGGAGCCGCCGGCTGGCCCGCGCGCGATCAATCCGCCAGAATGCTGCGATCGACGTCGTTGATATCGCGCTTGCCGCAGAGTGCCATGGTGATGTCCATCTCCTTGCGGATGATTTCCAGCGTCTTTGTCACGCCTTCCTTGCCCATGGCGCCGAGGCCGTAGAGGAAGGGGCGGCCGATATAGGTGCCCTTGGCGCCCATGGCCACGGCCTTCAGCACGTCCTGGCCGGAGCGGATGCCGCCGTCGATGTGCACCTCGATCTGGTGGCCGACCGCATCGACGATGCGCGGCAGCATGCTGATTGAGGAGTGGGCGCCGTCGAGCTGGCGTCCGCCATGGTTGGAGACGATGATGGCGTCGGCGCCGGTCGCGGCCGCCATCTTGGCGTCTTCCGGATCGAGGATGCCCTTCAGGATCAGCGGACCGCCCCAGCGCTCCTTGATCCACTCGACGTCCTTCCACGAAAGCTGCGGGTCGAACTGTTCAGTCGTCCAGGCGCCGAGCGAGGAGAGGTCCGTAACGCTCTTGGCGTGGCCGACGATGTTGCGGAAGGTGCGGCGATTGGTGCCGAGCATCTTCATGCACCAGCCGGGCCGGGTCGCCATCTGCCAGAGGTGCTTGGGGGTCAGTTTCGGCGGAGCGGACAGGCTGTTTCGCAGGTCCTTGTGGCGCTGGCCGAGGATCTGCAGGTCGAGCGTCAGCACCAGCGCCGAGCACTTGGCAGCCTTGGCGCGGTCGATGAGGTTGAGCACGAACTCGCGCTCGCGCATGACATAGAGCTGGAACCAGAAGGGCTTGGTCGTGACCGAAGCGACGTCCTCGATCGAGCAGATGCTCATGGTCGACAGCGTGAAGGGAACGCCGAAGGCCTCGGCTGCCTGGGCTGCCAGCATCTCGCCATCGGCGTGCTGCATGCCGGTGAGGCCCGTCGGCGCCAGCGCCACCGGCATCGACACCTTCTGGCCGATCATGGTGGTCTCCAGCGAACGGTCGCTCATGTCGACCAGCACCCGCTGACGCAGCTTCACCTTGGCGAAATCTTCCTCGTTGGCGCGATAGGTGCCCTCGGTCCAGGCGCCGCTATCGGCGTAGTCGAAGAAGAGCTTCGGTACGCGGCGCTTGGCAAGGGCCTTGAGGTCGCTGATTTCGAGGATTTGCGTCATGGAAACGGCCTTCATCTGAAAAGCGGGGTCAGAGCGGGTTGCCGGGGAAGCCGCGCACGCCTGCTCGAGGACTGACGTCACAGCCCTTACCATGTTTGCCGAAGGCTTGTTAATAGCGTCAACGAAAAGAGGTCAATTTTTTTGACCTCTTTTCGTTTTGCGAGAAAATCAGGCGGCTTTGAGCGCCGACTTGGCCGGTCTTCCCGCCACATAGGTCTCGACGATGGAACGGTCGTCGCCCATGGTTTGCAGCAGGAAAAGCTCGTCGGAAAGCGAGTTGACCACTTCTGCTCTGAGCGCCATCGCCGGCGTTGCCGCCATGTCGAGCACGATGAAGTCGGCGTCGGTGCCGGCCTCGAGCGTGCCTATGCGGTCGACCAGCGACAGTGCCTCGGCATTGCCACGGGTCATCATGAAGAAGCTGTCGAACGGGTTCAGCCGCTCGCCCTGCAGCTGCAGGATCTTATAGGCCTCGTCCAGCGTCTTCAGCATGGAATAGCTGGTGCCGCCGCCGATGTCGGAGGCGACCGAGGTGCGAACCGGCTTTTGCCGCCGGTTGAGCGCGCGCAGCGGGAAGAGGCCGGAACCGAGGAAGAGGTTGGATGTCGGGCAGAAGACCGCGACCGATCCGGTCTCGCTCATCACATCCGCCTCGCGCTCGGAGAGGTGGATGCAGTGGCCGAACAGGCTCTTCGGGCCAAGCAGGCCGTAGCGCGCATAGACGTCGGTATAGTCGATGGCTTCAGGGTAGAGTTCGCAGGTGAACGCGATCTCGTCGCGGTTCTCCGACAGATGCGTCTGCACGTGCAGGTCCGGGAATTCGCGCACCAGCGACCGGGCGACGTCCATCTGCTCCGGTGTCGAGGTGATGGCAAAGCGCGGGGTGATGGCCACGTGGTTGCGGCCCTTGCCGTGCCAGTCGCGGATCACGGCCCGGGTCTCGTCGTAGCTCATCTCCGGCGTGTCGAGCAGCCCTTGCGGGGCGTTGCGGTCCATCATCACCTTTCCGGCGATCATGCGCATGTCGCGCCGCAGCGCCTCGGCGAAGAAGGCGTCGGCCGATGCCTTGTGCACCGAGCAATAGGCGGCCGCCGTCGTCGTGCCGTGGCGGACCATCTCGTCGAAGAAGCGGCTGGCGATACGCTCCGCATGGGCAGTCTCGACGAAGCGGCATTCCTCGGGGAAGGTGTAGGTGTTCAGCCATTCCAGGAGGTTGGCGGCATAGGACGCCATCACCTGCATCTGCGGGAAATGCAGGTGTGTGTCGATGAAACCGGGCACGATCAGATGCGGGCGATGATCGATCTCGACGACATCATCGGCAGCCTCCGCCTTTACGCGCGCATAGGCGCCGGACGCCTTGATCACGCTGCCTTCGACCAGCAGCGCGCCATCGGCCTCATAGGCATAGGCGGCGCTGTCGTCGATGGAGAGGGGCGCGCGATGAAAGCTCAAGAGGCGGCCGCGGATGAGCGTCGATGTCATTGTGTCTTGCCTTCCTCGACGGCGCTTTCGAACCAGGCGGTCAGCAACTGGCGTTCGTCCGTCGTCATGTCTGTTATGTTGCCAGGCGGCATGGCGTGGCTGCGCCCCGCCTGGATATAGATTTCGCGGGCGTGGGCGGCAATCTCCTGATCGCTTTCGAGCACAACGCCTTTCGGTGCCCGCACGATGCCCTCGTAGACCGGCTCGGCCGCATGGCACATGGAGCAGCGGGTCGAGATCGCGTCCTTGACCGCGGGGAAATGCGCGTTCTGCGCGAACCGGGCAAAGACCGGGGCGATCTCGGCCTTCTCCTCGCCGGTCAGCACCTTCGGCACGGTCGACAGCCACATGATCAGGATGAAGATGAGGGCGGTGGCAAGCCAGGTCCAGGTGGGCCTGCCCTTGCGTGCATGGGTGGTGTTGAACCAGTGGCGGATGGTGACGCCCATCAGGAACACCAGGGCTGCGATGATCCAGTTGAAGGCGGTGGCAAAGGCCAGCGGATAGTGGTTCGACAGCATGAAGAAGATGACGGGCAGGGTCAGGTAGTTATTGTGCAGCGAGCGCTGCTTGGCCTGCGCGCCGAGCTTCGGGTCCGGCGTGCGGCCGGCGATCAGGTCGGCAACCACGATCTTCTGGTTGGGGATGATGAGGAAGAAGACGTTGGCCGACATGATGGTCGCGGTGAAGGCGCCCAGATGCAGGAAGGCGGCGCGGCCGGTGAAGACCTGGGTATAACCCCAGGCCATGATCACCAGCGCCACGTAGAGAAGCGCCATCAGGCCCCAGGTGTTCTTGCCCAACGGCGACTTGCACAAGAGGTCGTAGAAGATCCAGCCGATGCCCAGCGAGGCGAGCGAGATCAGGATGGCCGTGGTCGCCGAGATGTCGAGCACATGGCGGTCGATCAGGAAAAGATCGGCGCCGCCGTAATAGACGAGACAGAGCATGGCAAAGCCCGAAAGCCACGTGACGTAGGATTCCCATTTGAACCAGGTCAGGTGCTCCGGCATCGAAGCGGGTGCCACGAGGTATTTCTGGATGTGATAGAAACCACCGCCATGCACCTGCCATTCCTCGCCATAGGCACCCACCGGCAGGTGATCGCGCTTCACGAGACCGAGGTCGAGCGCGATGAAATAGAAGGATGAGCCGATCCAGGCGATGGCGGTGATGACGTGCAGCCAGCGCACGGCAAAGGCCAGCCATTCCCAGGCGATGGCAAACTCGTACATTCGGGGTCCCCTTTATTCTCTCCGTCAGTGCACCTTGCGCAAAAACCGGGAGTTGGGGAAGGGGGAGCATGGCGCCGCGGGCGTGTTTTGCCCTGTTCGCGACGATTTCACGGCGAAATCGTCGCGAAGATAAACCTGATGGATTCTAAGGGGTTACCGTTAGCGCGCCGACGCTTTCCTGCGCTCTTCCACCCAATCGGCTCCGAACTGCATCGACGGGCAGAGTTCGGACAGAATCCAGTCGCGGAAAATGCGGATCTTCGGGGTGTTGCGGCGGGCATGCGGGTAGGCGAGCCAGTAGTCGCAGCCGTCGCTGCAGCGCAGGTCGAAAGGCTGGTAGAGCCGGCCGAGCGCCACGTCGTCGCCGTAGAATTCCGGCGTCAGGATCGCCACACCCTGGCCGGCGATGGCAGCGCGTGCCTCGAGGGATTGCGCCCCGAGCCTGCTCGTCGGCCGACCTTCGAGATCCGGATCCCTGACGCCGGCTGCGGCAAACCAGAGCCGCCACCAGGGATCGCCGGCATCGATGATCCGGAGCTTCAGGAGATCGCGCGGTTCGTGGATGCCGCCGACGGTTTCGGCAAGCGCCGGGCTCAGCATCGGGCTGAACTCGACACGCATCAGCGGATGGGTGTCGAGACCGGGCCAGACGCCGGCGCCGGAGCGGATGGCGAGATCCGTGGATTCCTTGGCAAAATCGACGAGGTTGTCGTTGGTGTCCAGGCGCACGGCGATGGTGGGATGAGCGAGCTGAAACGAGCCGATGTTGCGGGCGAGCCATTGCGAGGCGAAGGTCGGGGTCGAGCTGATCAGAAGGGTGCTGTCGATGTCGCCGCGCGCCGAGGAGACGGCTTCCTGCAGCATCTCGAAGGCTTCCGTTACCCGTGGCGCCAGCCTCTGTCCGACATCGGTGAGCGCGATCTGGCGCGGGCGGCGCAGGAACAGCGGCTCGCCGACGTTTTCCTCGATCAGCTTGACCTGGTAGCTGACGGCGGTCTGGGTCATGCCCAGCTCTTCGCCGGCCCTGGTAAAGCTGCCGAGCCGGGCGACGGCTTCAAACACCCGGAGCGCATTCAGCGGAAACTGCTTGGACATCTTCATGGATAAGCTCTCTTGATGCATGCAGACGGATGTTCGATTGGATTGCAATCCTCTTCCACGGCATCCTGCAAGTCAACTTCCCAAGACGAACAGGTGATCAAAATGGCTTGCGACGTTATCGAACATACTGAAAGGAAACCGTTTCTTTCGCTGGATGCGGTCGTGCGGTTCACATCCTCCCTGTTTCGTGGCGCGGTTGCCGCCAAGCCGGTGCTCGATGTCAACGCGCTGTCGGACTACATCAAAAGAGACATGGGTTTCATGGACGGCCGCGGTCCCTACGGGGACGATGCCGAGGCACAAAAGAATGCTCGCCGCCTCTTCAACAGCGATGAGCTGACCCGCATCTGACTGGACTTCTTGAGAGCGCCGCGCATCCGACAGGATGCGCGGCGTTCGCATGTTTCAGAGCGATTGCCGCAGGCGTTCGACCGCCATGACAAACCTGATGGGTTCCCTTGGATCAACTCAGGCAATTGACGCCGTCTTGCGCTCTTCCACCCATTCGGCCCCGACCTTCTTCGACGGGCAGAGCTCGGAGAGTATCCAGTCGCGAAAGAGGCGGATCTTCGGGGTGTTGCGGCGGGCATGCGGATAGGCCAGCCGATAATCGCAGCCGTCGCTGCAGCGCAGGTCGAAAGGCTGGTAGAGCCGGCCGAGCGCCACGTCGTCGCCGTAGAATTCCGGCGTCAGGATCGCCACACCCTGGCCGGCGATGGCAGCGCGTGCCTCGAGGGATTGCGCCCCGAGCCTGCTCGTCGGCCGACCTTCGAGATCCGGATCCCTGACGCCGGCTGCGGCAAACCAGAGCCGCCACCAGGGATCGCCGGCATCGATGATCCGGAGCTTCAGGAGATCGCGCGGCTCGTGGATGCCGCCGACGGTTTCGGCAAGTGCCGGGCTCAGCATCGGGCTGAACTCGACGCGCATCAGCGGATGGCTATCGAGACCCGGGCAGGCGTCGAACCGGTGGATCGCCAGATCCACAGGTTCAACGGCGAGATCGATGATCCTGTCGCTTGTGGTGAGTCGCACGGCGATGCCGGGATGGGCCAGCTGGAAGGTGCCGATGTTGCGGGCGAGCCATTGCGAGGCGAAGGTCGGGGTCGAGCTGATCAAAAGCGCGCTGTCGATGTCGCCGCGTGCCGATGAGACGGCTTCCTGCAGCATCTCGAAGGCTTCCATCACCCGTGGTGCCAGTCTCTGGCCGACATCGGTGAGCGTGATCTGGCGCGGGCGGCGCAGGAACAGCGGCTCGCCGACGTTTTCCTCGATCAGCTTGACCTGGTAGCTGACGGCGGTCTGGGTCATGCCCAGCTCTTCGCCGGCCCTGGTAAAACTGCCGAGCCGGGCGACGGCTTCGAACACCCGGAGCGCATTCAGCGGAAACTGCTTGGACATCTTCACAGATAAGTTCTCTTGATGCAGGCAGACGGATGTTCGATTTGATTGCAATCCTCATTCACGGCAACCTGCAAGTCAACTTCCCAAGACGGACAGGTGATCGAAATGACTTGTGACGTTATCGAACATACTGAAAGAAAACCGCTTCTTTCGCTGGATGCGGTCGTGCGGTTCACATCCTCACTGTTTCGCGGCGCTGTCGCCTCAAGGCCCGTGCTCGATGTCAATGCGCTGCCCGACCACATCAAAAGAGACATGGGTTTCATGGACGGCCGCGGACCCTACGGGAACGATGCCGAGGCGCAACAAAGCGCCCGCCGCCTCTTCAACAGTGATGAGCTGCCCCGCATCTGACCGGATTTCTTCAAAGCGCCGCGCATCCGAGAGGATGCGCGGCGTTCGCATGTCTCAGAGTGATTGCCGCAGGCGTTCGACCGCCATCAGCACCCGCTCCGGCGTCGCCGGCGCATCGAGGCGCGGGCATTCGCGATAATCGGCAACGCTTGCCACCGCCATCGACAGGGCCTCGAGCACCGAGATCGGCAGCATGAAGGGTGGCTCGCCCACTGCCTTCGACCGGCCGATGGTCTTTTCGGCATTCTCGGCCCATTCGGCCAGCCTGACATTGAAGAGCTTCGGCCGGTCGGAGGCGAGCGGGATCTTGTAGGTGGAGGGCGCATGCGTGCGCAGCCGCCCCTTGTCGTCCCACCACAATTCCTCCGTCGTCAGCCAGCCCATGCCCTGGACGAAACCGCCCTCGATCTGGCCGATATCGATCGCCGGGTTGAGCGAGCGGCCCACATCGTGCAGCACGTCGACCCGATCGACCATGTATTCGCCGGTCAGCGTGTCGATCGAGACCTCCGATACCGAGGCGCCATAGGCGAAATAGTAGAACGGCGTTCCCCGTCCGGTCGCGCGATCCCAATGGATCTTCGGCGTCTTGTAGAAGCCGGCGGCCGACAGTTGCACGCGGGCCATGTAGGCGAGCTTGATGAATTCCGGGAAGGCGATCCGTTCCTCGCCGATCTTGACGTGATCGGGGACGAAGCTGACGTTTTCCGCGGTCGTCTGCCAGCGCTCGCAGGCAAAGGCGATGAGCCGCTCCTTGATCTGGCGTGCGGCATCGAAGGCGGCCATGCCGTTCAGATCCGTGCCGGAGGAGGCGGCGGTCGCCGAGGTGTTCGGGACCTTGCCGGTGGTGGTCGCGGTGATGCGCACCCGGTCGAGATCGACCTGGAAGCTATCGGCGATCACCTGCGCGACCTTCACGTAGAGACCCTGGCCCATTTCGGTGCCGCCATGGTTCAGGTGGATCGAGCCATCCTGATAGACATGCACCAGCGCACCCGCCTGGTTGAAGGCGGTGAGGGTGAAGGAGATGCCAAACTTCACCGGCGTCAGCGCGATGCCCTTGCGGATGACGCGGCTCGTGCGGTTGAAATCGACAATGGCTTGGCGGCGTGCCTGATAGTCGGCGTCGGCCTCGAGCTCGGCAACCACGCGGGCGATGATGTTGTCTTCCACCTGCTGGTGGTAGGGGGTGATATCGCGGCCCGAACCCTTCTCGCCGTAGAAATTGAGCTTGCGGATTTCGAGTGGGTCCTTGCCGAGAGCGTAGGCGATTTCCTCGATCATGCGCTCGCCGCCGACCATTCCCTGTGGCCCGCCGAAGCCACGATAGGCGGTGTTGGAGACGGTGTTGGTCTTCAGCGGCTGCGAGGTCAGCTTCACATGCGGGTAGAAATAGGAGCTGTCGGCGTGGAACAGGGCGCGGTCGGTGACCGGCCCGGAAAGATCCGAGGAATAGCCGCAGCGCGCCGCATAATTGGCGTGCACGGCGTGGATGCGGCCTTCGTCGTCGAAGCCGACGTCGTAGTCGACGAGAAAGTCGTGGCGCTTGCCTGTGGCCGTCATGTCCTCGTCGCGGTCCGGGCGAAACTTGACGGCGCGATTGAGCTTCTTTGCCGCGACCGCCGCAAGTGCCGCGAACTGGTTGCCCTGCGTTTCCTTGCCGCCGAAGCCGCCACCCATGCGGCGCACATTGACCGTCACCGCATTGGAGGGAACGCCGAGCACGTGCGAAACCATGTGCTGGATCTCGCTCGGGTGCTGGGTCGATGACCAGACCGTGACCTCGTCGTCCTCGCCGGGAATGGCTAGCGCAATGTGGCCCTCGAGATAGAAGTGCTCCTGGCCGCCGATGCGCATCCGGCCCTTCAGCCGGCGCGGTGCCTTTTCCAGTTCGGCTTCCGCCTCGCCGCGCTGCAGGGTCAAGGGCTGCGTGACGAGTTCGCCGCCATGGGCGACGGCGTCGGTGATGTCGGTGAAATGCGGCAGGTCACGATAGGTGATCTTTGCCAGCCGGGCTGCGCGACGGGCGATGTCGCGCGTCTCGGCGATAACGGCAAAGGCCGGCTGGCCGTGAAACTGCACGATACCGTCGGCCAGCACCGGCTCGTCATGCAGGTGGCTCGGGCTGATGTCGTTGGAATGCGGCATGTCGCGCGCCGTCAGCACGCAGACGACGCCGGGTGCCGCCTCCACCGCCGACAGGTCCATCGCGGTGATTTCGGCATGGGCGCGATCGGTCATGCCCAGCGCGCCATGCAACGTGCCTGCCGGTTCCGGCATGTCGTCGATATAGTCGGCTGTGCCGGCGACATGCTTGTGGGCGCTGTCGTGGCGCTGGCGCGAATGCATCTGGCCGTTGATCGCCTTGCGTTCCTCGAAGGTCGACTTGTCCATGATCATCTCTCTCCCGCCGCGTAACGCACGAGCTCTGCCGGTTCGCCTTCGCTTTCGAGGAAGAAGCGCAGCAGCAGGTTCTTCGCCGCAAGCATGCGATAGGTGCTGGTGGCGCGCCAGTCGCTCAAGGGCTGGTAGTCGGTTTCGAACGCACCTTGCGTGACGCGCACGGTTTCCTCGGTCCAGGGCTTGCCGATAAGGGCGGCCTCCACGGATGCGGCACGCTTCGGCGTGCCGGCCATGCCACCGAAGGCGATGCGGGCGGACCTTACCTTGCCATCCTCGAGCGCAATGCGGAAGGCACCGAGCAGGGCGGAAATGTCCTCGTCGCGACGCTTGGAGATCTTGTAGGCGGCAAAGTGGTCTTCTGCCGGAAGGTGCGGCACGAATATGCTCTCGACGAATTCTCCCGCCTTTCGGTCCTGCTTGCCATAGGCGATGAAGAAGTCTTCGAGCGGCAGCGTGCGGGTGCCTTCCGTCGAGCGCAACGTCACAGTTGCCCCGAGCACGATCAGCGGTGGTGGGCTGTCGCCGATCGGCGAGCCGTTGGCGATGTTGCCGCCGATCGTGCCCATGTTGCGCACCTGTTCGCCGCCGATGCGATCGATTAGCCGGCCGAGGGCCGGATAGGCGCTGCTCAGGGCTGCAAAGGCCGCGGTATAGCTGACGCCGGCACCGATTGTTATGCCCGCTTCACTTCGTGCGATCTGCTGCAACTCGGCGATGCCGTTGATGAAGATGACCGGATTGATCGGTCGCATCTGCTTGGTCACCCAGAGACCGACATCCGTCGAGCCGGCGACGACGGTTGCGCCCTGGTGTTGGGCAAGCGCAGTCGCCAGGCCCGCGGCATCAGCCGGCACGATCAGACAGTGTTCACCGTCGCGGATGGTGATCGTCTCTACGGATTGCATCGCCTTCAGGCGAGCGATCGTTTCATCGCGCGCCGCCACGATCGGATCGAAAATTGCCGACGGACGGGCGCTTGCCGCCGCTTCGGCGGCCTTCACGATCGGCTCGTAGCCGGTGCAGCGACAGAGGTTGCCTTGTAATGCCTTCTCGATGTCGGCGCGGCTGGGGTTGTCGTTGGACAACCAGAGGCCATAGAGCGACATGACGAAACCGGGCGTGCAGAAGCCGCATTGCGAGCCGTGGAAGTCGACCATGGCCTGCTGTACCGGATGCAACGTGCCGTCGCGGGCTGCGAGATGTTCGACGGTGACGACATGTGTACCATGCAGCGATCCGACGAAGCGGATGCAGGCGTTGACACTTTCATAGGTCAGCATTTGCCCGGAAAGTCTGCCGACGAGCACGGTGCAGGCGCCGCAGTCGCCCTCGGCGCAGCCTTCCTTCGTGCCGGTCAGCCGGCGCTCGAGCCGGAGATAATCGAGCAGGGTCGCTGATGGCGCGACGTCGGTCAGTGTGACTTCGCTGTCATTGAGGATGAAACGAATGCTGTCGTTGTTCTTGTTTTCCCGAGCCTGGGGCATGCCGTTCATTCCTGCTGGTGCAGGGCCGCGAAAGCCGGAACGTTTCCGGCGATTGACCCCTGCGCATATTAATAGAGTTAGGGCGTCGCCCGCCTCGTCTCAATGGACGGGCGCGCGCTATTGCGCCGTCCAGCCGCCGTCCATGGACACATGGGTGCCGGTGATTTGCGCCGCATCGTCGCTTGCGAGATAGACGGCGAGCGATGCCACCTGCTCGACGGTGATGAATTTCTTGGTCGGCTGGCCCTTGAGCATCACGTCGTTGATGACCTGCTCTTCGGTGATGCCGCGCGTGCGGGCCTGGTCGGGGATCTGCTTTTCGACAAGCGGGGTCAGCACATAGCCAGGGCAGATCGAGTTGGCGGTGATGCCGTCTTCCGCGACTTCGAGCGCGACCGTCTTCGTCAGTCCCATGACGCCGTGCTTGGCGGCGACATAGGCGGATTTGAAGGGCGAGGCGACGAGCCCGTGGGCCGAGGCGATATTGACGATGCGGCCCCAGCCCTTGGCCTTCATGCCGGGCAGGACGGCGCGAATGGTGTGGAACGACGAGGAGAGATTGATGGCGATGATGCGGTCCCATTGTTCGATCGGGAAATCCTCGACCTTCTCGACATATTGAACGCCGGCATTGTTGACGAGAATGTCGACGCTGCCGAAGCGGTTTGCAGCCGTGGCCATCAGGTCGGCGATCTCGTCGGGTTTCGTCATGTCGGCCGGATGATAGATCACCGTCCCGGCGGTCAGTGCCGCGACGTCCTGCGTCGCAGCCTTGATCTCGTCCGGTGCGCCGAAGCCGTTCAGCACGATGTTGGCGCCGCCCCGGGCAAATGCCTTGGCGATCGCGAGGCCGATGCCGCTCGTCGAACCGGTGATCACAGCAGTTCTCGTCATTCCAGATCTCTCCCTTTGCAGCGCCGCCTGATCTTGCCCGGTTTTTGCGACGCAACAGTGCCAACCTACGCGTAAAACCGCGGAGGTGACAATTGTGTTTTTCTGGCCGCCGACGCAGAGTTGCGAGTGGAGGGGGCGTCACGAATTCTTGCGTTTTGTTTTCGTTTGACATTCGTTTTGCCATCGTATTGTAGTTTTTCGAAATGGATGTGGCGCGCTCGAGGAAGTGCGCCAAGACGCGTGTTGTGACGCCGGGGAGGGGCATATGGGCGGATATATTCTCGCGATCGATCAGGGCACGACATCGAGCCGGGCGATCGTCTTCGACGGCAAGCAGCAGGTGGCGGGCGCCGCCCAGAAGGAATTCAGCCAGCACTTTCCGAAGTCGGGCTGGGTCGAGCACGATCCGGAGGAAATCTGGGATAGCGTCGTCTTCACCGTCAATGAGGCAATCAAGAAGGCGGGGATCTCGGCTGCCGACATCGCCGGCATAGGCATCACCAACCAACGCGAAACCGTCGTTGTCTGGGACCGCGAGACCGGCAAGCCGATCCACAATGCCATCGTCTGGCAGGATCGCCGCACTTCAGCGTATTGCGACAAGCTGAAGAAACAGGGTCTGGAAAAGACCTTCACCAAAAAGACCGGGCTGCTGCTCGATCCCTATTTCTCCGGCACCAAGCTTCAGTGGCTGCTGTCGAACGTGAAGGGCGCTCACGCGCGCGCGGTCCGGGGCGAGCTCTGCTTCGGCACCATCGATACCTTCCTGATCTGGCGGCTGACGGGCGGAAAATCCTTCGTTACCGACGCGACCAACGCCTCGCGCACGCTGCTCTACAACATTGCCGACAATGGCTGGGACGACGAGCTGCTCGACATCCTGCGCGTGCCGCGCGCCCTGTTGCCGGAGGTCAAGGATTGCGCCGCCGAGTTCGGCGTTACGGACAAGGCGCTGTTTGGCGCCGCGATCCCGATTCTCGGGGTGGCCGGCGACCAGCAAGCCGCCACCATCGGTCAGGCCTGCTTCAAGCCGGGCATGCTGAAGTCGACCTATGGCACCGGCTGCTTCGCGCTGCTCAACACCGGCAAGGATATGGTGCGGTCGAAAAACCGGCTGCTCACCACCATTGCCTACCGGCTCGACGGCGAAACCACCTATGCGCTCGAAGGCTCGATCTTCGTTGCCGGCGCCGCCGTGCAGTGGCTGCGCGACGGCCTGAAGGTGATCAAGGCGGCGCCCGACACCGGTACGCTGGCCGAGAGTGCCGACCCCTCGCAGGAAGTCTATCTGGTGCCGGCTTTCACCGGTCTCGGCGCGCCGCACTGGGATCCGGACGCCCGCGGCGCGATCTTCGGCATGACCCGCAACACCGGGCCCGCCGAGTTCGCGCGCGCCGCACTCGAGGCGGTCTGCTACCAGACGCGCGATCTGCTGGAAGCCATGCATAAGGACTGGCGCAGTCACGGCAAGGAAACGGTGCTGCGCGTCGACGGCGGCATGGTCGCCTCGGACTGGACGATGCAACGGCTTTCCGACCTGCTTGACGCGCCGGTCGACCGGCCGACCATTCTCGAGACGACGGCGCTCGGCGTTGCCTGGCTTGCCGGCAGCCGCGCCGGCGTCTGGCCGAAGCAGGAGGCCTTCGCCAAGTCCTGGGCCCGCGATCGCCGCTTCGAGCCCGCCATGGACGAGGCAACGCGCAAGACGAAGCTCAAGGGCTGGCGCAATGCGGTCAAGCGCACGCTGACCCAAGCCTGACGACGGAACCATTTGGATCCATCCGGGAAACACTGTGTTTCCCGGATGCGCATTTGCCGCCTGTCCCCGCGCCAACTATCTGTCGGTAAACAAGGACAGGATGGGCACCATGGAACTCGGGCTTTACACTTTTGCGGATGTCGATCCGAACGCAGTCGACAAGGGCCGGGAAGGCCAGCGCCGGCTTGCCAACCTCATCGAGGAGATCGAACTCGCCGACCAGGTCGGCCTAGATGTCTTCGGCCTCGGTGAACATCACCGCCCTGACTATGCAGCATCCGCCCCGGCCGTGATCCTTGCCGCTGCGGCTGCCAGGACGAAATCCATCCGGCTGACGAGTGCGGTCACGGTTTTAAGCTCCGACGATCCGGTCCGCGTTTTCCAGCAGTTTTCGACGCTCGATCTTCTGTCCAATGGACGGGCCGAGATCATGGCCGGCCGCGGCTCGTTCATCGAATCCTTCCCGCTCTTCGGCCAGTCGCTCGACGACTACGATCAGCTCTTCGCCGAAAAGCTCGACCTGTTGATGGCGTTGCGCGAAAGCGAAATTGTCTCCTGGGCGGGCGAGATGCGCCCCGCGATCAGCGATCGTGGTGTCTATCCGCGCCCGCTGCAGGAGGTGCTGCCGCTGTGGATCGCCGTTGGCGGCACGCCGCAGTCGGTTGCACGTGCCGGTGCGCTGGGGCTGCCAGTGGCGCTCGCCATCATCGGCGGCGAGCCGCGCCGGTTTGCGCCGCTGTTCGATCTTTATCGCGAGGCGGCCCGTCGCGCGGGCCAGGATCCGGCAAGGCTGAAGACCAGCATCAACGTGCATGGCTTCATCGCCGATACGACCGAACTTGCCGCCGACCAGTTTTATGGACCGCAGGCCGAAGTGATGAACCGCATCGGGCGTGAACGCGGCTGGGGGCCGACCAACCGGGCGCATTTCGACCAGGCGCGCAGTCCTGCCGGCAATCTCTTCCTCGGCGACCCCGAAACCGTGGCCGAGAAGATCGTCGAGAACTGGAAGCTCTTCCGCAACGACCGCTTCCTCCTGCAGATGGCGATCGGCCCGATGCCGCATGCGCAGATCATGCGCGGCATCGAGCTCTATGGTACCAGGGTGGCGCCGCTGGTGCGCAAGGCGCTGGCGGATGAGAAGGCCGGCGAGGCCGTTTCCGCCTGACGCATCGCCCGCCTGCCATGGCGTAGCCGTCGGCGCTGGAAAATCCGGCGCCGGCAGGCTACATGTGGGCACGAAAGCGAGACACGGATGACCCTCAACAACGAAGAAGATCTGCTGCGGCTGAAGGAAATCGGCCGCATCTGCGCCAATGCGCTGCAGGCGATGGGTGCGGCGCTCGAGCCCGGCATCACCACCGCGGAGCTGGATGCCATCGGCCGCAAGGTGCTTGAAGAAGCGGGCGCGCGTTCGGCCCCTGAGCTCTGCTACCAGTTTCCCGGCGCCACCTGCATCAGCGTCAACGAGGAAATCGCCCACGGCATTCCCGGCAGCCGCATCATCCGCGCCGGCGATCTCGTCAACATCGACGTTTCCGCCGAGAAAGACGGCATCTTCGCCGATACCGGCGCATCCTTCCCGGTGCCGCCGGTGACGGCTCAGATCGACCGGCTCTGCCGCGATGGCAAGCGAGCGATGTGGGTCGGCCTCAAGCAGGTGCGTCCCGACCAGCCGCTCGCCGCGATCGGCAAAGCCATCGGCGATTTCGCCCGCAAGAACCGCTATTCGCTGGTCACCAACCTTGCCAGCCACGGCATCGGCCGCTCGCTGCACGAGGAGCCGAAGGAAATCGCCACCTGGCCCGATCCGAGCGAGCGCCGGCGCATGACCGACGGCATGGTCTTTACCGTCGAGCCTTTCCTCTCGATGGGGGCCGATTGGGCCGAGAGCGGCGACAAGGACGACTGGACGCTCTATAGCGAGCCGCGCGCGCCGACCGTGCAGTATGAACACACGGTTGTCGTCACGCGCGGTGGTCCGCTGGTGGTGACGCTGCCCGGCTGACGGGCAGGTTCTATTTCCTCAATAGGTGCTTCAATTTTAGTGATTTGTGGTGGCGGTTTTGCAGTGCAATAAGCTGTTATGACCACGCTCGATCGCACCCATTCGCCAAGCCTCGCCTCGACCGCTGCCGCCGGCGCCATCGCCATGGCGGTCGCCATGGGGTTTGGTCGTTTCTCCTACACGCCGATCCTGCCGGCGATGATGGCCGATCTCGGTATTTCGCCGGCGGATGCCGGTGTCATCGCCTCGGCAAATTTCGTCGGTTATCTCGCCGGCGCGGTGCTCGGCGCCTATGGCTGGGCGCATGGGCACGAGCGGCGCATCGGGCTGGCTGCGCTCGCCGCAACCACGCTGCTGCTTGCGGCGATGGGGCTTTCCTCTTCGGTCGTCGTGCTGAGCCTCATCCGCTTCCTCGCCGGCCTTGCCAGCGCCTTCTCTATGATCTTCATCTCCGGCATCGTTCTCGGCCATGGACTGCTGGCGCGCGCTGCCAACGTGCCGGCGGTGCATTTCGGCGGCGTCGGTCTCGGCATTGCCTTCTCGTCGCTCTGCGTCTGGGCAGCGCCCCTTGCCGGTGTCGCCGGGCTATCGGCATCGCAGGCCGACTGGCTTACCGGTGCGCTCGTTGCGCTCATCGGGACCATAATCGTCGCGCTGCTGTTGCCGGCGGGGCCGGTCTCCGGCAGCGGTGCTGCGCGCGAAAAGCCGCTCGTCTGGACGCGACCGCTGACGGTGGTGACGCTGACCTATGGCTTCTTCGGCTTCGGCTACGTCATCACGGCGACCTTCCTCGTGACCATGGCGCGCGATGCGAGCGGCGGTCACAGCATCGAGTTCCTCGCCTGGCTCTTGACGGGCGTGAGTGCGGCGCTGTCGGTCTATCTCTGGCGCTTTGCCGTACCGCGCTTCGGCCTTGCCGGCGTCTATGCGATCGGCCTTCTGATCGAGGCTGTCGGGCTCGTGCTCACCGTCAGCCTGCCTCTGCCCTATGCGCCGCTTGCCGGCGGCCTGATGCTCGGCGCCACCTTCATGATGATTACCGCCTACGGCCTGCAGATCGGCCGGCACCTGGCGCCGGAAAGCCCGCGCAAGGCGCTCGCGCTGATGACGGCGGCCTTCGGCATCGGTCAGATCATCGGCCCCGTGGTCGCCGGGTGGCTTGCCGAGCGCACCGGCAGCTTTTCGGCGCCGACCCTGATTGCGGCCGCCGTTCTCTTCGTTTGCGGCGTCATCATCCTGGTGGAGTTGAAGCGAATTTCGGCTGCCTTGCTCGGCTGAAGCGCGCTCCCGATAGGGCGGCCACATGTCCGGGGCGCCCCTGAAGGGCACCATGAAATAACAGTAAGGTTCACATTACCGGATTGTTGAAAATGGCGCTTTGCCCTAGTTTCGGCGCTTCGTGAGGCGAGTTGTTCTCCTCCCCCGAAACGAGAGTGCCGCACTTGTTCGTATCCTTCTTTCCGAAGCCAAAGCTCTTTTTCACATCCTTTGTCGTCTGGTCGCTCGTCGCCGTTGCCATCTGGTATGCCGGGGGCGAACAATTGGGCGCCGTCTTCGGAATGCCGCCTCTGGCCGCTGATGCACCGCCGATCACCGGCATCTCGGCCTTCTGGTCGCCCGCCTTCATCTGGTTCTACCTCTATTTCGCCGCCGTCGTTGGGCTGTTTGCCGCTTTCTGGTACGTCTACTCTCCGCACCGCTGGCAGAACTGGTCGATCCTCGGCTCGGCCCTCATTCTTTTCGTCACCTATTTTCAGGTCCAGGTCAGCGTCGCGATCAACAATTGGTACGGGCCGTTCTGGGACCTGATCCAGGCGATCGTCTCGAAGACGAAGGTTGTCACCGCGGCGGAGTTCTACAGCGAAATCGCTGTCTTTCTCGGGATCGCCATGGTTGCCGTGGCTGTTGCGGTCATCACGCGTTTCTTCGTCAGCCACTATATCTTCCGCTGGCGCACCGCGATGAACGAATACTACATGGCAAATTGGGGCAAGCTGCGCCATATCGAAGGCTCGTCGCAGCGCGTGCAGGAAGATACGATGCGCTTTTCCACGACCGTGGAGGGCCTCGGCGTCAGCCTGATCGACAGCGTCATGACGCTGATTGCGTTTACGCCGGTGTTGATCAAGCTTGAGGCGCACGTCAGCGAGCTACCGATCGTCGGCGTCATTCCGTATCCGCTTGTCACTGCAGCCATTCTCTGGTCGCTGTTCGGCACGGTCTTCCTGGCGGTCGTCGGTATCAAGCTGCCGGGCCTCGAGTTCCGCAACCAGCGTGTCGAAGCGGCCTACCGCAAGGAACTGGTCTACGGTGAGGATCATGCCGATCGTGCCCAGCCGCCGACCGTTGCCGATCTCTTTGCAAATGTTCGCCGGAACTATTTCAGGCTCTATTTCCACTATCTGTATTTCAACATCGCGCGGATTTTCTACCTGCAGATCAACGGCATCTTTTCGCTGCTGATCCTGGCGCCGTCGATCATCGCTGGCAAGATCACGCTGGGCGCGCTGAACCAGATCTCGAATGCATTCGGCCAGGTGACGTCATCGTTCCAGTATCTGGTTTCGTCCTGGCCGACGATTGTCGAACTGCTGTCGATCTACAAGCGTCTGCGCGCCTTCGAAGCGGCGATCGACGACGAGCCCCTGCCGGCAATCGAGCAGAAGTTCATCGCTGTCGGTGGCGAGGAAGAGCTGGCCTGAGCCGGATCGAAAGCAACGGAGATCAGAAGGCGGAGCGATCCGCCTTCTTTTTTGCCTGCTCGATCATCGGCAGGGCCTGATCGTAGCTGACGCAGGCCACATCCGGTCTGGTGCAGACCTCGGTCAGCAGCCGGTTGAGCGCGCGCCAGTAGGCGCCGCCGTTCATTTCGACGAAATGGAAGCCGAGCTGCAGCGGGATGCGGTCTCCGGCATATTCCTTGTCGAAGGCTTTCCGGTAAGCCTCATAGGTGCGCGCTTCGAAGAGGGCGCTGTCTTTCTTGTTTTCCACGCCCATCGAATGGCGGACGAACAGATTGTAGTCCATGCCGATGACAGGACGCTTCGACGGCCCTTCGGGGATCAGCGGCAGGCCGAAGCGTGGCAGGCCTTCCTTCTCCGTCGGCCATCCCGGGCCCTTGGTCACCAGGCTTGCGTCATAGGTAAAGCCGGAGGCTTTGAGCGCCGGCAGCAAGCCGTCGCTCAGCGAAAGATAGGGGGCGCGGAAACCCTTGATACCGGTGCGGGCAAACTCCGCCCAGCCGGCGGGTTCGGCATCCGGTCTGTCCGCCTTCTTCCAGGCATCGCGCAAAGCTACGTCGAAGGTCTGAAATTCGCTCTGCCAGTCGGCCCTGGTCCACCCCTTGCCGTCGAAATGGCCGCAAGCATGGCTGGCGATATCGTGGCCGTCGAGATGGGCCTGCCAGATATGTCCGGCGCGGGTGGCGATCTCCTCACGGCTCTGGGCAAAGCCGACATTGGAGCGGCCCGGCTTCATCCCCGGCGGCTTGTAGATCTGCTTCCCGTCGGCGCGCGTCATCAGGAAGGTGCAGGAGAGGAAATAGGTGAAATGCGCATTGGTGCGCTTGGCCATATCAAGGCTCTTTTCCCACAGCGCGTTGTCGTGGGCGCCATCGAAGGAGACGATCACGAGCTGCTTGTCCTTGGCGGGAACGGTGGGCGCCGCACTTTCGGCCACAGGTTCGGTGGCCGAAGCAAGCGCGGGGACAAGGGCGAGGGAAAGGGCAATAAATGTTCTGATCATGATATCTGCGACGATTTGCGTATGCCGTCCCTTTATCCAGGAATGCGGCAATCCTTTGATCTGTCTGGAAATTTCTGTGCACAGAGGCTATGCGTGATACCCAGTCTCGAGTGGACAGAGCAACAATGAAGGACGGGTGACGACATGACGCTGTTGATATTGGGTATCGTGATCTTCCTGGGCATCCATCTGGTTCGCAGCTTCGCGCCGGGCCTGCGCGCAGCCGTGATTGCCCGCAGCGGCACAGGTGCCTGGCATGCGATCCACGGGATCTCGGCGCTCGTCGGCCTCGGCCTCATCGCCTATGGCTTCGACCAGGCCCGCGCCACCACTGGCATGCTCTACACGCCGCCGACGTTCCTCGCCCATATCGCGCTTACCCTGATGTTGATCGCCAGCATCTGTCTCGTCGCCGCCTACCTGCCCCCAGGCAAGATCCGGACGGTGACCAAGCATCCGGCCATCCTGGCGATCAAGATCTGGGCGCTCGCCCATCTGCTCGCCAATGGCGAGACCTCGTCGGTGCTGCTCTTCGGCACGTTTCTCGTCTGGGCGGTGATCCTGCGCATTTCGATGAAAAAGCGCTGGCGCGCCGGCGAAATCACTTATCCGGCCTTTGTTTCCTACCGCTATGACCTGATCGCCGTCGTGCTTGGTGCTGCCCTTTACGGCGTGATCGTCTGGAAATTGCACGAACTGGTGATCGGCGTTTCGCCGATGGTTGTCGGCTAAATAACGCGCGCCCCCTTACAACTGCCGCAAAATCGGGTAGAAGGCGCAAAATCCTATTAGCGTGCAGGGAAGGCCGAGAGGCCGGGGCAATCGATGGCGAACCAAGACGACAGCTTTATCCGCGAGGTGAATGAAGAACTGCGTTCGGACCAGATGAAGAATATCTGGGCCCGTTTCGGCAGCGTCATCGTGGCAATCGCCGTGCTTATCGTTCTGGGCACCGTCGGCAAGGTCGGCTACGATTACTGGAGCGACAGCGCCTCCTCGAAGTCGGGAGACGAGTTCCTGCAGGCGCTGAACCTGGCCAAGGAAAACAAGGCCGACGAGGCGCTGGCCGCTCTCGACACCCTGCAGAAGGATGGCTACGGCGCCTATCCGGTGCTTGCGCGTCTTCGTGCAGCAACGCTGCAGGCGGAAAAGGGCGAAACCGATGCCGCCGTCAAGGCGTTCTCGGAAATCGGCAAGGATACGAGCCTGCCCGAAGCCCTTCGCGATGCCGCCCGTCTGCGCGCCGCCTACCTGCTGGTCGACAACGGCAGCTATGACCAGGTTTCGGCCGAAGTCGAACAACTGGCGGTGCCGCAGAACAACATGCGCCACTCGGCGCGCGAGGCGCTTGGCCTTTCTGCCTATAAGGCCGGCGATGTCGCCAAGGCGAAGAGCTGGTTCCAACAGATCGTCGATGATGCCCAGAGCCCGCGCAACGTCGCAGGCCGGGCGCAAATGCTGCTCGACGTCATTGCCGCGAGCGGCAAAGCCTAAGCGCATATCTCTGGAGGCCGGTCCGGACTTCAGAAGGATATGTTGATTTTCAAAGCATTGAAGCGCTGTGTGTCCTGACGACACGCAGCGCTTTCAGTCGGAAACGGATACGTTCATGAGTTTCACCGTCGCCATCGTCGGGCGCCCCAATGTCGGCAAGTCCACCTTGTTCAACCGTCTGGTTGGCAAGAAGCTGGCGCTCGTCGACGATACGCCGGGTGTTACCCGTGACCGCCGTCCAGGTGATGCCAAGCTCATCGACCTGCGCTTCCGCATCATCGACACCGCCGGTCTCGAACAGTCCGCACCCGACACGCTTCAGGGTCGCATGTGGGCGCAGACGGAAGCCGCCATCGACGAGGCCGACCTCTCGCTGTTCGTCGTCGATGCCAAGGCGGGCCTGACGCCGGCCGACAATACGCTGGCCGAGATGCTGCGCCGCCGCGGCAAGCCGGTCGTGCTGGTCGCCAACAAGTCCGAGGCGCGCGGTTCCGACGGCGGCTTCTACGACGCCTTCACGCTCGGGCTTGGCGATCCGTGCCCGATTTCGGCCGAACACGGCCAGGGCATGCTCGATCTGCGCGACGCGATCGTCGCCGCGATCGGCGAGGATCGTGCCTATCCGCCGGAAGACGACGTGGCCGAGACCGACATCGACCTGCGCCCGACCGAGGGTGAGGCGGGGGAAGAGGACGACGAGGCGGAGCCTGCCTATGACGAGACAAAGCCGCTGCGCGTGGCGATCGTCGGCCGCCCGAATGCCGGCAAGTCGACGCTGATCAACCGCTTTCTCGGCGAGGACCGGCTTCTGACCGGTCCGGAAGCCGGCATCACCCGCGATTCGATCTCGGTCGAGTGGGACTGGCGCGGCCGCACCATCAAGATGTTCGACACCGCCGGCATGCGCCGCAAGGCCAAGGTGCAGGAGAAGCTGGAAAAGCTTTCGGTTGCCGATGCGCTGCGCGCCATCCGCTTTGCCGAAACGGTGGTCATCGTTTTCGATGCGACCATTCCGTTCGAAAAGCAGGACCTGCAGATCGTCGACCTGATCATTCGCGAAGGCCGGGCCGCCGTGATCGCCTTCAACAAGTGGGATCTGGTGGAAGACTGGCAGGCGGTGCTTGCGGATCTTCGCGAAAAGACCGAGCGGCTGCTGCCGCAGGCGCGCGGCATCCGCGCCATCCCGATCTCCGGCCACACCGGCTACGGCCTCGACCGCCTGATGCAGGCAATCATCGACACCGACCGGACCTGGAACCGTCGCATCTCCACGGCGCGTCTCAACCGCTGGCTCGATTCCCAGCAGGTGCAGCATCCGCCACCGGCCGTCTCCGGCCGCCGGCTGAAGCTGAAATACATGACGCAGGTGAAGGCTCGCCCGCCGGGCTTCATGATCTCGTGCACGCGCCCCGACGCACTGCCGGAATCCTATACGCGCTACCTGATCAACGGCTTGCGCAACGATTTCGACCTGCCGGGCGTGCCGATCCGCATCCACTATCGCGCGTCGGAAAACCCGTTCGAGAACAAGCGCAAGAAGCGCTGAGCCATCCCAACACCAGTGTCTTTTCAACGCCGCGCTTCGTCTTCGACGCGCGGCGTTGCTTTAACGCTGAAACGTGCAGAGGGACGCCTCAGTCGACGAGCTTGCTCTTGTCGACCAGTGCGCCGTGATGGCCAATGACGCCGGCAGCGACGCGGGCGGCAAAGGCCGCGGAAGCGCTTGGGCTGTCGCCGGCCACGAGCCGCGAGAGGAAGGCGCCGTTGAAGCTGTCACCGGCGCTGGTGGTGTCGACCACGCGCGCAACCGGTGTCGCCGGCACATGGCTTTCGTCTGACCCTTCGAATGCGAGCGTCACGCCCTTTTCACCGTCCTTGACCACGATATCGGCGACGCCGAGCGCCTTGTAGCGCGCGATCGTCGCTGCGATCGAGCTGTCGCCGAAATGCGTGACCTCGTCGTCGAAGCTCGGCATCAGCAGGTTGGCCGCGCGGGCGCCATCTGACAGCGTGCGGCGCATGCGCTCGGCGTCGTCCCAGAGGCGGGGGCGGATGTTGGGATCGAAGACCACGCGCTTGCCCGCGGCCTTGGCCCGGCGCAATTCGGCCAGCAGGGTCTCCACAGCGTCGGGCGAAAGGATCGCAAGGGTAATGCCGGAAAACAGGATGAGATCCGCGCCCTCGATGGCGCGGCGCAGATGATCCGGGTCGTCGGCGAGCAGCCGTGCCGCGGACGCCGAACGCCAGTAGGAGAAGCTGCGCTCGCCGTCCTTCAGGTGGATCATGTAGAGGCCGGGGGTGCGCCCCTCGATCTTTCGCACAGGCGTCGTGTCGATGCCCTTGTCAGCCATGAAGGCAAGCATTTCGTCGGAAACCGTGTCGGTGCCGACGGCTGAACAATAGGCGACCTGCCAGTCGCTCGGCAGGAACAGGCGGGCATAGTAGGCCGCATTGAAGGTGTCGCCGGCATAGCCCTTGCGCAACAGGCCGCCCTCGGCCTGCATCAATTCGACCATGCACTCCCCGATCGACAGCATCGTTCCGGCCAACGTCTTCTCTCCCTTTGGTTTTTCCCTTGTTGACGGGATAAGGTTCAAGGCCGGTCTCGGCAAGAGATTGTTTTTCGTTGTGGCGGAAATGCGCGACGCCGTGGTGCAGTCCGGCGTTTACTCAGGCAGCGGGCGCGGCTACATCTTGGCGCACAGATCGGTTTCACGGGGGCAGGGCATGGCGTCTCAGCAGGGTTCGGGTGACGATTGGTGGCGCGGCGCGGTGATCTATCAGGTCTATCCGCGCTCGTTTCAGGATACCGATGGCGACGGGATCGGCGACCTGAAGGGTGTGACGCGCCGGCTCGCCCATATTGCCTCGCTCGGCGTCGACGCCATCTGGCTTTCGCCCTTCTTCACCTCGCCGCAGGCGGATATGGGCTATGATGTCTCTGATTATTGCGATGTCGACCCGATGTTCGGCACGCTTGGCGATTTCGATGCGATGCTTTCGGAAGCGCACTGCCTCGGCCTCAAGGTGATCATCGACCAGGTGATTTCGCATTCGTCCGACCGCCATCCCTGGTTCATCGAAAGCCGCAGTAGCCGTCAGAACCCGAAGGCGGACTGGTATGTCTGGGCCGATCCGAAGCCGGATGGCACGGCGCCCAACAACTGGCTTTCGATCTTCGGCGGGCCGGCCTGGGAATGGGACGGCGTGCGCAAGCAATATTACATGCACAATTTCCTCGCCTCGCAGCCGGATCTCAACTTCCACAATCCGCAGGTGCAGGATGCCGTGCTCGATGCGGCGCGCTTCTGGCTCGACCGCGGGGTCGACGGCTTTCGGCTCGATACGGTGAATTTTTACTTCCACGATCGCCACCTCAGGGACAATCCACCGCTGGTGCCCGACCCGGATGCGACCAGCAACGACGCGCCCGACGTCAACCCCTACGGCATGCAGGACCACCTCTACGACAAGAGCCAGCCGGAGAACGTCGCCTTCCTCCAGCGCTTCCGGGCCCTGCTCGATGGCTATGGCGGGCGCACGACGGTGGGCGAGGTCGGAGACGGTGCCCGCTCGCTGAAGACGGTTGCCGCCTATACCAGCGGCGGTGACAAGCTGCATATGTGCTACACCTTCGATCTGCTTGGCCCGGACTTCAGCGCAAGCCATATCCGCCGCTGCGTCGACAATTTCCAGAAGGCCGTCACCGACGGCTGGGTGTGCTGGGCGTTTTCCAACCATGACGTCATGCGCCATGTCAGCCGCTTTGCCGAGAGCGAGGCGGAGCGCGAGGTGGTGGCCAAGCTCGCGATCACGCTGCTTTCGACCCTGCGCGGCTCCGTCTGTCTTTATCAGGGCGAAGAACTCGGCCTGCCGGAGGCGGACGTCGCCTTCGAGGACCTGCGTGATCCCTATGGCATCCGGTTCTGGCCGTCCTTCAAGGGCAGGGACGGGTGCCGCACGCCGATGGTGTGGGAGGCAACCACGAGGAATGCCGGTTTCTCCGGTGGAAAGCCGTGGTTGCCGGTGCCGGCCGAACAGTCGCGGCTCGCGGTCGATACGCAGGAAGCAGGCGCCGATACCGTCCTCAATCACTATCGTGCCATGCTTGGCTTCCGCCGGTCCTATGCGGCGTTGCACGATGGCGACATGTCGTTCCTCGAGAGCAATCGCGACCTGCTGGCGTTCACGCGCCAGAAGGATGGTGAACGGCTGCTTTTCGTCTTCAACCTGACGCGTGAGCCGCAGGAGTTCCTTGTTGCCGATAAAGCGGTGGAGACCGTGTCGCTACCAGGCCAATCGACTGAGGTTGCAGGCGGGGTGCTGAAGCTCGATGGCCTCACCGCCTATTGCGGGAAGCTCTGATGCGCGTGTTGCTGATGGATGTCGAGATGATCGGCCGCTGGCTGGAAATGCGGCTGGCGCTCTGGTCGGATACGCCGGCAGCGGTGCATCGCGAGGAGATCGACGGCTGTCTTGCGGCTGACGACCGGCAGGCGGCATTTCTTTGCGAGGACGATGCGGGCGTTGCAGCGGGCTTTGCCGAGGTGTCTCTACGCAGCGATTACGTCAACGGCTGCGAGACGTCGCCCGTTGCCTTTCTCGAAGGCATCTACGTGCTGCCACGCTACCGCCGCCACGGAGTGGCCCGGGCGCTGATCACGGCCGCAGAACGCTGGGCGATCGGCCATGGCTGCCGCGAGCTGGCGTCGGACACCGATATCGACAATCTGGAAAGCCACGGACTGCACATGGCGCTCGGCTTCGAGGAAACCGAGCGGGTCGTCTATTTCCGCAAGGAGCTTTCCGGCCCCGCTGCCGACAATTGAGCGGAGCTTTCCGTTCAGCCGATCAGCATGAACTTGTCGACATCGACAAGTCCGCGGTCGGAGATCTTCAGGTGGGGTATCACCGGCAGCGGCAGGAAGGCGAGCTGCAGGAAGGGTTCTTCGAGCGTCGCGCCGAGCGCGAAGGCCGCCTGACGCAGGTGATGCAGCGTGTCGCGCACGGCCTCGTGCGGCTCCAGGCTCATCAGGCCGGCGACCGGAAGCGCGATCTCGCCGGTGACCTTGCCATCCTCGACGACGACGAAGCCGCCCTTGATCTCGCCGAGACGATTGGCAGCGGTTGCCATGTCCTCGACATTGACGCCGACGACGCAGATGTTGTGGCTGTCATGGCCGACCGTGGAGGCGATCGCCCCCTTCTTCAGGCCGAAACCCTGGACGAAGCCATTGGCATGGTTGCCGTTGACGCCGTGGCGCTCGATCACCGCCACCTTGATGATGTCGCGGCCGAGGTCGACGCCGGTCTCGTTGCCATCGGCCGGCAGCCTGTAGCGGCGATGCTCGGTGATGATCTTGCCCGGCAGCACGCCGATGACGGACGTGTCGCCGTCGGAGGTGGGTACGCCGAAGTCGCTGGCGTTGACATGGCCGGCCTTGACGCTGTCGAGGCCAACGGGGGCAACCGGCGTGCGGGTGGCAAAAAGCGCGTCGGTCACGCGGCGGCCGCCGGACAACACCATCTGCGCCCTGCAATTTTCCAGACTGTCGAGCACCACGAGGTCGGCGCGCCAACCGGGTGCGACGAGGCCGCGGTCGCGAAGGCCGAAGGCGCGCGCGGCCGAGATCGAGGCGGCGCGATAGATCGCCAGCGGCTCGACGCCGGCTGATATCGCGGTGCGGATCATGTGGTCGAGATGCCCCTGCTCGGCGATATCGAGCGGATTGCGGTCATCGGTGCAGAGCGCGAGATAGGGCGACAGCCGTTCGGTGATAATCGGCATCAGCGCATGCAGATCCTTGGAGACCGAGCCTTCGCGCACGAGGATGTGCATGCCCTTGCGGATCTTCTCCATCGCCTCTTCGGCCGTCGTGCATTCATGCTCCGTGCGGATGCCGGTGGACAGGTAACCGTTGAGGTCCTTGCCGCTCAAGAGCGGAGCGTGGCCGTCGATATGGCCGCCCTGGAATGCCTCGAGCTTGGCGAGGCACACGGGATCCTTGTGCACGACGCCTGGGAAGTTCATGAATTCGGCAAGGCCGATCACCTTTGGATGGTGGCGGAAGGGCAGCAGCCGTTCGATCGGCAGGTCGGCGCCTGACGTTTCCAGGTGCGTTGCCGGCACGCAGGACGACAGCTGGACGCGAATGTCCATGATGGTTTCGAGCGCGGAATCGAGAAAGAACTGGATGCCCTCGGTGCCGAGCACGTTGGCGATTTCGTGCGGATCGCAGATCACGGTGGTGATGCCGAGCGGCAGCACGCAACGATCGAACTCGTGCGGCGTGACGAGCGAGGATTCGATGTGCAGATGCGTGTCGATGAAGCCGGGCACGACGATGCGCCCGGAGATGTCGATCTCCTCACGGCCCTGATAGTCGCCATAGGTGCCGACGATCCGGTCGCCTGAAATCGCGATGTCGGAGGCAACGAGGTCGCCCGTCGCCAGATCGAAGAAGCGCCCGCCCTTGAGCACGATGTCTGCCGGCTCGCGGCCGACGCCCTGGTCGATCATTCGTTCCAAAGCTGACGACATCTCTGCATTCCTTATTTCGGTCTCTGGATAAGATTAACCCTCTCCCCGTTGCCAGGGAAAGGGCCGGTATACGCGTATGTGACGCTATCAGATATTGTTGACGAGCACGTCGCGGAGCTTGTCGAACAGCTCGTCGATTTCCGCCTTGGAGATGATCAGCGGCGGCGACAGTGCGATGATGTCGCCGGTGGTGCGGATCAGGAGGCCCTTTTCATAGGCCTTCAGGAAGGCGTTGAAAGCGCGCTTGGTCGGTTCGCCAGCGATCGGCTGCAGCTCGATCGCCCCGATCAGGCCGACATTGCGGATATCGATGACGTTGGGGCAGTCCTTCAGGGAATGAAGGCCGTCTTCCCAATAGGAAGCGAGTTCGGCCGCGCGGGTGAGCAGGCCCTCTTCCTTGTAGGTGTCGAGCGTGCCGAGGGCTGCGGCCGAGGCGATCGGGTTGCCGGAATAGGTGTAGCCGTGGAAGAACTCGATGAGGTGTTCCGGGCCGTTCATGAAGGCGTCGTGGATTTCGGAGGTCACGAACACCGCACCCATCGGGATGACGCCGTTGGTCAGGCCCTTGGCGGTGGTGATGATGTCAGGCGTCACGTCGAAATACTGGGCTGCGAACGGTGTGCCGAGGCGGCCGAAGCCGGTGATGACTTCGTCGAAGATCAAGAGGATGCCGTGCTTGGTGCAGATGTCGCGCAGCTTCTGGAGGTAGCCCTTCGGCGGGATCAGCACGCCCGTCGAGCCCGCGACCGGCTCGACGATGACGGCGGCGATGGTCGAGGCGTCGTGCAGGGTGACGATGCGCTCGAGTTCGGTCGCGAGATCCCCGCCGTGTTCCGGCTCGCCGCGGGTGAAGGCGTTCTGGGCCGGCAGATGGGTGTGCGGCATGTGGTCGACGCCGGTCAGGAGCGTTCCGAACATCTTGCGGTTGGAGACGATGCCGCCGACCGAGATGCCGCCGAAATTCACGCCGTGATAGCCGCGCTCGCGGCCGATCAGGCGGGTGCGCGAGCCGTCGCCCTTGGCGCGGTGATAGGCGAGCGCCACCTTCAGCGCGGTCTCGACCGATTCGGATCCGGAATTCGTGTAGAGCACATGGTTCATGCCCTCAGGCGCGATGTCGACCAGGCGATTGGCAAGCTCGAAGGCCTTGGGGTGGCCGAGCTGGAAGGCCGGGGCATAGTCGAGTTCGCCCGCCTGCTGACGGATCGCCTCGGTGATCTTCGGGCGACAATGGCCGGCATTGACGCACCAGAGGCCGGCCGTACCGTCAAGCACCGTGCGACCGTCATGGGTCGTGTAATGCATGTCCTTGGCGCCGACGAACAGGCGCGGCTCCTTCTTGAATTGCCGGTTGGCGGTAAACGGCATCCAGAAGGCACGCAGGTCGTTCGGCGTGGTATTGAGGCGGTTCGACATTCCAGTTCTCCTCGGCATGGTCCGGTGTCGGGCGGTGGTGCCCGCTTGGATTCTTTTACCCTTTGGTCAAACTATCAGGGCGCCGGTTCGGGTCAAGTCTGGCGCCGCGACCTGGCGATGCCGGCGCGCCCATTCATGTCGAGGCGGTCGGTGCGGGCCCTGGTCATTTCTGAACGCGGAATCGTCCCGTTGGCGGCGGACGTTTTCTCAAGTTTAACCTGTTTGCGGCAACGCTACCGCGCCGTGTATCGCCGGGTCCATGGCGGCTCTTCCCGATCCGGCGACCAAGCAAATGGAGTGGCGAAAAGGTGTCGAGGTTGGGTATCGCGCAGGCGGCGATTGCCGTCCTTATTCTGCCTGGCATGGCAGCGGGCGCCGAGCTGATCGTCGACGGTCGCTTCGAGCACGGTGAAGACAGCTTCTGGGCGGGAGACGGCGTGACGCTTTCGCGCGACGGCGGGCAACTCTGCGCCGACGTTTCGGCGGGTGGCGAGACCTGGGACCGACTTGTCGGCCTTAACGGGTTGAAGCTCGAGCCCGGCCTTCACTACAGGCTGGCGTTGACGACAGACGCCGTGCGAGCGGTGCCGGCCCGTATCCAGCGCGGCGCCGAGCCCTGGACGACGCAGGGCGAATTCATGATCGCCGGCGCACCCGAACCTGCGCCTTTTTCGGCAGACTTCATGGCGACGGAAGCGGACGAGGCGCAACTGATCTTCCCGCTTGGCGGAGCAGAAAAGCCCTGGCGCTTCTGCGTGGACGATGTGTCGCTCACGGAGATTGCCGCACCTGCTGCAGCCAATCGGGCCAAGGATGGGCCGGCGATTCGCGTCAATCAGCTCGGCTATCTCACCGATGGACCCAAGCGAGCGACGGTGATTTCCGATGCGCGCCAAGCCATTTCCTTTCAGCTGGTCGACGCGGGCGACGCCGTTGTCGGCGAGGGAACGACCCGCCCGAGTGGTTTCGACCCATCGGCCGGCGTGAGGACGCATGTGGCGGATTTTTCCGCCTATGCCGTTCCCGGCGACGGCTACCGGCTGGTTTCGGGCGACTGGAGCAGCGACCGGTTTTCGATTTCCGACGATCTCTACGGGCGCTTGACGGTCGATGCGCTGTCCTGGTTCTATCCGCAGCGCAGCGGCGTGAAGATCCGGGGCGATATCGCCGGCAAGGCCTATGCCCGGCCGGCCGGGCATATCGGCGTCGCGCCGAACGAAGGCGACACATCCGTCGGCTGCCTCTCGGGGCCGGCGGCGAAGGCGCTTTATGGCGACTGGTCCTGCTCCTATCGCCTTGACGTTTCCGGCGGCTGGTACGATGCCGGCGATCACGGCAAGTATGCGGTCAACGGCGCGATCTCGGCGGCGCAGCTTTTGGCGACCTATGAGCGGGCGCGTTCCTTTGGGGGCGCCAAGTCGCCGGCGCTCGGTGATCGGCTTTCGCGCATACCCGAGAGCGGCAACGGCATTCCCGATCTGCTCGACGAGGCGCGATGGGAGCTGCAATTCCTGCTCTCGATGATGGTGCCGGACGGCGAGCCGCTTGCCGGAATGGTGCACCACAAGATCCATGATACCGAGTGGACCTCGCCACCGATGCTGCCGAGCGAAGACCCGAAGGCGCGGGCGCTTCATCGGCCTTCGACGGCTGCGACCTTCGATGTCGCGGCGGTCGCGGCCCAGGCATCGCGGCTCTATGCCAAGGACAATCCGAGCTTTGGCAAACGGTTGCTTTCGGCGGCGCGCAAGGCCTGGGTCGCGGCCAATGCCAATCCCGTCCTGACCGCGCCGAAATCGGACGGCAACGCGGGTGGTGGCGATTATGACGACGACGACGTTTCCGACGAGCTTTATTGGGCCGCGACAGAGCTGTTTCTGACGACCGGGGACGCGAAATATCTCGAGGCGCTGCGCGCGTCTCCCCATTGGTCGGGCGAGGTGCTGCATGCGACCGGTGCCTTCGACTGGCGCAACGTCGCCGGCTTCGCCCGGCTGCAGCTGGCGCTTTACGGTGAAGCCTTGCCCAAGGCCGATCTCGCCATGATCAGGCGCTCGGTTCTGACGGCCGGGCGGGACTTTCTCACGCGACAGGCGGCTGAACCATTCGGACAGATCTACAGGCCGAGAAACCACCGCTACGACTGGGGATCGAACCAGCTGATCCTGCAGAACATCATCGTGCTTTCGGCCGCCTTCGATCTCTCTGGCGACAGGGCCTTCCTCAACGGCGCGCGCGAGAGCATGGATTATCTGCTCGGCCGGAATGCACTGGCATTCTCCTACATCACGGGCTACGGGGCGCGGTCGCCGGTCAACCAGCACAGCCGCTGGTATGCCCGGCAGGTGGATCCGAGCCTGCCCAACCCGCCAGTCGGATCGCTGGCGGGCGGGCCGAATTCGACGCCGGTCGATGCGATCGCCAAGCAGCGCCTGACCGGGTGCGCACCGCAAACCTGTTATGTCGACGATATCGAGGCCTATGGCTCCAATGAGATCACCATCAACTGGAATGCGCCGCTCGTCTATGTCGCGTCGTTCCTTACCGACGCACGCTAGGGGGCCGCAGTGATGACCGGAATTGCCTTTGTCGGGACCGGCTTCGTTGCCGATTACTACATGACGACGCTTGCCAACCATCCGCAACTCCGGCTCACGGGCGCATGGGACCGCGACGTGGCGCGCCTGGATGCATTTGCCGACTATTGGAAGGTCGAGTGCTACGCGTCGCTTGAGGAGGTGCTGGCTGACCCGGCGGTGGCGATCGTCGTCAACCTGACGACGCCGGAGAGCCACTATACCGTAAACCGTGCGGCACTTTGCGCCGGCAAGCACGTCTATTGCGAGAAGCCGCTGGCGATGGATGTCGACGAGGCGAGCGAACTGGTGGAACTGGCGAAAGAACGGGGGCTCGTCCTTGCCGGCGCGCCCGCCAATGCGCTCAGCGAAGCGCATGCGCTCTGCGCCTCGCTGCTCAAAGGCGGTGCCATCGGCACGCCGCGCCTTGCCTATGCCGAAATGGAGGACGGCCCGGTGTTCAAGGCCAACTGGCGTGACTGGCGCAGCCGTTCCGGCGCCCGCTGGCCGGGCGTGCACGAGTTCGAAGTCGGCTGCACGCTTGAACACGCGGGCTATGCGGCAAGCTGGCTCGTCTCGCTGTTCGGTCCGGTTGCCGAGGTCACTGCCGTTTCCGCGCTGACCTTCCCGGACAAGGGGCCGGGCACGGAGAGCCTGCGTCTCGGCCCGGATTTTTCGGTCGGCTGCCTGTCATTCCGCTCCGGTGTGACGGCGCGGGTGACCTGCGGACTGGCGGCACCGCGCGACCGTTCGCTGACCATCATCGGCGACAAGGGCACCATCGTCGTGCGCGATCTCTGGGACAACCGTTCGCCCATTCATCTCGAAGCCTTCGGCGCCAAGCGCTCGCTGCAGCATCGCGTTCTCGACTGGGTCGAGTGGAAGGTCGGTCGCAAGCTGCCGCTCAGGCTCTATGCCGGCAGCAAGGTCGGGTATCCCAAGCGGGCAGCGACGTCAGCCTTGCCCGCCTATCCCTCGAGGATCGACTTCGTCGGCGGCATCGCTGCGCAGGCCGACGCAATCGCAAAGGGAACGACGCCGTTCTTTTCCGGCGCAACCGCGCGCCATCTGACGGAGATCGTGCTTGCCCTCAACAACGGCCGGCAGGGCTACCGTCCACGCGACCTATGATGGCGGCAGGCCGCGGATCGTTTCGATGATCTCGATGGCCTGCAGGCTTCGCGATGTCGGCATGAGCAGATGCTCGTGCCAGCCTTCCAGGATTGCGGCGCTCGCGGCCTCGATCTCGAACTGCAAGCCGTTGCCAGGGAAAGGCAGGTCAAAGCGCTGAAGACCGGGCAAGGAGATGCGCCTGGCGGCGCGCGTCAACCCTTTCGCCCACAGGCCCCGGCCTCTCGGTGCGATCGCCTTGCGCACCAGGCCGTTGTTGGCAAGGAACAGGCGGCTCGCCTTCAGAAACGGTGCGTCGATGACGAGCGTGCCGCGATCGCCGTCGATGACGAACCGGTTTTCGCCGTCGCGCTCGAAGCCACAGGACAGATGAGCCTGGAAGCCGGTGTAGGACAGGCACATGTCAGCCGAGAGATCGACACCGGTCGGTGCGCGCTGCCAGCGGCCTTCGACTGCCTGCGGCTGGCCGAACAGATTGAGGCAAAGCGACAGCGGATAGATGCCGAGGTCAAGCAACGAGCCACCGCCGAGCCTCGCGTCAAAGAAGCGGCTGTTGGGATCAAACGGCTTCTCGTAGGCAAGCTCGGCCGTCACGTGCCGGATGCGCCCGAGAGCCTCTGCGTCCAGCAGCGCGCGGGCCTTGGCGATCGCGGGCAGGAAGCAGGTCCACAGGCCCTCCATGGCGAAAAGCCCCTTGGTCGCCGCAAGCGCTGCGAGCGACCGCGCGTCGTCGAACGACGTCGCCAACGGCTTTTCGACCAGAACGGACTTGTTCGCCGACAGGAAGACGATGCCCTGCTCCAGGTGGACGGCGTTGGGGGAGGCGACGTAAACCGCATCGATAGCGGGATCGGCGGCAAAGGCATCGATGCTGGAATGGGCTATGATGTCGCCGAACCGGGCGGCGAATGCCTCGGCCTTGTCCTTGCTGCGGGAATAGACGGCCGTCAGCTCGGCGTTGCCGGCAAACTGAATATCGGACGCGAAGCTCTCTGCGATCGCGCCGGTACCGGCGATGCCCCAACGGACCTTGTCTTGCATGAACCCGATGTCCCGGCTGTTTCGCTCGGGGCGCATCCTGCCCCTGAAATCTCAAGGGCGGGTAAACATCGACGACAAGCATCGGAATGCCCAGCAAACGGAGCCCGCCCGCCCTTCGACAAGGCAATGGCTATGCGCGGTTTGCCGGGCTCCAGAAATGAATAAGCCCCGCGCGATCGCTCGAGTGGGGCTACTTCAGGGCAAGATCCCTGTTACGGACTGATGAGGTCAGGCCGAGCGGCGGACCAACGTCTTTTCTGCCATGGCGTTTGCTTCGACGCCATAGATGTCGGACAGGGTACCCAGAATTCTCATGACGGCGTCAGACGAGCTGGAATAGTAGATCGTCTGTGCGTCACGGCGCGTGCTGACCAGGTTCTGGGCGCGCAGTTTCGACAGATGCTGGGACAGAGCGGACTGGCTCAAGCCCACCTTGTTGGCCAATGCGCCGACGGCCATCTCTTCCTTGACAAGGGAATCGAGGATGAGAAGGCGCTTAGGATTTGCCATGGCCGAGAGGAAGCCGGCTGCTATCTCGGCTTCATCGTGTTTTTCAGGCGAAAGTGGCTGCATTGCGTGCTCCATGCGAAAATTACATCACACGTAGTTATGGTTGACGAAGGACGATAATTAGTCGTGATGCATAAAAGGGCAACTACCTACTGCAAGAAATGGGGGTATTTGGCGAGCGATTAACCGTAAAGTTCGCGCAAAAGTGGCCGTAACTCCGAACTGTCCTGCAACGGGGCAGGGAAATCGAGCCGCTTCAATTGGTCGCCATGGGCGAGATCCAGTCCGGCCGCGTCGATGCCCACCACCTTCCAGTCGCCTGCGGGCGCATTGCAGAGTTTTTCAGCATAAAATCTGACCGCTTCTCCATGATCGGCATTCATATGCTCGATTGCGCCGTTTTCCATGGCGGCGAGAGATACGGTGGCGGGCGAATCGATCACGAGATCTGCGGCCGACAGCACGTAGGCCCGGCCAAATCCACCGTTAAGGCTCGCACGTAACGGGTTCAGGCGGAAGAAACCGAAGTCCGGGAAATCGACATAGAGCTTCGATTTCGGATGCCGGCGGACGAAACGCTCGCGTATGCGGGCGTGTGCGTCCGAATCACGCGCAACCGCCTCCGCCTCGCACTGGACCGTGAGCCGAGGATGGGCGAGCGGATCGCCCTTGCCGGGTTCTCCCGTCAGAAGCGAGGCGCGGGTATCGGCGAGCAGCGCCTTGGTATGGGTCGACAGTTTCGAGATCAGGATCAACGGCACGCCATCGACATCCATGCCGACGAGCACGCGGCTGACGAAGGGGAAACCGCCGCTTTCCGGCTCGATGGCCGCAAGGGAGCCGCTGCGGGCGCCGCGCAGAAGTGTGTGCGCGAGCTTGCGCGCTTCATCGTCGGTTTCGCGCAAAACGTTCGGCTTGTCGGTCATTCCTCGGTCCTTCCTGACGTGCAGCCCGCACCCCGAACGCAAAAGCCCGGAACGGGTCCGGGCTTTATTGGCTTCTTGTGCGCTTTCGTCAACTTTTGTTGCGGTGTCGCGTCAGGCCCTCGACGATGTTCTGCGCATTGATCGTGCCGACGACGGAACCGTTGTCGACGACGCCGACGCTGCCTGGCTGGCGGGACATGGCGTCGAGGATGTCGACCAGCGGCGTCGTCGGTTTGGCGGTCGCCGTCACGCCGGCGACGGTCGCCCCACGCTGGACGCCGGTCTGCATCACGTCCTTGGCCGTCAGCATGGTGATCGGGTTCATGTGCTGGACGAAATCGGCGACATACTGGTTGGCGGGGTTTCTGACGATGTCCTGCGGCGTGCCGCACTGGATGATGCGCCCACCCTCCATGATGGCGATGCGGTTGCCGATGCGGAACGCCTCGTCGAGGTCATGGCTGACGAAGACGATGGTCTTCTTCAAACGCCGCTGGAACTCGAGCAGTTCGTCCTGGAGGCGCGTGCGGATCAGCGGGTCCAGGGCCGAGAACGGTTCGTCCATCAACAGGATCGGCGCGCCGGTGGCAAAGGCGCGGGCAAGGCCGACGCGCTGCTGCATGCCGCCCGAAAGCTCGTTGACCTTGCGGCCCGCCCATTTCGTCAAGTTGACGAGTTCCAGCTGTTCGCCGACGCGGGCCTTGCGCTCCGCATCCGGCATCCCGGCAAGCTCCAGCCCGAAGCCGACATTGTCGGCAACGGTGCGCCAGGGCAGCAGCGCGAACTGCTGGAACACCATCGATACGGTGTGCATGCGGAAGTCGCGCAGCGACTTCGGCGACGTGCGATAGGGGTTGAGTGGCCCGTTGGCGGTCTTGACCTCGACTTCGCCGCGAACGACGGGTGCAAGGCCGTTGACGGCGCGAAGCAGCGTCGACTTGCCGGAGCCCGATAGCCCCATCAGCACGAGGATCTCGCCCTCGTTGATCGACAGCGTTGCACCGGCGACGCCGAGCACCAGGCCCGTGGCGGCGCCGATCTCGTCGCGGGTCTTGCCCTGGTCGACCATCTGCAGCGCGGTCTGCGGATTGTTGCCGAAGATGATGTCGACGTTCTTGAATACGACGGCGTCGGTCATGCGCCTTCTCCTTCGTCGGACGAGCGGAACAGGCGGTCGAGGATGATGGCGAGGATGACGATGCAGAGACCGGCCTCAAAGCCCTTGGCGACATTGACCGAGTTCAGGGCGCGAAGGACCGGCACGCCAAGTCCGTTGGCACCGACCAGCGCCGCGATGACCACCATCGACAGCGACAGCATGATCGTCTGGGTGAGGCCTGCCATGATCTGGGGCATGGCGAAGGGCAGTTCGACCTTGCGCAGCACCTGGCCGGGCGTCGCGCCGAAGGCCTGGGCGGCCTCCACCAACGAGGGCGGCGTCGAGATGATGCCGAGGCGGGTGAGGCGGATGGGTGCCGGAATGGCGAAGATCACGGTGGCGATCAGGCCCGGCACCATGCCGAGGCCGAACAGGATGAGGGCAGGGATCAGGTAGACGAAGGTCGGGATCGTCTGCATCAGGTCAAGGATCGGCCGCATGACGGCGTAGACCCAGGCCCGGCGCGCAGCGGCAATGCCAAGGGGCACGCCGACGGCCATGCTGACGACGCTGGCTGCCAGCACCAGCGCCAGCGTCTCCGTCGTTTCCTTCCAATAGCCTTGGTTGATGATCAGGAGGAGGCCGAGGCCGGTGAACAGCGTGATGCCGAGCGAGCGGCGGAACCACCAGGCAAGGGCGGTGATCACCGCGACCACGATCAGCGGGTGCGGCGTCTGCAGGACATAGAGCAGGATGCCGACGACGCCGGACAGGAAGCGGGCGAGCTGGTCGAAGAACAGCTCGAAGTTCGTCGTCAGCCAGTCGACGAACGCCTTGGCCCAGCCGCCGATTGGGATGCGGTACTCGGTCAGAAATTCCACAGGGGTGAATCCGTCTCGTCAGATCAAAACTATCGCGCGATGCGGTGAAAAAGGCGGGGTTTTCCCCCGCCTTGTCGTCGCTCAGAGCCCGAGCGCGGTCTTGGCGGCTGCGAGGCCCTCGCCACCGTCCTTGGTGGTGACGCCGGCGAGCCATGGTTCGATCGCCGCCGGGTTGGCCTTCAGCCATTCCTTGGCGGCGGCATCCGGTTCCTTGCCGTCGTTCAGGATCTTGCCCATGATCTCGTTTTCCATCTGCAGCGAGAACTTGAGGTTCGTCAGCAGCTTGCCGACATTCGGGCATTCGGTGGTGTAGCCGGCGCGCACATTGGTGAAGACGCTGGCGCCGCCGAAGTTCGCGCCGAAGATGTCGTCGCCGCCGGAGAGATAGGTAAGCTTGAAATTGGCGTTCATCGGATGCGGTTCCCAGCCGAGGAACACGATGGGCGCGCCGTCTTTTTCAGAGCGGGCGACCTGCGCCAGCATGCCCTGTTCGGAGGATTCGACCACTTCGAAGCCCTTGAGGCCGAAGGTGTCCTTGTCGACCATGTCGATGATCAGGCGGTTGCCGTCATTGCCCGGCTCGATGCCGTAGATCTTGCCTTCGAGCGCATCCTTCTGGGCGGCAATGTCCTTGAAGTCCTTGATGCCGAGTTCGGCACCCTTGGCGTTGGTCGCCAGCGTGTATTTCGCGCCTTCGAGGTTTGGCCCGAAGGATTCGACCGACTTGTCGTCGAGATAGGGGCGAACGTCGTTTTCCTGGGTCGGCATCCAGTTGCCGAGGAAGACGTCGATGTCCTTGTTCTTCAGCGAGGTGTAGGTGACCGGAACGGAGAGAACCTTGATGTCGGTCTCATAGCCGAGGCCCTTGAGAACGGCGGAAACCGTAGCGGTGGTGGCGGTGATATCCGTCCATCCGACGTCGGAGAAACGGACGGTGCCACAGCTTTCCGGCTCGGCTGCCGCGGCGTTGCCGGCAACAAGGGCAGCCACCGAAACGGCGCCCGCGAGCAAGAATTTGAGAGAGAGTGCTTTGTTCATCGTTGTCGTTCCCCTGCCTCTATTATTGTTTTAGCCAAACACCATTGGATAGCGAATTCAAGCGCTTTGATGTCGAAGGAAGTGTATTGCGTCAATACGCGAGCGGGATGCACGCTGCGACGCAGAATGTCGCAATGCCTACGAAATGGTCAAGTCGGGCGAAAAACTGTGGGCCCGTGCAATCGGGCTCTGGCCTTCGGGGCCAAGCCTCGTCATGTACCGACGAAACGATTTCCGGAAGCGGCAGGACATGGCCAAACTCTATTTCAGCTATGCGACGATGAACGCGGGCAAGAGCACGCTCCTCTTGCAGGCGTCCTACAACTACCAGGAACGCGGCATGCGCGTCGTCATGCTGATTGCGGCCTTCGACGACCGGGGCGGCGCCGGGCGCATCTCCTCGCGCATCGGTCTCGATGCGGACGCCATTCCCTTCCATGGCGACGATGATCTCTATGGCTTGATCGAAACGCTGCACGGCGACGGCGGCGGCAAGATCGCCTGCGTGTTCGTCGATGAGGCGCAGTTCCTCAACGAGGAGCAGGTCTGGCAGCTGGCGCGGGTCGCCGACCGGATCGGCATTCCCGTCATGGCCTACGGATTGCGCACCGATTTTCAAGGAAAGCTGTTTCCGGGCTCGATGGCGCTTCTGGCCATCGCCGACGAACTGCGCGAAGTGCGCACGATCTGCGACTGCGGCCGCAAGGCGACCATGGTCGTGCGCCTTGACGGGCAAGGCAACGTCGTGCGGCAGGGCGCGCAGATCGAGGTCGGCGGCAACGAGAAATACGTTTCCTATTGCCGGCGCCACTGGGAAGACAAGATGCGCTGCGATCCGGCGTGACGCGTCAAAAACGGAGTCCGTTCAAGGTTTTCTGCCGGGATCTTGCGGCGTCGTGACATCGTCGTCAGGTTCTGATTGATGGGTGGTGCTGTGATGCGACGGCATGGCGTCTTGAGGGCGACGCATTCGAAATGTCATGGTCCCGTATCTGTCCGATGAGGTGCCCAATGCCGCGTCTGCTTCCGTCTCTCCTTTTCTGTCTCTGTCTCGGGGCGGCGCCCGCTCATGCCGGCGGCGATGCCAAGGCTGGGGCGGCCGTCTTCCGCAAGTGCGGGGCCTGCCACACGGCGACCGAACCCAACAACCGGGTGGGACCGAGCCTGATGGGCGTCATCGGTCGCCCGGCCGCTTCGGTCTCCGACTACAGCTATTCCGAAGCCATGAAGGCTTTTGGCGCTGAAGGTCACGTCTGGGACGAGGCGACGCTCAGCGAGTATCTGTTGAGCCCCAAGGTAATGGTGGGTGACACCAAGATGAGCTTTGCCGGTTTGAAGAAGCCGCAGGACATTGCCGACGTCATCGCCTATCTGAAGGATCCGGCGGCTGCCAAATAGGCAATGCGTCGATATCTCAAGCACTTCGGCGGAGAGGTTGACCAAAAAAAGCCGGGCGCCGAGGCTTGTTCTCTTGCTATAAACACCCTTTATATACCTGCAATCGAAGGCTGAACAATTCGGCCCGGACGGCACCCGTTGCCTCAAGCGATCCAGGGGGATGATATGGCTTCTCTTCAGAATTTTGACGCGGAGATCGAGAAGACGAAAAGCGTTGTCGAGCAGATGCGCGGCAAGCTTGCGCAGTCCGGCGTCGTGCTGGAGCAGTTCGCCAAGTCCGAGACCAAGCTCGGCGACGTCAATTTCGATATCGAGAACGCCCGCATCCAGGACGTCATCAACCAGCAGAAGGTGATGGAGGCCAACATCGCCGACCTCATCATCGGGCTGGAAGATGCGACCAATGTCTTCGGCTCCGAGTTCGAGAGCATGAAGAACTATACGGGATACGAGAAGTTCATCGGCATCTTCTCCAAGCAGAAGATGCAGCGAATGCGCACGGACCGGGTGCGCAACATGTCGCTCGCCGGCAACCTGCAGGAACTTCTGTCGAAGTCCGACACCATCGTCGGCATCCTCAAGGATCAGAAGTCGATCCTCGACCAGCGCTACAAGACCTCTGAGCAGAGCCTGATCCAGGTGATCGAGCGCCGCAAGGTGACGATGGCCAATCTCGAGGAAACGCAGAAGCGGATCGAGGAACTGAACCCGCTACTGCTCGATATCGAAAACCGCATTGCGGCGTCGACCGAGCAGAAGGTGCGCACCGAGCTTGAAGGCGAGCGCTCGGCGCTCGCGACCGAATACAACGAGAAGCAGGCGAAAGAGCAGGAGCTCCTGGCCGAAAGCCAGACGCTCGAGCGCTATACCTCGATGTTCCAGACCTTCGTCGATTCGCTCAACAACCAGATCGCCGCGCAAAACACGCTGATCAACAAGCTGACCATCGATACCGAACAGCGCATCGTGCTCTACAAGGCGCTGGAAGATTCGTTGAAGACGGCGGCCCAGCAGGACGTCGCCCACAAGATCAACACGCTCGGAAGCCAGGTCGACACGGCAGCCGAGGAGACGATGGCCGGCATCGGTGCCGCCGCCCAGCGCCACATCGGCGATCTCCTCGAAATGCACGAGAAGAACATGCTGTCGACGCAGGACATCCAGCGTCGCAAGAAGCTGGCCGACGACGCCTTTGCCCGCCGCTTCCAGGCCGTCATGGACAAGCACAACACCGCCAACTACGTGAAGCAGTGATTGGCGCCAGGCAATGCGCATGAGACGATCCGAGTTTACGTTGTGGCGCGCGACGGGGGGAACGGCATGAAAGTCGCAGCTTCTCCCGCCGTTGCCCAGTATTTCGCCTCGATCCATTCGGCGCTGGCCGGGCTCGAGCTGTTTCTCGGCGACCGCAATTCGCCGCTCTACCGCAACACCGTCGTCGGCGAGGTGATCGTTCCCTATCTGGCGCGCCTGAAAGCGTCGATCGCCTGCTGGGAAAACCGCATCGGCTTTGTCGAACAGTTCCGGATCTCCCGGGCCGAGAGCGGCTTTCCCGTCTTCCAGAACGTGCTCGAACTGGAAAACGATCGCCAGACGGCGGCTAAGCGTCTCGCCGACATTCCCGCGGCCGATGCGCTGCGTGAGGAGATGGCCGATTTCATCCTGAGGCAAAAGGCCTTTCCCGAGGCGCTGCAATCGCGCATGGCCGAACGGCTCTACCTCGAGCAGATCGGCAAGGGCGAGATCTTTTCACCGTTCATCCTGCCGGAGACGATCCGCGTCGCCGTCAATCCAAAGACCATGCGGCCCTATTACGTGGTGAGCTGGGGCGCATTCGACGGCACCCAAACCCTGCCGATCGTCTACATGGCGACGATCGAGGACTCGTCGGAGAAGATCGTCGAGATGCTCGTGACCGAGGATGGCAAGCTCAATCCGCAGGTCGAGATCCCGCTGCCGGTCGGCGGCCTGCTCAATCCCGAGCTTGCCAGCCGCTTCGATGATTTCGCCTCGAAGAACAGCGCCTATTCGCTGACGCCGGTGACGATCGCCACCAACATGGACAAGGATTTCCCCGAGCTGCATCCCAAGCAGCTGCGGCGCATCGTGCTCGGCCCGTTCTATTCGGCCGGGATCACCGAGAACAATGCGAAGATCAACGAGATCCTGTCCAAGGTGCGCAAACCCGAAAACGCCTGGCTGCTAACCTGGACGGTGCAGGAGGTGTTCTCCAAGGCTGAGCGCGCCGCCAAGCGCGGCTTCTGGTCGACGACGCCGGCGCAGGAAGAGTTCCACATCGATACCGACAATCTGGAAGCGACACGCATGGGTGTCTCGTCCTACGAGAAGCATGCTTTGGTGCCGCACGATGCCTACCAGGCCCTTTATGCCGCGGGCGAAGCGGAGCAGGTCTTCGGTGACTACAAGGTGCATGTCATCTCCGGTAACCAGGTCGTGAGCGAGGTTTAAGCATGACACTCAATGCCGGGCTGACGACACTGCACGAAGACGAGATTGCCAGGCACCAGGCGGTAGCCCAGGGGATGGTGACCAAGCTGGTGATCCTCGAGCGGGACGAAGGCCCGGCCGGCGCGCCGCTCGCCGGCACCGGAAGGCGCTTCGTTTCCACCGTTTCGACCGGCGGCCAGCGCCGCACCCGCGAAGTTGAGCTTGCGCGCACCGTCCAGGCGGTGCGACAGGGCGACCCGATGCTGTCGCCGGCGCAGCATGCCGTCCTCTACCGCACCCGCCGCGGCATCCAGGTGGCGCTTGCCGTCGCCGACGTCTTTTCGCGCCAGACGAGCCTCGAGCAGTTGCAGGCCCGCAATTTGACCGCGCCGCTCGCCGGCGAAGAAGCCAACCAGTTCAAGGCGCTGCTGAACGCGTCCGCCTATATCTCGGCCTTTACGCTTGCCGCCTATCTCGGTGCGACGCTTTCGGGCGAGGGCGAGCCGGTCGACGACGCGGTCGAGCCGGACTTCCTGTTCGACACGCCGCAGGATGCCTTGAAGGCGATGATTGCGGCACTCGACCGGAGCATTTCAGGTGCAGCCGACGATCTGGCGCTGACGGCGCGGGCGCGGGCCTTCTCGCGCGTCGCCATCGAAGGGCTGATCGCGCGCAAGGGCCGCTTTACCGGCCTGCAGAGCTTCGAGACCGTGCATATCCGTCTCGACCAGGACGATTTCACGCTCAACGGCTTTGACGTCGCACCGGGCCAGAAGCGCAAGCCGCTGGTGATGACCTTCAAGAAGCCGGAAGAAATCATCGGCAATCACATCGCCAAGTATCAGGCGCTGAAACTCGCCAAGATGCTGATGGCCTACGACTTCGACCGGCAGATGAACCCGTTCGTCGAACTGGGCGGCTTCCTCTTCACCTTTATCGGCGACGGCATGCCCGGCACCGGCAAGACGATCCTGATCCAGATGCTTGCCGGCATGCTCAACGAATATTGCGAGATTGCCGGCTACGCCTTTCACTACGAGAATTTCGGCGTCGACCAGATTTCGTCCTACCAGGGCAAGTCGGGCCAGAACTGCAAGGAATTCGTCAACAACGTCATCAACCCGCGCGCCATCGGTTTCGGCACCATCGACGATGTCGACCAGGTGGCGGCCAAGCGCTCCGACGACCGGGCGTCCGCTGGCCAGCACGAGGTGACGGCGGTGCTGATGGAAAGTTTTGCCGGCGCCTCGACCGTTGTGCGCGGCAACTGCACCTTCGGCATGTTCTCTAACTACCCTGAGAATGTCGACGATGCGCTGAGGCAGCGCGCCGGCGCCCGCTGGCTGGTCGATGGACCGCAGACGGAAGACGATTACATCGATATCTTTGCGCTGCTCGTCGGCAAGAACCACAAGATCCCGCTCGGCGAACACGCGCTGTTCGAGGGCCAGGAGATCAAGCGCGCCGTGTCGCAATCCTATGAGGCGCATTCGCGACCGCAGGAAGAGGGCCTCGTGTCCGTATGGGAGCGATATCAGAAAGAGAAGGGCGGGCTCGCCACGCTTGCCGATGTCGGGGCCTATCTGCACATGATCAAGGAGGCGGAACCGCGCTTCACCGGCCGGGCGATCAAGAACATCACCGACGCGATCAAGCTGAGGGCCATGGACGTCGAGTTGCCGGACGACTGGTTCAAGGACGCCGGCTCGTTCATGCACAAGGCCTACGATGAAAAGAAGGCGATGATCGAGGCGCTGCGCGGCCCGATCACCATCGAGATGGTGCTGCAGGAAATCAACCGCTACGCCGACAGCGAATTCCGCTACACCGACAAATCGGACGATGCCGCCGTCACCGACATCATCCGCCGCGAGCGACAGCGCGAAAAGGCGATCCGCGAGATCGAGGCGATGAAACGCGACGGCCGGTGGCAAGGGTGATGGCGACGCCGGTCATGCTTTGCCGCGGAGTCGGACGCGTGTTGTCATACGCGACGCCGTCCCCTCTCCCCGCCCGCGGGGAGAGGGCTAGGGTGAGGGGCGGACAGTGAGAGGCGCCAATACGAGGGAGACAGCCCGCGCCCGTCTTCTCAGGCGAGCGGACAACGAAGCCGAAGAGACATTGTGGGCGGACCTAAGAGGTCGCCGCCTCAATGGATACAAGTTCGTGCGGCAGTTCCCAATCGGCCGATACTTTGCAGATTTTGCATGTCGGGATCATCATCTCGTCGTCGAAGTAGACGGCAGTCAGCACGCGAATATGAGTAGCGATTCAATCCGCGATATGTACATGGTGACCAACGGTTGGAGCGTCGTCCGGTTCTGGAACACTCACGTTCTGAGGGAACGCGGGACGGTCCTCGAAACAATCGTCGCAATTATCGAGAAGCGATTGCTGGTAGAAGTGAGGACAACGGATTTGACGTTCATTCCGGCGGGCGGAAGACATGACTGAACGACGGAGATTTGCCCCTCACCCTAGCCCTCTCCCCGCAGGCGGGGAGAGGGGACGTGGCCCGTGCCGGGCTTGCGCCAGGGAGGATGTCGTATGAATCGTCTCTTGGAAGCCGAGCTTATCTATGGACGGCTGCTCGACATTTCCGAGCCGCATCTGATTGCGCGCTACAACAAGGCGCTGCAGGGGTTCGGGCTGCGTCCGACGGCGCTTGAGCGCTTCAGCATCGACATGACCGGTTTCTCTCCGGAGATCGCCGACGAGCTTGGCGACCGCGACTATCTCGACCCCAACCGGGTGAACCGCCGCTTCATCATCATGACGCCGGACCAGGCGGAACTGCCGGTCGTGCACACCAGCTTTTCCAATACGGCGGCGTTGATGCACGAGTTCTTCAACGCCAACAGCCGCGCCATCAATGCCGTGACGATCAAGGATGCGCTCTACGGTGAAATCGAGGATTCGGTTTCGATCGTCGACGACATCGACGACCTCCTTTCCATCAATGAAGTGCGCTTCCGGGTGCTTTCGGCCGAAGACATGCTGGGCAAGGCGGCGGAACTCAGGGGTCTCGTCGATCGGCTGAAGAAGGTGCCGACTGCATGGACCGACGACGAGATGCTCAACCGCATGGTCGAGCTGGCGAAGGTGACGGGTGACATCCGCCAGAACGCGCTGGTGCCAGATCAGCTCGTCTTCCGGCACGATGCCTTCTGGGCCAATCATTTCGGCGGCGTCTACGTCTTCCTCGACGACAAGACGACGACGGTGATCTGCGACCCTTCGGTCCCTGGCTTTCGTCGGTCGCGGCCTTGGCAGGTCAGCTACATCGCCATCGACGATCCTGCGCGCATCTACGATTTCCTGGCGTCGACGAAGCGGCTGCAACTGCCGCAGGCGTCCTGGGTGGAGGACTCCGGTCTCTACCAGCACCGGTCCGACATGGTGGTGCGCGGCCTGATCAACGACGCCGATCCGACGGCGGATCTCGCTCGGGTCGACCGGATCTGGCTGCAGACCTGGATGCACCGCAACGCTGCACTTGTTGCAAGCGATGGTGCATACCCGTTCCTGCAGGAAATGCTGCGCACGGTGCAGACGACCGGTAGCATCCGGATGCAGGACGTCGCGTCGGCGAACCGCTTCATGCTGGTGAGGGCCTCGCCGACGCATCCCGACCAGTGGTTGGTCAACCGTTTGATCGCCCAGCTGGTTCCGCGCGATTTCGTCTCCCGCTTCGTTTTCGACAAGCAGGGGTTTTATGACGCCTACGAGCGTTACAGTGAAAAGTTCAGGGAATATGTTGTTGCGACGCTGACCGGCACATATCTCAAAGACAAGGCGGCCTTCCGCCGCAAGCTTTACGGCCTCAGAGAGGAATAGGACATGTTTGATCCGATCGTCGCGTTTTTCCAGCGTGTCTTTACCGCGATCGGTCGCGGCATCGGCCTGGCCGTTGCCTGGCTGCTGTGGCCGTTCGTCCTGCTCGGAAACTGGTATCGCCAGCGCAGCTGGATCATCAAGGGACCGATCGGCATCATCCTGCTCGGCCTGCTCTTCTTCTATGGCTATTTCTTCTGGCAGACCCAGGCCTGGACGAACTTCAACCCTGATTATGTCGACCGCTACAAGCTTGCCGAACGCAAGGTGCCGGCCGGTTCGCCGGTGAGCGGACCTGGTGCGACGACGGGCCAGGCAACGCCAGGAGCGGCCGCAAACCAGGCGGCGGTTGCCAACCAGCCGGCCGAAGTCACGCCCGAGGCGCTCGCCGCCGTACAGCTGCCGGCCGGGACCCAGTGCCAGACTTCGGCGATCGTCGATGTCACGGCTGACCTCATCGACTACAACGTCAACGAGAATGCCTGGATCTCGTCTATGCTGCTCTACAAGTTGGGCTTCTTCGGTCTCGACTGGGACGACACGCCCTGGCTCGACAACAAGGCATCGTTCCAGCGCGGCATCAACCAGGCGATCCGCCGCACCTCGGTCGAGCTGGTGGATTCGCTTGGCCGCGTCCGTGGCACGTCCGGCATCAACAACGATCTGCAGCGGGCCCGCGGCAACATCCAGTTCGACGAGGAGACCTGGTACTTCGGCCTCAATCCGTTCGGCCCGAAGACGCCGACGCCGAGCTTCTATCGCGCCGCCATGAAGGACATGCGCACCTTCAATACGTCGCTTGCCAAGTGCGACGCCGTCTTTGACGGTCGCGCCGACAACCTGGTCGAATTCCTCGACCGCATCGCCAACGACCTCGGCAACACCTCGGCGATCATTCGCGAGCGCTCGGAAAACCACAATGGCGGCTGGTTCGACACGCGCGCCGACGATCGCTTCTGGTTCGCCTATGGCCAGCTCTACGGCTACTACGGCATCCTGTCGGCTGCCGGTGCCGATTTCGAGAATGTGGTTGCCCAGCGCGGCCTGACGCCGATCTGGACCGAAACGATCAAGCAGCTGCGCTCGGCGCTTCGCATCCAGCCGCTGATCATTTCCAATGGCGAGGAGGCCGGCTGGATCATGCCGACGCATCTGGCGACCATGGGCTTCTATATCCTGCGGGTGCGCTCCAACATCGTCGAGATGCGCGACATTCTTGCGCGATAAAATTCATGCATGAAGACGGCGGCTCCGACCCGGAGCCGCTGGAAACAAGCTTCATCCCGTGAAGGGGTGCGGTCAAAAAATGCGAGTTTGGGGGGAGGGGAAAACCCATGGCGGAGGTCAAGTCCGATATCGAAATCGCGCGTGCGGCGAATAAGAAGCCGATCCTGGAGGTCGGCGCGAAACTCGGCATTCCGCCGGAGCATCTGCTGCCCTACGGCCATGACAAGGCAAAGATCGGCGCGGAATTCATCGCCGCCCAGAAGGACCGCAAGAACGGCCATCTGATCCTGGTGACCGCAATCAACCCGACGCCGGCTGGCGAAGGCAAGACGACGACGACGGTCGGTCTCGGCGACGGGCTCAACCGCATCGGCAAGAAGGCGGTCGTGTGCATCCGCGAGGCGTCGCTCGGCCCCTGCTTCGGGGTGAAGGGTGGGGCAGCCGGCGGCGGCTATGCCCAGGTGGTGCCGATGGAGGACATGAACCTCCACTTCACCGGCGATTTCCATGCCATCACCTCTGCCCACAATCTGCTGTCGGCCCTGCTCGACAATCACATCTACTGGGGCAACGAGCAGAACATCGACATCAGGCGCATCACCTGGCGACGGGTGATGGACATGAACGACCGGGCGCTGCGCAGCATCGTCGGTTCGCTAGGAGGCGTCGCCAACGGTTATCCGCGCGAGACCGGCTTCGACATTACCGTCGCCTCCGAGGTCATGGCGATCCTCTGTCTTTCGACGGACCTGAAGGATCTGGAAAAGCGTCTGGGCAACATCATCATCGGCTACCGGCGCGACAAGAGCCCGGTCTTTGCCCGCGACATCAAGGCGGATGGGGCGATGACGGTGCTCTTGAAGGATGCGATGCAGCCGAATCTGGTGCAGACGCTGGAAAACAATCCCGCCTTCGTGCATGGCGGTCCTTTCGCCAACATCGCCCATGGCTGCAACTCGGTGATCGCGACGACCACGGCGCTGAAACTTGCGGATTATGTCGTGACCGAAGCCGGCTTTGGCGCCGATCTCGGAGCGGAAAAATTCTTCGATATCAAGTGCCGCAAGGCAGGGCTGAAACCCGATGCCGCCGTCATCGTCGCGACCGTCCGCGCCATCAAGATGAATGGCGGGGTGAAGAAGGACGATCTCGGCAAGGAGAACCTGGAGGCGCTGCGCAAGGGCTGCGCCAATCTCGGTCGCCACGTGCAGAACGTGAAGAAATTCGGAGTGCCGGCGATCGTCGCGATCAATCATTTCACCTCCGACACCGAAGCCGAAGTGCAGGCGATCAAGGATTATGTCGCAACGCTCGGTGCTGAAGCCGTGCTCTGCCGCCATTGGGCCGAGGGATCGGCCGGCATCGAGGAGCTGGCGCGAAAGGTAGCGGAACTCGCCGAGGGCGGTCATTCACAGTTTTCGCCGCTCTATCCCGACGAGATGTCGCTGTTCCACAAGATCGAGACGATCGCCAAGGACATCTACCACGCGAGCGAGGTGATCGCTGACAAGTCCGTGCGTGACCAGTTGCGCACCTGGGAGGACCAGGGCTACGGCAACCTGCCGATCTGCATGGCCAAGACGCAATATTCGTTTTCGACCGATCCGAACCTGCGCGGTGCGCCGACCGGCCACACGGTGCCGATCCGCGAAGTCCGGCTTGCCGCCGGCGCCGGCTTCGTCGTCGTCATCACCGGCGAGATCATGACCATGCCGGGCCTGCCGAAGGTGCCGTCGTCGGAGAAGATCTATCTCAACCAGCAGGGCTACATCGAAGGGCTGTTCTAGCCGAACGCGATCATCCGCAACGCCTCAAAGCGGAATCAATTCGAGGCGTTGCGGAATTTACCTGAAGCGCTGCACGCTTCATTTCACGTGCCGCCTCAGCTGAGGCTGATAAAGTCCGCCTTGCCGACCGGAACGCCCTTGTGGCGCAGGATGTCGTAGGCGGTCGTCAGGTGGAAGTAGAAGTTCGGCAGCACGAACTTCAGGAGATAGTCCTCGCCGGAGAGCGTCATCTTCAGCTTGGTGAAGTTCAACGTGACTTCCCGGGTTTCACTGCCGTCGAGATCGCTCGGTCGCACCGTTTCCAGGAAGGCGACCGTCTTTGCGATGCGCTCGCGCAGGTCCGCGAACGTCTTTTCCTCGTCGGGAAAGCTCGGCACTGGAAGTGTGGTCAGCCGGGCGATAGTGCCCTTCGACGTGTCGCTGGCGCGCTGGACCTGTCCCGAGAGCGGCAGCATGTCGGCCGTGAGCCGGGCGTTGACGAGGTCGTCGAGCGAAAGGCCGGTCTCGCCGGCATGGACCTCGGCCTTGTCGAGCAGTTTGCCGAGGACGCCGAAGCCGTGGACGAAGGTGGGAACGGAGAGCCGGTACATCGTGAGCGCCATGGATGGTTCCTCGGGCGTTGGGGGCTGCGATTGGTCTGGACTGCTATCTGGTAAACCGAACCGGTTCCTGCAAGGCGCATGCACCATCTTTGCCTTCGGGCGAAAATTGCGAGCACGAATCCGGCGCGCGAACTCTGGTGATTGCGTGCTCGTCGACGATAAGCTGTCCTTCATGCGCAGATCGTGGATCCCCTCCGGAAAACACGCCTTCAGCCCGAAACGGATTGAAACCGCCGATGACCCCGCACGACCTTGAAGCCTATCTCCACGCCCATATCCCGCTGTCGGCAGCGATGCAGGTTCACGTCGACGAGGTGACGGACGAGCACGTCCGACTTTCGGCGCCGCTGGCACCCAACATCAATCATCGGGAGACGGTCTTTGGCGGCAGCGCTTCGGCGCTGTCGATCCTGTCGGCCTGGTCGCTGCTGCATGTGCGTCTCAGCCGCGCCGGCGTTCCGGCGCGCCTCGTCATCCAGAGCAACCGCATGGATTACATGAGGCCAGTTGCCGGCACATTTTCTGCACGCTCGACACTTGCAGACATTGGCCGGTGGCCGGATTTTCTGCGCATGTTTCATCGGCGCGGCAAGGCACGGATCGTCGTTGCGGCCGAACTGCTCGATGGCGACGACGTTGCCGGGCGTTTTGAGGGCGAGTTCGTCGCGCTCGGGCACGTCGCGGGCTAGCGGCAGTAACGGTATTCGTTGCGGCGCTCGATCACGTCGAGATGCAGATGCGTCTCATGCGCCGCGTCGCTGCCGGGATCGAGCACCGTCTTGAAGTAGAGGCAGGCCGAGGCCGTAATTGCGCGCTGAAAGGCGCCGGTCATGGTGCCGTCCTCGTCGCGTGGCTGGATCTCGACGGTCTTGCCGTCGCTGAAGGTGAACGAGGCGATGTCGACGGCGTTGCCGTGCGCATGCTCGGAGATCTTGCCGGTCTTGGCATTGTTGCGCAGCCGGCAGATATAGGTGGAGGCCTGATTGAGGCTCTTGACCGTCACGCCCTTGGCAAAGGCCACGTCGGCCGCCGGCTGCACCGCGTCCCGGGTCCATCGCGCCAGCGCCAGCGCCGCCTCGCAGCGCATCAATCCCTTGGGTGCCAGCTTGACGTCGGGCAGGACGCTGGTGACGTCGAGCGGCTTGTCGATGCCGCAGCCCTTGCCGTCGTCGATGCGGCTGGCTTCGGTGAAGACGGCGCCGAGTGCTTTGAGGTCTGACAGGCACTTGGCGTAATCGGCCGGGTTCTCGTTTTCGACCGGCGGGTAGGTGATCGGGGCCGCGTCCGTCGCGTCGTCTGCAGATTTTTCCTTTTCTTCTCCCGGCGCGTCGCCCTTCTTGTCATCGGCACCTTTTTCGCCCGCCTTCTGGTTCTTTGTGCCTTCCGCCGGCTTTGGCTCGGGCGTCGGTGGCTGGTCGTCCAGCTTTTCAACGAAAGGTTTCTTGCCCTTGCTGTGCCCATCCTTCGTTGCCGGCGTCTCCGGCTTCTCTTCAGGTGCGGGTACTGGCGCCTCGGCCTTCGTTTCGGTCGGCGGTTTGTCGGAGGGAAGGGGCCCGTTTTTGGGGAGGCTTGCGCCGGTGAGCAGCAATGTCGACAGGAAAATCAGCGGGATATGGCAGCGCATGCGTATCCTTTCACGACGTCCGGAGCGACAGCCCAAGAGGGGGAGGAACGCATGGGAAGCCATCTGGTTTCATCGACCTGACGGCAAAGAGCGTTGCAGTTCGGCAACGCACCGAATTGGGACGATCCCATAAATTGTGGGGGAAGCGTTTCTATGTTGACAACAATAGTCATGTTTTTTATGCGGCTTAAATGAGGCGACGCAATGTCGCAACGTATTCGAACCCACGCCCAGCCAGCCCCTTGAGTTCGCCGCTCAACAGCAAGCCCGGCCCATGAATTCAAAGGATTGGTCCATGCTCAACCGGCACCGTCGCCTGGCACTTCTGGCTTGCACGACAACACTAGCACTTTCTGCTGCCACCGGTGCCTTCGCGCAGACCGCGAGCACAGCGCCGAAGGTTGACGAACAGAAGGCCGAGGCCGCCAAGAAGGGCGAAACCTTCCTGTCGCCGATCGTCGTCAAGGGCGCACGCACCGGCGACCCCTATGCCAAGGCTGGCCCGGTCAGCGTGGTGACGAGCGACCAGATCGATCTCCAGTCCGGACTTGAAACCGACGACCTCTTGCGCGGCGTTCCCGGCACGTCGACGGCCAACAACCCGCAGAATCCGGGCGTCGCTGTCAACATTCGCGGTTTCGAAGGTTCTGGCCGCGTCAACATGATGATCGATGGCGTGCGCCAGAACTTCCGCTTCACCGGCCACGAAGCGCAGGGTTTTGCCTATTTCGACCCGGCATTCCTGTCCGAGATCGACGTGACCCGTGGCGCCGTCAACGGTGTCGGCGGTGGTGCTCTTGCCGGCTCGGTCAACTTCAAGACCTATGACGTCGAGGACCTGATCCAGGACGGCAAGAACTACGGCGGCGTCGCATCGGCGACCTACGGCACCAACGGCGCCGGCTGGTCGGAATCGCTGATCGGTGCCTATCGCTTCAACGACGTGTTCTCGGTTCTGGGCGGCATCAGCAAGGCCGATCCGGGCAACTACGACAACGGCAATGGCATTCAGGTTCCCTACACCGAGGAAGACCTCTTGTCGGGCATGCTGAAGTTCGAGGTGACGCCGGACCAGGATCACACCTTCAAGTTCAGCGGCATCACCTATGACAACGACTTCTTCGCCAACTCCTACTTCCAGAACGTGAAGAACCAGACGCTGGCGGCAAGCTACTCCTACACGCCGGATAACGAACTCATCGACTTCCGCGCCAATGCCTATTGGAACCGGCTTAAGATGAAGTACAGCGCCGACGTGAACGGTGGTGGTACGGCCGCCGGCCGCCAGATCACCGATACCGGCAAGGGCTTCGACATCTCCAACACATCGCTGTTCGATCTCGGCGAAGTGGCGGTGCGAGCCAACTATGGCGTCGAGTATTTCCGTGACGACTACAACGTCATCAACAGCACGGCGCGGCCCGGCGCCGGCGTCAACGGCAGCGGCACCAATGCCACGACGGGCGTCTTCAGCAATACGACCTTCACCTATGGCATCGTCGATCTGACGGCCGGTCTGCGGTGGGACCACTTCAGCCTCGACGGTTCGGGCGCTGTTGTCGCCGGCAACCCGATCGGCCTTCCGGCTGGACCTTATACGGTTGACAAGTCGGACGGGCGCCTGAACCCGAGCGTCACGCTGGCGCTCAACCCGACCGACTGGTTCCAGCCCTACGTGACCTACGCCGAGACCTCGCGCTCGCCGACCGTCAACGAGACCTTTGCCGGCGGTACGCACCCGGGTTCAAGTGGCCAGTCCTTCTTCCCCAACCCGTTCCTTGAGCCTGAAATCTCCAAGGGCTGGGAAGTCGGTGCCAACTTCTCCTTCGATGGCCTGCTCGATTCGAGCGATAGCCTGCGCCTGAAGGCGAATTACTTCCACAACAAGATCGACAACTACATCACCGCCGCCCTGCTCAACGGCGGTCGTCAGATCTTCTTCGTCAATACGCCCGGCACGTCGACCGTTCAGGGCTTCGAGCTGCAGGCGGCCTATGACGCCGGCTTCGTCTTTGGTGACATCGCCTACACCCACACCGACAGCAAGCTGCCGGCCCAGGTCAACGGCTTCGGCGTCCAGAGCTATCTGCCCGACGACATCGTCAGCGCCACGCTCGGTGCCCGCTTCCTCGAAGACCAGCGTCTGACGGTCGGAACGCGCTTCTATGCCGTCTCGAGCGCGAACGTCGGTGCGATCAACCGCAATCCGCCGATCGTTCCGGGCTACGGCCTGGTCGACATGTTCGCGAACTACAAGTTCGAGAATGGTTTCGAGGTCACGGCGACGGTCACCAACCTGTTCGACAAGACCTATACGCCTTCGTCGAGCACGATTGCCGGCAACTCCATCGACACCGGCCGGGGCCGCACATTCCTGGTCACGGCCAAGGCCAAGTTCTGATCGGTTTAAATCCAGCTCCAGTCGAAAAGGCGGTCCTTGCGGCCGCCTTTTCTTTTGCTTTCGCACGGTTGTTTTTCCCGCTTGCGCAAGGGCGCAACCCGCGCTAACACTTTCGCCCATGACAAGCGCACGCAACATTTCGATCTGGTGGTGGGCTCGCTGAGGCGGCCTTGACCAGTCATGCGTGATTGAGACATGAAGCCGCCCGGAGATTTCGAGGCGGCTTTTTCGTATTCTGGCCGCGTGGAAAAACCGGGCTTTGACGGAGCGAGACGAATGGCAACGGTAATTCTCGAAGACGGCGCGGAAAGCTATACGACAAAGGGCGGCATCGTCGTCACCCGCAGGCGGCGCGAGGCGCCCTATGGCGATGCGATCTCCAGTTACGTCGACAAGCTGGACGAGCGGCGCGGTGCGGTGTTTTCCTCCAATTATGAATATCCCGGCCGTTACACCCGCTGGGACACGGCCGTCGTCGATCCGCCGCTCGGCATCTCATCCTTCGGTCGCTCGCTCTGGATCGAAGCCTATAACGGCCGCGGCGAGGTGCTGCTCGCGATCGTCGCGGACCATCTGAAAACCGTTGCCGACATCACGCTCGTCTCTTCGACTGCGACCCGCATCGACCTGACGATCAATGCGCCCGACCGCGTCTTCACCGAGGAAGAGCGCTCGAAGATGCCGACGGTCTTTACCGTGCTTCGTGCAATCACCAACCTCTTCCACTCGGCCGAAGATGCCAACCTCGGGCTCTACGGTGCCTTCGGCTACGATCTCGCCTTCCAGTTCGACGCGATCGAGCTGAAGCTGAAGCGCCCGGACGACCAGCGCGACATGGTGCTGTTCCTGCCGGACGAGATCCTGGTCGTCGACCACTATGCCGCCAAGGCCTGGATCGATCGCTACGACTTTGCCAAGGACGGCGCCTCGACCCAAGGCAAGGCGGAAGAAATCGCCAGCGAGCCGTTTCAGACCGTCGACAGCATTCCGCCGCATGGCGACCATCGTCCCGGCGAATATGCCGAGCTCGTGGTCAGGGCCAAGGAGAGCTTCCGCCGTGGCGACCTCTTCGAAGTCGTGCCTGGCCAGAAATTCTTCGAGCGCTGCGACAGCAAGCCGTCGGAGATTTCCAACCGGCTGAAGGCGATCAATCCGTCGCCCTATTCCTTCTTCATCAATCTTGGAAACCAGGAATATCTGGTCGGCGCCTCGCCGGAGATGTTCGTGCGCGTGTCCGGCCGGCGCATCGAGACCTGCCCGATTTCGGGTACGATCAAGCGCGGCGACGACCCCATCGCCGACAGCGAACAGATCCTCAAGCTTCTGAATTCCAAGAAGGACGAATCCGAGCTGACCATGTGCTCGGACGTCGACCGCAACGACAAGAGCCGCGTGTGCGAGCCCGGCTCGGTCAAGGTCATCGGCCGTCGCCAGATCGAGATGTATTCGCGCCTGATCCACACAGTCGACCACATCGAAGGGCGCCTGCGCGACGACATGGATGCATTTGACGGCTTCCTCAGCCACGCCTGGGCAGTCACCGTCACCGGCGCGCCGAAGCTCTGGGCGATGCGCTTCATCGAAAGCCATGAGAAGAGCCCGCGCGCATGGTATGGTGGCGCCATCGGCATGGTCGGCTTCAACGGCGACATGAACACGGGCCTAACGCTGCGCACCATTCGCATCAAGGACGGTATCGCCGAGGTGAGGGCGGGCGCCACGCTGCTCTACGATTCAAACCCGGAAGAAGAAGAAGCCGAAACCGAACTGAAGGCCTCCGCCATGATTGCAGCTATTCGTGACGCGAAATCCGCCAATGCCGGCAAGGCTGGCCGTGATGTCGCGGCCGTCGGTGCGGGCGTCAACATCCTGCTCGTCGATCACGAGGACAGTTTCGTGCACACGCTGGCGAACTACTTCCGCCAGACGGGCGCGACGGTGACTACGGTGCGCACGCCGGTCGCCGAGGAGATCTTCGATCGGGTCAAGCCGAATCTGGTCGTGCTTTCGCCCGGCCCCGGCAATCCGAAGGATTTCGACTGCAAGGCGACGATCAAGAAGGCGCGGGCGAGAGACCTGCCGATCTTCGGCGTCTGCCTCGGCCTGCAGGCCCTGGCCGAGGCCTATGGCGGCGATCTCCGGCAACTGGCGATCCCGATGCACGGCAAACCGTCGCGCATTCGCGTGCTCGAGCCCGGCATCGTCTTCTCCGGGCTCGGCAAGGAAGTGACCGTCGGTCGCTACCACTCGATCTTTGCCGATCCGTCCAGCCTTCCGCGTGATTTCATGATCACGGCCGAAAGCGAAGACGGCACGATCATGGGCATCGAGCATACCAAGGAGCCGGTGGCAGCCGTGCAGTTCCATCCGGAATCGATCATGACGCTGGGCGGCGACGCCGGCATGCGCATGATCGAAAACGTCGTGGCGCATCTGGCCAAGCGGGCGAAGGTCAAGGCCGCCTAAGCATCTAATCTTGAGAGTGTCAGGCGCCGTCTCCCGACAGGAGGCGGCGCTTTTCGTTTGTCCCGTCGCCGACGCCGTCGCCGGTGATGCCCGACACCTGCGGAATGTCGCAGCGCGTGGCAAACAGCCGTTCGCTCAGGAAGTCGACGAAGACGCGGACTTTCGGCGACAGGTGCCGGCTCGACGGCCAGAGCAGATGGAACTGTCCGGGTGCGTCGAGGTGGGCATCGAGCACGGTTTCAAGCGTGCCGTCGGCAAGCGGCCCACGGGCCAGAAAGTCCGGCATGCAACCGATACCGAGGCCGCTGACCACGGCGCCGCGCAGGGCTTCCATATTGTTGCAGGTCAGAACCGTCTGCATTGGCGGCAGGTTGGCCTGTGGCTGCAGGGCGATCGGCCAGTCCTGCAGCTTGCGGCTGTTGGGAAAGCGGAACCGTATTGCCCGGTGGCCGTCGAGGTCCCTTGGGCATTCCGGTTTTCCGTGCCTTGCCAGATAGGCCGGGGCGGCACACAGGAGCAGCCGGAAGGGCCGAAGCGCACGTGACACCAGCCGGGAATCAGGCAGGTCGCCGCTGCGAATGGCGACATCGACCTCCTCGTCGATCAGATCGACGATGCGATCGTTGAAGTCGAGATCGAGCTCGACCTCGGGATAGCGCGCGACGAAATCGGGAAGCACCGGCAACAGCAGGTGATAGCTGACGATCGGCACGCTGACGCGCAGGCGTCCGCGCGGGGCGGCGACCGCCTGGGCGAGCGAGGCTTCGGCATCGTCGAGATCGTCAAGCACGCGGCGGCAGCGCTCGTGAAACAGCCGGCCCTCTTCGGTCAGCCTGAGGCTGCGCGTCGAGCGTTGAAACAGTCGGACGCCGAGCTGCTTCTCCAGCCCTGTCACGGCCTTGCCGACGGCCGAAGCGGAGAGGCCGAGCACCCGTCCGGCGGCGACGAAGCTTCCGAGATCGGCGGTTCGAACAAAAGCCGTCAGCCCACTCAGGCGGTCCATCGTCTCTCCTATTCGAGCGTTTTGTTCCGCCATGCCAGGCGCATGCGCGGTATTTTGCATCCATTGTGTCCAATTTATCCTGATGAAGTCAATCGACACCCACTGACACGGACCATTCGACCGGCCGCATTCGCTCGCCCGGCGGGTTCTTCCTTTGCTCGAACAGGACGGACTGACAGATATGAGAGACAAGACTAGACATGAGGATAAGGCGGGACGACTGTTCGTTCTCGTCGCCGTCTGCTGTGCGGCGGCGGCGATGCCGCTGACCTTTACCGGACCGGCCGTGGCGTTGCCCGCCATCAGCCGGACGCTCGGCGGAAGCCCGTTGGCGCTCAACTGGGTGACCAACGCCTTCATGCTGACCTTCGGCAGCACATTGATGGCGGCGGGCGCGCTTGCCGATGCCTACGGCCGCAAACGCCTTTTTCTCGGCGGGCTTGTTGTCTTCGGCCTCATCTCGCTCGGCCTTGCCTTTGCCCGCGACATCGTCTGGTTCGATGGTTTGAGGGCGCTTCAGGGTGTCGGCGCGGCCGCCGCATTTTCTGGCGGCATGGCATCGCTGGCGCAGGAGTTTGAAGAGGGGCAACGGCTGCGGGCATTCAGCATCGTCGGGGCGAGCTTCGGCGTGGGCCTTGCCTTCGGACCCATCGCTTCCGGGCTGCTGGTCGAGGCGGTCGGGTGGCCGGCAATCTTCCTGCTCGTCGTTGCGCTTGCGGCCTTCGCTTTTGGGCTTGGAGCCATTTTCCTGAAGGAGACACGCGATCCGGATGCCGCCGGCCTCGACTGGAAGGGCGCGTTGACCTTCACGCTCGCGCTGGCCTTGCTGACCTTCGGCATCCTGCAGATGCCCGAGGCCGGCTGGAGCGATCCTTTCGGTCTCAGCCTCCTGGCCGCAGCTGTCGTCCTCTTCATCACCTTCTATTGGGTTGAACGTTCCGTCGCGCGACCGATGCTGGACCTGTCGCTGTTCAGATATCCGCGCTTCGTCGGCGTTCAGTTGCTGGCGGCAGCGCCCGCCTACGGTTTCGTGGTGCTGCTCATTCTCTTGCCCGTCCGGTTCATCGGCATCGAAGGCATGGGCGAGGTTGCCGCGGGACAGATGATGATCGCGCTGTCGGCTCCGCTGCTCGTGCTGCCGATCGCCGCCGGGCTGTTGACGCGCTGGTTCGCGCCGGCGGTCATCTGCGGGGCGGGATTGCTTCTGTCGGCGGCGGGGCTTGCCTGGCTGAGCCAGCTGCCCGTGGGCAGTCGGCCGGAGCTGCTGATCGCACCGCTTCTCGTCGTCGGCATCGGCGTCAGCCTGCCCTGGGGATTGATGGACGGCCTTGCCGTCAGCGTGGTGCCGAAGGAGCGCGCAGGCATGGCGACGGGCATCTTCAGCACCACCCGGGTTGCCGGGGAAGGGGTGGCGCTTGCGGTGGTGACGGCGCTTCTGTCCGGCTTTACCCAGATGAACCTTGGCGCCGGCGCGGGTGGGCACGCTGCCGATATCGCCCAGAGGCTCGTCACCGGCAATGTGGCCGCGGCAGCCGGCATCGTGCCGTCGATGGAGCGCGTGGCCATGCTTCAGGCCTACGGCGAAGCGTTCGCAACGCTGCTCCTTGTGCTGACGGCGATCACCGCTGCGACTGCCGTCGTCGTCTTCCTGTCCCTCGGCAAGGGTGCTGCCGACGCCGAAACCGTTGACGACCAACCCGGTCTGGTGTCGGCCACTGCCGTCGACCCGTAAAAGTCCCGATAGGGTCGATCGACCTTTGACAACGGGGCGCCGATGACACATATGTCGTCCCAACAACCGCCTGCGCGAAATTCGCGCGGGCGGTTTTGCGTTTCAATGGGCTTGCGTTTGCAACTCGTTTGCATCTGCATAGGGAATGATCAAAATGTCTGGATCCGAAAACAGAACCGTCCTGCGCCTTGCCTTCTGGGGCATTCCGCTGTCTCTGGCCGTACTAGGGCTGAAGCTTCTGGCCTGGTGGGTCACCGGCTCCGTCGCGCTTCTGTCCGACGGGCTCGAATCCACCGTCAACGTCATCGCGGCGGTGATCGCCTATCTGATGATCGGCTATGCGGCGAAGCCCGCGGATGCCGGGCACCCGTTCGGCCACCACAAGGCCGAGTATTTTTCCGCTGTTATCGAGGGCGTGCTGATCGTCGTTGCCGCACTGCTGATCGTCTGGGAAGCGATTCCGGCGATGATGGCGCCGGTGTTGCTCGAAGCCCCGGCGCTCGGCCTCGCAATCAACTTTGCAGCCGGCGTCATCAACGCGGTCTGGGCCTATGTGCTGATCAATGCCGGCCGCAGGCACCGCTCGCCGGCGCTCAGCGCCGACGGCCATCATATTCTCTCGGATGTGGTAACCTCGATCGGCGTTCTGATCGGCCTCGGCCTTGCGATTGCCACCGGCTACGCGATCCTCGATCCCTTGCTGGCCGTCATCGTCGCCTGCAACATTCTCTACCAGGGCTGGATGGTGATTTCGCGCTCGATCGACGGGCTGATGGACCGGGCGGTGCCGGGCGAAGAAGAAGAAGCGATCAAGCAGGCGATCGCCGCCAATGCCACGGGGTCTCTGGGCGTGCATGATCTCAAGACCCGGCAGGCCGGACCGGCAATCTTCGTGGACTTCCACATGGTCGTGCCGGAAATGATGCCGGTCGGCGAGGCGCATGACATCTGCGACCGTATCGAGGATGCTATCCGTGTCGTGCATCCCGGCGCCAAGATTGCCATCCATGTGGAACCGGAGGGCGAAAAGGCCCATGGTGTGCACGTCAAGACGACGGCGGCGCGCCACTGACCGATGCAGTTGCCCGGTTTCCTTAGCCGGGCAGTTCTGCTTTAAGGGCGGCACGCGGGCAGGGTCGTGACGGTGCAAGCCCTATTGGCCGCGTCCGCCGAGATTTCACGGAGCACAGGCAAATGAGCAAGACAGACGTATCCGGCCTTTCGCAACTGGGCGCCAAGGTCGACCTGCCGCAGAGCCCCGAAGAGGCTGTGCTGGAGCGGGTGCCGAGCGGCAATCGGGGCGACGACTACCTGGTGCGCTTCACCGCCCCGGAGTTCACCTCGCTCTGCCCGATGACCGGCCAGCCGGATTTCGCCCATATCGTCATCGACTACGTGCCGGACGAATGGCTGGTGGAATCCAAATCGCTGAAGCTGTTCCTGCACTCGTTCCGCAACCACGGCGCCTTCCACGAGGATTGCACCATCGACATCGCCAAGCGGCTGGTCAGCCTGCTTTCGCCGCGTTGGCTGCGCATCGGCGCCTATTGGTATCCGCGCGGCGGCATCCCGATCGACGTCTTCTGGCAGACCGGCAAGCCGCCGGAAGGCCTGTGGCTGCCCGATCAGGGCGTGCCGACCTATCGCGGACGCGGTTAACAAAATGGCGGGCCTGGCCCGCCATTTTCGTTTTGGCCCTCGCTGCGATCGTCAGGCGAAGATCAGGGCGGTGCCGGCAAGTGCCGTGACGCCGCCGAGAAGGCGGGCCAGCATGCCGCCGCCCGAAAGACGGCCGAGCATCACGCCGAGGCCGATGCCGGCCGCGTGAAGGGTCGCCGTGGCGATCAGGAAGCCGATGGCAAAGGGGAGGGCGCCGGCGCTGCCGAGCTCGCCGCCATGGGCATGGCCGTGAAAAAGCGCAAACAGCCCGACGATTGCCGCCGCCGGCACGGTGTCGAGGCGGACGGCCATCGCCACCAGCAGCCCCAGCCCCACGACCGAAGCGAGGATCGCGGGCTCGACGAAGGGAAGTGCTACGCCTGATGTCGCCAGCGTAAAACCGACTGCCATCATGCCGACGAAGGCTAATGGCACCACCCAAAGCGCCCTCCCACCGATCTCAGCCGCCCAGAGGCCGACGGCGACCATCACGAGAATATGGTCGAGGCCGAAGAGCGGATGCGAGAAGCCGGCGGCAAACGAACCGTGTTCGTCGGGGTTGAGGTGGGCAAAGGCCGGTGCTGCGGATGCGATCAGGGCTGTCGCCGCGATCAGGATGCGTCTGTTCATATCAGTCCCCATGGATCGGCCGGGCTTTGGAGGATGGCTTGCCACTGCCGTTTTTCGACCCGCCCGATCTTATGGGGCTTCGGGGTGCTGTCCATACGTCATTTGACGGTGGCGCCGTTTACCATAGGCGCAGTGCGATCCTGATCGCCCCTTTGTCGCCCAACCGGTTTGTTGCATTGTCTTCGCTGTCGAGTCGCATTATCTGACTTTGACACAGAAATTCATGAGACGCCGGAGAACGACGGATGAGCGACGAGGAAGACAAGAACACCGAACTGCCGTTGGGCAAGGAAACGGAGGCGAACCTTTTCAAGTCGCGCTCGATTTTCATCTATGGCACGATCACGCAGGAACTGGCGCAGAAGGTCTGCTCGCAGCTCGTGGCGCTTTCGTCCGCTAGCGACGACGATATCCGCCTCTTCGTCAGCTCGCCCGGCGGCCACGTCGAATCCGGCGACAGCATTCACGACATGCTCAAGTTCGTGAAGCCGAAGGTCTGGACGATCGGTACCGGCTGGGTCGCTTCCGCCGGCGCGCTGATCTATGTCGGCGTTCCCAAGGAGCGTCGCCTTTGCCTGCCCAACACCCGCTTCCTGCTTCACCAACCGTCGGGTGGCACCCGCGGCATGGCGTCTGATATCGAGATCCAGGCACGCGAAATCATCAAGATGAACGAGCGCCTGAACAAGATCTTCTCCGAAGCGACCGGCCAGACGGTCGAAAAGATCGCCAAGGACACCGAACGCGATTACTGGCTGTCGGCTGAAGAGGCCAAGAGCTACGGTCTCGTCTCGCGCATCATCACGTCGGCTTCGGATATCTGAGACCGATGCGCGCCGGAAACGGCGGGCTGAGTTGACAAGGGCATCGGCGGTCGCGCCGGTGCCCTTTTGCATTGCGGAGCATCACGCGAAAGGAGGCGCCGGTCCAGCTCATGTTTCCACGGCTGGATGCCTTGCCCGGTTCCGGCAAGCCGTGTATAGGCTTTGATATGACCAAGGCCAACGCACATCGGATCGCTACGATCTCTGCCGCACACGATGACAATCGTGCGCCGCTGCGCGCCTTCGCCTCGCTTCTTCTTCTCGGCCTTACTCGCGGTTGCCGGGTTCGCTGAGGAGCGCCCGGCGGCCGAAAAGCCATGCCGGCAGATGCTCCTCGAATCCCATAGAGTTTTAGGACAAAGGCGCGCCCCCCGCTCCATTTGCCATCGCAATCCGATCCTCGATCGGGTATGGCAAACGGCCAGAGCGCTTAGCGATGAAGAGAAGCTGCAATGATCCAGAAATCCCATTCCATCAAGAACGGCATGCCCGAAGCCGCGGTCAAGTATCAGCCTTACCCGCAGATCGCGCTTGCCGACCGCACCTGGCCGTCGAAGACGATCACCAAGGCGCCGATCTGGTGCTCGGTCGACCTGCGTGACGGCAACCAGTCGCTCGTCGACCCGATGGGCCACGACCGCAAGGCACGCATGTTCCAGCTGCTGCTCGACATGGGCTTCAAGGAAATCGAAATCGGCTTTCCCTCCGCCTCGCAGACGGACTTCGACTTCGCGCGCTGGTGCATCGAGGAGGGCAACGTCGCGAGCGACGTGTCGCTGCAGGTGCTGGTGCAGTGCCGACCCGAGCTGATCACCCGGACCTTCGAGGCGCTCGAGGGCGCCCACAAGCCGATCGTGCATTTCTACAACTCCACCAGCGAGTTGCAGCGCCGCGTCGTGTTTGCCAAGGACGTTGCCGGCATCAAGCAGATCGCCACCGATGCCGCCAAGATGATCACCGACATGGCGGCCAAGGCCGGCGGCGGCTTCCGCTTCGAGTATTCGCCGGAGAGCTTTACCGGTACGGAGCTCGAAGTGGCGCTGGAGATCTGCAACGCGGTCACCGAGATCGTCAAGCCGACGCCTGACAACAAGCTGATCCTCAACCTGCCCTCGACCGTCGAGATGGCGACGCCGAACATCTATGCCGACCAGATCGAATGGATGTGCCGCAACCTGGACAATCGCGAGAGCCTGATCATTTCGCTGCATCCGCACAACGACCGCGGCACGGGTATTGCTGCGACCGAACTCGGCCTGATGGCCGGCGCCGACCGCGTCGAAGGCACGCTGTTCGGCAATGGCGAGCGCACGGGCAATGTCGACGTGGTGACGCTGGCACTGAACATGTTCACGCAAGGGGTGGATCCCGAGCTGGATTGCTCGGACATCGAGCGGATCAAGGAAGTCTACGAGTACTCCAACCAGATGGTCATTCCGGAGCGCCACCCCTACGTTGGCGAGCTGGTCTATACTGCCTTCTCCGGTTCGCATCAGGATGCGATCAACAAGGGCATGAAGGCGATCAAGACGGCCAACAAGCCGCAATGGGAAGTGCCTTACCTGCCGATCGATCCGCGCGACGTCGGCCGCTCCTACGAGGCGATCATCCGCATCAACTCGCAGTCGGGCAAGGGCGGTATCGCCTATATCCTGCAGGAAGACTACGGCATCAACCTGCCGCGCAACCTGCAGGTCGAGTTCCGCGAGGACATCCAGCGCATCACCGATGAAGAGGGCAAGGAGCTTCCCTCCAAGCGCATCCACGAGCGTTTCGTCGAGCGCTACGTCGAGCAGCCGGGCGCGCGCATCAAGTTCGTCGATCACCACACCTACCCGGTCGGCGAGCACAAGGGCGTGCGCGTCGTTTCGGCTGAGATTACCGACAATGGCGAAGTCAAGCGCATCGAGGGCAAGGGCACCGGTCCGATCGACGGCTTCATCAACGCGCTGTCGATCTATCTCGGCGTCGATCTCTCGGTCGCCGACTATTCCGAGCACTCGCTGCAGAACGGCTCGAACGCCGCGGCCATCGCCTATGTCGAGATGGAGCATCCCGGCGGCAAGCTGTTCGGCGCCGGCATCAACACCAACATCGTTGCCGCCTCGCTGGAAGCGATCGTTTCTGCCGCCAACCGCGTGCTGGAAATGAAGTAGACCTGAATGACAAAGGCCCGCGCTTCGATGTCGATGCGCGGGCCTTTCAATCTGAATAGTGGCTCATTGCTGCAGGGTGTAATGACCCAGACCGACGATACCGGTCGCGAGCCGGAGGCGGCGAGGCTTAACCCTGCCGCGCCTTGCGGTTGGCATAGCGCTGGTCACGCTTGGCCTTGCGCGCGGCCTCGTCTTCGATCACGCGTGAAATGCGGCTCTTCTCAGCGGCTTCGCGGGCTTCGGCGTCGGCATTTTCGGCAGCGGCGATCGCCGCTTCCCGTTCGGCCGCTTCTGCCTGCGCCCGTTCGCGCTCCTCGGCCTTTACGCGTTCGCGATCGATGCGCCGTTCCTCGCGGGCGGCCGCGATGGCCTGACGCTCGGCCTGACGGGCGCTCTCGTTCGGCTCTGCAGCTTCCTTGGCCGTGCGGTAGGCTTCAAGAAGGGCCTTCTTCGCATCGGCAGCGGCGCTGCGGCGGTCGGTCAGTTCATTGCTTCTGTTGTTTCTCAAGTCTCTATTCCAGTTGAGGTGTCACCCTGACTGAAAGTCAGGCCTTTCTGACACGTTTCGAAACGGGGGCGGCGGCGGCCGCCAGGCGATCCTGCAGTTCTTTCGCCAGGCGGGCTTCCCGCAGGCGCAACGTCTTTTCTTCGCGAGCCTGGACAATGGAGTCGAGCTCTTCGACCGCGCTGTCCCGGGCGAAGAACTGCGATTGCTCCTTGGCAAAGGCAATCTCGGCCCGCTGGCGCGATTTGTTGTGTGTTTCACTCATCGGAGTACCCCGATCTTTAAGGCGCGTCTACGGCTTCGCACGTCGATCCCGCCGCAAAATGCAGTCGCGGGATAGTGCAGTCGGCGCGCGGCGATAAAAAAAGGCCAGGCATAGTGCCTGACCTTGATGGGTATCATGCTCTCGACAGTGCCAGTACATCCGTGGTCAAGGGAGAGCCGATACCGATTTAAGCTGCCTGAAGGTTGCAGGCAGACATCTTGCCCGACTTGTTGTCGCGCTCCATGTCGTAGGCGAGCTTCTGGCCCTCGACGATTTCGCGCATGCCAGCGCGTTCGACGGCGGAGATGTGGACGAATGCGTCCGGGCCGCCGTTGTCAGGCTGAATGAAGCCGAAGCCCTTGGTGGAATTAAACCATTTAACTGTGCCAGTGGTCATGATGAACCCTTTCATAGCATATTGAACGACCGCCGCGCGGAAGCGCTGCGGATGATGATAGCGATTTTTGAAAGGAAGGTTCGTCAGGGCGCGGTTGCTAATTGCGCGGTAACCAAAGCTCAGCAAGCAAATATCGATTTGTCAGAGATAGAGGTAAAGTATTGAAATGTCAACCGTTGGTTTTTTCTTGCTCGATCTTGCCAATTTTGCGCGCGCCGCGATGCCTCAATTCGATCGTAATATTTCGTCTGGTCGAGGATGTATTTTTTGCGTTCGGGACGACGGTAACTATTTGGTTGCGTGAACAATATTTTCTTCAGGCGGGCCCGGTCGAGGGGTTTGCGCTTTCCTCGTCCCAGGGCGCGTGAGTGCCTGATCTCACTGGCCGCGAAATTCGCTTTGGCCGCTGCGGTGGCCGTGACGCATTTTCCGATTTGCGAACGTCTCGACACGGTTTTTTGAGTGCGGGCACTCAGATCGTCGAGGAAACCGCTTCGGCGAGATCCTGCAGGCCGACGGAGGACGATGGACCGACGATCACGAAGGATGCGCCGCCCCGTTGCCACGACACCATGCCGAGATCGTCGCGGATGCTTTCGGTGAAGGCGTCGGACTGCGGGCTGTCGCTGTCCTTCAGGAAACAGATGGCAAACACGTCGCCATCCGCATTTCGGTAGAGGAGCTGCGCCACAGGCTTGCTGTTGGCGACCAGCAGGCGCGCGCCCTCGAAAGTCAGGCCCTTGCCGGTGAGGTTGGGGATGGTGAAGGGAATGCCGACGCTGGAGGCGAGCCAGGTCTCGATAACAGGCGCTTCGGAGGCAGGGACCTCGACGAGGCGGTCCTTCTGGCGCGCATAGATGCGGTGATAGTCAGCGATGTCGTCGAGCCAGCTGCGGGCCGCTGCAACCTTGGTGGGTTCGCCGACGCTATGGGCTGTGCCGATGATATAGCCGGTGGCGCCGCCAACCAGCACCAACGCCACGGAGGCGGCCATCATTCGAGGCCAGACCCGCGCGCTGCGCACATTGGCCGCCGCGACCGTCACGCGCTCCGTCTTGGGATTGATGCTTGCGCCCTGCTTGATCTGGCGCACCAACGCCAGCGGCACGGGATCGTGCAGGAAATCCTCGAATGCCGTGTCGCCAAAGGCGCTACCGGCCTTCAACCTTTCAAGCAGCGCTTTTGCTTCCTCGTCGCGGGCGAGGAGCGTTTCCAGTTCCGTCTTTTCCGCGTCGCCGAGTTCGCCATCGATATAGGCGCACAACCGGACTTCGAGCGCGTGCCCTTGTGTCTGATGCACCGGTCATGCCCTCCTTTCGGTGTTTTCGGAAATCATCGCGGCGAGCCTGAGGCGCGCGGTCGACAGCCTGCTCATCACCGTTCCGATCGGGATGCCGAGAATGTCGGCCGTCTCGCGGTAGCTGTGACCTTCGACGTTGACCAGCAGGAACGTGCTCGCCAGACCTTCCGGCATCGACAGGATCATCTTCTGCAACTGATTGGCGTAAACTGCCTTTTCCGCGGAGGCCTCGACGCTCAGTTCGTCCTGGTCGGACACGTCGACCGTGCCGCTGCCGGTGCGGACCTTGCGTTTGCGGATCTCGTCGACCCAGAGGTTGCGCGTCATGGCGTAAATCCAGCTTTCGAGGCGGCCTTCGCCGTTCCAGAGGTGACTGCGCGTAATGGCTCGTTCGCACGCTTCCTGGACAAGGTCATCGGCATCATTGGCATTGCGCGTCAATGTCATTGCGAAACGGCGCAATTTGGGCAGCAGGCTGACCAAGTCGCGTCTGAAGTCCTTCGTTTCTGCCGCTGGGCGCATTGTTCTTCCAAATGAAACGCACGGGATCGTGTCTTTATTCGGCGGAGGGATCCACGGCGAATGATATGAAACATTTGAACGTTAGTCTGCAAGGGAAGTCACGGATCGGAAAGCGAATTCTGCTCCTTCTCGCCTTGTTTTCCCAAGAACATTCTTGCCTTCGCGTCGTGTTTTTGCAGGCTGTCCTTACCGTAAACTGCAAGGTGTGGCGGGCAATGCGTCAAAGTTCGGCCCGAATCTGATCGGCACTCAACGGCACAACTTCAGGTCGTTGTCGGGGGAAGTGCCAATGAACAAACAGGAATACGATCGCATATGCCTAGCCGGTCGGCCATCGAAGGGGCGGGTGCGTCCTGGTCGGTTGCGTCCGACGCTGGCGGTCATGAGGATCGCCGGGCTCGGCGTTTCGCTCGCCGCACTCACAGCCTGCCAGTCGGCGTCTCTCAGCGAGACCGGTGCGCTGTCGTCCTACAAGGATTTCGTCGCCAGCGACGGGATGGTGACCAAGACCAAGTATCGGGTGGATTCCAACGCCACCAAGGCGGTCAAGACGGTGCACCTCATCCCGACGACCTTCGCGTCCAATGCCCAGGTCGGCAAGCTCGGCGACCCCCAGAAGAAGCTGGTAGCATCGGGCATCGACCGCTCGCTGTGCGAGGCGCTGAGCGCCCGTTTCGATGTGGTGCCGATCTCGAAGCCGGCGGATATGGCGGTGCGCTCGGTGGTCAGCAATATCAAGGAAACGAATGCGGTCGTTGCCGGTGTGTCCACCGTCACCACAGCCGTTTCTCCCGTCCCCGTTCCACGAATTCCGATCGGCCTTGGCAGCCTCGCCGTCGAGGCCGAGGCCTTCGACGCCAATGGCAAGCAGATCGCCGGGCTGACATGGGCGCGCGGCGCCAATATCATCACCAACGGCTCACGCGCCTCGACAGCCGCCGACGCCTTTGAGCTGGCCGGCGACTTCTCGGAGGATTTCAGTGCGCTCCTGGCGAAATCGAGCGATCCGATGGAATCCGACTTCGAACTGCCGTCGATGAAGGAGGTTTCAAACAGCCTGTCCTATGCGGTCACCGGCAAGCCGACCGATCCCGATTGCGCGGTCTTCGGCCGGGGCTCGGGGGTCACGGGCATCGTCGGCGGCGGGCTTGGCCTGCCGCCGGAATGGACGGAGAAGAAGCGGAGTTAAGCCGGCGCTTCGTGCCCTCGCGAACGGCTGCCTTCCCGGGGTCGAGAAGGCAGTGCGCATGGCTCAGTACTGCCTGACGCCGCCGAGCGACTGCAGCAGGGAGCGATAGGCCCAGGTGTCTTCACCACCGCGGTCGCGGATCTCGACCAGCTGCACGCGGGCGTCCTCGACCTTACCCTGCTCGATCAGCGCCTGACCCATGTAGGAGCGGGCAAGGATGTAGTTCTCGTCGGCCTGCAGCGCACGTTTGTAGTATTGCATGCCGAGCTCCATGCGCCCGGCCTTGCGGTTGGCGTAGCCAAGGTAGTTCAGCACGCGGGCGCTTTTCTGGTCCCTGACGGCGCCGAGGACCTTGATGGAGTTCTCGTACTGGCCAGCATAGGCGAGCTCGCGCGCAGCCTGAAACAGGATGTCGTCGCTGAGATCGCTCTTCTTGGCGTTGACGCAGGCGTTCTTCCTGGCATCCCAGACTTTTCCGGAGGTGCATTCGCTGGTGGTCTTGGTTTTCTTCGGCGGCGCGCTTGTATCCTCGCCGGCGGCGATCGCCGTCTGCCCTGCAAACACAGCCGCGCTGGCCGCAAACAGGGCGCATAGAATGGTCTTGCGGTACGTCATGCCCATCTCCCATCATCTGCTCTGGCGCCGGGTGCACCCGTTGCTGCGCGGAGGATAGATCGCTCCGCGGGTTCTGGAAACCCGAACGAAGGTGGGACGCACGAAAGGGCGGAATTATTCGCCCGGCAAAAATCCGGATGAGGGATGAGCCGGCCACTCGTGTCTGGAATCCGCCTGCCGCGGATGTCAGAAGCGGGTGGTTTCAACCAGCGTCGCGCCTGTGGCGTCGGCGTTGAGGGCGTAGCGTTCGCGGGCGAGGTGCCAGTTGCCCGGCTCTCCGGCGATGGTGAAGAGGTTATAGGCGGCCGGCGGCTTGTGACCGCCCGGGCCTTGCGAGGCCGAGGCTATGCCGACCACGGGCACAGGCTTGTTCGGGCCTTTCAGCGAATAGACCGTGTTCAGGTGCGTGTGACCGTGGATGACCAGTTCTGCGCCGCCGGACGAGATGGTGGCGGCGAACCGGCGGATGCCAAGCATGCGCTTGTGCAGAGAGGTCGCACCGCTGATCGGCGGATGGTGGATCATTACCACGCGAAAGAGACCGGCCTCGCCCGCCTGGCGCAACAGATTGACGGTGGCGCGCGCCTGACGCTGGCCGAAATAGCCGCTGGCGGCAAAGGGGGGCGTGGCGACGGCCGTCGAGCAGCCGATCAGGGCCACCGGACCGCGCACCCGCATATAGGGGAAGCAACGGTGGTCCTCGCTCCAGTCGGCCGGCGCGCCATCGGCGCGCATGTAGGGATACCAGGCGCGCGTCGTCTTCTCGTAGGCGCCGGGCACATAGGCATCGTGATTGCCAGGCACGATCGAGATGTTGGCCGGGTCGCCGGCGTCCTCGAGCCAATCGGTCACCGCCGTGATCTCCCGCGAGGATGCGAGGTTCACCAGATCCCCGGTGATCGCCATATGGTCCGGGTCGCGCTTCTCGATGTCGGCCATCAGGCAGTCGAGCGTACCCGTGAACAGGTGCCGGCTGCGGTTGCGGTGCCAGTTGACGAAGCCGGTGATGCGCTTGGAGGCAAGTTCTCGAAGCGAAAGGTCGGGCAGGGGGCCGAGATGGACATCGGAGATATGGGCAAGTTTGAACATCGTCCCCGTCTAGCGCATATTCCGGTTGAGGGGAATCATATCGCCGGATTAATCCGGTCCGGCGGCCCGTTCGGAAGGACAAGCACCTGGAAAAGCATGAGCCACCGGAGATGCGGCGCTGGTATCACCGCATGCTGATGCGTCTGGCTCACGGCTATTACGCCTTGTCGCGCGGCATGACGATGGGCGTGCGCGCCGCCTGTTTCGACGACGAGGGCCGGGTCTTTCTGGTGCGGCATTCCTATCTGCCCGGCTGGCACCTGCCGGGCGGCGGGCTCGACCGCGACGAGGCCGCGCTCGATGGCCTGCTGCGCGAGTTGCGCGAGGAGGGCAATCTGGAGGCGACGGTCCCGCCGACGCTGGTCCAGGTCTATTACAACAGGCGTACCAGCCGCCGCGACCACGTGGTCTTCTACCGCTGCGATCGTGTGCGACAGACCGTGGCGAAGACGCCGGATCTGGAGATAGCGGCAAGCGGTTTCTTCGCGCTCGATGCGCTGCCGGACGATACGACGCCGGCAACGCGCCGGCGGCTTGCCGAGCTCGCCGGCGTCACCACTGTCGATAGCCACTGGTAGGGAGATCCTCGCCGGGAGGCGAGGCCTGAACAAGCGGACGCCTAAAGGATCTCGCGCCCGTGCGGGGCGTCCAGATCGAGGATCGGGCCAACGGGCACGACCCCGGTCGGATTGATCGTCGTGTGGCTGCGGTAGTAGTGCTCCTTGATGTGGCGCATGTTGACCGTCTCGGCCACACCCGGCACCTGGTAAAGGTCGCGCAGATAGTTTTGCAGGTTCCTGTAGTCGGCAATCCGGCGGATGTTGCACTTGAAGTGTCCGACATAGACCGGGTCGAAGCGCACCAGCGTCGTGAACAGCCGCCAGTCTGCTTCCGTGATGGTGCTGCCGGTCAGGTAGCGCCGGGTCGCCAGCCGTTCTTCGAGCTCATCGAGCATGTCGAACAGCGGCGCGACGCCGTCCTCATAGGCTTCCTGACTGGTGGCGAAGCCGGCCTTGTAGACGCCGTTGTTGACGGCGCCGTAGATGCGGCCGTTCAGATCGTCGATTTCGCTGCGCAGTTCCTGCGGATAAAAATCCTCGGTCGAGCCCGTCAGCGCGTTGAAAGCGGAGTTGAACATGCGGATGATCTCGGCGGATTCGTTCGAGACGATCGTGTTCTTCTGCTTGTCCCACAGAACCGGCACCGTCACGCGGCCGGAATAGGTCGGGTCGGCGCGGGTGTAGACCTGCCAGAGCGCGTCGAAGCCGAAGATGTGGTCGACGGTGCCGCCGTCCTTGCCCTTGAATTCCCAGCCCTTCGACAGCATCAGCGGATCCACGATCGAAACGGAGATCAGGTCTTCGAGCTTCTTCAGCTTGCGGAAGATCAGCGTGCGGTGAGCCCAGGGGCAGGCGAGCGAGACGTAGAGATGGTAGCGCCCGGCCTCGGCCTTGAAGCCGCCTTGCCCGGATGGTCCGGCCGATCCGTCCGACGTGACCCAGTTGCGGAACTGCGATTCGCTGCGCTTGAAGTGGCCCTTCGTCGCCGCCGTATCATACCAGACGTCCTGCCAGATGCCGTCTACAAGCCTGCCCATGGGCAATCTCCCTTATGGTTTCGTCGTTCATAGATAGCGGCTTTAGCGACCTGCGGAAGGTATCGATTTCTGAACAGTGCGTTTTGGGCTTTGACATCGGGCAATTTTCTGGTATCGGCGATTTCAGAAAATTTCTCTGTGTCCGGAACGAACCGTACTCATGACCTTCTCGGGAAACCTGCGACGACGCTGATGCTGCCAGCGCCCACTTCGGGCGAAGCCATCCCCATGTCTGTCTGCACCCGGTTCCTGATCCCATGAAAAAGCACGACCTCGTCTACCTGACCGAAGACGCGTCCCATGACGCAGCCATCGAAATCATCAACGAAGAAGCTTTTGGCCCCGGCCGGTTTGCCCGGGCGGCTGCGCGCATCCGCGAGCAGGGCGCTCATGACCGGTCGCTGTCCTTCGTCTGTGCCGACAATGGCGAAACCATCGCCTCGGTGCGGATGACGCCTGTCATGGCCGGTTCGATCAAGGGGCACCTGCTCGGGCCGCTCGCTGTGCGGCCGTCGCACAAGAACATGGGCATCGGCCGGGAACTGGTGCGCATCGCCGTCGAGGCGGCGCGGCGGAAGGGTTCACACGCCGTCATCCTCGTCGGGGATCCGCCCTATTACCAGCCGCTCGGTTTCGAGAAGGTTCGTTACGCAGCACTCGAATTCCCGGGCCCGGTCGATCCGGCGCGGGTGCTGGTGGTGCCGATGGCAGACGGCGTGCACGCCGGCCTTTCCGGTGTCATCGGCTGGCGGGACGACACGGCCGCCGACGAGGCGGCCGAGGTCGACGATATCGAACTGGCGCTCGCCGTCTGACACTTGCCGCCTGTCGGCGACTGCTAACTGAGCTGTTTCTTTAGAAATACACGGCTGCGGCCCGGCGGGAAGTCGGGCAGCTCTCCAAAGACCTCATAGCCCTGGCGCTCATAGGCTCGCCGGGCTTGCGGGTTGAACGTGTCGATCCAGGCGCCGTGGCAGCCGCGGAGACGTGCCTCTTCTTCGGCTGCCGCCAGCAGCTGGCCAGCAAGGCCCCGGCCGCGTAGGTCGTCCGGCAGCCACAGCCATTGCACGAACAGCCAGCCCCACGCGGTATAGCCGCTGAGGCCGCCGCGTTTTCCTGCCGCATCCGGACCGCCGACCAGCACCGCCAGCGGCCGTCGTTCGGATGGACCGACATCGGCGGCATTGAAGGCCGTCAAGCCTTGGCCGATGGCTTCCAGCGCTTCGGCCGGTGGTGCGTCGGTGACCTCGAACATGGGTGCTCCTACTTTGCCAGTCTCCGGGCGATCGGTTCGAATTCCGGTGTCTCCGTGCGTTTGACCGGATCGGGCGTGCCGGCGTCGATCGCGTCCCAGTATTTCCAGTGGACCTTCTTCGATCCGAGTTCGTAGTCCATGCCGTCCCAGCTGTCTTCGCGGAAGCTGTAGAACGCCCAGTGCAGGGCGTCCTTGTCGAGCGAAGTCAGCACGTCCTCGAGATAGGCCTTGCAGCCGGTCCAGCGACGCATGCAGCCGAACTCGCCGGCAACGACGCGATTGAGCGGAATGCCCTTGTCTTTTGCCCATTCTACCGGCTGGCCGAGATAGGCCGCGACGCGCGCCTTGTCCCAGTTTTCCTCGCCTTTGCCGAAGGGCACCTTGCCGGGATAGGAATAGGGTTTCTCCCGCCTCATGTTGGGGGCGCTGGTGGCCGCATAGGGCTCATACATGTGGAAACTGTAGAGCACCTTCTGGTCGCTGAGACCGGACGGCCAATACCTGAAGGCATCGGCTGCGGCATACCAGCCGGCGTCCGCCATGATCGGCGTTGCCGGATCGACCTCGCGGATGGCGGCGATCACCGTTTCATAGAAGGCGAGGAGGTCGGAGGCGCTGCCTTTCTTGACTGCGTACCAGTCCTGCATCGCCTTGCCGTCGGCATGTTCGGCAAGACCGTTCTGCTTTTCAGGCGCCGGTTCGTTGACGATGTTGTAGCCGGCGACAGCCGGATGATCCTTGAGTTCGCGGGCGAGATCGCGCCAGAAGTTTGCGGCCTCGGCCCACCAGGCCCTGTCCTGCCAGATGCGGCCATCGAACTTGTTGCCGTTGTTCTGCGACCAGCGCATGCCGGGCAGGGACAGGGGGGTGATGACCACCTTCAGTCCGGCCTTCTCAGCACGATCGAGCGTTTCCTTCAACGTCTTCAGGTCGGTGGCCGGAATGCCCTCGTATTTGTCGGCATTGCCGATCAGGTAGTCGCGTTTCGCCGGCTTCCACTTGTCATAGGACAGGCGAACCCAGGTGGCGCCGTAGCCCGACAGGGCCTTGAAATAGGCCTCGTCTGGTGGCAGCCGGTTGAAGCTGTTGCCGCCATGTTGCGGCTTGTCCCAGAAGTCGATGAGGTCGGCGGCCTTAACCGGGCTGGAAAGAGCCGTACCGGAAAGAACAAGAGTGAGAAGGGCGGAGGCAAACAAACGCATCTACAGAGCTCCAGAATATGCCTCTGCGATGTCGAAGGTCATTGTGGCCTAATTCAGGAACGGCGCATACTGAAGACGTCGAGGCGGCTTTCGCCCACATCCTTTTCGTCGAGGTGCCAGCCACCGCGCTCATAGAAGGCGCGCTTTTGCGGCAAGGCGCAGAGAAATACACGCTCGACCCCCGTGGACAAGGCCGCTTCAGCAGCATGGCGCACGATGCTGGCGCCGATGCCGAGGCCGCGAAACGTCGGCTCCACCCAGACCGCCGCCACCCAGGGGCGAAGTGCCGGGCGCTCCTCCAGATCGCATTCGATCACCGATGCGGTGCCGATGAAGGTCGCGCCGCGATGGGCGACGAGCGCGAAGGGGATATGATGGTCGCCAAGGCTGCCCGCCACCAGTTCGGCGATATGGCCGAAGGGAAAGCCGCGCGGCTCCCACCAGGCCCGCCAGACACGGTCGGCGATATCATCGGCGAAATAGGGGACGTCGCGCAGGTTGCTGATGGCGACGTCCGGAACGGTCATCGACCCTCGCGATACCAGGTTGCCGATATCAGCAGGAGAAGGGCGGCAAGCCCAAAGAGGCCGGTGAACAGCGACAGCGAATTGATGCCCCTGAGCACGGTCTCGTCGGTCATGCGCAGCGATAGCCGCTGATCGTCGGCGACCCGCACGGCACCCCGCACCGGCAGGATCGACGGCAGATCGGTGGCGCCATCGGCGCTTGCCAGCCGGTGCACCAGCCCCTTGGTCTGTTCCGCCCAGGGGCGCAGCTTGTCCTCGGTCGAAATGGCCGCCTTGAATTCCGGCGCATCGACATTGCCGACATGGACGAGCGTCGTCAGCTCGTCGTTTGCAACTTCGAACAGCCCGGTTTCCGTGGTTTTGACCTCCGCGCTGTAGAGGCCGGGCTCGCGCTGGGCGAGCGTCAGCTCCTCGGTCTTTCCCGAGGGATAGGTGAGGGTTGCAAGGCCGGGATCACCCTCGATGGTCTGGCGGGTAATTTCGAGCGTCCGGCCCTTTGCGCGTGCGGTCAGCGCCTCTTCTTCCAGTGCTGGTTCCTGCATCAGCCAGTGAGCGGTGCGGCGATAGAGGGAGACATGCGGTCCGCCGCCCTCGAAACCACGGGCCCAGAGCCAGCCCTGGTCGGACAGGAGCATGGCGACACGGCCCTTGCCGACGCGGTTGAGGACGAGCAACGGTTTGCCATCGGCCGCTTCCATCACCGTCTGGCCGAGTGGCCGGTCGACGTCGACCGTGCGGAACCAGCGGCCCCATTGCGGCGGTTCGCTGGCAGCGCCCTCGAGGCCGCGGGTCACGGGGTGTTTCTTGCCCTCGTCGGAAAGGCGCGGGTAGAACCCCTTTTCGTTCATCACGCCGGTCGGGTTGGCCGGCAGGACGGCCGAAAGCGGCGTGGCGGCGATGGAGTCGTTGCCGGCATGCTCGGGCCCGGCGGCGATCAGAAGCGCGCCGCCATTCTGCACATATTGCGCGATGTTGTCGTAGTAGAGGATCGGTAGCACGCCGCGGTGCTGGTAACGGTCGAAGATGATCAGGTCGAACTCGCTGATCTTGTCGACGAACAGTTCGCGCGTCGGAAACGCGATCAGCGACAGCTCGTTGATCGGCGTTCCGTCCTGTTTTTCCGGCGGGCGCAGAATGGTGAAATGCACGAGGTCGACGGCGGCGTCGGATTTCAGCAGGTTGCGCCAGGCGCGCTCGCCGGCATGCGGCTCGCCGGAGACCAAGAGCACGCGCAGGTTCTCGCGGATACCGTCGAGCACGTGGACTGCGCGATTGTTCGTTTCGGTGACTTCTCCGGGAACGCTGTTCACCGCGAACTCGAGAATGTTGTTGCCGCCGCGCGGCACGGTGAAGCTGAACGGCACGTCGGTGCCGGGCTCGGCGACTTCGGTAGCGATCTCGTTGCCGTTGAGCCGGATGGTCACCTCGGCAGTTCCGCCCTGCGCCTTGCCGTCGTCGACCACACGGAAGGTCAGCTTCTGCTGCTCGCCGACAATGCCGAAGCGCGGGGCGCTGACAATCTCGATGCGGCGGTCGAATTCGTCGGGCTTGCCGCTGATCAGCCCGTGGATCGGCGCGTCGAAGCCGAGCTTCTGGTTGATGTCGGGAACGTCGTGGATCTGGCCATCGGTGATGAAGATCGCACCGCCCACCCGCGCCGGCGGCACGTCGGCAAGCACGGAAGTCAGCGCGGAAAACAGACGGGTCGAAGGGGCCTCGCTCTCCGGGCTGTCTGCGGCCTCGACGATGCGGGTCTCGATCTGCGGGAAACGGGAGAGCCGGTCCTTGAGCTCCGCAAGGGCCTTGTCGGTCTGCGCCCGCCTTCCGTCATAGTCCTGGCTCTGGCTGCGGTCGACGACGACGGCGACGATGGTCGACAGCGGCTCGCGCTGTTCCTGGAACAGGATCGGATTGGCGAGCGCCAGGCAGAAGGCGGCAAGCGCTGCTGCACGCACCCAGGCGCCGCGCACGCCGCGCCAGATACCGAGCGCGGCGAGGATTGCGGCCACGACGGCCAGCACGGCCAGATAGGGCCAGGGGATGAAGGGCGAGAAGTCGGCTGTCATCGATCGGCCCTCATTGTCCGAGCCGTTCGAGCAGGGCCGGCACGTGCACCTGGTCGGCCTTGTAGTTGCCGGTCAGCATATACATCATGATGTTGACGCCGGAGCGGAAGGCGTATTCGCGCTGCATTTCGTCCGGCGGCACCGTCGGCAGCAACGCGACGCCGTTGGCATCCACCGCCCAGGCGCCGGCGAAATCATTGCCGGTGATCATGATCGGCGTGACGCCATCGCCGGAGCGGGCCGGGCGGTTACTCGGCTCTTCGCGGTTGTCGAGCTGCGCCTCGATCCACAGCGGGCTGCCGGTGTAGCGGCCGGGAAAGTTCGACAGCAGGTAAAACGCCTTGGTCAGCACGTGGTCGGTCGGCACCGGTTCCAGCGGCGGAATGTCGAGATTGGCGAGGATCGCCTGCAGCCGCTCGGTGTTGGGGCTGGTGCCGCCCGACGATGCGCCGAGCGAGGAGAACTGGTCGCGCGTATCGAACAGCACGGTGCCGCCGGCGCGCATATAGGCGTCGATGCGGCTGACGGCCTGCGGGCTCGGCATCGGCGCCGACGCCGAAACCGGCCAGTAGATGATCGGGTAGAACGCAAGCTCGTCCTTGGCGATATCGAGGCCGACGGGCGTGCCGGGCTCGAGCGTGGTGCGATAGGTGAGAAAGTCGGTAAGGCCCGTCAGGCCGCGCTCGGAGAGCCGATCGACTTCATCCTCGCCCGTGACCACATAGGCGAGATGCGTGGTGTCGAGGCGCTCCAGGATGCCTGTGTCCTCCGGTCGGCTGTCGTCGGCGTGTCCGTCCGGCGGCGATACGAGAAGGGCACTGGCCGCCAGCAGAACAGCCGCGGTCATGGCCTTGGCCGGCCGCAGCCGCGAGAGGGCGCCGCCCATGAACAACACGATGAGGGCATCGACGAGCAGCAACAGCATCGCCAGCGTAAACAGCGCCGGCTTCAGCGACCAGCTCTCGGAGGCCGTCAGTTGCTGGGTGGTGTGCGCACCGGCGGCCGTCATGTCGATCGGCTGCAATTCGCCGTTGCGCGGCAATAGATTGAGCGCGGTGAAACCGTCTTCCGAGCCGTAAAGGCCAGGCGGGTTTTCAGGCGTCGCAACCGGCGCCTTGCCGGGGACGACGTCGAGCGGCCTTGCGTTGCCGGTCTCGGCGACGAGCACGCCGTCGGCGTTGAGCAGCCGATAGGGTGCAAGCGTCTGCTGTTGCGCGTTGCCCTCGTTGGCGACGCCGACGCCGCGCGACAGCTGGACGCTGCGGCGAAGCATCTCGACGAAGTCGCCCGATATCGGCAGGTTAGACCAGGTGGCCTCGGCGCTGACATGGAAAAGCACGATGCGGCCGGCGCCATGGGCCGAGGTCGTGACCAGCGGCGTTCCATCGGCAAGGCTTGCCCAGGTGCGTTCGGAAAGATCGGCGGTCGGCTCGGCCAAGACCTGTCGCTTGACGAGAATGTCTGTCGGTCGTGCCATGCCGGCAAAGGGGCTATTGCCCGGATAGTCGGCGAGCGGCTGCGGCTCGGACCAGGAGAGCGCGCCGCCGAGCGCCCGCTCGCCCTGGCGCAGTGTTACCGGCACCAGCGGATCGTCGGCGGGAGCGGCTGCGAGGCGCGGCCCGGCGAAACGGATGAGCATGCCGCCATTGTCGATCCATTTCGTCAGCTTCGGATAGATCTCTTCGGGAAGCCGGCCGATATCGGCCATGATCAGCACCGACGGCTTCTGCTCCAGCAGTTCCGGAATGGCGACTGCAAGGTCGGTCTCGTGCGGTTCGACCAGATCGGCGTAGGGGGCGAGGGCGCGGTTGATGTAGTAGAGCGGCGACAGAAGCGGTTGCGACTGATCCCGGGCTTCGCCGCTCAGAAGTGCCACGCGTCGACGGCGGAAGCCGTCATCGAGCAGATGCACGCTGCCGGCGGTTGCCGCATTCTCGATGCCGATGCGGGCAAAGTCGTTGCGCAGTTCGAAGGGCGCCTCGATGCTGCCCTTGGCGACGCCTTCGCCGGCGGCAAAGGCGATCTGCCCGTCGGCGATCGCGCGGCCGCGCGTGTCATAGGCGACGATCGGGACGGTGAGTGTACCGTCCTTGCGCAGCCGCGTCGCGGTAACGGACATGCCGGTCGAGCCGTTGACGCTGTCGGTCAGGGCGACGGTACGGCCGCCATCGGCCTCGACGATCCGCAATTCGGCGGCTCCTACCTCAGACAGTGCCGCCATCGTCTTCTGATCGGGCGTTTCGATGCCATCGCTGACGAAGGCGAGCGTGCCGGGTTTTGTGCCTTCGAAGGCGGTCTTGAGCGCGGCGATCGCCTGGGTGCGGTCGACGGAAAGCGGAATGGGTGCTGCGGCGGCAAGCCTGGTGCGCGCCGTCGCTGCCGAACCGGGTGTGGCATCGTGCTGGCGGTCGCCGGTAAAGGCGATCGAGACAGCGAGATCACGCGCTTCCGCGTCGTCGATCAGCGTGCTGACCGCCTCGACGCGCTGTTCCCAGTCGGTTGCCGTCGCCCAGCTGTTGTCGACGACAATCGCGAGCGGGCCGCCTGTTGCAAGGGTGTTCTGCCGCGGATTGACGACGGGGTCGGCGATCGCAAAAATGACCGCGGCGACCAGAAGCATGCGCAGCAGCGTCAGCCACCACGGGCTTTTCGACGGCGTCTCCTCGCGCTTCAGGACCGAGGCGAGAATGCGCAGCGGCGGAAACACTTCGGCGACCGGTTTCGGCGGCGTCATGCGCAGCAGCCACCAGATCACCGGCAGGGCGACGAGGGCGGCGAGCATGGCGGGATTGGCAAACAGGAAGGGGAGGCCGGTCATAGCTGGCCCCCATGGGTGGCGCGACCCGGCATGCCCGAGAGATACATGTGCACGGCGACCAGTGCCTCGGAGGCGGGCCGGTCGGTCCGGTGCGGCGTAAAGGTCCAGCCGAGATGGCGCAGCGTCACGCCGAGGCTTTCGCGTCGGGCGAGATAGGCGCGCTGATAGTCGTCGCGCAGGATTTCGGCGCGTCCTGCGGTCAGCTTCTGGCCGGTCTCCGGGTCGCTGAATTCCGTTCGGCCGGCATAGGGGAAGGCTTCTTCGGCCGGATCGGCAACCTCGACGACATGGCCGCGCAGGCCGCGACGGGCAAGCGGCCCAAGTCGTTCCATGATGCGGTCGGCCGGATCGAGAAAATCGCCGATGAGCACGAGGTCGCTGGCGTTGCGGATCATGCCTGTCTCGGGCAATCCTTCGGCAAGCGGGCTCAGCATGATCGCGGTTGCCAGTCGTTCGGCGGCGTTGCGGGCCGAGACCGGCTCCATCACGCCGGGACATCCGATGCGCTCGCCCGAGCGCGCGAGGATTTCTGCGAGGGCCAGCATCAGGACCAGCGCCCGGCTTTCCTTCGACACCGATCCGAGCGTCGACTTGTACATCATCGACGGCGATAGGTCGGCCCAGAGCCAGATGGTGTGGGCCGCCTCCCATTCGCGGTCGCGCACATAGGTATGGTCGTCGCGAGCAGAGCGGCGCCAGTCGATGCGCGACAGGCTTTCGCCGTCGCTATAGGGCCGGAACTGCCAGAAATTCTCGCCGATGCCGCGCTTGCGCCGTCCGTGCCAGCCGGAGATCACCGTGTTGGCGATGCGGCGGGCCTCGACGAGGCAGTCAGGAACCAGCATCGCGCGCTGCTGCGCACGGGAAAGAACCTCACCAGCGGGGGTACGCGCAACTATGTGCCCGATGGAGGCCATTCTTTATCCCTTGGCTTGCTTCACCAGCCCGGCGATCACGTCGCGCACGGTCATGCCTTCGGCACGGGCGGCGAAGGTCAGCGCCATGCGGTGCTGGAGAACGGGCTCGGCGAGCGCCAGGATATCATCGATCGACGGTGCCAGGCGACCGTCATAGAGCGCGCGGGCGCGGGCGCACAGCATCAGCGCCTGGCCGGCGCGCGGGCCGGGGCCCCAGGCGACGTTCTTGTCGGTGGCGGCATTGCCGTTGCCGGGCCGGGCCGAGCGCACCAGATCGAGGATGGCATCGACCACCTTCTCGCCGACCGGCATCTGGCGGATGAGGCTCTGGATCTGCTGCAGGCGGGCGGCGTCGATCACCGGACGGGCGGTCGCTTCGGCGGTGCCCGTGGTCTCGAGCAGGATCTGCCGCTCGGCGGCAAGCTCGGGATAGCCGACATCCACCTGCATCAGGAAGCGGTCGAGCTGGGCTTCGGGCAGCGGATAGGTGCCTTCCTGCTCCAGGGGGTTCTGGGTGGCAAGCACATGGAACGGCTGTGGCAGGTCCTTGCGGGCGCCGGCAACGGTGATGTGATACTCCTGCATCGCCTGCAACAGCGCCGATTGCGTGCGCGGCGAGGCGCGGTTGATCTCGTCGGCCATCAGCAACTGCGTGAAGATCGGGCCGGGAATGAAGCGGAAGGAGCGGTGACCGGCGGCATCCTGGTCCATGACCTCGGAGCCGAGAATGTCCGACGGCATCAGGTCGGGCGTGAACTGCACGCGGCTGGAATCAAGGCCGAGCACGGTGCCGAGGGTCGCCACCAGCTTGGTCTTGGCAAGGCCGGGCACGCCGACAAGCAAGGCGTGGCCACCAGAAAGAACCGCCAGCAGGGTCTGCTCGACCACGGTCTCCTGGCCGAAGATGACCTTGCCGACTTCGGCGCGCACGAGCGCGATCTCTGCGAGGGCGTTTTCCGCCGCGGCTACGATCGCCTTTTCGTCGGTCGCGTCCGTCGCGCCCTTCATCACACTCATGGTCGTACTCCCCGGTCGCCCGTTGTTGAACCGAATCGCCCCGCCGGGGAACTTCAGTTGCCTTATTCCAATTTAGACCCTGGCTGACGGCTGACAAGTCGCCGCAGACGCACTATCTCGTGACAGCATACACGCCGCATCTGGCGATGGCATACATGCCTCCGGTGCAAAATCGGGGCCAATCGGGACGGAACGATGGCAGAAGCCGAAATTCAGCGAACCGGGGACGCGGCCGGATTGGCGGCACTGATATCGCGCGCGGCCGGCCAGACGGGCGACGGCAAGCGCGGCCTGCCGCCGGTCGAGCGCTGGAATCCGCCATTCTGCGGCGATATCGACATGGAAATCCGCGCCGACGGCACCTGGTTCTACCTGGGCACGCCGATCGGCCGGCAACCGCTGGTCAGGCTGTTCTCCACAGTTTTGCGCAAAGACGAAGACGGTGTCACCTATCTGGTCACACCTGTGGAAAAGGTGGCGATCCGGATCGTCGACGCGCCGTTCGTTGCCGTCGAAATGAGCGTGACGCAGACGGATGGCGTGCAGGTGCTGACCTTTCGCACAAATGTCGGCGACGTCGTCGAGGCCGGGCCAGAACATGCCCTTCGTTTCGTCATTCATGGCGAGAACCGCGAGCTGAAGCCCTACCTGCATGTGCGCGGCCGACTGGAAGCACTGGTTTCCCGGCCTGTCATGTATGATCTCGTCGCGCTTGGCGAAGTCGTAACGGTCGATGGCGCCGAGATGTTCTGCGTCCGCTCGGGCGGCTCGGTCTTCCCGATCATGAAGGCCGCCGAACTGGAAGCGCTGTCGCAATGATCGGGCATCCCTATTCGGCCGACGAATTTCGCCGCCGGGCGCTGACCCAGATGGGCGGGCCGGTGGAAAGCTCCTGGCGGGAGCATGGCGATTTCCTGCTCAACCCCGGCATCGTGCCGCATCTGGAAACCCTGCAGTTGAAGGACGCGGCGGTCCTGGTGCCTGTGGTCGACGACGGCGAGGATGCGCATGTCATCTTCACGCAGCGAACCGCGAGCCTGCGCAAGCACTCCGGCCAGGTGGCGTTTCCGGGCGGCGCCGTCGATCCGGAAGACCGGTCGATCGAGCTTGCCGCCCTTCGCGAGGCGCAGGAGGAGATCGGTCTCGATCCGCGCTTCGTCGAAACCATCGGTCGGCTGCCGCATTACATGGCGCTATCCGGCTTCAAGATCACGCCGGTTCTGGCGGTGGTGCAGCCCGGCTTCCAGCTGGTTCCCAACCCTGACGAGGTCGAAAGCGTCTTCGAAGTGCCGCTGTCGTTTCTGATGAACCCCGGAAACCATGGGCGCGGAAGCGGCCACTGGCAGGGCGAGGACCGGCATTTCTATCGCATGCCCTATGGCGACAGGAATATCTGGGGTATCACCGCCGGCATCGTCCGAATGCTCTATGAAAGGCTTTATGCATGACCTCGGTTGCCGGTGAGAGCTGGTTTTCGGCTCCATCCCTTCGCCGCGTCTTCGACGTCCTGAACGCCGACGGCGGGGAGGTGCGCGTCGTTGGCGGCGCCGTGCGCAACAGCCTGATGGGCGTGCCGGCCGGCGATGTCGACATGGCCACCACCTGGCGACCGGACGAGGTTTCGGAACGCGCCAAGGGCGCCGGCATCAAGGTGGTACCGACTGGCATCGACCACGGCACCGTCACGCTCGTCATCGACGGCACGCCCTATGAGGTGACGACGCTGCGCCGCGACGTCAAAACCGACGGACGCCGCGCCGAAGTCGCCTTCGGGACCGACTGGAAGGCGGACGCCGAACGGCGCGACTTCACCATCAACGCGCTCTACGCCAACGACAAGGGTGAGGTCATCGACGATGTCGGTGGCCTTGCCGATATCGAGAGCCGCACCCTGCGCTTCATCGGAAACGCCGCGGAACGGGTGGCCGAAGACTATCTGCGCGTCCTGCGCTTCTTCCGCTTCTTCGCCCATTATGGCCACGGCCGGCCCGACGCCGATGGCTTGCGTGCCTGCGCGCAGGCGCGCTCCAGGCTGTCGACGCTGTCGGCAGAACGGGTTTGGTCCGAGACAAAGAAGCTGCTTTCAGCCGAGGATCCGGGCCGGGCGCTGCTCTGGATGCGTCAGGCCGGCGTACTGACTGAAATCCTGCCTGAAACCGAGAAATGGGGCATCGACGCCATCCCGGAACTGGTGGCTGCGGAGCGCGCTTTCTCATGGACGCCGGATCCGCTGCTGCGCCTTGCCGCCATCGTGCCGCCCGACGCGGAACGGCTGGAAGCCATGGCGACACGGCTTCGCCTGTCGAAGGCCGAGGCCGCGTATTTTTCGCGCTTCGCCGATGCGCCCGCAGTGCCGGCCAAGACCGTCGATACGGCGCTCGACCGGCTGCTCTATCGCCACGGAACGGAGGGTATTTCGGCCCGTCTGCGGCTGGCGCTTGCTTCCGCCAGACGCAAATCCGAAAACGATCCGGCACTGCTTGCCGAGACCGCTTCCTTCCAGCGCCTGTTGAAGCGCGCGGAGGCATGGGGACGCCCTGCCTTCCCGCTGACCGGGGCAGACGTGCTGAAGGCCGGTATCGCTGCCGGTCCACGTGTCGGCGAAATCCTGGGCGAGCTGGAAACGCTTTGGGTCGAGCGCAATTTCAGTCTCGACCGGGCAAGTCTGGTTGCAAAGCTCGAGGCGATCGTGGCCCGTATTTGAGAGGAAAAGTCGGGTATCGGCGACCTGAATTCACGCCCGGCTTATCGCAAGATGCGCCGAGAACCTTTCTCGTTACCTGACGTTCGGATTGGCACATCCGCAGAGCGCCTGCCCACAACGATAGGTGGCGGATCCCCTGCGACTCGGCTACTGGCGGATCTCTTCAGAGAGGCGCCATGAAAACCAGATCCATACTCATTGCCTTGTTGCTCGTCGCCTCCGGTTGCGCGAACGATGTTCTCGTCGGCCTTCAAACCGGCCCGACCGGAAAAGTCACGGATGTGTTTGTTCAACAGACATCGTACAACCGCGAATACGACCAAGTCGCGATGAAGGCGGCTCGCCGGGATTTTGCCGAGCGCGTGCCGTCGCCGCGACCCAATCATCTCTATGTTCAGAAGGTGAGGGTCCACGACGATCGGCCGGAAAAAAGCCAGTCGAATTAGCGATATTCGTGACCGCGCAATCCGACCGTTGAACTGCTTGCTAGTTCTTCGGCACGACCACACCCGCGCGGGGCCCGGCGACCGGTGTTTTCGTCAGGCGGCTTTCGTCTCCTCGACGATGCGAGCCTTGATGTTGTCGACCATGTTTTCACGGATGGCCGTTTCGCCATGATCCTGGCGCATGTGGTCCACCACGCGGCGGACGATTTCGGCGTCGTTATCGGCGCGGGTGTGCCAGTCGCACCCTGGGACAAGAGAACCGCATTCAAACAGGCGCATGATGTTCCTCCTTGCGATGTGAGCTCAGAGCGGGGTCTGCGGCACGCGCATCTCCTCCACGCGTGCCTGGCCCAGCGTAGCATCAACCCCGGAAGCGGCCAAATTGTTCCAGGCCGGCCTGCGGCAAGAAACCGTTATCGACATGCGGCTCGTTGGTGTTATGGGTTTGCGGTAACAAGAGACAAAAGGCCTTCTTGCCCATGACCACTACCGTTCAATCGGAACTGATCGCTGCGATCCGCAACATTCCGGATTATCCGAAACCGGGTGTCATGTTCCGCGACATCACCACGCTGCTCGGCAATCCCAGGGCGTTTCGCCGGGCGATCGACGAACTGGTGCATCCCTATGCCGGCACCAAGATCGACAAGATCGCCGGCATCGAGGCCCGCGGCTTCATCCTCGGTGGCGCGATCGCGCATCAGCTTTCCTCCGGTTTCGTGCCGATCCGCAAGAAGGGCAAGCTGCCGCACGACACGGTGCGCATCGCCTACAGCCTGGAATACGGTGTCGACGAAATGGAAATGCACAAGGACGCGATCAAGCCGGGCGAAAAGGTCATCCTGGTCGACGACCTGATTGCCACCGGCGGCACGGCTGAGGCCGCCACCAAGCTGTTGAAGCAGATGGGCGCCGATATCGTCGCTGCCTGTTTCGTCATCGACCTGCCGGAACTCGGCGGTCGCAAGAAGCTCGAAGCGCTCGGCGTCAACGTCCGCACGCTGATCGAGTTCGACGGCCACTGATCGCGCTCACGCGCGGTTGATCGTCGGCAGCATCAGTTGCACCTCGCGCTGCGTTGCCGGCGAAAGCGTTTCCACATTCTCGCGCCAGTAGGCATCGGCCTCCGGCGGCTCGTCTTCCCAGCTTCTGATCGAGGTCTCGTTGTCGTCGATCGCCACCCGGCGATGGCCGCCAAGGCGAAGATATTCCTCCGCCAATTCGCGAACATGGGTCTTTTCCATCGATAGCCCTCCGCTATGCCCTGTCGAGGCCTCTCGCCGCCAGGGCCAACCTGCCCTGGCGCGCAGCCTTCAAGGCCGAACGGATTCTACGCCCAAATCGTTCCCGGCTTAAGGAATTAGAAGGTTGCTGCTCCATTTCCGGACGGCAATCTCGCCGATCTAGCTCCTTGCATTTCCGGACGGAAGACCGCTTCGCGCTCCTCCTGAAAATGCTCTAGACGAACTCGATGACCTTGCTTTCGAAACGGATCACCGGCTCGCCATGCTGGTTTTCGCCTTCGCACAGGATCGAATTGATCCGCCAACCCGGCCGCGAGGCAAGGGTGCGGCTTTCAAGAAACGTGACGGCATAGGTCACGGTGTCGCCCGCATAGACAGGCTTCAGCCATCGCAGATCCTTGAAACCGGGCGAGGGGCCGAGCCTCGGCGCTTGCAGGCCCTCGGCGGCAAGCCTCCGCTGCTCGTCCTTCCAGAACCGGACGAAACATTGCATCCAGCCGGCGGATGTGTGCCAGCCGGAGGCGCACAGGCCACCGAACAGCGAGTGGCGAGCGTCTTCCTCGTCGAGGTGGAAGGACTGCGGATCGAAGTCGCGGGCGAAACGGATAATATCCTCGGCCGTAAAGGTCAGGCTGCCGATGACGGTCCTGCGGCCCGTGGCGTAAAACTCCTCCATCGTCATCATCAGTTCTGCACCTTGTCACGGCAGCGGAAGAGCACGGAACACTCGGAAACCGCCACCGGCTCTCCGGCCTGGTTGACGATTTCGTTGCGGAACTTGACGATCCCTAGGCCGGGCTTCGACTTCGAACGGCGCGCCTCGATCACCTGGCTGAATCCCGTCAGGACGTCGCCGGCAAGAACCGGCTTCTTCCAGCCCATGAAATCGATGCCGGGCGAGCCCTGGGACGTCGACTGGCCCATGAAGGCGTCGAGCATCATGCGCATGCCGACGGCGCTGGTGTGCCATCCCGAGGCGGAGAGGCCGCCGAGGATGCTGCGCTTGCCGGCGTCTTCATCGAGATGCATCGGTTGTGGGTCGAATTCGCGGGCAAAGGCAATCATATCCGCGGGCTTCATTTCGACCGGTTTGTAGTCGAACCGCCGCCCGTCGGAAAAATCCTCGAAATACAGCATGCTGCGTCGTCCTGTGTGTCGTATGTCGCATTACCTACTGCATAATTTCGGGAATCGGAATCGGTTTGAGCGCGAAATTAAGCAGTACCTTTCAAAGGTTGCGGCACCCCGCGATGTGTCATGCGAGGCGCGCGACGTTCTCCCGTCAGTTGACGTGAGCGCCTGCGCGGATTTCAAGGTTGCGTATGCCGCATGTTCATGCAACCACCTGTCCCAATCGTTGTCTCGACCGGCTCTTGATTGAGGAATGCACGTGACCGAACTGAACAGGGCGCTCGCGGGTGCCGCCGAAAAGGGGATCATCTCTGCCCATCAGGCGGGCGATCTCGAAGCCTATCTTACCGATCGCGGTATCAACTTCGGGCCGGCGGCAACGGACGCGGTCGCGGAGCGGGATGACGCCGCCCTCGACGCGCTTGCTGCCGAAGACAGCGAGCAGCCGCGGTTTGTTCGGGGTTTTCACGATATCCTGATCACCATCGGCGTCGTCGTCGTCCTGATCGGCCTTTGGGGCCTGAGCGGTCCACTCTTTACGCTGCCGGTCATTCTCATCCTTGCCGAGATCCTGGTGAGGCGCCAACGGTTGGCCCTGCCGTCGGTGGCGCTGACGCTTGCACTCGTGCATTGGGTCGGGACGACGGCATTCTTGTTCGTCGGCGAGCACGAGGAGGCGTGGAAGCCGCTTGTCTTTACACTCGCCTACCTCTCGGCGTTTCCGATCCCGCTCGCCCTGTTCTATTGGCGCTATCGTGTTCCGCTGGCTCTCGCTTGCCTCATGCTCTCGGTCGCCCTTATCGGCGTGGTCGCGATCCTTCTTGGCCTGGAGAGGGTTCTGCAGATCGATCTTGCCAACGAGAACCACTTCGTGCTTCTCGCGCTCACCGTCCTTGTCGGGGCGCTGGGCCTCTTTGCGGTCGCCATGCGCTTCGACGTTTCTGATCCGCAGCGCGTAACCACCCGCTCGGATACGGCGTTCTGGCTGCACCTGGCCGCTGCACCCGCGCTGCTCTACGCGCTGATCGGTCTGGTCTTTGTGTCCAACGGCGGCAACGGCACCTGGTGGGATGGGCAGGCCGGGATCGGTCAGGCGATGACAGCCATTGTGATCGTGGCGCTCTTCATGCTGGTCGGCCTGGTCATAGACCGTCGTGCCTTCGTCACGTCAGGGCTCTTGTCGCTGGGGGGCGCGATCTGGACGATGCTCAGCCAAACCGGCGCGTCGCTCGACAACTACGTCTTCATCGCCTTCGCCGTGGTTGGCGTCACCGTGCTCGTCATCGGCATTTTCTGGCAGAAACTGCGCCGCATCGTCATGAGGCTGTTGCCGGAAACGATGACGGCGCGGTTGCATGCCGCGCCGTAACATAGGGTCGTGCCATCGGCGGCGCGCCTGAGGCGCGCCGCAAGTGCTATGTCTTACGTGTTGAAGCGGAAGTGGATGACGTCGCCGTCCTGGACCACGTATTCCTTGCCTTCGTCGCGCGCCTTGCCGGCTTCCTTGGCGCCGACTTCGCCGCCGAGCGCGATGTAGTCGTCAAACGCGATGGTGTTGGCGCGGATGAAGCCACGCTCGAAGTCGGTGTGGATGACGCCGGCCGCCTGCGGTGCCTTGGTGCCGCGCTGGATCGTCCAGGCGCGTGTTTCCTTCGGGCCGACGGTGAAATAGGTGATGAGGTCGAGCAGCTTGTAGCCGGCGCGGATCAGGCGGTCGAGACCGGCTTCTTCCAGGCCAAGCGCGCTCAGGAATTCCTTGGCTTCCTCTTCCGGCAGCTGTGCCACTTCGGATTCGATTGCCGCCGAAATCACGACGCTCTCGGCACCCTGCGCCTTTGCCATTTCGGCAACCGCGCGCGTGTACTCGTTGCCGTCGACCGCGTCGCTTTCCGCGACGTTGCAGACGTAGAGAACCGGATGCGCGGTCAAGAGGTTCAGGCCCTGCAGGATGCGCAGTTCTTCAGCGTCGAGCTTGGCGAGCAGCGTGCGCACCGGCTTGCCGTCCTGCAGCAGCTTCAGGGACGCTTCCATGATCGGCAGCTGAGCGACGGAATCCTTGTCCTTGCCGCCGGCGCGCTTGCGGGTCTGTTCCGTGCGGCGCTCCAGGCTGTCGAGGTCGGCGAGCATCAGCTCGGTCTCGATCGTCTCGGCGTCGGCCACGGGGTTGATGCGGCCTTCGACGTGGGTGATGTCGTCATCCTCGAAGCAACGCAGGACGTGCACGACAGCATCCACTTCGCGGATGTTGGCGAGGAACTGGTTGCCGAGACCTTCGCCCTTCGACGCGCCGCGCACCAGGCCGGCGATGTCGACGAAAGAGATGCGGGTCGGGATGATTTCCTTCGACTTCGCGATGTCGGCGAGCTTGCGCATGCGCGGATCGGGAACCGCGACTTCGCCGGTGTTCGGCTCGATCGTGCAGAACGGATAGTTGGCGGCCTGAGCCGCCGCCGTCTTGGTGAGCGCGTTGAAGAGGGTGGACTTGCCGACGTTCGGCAGCCCGACAATACCGCATTTGAAGCCCATGGCTAAAACCTGTCGTTCTCGAATTCGTTGGGCGTGGCTATGGGATAAAGGAGCGGAACGGTCAAGCCTTCGCGCGTTTCGGCGCGGCGAAGCAGTGGGCTTTTGCTTGATTGGAGGCGTCTGACGTAGGATATTGAATGCCAGCGTCCTGGTGCCGCGTGGCCGACCACGACCGCCTTTCCTGTCATCAACGGGTGGATTTCCGATGAGTGACGACGATCTTGCCGCAAAACCGAAGCTGAAGCCGAAACCCAAACTGGAGCGGCCGAAACTCTACAAGGTCATTCTCGTCAACGACGACTACACGCCGCGCGACTTCGTCGTGATGGTGCTGAAGTCGGTATTCCGGATGAGCGAAGAGGCCGGCTACAGGGTGATGATGACGGCGCACAAGCTCGGGGTTTCTGTCGTCGTCGTCTGCGTGCGCGACATTGCCGAGACCAAGGCGAAGGAAGCGACGGATCTCGCCAAGGACGCCGGCTTCCCGCTGATGTTCATGACCGAGCCGGAGGAGTGACAATCAGGGGCGTCGGATCTGGTAGCCCGTCTTGTCCTGGCGAAAACCGCAGTTTTCGTAAAAGCGCAGCGTCGCCGGATCCTTCGATCCCGTCAGCAACATCACCTTGTAGCAGCCGGCGGACCAGGCCTCTGCGATCGCGTGGGCAATCAGCGCGCCGGCAAGGCCGCGCCGGCGAAAGGCGGACGACGTCACCACATTTTCGATCAGGGCATAGGGTGAAGCGCCGCGCGTCAGGTTGGGCACGATGACCAGCGTCACCGACGCCGCCGCGATTTCACCGACAAAGCCGATGAAAACCGTCATGCCGGGATGGGCGAGGATCGCCTTGAAACGGTCGGCGCCAAAGGCGTGATCGAGTGGAGGGTCGGCCGGGTTGAGCTCACCATAAAGCGCAAGAAGCCCGGACAGATCGGTTTCCGAAGCGGGCCGGATGGCACAGGGCGGGGCCGACACGTCTCAGTCGCCCTTCGGACCGAACAGCTTTTTCAGCATGTCGGCCATCGGGCCGCTTGTCGGCAGCTTCTTCGGCTGGGCGAAATTGCGTGCCTGGTGGATATGGGATTGGGCGCCCTGCTTCTTTTGGGCTTGCGGCTTGTCTTCGTCCGGCTTGCCGCCGGTGGCGAGCGCGATCTTGTTGAGGATCTGCGAATCTTCGCCGCGCACCAGCATGTCGGCATTGTCGGCGATGGCGTCGAGCAGCGGCACCAGCCAGGCCTGGTCGGCCTTGGCGAAGTCGCCGAGCACATGCGCGTGCACGAGATCCTTGACGCCGGGGTGGCCGATGCCGAGCCGCAGGCGCCGATATTCCTTGCCGCAATGGGCGTCGATCGACTTGATGCCGTTGTGGCCGCCATGGCCGCCACCGACCTTGATGCGCGCCTTCGCCGCCGGCAGGTCCAGCTCGTCATAGATGACGGTAATGTCCTTCGGCGCGAGCTTGTAGAAGCGCATGGCCTCGCCGACCGCTTCGCCCGACAGGTTCATGAAGGTCTGCGGCTTCATCAAGAGCACGCGCTCGCCGCCGATTTCGCCTTCGGCGATCTCGGACTTGAACTTCTTCGACCAGGAGCTGAAGCCGTGGCGACGATGGATGACGTCGACGGCCATGAAACCGATATTGTGGCGGTTTGCGGCATATTTCGAACCTGGATTGCCAAGTCCTGCGATGATCAGCATGTCGTTACGCTCCGTCGGGCATTCCCCGCTTCACGACCGCGAAACGCCGCCTGAGTCAATCCTTATTTCGTCGCCTGCACGCTTCCGCTCGGGCGAACGCCGTAGCGCTCGAAGATCGCGTCCTGGGTGCCGTCGCCGATCAGGCGGTCAAGCTCGCGCTGCATCCTGCTCACCGTCTCCTTGTCCATGTCGCGGTGGCAGGCGATGCCGTAGGATTTTCCCTCCAGCATCAGCGCCGCCTCGACGGGCTTTCCTTCGTCGCGCATGCTCTCGAAGGTCTTTTCCGACGTCATCATCAGATCGATGCGGCCGGCAATCAGCTTCTTCAGCGTCGAGTCCAGATTGGTCGCGTAATCGATCTTCTGGAAGCCGTGCTCCACGAGGTAGGTGGCGGAGAAATCCTCCCGCTGCGTTCCGATCGTGAAGCGCCTGGCGGCGTCGATGGAAGCAGGCGCAATGTCCGAACCCTTGCGCCGGACCATGATCATGTGGTCGACGAGCAGCGGCTGTACCCACTGAAACAGCTTTTCGCGCTCGGCATTGAAGCCGGTGGTAAAGACACAATAGGAGGCGTCGGTTTCGGCGAGCATGTAGGCGCGGGCCCAGGGGAGGACCTCGATCGTATAGGGAAGGTTCAGTCCCTTCATGATCGCCGCGACCTGCTCGACCGATGAGCCGCTGGCGCCACTGGCGGTCGGGAAATTGTAGGGCCGGTAGTCCTCGGTGACGAACTTGATCGTCTGCGCTTGGGCAGCAGTCGAAAGGCAGAGGAAAAATGCCAGAATCAGCTCTTTCACGCCTTGCTCCTTCGCGCCGGTGTCCGGCGGCTAGCCTTGAGTGTTTGCCTTGACTTCGGAATCGCTCTCCAGCATCGCCAGCATCTTGCCGATGGGCATGGGGCGGCTGAAGAGGTAACCCTGCCCACAATCCACACCAAGCTTGCGCAGGAGTTGCCACTGCTCCTTCGTCTCGATGCCTTCGGCGACCACGGTGCAACCCATCTGGTGCGAAATCGTGCGGATGCCCTTGATCAGCATACGGCTCTTGCGGCGGATGTCGGCGGTGCCGGAACTCAGCGAGCGGGTGAAGGACTGGTCGACCTTGACGATGTCGACCGGGAAGCGGTTGAGATAGCTCAGCGACGAATAGCCCGTTCCGAAATCGTCGAGCGCGATGCGGCAGCCGAATTCGTTGAGCTGCTTCAAGACGGCATGCACTTCCGGATTGTCGAGCATCAGCACCGCCTCGGTGATTTCAATGACGATCCGGTTCGGCGAGATATGATGCTTGAGCAGCAGAGCGGCGAGCTTGTGCGGCAGCGTCAGTTCGAACTGCAGCGGCGAGAAGTTCACCGCGAGATAGGTGTTCTGCGTGCCGTCGAGGGCCGAGATCGCCGCCAGATGCCGGATGGCCTTTTCGAGGATGCAGTCACCGATGCGGGCAATCGTTCCGGTTTCCTCGGCAATGCCGATGATCTTGCCGGGCGGCATGATGCCTTTTTCCGGGTGGTTGAGACGCATCAGTGCCTCGAAGCCGGCGATCTGGCCATCATTGAGGCTGACGATCGGCTGCAGCCAGGCTTCGAAGTGATCGTCCTTGAGGCCAGCCTCGATACACTGTTCGATCTCGTGGCGCTCCCGCGCTGTATCCAGCATGCTGGCATCGAACACCTGCAGGCCGTTCTTGCCGTCGTGCTTGCGGGCATACATCGCCATGTCTGCCTTGAGCAGCAGGTCGGAGGCGTCCTCGGCATGCTCGGGATAGACGGAGATGCCGACGCTGGCGCTGACGAACAGCTCGTTGCCGGCAATGTGCATGGGTTCGCGCAGCGCATTGACGATGCGCTCGCCGATTTCGCTGGCGAGTGCCGCGACATCCATGTCCGAAACCAGGATTGCGAATTCGTCGCCGCCGAGCCGTGACATGGTATCGTCCGGGCGCAGGGTGGCGCGGATCAGCTCGACGGTCTGGCGCAGAACCTCGTCGCCCGCCGCGTGGCCGAAATTGTCGTTGATCCACTTGAACCGATCGAGGTCGATGAACAGGCAGCCAACCTGGATGCCGGAGGCATCGGCGACGACGATCGCCTCGTCGAGCGCTGCCTCGAAGCCCTGGCGGTTGAGGAGCCCGGTCAGGTGATCGGTGATCGCCTGGGCGTGATTGCGGCTTTCCGCCTGCTTGAGGGCGGTGACATCGGTCATGACGGACAGCGACAGGTCGCCTTCGCCCGTCGTTTCCGTCTCCAGGATCAGCACGGTCATGAATTCGCCGTCGGCCTTGCGGAACGGGACGGTAACCTCGCAGATGTTGTGGTCGCCGACAGCGATGGCCTTGGCGTGGCTGCGGTAGGTCTCGTGCCAGTGCGGGTCGATGAAATCGGTGAAATCTTCGCCGATCACCTGTTCGCGGTGATAGCCGGTCGCCAGCAGCCAGTAGTCGCTGACGGCGCAGAGGCGATTGTCGGTATCGAGCGAAAACAGCATGGCAGGCGTGAGGTTGTAGATGTCGGTGGCGCGCTCATGGGCGCTTTTCAGCTCCATCGACTCGCGCTCGAGACGGTCCTGCATTTCGTTGAAGTTGGCAGCCAGCGCACCCATTTCGTCGTCCGAGGTCCAGTCGACGCGGTGGCGCGAGCCCAGCCGTCGCGTCGCCTCGATGGCGGCCGTAAGGCGCATGAGCGGGCGGATGACGGTGAAGCGGTTGCCGATGAGGGCTGCGGCAAAGACGGTGGCGACCGCGATCAGCAGGATGGCAAGGATCGCCAGCTCATCCTTGCTGAACCGTGACAGCAGGCCCGACGTCGGAACCCGCACTTCGAGGTTGCCGATTTCCTTGAGGCCCTCGATCGCGTCGTAGGAGATCGGTGTCGTGAGCGCCGGGTTGTCGTTGCCGGCGGCAAGGCCGCCCGGGGGCAGTTGTGCCAGGACCGAGCCTGAGGTGTCGCGGATGGTGACGGCGAGAATATCGGTGTCGTTCATCAGCGAGCGGGCGATGCGCTTGATGCCGTCGCTGTCGAAATCCCAGATCGGCTTGCCGAGCGCCTCGGCGCTCGCACCCATCAGCAGCTCGATGTTGTGCTGGCGTTCCCGCGCGACGCGTTCGCTGGAGATGCTGAGGAAGAGCACGAAGAGGGGGGCAACGAAAACCAGCATTGCACCGCATACAATCGCAATAAATCGGTTCTCGACGGAATGCATCATCGGACGCATCCCCCAGGCGCTGCCACTCGCTTCATTTCAGTTTCTCTTTAGACGCTTGCTTACGGATTTCCCCGCTGCAAGAACATCATCAAAACCTTAAATGTTGCTGAAATTGCTGCATTACAATTCGCGAGGCGTGCCGATCGATCGTGAGGGGCGGGTGCAGCACGGCAACCGGAGCGTTCAACGCGAAAAAGGCCCGCCACGTTGCCGGGGCGGGCCTCTCGATAGGGATTGCAGACATCCGGCCAAAGCCGGATTGCCGTTTCACCGTTAGGTGAATCAGGCTTCTGCTTCGCCTTCTTCTTCCTTCAGACCGCCAGCCGGAGCAGCGATCGTGGCAACCGTGAAGTCGCGGTCGGTGATAACCGGGGTCGCGCCCTTCGGCAGCTTGATGTTGGAGATGTGGATCGCGTCGCCGACCTTGTGACCCGACAGGTCGACGGTCAGGAATTCCGGGATGTCGTCGGCAGCAACGGCCAGCTCGACTTCGTGGCGAACGATGTTGAGGACGCCGCCGGCCTTAAGGCCCGGGGACTTCTCTTCGTTGACGAAGTGAACCGGAACCTGAACGGTGACCTTGCTGTCCTTGGAGACGCGCAGGAAGTCAACGTGCATGGTGAAGTCGCGAACCGGATCCAGCTGGTAGTCCTTCGGCAGGACGCGGATCTTTTCGCCGTTGACGTCGATGACCGCAACGGTGGTCATGAAACCGCCGGCGTGGATCTTCATCGTCACTTCCTTGGTGGAAAGCGCGATCGAGATGGGGGCCTGCTTGTCACCGTAGATGACAGCCGGGATAAGACCGTTGCGACGAAGTTCACGGGAGGACCCCTTACCAACCCGTTCGCGCGTCTCGGCCTTGAGCTCATAAGATGCGTGGCTCATGGATAGACCTTTCTGTGTCTAATTCTGGAGAGTTCATCCGCAATAGCAGAAGAACCGAAGCCGCAAGGGCTTCATCCGCGTTGCCTCCAAGGGTGTCTACGCGGACGGGCGGTGCATAGACGACATCGCCCGCAAATGCAAGCTTTGCCGTGGTTTCAAAGCATATCGCCTCAAAATGCCCAGCGGTTCTGCCGCAATCACATTGGCACAATCGAGTTGCGAAGGCGTGTCGCACGTGCCGAGGGGTCAGGCCTTCTTGCGGGTGAAGCGCGCGAGCGCCAGCATCAGCCCGCCGGCGACCAGCCCCCAGAAGGCGCCGGAGACGCCGCCGAAGCTGACCCCCGAGGCCGTGACCAGGAACGTGATCGCCGCCGCCTCGCGCGTCTTTGCGTCGGTGAAGGCAGCCATGGCAGAGCCGGCAAAGGCTCCGACGAGGGCGAGACCGGCAACCGCTTCGATCAGCACCGACGGCGCGAGGCTGACGAAGGTGGTGACGGCGCCAGCAAGCAGGCCGAAGATCACATAGAAGACGCCGGCAATGATCGTCGACCAGTAGCGCCTGGCCGGATCCGGGTGGCTGTCGGCGCCGGCACCCATGGCGGCCGTGATTGCCGCAAGGTTGACGGCATGGCCGCCGAAGACCGCGCCCAGCATCGAAAACAGGCCGGTCGTGGCAAACAGCGGTCCGGGTGTCGGGTTGTAATCGTTGACCTTCAGGACGGCGATGCCGGGAATGTTCTGCGACGCCATGGTGACGATGAACAACGGCAGAGCGATGCTGATCATCGCCGGTGTCGTGAACGCCGGCACCACGAATTCCGGCCGCGGCACAAGCGCCGAGGACAGCGCGCCCAGGGCATCGGCCGGAATGTCGACGCCAAAGGCGATGACGAGCACGAAGGCCAAGAGGGCGGCGGGCACCGCATAAAGCTTGTTGACGCTGCCGACGACCGCCCAGGCGAGCAGGATCGGCAAACCCAAGAGCGGATTGAAGCCGATCGCCCTCACGGGGGCAAAACAAAGGCTGAGCAGCACGCCGGCGAGCATGGCATTGGCAAGCGCCGTCGGTATGGCCGAGACCATGCGGCCGAGCGGCCTCCAGAGGCCGGCAACGACGATGAGCATGCCGCAGACGAGGAATGCGCCGACAGCGGCGTTGAAGCCGCCCGCGACCACGCCGGAACTGGCGAGAAGGGCGGCACCCGGCGTCGACCAGGCAATGCTGATCGGCAGCCGCGTGACCGCGCTGAGGATCACGGCGCAGACACCCATCGAGACCGATAGCGCCATCAGCCCGGACGCGGCCTGTGCCTCCGTCGCGCCGACACCGCCGAGGCCGTGCAGAACAACGGCAAACGAGCTGGCAAAGCCCACGAAGGCGATGAGCAGGCCCATGAACAGGCTTTGCAGCGAGAAGTCACGTAGCATGGCTGGCAACCGATTGTTGTGGTGGTGCGTCGGGTGATGCTTGAACTCGCCTATCACATTCCCGGAGCGTGTCGATACCGGCGGCGTGATGAACGCATCAAAGGCGCTGATGCCAAGGCGATCGTGGACCTTCGTCTTGCTGGACCTCCCGTCCAATCGATGCCTATAGTGCCGGCAAGGCAGTTGCCGCCGTTTGGGAGAGCGGTCGCGACACGCCGTCGCCGGACGTTGCTTGCAGGGAGGAAACCGATGCCTGCCGTCAGGGATCATACGGAATATGTCTACCAGGTGGCGCATCAGTCGTCGGCCGCGGCAAGCTCGCCGGTGGCTGCATCCTGGCGCCGCTGCATGACGCTTCATGGTCTTTTGCCGGAGGAACGGCGCACGCCGCTGCGATTGTCCGACGGTGAATTCCGACTGGCGCGGCAGCGTTCGGCCGAGCTGATCGCCGAGGCGGGCGTCGAGCTCGACCGGTTGTTTGCCATGGTCGGCAGGGCCGGTTGCTGCCTGCTTTTGACTGACGACAAGGGTGTGGCGCTCGAGCGGCGCGGCGCTGTCGGTGATGACGCGGATTTCCGCGATGTCGGGCTCTGGTCGGCAACGGTGTGGAGCGAGGCAAGCGTCGGCACCAACGGCATCGGCACGGCGATCGCCGACGAACGCGCCGTCATCATCCAGCGCGACCAGCATTTCCTCAGCAGCAATATCGGGCTTAGCTGCACGACGGCACCGATCCGCGACCATCTCGGCCGGATGGCGGCGGCGATCGATATCTCCACCTGCCGCGACGATGCCTCGGAAATCACCATCTCGCTTCTGTCGCAGGCGGTGCGCGATGCCGCCGCCCGCATCGAGGCGGGGCTGTTTCGAAGGGCGTTTGCCGGATCGCGCATCGTGCTCGTCCCGGTCGACCGTTCAGGGCCGGCGCTGCTCGCAGTCGATCGCGACGATCTGGTGCAAGGTGCAACGCGCGCTGCGCGGCAATGGCTCGGTCTCGACGACAAACGGATCGCGTCGGGCATTCCGGCCTCCGATCTGCTGAAGGAAGGCACACCGGCGGATGGCGCCGAGCTTCCGGACGCCGAGCGAGCGGCCCTTCGCCGCGTGCTGTCGCGGGCCAACGGCAATGTCTCGATGGCAGCCGAACTGCTCGGCATCAGCCGCGCTACGCTCTATCGCAAGATGAAGCGGTTGTCGGTCAACTGATCGTTCTACCTCAGCCCCTCACCCTAACCCTCGCCCCACCAGCGGGGAGAGGGGACGTGCCCGGCCATCGCGGGTCGGAGCTTGGTGTGGCGCGGATAGCGAACCGCTTGCTCCTTCTCCCTGCTTGCCGGGAGAAGGTCCCGGCAGGGGGATGAGGGGCGGATGCAGGTCGCCGACCCCTAATTGTTGCGCTGCAGCACAGTGGCCTCGCACCATCTGTCTCACTTCTGAAACAGATCACGCCGCTCGGCCTGGCACCTCCCTATCGAAGACACACGTTCGCGATCACCTTCCTCTCACAGCTTTGGTTGCTGGTTTTCAGGGAGGAATGGACATGCTGCATCAGAAGATCGTCGAGAGCCCGTTCAAGCAGAAATACGGAAACTTCATCGGCGGCGAATGGCGCGAGCCGGTGGCCGGGCGCTACTTCGACAACACGACGCCGGTAACCGGCGGCGTGCTGTGCCAGGTGGCGCGCTCGGACGCGGCCGACATCGAGCTTGCCCTTGATGCGGCCCATGCGGTCAAGGACAAGTGGGGGCGGACAGCGGCCGCGGAGCGGTCGAACATCCTGATGAAGATCGCCCAGCGGATGGAAGACAATCTGGAGCTGCTGGCGCGCGCCGAAACCTTCGACAACGGCAAGCCGATCCGCGAGACCATGGCCGCCGACATTCCGCTGGCGATCGATCATTTCCGCTATTTCGCCGCCTGCATCCGGGCCCAGGAAGGCTCGATCGGCGAGATCGACCACGATACGGTTGCCTATCATTTCCATGAGCCGCTGGGTGTTGTCGGCCAGATCATTCCCTGGAACTTCCCGATCCTGATGGCCGCGTGGAAGCTCGCGCCGGCCCTTGCCGCCGGCAACTGCGTGGTGCTGAAACCGGCCGAACAGACGCCGGCCTCGATCCTCGTCTGGGCCGATCTCATCGGCGACCTCCTGCCGGCGGGCGTCCTCAACATCGTCAACGGCTTCGGCCTTGAAGCCGGCAAACCGCTCGCCACCAACCCGCGTATCGCCAAGATCGCCTTTACCGGCGAGACGACGACCGGGCGGCTGATCATGCAATATGCCAGCCAGAACCTCATTCCCGTCACGCTCGAGCTCGGCGGCAAGTCGCCGAACATCTTCTTTGCCGATGTGCTGGCCGAGGACGACGACTATTTCGACAAGGCGCTCGAGGGCTTTGCGATGTTCGCGCTCAACCAGGGCGAAGTCTGCACCTGCCCGAGCCGGGCGCTGGTTCAGGAAAACATCTATGACCGCTTCATGGAGCGGGCGCTGAAGCGCGTCGAGGCGATCCGCCAGGGCAACCCGCTCGACAGCGCCACCATGATCGGGGCGCAGGCGTCCAGCGAGCAGCTGGAAAAGATCCTCTCCTATATCGACATCGGCCGACAGGAGGGCGCCGAGGTGCTGACCGGCGGCGGCCGCAACCTGCTCGAAGGCGAATTGGCGGAAGGCTTCTACGTCAAGCCGACGGTCTTTCGCGGACACAACAAGATGCGGGTGTTCCAGGAGGAGATCTTCGGACCGGTCGTATCCGTCACCACTTTCAAGACGGAAGCCGAGGCGCTGGAGATCGCCAACGACACGCTCTATGGCCTTGGCGCCGGGGTCTGGAGCCGCGACGCCAACCGGTGCTACCGCTTTGGCCGCGAGATCCAGGCTGGTCGCGTGTGGACCAATTGCTACCACGCCTATCCGGCCCATGCGGCCTTCGGCGGCTACAAGCAGTCCGGCATCGGTCGTGAGACCCACAAGATGATGCTCGACCACTACCAGCAGACCAAGAACATGCTGGTGAGCTACAGCCCGAAGGCGCTCGGCTTCTTCTGAGCCAACTTCATCACCCTCTCCGCCTTTGGCGGGAAGGGCCTCCCAGGCGGGCCGAGGGTTCTCCTCCAGCTCTCGCCCTCGGCCCCCTGAATTCGCGATCGCAAGGCGCGGCACTTCATGTCGCGCCTTTGGTCACCACCGCAGAACAACTCCACAGTTTGGCGCGACCGGCGCAGGAGGCTCCACATGACCGCCACCGAACCGCGGGTGCTTGCGACCGACGCGGCCCTTAATTTCATCGCCGAGATCAGGCGAGATCATCCCGACATCCTGTTTCATCAGTCGGGCGGTTGCTGCGACGGCTCGTCGCCGATGTGCTATCCGGCCGACGACTACATTATCGGCGACAACGACGTGAAGCTCGGCGAGATCGGCGGCGTTCCGGTCTATATTAGCGCCAGCCAGTTCGAGGTCTGGAAGCACACGCAGCTGATCATCGACGTGGTGCCGGGCAGGGGCGGCATGTTCTCGCTCGACAATGGCCGCGAGCGCCGCTTCCTGACGCGCTCGCGCCTCTTTGGTGGCGGCGAGGCCTGTCTGATCCCGGCGACCAGCAGTCGTTGATCTTGCTTTTGCCGAAAGTCGCAACTGCAAAGCAAAACGCCGGCGCGTGAGCACCGGCGTTTCTGGTATTTCCTGTTTCGGATCCTCAGTCGAAGAGGCTCGAAACCGATTCTTCCTGGCTGGTGCGGTTGATCGCTTCACCGAGCAGGGTCGCCGTGGTGATGACACGGATGTTGTGGGCGGACTGGACTGCCGTCGTCGGCTGGATCGAGTCGGTGATGACAAGTTCCTTCAGCTTCGACGAGGTGACACGCGCCACTGCACCGCCCGACAGCACGCCGTGGGTGATATAGGCGGTGACGCTGGTCGCGCCGTTCTTCAAAAGCGCCTCGGCGGCGTTGCAGAGCGTGCCGCCGGAATCGACGATATCGTCGATCAGCAGGCAGTCCTTGCCCTTCACGTCACCGATGACGTTCATGACTTCCGATTCACCCGGGCGGTCGCGGCGCTTGTCGACGATGGCAAGCAGACAGTCGAGACGCTTGGCGAGCGCACGGGCGCGCACCACGCCGCCGACGTCAGGCGAGACGACCATGACGTTCTTCAGGTCATAGTTTTCCTTGACGTCGCGAGCGAGGATCGGGATCGCATAGAGGTTGTCGGTCGGGATGTCGAAGAAGCCCTGGATCTGGCCAGCGTGAAGATCGAGGGTCAGCACGCGGTCGGCGCCGGCCTCGGTGATCAGGTTGGACACGAGCTTGGCCGAGATCGGCGTGCGTGGACCGGGTTTGCGATCCTGGCGGGCATAGCCGAAATAGGGAAGAACCGCGGTAATGCGGCGCGCCGAGGAACGGCGAACGGCGTCGATCATGATGAGCAGTTCCATCAGATGATCGTTGGTGGGGAACGAGGTCGACTGGATGATGAAAACATCCTCGCCGCGCACGTTTTCGCCGATCTCGACGAAAATCTCCTGGTCGGCAAACCGCCTTACGGTCGCTTTACCAAGAGGCAGGTTGAGATAGTTGCAGATCGCTTCGGCCAGCAGCCGGTTCGAGTTGCCTGCGAAAACCTTCATTGACGGACCGCCTTGAGCTGGCGCGGCGACCGTCCGGGTTTGTCCGGGAGCGGCATTTTCCGCGCAGATTCCGAGAGCCATTCCAATCGCGGACATTCTTTGCGGATGGCCGCCGTTCAGAGCTGATCGGCCGCTTTTTAGCGACACTGAACTTGAATGCAAGGGGAATGCTGCGCCGCGAAGCGCTTTATCCTAAAAACTTTGTATCAACCGGGTCTGGATTGCCGCCATTCGAGGTAGGCGTTGATGGTTTTGGTGGCGATCGCCTGCATGGTTCCGGCCGGAACGCCCTCCCAGAGGTCGGCTCCGGCGGTCGCCACGGTATCCTGCCCCTGAATGCGGTGCAGCCGGTTGCCGCTGCCGTCGAGCACGTCCCAGACATAGACGATGGTGGTCTTGCCGTTGTCCTTCAGCGCCGAGAAATAGCCCTTGAGAATGTGTTCGCTGCTGGCATCGGCCGATCCCTTGATCGTCAGGCCATGGCTGCGCGCCTCGGCGCCAAGCTGTTTGGAGAGCGGCGTGACGGCGGTGACCGGCGCACCGATGATCGGCAGGAAACGGATTGTGCCGCTCGTCGCCGTGCTTGCCGACGGCACGGAGGCGACGGCCGGCTGCTGCTGTTGTGCTGGCTGCTGAACCTCTTGCTCAGCAGGATCGGATGTTTCGACCGGTGCGGGCTCGGCGAGCATCGCGGTGTTCTGGACCGGTTCTGCGCCGGAGGCGAGCCTGTTTGCCTGCGCCTCAAGAGAGCCGGCGGGATCGGTGTAGGTGCTGTCGCCGGTCGCATATTCCGTCGGCATGCTGACGGGCGCCGGCTGCGAGGCGAAGGCCTGGGTGCGCTGAACCGGCGAACTCTGTACCGGAACGACGGCCGTCTGCGTCGACATCGACTCGAGATCGGATTGCGTGACGGGCGGCGAGCGAAACGTTCCGCCGCCGACATCCACCTGCGGTATCAGCGCGTCCGTGCTGTTGCAGCTTGCCAGGGCGATGACAAGGCCAAGGCTTGCAAGGGGCATCAAAAGCTTTCGCATCGTTCAAACCGTCCGTCTTTCCTTCGCGGCAGTTCTGTGAAGTGAGCTCCTGTTGTCTGCCATTTCAACGCGAGTGTAGGCGGATTTCCCTAAGCAGAAATGAAGTCCAGCCCATAACGAGAAAGAGCGCGCGGCGTGTCGGTGGTGGTGATGTAGGTCTGGCCGAGCGTCATGGCGGTGCCGCTGTCGGAATCCATGATGATCATGTGCACGAACAGCGACATGTCGGGCTCGATCTCCTGCAGGTTTCCGACATGGAACATCTGGTGCTCCATCCAGGAGGGCGAGAACCGGGCGCCGAGCGAATAGCCGCAGGCGTTCAGCCGATGCCGGGCAAGGCCGCGCTCGTCCATGATTCTCGCGTGCACGTCGAAGACGGTGCCGAAGGTGTTGCCGGGACGCAGCACCATCTCGATTGCCTGGATGGTCTCGCGGCAGGCGCTGTAAAGCTCGCGGTGCCGGTTGGTCGGCTCGCCGATGACGACGGTGCGCATCATGGCGGCGTGATAGTGAGCGCTGACGCCTGCCCATTCCAGTGTCAGCTGGTCCTGGCTGTCGAGCAGCCGGCGACCGGCCTTGTAGCGGCACAGCAGCGCGTCCGCGCCGGAGCCGATGATGAATTCGTTGGCGGGATAATCGCCGCCGCCGGCAAGGATCGCGCCCTGCATCGCCGCCAGGATATCGGCTTCGTTGCCGCCAGGGCCAATCAGCGGCAGCGCCGCGTCGAGGGCGTCGTCTGCAAGGCTTGCGGCTTTTTCCACATGGGCGATTTCTGCCGGGCTCTTGATCAGGCGCAGGCGGCTGACGAGCAGCGAGGCATCGACGAGCTCGCCGAAGGTCGAAAGCTGGTGGTCGACGAGGCGCGCGGTACGGCCGGTCATGCCATGGGTGTCGTACTCGACGCCGATGCGGTTGCCGAGCAGGTCCATCTCGCTCAACAGGTTCTTCAGGTCCATCGTCGGGTCGGCGTTGACCCGGTCGACCCAGATCTCGATGCGCTCGATGTTGGAGGTGTGGCGGGCCTGGCGCAGGTCGGCCGAACGCGTCAGGAGCACCATCGAGCCGTCCTTCTTGACCACCAGGGTCTGAAAGAAGCAGTAGCCGAAGGTGTCGTAGCCCGTCAGCCAGTACATGCTTTCCTGGGCAAAGAGCAGGACCGCGTCGAGCTTGTCTTCACGCATCTTCGCGGTCAGCCGCTCGAGGCGGGCGGCATATTCCTCCTGGGCAAATTGCAGCGCCATGTCAGGTCTCCCGTATGCAAATTGCAGATATCTGTCGGCCGTAGTCCGGCTCCTGCCGATGCGTGGTGCGGCGATAGGAGAAGAAGCGGTCCTCGTCGACATAGGTGCAGATGTCGAGGTTTTCGGCGGTGACGCCGGCGGCCGTCAGGCGCGCCAGGGTCAGCGCCGGCAGGTCGAACATCGCGTGGCCGTCGCGCTCCGAAGGGCCGAAGAATTTGTCGTAAGCGCTGTCGGTCGCGAGAAACCGGTCGACGAATTCGGCGCCGACCTCGTAGTTGCGCCGGCTGATCGAGGGACCGAGGCAGGCGACGATGCGCTCACGCCGTGCGCCGAGCGTCAGCATCGCATCGATGGTGCTTTCGAGCACGCCGCCAAGGGCACCCTTCCAGCCGGCATGGGCAGCGCCGATGACGCCGGCGTCGGCGTCTGCAAACAGGATGGGCCCGCAATCGGCCGAAAGCACGCCGAGCACGACGCCGGGCGTCGACGTCACCAGTGCATCGGCATCCGGCCGGGTGCCGTTGTAATTGCCGTCGACGACGACCGCATCGGGAGAATGGACTTGATGCACGGTGGCGAGCCGCTCCGGGGCGGCGCCGAACCAGCGGCTGACACGGGCCCGGTTTTCACCGACCCTGTTCTTGTCGTCGTTCGAGCCGAGGCCGACGTTCAGGCCACGATAGATGCCTTCGGAAACGCCGCCCTGGCGGGTGAAATAACCATGTGCGATCGCCGGACCGGCCTTGTCGCTGAAGAGCGAGCTCTGCACGGGGGAAAGCGCGGCATCGTGCTGCATCGGTGGTTTCGCCCTTTGCTTTGACGTGAGTTTCAAATGGGGTTGGGGGCTCGTTTGGCCCGGTGGATGGCGGTTGATTTGCCGGCGCGATGTTGACCCGCGATGGCTGGGCTGTCAATTGCCGAACGAGGGGGGTGCCTTCGGGAGAAGGCTGGCGCACGGTGGTGAAACCGGTCGGAAGCGGCGCCCGGAGGTGGTCGCCACGCCCTGTCCTACAGGCATGATCTTGCCGTCGTCCACCGTGCCCGGGCACTCATGCCCTGGGTTTTGCGAAACGGCGGCAGCGCAATCGGCGGGCTGCTGACGGCCAGAACCTTGAACAATTCGCCCATCTTGCCTTCGCCGGATCCTGCAAGCCGTTCGACATCCTGGCGGATGCCCTCCTGGGTTGCTTCGTCCTTGTCGCGGCCAAGCGCTGCCGCGCGCTCCAGGAGGCCGAGGCCGATGAGGAAATCGCCCTGGTGCACAAGGCCGTTGATCTGAAGGCCATCGCTCTTTGCACGGCGCGCAAGCTGCTCGAAGTCGACATGGCTGGTGAGGTCGGCGCGGCCGGGATTGGCAAGCGGCGGGTCGTATTGATGGTCGAGCAGCGCCTGGAGCGTATCGCCGTAGTTGGTCGCCAGATAGCCGTAGTCGATGATGACGGCGGTGCCGCCGCCGATCTTCAATCGCTCGCAAAGGGCTGCCATGACGGCGTCGCGGGCGGGCGCGATCTCGAAGATCGTGCCTTCGGCGACCGCCTGTGCCGGCGCAGGCAGCAGGGCAGGATCGATGCCGGCGACGCCGGCGGCAAATGCCAGCTGATCGGCGGCATCAAGGCCGACCATGCGCTCGCGGAACCCTTGCGGTGTGCGAACGAACTGGCGGATCGGGATGGCGTCGAAAAGTTCGTTGGCGGCCAGAAGCAGGAAGCCTTCCGGCAGCGTTTCGAAGCTGGCGTGCCATTCGACTTTTTCGCCATGGGCGACCAGCGTTTCCGCCTGGACCTTGCGCAGGCGGTCGCTCGTCTCGACCAGATGCACGCTGGCGGCGGCGTAGAGTTCGGGAGACAGACGCCTGACGACCCTCAAGACGTCCGACATCATCGTGCCGCGCCCGGGGCCGATTTCGACGATCACCGTCTTTTCCGGCGTGCCGTGCTGCTGCCAGGCGTGGACGAGGAAGATGCCGATCATCTCGCCGAAGAGCTGGCTGATTTCCGGTGCGGTGGTGAAGTCGCCGGCTTTACCGAAGGGTTCGCGCACGCGGTAATATCCGTGCTCGGGATCCGCCAGGCAAAGCGAAAAATAGTCGGTGACGCTGATCGGGCCGTTGGTCCTGATCAGCGTCTTGATCTTCTCAGCGAGTGGTGTCGTCATGCATCCGTCCCGTTATGCGGCGGCGACAGCCGCCCGGCGTGCCCGGGCGATCGCCCAAATGCCGGCAAGCGCCATCGGCAGTGACAACAGCATGCCCATGGTCAGCCACCCGCCGGCAAGATAGCCGATCTGAGCGTCCGGTTCACGGAAGAATTCGACGAAGATGCGGCTCGCGGCATAACCGAGCACGAAGATGCCGGTCACGAGGCCCGGCGACTTCAGCGCGTGGCGGCGATAGATGAACCAGGCGATGACGGCGAGCAGCACCAGGCCCTCGAGGACCGCTTCATAAAGCTGGCTCGGGTGACGGGCGAAAGGTCCGCCGGTCGGGAAGACCATGGCCCAGGGCGCCGAGGACAGACGGCCCCAGAGTTCGCCATTGATGAAGTTGGCGACGCGGCCGAAGAACAGGCCGATCGGCACCACGGCGGCGACGATGTCGAACATGCTCCAGATGGGGATGGCGTTGCGGCGCGCAAAGATGATCATCGCCAGCGTCGTGCCGATGAAGCCGCCGTGGAACGACATGCCGCCGTTCCAGATCTCCAGCGCCCGGATCGGGTTTTCGAGGACGGAGCCGAGATCATAGAAGAGGATGTAGCCGATGCGGCCGCCGAGCACGATGCCGCCGGCGGCCCAGAGCAGGAAGTCGTCGAGCTGCGCGAGCGTCGCCGCCGGTTCGCCGTTGCGCCACAGCGCGGTGTTCTGAACCAGGCGGCGGGCATTGTACCAGCCGATCAGGATGCCGGCGACATAGGCAAGGCCGTACCAGTGCACGGCAAGCGGGCCGATCTGGAAGATCACAGGGTCGATTTCAGGGAAGGGGAGAATGGCGAGGCGGGTCGCGATGGTTTCCAAAATGTCTTCTCGTTCCGGACCGGTTGTTTTGCCGGAACATGGCGATCGAATCCGGCGGGGTCAAGGCCGCCTGACGCCACCCGGCGGCCACGCTTTCGTGATTTTTCTTGCATCCGTCCGCGCCTGACCCTACCTGAAAACCAGGACCGCATCGCCGTGCGAAGCGGCGGCTGAACATGGAGATCAGAACGATGAGCACTGGCGCCAACCGTATCATGGACGATTTCGCCAAGCTGATGACCGATGCCGCAGGGGCTGCCCAGGGCGTGCGCCGCGAAGTCGAGACCGCTTTTCGCGCCCAGGCCGAGCGCGCGATGAATTCGCTCGACGTCGTCAAGCGCGAGGAGTTCGAGGCGGTGAAGGAAATGGCGATCAAGGCGCGCGAGGAAAACGATGCGCTCCTGGCCCGTATCGAGGCCCTGGAAGCGCGCCTCGGCGAAAGCGGCAAGTAACGCTACTCCCGCCAACTAACGGCTTTTCAACGTTTTTACTTCGCCCGCGGATCGATTCTGCGGGCGTTTTGCTGTCGCTATTCCTGGGCGACAAGAGCGCTGCACGGGGAGGTTAATAAAACCTGAAAAGTTTTCCACCTGTGGACACTGGCAAAAAACCCTTATGCCAGAGTCATTTAAGCATCCGGGCTGAATGGAAATGACAACGGGCAAACGGTTGTACCCGGCTATTTTTCGGCCGGGGGGCTGGCAGCCTGACTCCGCCATTATACACTGATTTTAAATGATGATTCGAAACGGACCACGCAAGCTCCAGGCAGGGTAAGTCAGCCAGGATGGATGTGAGTTCAGCAATCATAGTGTGTTTTTATTCAGTGCCAGGTTTGCAGAGTTGCGTCTTGTGAACGTGATAACGCGCGCCTGTGTCGCGCCTACTAGGGTGATGCATGAGCCTTTTGGAAATGGAAATCGAGCGTCAGTCCAATCCGGTCGATATGATCGAGTTTGTGGCCGCCACCAATGACTGGTCGTTCGAGCGGTCGGGCGAGGACGAGATCGCCATGACCGTCGAGGGCAAGTGGGCGGATTACCACGTTTCCTTCTCCTGGATGGAAGAGTTCGAGGCGCTGCATCTGGCCTGCGCCTTCGACATCAAGGTGCCCGACAGCCGCGTCAACGAAGTCATCCGTCTTCTGTCGCACATCAACGGTCAGGTCCTGATGGGGCATTTCGATCTGTGGCGTCAGGAAGAGGTGGTGATCTTCCGTCAGTCCCTGCTTCTGGCCGGCGGCGCCGAGCCCACCAACCAGCAGGTCGAAGTCTTGCTCTCGAGCGCGCTCGATGCCTGCGAGTCCTATTTCCAGGCATTCCAGTTCGTCGTCTGGTCGGGCATGGACGCGCAGAGCGCCGTCAATGCCGTCCTGTTCGAAACGGTCGGGGAGGCCTGACATGGTTGCCGTCGCTTCCGGTCCCATCGTTCTCATCGGCGCCGGCAACATGGGGGGCGCGATGCTCTCCGGCTGGCTGAAGAGCGGCGTCAACGGCGCCGACATTCTGGTGATCGATCCCGGCCCGCCGCCGGCGATGGCCAAGCTGATTGCCGACAATGGCGTCCGCCACGCGACTTCCGCCCCCGATGGCGTCGAGGCTGCGGTGATCTTCATTGCCGTCAAGCCGCAAGTGATGGAGGCGGTGCTGCCGCCGTTGAAGCCGCTCGTCGGCCCAAGCACGGTCATCGTTTCGGTCGCCGCCGGCAAGACGCTCGCCTTCCTCGAAACGCATCTGGGTGCGGCCGCCACCGTGCGGGCCATGCCCAACACGCCGGCGATGATCGGCCGCGGTGTGACCGGCGCCTTTGCCAATGCCCGCGTCAGCGACGCACAGCGCAGCCAGGTACATGATCTCCTCAAGGTCAGCGGCCCGGTCGAGTGGGTCGAGACCGAAGGCGATATCGATGCCGTCACCGCCGTTTCCGGCAGTGGACCGGCCTATGTCTTCTACCTCGTCGAGTGCATGGCGGAGGCTGGCCGCAAGGCCGGTCTCAAGGCGGACCTCGCCATGCGTCTCGCGCGGGAAACCGTCGCGGGGGCTGGCGAACTCCTTCATCAGTCCCCCGACGATGCTTCGAAGCTGCGCCAGAACGTGACGTCGCCAGGCGGCACGACTGCTGCAGCCCTTGCGGTGCTGATGGCCGAAGATGGCATGCAGCCCCTTTTCGATCAGGCCATTGCCGCTGCCCGCAAGCGCGCCGAAGAACTGGCCGGTTAATCCAAGAGCAGTGCCATGTCGGAAACGATCACTTTTCCAGATTTCGAGCGGGTCGACATTCGCGTCGGCACCATCGTCGAAGCCGAGGTTTTTCCCGAGGCGCGCAAACCGGCCTACAAGCTGAAAATCGATTTCGGCCCCGAAATCGGCATAAAAAAGTCATCGGCGCAGATCACCGTGCACTACCAGCCAGAGGATCTCGTCGGCCGGCAGATCATGGCCGTGGTCAATTTTCCGCCACGCCAGATCGGTCCCGTCCGGTCCGAAGTCCTGACGCTGGGCTTTGAAGACGAGGCCGGCGCGATCGTGCTTGCCGCCATCGACAAGCCGATCCCCAACGGCCGAAAGCTGATGTGATCCGATGACCATTCATTTCGATCTGATCCCCGAGCGCGTGAAGGTTTCCTGCCTCTGGCGCGCGAGCGACGCTGCGCGCGACTGGCGTGCCAGCCACGTCCTGTCCTTGCTCGACCCGGAATTGCCCGACACCGACGTGCCTGTCATCGCCGAGGCGAACCACCGGGTCGTGCGCATGCGCGACCAGGAAAACGCTCTCGCCACGCAGCACTTTCCCGATCTGGTGCTGGAGGTGTTCGAGGCGATGCGGCCAGTGGCCGACGACGCGTCGAGCCGAATTCTGGTGCATTGCCATGCCGGCGTCAGCCGTTCGACCGCCTTTGCCTACGGGCTGATTGCCCACCAGCTCGGCGCTGGCCGTGAGGACGAGGCGTTCCGGGCGCTGCTGACGATCACCAGAAAGCCCTGGCCGAACCGCCGGATCATCGAAATCCTCGATGCCTCGCTCGGTCGCGAGGGCCGGCTTCTAGCCCCGCTCGACGCGATGCGTGCCCGGCATCCGCGACGGATCGATGCCTGGCACCGCTTCAACGAGCGGCGCGGCATGACCTCGATCTATTCGCGCTAACCGTCCGGCCCTCTGTCGGTCGCACGTGGCTCCACCATCAGCGCCTCGGCGTAGGTCTTGAGCGAGCGATTGTAGCGCGGCAGATGGCGCGCCAGCCGGCCAAGGGCAATGTGCTGCCTCCCGTGCGCGCCCGCCGTCGACGAGCGAGAGCGCGAGAAAGGCCACCACCGCATCGTCGAGTTCGTCCGATGGCATCAGGCGCTCTGCTTCCAGCAGCACGATGCTTTCATCGACCTTCCCGAGATTGCGAAGCGTGCTGGCAAGCTGGATCGTTGCGCGGCGACGGCGAATGCCGAAAAGCCCGCCTGCGAGCGCCTGCCGGTACAGGGGCTCGGCATTCGCCTCGTTGCCGAGCGAATCCTGGGCCGACGCCCGTTCGAACAGGCCGATCGGGTCTCCCTCGGGCAATTCGGCCGCAAGCGTGTCGAGGACGTCCACGAAGGCCTGCCCATCCATCTGGCCGAAATCGGCCCAGTGCAGGGCGAGCCGCTGTTCCCAATCGTCCCTGTCGAAACTGTCGGACATATCGGCTGTCTCCTTGGGCGTGGGCTCACGTTCGACGGAGGCTGCGACGCTACGCCGGAACGCGCACGATCGCCCGCAGGCCGCCGAGCGGGCTGTCGCCGAGCGTGACATTGCCGCCGTGGCTGCGGGCGATGTCGCGGGCGATCGCAAGGCCGAGGCCGGTTCCGGAGCTGTCGAGATTGCGGGCCTCGTCGAGGCGGAAGAACGGCTTGAACACGTCCTCGCGCGAGCGCTCGGGAATGCCGGGACCGTCGTCGTCGACGGTGATCGTCACCCATTTGGCGCTGTGGCGCGCGTCGATGTTGACGCGGTTGGCATAGCGATAGGCGTTGGATGCGAGGTTGGCGACAAGGCGGGTGAAGGCGTTCGGCCGCACGCGGACCTCGTCTTCGCCTTCGACCGAAGTCGTCAACGTCTTGCCATGCAGTTCGGCTTCGGCGGCAAGCCGCGTCATCAGGTCGCTCAGCTTCAGCTGCCCGACATCCTCCTCCGCCTCGCCACGCGCGAAAGCGAGATAGCCCTCGAGCATGTTCTGCATGTCGTCGACATCCTGGTTCAGGCTTTCCAGGTCCGGGTTGTTGCCGGCAAGCGCCAGCTGCAGCCGGAAGCGGGTGAGGATGGTGCGCAGGTCGTGGCTGACGCCGGTGAGCATGGCGGTGCGTTGCTCGATCTGGCGCTCGATGCGCTCGCGCATCTGGATGAAGGCGAGGCCGGCACGGCGGATTTCGACAGCGCCCCGCGGGGCGAAGTCGTCGATCTTCTGGCCCTTGCCGAAGGCTTCTGCCGCTTTTGTCAGCGCCAGGATCGGCCGGATCTGCCCACGCAGGAACAGGATTGCGATCGACAGCAGCACCAGCGACGCGGCGACCATCCAGACGATGAAGATGTGCGTGTTGGAGGCATAGGCCTGGTTGCGGCGGGCATAGACGCGCAGCATGCGGCCATCGTCGAGCTTGATGCGGATTTCCACGAGGTTGGAATTGCCGACCGTATCGATCCAGAAGGGGCGGCGGATCTGATTGGAGATCTCCTCGCTCAGGATCTGGTCGAGGATCTCGAAGAAGGGCTTGGGCCGCGGCGGCGGCAGCTCGCCGCCCGGTTCGACGGAAATGCTGAGATCGAGCTGATCGCGCGCGATGCGCACGATTTCGTTGATATCGCGATCCGCCGGGAAGGTGGCGATGAGATCGACGATTGCGGCGATATCTCCGGTCACGGCAGCCGAGAGGCGCTGCGTCACCAATTGCCAGTGCCGCTCCATGAAGACGAAGGCGACGACCGACTGCAGAAGCACCATCGGGATGATGACGATGAGCAGCGAACGGGCGTAAAGACCCATCGGCAGGCGCCGGCGCAGCCAGCGAGTAAAGCGTTTCCACGGGTTGTCGGGCGGGTTTGCCGCCTCGCGCCGGATGCTGTCAAAGCTTGCCATCGGTTTTTGCCGCGCTCATCGGGAGGTTCGTTCTCGAAAGCGCGCCACGATCTCCTGCTGTCGCGCCGCGCGCCCTAATTTCGTGTTTCTGCGCATGCCGCGCAAGGTCGCTCGGCGTCTGCGACATGTCTCAGTCCACGCTCAGCCTGTAGCCGATGCCGCGGACCGTCTGCAACCAGACGGGATTGGACGGGTCGTCCTCGATCTTGCGCCGCAAGCGATTGATCTGGACGTCGATGGTGCGCTCGCCGACCTCGGCGTCGTCGCCGATCAGTTCGTGGCGCGGGATCGTCTCGCCGGCACGCTGGGAAAACAGCGTCATGATCTCCTGTTCGCGGTCCGTGAGGCGAATATGATCGGCGCCGCGGCGAAGCTCCTTGCGCACCACCGAGAAGGTGTAGGGCCCGAAGATGACCTGGTCGACCTTGGGCGCCTGGGCCGGCTGGTTGCGCCTGAGGATGTTGCTGATGCGCAGCACCAGCTCGCGCGGCTCGAACGGTTTGGAGAGATAGTCGTCGGCGCCCGCTTCCAGACCCTCGATGCGGGAGTTCGATTCCGCCAGCGCCGTCAGCATCAGGATCGGCACGGTCTTGATCTGCCTGAGGCTCTGGGTCAGCGAGATGCCGCTTTCGCCGGGCATCATCACGTCGACGATCAGAAGGTCGAAATCGAGACCGACGAGCTTACGCCGGGCTTCGTCGGCGTCGGCGGCGGTGGTGACGCGAAAACCCTGCTCGACCAGATACCGGTTGAGCAGGTCGCGGATACGCCGGTCGTCATCGACGACGAGCAGGTGGGCGGCGTCGTCGGAGACTGTCGCTTTTGTTGTCATGCCTGGCTTTCCCCCGTCGCCCGCCGATCGCGAGCCCTCGACATTTCAGTCCCCGGCACCGTTTTTCATGCAGGCAAGGAAGCGCTTGATGGTTTCGCGCGCGCCGGGACCCGTCTTTGCCAATGCATCGGCTATGCGGCGGGACTGTGGCTCTGCCAGTGCGCGAGCCAGCGCCTGACCTTCCTCGGTGGTATAGAGCATGCGCTGGCGCCGGTCTTCAGGGCCCGTCACCTGGCGAATATAACCGGAATCGATCAGCTGCTTGAGCACGCGGGCAAGGCTTTGCTTGGTGATCTTCAGCGTTTCAAGGAGGTTCGCCACGGTCATGCCCGGCTCGCGGTCGACGAAGTGCACGACGCGGTGGTGGGCGCGGCCGAAGCCGCTCTTCTCCAGGATCGCATCCGGATCCGACGTGAAGTCGCGATAGGCGAAGAAAAGCAACTCGATGATCTCGAAGTCGATCGTGTCATCGTCGTGCGCGACGGTGTCGCCCACATATCGGGTGTTTTCCTTGGATTGGCCGGCCACGCGGTCATTTCCTTTCAGCCAAGTTGCAACTTACGAAACAATCGAAAAAATATGTCAGCTTTATTGACATATTTTTACTGCGTTGTTAGCGTTCATGCTCGGTAAGCGAGACATTTGGCGGCGATAACATCTCATGAGGATATGCTGCGCCGCATTGATCGCAAATCCAAAATCTCGAAATTGAATTTTCCCACAATCAGTTTGCCGATAAACTGAAAACGGGAAGATAATCAACAGCAAGAATGGCGCACACGCGCCGGAGGACGACATCATGGCAGCGGTTCCCTTCGATCAGTTGGACGGCGAAATCTGGTTCAATGGCGAGTTTGTCGCGTGGAAGGACGCCAAGGTCCACGTGCTGACCCACGGCCTGCACTATGCAAGCGCGGTGTTCGAAGGCGAACGTGCCTATGGCGGCCGTATCTTCAAGCTGACCGAACACAATCAGCGCCTACACAACTCCGCTGAAATTCTGGGCTTCAAGATCCCTTACTCTGTCGAGGAGCTGGACGCGGCCAGCGTCGAGCTTTTGAAGCGCCAGGGCTTTTCCGAAGCCTATGTCCGGCCGATCGCCTGGCGCGGCAGCGAGATGATGGGCGTATCCGCCCAGCATAACCGCATCAATGTCGCCATCGCCATCTGGCAGTGGGGCAGCTACTTCAACCCGGCCGAGAAGCTCAAGGGCATTCGCCTCGATATCGCTGAATGGCGTCGCCCCGATCCGAAGACGGCACCGTCGAAATCGAAGGCGGCCGGCCTCTACATGATCTGCACCATCTCCAAGCATGCGGCCGAGGCCAAGGGCTATGCCGATGCGATGATGCTCGATTATCGCGGCCAAGTGGCCGAGGCGACCGGCGCCAACATCTTCTTCGTCAAGGACGGCGTCATCCATACGCCGGTGCCGGACTGCTTCCTCGACGGCATCACGCGCCGCACCGTCATCGAGCTTGCCAAGCGCCGGGGCTACCAGGTCGTCGAGCGGGCGATCATGCCGGAGGAACTCTCCGACTTCAGCGAGTGCTTCCTCACCGGCTCTGCCGCCGAAGTCACGCCGGTTTCCGAGATCGGCCCCTATCGCTTCACACCGGCCACCATCTGCGAAACGCTGATGAACGACTACATGAAGGAAGTCTATCCGGTTGCGGCCGCCGCCGAGTAATCGGCCCTTTCTCCAGACCTGAACTAAGAAAGGCGGCCCGGGGCCGCCTTTTGTCTTGCTACGGATATCGTTCGGAAGGCGTCAGGCTTGTTTGCCGAGGAACTGACCGACGATGCCGCTCAGCACGCCGCCGCCCACCAGGCCGCCAAGCGCCTGCATGGCGAGACCGGTCGCGGCCGCTTCGCCGCCGAGCATCTGGATCAGGAATCCTCCGCCGAGGCCGCCGATGGCGCCGACGATCGTGCGTGCGACGACACCGAAAGCCTGTTGCTTCAACACTGCGCTGGCCGCGTTTCCGCCGGCCGCCCCCGCGATCAATTGGGTAATGATGGGCATTAATGCTTCCATTGATCCCTCCGTATCGAGGCTCGTCGAAGACGAGCCGCCAAGCGCCGATGATCCGGCAAGGACAGGTTGAGGCCTAATCCTGAGTCTTGTCAATTTGCGGAAGTCATGGGCGTCTTCAGCGAAGGCTTTGCTCGCTAAAATGTTGCGATTTCACCCGGAAGGCGATGCGTTTTTTGCTCATCCAGGCGAAAAGCGACAGAATTACTACGGCGTTTGAGTAGAGGCGTCGGCTCAAGCAGCAATAAATCCGGAAGATCAGGGTGATTCGCTGCAGCGCAAACGAAAACTCCAGCGACGTCAGCCGCTGGAGTTGCACATTTGGCCTATGCGGATGGGGATCGCTTAGCGATAGACGTAGACGATGCGGCGCGTCGCCGGCTCGACCAGGACCGGCTGGCCGTTGATGCTGGCATAGTCATAGGTGTAGTCCGGCACGCGGCGCACTTCGACCGCCTGCGGCAGTTCGGCGCCAACCACGACTTCGCCGTTGAGGTAGACAGTGTCACCGGCATTGGTGGTGACATAGGTGCGCACGTTATCCGGCGGCACGATCGGCTCGACATCTTCGACAGGGCCGATGAGCTCGTCACCCGGTGCCGGCAGCGCCGGATCGCCGGCCTGTGCCTCATAGGTTACGACGGGAACGGCAAGGTCGGAGCGCCGATCCTGCACCACGACGGCCGCGCCGCCGAGATCCGATGTCAGATACTGTGCATAGACCCAGCCGCGCAGGCCGTTTACATCGATGCGGCACCATTTGCTGCCTTCGATACAGCCGTCGAGCACGGCGGTGCTGCCGCGCGTGGCCAGGCCAACGGTCGGATATTGCGGACCAGGGCCGGCGCGCACATTAAGGTCGGTAACGGTGGTGGCGGTCATGTCAGCGAAGGCGGCAGAACCGGCTACGAGGACGAAACCCGCAGCCGCGGCAGTTCGCAACAGGGGGCGGGTAAGGTTCTTCATCATCATGCTCCTTCTTTATGGCTGAGGGGCAAACGCGGCGCCGATGGGGATGTTCCCTCGGGAACGTCACGAAATGTGAAGACGCGACATACTGAGACTGCAGCGGTTCAATCTGCATTTGTACGGATGGAACCGTTTCGCGATCGAGGTGTTTTCCTGTCCATGTCGGGCAGGCGCCCGAGGGAAACGATCAGCGATCTGCCCCGCGCATGGACAGTCAGCGTGGCAGGAGAGGGAGGTTCAATGTCGAATGCAGCCATCAATCAGGTAAACCCCGCCGTCAACGGATTGCGCCCGGTGGTGGCGATCGTGGTTGCTGCCGAAGTGTTTGTCGCGGCCCTGCTGCTGACAACAGTCCAATTGCCCGCCCCACAATCCTTCACGTCGGAAATTGCCAGCCTGCGCTAAATGGCGCTGTGCCTTCTGCTGTTTGGCGCTATAGCTGTGGCATCGATATCCGAGCGAGGCGCAGACGGCATGTTACAGGCGGGCATCATCCCGGTTACCCATTTCCAACAGAACTGCACGGTTCTCTTCGATGCAGAAACCAAGGAAGGCGTGATCGTCGATCCCGGCGGCGACGTCGACGTGATCCTGCAGACGATCAAGGAAAACGGCATCACGCTGAAGGCGATCTGGCTGACACATGGCCACATCGACCATGCCGGCGGCGCCAAGGAGCTGAAGGAAGCGCTTGGGCTTTCGATCATCGGACCGCACAAGGACGATCTGCCGCTCCTGTCGCGGCTGGAAGAACAGGCCGAGAAGTTCGGGCTGGCGATGAAGGTCGAAAATGTCGTGCCCGACCAGTGGCTGGAAGACGGCGATACCGTTTCCTTCGGCAATCATGTGTTCGAGGTGCTGCATTGCCCCGGCCATGCGCCCGGCCATGTCGTCTATTTCAATCGGGTGCAGAATTTCGCCCATGTCGGCGACGTGCTGTTCCACGGCTCGATCGGCCGCACCGACCTTCCCGGCGGCAACCACCAGCAACTGCTCGATTCCATCCGCGACAAGATCCTGCCGCTCGGCGATCAGGTCGGCTTCATCTGTGGCCATGGTCCCGGCGGCCAGATCGGCGAGGAGCGTCGCACCAATCCATACCTGCGCGGCCTCTGAGTCCCGCCGACAGCGATGCCAATGAAAAAGCGCATGCCTCGCGGGAGGCATGCGCTTTTTGTTTCAAGGCGTGCGTAGGGGCTTTGAGATCAGCCGGCGTTGCAGAAATAGCTGCGGCCGTCATAACCGCGGAAGGTGCCGTTGTCGGGGTTGAACGAACGGTAGCGCTGCGAGCAATAGCGGTACCAGGACGGCGTCCAAGGCTCGAGCGAACCGTAGCCGCCGCCGCCACCGTAGTTGTCGACGACAACGGGACGGGGACGATAGACCGGACGGGGACGGTAAACCGGGCGCGGCTCGTAGTAGTCGGGCTCGGGGTCGATATAGACGCGCTCGCTATAGCGCGGCGGCTGCGAGGCGATCGCGCCGCCGATGATGACGCCGGTCGCCAGGCCAAGCGCGCCGAGCGCTACGGCGTCGCCACGGTCATAGTGCCGGTGGCGGTTCCAGTCACCAGCCTCGGCCGTGCCGAGGGTTGGGAGAACCGAGGCGGCGGCGATGACCGAGAGAACCGTCGCTTTGATGAACTTGTTCATGGCTTCAATCCTGTGCAGGGTCCGGAGCGTTTCCGGCCTTCATGATGACCGAAAGTTAGCCGTGCCAAACTGAACGGAGCCTGAACAAAAAAACCCGGCATCGCTGCCGGGCTTCAACTTGAAACTTTCAGCAGGACCGGGGTTAGCCGGAGACCTGCAGGTTGACCGCCTTGGGGCCTTTGCCACGGCGATCCGGTTCGGTGTCGAAGCTTACCTTCTGATTTTCCGACAGGCCGTTCAGGCCGGAAGCCTGGACAGCGGAGATGTGTACGAAGATATCCGCTCCACCGTTGTCAGGCTTGATGAAACCAAAGCCCTTGTCGGTGTTGAAGAATTTTACAGTGCCAGTTTCGGCCATGCGTCAGGTCCTTTTCTCTCCACCCGTTTGACGGACGGGTAGCATTGCAGTGTGCCCGGTTGGGCGTTGGGCAGGCAGGTCTCGATGTTTGAGGAAAGGTTCCTGTTACCGCAGCCAGCCATCGGAAAGGTTGCTTCGAAGCATCCCCCCAGTCTGGCTACCCGGAGTTTTTGCGTCTCCGGCCCGCTTTTATTTCAAGATCTTCCCATGCTCGTAGATTGCCCGAACAGAGTAAGATTGATGGGTTTATTTTGAATTGGCAAGCAAAACTTTTCAGAAATGGTATTGCGTCTTGCCATTGCTCAAAATTCGGTCAGTTGCGATTTTTTCAGGTGATATCCATGATGCATCGCAAGCTGTTGAAATCACAGCTTTTTGAACGGATGTACCGAGAAGTTGAGCGCCTTGCGCCCTTTTTTGACGCAATCGGGGAGGCGCAAGTGCGCTCGATCTGACCGACCTTTCAGGCAAGCGACTGATATGTTTGAGGCTTCTCGCCGAAGCGCGGTCGTTTTGGACAATACCAATCCGTCTTGCAGAAAACCTGCAAGTAATACTCGAAAAACGCTCGGTTGCAGCGAACCGTTTCAATGTCAAGCAACAGCTTTGCTGACTGACGCAGCGACAAGTAACGCAGCAGTGCAATACCCGGAAAATGCAGGGTTTATAGTTCTGCCGCGGCCGCGCCCCGTGCCGCCCAGCCGTCAGGCCGCGGCTTCCTTGGTCCGCCCCTTCGTCAATTCCGGCACGATTTCGACGATAAGCATGGCGGCAAAAATGATGGCGCAGCCGACATAGCCGATCGGCGTGATGATCTCGCCGAGCAGGAGCACGCCGAAGAAGGCCGCAAACAGCGCTTCGCTCGACAGGAAGATCGCCGCCTGCGGCGCCGTCGTGTAGCGCTGGCCGACGACCTGGCAGATGAAGGCGACGCCGCTCGAGAAGATGCCGGCATAGAGGATTTCCGGCAGCGCGCCCGTGATCGCTTCCATGCTCAAGGGTTCGCTTGCCAGGGCAACGGCACAGCTGAGCACGGCCACGACGGCGAACTGGGTCATGGACAGCAACATCGGTCGGCCGCTGTCGGCTGCAAACATGCCGACCAGCATCATCTGCAGCGCCCAGAACAGGGCGCAGACGATGGTCAGATAGTCGCCACCGGTCAGGCTCGACAGCGCGCCGCCGCTCAAGAGGAAGATGCCGAACAGCGCCAACAGGGCGCCGGGCCAGATGATCCAATGTGGTTTGCGCCGCAGGAAGATCACCGTCAGGACCGGGACGAAGACGACGTAAAGGCCGGTTAGAAAGCCGGAATTCGTGACGCTGGTGGTAAGCAACCCATATTGCTGGGTGACGGCGCCGGCAAAAAGCGCGAGCCCGACGAAGCTGAAATTGCGTATCGTCCTGCCAGTCAGCGGCTGCGGCGCGCGTCGTGTTTCGATGACGGCGAGGGGAAGCGCTACCAGCGTCGCGATGGCAAAGCGGAGCGTGATGAACCAGAGCGGCCCGATCGCCTGCATTGCCGTCGACTGGGCGACGAAACCGGCACCCCAGATGGCGCCGGAAAACAGCAGGAACAGATTGGCCTGAACGCGGGTCATGATGGCATCTCCTCAGATGCCTCGCCGTCTATCAGTTGCGATTTTCCCGGGCAAGGCTCATCGTTGCGCACCGATCCGCGTGAAATGCCGACAAACCTGCGAGCCGGATAATGGAAATGACCGACAGCGGCTATTCCGGAACACCGCTTGTCCGCAAGCTTGGCTTGAGGGACGGGCAGTCGGCATTGTTGCTCGGCGTCCCCGGTGACCTTCGCGACCTTGCCGGTTTTTCCGGGTTCGCCGGTTGCGAAACCGCACTCGGCGCGGCGGCGTCGCGTCGGCATGATTATATCCACGTCTTCGCGGTGGACAGGGCAGAGCTGGAAACATCAGCGCTGCGGCTTGCCGCAAGCCTGAAGGCTGACGGGATGATGTGGATCTCGTGGCGGAAGCGCGCATCGAAGGTGCCGACGACGCTGACGGAAGACATCCTGCGCGCGATATTCCTGCCGCTCGGCCTGGTCGATACCAAGGTCTGCGCTATCGATGCGATCTGGTCCGGCTTGAAATTCGTGTTCCGCAGGGAGGTCCGCGCCGGCCTCTAGACCGGCCCGGCAGGCTATTGCGTCGGTGCCTTCGAGACGCGCAGCAACGCGCCATCCTCCTCGTCCGTTACCATCAAAAGCGCACCATCCGGCGCCACGACGACATCGCGGATGCGGCCGAACTCGCCGTCGAACAGGCGCTCTTCGGCGGTGACCGCACCGGTATCGTCCCGCTCAAGCCGCGTGAGCAGCTGATATTTCAGCGCCGCCACCAGCAGGCTGCCGTCCCACTCGGGAAACATCGCGCCGCGATAGACCGCAAGCGCGCCCGGCGCAATCGAAGGATCCCAATAGTAAAGCGGCTGATCGAAGCCGTCCTTGGTCGTTCCTTCGCCGATCTCGGCGCCGGAATAGTCCTTGCCGTAGGTGATCACCGGCCAGCCGTAATTGTGGCCTGGCTGCGGGTTGTTGATCTCGTCGCCGCCACGGGCGCCGTGCTCGACGGTCAGGAGCGTTCCGTCTTTCGGGTCGAAGGCAATGCCTTGCGGATTGCGATGGCCTTTCGACCAGATTTCCGCCAGGCCTTCGGTGCCGTTGCGATAGGGGTTATTGGCAGGAATGCTGCCATCGGCGTTGACGTGCAGGATCGAGCCGGCATGGTCGCGCATATCCTGGGCGCGGTCGCGGTCGCCGCGGTCGCCGATGCCGAAGAACAGGCTGCCATCGGGGGCGATCGCGATGCGCGAGCCGAAGTGCTGGCCCTTGCGGGTCAGCTTGTTCATCCGGAAGAGTTCCTTGACGTCGGTCAGCGTCGTCTCGTCCGCCGACAGCGTCGCGCGCACCAGCGCCGTGCCGTAGCCACCGTCGCCATTGGCGGCGAGTGTCAGGTAGAGCGTGCGGCTGGTGGCAAAGTCAGGGGCGAGCGCGATGTCGAGCAGGCCGCCCTGGCCCTGTTCGGCGACCTCAGGCACGCCCGCAAGCGGTGCTGAAGCCTTGCCGTCGCGGATGATGCGCAGCCGGCCGGCGCGCTCGCTGACGATATAGCCGCCATGCGGAAGCGCTTCGACGGACCAGGGATGTTCAAGGCCGCTTGCCAGCGTCTCGACCAGGACATCCCCGTGCTGCGACGGGAACTCGCGGGTTTCCTGGGCGCTGGCGGCAAGGGGTGCGGTGAGGGCAATCAGGCCTGCGAGCAGTGCAAGAGGACGAACGGTCCGCGTCATCGAGGTCGTTTCCAGCCTTGCCGTCGGTGTCTGCCGCATTCGATATCTCCGCTGCGTTCATGCCGTTGCAGGGCAAGCTGGAGCGGTCGACCGGTTCGTTCAAGTCACATCGGATCAAAAAGGCTTTATTTCGAGATCGAGCCCGTCGTCAGTGGCACCGGCTGTTGCTCGCCGACGAGCTCGGCAGTCACGATGTAGCGCATCGGCCCGGGCTCGATGGCATCGAAGGGAAAGCAGGTGGCGAGCGCCAGGTGGTGACCGCCGGCGGCGGCGTTGATGCCGCTCTCGTCCCAGCGTGCGACACGGCCCTGTCCGGCACGGAAGAGGAAACGGCGCCCATCCTTTCGGGTCAGGACCAGGAGGTCGCCCGGGGACACATCCTTCAGCCAGCGGAAGTGCGTGTCGCGGTGCGCGGCGATGACCGAAGTGCCTTCGTCGCCGGGAAGAGGGGTGTTGGTGAGCCAGGCGGGGCCGAAGGCCAGTGCCTGGCCGCTTGCGCCCTTCAGCACGATCGCCGAGCGGTTGATGCGCGGCGCCGTGATTTCGGCGGTGGTCTCGAAATCGGCCCAGGGCCAGGGCTTGCCGTCGGTCTTTCCATGCAGCTGCGCCTCGAAACTTTCCTTCAAGAGCACCTGGGAGACCTCGGCCTTGGCCTTCATGTAAAACCCCTTGCCGATCAGCATCAGGCCGGCAAGGGCGAACAGGGCAATGATCGCGACCACGACGGTCTCGATCGCCGAGAGACGGGCGAGGAAGCCCGGGCGTGGCCCGGGCAGGTCGTCGTCAGCGGCCATGGCGTCGAACCCCTGAAACGACGAGGGCGGCGATCTGCCCGCGCCAGAAGACGAAGGTGCTTCCGGCAACAAGTGCGAAGGCGAGCAGCATCAGGCCAATGAGGATCTGCTTGTCGGCTTCGGTTGCCGTTTGCGGCAGGTTCACCTGATTGTTGGCTTCGGCGATCAGGCCGGCGGCTCGCGCCGTCGGCGCGGCCAGCATGCGGTCTGCCGTCATCATGGCCAGCTTCGTGCGGCTTGTCGCCGAAGCCTCGCGCTCGTCGACTGTGCCGTTTGCGTCGGGCTTCTGGCCAAAGACCTTGCCGAAGTCCCAGCCGGCCGGCAGGTTGAGCGGGAGATCGGTTTCGCTCAGGTTTTCACCGCTCGGCCGCGACGGCGCCGCATCGACGGCGACGAGGCTGGTGACGCGCGAGACCAGGTGGTGGGCCAGCGCCACTGCCTCGATCTGGCTGTCGAGCGATGCCGGATCGGCGATTGCCGAGGCGCTTGCCTCGAGATCGTCGATCTTGCGGCGGGCCCAGAGCTTGGCGATGCCTTCGCCTGACGCCGCCTTGGCGATATCCATCTCGACCCGGAACGGCTGGTCGCCGGCCTTGCCGACGATTCGGATCTTGCCTTCCGGCGCTTCGCCCGCGAGTTCGGCCGTCAGCACCACCGGTTCGCCGCGATAGAGATCGGGCATCGGGTTGGGGGTGATGTCGCCCGTGGCCGCACCTTCGAAGGTTGCCGAGATGTCGGTCATGACAGGGCTTTCGAGCTTGGTGAACAGCTCGCCCATGCGGGCGGCCACCTGGCTTTCCGAGCCGATCAGCGTGAAGGTGCCGCGGCCGTATTCGGCAGCCTTGGTCATGAAATGGCTGTTGGGCGCCGAGCCGATGCCGACGGTGAAGACGCGGGCGTCGCCACGGTTGTTCTGGATTTCCTGGAACAGCTGGCCTTCATTGCCGATGGCGCCGTCGGTGAGGAATACCACCTGGCGAAGCGCGCCCGGTGCGACCGGTCCCTGCGTGCGCAGGGCTGCTTCGAGCGCCGGCAGCATTTCGGTGCCGCCATTGGCGGTCAGGCCGCGCACGAAGGCGATGGCATTCTCGCGCTTGTCCGGCGTTGCCTCGACAAGTGCAGGGAAATGCACGGTCATCGTGTCGTCGAAGCGAATGACGTTGAAACGATCCTCCGGCTTCAGCCGCGAGATCGCCAGCGCCAGGCTTTCCTTCGCTTGCTCCATCGACGGGCCGGCCATGGATCCGGAATTGTCGATGACGAAAACCACCTCGCGCTTCACCAGCTTGTCGGCATTGGTGGCGGTGACCGGCGGGGTGACGAAGGACATGAGATAGGTCTTGCCGCCGACGGTCTCGCGGAAGAGACCGGCATAGGGGCTCTTGCCTTCGACCGCCTTCCAGCCGAGCTCGAAATCCCTGTCGGCCGGAACGCTGCCGGCTTTCAACGTGATCTTGCGGGACAGCTGGTCGGTCGTGACTGTGTCGATCTCGTGAAAGGCCGAGGTGACCTCGCCGATCGGGAAGCCGGCCTTCAAGTTGACGGTCAGCGTCACCGGGTTGATCTTGGCGTTTTCGCGCGGGTCGAGAACCGGCGGCTCGATCTTCTGGCGATCGGGGACCGGATCGCTGACGGCATAGCCCGAGCGGCTGTCGAGGTCTACGGTCTGGACGATCGGCTGCGGATTGTAGCGCGGCGCAACCACCATCGGGAAACGGAAGCTGAAGGCGTCGTTCGACTGGCGCACGCCGCTCTGATACTCGATCTGCACCACGACCGTCTCGCCCGGGCCGATGTTGGCGACACGGTTTGTGAAGAGGTTGGGGCGTTGCTGTTCGAGGAGGGCTGCCTTCTTGCCTTCGGCCTTGGCGTGTTCGTAGATCTCCTTGGCGGCCTGGCGCGGCTTCACCTGACCTTCGATGAAGCGCTCGCCGATCTGCATCTTCAGGGTGTCGACGGCGGAATCATCGGGAAGCGGGAAGACATAGGTGCCTTCGACCCAGCCTTTGCTCGGGTTTTCGAACCGCTGCGTGACCCGGGTGCGCATGATCGGGCCGTTGACGTCGATCTGAACGTCGGTGGCAAGGCGCGGCGCCTCGACGAAATAGCCGGGCTCCTTCGATGGAAAGAGCAGCGCGCCGGTGCCCATGTCGTTGGGCCTGACATAACCGGCCATCTGCTGCGGCTGCGGATTTGCCGTCTGGGCCGAGGCCTGGGTCATCAATCCCACGATCATCACGATGCAGGCGGCAAGCGCTGCCAGCGCCAGATACATGCCCCAGCGCGCCTCGTTCCGTCGTGTTCGTGATTCAGCGATTTCGTCGTCGAGAAACATTGCATACCCCCGTGATGCCATGCGTTCGGATCATGGGAGGAAAGGCCCGGAAGCCGGCTGTTGCTGGACGGAATTGCGGCGGACCGCGACAGTTGTCGTGGCTAAATTATGGCTTTCTGAAAATTGCGGAATTGCGCTGATTTTTCTGAATAAATCGCAACACCTGGACGTTCCTGTCCACTGGAGCCGCGGGTGCTGCCGGCAACTGGTGCCGCGACCGTTGCGTCCAGTCAGAGTTGTGCGCGGCAAAGCAGCGGCGATCCGACGACGATCGCTATTTCTGATGACACTCATGAAACTTTGTCATGGTGACGCATTTTGCCCGGATTCGCGCGGTTTTTCATACCCTGGCGCTTGCAAGACCGGGCGTCTTTCGACATAGACCTAACCGCTATGGAGCCTGGCTTTTTCGTTCCGTAGCGCTCACCGCGTCTCGAAACGATCAGGACCTTTCATCATGGCCTTCCTTGCCGATGCTCTTTCCCGTGTAAAGCCTTCCGCCACCATCGCCGTTTCGCAGAAAGCCCGCGAGCTGAAAGCGAAGGGACGCGACGTGATCGGCCTTGGCGCAGGTGAGCCGGATTTCGACACGCCGGACAATATCAAGAAGGCGGCGATCGACGCGATCAACCGCGGCGAGACGAAGTACACGCCGGTTTCGGGCATTCCGGAACTGCGCGAAGCGATCGCCAAGAAGTTCAAGCGCGAGAACAACCTCGACTACACCGCCGCCCAGACGATCGTCGGCACCGGCGGAAAGCAGATTCTTTTCAACGCCTTCATGGCGACGCTCAACGCGGGCGATGAAGTGGTCATCCCGGCGCCTTACTGGGTTTCCTACCCGGAGATGGTGGCGCTGTGCGGCGGCACACCGGTGACCGTTGCGACGACGCAGGAAAACAACTTCAAGCTCCAGCCCGCCGACCTCGACAAGGCGATCACGCCGAAGACGAAGTGGTTCATCTTCAACTCGCCGTCCAACCCGTCGGGCGCTGCCTATAGCCATGCCGAGCTGAAGGCGCTGACCGACGTTCTGATGAAGCACCCGCATGTCTGGATCCTGACGGACGACATGTACGAACACCTGACCTATGGCGACTTCAAGTTCGCCACCCCGGTCGAGGTCGAGCCCGGCCTCTACGATCGCACGCTGACCATGAACGGCGTCTCCAAGGCCTATGCCATGACCGGCTGGCGCATCGGCTATGCGGCCGGCCCGCTTCAGCTCATCAAGGCCATGGACATGATCCAGGGCCAGCAGACTTCGGGTGCGACGTCGATCGCCCAGTGGGCCGCCGTCGAGGCGCTCAACGGCACGCAGGACTTCATCCCCGAGAACAAGAAGATCTTCGAAGGTCGCCGCGATCTCGTGGTGTCGATGTTGAACCAGGCCAAGGGCATCGCATGCCCGACGCCGGAAGGCGCATTCTACGTCTACCCGTCCTGCGCCGGCCTGATCGGCAAGACCGCGCCATCGGGCAAGGTCATCGAGACCGACGAAGACTTCGTTTCGGAGCTGCTCGAATCCGAAGGCGTTGCCGTCGTGCACGGTTCGGCCTTCGGTCTCGGCCCGAACTTCCGCATCTCCTATGCGACGTCGGAAGCGCAGCTCGAGGAAGCCTGCCGTCGCATCCAGCGCTTCTGCGCAGCCTGCAAGTAAGCTTCAAGGCATTGCATCTGATGAAAAAGCCCGCCGGAAACGGCGGGCTTTTTTGTTGGCAAACCGATTCAACAAGCGGTCAAATTGATTCAATCCCGCCGGTTAAGGCGTTGAAATCAGTTTCGATTTGCCCTTGGTTCAGGCGCCCGGAACCTCGTCGTCGCCCACGACGCCGCCCTCGCTTTCGAGGATGGAGAGGCGGCGAGCCTCCGAACGGGTGAACTTCAGGCAGACGCCAATGCCACGCTCGCCTTCTGGCAGAAACATGGCGCCGGCATTTTCCAGCGCATGTGTTAGCGACTGGATGACCGCGTCCGACGGCTTCTCCAGCTTGCGTTCGAATTTCTGGATCGTGTCTTCGTCGACGCCCGAGAACGTCGCCAGCATCTCGCGCGAAATTTCAATGAGCGCCCGGGCGGCCCGGCACTGTGAACCTGTGATCATCGTCGCCTCCAGTTGCAACGAGGATGCGTGAAGGCCGGCACCGGGTCAACCACCAGCAGGCGGCCCGCGGCGTTTCGACCGCGGGCCGTTGTCGTGCCATTTGCGCGAGGTTTTGCGCGCGGCAAGGTGGCGAGGGCCCGCCTCGGCGAACGGGCAACCCGATGGTGCGGCCGGGGCACGCAGCGCCCCCTATTTCCCGCGCATGGCCTCGATGATGCCGGAGGCCTCATCGTTGCCGAAGCCGGCGGCGAGACGTTTTTTCGCCAGCCGTTCGATCGGCTCCATGAACGCCGGGTCGATGCCCTGGCTGCGGCTTGCGGCGACGATGTTGCCGATCGCCACCGATTGCATCTGAAGGTTCGACATCACGTCTCGGGCGTGCTCGCCGCTGTCGATCCGCTCTGCATAGTCGGGCAGCGCCGTCATCATCGCGGCAAGCCACGGCTCGACCAGGGGAAGGAACTGTTTCGCGGTAAAGCCGACGCTGCCGGCGAGTGCCGTTGCGTGCAGATAGCCGCCGAAGAGGCCGTACATCGCCGACAGCAATGCAAGGTCGCTGACGGCAGCAAGAACGGGATCCTCGCCGAGATAATGGCTCTGGCCGAAGGTGGCCAACAGCGCCTCGGCATCCTCGAATGCCGCGCGATCGCCGCTATAGAGAATGAAGGCGTGCGGCGTGCCGATCATCGGTGGCGTCGCCATGATGCCGCCGTCGAGATAGCGCGCGCCCTGTTCGCCAAGCCGGGCGGCGATCGCCCGGACCTCGTCCGGACGACCATTGGTGAGATTGACGATTGTCTTGCCGGCGATCGCCGCACCGAGGTCTGCAAGCGTCGCATCGACTGCGGGGTAGTCGGTGAGGCACAGGATGACGACGTCGCTTGCCGCGATGGCTTCAGTAACCGTTTCTGCCCGACTGGCGCCGCGGGCTGCAAGCGCGTCAGCGCGCGCCGGGGTACGGTTCCAGACGGTGACGGTGTTGCCCGTGTCGATAAGGGCGCCGGCGAGCGTCGTACCCATGGCGCCGAGGCCGATGACGGAAATGGACTTTGCTTTGGACATAGCGCTTCTCCCCTCCGTTTCAGGCTGCAGGCGACAATTGCTGGCCGAGACCGCCATCGACGGTCAGGCGAGCGCCGGTCGTGAAAGTGGCATCGAAGGCGAGGAACAGCACGGCGCGCGCCACTTCGTCGGCCGTACCGTTGCGGCCCATCGGCGTTATGGCGTCGCCGAGCGCCTTGAATTCGGCGCGCTCCGCATCGGTAACGCCGGCCACGCCCTTCGTCGGTGTGTCGATGAAGCCGGGGCTGACCGAGTTGACCCTGATGCCGCGCGGCAGAAGCTCGGCGGCAAAGACGGAGGCAAACGAGATCAGCGCCGCCTTGCTGCCGCTATAGACCGCCATGCCCGGGTGGCCGCCGACGTCGGCGACGGACGAGGTGAAGACGATCGAGCCGCCGTCGCGGATCAGCGGCGCCAGCCGCTGGACGGTGAAGAAGGCGCCCTTGGTGTTGATGGTGAACTGGCGGTCGTAGGAAGCCTCCGTCACCTGATCGAAGGGTTCCAGCAGTGACGTGCCGGCATTGACGTGCAGGAGGTCGATCGAGCCGAGCTTCTGCCCGACCGTCGCGCCGAGCACGGCGATCTTACCCAGGTCGGAGATGTCGGACCTTACCGCGTGGACGCGCGGTCCGAAGCGCTGCTGGATCCGGGCGAGGTTGGACTCGTTGTTGCCGGTCAACAGCACCTCGGCACCGCCGTCGACGAGCCGCTCGACTGTGGCAAGGCCCATGCCGTGCGTGCCGCCGATGACGACCGCTTTCCTGTCCTGATAGATACCCATTGTCTCTTCCTTCGATGTTCGGTTTCGATAGGTAAGAGATAATTTCGTGGACGATATTGCGTAAGATAGGCAAATGTGGATCTATCGTCCACATTTGTAGACAATGGAGCCTGCGATGCGCAATCTCAACGACTTCATCGTCTTTGCCCATGTGGTCGATCACAAGGGGTTCGCGCCAGCGGCACGGGCGCTGAACGTGCCGAAATCGACCCTGAGCAAGCGCGTGGCCGAACTGGAACGAACGCTCGGCGTGCGGCTGATCAACCGTACCTCGCGCCGCTTCACCGTGACCGAGATCGGCGAGGATTTTTATCGGCACGCCGCGGCGATGCTGATCGAGGCTGAGGCAGCCGAGGCGGTCGTCAAGGGGCGGCTTGCCGAGCCGAGTGGCACCGTCAGGATCACGGCCTCGGTGCCGACGGCGCAGATGATGCTGGCAGGGCTGTTGCCGCCGCTGGCGCAGGCCTATCCGAAGATGCGAGTGATGCTGCACGCGACCGACCGTTTCGTCGATGTGGTGCAGGAGGGGTTCGACATTGCCGTGCGCGACCACTTCGCGCCGCTGCCAGATTCCGGCATGGTTCAGCGACGGGTGGCAACGGATGCGATCCTCTTGGTGGCGTCACCCGCCTATCTGGAAACCAGCGGACATCCGCGCGATCCGAGCGAGCTTTCCCGTCATGACGGACTGCTCGCCTCCCTGACTGCGGAGGGATGGACGATGCGCAACGAAGCAGGCGTGGTCGTCCGGGTTCGCCCCATGCCGCGCTTCGTGGCCGACGAATCCGATGTGCTGCTGTCGGCCGCCGTGTCAGGTCTCGGTATCACCGCGCTGCCGCGCAAGATCTGCCGGGCGGAAATCGAGGCGGGCAGGCTGATGCGCGTGCTTGCGGATTGGGAAGCGGGCAGCGTGACGACGACGCTGTTGATGCCGCACCGGCGTGGGCAGTTGCCATCGGTGCGCGCCGTGGTCGACTTTATTGTCGCGCATGTGCCGGAAGGGTGAGGTTGGGCGGCAGTGCAGGCGCCTGCTCGAACAGTCCCGTTCGAGACAGACCCCGAGACGGCCGACACGATTAGCCCGGTTGCCGCCGGCACAAGGCCGGAATGAGAGTGGACTGAACGGGCTTCACGCTTTTTCGGCATGCCAACGGCTCGCTTCATGCAAAAGGCCCGCACGTGGCGGGCCTTTAAAGCTTGTCTCGGTCGGTCGCTCAGCGCTCTGCGAGTGCCGGTTCGCCCTTCTTCTCGCGTACCAGGTTCATGAACCGGCGGAAGAGGTAATGGCTGTCCTGCGGGCCTGGCGAGGCTTCCGGGTGGTGCTGTACCGAAAACACCGGCTTGCCGGCGACGCGAAGGCCGCAATTGGTGCCGTCGAACAGCGAAATGTGAGTCTCTTCAACGCCTTCCGGCAGCGACTTCGAATCGACCGCGAAGCCGTGGTTCATCGAGACGATTTCGACCTTGCCTGTCGTGTGATCCTTGACCGGGTGGTTGGCGCCATGGTGGCCCTGGTGCATCTTCTCGGTCTTGCCGCCGAGCGCCAGCGCCAGCATCTGGTGGCCGAGGCAGATGCCGAACACCGGAATGTCGCTCTTCAACAGGTCCTGGATGACCGGCACGGCATACTTGCCGGTTGCCGCCGGGTCGCCCGGGCCGTTCGAGAGGAAGATGCCGTCCGGCTTCTGGGCAAGCACCTCTTCGGCGCTCGTCGTTGCCGGCATCACGGTGACGCGGGCATTGAGGCCGGTGAAGAGGCGCAGGATGTTGCGCTTGACGCCGTAGTCGAGGGCGACGACGTGATAGGCAGCCTCGGTCTCGCCGAGCGTGGAATAGCCTTCGTCCCACACCCAGGGCTTCTCGCTCCACTGCGACGACTGGCCGGAGGTTGCGACCTTGGCAAGGTCGAGGCCTTCGAGCCCGCTCCAGGCCTTGGCTTCCGCCTTCAGCGTCTCGATGTCGAAGACGCCGGAGGGGTCGTGGGCGATGACGGCGTTGGGCATGCCGTTTTCGCGGATCCAGGCGGTGAGCGCCCGGGTGTCGATGCCGCAGAGGCCGATGATGCCGCGGGCCTTCAGCCAGGCATCCAGGTGCTTGACGGAGCGGTAGTTCGAGGGATCGGTGATGTCGGCCTTGAAGATGACGCCGACCGCGCCGTGGCGTGCTGCCGGCGTCAGGTCTTCGATGTCCTCGTCATTGGCGCCGATGTTGCCGATGTGCGGGAAGGTGAAGGTGACGATCTGGCTCAGATAGGAAGGGTCCGTCAGGATTTCCTGGTAGCCGGTGAGCGCCGTGTTGAAGCAGACTTCCGCCTGCACCTTGCCGGTTGCGCCGATGCCCTTGCCCTCGATGACGGTACCGTCGGCCAGAACGAGCAATGCGGTGGGTTTTTCAGTGGTCCATGCGGGTGTCGCGGTCATCGTTCCTATCCCGTTGCGGCGTGGAGCGCGGGGCTTGAAAGCCCGGCGGCTGATCGCCATTTCATGTGCTCAGGCATGGACGCGCGGAATCCCCGCGAAAAGTGCTCACATGCCGATGTCGTGCAGGTGCGGGAAAATAGCCAAAGCGCAAAGCCCGGTCAACCGGCCGCTGTGAATTGTCCGGAAATAAAATTCCTTATAATTCAAGCGGTTGTGTAATCCGTTTGATTGCACCTGCCACACTGGTTTAAGACGACGACAACATTGACGCATCGAACCGGTTCCGGGCATGAGCACCGCGGGCCGGCTTCGACATGGAGTAAAGACATGCGCGACCAGTTCGCTGAGGTACTGAAAGAAGCCCTGAAGGCCAAGGATACGCGGCGCACCTCGACCGTGCGACTGATCCAGGCCGCGATCAAGGACCGTGATATCGCCAACCGTGGTCTTGGCAAGGACCCGGTCGGGGATGAAGAGATCCTGCAGATCCTCTCCAAGATGATCAAGCAGCGCGAGGAATCCGCGCGCATGTTCGATCAGGGCGGCCGGCCGGAGCTTGCCGAGCAGGAGCGCCAGGAAGTCGCCATCATCAACCAGTTCCTGCCGGCACAGCTGTCGGAAGACAAGGTGCGTGAACTCTGCGCCTCCGTCATCCAGGAAACCGGCGCACATGGGCTTCGCGACATGGGCAAGTGCATGAATGCGCTCAAGGAGCGCTATCCCGGCCAGATGGACTTCGCCAAGGCCTCGGGCCTGGTCAAGGACCTGCTGAAGTAAACGACAGCGCCCGCTCATCTGCAGCGGGCGCCGTTGCGGCACGGGCGGTGCCGCAGTGCCTTTCACAGGCAAGGTCGATCAGCGCGAATTTCTCTGCCTGATAGTCCCAATATTCGCGGATGAAGTCCCGCGACAGCCAGAGGCTGCCACGGCCCGGCGCGCCTTCCCACCCCATGCTTCCCAATTCCGCGGCCTTGCCGAAGATGCGCTTCAGATGCGTCTTGGAGATCATGAAGCGATCGCTGAGATCGCTCGATGACACGGCACCGATTTCCGTGCGCGGCGCGTCCGGATCGAACGCGGCGATGCGCGAAAAGAGGTCGTCCATGACGACGCCGCCGGAATTGACCCAGGTGAAGAGATCGAAGGTCGGACCCGGGCGGCGTACCCGTTCGTTGCCGACGAGCGCATGGGCGATTGCCGGCTGCAGCCTGGCAAAGACATCAGGCGCCTGCTCGAGCGCAACCGCTCTTGCGCCGCCGTCGAGTGCGTCCAGTATAGTCAGATGGGCCTGCAGCCATTTCCAGACATAGTCGAGCGCCGCCTCGGTCGGCTCCAGCGGTCGCGCCCGTTTGTCCGGCCGATCGGCGATATGCCGGGCGAACCGATAGGCGACCATCTCCTGGGTGAAGGAGGCGGCCGTGTTGCGGCTGGCGATCTCGTTTGCGACGATATAGTCGATGAACCGGCCGGAATAGAGGCCGCTTGCCGGATCCTGCGGGTTGCGCTCGTGGTAGAGGGCAAGGCCCGACTGCGCCATCAGCCAGCGCTGCTGCGAGGCGAAGATCGAAGCGAGCCGCGGGTTTGCGCCATACATCGCCACCATTCCGCGCGCATAGCTGAGCACGGCGTTGAAGAACCCGGCGTTGGATGCAAGTGCTTCGACGGAGATGGCCATGATGCGGGATCCGAGGGCAGGAGGCGAATTCATCCTATCGCATCCGATCAGAGTCAAGATCGACGGACGGTCAGCATCAAAGCGTGCATTCGCGTCTGGCGTGTGACGTCGGGCCCGCTCGGTCAAGCCTGGGCAGAGATAGCGGTGGCCGGAGCCTGTGAATTGCGGGCACGGTTGCCTTGCGCTGTGGCGTCCGGCGTTCTGCCCGCCTATATGGAAGATCGACCAGGGGTATCCATGCGCTTTTCACAGACCTTTCTTGACGAGATACGCGACCGCGTGCCGATTTCGGACGTGATCGCCAAACGCGTCACCTGGGATCGGCGCAAGACCAATGTCTCGCGCGGCGACTACTGGGCCTGCTGCCCGTTCCACGGCGAGAAGTCCCCGAGCTTCCACTGCGAGGACCGCAAGGGCCGCTACCATTGCTTCGGCTGCGGCGTCACCGGTGATCATTTTCGGTTTCTGACCGATCTGGAAGGCCTGAGCTTCCCGGAGGCGGTGCAACAGATCGCCGACATGGCCGGCGTTGCGATGCCGCAGCCCGACCCGCAGGCCGAGAGACGCGAGAAGGAACGCACCAGCCTGCTCGACGTGATGGAGCTGGCGACGCAGTACTTCGAGGACCAGCTGCAGCAGGCCAATGGCGCCAAGGCGCGCGCCTATCTGCGCGAACGCGGGCTGACCGGCCGCACGATCGAGACCTTTCGACTGGGTTTTGCGCCCGACAGCCGCAATGCGCTGAAGGAGTTTCTGGCCGGCAAGGGGATCGCCAAGGACCAGATCGAGGCCTGCGGCCTGGTGGTGCATGGGCCCGATGTGCCTGTCTCCTACGACCGTTTCCGCGACCGCATCATGTTTCCGATCCTGTCGTCGCGCGAAAAGGTGATTGCTTTCGGCGGTCGCGCCATGTCGCCCGATGCGCCGGCGAAGTATCTCAATTCCAACGAGACCGAGCTCTTCCACAAGGGCAACGTGCTCTACAACTTTGCCCGGGCGCGGCGGGCGATGGCCGGGGTGGATGCTGCGGCGACCATCATTGCGGTCGAAGGCTATATGGACGTGATCGCGCTGCATCAGGCCGGCGTCGAGAATGCCGTTGCCCCGCTTGGCACCGCGCTCACCGAAAACCAGCTCGACCTCCTGTGGAAGATGACGTCGCAGCCCGTGCTGTGCTTTGACGGCGACGGTGCCGGCATCCGCGCCGCCAACCGCGGCGTCGATCTGGCGCTGCCGCATCTGAAGCCCGGCCGCTCGGTGCGGTTCGCCATGCTGCCCGACGGCAAGGACCCCGACGATCTCGTGCGCCAGGAGGGGCGGGCACCGTTCGACCAGGTGCTGGCCAATGCCCGCTCGCTTGCCGAGATGGTGTGGCTGCGGGAAATCCAGGGCAGCTCGTTCGACACGCCGGAAAAGCGCGCCGAGCTCGAAGCGAAACTCAAGCAGGTGACCGCCGTCATCGCCGACGAAAGCGTCCGGCGTCACTATGGTCAGGACATGCGCGACCGGCTGCATGCCTTCCTGCAGGCGGCAAGCCCCGGCCGCGGCGGTGAGCGGCGCCAGTTCGAGCGTGGCAATCGCCAGGGCGGCGGCCAGCGAGGTGGCCCCGGCGGGCGTCAGCAGCAGAACACGTCAGGCCCGACGGCTATCTCTGATCGGCTGGCGCGCTCGTCGCTCGTCAGCGGCCAGCAGGCGGTGCCGTCGCTGCGCGAAAGCGTACTGGCGCTCACCATCGTCAATCACCCGCAGTTGCTGTTTGACGAGTATGACGAGATCTCGACGATCGAGTTCGACCATCGCGATCTGCAGCGTTGCTGGGCGACGGTGCTGAATGCCGCTGCGGCCAACGGCCCGCGCCTGACGCGCGAGGGGCTGGTGGAGCAGCTGGATGCCGAGGGCTTTGCCCCGCTGATTGCGGCGATCGACCAGCAAATCCGCTATGCACGCCTTTGGACGGCGACGGCGGCTGCAGCGCCTGAGGATGCCCGCGAGGGCTACCTGCAGGCGCTGGCGCTGCACCAGCGCTCCAAGGCACTGCACTGGCAGCGCCGCGAGCTCGAGCGCGAACTGGCGCATGCAACGGAGGAGGCAGACCTCGAAGCCGTGCCGCAGCTTCTGCGCACCTTGCAGGAAGTCCAGCTCGAAGTGACGCGGCTTGAAAACCAGGAAGCGATCATCGAAGGATTCGGCGTGCTTTCGGGACGGGTGAAGGGGCCGGCGGCCCGGTAGTCCTGTCGCTCGATACCCCGGCCATCCGCCTGCCGGCACCTTTACACGCCTGCGGGATAGAGGACGGCCCTACGGTTTCGGCCCGTCAGTTTGCATCCGCCCCGCCCAAACCCCATACTGGGCGCCCGACGAAAGCGATTCCATGCAGCACACACAGACTTCCTCCGCCGCGCGCCTGTTCGAGACCGAAGGTGTTGGCAATCCGCTCGATGTGCTGAAGCGCGTCTATGGCTATTCGGCTTTCCGCGGCCGGCAGCAGGAAGTGGTCGAGCATGTGGCCGCTGGCGGTGACGCCGTCGTTCTGTTTCCGACCGGTGCCGGCAAGTCGCTGTGCTTCCAGATCCCGGCTCTTTGCCGCGCTGGCCTCGGCGTCGTCGTCTCGCCGCTGATCGCCCTGATGCGCGACCAGGTGGAGGCCCTGAAGCAGCTCGGCGTCAATGCTGCGGCGCTGAACTCATCGCTGACGCGTGAGGAGGCCATAGCCGTGCGCCGGCAGATCGCCGACGGTACGCTCGACCTGCTCTACGTCACGCCTGAGCGCATCGTCACCGATGGTTTCGCCGACCTCATCGGCAATGCCCGCATCGCGCTTTTTGCCATCGACGAGGCCCATTGCGTGTCGCAATGGGGCCATGATTTCCGGCCGGAATACCGCACGCTCGGTCTTCTCGCCGAGCGCTACCCCGGCGTGCCGCGCATCGCGCTGACGGCGACGGCCGACCCGCATACCCGTGAAGACATCATCGAGCGTCTGTCGTTGCAGGGCGCCGAAGTCTTCACCACCAGCTTCGACCGTCCCAATATCGCCTATGAAATCGTCGAGCGCGACCAGCCGCGCCAGCAGCTGCTGCGTTTCCTCACGCGCTTTCGCGGCTCCTCCGGTATTGTTTACTGTCTGTCGCGCGCCAAGGTCGAGGATACGGCCGAGTGGTTGAACGGGCAGGGGATCCGCGCGCTGCCCTATCACGCCGGCATGGACCGGACGCTGCGCGACGCCAACCAGGACGCGTTCCTCAAGGAGGAAAGTCTCTGCCTGGTCGCGACCGTCGCCTTCGGCATGGGCATCGACAAGCCTGACGTGCGCTATGTCGCCCATCTCGATCTGCCGGGGTCGGTCGAGGCCTATTACCAGGAGACCGGCCGTGCCGGCCGCGACGGCCAGCCGTCCGAGGTCTGGATGGCCTATGGCATGGCCGACGTGTTGCAGCGCCGCCGGATGATCGATGAGGGCGGGGCCGCCGACGACATCAAGCGCATCGAGCGCGGCAAGCTCAACGCGCTGCTGGCGATCTGCGAAACGGCGGGCTGCCGCCGCCAGGCGATTCTCGCGCATTTCGGCGAGGCGCATCCCGGCCGCTGTGGCCATTGCGACACCTGCCTGAAGCCGGTCGAAACCTGGGACGGAACCGAGGCCGCGATCAAGGCGCTCGCCGCCGTCTACCGCACCGGCGAACGCTTCGGCACCGGCCATGTCGTCGACGTGCTGATGGGCACGATCAACGAAAAGACCGAGCGCTTCGGCCACGTCGATATCCCGGTCTTCGGCGCCGGCAAGGATCTGCCGGCCCGGACATGGCAATCGGTGTTTCGGCAATTGCTGGCCGCCGGTCTCGTCAGCGTCGATCACACGGCCTTCGGCGCGATCAAGCTCGAGCCGGAGGCGCGCGCCGTATTCAAGCGCGAGCGCCAGGTGCTGTTTCGCAAGGACCGTCCGCAGACCGGCAAGGCCGCACGGCAGGCCAAATCCGGCAGCCAGCGCGAGCGCGCGGATCTCGCCGGTTCGGATCTCGAGCTGTTCGAACTGTTGCGCGCCGAACGCTTCACCATCGCCAAGGACCTGAACGTCCCGCCCTATGTCGTCTTCCCGGACGCCACCCTGATCGCGCTCGCCAAGGAGCGCCCCCGCGGTTTCGACGAATTGCTCGATATCCCCGGCATCGGCGAAAGCAAGCGCGAACGCTACGGCGAGGCGTTCCTGGCTGTCATCGACGGGTATCTGGAAGGCTAAGGGCGCGCCAAAGCGCAGGCATGGCAAGCGTTCAGTCTATCGCGCCGCGTCGGCGGCGCGATAGGTGGCGCTCATGTGGACACACCGTTCCAGCCTCGTCGTCCGCACACGTATGCGCAACTTCCCCGAAGCAATCTTTCCGGCGCGGACGAGGACGCGACATAAAATGTCGAGCGAGCGGGCCCATCATGCAATGCCCTGTCGTTTTCCCTGTTGAACGCCGCCCGAACCCCTCAAATCGCTGGATTTTGCTGCAACGGGAAAGCTGGCGTGGTACTCGTCTGGCACGAAATGTCCTCTTCACGGTGAAAGCGGCCAGCCATGACATCAGCTTTTCTCTCCCATCTTCGCTCCGAGCTCGACGGCCTCAAATCGGCGGGGCTTTACAAGTCCGAGCGGGTGATCGTCTCGAAGCAGGCGGGCGAGATCGAGGTTGCCTCGGGCGAGCGGGTGTTGAACTTCTGCGCCAACAACTATCTCGGCCTTGCCGACAATGCGGAGCTGGCGGAAGCCGGGAAGGCGGCGCTTGATCGGTACGGTTACGGCATGGCCTCGGTGCGCTTCATCTGTGGCACCCAGGAAGAACACAAGCAGCTGGAGGCGCGCATCTCGTCGTTCCTCGGCCTTGAGGACACGATCCTCTATTCCTCCTGTTTCGATGCCAATGGCGGCCTGTTCGAGACGCTGCTCGGCGAAGAGGATGCGATCATCTCCGACGCCCTCAACCATGCCTCGATCATCGACGGCGTGCGGCTGTCGAAGGCCAGGCGCTTCCGCTATGCCAACAACGACATGGCAGCGCTGGAGGAAGAGCTGAAGAAGGCCGAAGGCAGCCGCTTCAAGCTGATTGCCA
>NZ_DALZXU010000006.1:0-320746 GCF_031989085.1 Ensifer sp.
CCGGTCGTGGCGGCCGGCTGGCTGGCAGCGACCGCCGCAGGTGCGGCCGCGGGCGCGGTGGCCGGCGGCGCGGTCGGTGGCATTATCGGCGCGCTGACCGATTCCGGCGTGTCGGAAGAAGACGCGCATGTCTACGCCGAGGGCGTTCGCCGCGGCGGAACGCTGGTGACGGCGCGGGTCGCCGACAGCGACGTCGCGCAGGCCGAGGCCATCCTGCAGCGTTCCAACTGGGTCGATCTCGAAGATCGTCGCTCCGCCTACCACAAGGAAGGCTGGAGCAGGTTCGACGAGACACTCGATCCCTACAGCCCGACCCAGATCGAGGAGCAGCGGTCGCGCTACGTCAACCGCTAGCCGCACGTCGATCAGGACATGCCAGGTGGCCGAACGTGATGTCGGCCCCTGGTCTCTGATTTCACCGGCCCGCGCGTCCGACCGCTTACGTCGCAGTTGGATGTGAGCCACGTCGGCGCGCGCGATCGTCAAGGAGATAGGACATTGGCAAGCCCCGAAGAGCTCAAGAGCAAATTCTGGAAGACATTGAAATCCGACATGACCGTGATGCTCGGCCTGGCGGACGCAGAGCATGGTCACACGCGCCCGATGACGGCACAGGTGGAGGACGAGCACGGCCCGATCTGGTTCTTCACGGTGCGGACGGCCGTCGTCGCGCAGAAAGCGAGCGCAGACACGCCGGCCATGTTCGCCTTCGCATCGAAGGATCACGAATTGTTCGCAACGGTCCACGGCACAATTCGCCTCGACAACGATCGCGCAGTGATCGAGCGGTTGTGGAACCAGTACATCGCGGCCTGGTACGAGGGTGGAAAGGACGATCCACAACTCGCTCTTCTGCGTTTCGAGCCGAGCGAGGCGGAAATCTGGTTGAACGAGACCAGCCTGTTTGCTGGCATCAAGCTGCTTCTCGGCAGCGACCCGAAGGAAGCCTACAAGGAAAAGACCGCCAAGGTGGCGCTCTAGGCCTGCTTTCCTCGAAGCCACACCCGCAACGGCAGGTCGCCGTTACAGGTGTTGCTTGGCCAAGTGACCGCGCGGCGATGCCCGCCGCTCGGTCGCGGCTTGGCGACGGCTATTTCGCTTCAGTGAGTGTCTCGGTGCCGCTGCCATCCTTGCCGGTGATCGTCCAGGTGCCCTCCAGCGAACCGTCGCCGTTGACCTTGTAGACGATGAGGCCAAGGGCATCGCCGAGCACGTAGGCTGCGGCAAAGGCATCGCCGTTGAGCATGCACACACCGGTCGACTTCACGCCGGCGGTATCCCATTCGATGACGCAGGTCGTTTCGCTGGCCAGCGTGATTTCCGCCGTGCCGGAATAGCTGGATCCGTCGAGGTTCGTGCCTTCTACGGTGTATTTTCCGGCATTGACGGTCTGGGCATGTCCGACTGCGGCTGCGCCGAGAAACAGCGCAGCGGTGAGCAACAATCTCTTCATAATTCCCCCAAGAAAGCCGCGCGCCCCTCGCGCGGTGTTCCAGTGTTACGCACAAACCGCACGGTTTGGAACGTTGTCCTACGCCGCGCCGACAATCATTTTTGGTGACCCGGTTCGCCGGCTGCCGCATGGCCGCAAACGGGCGGCCTCCGCCACGCGAGGTCGATCAGCCGGAGCGCCCGGAGACGCTTGCGCCGACGGACAATCGCGCCTGCTGATCCCAGGCCGACAGCAGCGACATGATTTCGAGCGAATCGGCGAGCCGCGGCGCCGGGCGCGGCGCTTCCTTCCGGCCGGCCTTCAGGCACGTCTCCACGAGCCGCACCTGATGGCCGAAGGCGTCGTGATCGGAAAGAACGACGATCTCCTCGGGCGCCTCGCCATAAGCGGAGATCTCCAGCCGGTTTTCGCCCGCGATCGGCAGCCACGGGTTGCTCACGAACCGCAGCGATCCGCGTTCCCCGTGGACGGAAAAGGCATGCGCCATGCCGAAGCTGTCGGTCGATTGCAGCGTGGCGAGTACGCCGTTGTCGAAGCGAACCGAAAGGCTTGCATCGCAGATATTGCCGTCATGCGTCGAGGGGTTTCCAAACGCACTGACGGTGCGTTTGGCAAAGGCGTCCGGGCCGCAGCCGGTCTGGATCACGAAATGCAGCAGCGAGGCGGGGTAACAGCCGAGATTGAAGATCGTACCGCCGCCGTGCGGATTGACGAACTTCCAGATATCGGCGGCGTAGAGGCCCGAGACCGAACGGATCGCGCCGAGCCGGCCGGAGCGCAGGATGTCACCGACCTTGGCCATCAGCGGATGGCAGAGATACATCAGGCCCTCGAGAAAGAAGATGTCGTTGTCGCGCACTGCCTGGGCCAGGGCGTCTGCATCGGCCATCGTCGTCGTCAGCGATTTCTCCGACAGAATCGCCTTGCCCTTTTCCGCTGCCCGGATGACCGCCTGATGGTGCATGTTGTTGGGCAGGCCGACATAGACGACATCGATCTCAGGGTCGTCGAGCAGCGCGTCGAAACCGGAGTAGTGCTTGGCAACGCCGTATCTCGCCGCGAAACCCGACAGGCGCTGCGGATCGCGCCCGGCGACTGCTTCGATGCGCGAACCATCGCTTCCGACAATGGCTTCGGCCATGGTGTCGGAGATGAAGCTCGTCCCAAGAATTCCCCAGCGTAGCATGTGTCGGTTCCCTCCGCAGTGCAGTTCGCGTTCGTCAGCGCCACCGTCGATGTCGCCGCGCGCGCCTGCCCATCGGGATCTACGGATTCGACCGGATTGCCAAGTGCCCCCGACCCTATGGTTCGCTGTCCTTGCCGGCGAACGTGAATATTGGTTCGATCAGGCACGTTTTCTGGTGTCGCCTGGGTCGACTGTTGCCGGCGGGGCGGTTAACTTAGAAATATTGAATATTTGGAAGGGTTTTTGCGACAGCATCACCTCGAGTGAATTGGATGCCGTTTCTCCCTCAGTCCCGCGTCGGCGAGACGGAAGGACGACGGAAATGCCTGGATGCCATCGTCATGAGCGTATTGCCTAGTCCTGTCTGCGCAGATCCACCATCGATGAACGAGGCGCGCTTCTCACGCGCTCAGCTTAGTCTCATCCTCGCAGCGCTGCCCGACCCAGCTTTCATTTTGACGCGCAGCGGACGCTATGCGGCGCTGTTCGGTGGGTCCGATCACCGCTACTACCACGACGGCAGCAATCTGGTCGGCCAGAACGTCTTTGACGTGCTTGCGCAGGACAAGGCGCAATGGTTCGTCCGCGAGATCGGGAAGGCGCTCTCTTCAGGCGCGCTTCACATTGTCGAGTACAGCCTCGCCGGCAGCGATGTCAAAGGCCTGGAAAAGACGGGCCCCGACCACCCGATCTGGTTCGAAGGGCGGGTGCAGGCGCTCGACTTTCCGGTCGACGACGAAGACGCCGTCGTCTGGGTCGCCAGCAATATCACCGAAAAGAATGCCATCGAACATCAACTGCGCCTTCAAAGCGAGACCGACCCGCTAACCGGGATCTACAACCGGCGAAAGCTGCTCGACGTGCTTGCGGTCGAGTTCGGCCTTTCGGCTGGCAGCCGCGTTCCAACGTCCCTGCTGATGTTCGACGTCGACAACTTCAAGGCAGCCAATGACGAATTCGGACACTCCGTCGGTGATGAACTGCTGGCGACGATTGCCAGCGTGTGCCGGCGCGCACTGCGCTCTGGCGACGTTCTGGCGCGTCTCGGCGGCGACGAATTCGTCGTGCTGATGCCCGGAACGACCCGTTTGGAAGGCGAAGGAATCGCAAACCGGCTCCGCCAGAAGATCACAGCGGAGCTGCGGAGAACCTTGGCGTTTGCCGCGACGATCAGCGGCGGTCTGACTGAAATCCTGCATTCGGATACGTCGATTGGTGACGTGCTGCGCCGTGCGGATGATGGCCTTTATCAATCCAAGCGCACGGGCCGCGACCGGATCACCCTGGTGTGACGCGACGACCCTTACGGCGGCACCGCGCAATGAGCAGTGTCGCCCGCTCCAGGGATCAGTAAGGCGAACCGGCTCCCGAGCGACCGATGTTTCGCGGTGCGGGTGTCGGCTCTGCCTGATGGGCTGTTGTGGGGCGGGAGCCGATCCTGCCATGTGCGAGCGTGTGGGGGGCGTATATGTGCGAAGCGTGGCAGCGATCGTTGATCGAAGAAGACGAGCGCGTGAAAATGGCGGCGACGACAGTTCCAAAGCTGCTCGGGCATCCGGCCATGACCCTCGATCAGGCGTCGCGACTGCACGTCAACATCGCCGCTTGCGTCGAACGGCTGGACGCGCTGATCGCCGCCCTCGAGTTGAATGGCGTCGATCGGGCCTGGGTGCAGATGGCGACGACGATCAGAAACCATTGGGCGGCGTTGGCGGAAGACGCAGCCAGGAAAGTCCTCCTCGTCAGCGGCGATACCCTCAAGACGGCGCTGCGGAGCTGATCGTTCGCCGTTCGAACGGATAACACCGGCATTTCCGGCTCTTAATTACTGGCGGCGCGCGGGACACACTCGCGGCTTCAATGGGAAAAGTTGGCATCGGGCTGAATTTTAAACTTGACTATTATAGGCATGTTTTCAATTTTACGGCCGTCCGCGCAAAGCAATGCGCGTGGACGAACCCGCTCCCGGCCAGGATCCCATGACGACCGAGACCCAATCCGAAACGCGCGTCGATATCTTTATTGCCCACCGTCCGGCGCTTGTTGCCTATGCGGTGCGCCTGCTCGGGTCCCGCGACGCGGCCGAAGACATCGTCCAGGATGCTTTCGTCCGTTTTCTGCCCTCAAGCACCCGATCGATCACGAAGGGGCAACTCCTTGCCTACCTCTATCGGACCGTGAGGAACCTGTCGCTCGACGTCTTGCGGCGGCGGAAGGTCACGGCGGTCGGTCACCAGGACGATGTCCCGTTCTGGTCGGTGCCGGCCGACACGCCGACCCCTGAACAGCAGACGTTGCTGTGCGATGACGTTCGCCGGATCTCGCAGATCCTCTCCGAACTGCCGGTCGAGGCGCGTGTCGCGGTCGAAATGCACCGCTTCGGTGGGTACACGCTCGAGGAAGTGGCATCGCACCTGAACATCTCGACGGCCAGCGCACATCGTTACGTTGCGGCGGCGATGACGAAGATTGCTACGGCGCTTCTGGTCAATCCGACCTAAGTCGTTGCGCGCTGAAAAAAAACGGCGCGCTAATCGTCTTTGTCAAAAGAGGGATTGTTCGGGTAGAAGTGCCTCGCAAGAGGCCAGACCGGCGTAGGAAGTCATTGACCCAAGATCAGGAAATCGCAACCGCTACCCTGGAAGATGCCATGGCCTGGTTTCTGCGGCTGAAGGCTGAACCCAGCTGTCCCGAGCTTGCCGCCGACTTCGAGCGCTGGTTGCGTCAGTCCGGCGACCACCGGCGGGCCTGGCAATACGCGCTGCGCACCTGGCAGCTCATGGGCGAAACGGTGCCCGCCTATGAGCATCTGTGGGCCGACGCGCCACGTGGCAATGTCGTTGCCATCCGCAGGCGGAGCTGGCGTCGCCCGGCCATGGCCGCCGTCGCCGCGATGGCCGCAACCCTGCTTCTCTTTCTGGCCGGTCCCTCGCTCCTGATCCGCCTTCAGGCGGATCACATCACCGCGGCGGGCCAGAATGCGAGGGTAGCGCTGGACGATGGAACGGTTATCGAACTGGGTGGCGACAGCGCGATCAAGACCGAGATGACGGCGTCGGGGCGGCACGTCACCCTGCTCTCCGGTGAAGCGTTCTTCGATGTCGCACACGATGCTGCGCGCCCGTTCACCGTCGAGGCGGGCGGTGTCAGGGTGGTTGTCGTCGGCACGGCCTTCGATATCAGGCTTGCGCATGAGGAAACCACCGTCGAGCTGGAAAGAGGCGTTGTCCAGGTATCGGTCGGCGAGGCAAGGCGCACGCCGGATTTCAGGCTGCTGCCCGGCGAGATGGCGGTGGTGAATACGAACGATGGTGGCGTGATCCGCAACACCATCCAGCCGGATCAGGTCGCGGCCTGGCGCAGCGGGCGGATCTTCGTCAAGGACGCCTCGATCGGCACGGTCGCCGAACAACTCCAGCGCTATCATTCGGCATGGATCGCAGTTCCGGATCGCAAGCTCGCCGGCCTGAAGGTCACCGGCCTCTACGATCTCACCGATCCAGACAATGCATTGAAAGCCCTGGTCGAGCCCTACGGTGGTCGCGTCAGGGAGTTTTCAACCTACGGGCGTATTCTTTCGCAATACTGAAAAGCCCGGGAATTATATTCAATATTTCTGAGAAAAAATATCGAGACCCTCGTCTTTGTTGAAAAGCGCTCGGCAACGGAGTGCTGTTCAAGGAGACGAGAATACAATGTGCATATCGCAGGGCCGCAAGGAATTTCGTCGTTTGAAATGGGACAGCGACGGCGGGCGTCCGGCAAGGCGGCTGATGGCAACGACGGCAATGACGATCTGCCTCGCATCGACGGTGCATTGGCCGAGCCCGGCACTGGCGCAGGCCACGGCCTCCAAGGCGAGCGCCGCGCGCAGCTTCAACGTGCCGGCCCAACCGCTGGCCGACGCGCTCAATCTCTTCGGGCGTCAATCGGGCCTGCAGGTGACGCTGGCCGCGTCCGCCTCGCGCGGGGTCATGTCCAGGGCCGTCGTCGGCACCTACGCGCCGGAAGAGGCGCTGGCGCGGATGCTTGCGGGGACGGGCATCGACTACCGTATCATCGGCGGCCGCACGGCGGTGATCGGGGCTGCGGGCGGCGGCGCGGCCGTCACGCCGGCGGACGGCTCCACGTCGCTCGATCCGATATCGGTCTTCGGCGATGCGCTGGGTGTCGGGGAAATCGTCATTGGCGAGAAGGAGCTTCAACAGCGAAACCCCGCCAACATCGCCGACGTCTTTCGCGGCGAGCCGGGCATCGCGGTCGGCAGCTCGCTGCCGATGTCGCAGAAGGTCTATGTCCACGGCATCGAAGAGAACAATCTCGCCGTGACCATGGATGGCGGTCGGCAGAACAACAAGGTCTTCCATCACAACGCGACCAACCTGATCGATCCGAGCCTGCTCAAGGCCGTGCGCGTCGATGCGGGCATTGCGCCTGCCGATGCGGGGCCTGGCGCGCTCGGCGGCGCCATTGCCTACCAGACCAAGGATGCCCGCGACCTGCTCGACGGCGATGGTTATGGCGGCTTCGTCAGCTCCAACTACAATTTCAACAGCAAGACGTTCCAGACCGGCCTTTCCGCCTATGGCATGCAAGAAGGGTTCGAATTTCTCGGCTACTTCAACTTCGCCAAGGGTGACGAGTTCAAGTCGGGAACCGGCAGCATCGTCGAAGGCACGCGAACCGACCTTTTGAGCGGGCTCGGCAAGGTGGCATACGAATTCGAGAGCGGCGACCGTTTCGAGCTCAGCCATGAGCGTGTCTACGACGACGCTCCCCGGCCGTTCCGCGCCAATACCGGCTTCATCAGCGGCCGTCCGCCGTGGGAGCCGCGCGTGCGCGACTACACGCTCGACCGGCAGAACACGGTGTTTTCCTACACCGACAGCACGCCCGAGGGCTGGTGGGATCCGACCGTGGTTCTGGCTTACAGCTCGACGCGGCTCGAAATCCCGATCTTCCCGCGACCTGTGGCGCCGAGCACGGTATCGGTTCCCTATCCCGGTGCCGGCGAGACCGGCAGCTTCAACGGCAAGGTCGAGAACAAGTTCAGCTTCGACATCGGCAGCATCACCGCCGGTTTCGACTTCTACAACGACAAGGCCGAGCTTGAAGATCCATACGATGCCTCGACGGAGCGGGCGCGCAACGTCGGCATCTATGCGCAGGCGCGGCTCGATCCATGGGAGCGCACGCGTCTATCCTTCGGCGTGCGCGGCGACCAGCAATGGTTTACCGGGACCAGAAACGAGAAGTGGGACAATGCCGGCTTCAGCGGCAACGTCTCGGGCGAATATGACCTGATCGAGGACCTGTTGATCGCCAAAGCCGGCTATTCCCGTGTCTGGGCCGGTGTGCCGCTGGCCGAAAACTTCATCATGAACCCGAACTGGAACTACGGAACGGGTCCGGAGCCGGTCACGGCGGACAATTACGCCTTCGGCCTTGTCGCCAAACACGATGGCTTCACGCTCGAAGGCAGTCTCTTCCGCACCGATATCGACGATGCGCGAACCGCCAAATACGCGGCCGCGAGGGCGACCGAGAACCATGACGTCCGCTCGAAAGGCTTCGAAGTCGGTGCCGGATATGAATGGGGCGATGGCTACTTCAAGGCCAAATATGCCAATGTCGACGTGTCGATCGACGGGAAGCCGGCTGACTCCGATACCGGCATCTATCTTGCGGCCCCTGCCGGCCAGTTCATCACGCTGCTGGCCGCCCACACATTTATGGATTGGGGTGTGACTGTCGGCGGCGACGTGGAGATTGCGCTCGACAATGATGATGTCGCGGCCGGGACGCCGACGCTCGAAGGCTACAAGGTGTTCAACACCTTCGTCGAGTACCAGCCGCCGAGCCACAGCAATCTGACGCTGCGCGCGGAGATCAAGAACATCTTCGACGAGACCTATTCGGCGCGCGCCACCTATGGTCAGGAATTTGGCACCGTCACGCCGCTCTATGAGCCGGGCCGTGCCTTCATCCTGAGTGCAAAGGCGACCTTCTGACAGAACGACAAGACAAGACTGACAAAATAACAGAGGAAGAGGCATCGCCGATGCCTCTTCCTCTGGGGCAGGCTGATCGCCCGGCCGGATGCTCAAAGTGTTCGTACTGAAAAATTCAGATTACAATTTACTGAAATCAATTCTCATTTCTGCCCAGGCATGCTCGAACTTCGATGTCGCGATCAGCCAGGGCGGCATGGTCCTGGAAGCCGTCAGCCTTGCCAGCAGACGGCCATCGGCGTTTTCCACCGCGACGATAACGCCGCGATAGTCGTCGTCTTCGGCGATTTCGTCGGCAACCAGACGGCCATGTTCGACCGCCTGGTTATCGCTGGCCAGCAGCGTGCCGATCTTGTCGCGGCTTGTGCTGCCTGCCAGTTGGATGTGAAAAAGATATCGTTGCATGATCTTACTCAAACCCTGCGGCGATTGACGAAAAACCCTCGGGCCGCTGCGAGTGGAGTGTACGTAACATACCTGTGCTCGCTTTGCGCGTGACGGAGGCGTGACATGCCCGGGCGCGCGATTGAGTTCACCGGGCACGACCCGGCGAAAGGCAGGCTCGATCCGTGCTCAGGATGAAATCTGGTCGAGGAAGACCAGTTGCAACGGACGGGCGAGCAGATCATCCACGGTCGCGGCAAAAGCCTGGAAATGCGGCGTCTGAAAGTGCGCGTCGAGGGCGGCCCGGCTGGTGAAGGCCTCGCGCATGTAGAAGGTTCCGGGCTCGTCCTTCATCTCGAACAGGACGTAGTCCAGGCAACCGGGCTCGTTGCGGGTCGGCTCGATCAGGGCCATCAGCCCGTCACGCAGGGCATCGCGTTTACCCGGCCGGGCGGCAAGGATCGCCAGTGAGATCAGCTTTTCGGATGGATGTGTCATCACGGTATCTTTCGGTCGACGTGAAATGGGGGAGACGTGAGTGGCATGCCGGCATCGGCCAGAGCCGTGGTCGTTACGACCGCGTCCGTGCCTCGGTTTTCATTGGAATGCCTGGCAGATGCCGGCCGCTGCCGACCCGGTGGAACGGTGCGGCGGCAGGCTTGGTGGGTGCAGGAGGGGAGGGGGCGGAAGCGCCCCCTGCCTGTCTAGAAGCCTGAAAGGACGATCTTGCCCTTGGCCCTGCCCGATTCGATTAGCGCGTGCGCGCGCTTGAGGTTTTCCGCATTGATCGTCCCGAAGTCGTCGTTGAGGGTGGACCTGATCTTGCCGGCATCGACCAGCTCCGACACGCTGTTGAGCAAGGCGTGCTGTTTCTCGATGTCTGCCGTCGCAAACAGCGAGCGGGTGAACATCAGCTCCCAATGGAGCGAGAGGCTCTTGCGCTTGAGCGGCAGAGCATCGAGCTGCTTGGGGTCGTCGATCAGGCCGAAACGGCCCTGGGGCGCCAACAGCTCGACGATCTCGCCGATATGATCGTCGGTGTTGGTGGTGGAAAAGACGAAGCCGGGCTGGCCAATTGCAAGCGCCTCGATCTGTTCGGCGAGCGGCTGGCGGTGGTCGATGACATGGTGGGCGCCGAGCGACTTCACCCATTCGACGGTTTCAGGACGTGAGGCGGTCGCGATCACGGTGAGGTCCGTCAGCGCACGCGCGATCTGGATGGCGATCGAGCCGACGCCGCCGGCGCCACCGATGATGACGATGGCGTTGGCGGCGCCCGGAACCGGCCTGTTGACGTCAAGCCGATCGAACAGCATTTCCCACGCGGTGATCGATGTCAGCGGCAGGGCCGCCGCGGCGGAAAAATCCAGCGACTTTGGCTTGCTGCCGACGATCCGCTCGTCGACCAGATGAAATTCGGCGTTGGTGCCCTGGCGGTTGATCGCGCCGGCATAAAAGACCGCGTCGCCCGGTTTGAAGATCGTGGCCTCGGGTCCAACGGCGCTGACAATGCCGGCGGCATCCCAGCCGAGAACCTTCCACTGTCCGGCTTCGGGCTTTGCGCCACGGCGGATCTTGGTGTCGACCGGGTTGACCGAGATCGCCTTGACCTCGACGAGAATGTCCCGGCCGGTCGGCTCTGGGCGCGGCAAGTCGACATCGACCAGCGACATCTCGGCTTCGATCGGTTGGGGGACCTGGTAGGCTACGGCTCGCATTGAATTCTCCATCGGTTGAACACAACCAAGATGCGCACTATGATAGGATATCGCAAGAACGCACATTTAATGCCCATAGTGTCGAAAAGGATACCATTGGATGGGACGCACGCGCCGCGACCGTTTCGATTGCAGCCCGGGATGCGCCGTGGAGGCGACCCTCAGCCTGATCGACGGCAAGTGGAAGGGCGTGGTGCTCTACCACCTGATGTCCGGCACCCTGCGCTTCAACGAAATCCGCCGGAAACTTCCGAACGTGACGCAGCGCATGCTGACGAACCAGTTGCGCGAGCTCGAGGCCGACGGCCTGATCACGCGCACGGTTTTTGCCCAGGTCCCGCCGAGGGTCGACTACGATCTCTCGGAGCGAGGCCGTACGCTCGAGCCGGTCATCCTTGCGCTGAAGAACTGGGGCGACGTCAACATGCCCTCTGCCGGCAGTTTTGCCGCCTGATCATTGCAATCCTACGCGCCGATCAGCCTCCACGCCATTCCAGCCAGCGCCGAGGCGAGCAGCGTCGCGATCACCGAGGTCTTGAAGCGGAAGATCGCCATTGCAGCCGCAAGTGTGAGCAGCAGTGACGGCCAGACCAGCGAGCCGGGAACGGGCATATCGAGCGTCATGCCGCCGACATCCCACGCAACGACCTGCGAGAACAGGGTGTGAAGGCCGAACCAGACCGCAAGGTTGAGGATGACCCCGACGACGGCGGCTGTGATGGCCGACATGGCGCCGGTCAGTGCGACATTGCCCCGGAGCCTTTCGATGAAGGGCGCTCCGAGAAAGATCCAGAGAAAGCAGGGCACGAAGGTCACCCAGGTCGTCAGCAACGCTGCAAGCGTCGCCGCCGTCATGGGCGAGAGCAGACCTGGATCGCGATAGGCGCCCATGAACCCGACGAACTGCACGACCATGATCAAGGGGCCAGGCGTCGTTTCCGCCATGCCGAGGCCGTCGAGCATTTCGCCGGGCCTTAGCCAGCCGTAATGCTGCACGGCTTCCTGAGCGACATAGGCGAGCACCGCATAGGCGCCACCGAAGGTGACGACAGCCATTTTGCTGAAGAACCAGCCGATCTCGGTAAACACATTCCCCGATCCGAGCAGCGTGAACAGCAGTGCGAGTGGCGCGAGCCAGAGAGCGAGAAATGCCGCAGAAACCTTGAGCGACCAGGCGAGGTTGGGACGGGCATGCGCCGGTGTTTCCTCCCCGAGCGCCGATTCCGCGTCGTCGAGCACGGCTCCGCTGGCCTTGCCATGTCCGCCGCCGATGCGAAAGAGCGGCGAGCCCAGGCGTCCGCCGATATAGCCGACAATGCCAGCCGCAAGGATGATCAGCGGGAAGGGAACGCGCAAGAAGAAGATCGCGACGAAGGCTGCGGCCGCAATGCCGATCATCAGCCTGTTCTTGAGCGCCCGGCTGCCGATCCGGAAAACCGCCTGGATCACGACGGCAAGCACGGCCGCCTTCAGCCCGAAGAACAGCCCCTCGATCAGGGCGACGTCGCCGAAGGCGACATAGACGTAGCTCAAGCCCAGGATGGCGACAAAACCTGGCAGCACGAACAGGATGCCGGCAACCAGCCCGCCCGCGGTGCGATGCAGCAGCCAGCCGATATAGATCGCCAACTGTTGCGCCTCGGGGCCTGGCAACAGCATGCAATAGTTGAGCGCATGCAGAAACCGGTGCTCGCCGATCCAGCGCTTTTCGTCGACGAGGACGCGGTGCATCACCGCGATCTGGCCCGCCGGGCCGCCGAAGCTCAAGGCGGCGATCCGCATCCACACCAGTAGCGCTTCCGCAAAAGGAATGCCGTGATCGTGGGGTGCCGACGCCCTGCCGGCGTCGGGCGTGTGGACGACGTCAGTCATGTCATGCCCCCTTTTTTGCCGAGGGCCAGTTGTGCGTTTCGCCGGTGGCATCGCGGCACCAGCGATAGAAGGCGTCATAGAGCAGCATGCCCGCCTGCAACTGCTCGTGGTCGTCCGCATACATTCGCGATAGCCCGAGCGAAGCCGCGAGCAGTCCAGCGACTTCGGGGGCAAGGTCGGGGCGCGCCGTGTCTGCGCCGCGCACGATGGTCGCCAGCTGCAGCATCGGCCCGGTTTCAAGCCCGAAGTCCTCGACCATCACATCGAAGGTGCAGCGCTCGCCGCGATGGCTCCAGCGGATCGGGGCGTCGACGTCGAAAGGCGTCGCGTCGAAGCGGTCGGCCACCGCTTCGACTTCGGACGGAGCCACGAACAGGAAGACCGCATCGGGATCGACGAAGCGCCTGATGAGCCAGGGGCAGGCGATCCGGTCGATTTTCGGGCGCGCACGCGTGACCCAGAGCGTGTGTCCGTTCGGCTGGCGCTTCGGCAGGGCGGAGGCGGGAACCGTTGAAAGCCCGGCTTCCGCCCAGGCCTCGAAGCCGCCCTCGAGCACATCGGCGGGAATGCGCGCGTGGCGCAGCCAGGCAGCGACCCCGTGGCTCAGCTTCCGGCCGCGCTGGCAAATGACGACGGCGGACCGCCCGGCAAATTCGCCGGTCCAGTCCTCGACAAGCCTATGGTCGCGTCTGAGAGATCCCGGGATAAACCGCGGATCCGCATCGAAATCCTCGTCGGTCCTGACGTCGATCAGCGAAGGGCATTTCGGCGTACCGATGAGGCGCACTAGCTTTTCAGGGGAAATTTCGAGAGGTGACGGCATCACGCGTCCTCCGTCTGAGCGGTTGATTGGACGCGATACTTCGGCTGTCGCCTCGTGGGGTGATCGCGACCCCATGCCGGAACTTTGCCGCCGTTTCGCACTGGCTGTCAAGTTGCGGTCTGGCGCCTGCGGAACTGCAGGCGCCGTGCCACAGATGGGCAAACCGCATAGCGGCCTTTCTTGAAGCGCGTGTGACAGCGGGCCCGCGTCAGGGACCGCTTGGTTCGACGGCGGGGCGCCGGGCCTCCTCTTGACTATCGGCGGCAACATGCGCTTCGGCATCAACCTTCGCGGCCGATGGGTGAACGCCGCCCGTGGTCGAAAGTCCGGCGAGCTTGTGGCCGCGCTCGCGCAGCCACTGGAAGACGACATAGAGCGCCGGGATGATGAAGATGCCGATGAGCGAAGCGGCAAGCATGCCGCCCGCCACGCCGGTGCCGACGGCACGACGGCTCAGCATGCCGGCCCCTTGCGCCGTCACCAGCGGAACGAGGCCAACGATGAAGGCGAAGCTCGTCATCATCACGGCACGGAAGCGGGCGCGGGCGCCTTCCATCGCCGCCTCGACGATGCCTGCACCCTTCTCCCGGTGGAACTTGGCGAATTCGACGATCAGGATCGCATTCTTGGAGGCGAGCGCGATCAGCACGACGAGGCCGATCTGGGCGTAGATGTCGAAGGAGAGGCCCGCGATCAGGACCGAGACGAGGGCGCCTGCGACGCCGACCGCCACCGACAACAGCACGGGAACCGGGATCGTCCAGCTTTCATAGAGTGCGACGAGGAACAGGTAGGCAAACAGCACCGCGAGCGCGAGGATCACCGTTGTCTGCCCGGCAGCTTCAAGCTCCTGCAAAGCGGTGCCCGTCCATTCGTAGCTGTAGCCGGGCGGTAGCGTGGTGGCCGACAGCGCTTCCATCGCGGCCAGCGCCTCGCCGGACGACACGCCGGCTGCGGGCTGACCGTTGAGCGTGATCGAGCGATAATTGTTGTAGCGGACGATCGATTGCGGCCCGATGACATATTCGACGCGGGCGACGGAGGCGACCGGCACCATGCCGCCGGAGGCGTTGCGCACGTGCAGCCGGGAAATGTCGTCGACCGAGGCGCGGTCGGCCTGTGCCGCCTGCATGTTGACCTTCCAGCTGCGTCCGAACAGGTTGAAGTCGTTGACGTAGAACGACCCGAGCGTGCCCTGGAGCGTGGTGAAGAGGTCGCTAACCGAGACGCCGAGTGCCTGCAGGCGGTCCCGGTCGAGATCGAGATAAAGCTGCGGCGCGCTCGCGGAATAGGTGGTGAAGGTCGGCCCGAGCAGCGGGTTCTGGTTGGCTGCGACGATCAGGCCCCCGGCCGTTGCCGCAAGGTCCGCCGGCGATCGGCCCTGAAGATCGAGCAACTGGTACTCGAAGCCGGAACCGGTGCCGAGACCCATGATCGGCGGCAGGTTGAAGGCGAAGATCTGTGCGCCGCGCACGGTGGCGCCCTTGGCCATGGTCGTGGCAACCGCGGCATCGACGGAGCTCGCCTTGCCGGGCCGCTCGGCGAACGGCTTCATGGTGACGATGGCAAAGGCGCTGTTCGATTTGGAAAGGCCATCGAGGAAGCTGTAGCCGGTGACGGTAATGACGTCGGCTACGCCATCGATGCCTGCGAGCATCTTTTCGACGTCGCGCACGACCGCGTCGGTGCGGTTGTAGGACGCTCCCTCCGGCAATCTGATTTCGGTGAAGTAGGCGCCCTGGTCTTCGCTCGGCAGAAAGCCTGTTGGGACGATACGGAAGAGCCAGCCGCTCGCCGCGATCGCAACGGCCAGAAGCACGAGCCCGAGAACCGCACGGCGGGCGATATGCCCGGCCACATGGACATAACCGTCGCGGCCGTTGTCGATCCGCCGCGAGATCCAGCCGAGGATGCCGCGTTTGGGTCCGTGATGCGGCTTCAGCAGGATCGAGCAGAGCGCCGGGCTTAAAGTGAGCGCGTTGATCGCCGAGATCACCATCGACACGGACACCGCGACGGCGAACTGCTGGAACAGTTGCCCGCTCAATCCGGGAATGAATGCGACCGGCACGAACACCGACAGCAGCACCAGCGTGATGGCGACGATCGCCCCGGTGATCTCGCCCATGGCAAGCCGGGCTGCCTCGGGAGCCAGCATGCCGGGGTTTTCCTCCATCACCCGCTCGATGTTTTCGACGACGACGATCGCGTCGTCGACGACGATGCCGATCGCCAGAACCATCGCCAGCAGCGAGATGGTGTTCAGCGAGAAGCCCATGGCCAGGATGACCGCGAAGGTACCGATCAGCGCGACCGGCACGGCGATCAGAGGGATCAACGTCGCCCTGACATTGCCCAGGAACAGAAAGACGACGATGATGACCAGAACGAAGGCTTCGAGCAGCGTATGCACGACGTTGTCGACGCTCGCCTCGACGAACTGAGTGGTGTCATAGGAGATGGAGTAGGTCAGGCCGTCGGGAAACGACCGGGACAATCGCTCCAGAGCCTGATTGACGCCCTCGGCGGCGGCAAGCGCGTTGGCGCCCGGTGCCTGGTAGGTGCCGATCATCGCCACCGGTTTACCATTGAAGCGGGCGTTGCTGTCGGAACTCGCGGCCCCCAGTTCGACCCGGGCGATATCGCGGATGCGCACGAACGAGCCGTCCGGCTCAGCCCTCAACACCACGTCTTCGAATTGTGCGGGATCGGTGAGGCGGCCCTGGGTCTGCAGGTTGAGCTGAAACAGCGGGTCGTCGGTCATCGGCTGCGCGCCGATCCGGCCGATCGCCGCCTGAACGTTCTGCGCTTTCAGTGCGTTGATCACATCGGTCGGCGTCAGGCCCAGATTGGTCAGCCTGTCGATGTCGAGAACGATGCGCATGGCGTAGTCCTGCGCGCCGAACAGCGAGGCATCGCCGACACCCGGCGTCCGCTTGACCGTGTCGAGCAGGTTGATCGTCGCGTAGTTCGACAGGAACAACGAATCGAAGTCGCTGCCTTCCTTGCCGTAGATGGTGATCACCTGCATCAGCGCCGACGATTTCTTGCGCACGCTGACGCCGGTCTGCTTGACCTCCGCCGGCAGCCCCGCCTCGGCCAGCGACACGCGGTTCTGCACGTTGACGGTGGCGATGTCGGGGTCGGTGCCGACCGCGAAGGTCACGGTCAATGTGTAGGAGCCGTCGGCGCCGCTCGTCGATTTCATGTAGAGCATGTCGTCGACGCCGACGATCTTGCTCTCGATCGGCTGGGCGACGGTGGTTTCGACCACCTCGGCGCCAGCGCCGGGATAGCTCGCGGTGACGCTTACCTGCGGCGGAACGATGTCGGGAAACTGGGCGATCGGCAGCCGGGTCAGCGCGATCAGGCCGGCGAGCGTCAGAACGATCGAGATGACGGCGGCAAAGCGCGGGCGATCGATGAAGATTTCAGAGATCATGTTCAGCCACCCGCAGCCGGTGCCGCGTCAACCGTGATGCCCGGCCTCACCTTGCCGACACCTTCGGTGATGACGTTCTCGCCCTCCTTCAGCCCTTTGCTGACGACTGACAGGCCGCGAGCAGAACGGTCGACGTCGATACGACGCAGTTCGACCTTGGACGCGGCATCGACAACCATGACGAAGGCGCCCTGCTGGTCGCGCTGCACCGCCTGCTGCGGAACGGCCAACACGTCCTGCTTGTCGGATTGTTCAAGCATGACCCGCACCAGCGTCCCGTCGAGCAGAAGCGCGTTCGGGTTGTCGAACACGGCGCGCACGGTGACCGTGTCCGTCCCTTGCGCGACCGTGCTGGAGATGAAATCGATCGTGCCTTTCAGCGGATATTCCGTTCCGTTCGGCAAGGTCAGGCCGACATTCGCGCCACCATGCGTCACGCCCTTCTGCACGCGCTCACGGTAGGTCAGGAGCAGTGCGGTCGAGACGGGAAACTCCACATAGATCGGGTCGAGTTTCGTCAAGGTGACGAGCGGGCCGGCATCCGGGCCGACCAGCGCGCCGACATCGGCAGAGGTCAGGCCCAGCACGCCTTCGAAGGGTGCGATGATCTTGGTGTAGGAGAGGTTGAGGTCGGCACTCTCCTTGCTGCCCTTCAACCTGACGAGCTCGGCCTCAGCCTTCTTGACTTCGGCATTGGCGGTATCGACCTTGGCCTGCGAGATCGTATTGGTCGCGATCAGCTGTTTGGCACGCTCCTGCTCGAGCACTGCCAGATCCCGCTGCGCCTCGGCGGCTTCGATCGAACCGACGATCTCCTGCACCGCCGCGCGGTAGGCGCCGTCCTCGACCTGATAGAGCTGGGTGCCTGCCGTTACCTTCTGCCCTTCCTTGAAGTTGACCGCCTCGAGGAAGCCGGCAACGCGGGCGCGGATGTCGACTTTCTGGGTGGCCGCCACCCGGCCGGTCAGGTCGACGCTTTCGCGCAGATCGACGATCTTTGCTGGCGCCACGACCACGGCCGGCGCCTGTTGCGCGCCGGCATTCGAGACGCTGAGCGCGACCGCCACAAGAAACGAAAAGGCAGAGAAAGCGGCTTTCGGCACGGTCATGCGACACCCTTTCAGCAACAAGGCCAGGTTCAGTCCCACGGAGTCTGCTTAAGGGCACAGTAGTCACGAATACTCTGTCTTAGAAGAGTAAATCTCCTTTTCGTAACTGTTACGTCCGGCGCGTGGCGATCGATGCTCAGGCGCGGGGCATGCCCGCCGGCTCGAGCAACTTGCGAAGGGCCGCGATCCGGAAGATGGCGTTGGCCGCGCCATAACCGCGATAGCCGCGGCGCTCGACGATCTCGAAGAAGAAGCCGCCGGAAAAGGTCGGACTGTAGAGCTGGAAATATTCGCCGTGATCGTCCCGGTCGTAGAGGATGTTCTTCGCCTTCAATCGCTCGGTGAAATCAGGATCGAGCCCGAAGCGGGCTTCCAGATCATCGTAATAGTTCGGCGAGATCGCCAGCGAGACAAAGCCACCGGCGGCAAGCTGGTCGGCCGTTTTGAAGATGTCGTCGGTGTTGAAGGCGAGATGCTGGATGCCGGAGCCGAAGGTTTCGGCGATGAAGCGCCCGGCGAGCGTGTTGCGGTTCTCGGCCCCGTTCATGGTGATGCGCAGCGATCCGGATGCGTTTTCCACTACCTGGCTGCGAACGATGCCCGATGGGTCGATGATATCGACGACTGGCGTCTTATGCGCCTTGAGCAGGGAGGTGTAGAACAGGAGCCACGTCAACAGTTCGTCATAGTGCATTGTCTGGGCGATGTGGTCGATCGCCGAGAGGCCCGCCGCGGTCACCGGGTCGTGCACCGGTTCGAATTCGACGTCCCATATCCTGCCGAGATCGCTGTCGCGATCGAGGAAGTAGACGATGCCGCCGCCGACGCCGTGCACCGCTGGCATTTCGATCTCTCCCTCGTCGAGCGGCTGGGAAAATCCCTCGGCGCCGAGCGCCAGCGCGCGGCGGTGTGTCGCCCGGGCATCGTCGACCAGAAGCCCCATCGCATAGGCCGAAGCGCCGTGCACGAGGTAGGAGGAATTGGCAAAGCCGCGGCTTTCGGTGTTGATCACCAGACGAATGTCGCCTTGCTGGAAGACCGTGACGCTCTTGCTCCTGTGGCGTGCGGCGCGGCGAAAGCCGAGTGTGCCGAAGAGCGCTTCGAGTGGCGCCGCTTCCTCGGCGTCGATGGTGAACTCGATGAAGGCGATGCCGTCGACGTCGGAGCGGTCGGGCATGTCAGGCACGCGCTGCGCGGTATCGGGCTCGGCACGCTGCACCCGGTCGGCGAGATAGACCAGCGAGCGCTGGCCGTCGACGGAGATGGCCGTCGCCGAGCCGCCGCGAAACTGGTCGTTGAAGATTTCCAGCGACAGATAATCGTCGTAGCCGGTTGCGGCCACTGCCCGCATGAAGTCGAGTATCGGCAGGTCGCCTTCACCGGGCATGTTGCGGAAATGCCGGCTCCAGTAGAGCAGGTCCATATCGATCAGCGGCGCGTCGGCCAGCTGGATGATGAAGATCTTCTCCTTCGGTATCGAGCGGATGGAATTGACGTCGATCTTGCGCGCCAGCGTGTGAAAGCTGTCGAGGATCAGGCCGACATTCTCGTGGTCTGCGCGGCGCACCACTTCCCAGGCATCGCGGTGGTCGTTGATATGGCGTCCCCAGGCGAGCGCCTCGTATCCGACCCTGAGGCCGCGCCTGGCGGCGCGCTCGCCTAACTCGCGGAAATCGGCCGCCGCCCGGTCGAGCCCGCCGAGCGCGGCGGGCGACACGTTGGAACAGACGAGCACCAGGTCGGTGCCCATTTCCTGCATCAGGTCGAACTTGCGCTCCGCCCGGTCGAATGTCCGGGCCCTCAGCGGTTCCGGCATGCCCTCGAAATCGCGAAATGGCTGGAAGAGCGAGATCGCAAGGCCATGGTCGCGCACGATCCGGCCGACCTCGCGCGGGCTCTCGTCGAACACCAGAAAGTCGTTCTCGAAGATCTCGACACCGTCGAAGCCGGCCTTTGCGATCGCCTCCAGCTTGCTGCGCAGGTCGCCGCTCAAGGAGACGGTGGCAATCGAGGTTTTCATGCGTGTCTCCTTCGTTGCGCAGTCGTCAGGCGGTCAGGGCCTTGAAATGGGCAAGCATCCGGGCGGCATCCGGTTCGCGGCCGGTGAAATGACGAAACGCGCCGACGGCCTGAAACACCGCCATGCCGCCACCGTCGAGCGTTCTGCAGCCACGCCGGCGGGCCTCTGTCAGAAGCGCGGTCTGCAACGGGAAATAGACGACTTCGGCCACCCAGTGGCGCGCCTCGAGCAGATCGGCCGGCAGCGGCAGCCCCGGATATTTCGCCATGCCGGTCGGTGTCGCGTGGATGAGCCCGTCGGCCACGTGCATCGCCCGGGCAAGGTCGGTGCCGGCGACGATGGTTGCCTGCGGAAACAGTGCCGACATGCCGGCCGCCAGCGTTTCGGCACGCTCTGCTTCGCGGTCGAAGACCGTCAGCGCGATCAGCCCCATCGAAAGCAGCGCGTAGGCGGTGGCAACGCCCGCGCCTCCGGCGCCAAGCTGTACCGCGTGCGACAGGCCGGCATCGGGCAGCCCGCGCCGAAAGCTCTCGGCAAAGCCCCACCAGTCGGTGTTGTGGCCGATCCGCCGGCCCGCTTTGAGCACCACCGTGTTGACCGCGCCGAGCGCTCGCGCCTCGTCCGACAGTTCGTCGAGGAACGGCATGACCAGTTGCTTGCACGGATGGGTGATGTTCAACCCGCAAAGGCCCCGCCGTTCGGCTTCGCCAAGCAAGTGCGGCAGGCCTTCGGGGCCGATGCCGCGCTGGTTGAGGTCGATCAGCTCGTATTCATAGGCAAGCCCCTGTGCCGCACCTTCGCGCATATGCATGGCCGGCGTGAGCGAGGCCTGGATGCCGGCGCCGATCAATCCGGCTTTCAACGGTTTGAGAAGGGTCTCGGTCATCTCGACGGCTTTCCTGATGGGAAGGGGTGCCGGCCCACGCCGATCGCGGGCCGGCGGCAGGCTTACTGGCCGCGAAGGGCCTGGAGCTCCTTGAACAGCGCCCCGACCGTGTCGGGACCGATCTCGGCGCTGAACTTTTCGATCATCGGCTTGACGGCGTCGCGCAGCTTCTGGGTTTCTTCCGGCGACAGTTCGCTGACCTCCATGCCGGTCGCCTTGATGTCGGCGATCGCCTTGGCGTCGAACTCGCGCGAGACCTGGCGCTGGTAATCACGGGCTTCGGTCGCAGATGTCTGGAGCACCGCCTTTTCCTCGTCGTTGAGGCCGTCCCAGAACTTCTTGCTGATGAGCACGATCTGCGGGTTGTACTGGTGACGGGTCACCGTCATGTACTTCTGCACTTCATAGAACTTGGCGTTGAGAATGTTTGCGGCCGGGTTTTCCTGCCCGTCGACCGTGCCGGTTTCGAGCGCGGTGTAGAGCTCGGTATAGGGCAGCGGTACGGCATTGGCGCCGAGATTGTTGAACAGCTCGATCGGGATCGGCGACTGGATGGTGCGGATCTTCAGCCCCTTGATGTCCTCGAGCTTGGTGACCGGATGGCGGTTGTTGGTGAGATTGCGGAAACCCAGCTCCCAATAGCCAAGCCCGACGAGCCCGGTCGCGGGCAGCAGTTCGGAAAGGCCGGTGCCGAAGGGGCCGTCCATGACCTTGTCGGCCTCTTCGCCGTTGTTGAACAGGAAGGGCAGGTCGACGGCGCCGAACTGCTTGACGTTGCCGGCGAGGATGCCGGCGTTCAACACGGTCATTTCGATGACGCCGCCCTGCAGCGCCGAGACGGTCTGGACGTCGCCGCCGAGCACGCCGCCCGGAAACAGCTTGACCTCGATCTTGCCGCCGCTCTTCTCCTTCACCAACTCGGCGAATTTCTCCATGCCCATCACCTGGGGATGGCCCTTGTTGTTGGCGGCGGCGAATTTGAGTTGCTGCTCGCGGATCTCTGCGAGCGCCGGGCTCGCCGCCATCAGCGCCACCGGCAACGCAACGCCGAGTGCCATTTTCATCAGTCTGTCGAACATAATTCCCTCCCAGGTTTGGCCGGTTTCTCCCTCCAGCCGGTTGAATGTTGCACGCGTCTTTCAGCGCCTATCGCGCAAACCAGGTGACCGGCACGGTCACCAGTTGCGGAAACAGCACGAGCAGGAAAAGCACGATCAGCTCGGCGATCAGGAAGGGCATGACGCCCTTCATCAGCTCTTCCATCTTGAGCTTGGAAACGCCGCAGATGACGTTGAGCACCGTGCCGACAGGCGGGGTGATCAAGCCGATCGAGTTGTTGATGATGAACAGCACGCCGAAATAGACCGGATCGATACCCGCCTGCTTGATGATCGGCATCAGCACCGGCGTCATGATCAGGATGGTCGGCGTCATGTCCATGGCGGTGCCGACGACGACGACGAGCGCCATGATTGCCAGCAGCAGCAGCGTCTGGTTGTCCATCAGCGGTTCGAGAAGGGCGACGAGATCGCCGGGCACGTCGGCGACGGTGATCAGCCAGGCCGAAACGGCGGCACAGGCGACGAGGAACATCACGATCGACGTGATCTTCGCAGCCGCGACGAAGACGTGGAACAGCTTGGCCGGCGGCAGCTCACGGTAGATCACCATCGACACGAACAGCGAATAGACGGCGGCAACCACGCCGGCTTCCGTCGGCGTGAACACGCCGAACTTGAGGCCGACGATGATGATGACAGGCAGGAACAGCGCCCAGAGGCTGTCGATGAAGGCCTTCATCCTGACGGTGCCGCTTTGGCGCGGCGGCAGCTGGTGCTGCTCCTTGCGCGACACGATCATCCAGGTGACGCAGAGGGCGGCAGCAATCATCAGGCCGGGGAAGATGCCGGCCAGGAACAGCTTGGTGATCGAGACGCCACCGACGACGCCATAGAGGATGAAGCCGATCGAAGGCGGAATGATCGGGCCGATGATCGAGGCGGAGGCAAGAAGGCCGCCGGCGCGGGCCGGGTCGTGGCCGGATTTCAGCATCATCGGCAGCAGAAGCGCGCCGAGCGCCGCCGCGTCGGCGACGGCCGAGCCGGAGAGGCTCGCCATGATGCAGGCGGCGAAGATGGCGACGAAGCCGAGCCCGCCGCGGATATGGCCGACCATCGCCATGGCGAGGTTGACGATGCGCCGCGACAGGCCGCCGGTGTTCATCACCTCGCCGGCAAGCATGAAGAAGGGCACGGCCATCAGCGGAAAGCTGTCGGCGCCGTTCAGCACGTTCTGGGCGACGATCTGGGCATCGTAGAGGCCGAGATACATCATCAGCGCGACGCCGGTGATGATGAGCGCGAAGGCGATCGGCACGCCAAGTGCCATCGGACCAAGCAGGGCGCCGAGGAAAATCGTGACGGTCATCTGTCTCTCCTCAGGGCTTGGCGACGGGGTGGGCGAGCGATGGCGTCGGATGGTCGTCAAGGACGGCCTGGTCCTCGCTGTCACGCACCAATTCCGCGGTCGTGACATCGATGCGGCCGGTGACAATGGCGAACATGTCCCAGAGGATGATCAGGAAGGCGGGAATGCCGAAGGCGAGGCCCGCGCCGTAGAAGAAGCCCATGGAAATGCCGGTCGCGGGTGCGGCCACATGCAGGTTGATCATTGTCTGTGACCAGCTGCCGCTGATCATCAGCCAGGTCGCGCCCAGCATCAGCGCCTGGCCCGAGAGGATCGCCACCTTCGCGGCGTTCGGCGGCAGCCGGCGTAGAAGCGAATCAACGCCGAGATGGGCATGTTCGCGCATGGCGACGACGGCGCCGAGGAAGGTCAGCCAGATGAAGAAGATGCGCGACAGCTCTTCGGAATAGGTAATGCCGGTGTTGAAAGCATAGCGCAGCACCACATTGCCGAAGACCAGCACCACCATGCCTGCAAGCAGAAGTGCTATGGCGACCTTCAGCAGCAGGAAGCAGAATTCGATTATCCTCAACATTTCGCTCCTCCCAGGCGATCAACCGCGCCTTGCGGTTCCAGACATCCGTCATCGGTCAGGACATCCAAGTTCGCAAGGCTGGCATGCCGATCTCTCCTCCAAGCGACCGAATGCCATTTCAAAATGTACTAACTAGTTCGAATGTCAAGCGGCATGTCTTGAAAGAACCGGGCAAGCCCAATAAGAGTTGGGGAAGGGGTGCGGAGTGGAGCCGCGGCCAAGGCGCGGCGGCTACGGGCATTTCGCGTTGATAATCAAGGGCGGAGGAAGCGACGGGGCATGGCGGCGCGAGCAGAGAACGGACGCAAGAACGATCCACAGCGCACGAGGGAGGACATCCTCATCGTCGCGACGGACGAGTTCGCGACCCATGGTCTCGCCGGCGCCCGGGTCGATGCGATCGCCGAGAAGACCCGAACCTCCAAGCGGATGATCTACTACTATTTCGAGAGCAAGGAGGGGCTCTATCTCTCGGTGCTTGAGCGGTCCTATCGCAAGATCCGCACTTTGGAAGCCGATTTGCAGCTGTCGAGCCTTGCCCCCGAGGCGGCGCTGCGAACTCTCATTTCGACCACGTTCGATCACGACGAGGCCAATCCGGAATTCGTGCGCCTGGTCAGCATCGAGAACATCCACCATGCCGCACACATGATGCGCTCGGAGGCGATCCGCGATCTCAACGTCTCAGTCATCGAGACCATCGCCGGCATTCTGGAGCGCGGCACCGCCGAGGGCGTCTTCCGGCGCAAGGCGGATGCGATCGACGTGCACATGCTGATCAGCGCCTTCTGCTTCTTCCGCGTCTCCAACCGCTATACCTTCGGCACGATCTTTCGCCGCGACTTGTCGGAGCCCGACACGATGCAGCGGCACAAGGGCATGATCGCGGACGCCGTGGTGAGCTATCTCAAGGGCTAGAAAGCAGCCTGCAACACCATGTTCAGCCGTTGCGAAGATGCTCGGTCGGCAGCGCGGTCGTATATTTGATCTGGCTGAGCGCGAAGCTCGAGCGGATGCTGGAGACGCCCGGGATCGTCGTCAGGAAGTCCACGACCAGCGCCTGGTACTTCATCAGGTCCTCGACGACGACGCGCAGCATGTAGTCCGATTCTCCCGTCATCAGGTAGCATTCGACGATCTCGGGCTTGGTCCTGATCGCGGCGCTGAAGACATCGAGCGAGGCCCGGTCCTGCTGCTTCAGCGACACGTGCACGAAGACGTTGACGGCAAGGCCAAGGGCGAAGGCGTCGACGAGCGCGACCGAGCCCTTGATGACGCCCGTCTCCTTCAACTCGTTGACGCGCCGCCAGCAGGGAGAGGCCGATAGCCCCGTCGCCTCGGCAAGGTCTGCCGTGCTGATCTCGGCATTCTGCTGCAGGAGGTCGAGAATGCGGATGGTCGCGGCATCAAAGCTCGGCTGCTTCTTCGGCATGATATTTCCTGAAATGGCATCTCGGCGGTCAGTATTGCCGGAAATGGCAAAATTGCCAACGAAGATAGACCGGATATTTCGCGGCGTCGGGTGTAGCGTTTCCCTGTTCTGGGAGGAGCCGACATGGACGAGCCGTTACTTTCGACCGCCGCGCTGAAATGCCTGAAGGATCTGGAGCGTCAGGTGCTGTGGCACGCGTGCTGGATGATCCACAACGCCAACCACATCCGGGAAAAGGGCGAGGTGAAGGTCGGCGGGCACCAGGCGTCGTCCGCCTCGATTACGTCGATCATGACGGCGCTCTATTTTCATATCCTGCGGCCGCAGGATCGGGTCGCGGTCAAGCCGCATGCAGCGCCGGTGTTCCATGCGATCCAGTATCTGATGGGCAACCAGACGCGCGAGAAGCTGCAGAATTTTCGCGGCTTCGGCGGCGCGCAATCCTATCCGAGCCGAACCAAGGATATCGACGACGTGGATTTTTCGACCGGTTCGGTCGGGCTCGGCGTCGGCATCACCGCCTTCGCCTCGATCATCCAGGATTACATCGCGTCGAAACCCTGGGCGCAGAAGAAGAGCGACGGCCGCATGATCGCGCTCGTCGGCGACGCCGAGCTCGACGAAGGCAATATCTACGAGTGCCTGCAGGAGGGCTGGAAACACGATCTGCGCAACACCTGGTGGGTGATCGACTACAACCGCCAGAGCCTTGACGGCGTCGTGCGCGAAGGTCTTTGGCAGCGGATCGAGGCGATCTTCACCGCTTTCGGGTGGGACGTGAAGGTCGTCAAATATGGAGCCTTGCAGGAGGCGGCGTTCAAGGAGCGCGGCGGCGCTGCCCTGCGCGCCTGGATCGACCGCTGCCCGAACCAGCTCTATTCGGCGCTGACCTTCCAGGGCGGCGCTGCCTGGCGCAAACGGCTTCAGGACGAGATCGGCGATCAGGGCGATGTCAGCAGGCTGTTGGCATCGCGCGACGACGACGAACTATCGGAGCTTATGAGCAATCTCGGCGGCCATTGCATAAAGACGCTGGCCGACACCTTTGCCAGTATCGACCATGATCGCCCGACGGTCTTTCTCGCCTATACGATCAAGGGCTGGGGAACGCCGCTTGCCGGCCACAAGGACAACCATGCCGGCCTGATGACCAAGGCGCAGATGCAGGATTTCCAGCAGAAGACCGGCGTTCGCGCCGGGGAGGAATGGGAGGAGTTCGCGGCGGTCGCCGACGCCCAGGCGGCCAAGGAATTCCTGAAGGGCGTGCCGTTCTTTGCCGAGGGCACAAGGCGCTTCCAATCGCAGCCCGTGAAATCGGCAGGCCCGGTCCTGCTCGACGATCGCGAGCTTTCCACCCAGGCGGGCTTCGGCAAGATCCTCGATGCGCTGGCGCAGCGCGACGATGCGTTCGCCGCCCGTATCGTGACCATGGCGCCCGACGTCACCGTCTCGACCAATCTCGGCCCCTGGGTCAACCGGCGTGGGCTCTTTGCCCGCGAGATGCAGGCCGACACGTTCCGCGACGAGAAGGTGCCTTCGGCGCAAAAATGGGCCTTCGGCCCCGGCGGGCAGCATATCGAGCTGGGGATCGCCGAGATGAACCTGTTCCTGCTCCTGGGCGCTGCCGGGCTTTCGCACTCCGTTTTCGGCGAACGGCTGCTGCCGATCGGCACGGTTTATGATCCTTTCGTGGCGCGCGGCCTCGATGCGCTGAATTACGCCTGCTACCAGGATGCCCGCTTCATGATCGTCGGCACACCCTCGGGCGTGACGCTGGCGCCGGAGGGCGGGGCGCATCAGTCGATCGGCTCGCAGCTGATCGGCATGAGCCAGGACGGCCTTGCCAGTTTCGAGCCCGCCTATCTCGATGAACTCTCCGTCATCATGGACTGGGCGTTCGACTACATGCAGCGCGACGGCGATGCGGTGCACGACGAACGCACATGGCTGCGCGATATGACCGGCGGCTCCGTCTATCTGCGGCTGACGACCCGTCCGCTCGAGCAGACGCAGCGCCGCGAGGATGCGGCTTTCCGCCAGGGGGTGATCGACGGCGCCTACTGGCTGCGCGAGCCACGCCCCAACACGCAGCTCGTGCTGGCCTATCAGGGCTGTGTGGCGCCCGAAGTGCTGATGGCGGCCGGGCGGCTGGCCGAGCGTCACCGCGATGTCGCGGTGCTGGCGGTCACCTCTGCCGATCGGCTGAATGCCGGCTGGGCGGCAGCCCAGCGGGCGCGCAGGCACGGCCATCATACGGCGGAAAGCCACGTCGAAGCGTTGCTGGCGCCGCTCTCCGATGCCTGCGACATCATCACCGTGACCGATGGCCATCCGGCCACGCTCGGTTGGTTCGGCTCCGTCCATGGCCACCGCACCGTTTCGCTCGGCGTCGAGCATTTCGGCCAGACCGGCACGATCGCCGACCTCTACGCCCATTTCGGTATCGATACGGAATCGATCATCGAAGCGGCAGAAGCGATTGCCCTTGGTCGCAACCGCCGCCGGTTCCGCCAGGCGGGATAGGGCCGCCCTGTCAGCGGAGGCCTGACCCGTCCTTTTGGGTATGTTGTCGCGTTGTTTAACTCGACCTAATATTCTTCTCCGGGTGGGGCGAGGTCCGAATAGGCAGCGATGCCAAACCGTCTTAGTCCTGAAGCCTCGGAGGACAGGGTCATGCGATGGCGGGCAATGGTGCGCTTCATGCTTCCGGCAATGCTGGCCGCCATGCTTGCAACCATGCCGGCGCTTGCCGAAGAGAGCGGAAAGCGGCTGGCGCTGATCGTCGGCATGAGCGACTACATCGTCGCCGGCGCCTTGCCGAACGCGGCGCGCGACGCCATCGCGTTCAATGGTTTCCTGAAGAAGCAGGGTTTCGAGGCCGATCTCGTGCTGAACGCGGATCGGCGCGGTCTTGCCGAGGCGCTTGCGAAGTTCTCGCGCAAGGTCGGTGCCGACGACGTGGCGCTGTTCTATTATGCCGGCCACGGCATGCAGCTTCATGGTGAAAACTATCTGGTCGGCACCGATGCGAGGCTCGCAAGCGAATTCGATATCCCGGCCGAGACGGTGCCCTTGTCGGAGATCGTCAACGCCCTTGAGAAGCGGGCGCGCATATCGCTGATCTTTCTCGACGCCTGCCGCGACAACCCGCTCGCCAATCGGCTGAACGTCGAGGTCGAGGGCGCGAGCCGCGGCGGCGCGACACGCGGGCTGGCGCCGATCGAAACCCATGGCGCCGGCACCATGGTCGCCTTCGCCGCGGCGCCGGGACAGGTGGCGGCCGACGGCACCGACGGCCATTCGCCCTTCACCCGGGCGCTGATCGCCAACCTGTCGGGTGCGGGCCTTGAGGTCGGCACCGCCTTCAAGCGCGTCGTGCGCGACGTGCGCAAGGAGACGGGCGGCAGGCAATCGCCGCAACTGCTGTCGTCGCTGGCGCTCGAGTTCTATTTCGGAAGTGAGGGCGCCCGTCCGGTCGAGGAGAAGGCGGATCCAGCGGATGCTCGCACCGCCGTGGACCTCGTCGCGCTCGATTTCGGCAAGGCGATGCGGCTCGATACGCCGAGAGGCTGGAAGTGGTTTCTCGGCAAACACGGCGACAGCGCCTATGCCGAGGCCGCGCGGCAGTCGATCGGCCGTCTCGTCGCCCGTGAGGAGCTGCGCTCGCCCTTGGCCGCGATGGCGCAGGAGCAGCGGGACTTCGCCGACCGGCAGCGCCGGGCCGCGGCCCAGGCGTCATTGATCGGCGCCGGTTTCGACACCGGTACGGTCGACGGCAATTTCGGCAGCCAGACCCGCGTGGCGATCACATCCTTCCAGCGCGCCCGCGGCCTGGCGCAGACCGGCTTCGTCAATCAGGAGACGGCGGCAGCGCTTGGCATGGCGACCACGGCGCCAAACCAGGAGATCCTTTCGCTTGCGACGGCGCGCCGATATGATGCCGACGATCTTGATGGTCTGGAAGACGCGCGCGTGGTGGACATGGTGCGCTGCCTTTCGGCTTTCCCCCTGACCTATGGCCGCTTCGACGGCCACCTTTATGCCGCGGCCGCCGGGGTCGTCGCCTGGCAGGAGGCTTCCGCCGCGGCCGCGCGCTGCGGTGGCCATCTGGCGACGATCGGCTCGGCCGAAGAAAACGCCTTCGTCGCATCGCTCGTCAACGGCGACGGGCACTTCTTCGACAGCGCGTTCGAGCGTGGCGAGCACCGGCGCGTCGGTCCGTGGCTGGGGCTGGTCGCGGATGGCGCTTCGGGCGCCTGGCGATGGGGGAGCGGTGCGCCGCTTAGCTACACCAGATGGTTTCGACAGGTCCCGAAGGCCGGTGGCGCCGGAATTCTCTATGTCGCCTACCGCGCAAACCAGGTGCCGCAGGCGGAAACGATCGAGACATGGGGCGCGCGCGATCCGACACTGACGACGCCAGGCTTCATCGTCGAGTTCGACTAGGGCAAACTCAGCCGACGAAGGCACGCCGCAGGAGACCGGTCATTGACGAGCGCAGGCGGCCGCGATCGGCGATCTGGGTGGGCGCGACGCCAAACAGCAGCCGCAGAATACCATTGCGCTGTTCCATGCTCGGCAGGATCGCCATGCCTTTGCCGGTTGCATCGGAGCCGGCAATGCGGACCCAGCCGACGTCGGGCAGACAGACCGCCTGGTCTTCCGTGCTCGCCGGTACCAGGCCGGGGATACGGACACAATCCGCCGAGAGCCCACAGATGACCACATCGGTCGTCTGCCCGGCCCGCCGGTACTGGCCGTGGAGAGTCACGTCGATCACCTCTTCCTGTCCGTATCGCGGCAGTTCAATGCACACGAGCAGGCTGACGAAGGCAATCGTCATGGAGACGAGCGACCAGACGAGATTGAGGATCTCCCGTTCGGAGAAATCCGTGGGCGCGCTCCAGGCAAGCACGGTCTGCAGGACCGAAAGTGCCGAGAGCACGGTCACCAGGCCGAAGAACAGCGCGGTCGGCACGTGGACGCGCATGCGGGAGCGGTCGCCGCCTTTTTCCGTCACCTTGAACGGCCGGCCGAAGGGGCTGCGGATCGCCTGCAACAGCGTCAACGTCGCCGGCAGCGCCGTCAGCGCGTGGGTCACCTCCGTAAACAGCGGCAAGGTCCGCTTGCCCGAGATCCAGGATCCGTAGATCCAGAACACCAGCAGCGACGAGATGCCGTATTTCATGAACAGAAGCTCGTCGGCCTGAAGCGCGGAGACATCGAACAGCCAGTAGATCGACGGCGCAAAGAGCAGGCAGAGAATGAAGGGCTTCGACAGCCAGCACAGGAGACCGTGCAGGTAATGGAAGCGTTGCCGCAGGCTGAACCGGCCGCGCCACAAGGGGCCATCCTTCAGCAGGCCGATCTGGATCGTGCCGAGGCACCAGCGCGTTCGCTGGGTGATGTATTCGGGAATGCCCTCGGCCGACAGGCCGACGCTGAGCTTCTCGTTCAGCCATCGGGTTATGTATCCGCGTTCCATCAGCCGGTAGCTGAGCAGCATGTCCTCCGACAGGGCCTCATGCGGGAAGCCGCCGATCTCGTTGACCGTGGACCGGCGCACCACGAAGCTCGTGCCGACGCAAAACGCGCACTCGACGGCGTCCTTGGCCGGTTGGAACGTGTCGAAAAACACCCGCTGATCGTCGACGAAGCTTGAAGCGATATGCAGGTTGTGCTGGATCGGATCGGCGTTGAAGTAGAATTGCGGCGTCTGGACGACGCCGATGCGCGGGTTTCGAAAAAGGCCGACGACGCGTTTGAGGAAGTTGGCCTGCGGCGCGAAATCAGCGTCGAGCACCATGATCAGGTCGGATGGCCGCTCGCTGTTCGTCAACTGGAGCGCGTTGTTGAGGTTGCCGGCCTTGGCGTGCCGGTTGTCCGGACGGGTGATGTAGTTGACGCCGATCGTTTCGCAATATGCGCGCACGTCCGCACGGCGCGTGTCGTCGCAGACGTAGACCTGGAAATCCGGGTAATCCATCGCCCTGGCACAGACGGCGGATTTTTCAAGGATGTGGATCGGCTCGTTGTAGGTGCAGATGAAGACGGCGACCGAAGGGTAGCAGCCGCTTTCTTCAAGCTCGCTTTCCGCCGCGTCCGCTTCAGTGGTCCAGTCCGTGGTGCGGCAGAGAATGAGTATCGAGGCGATCGCATAGACGATCGAGATCGCCTCGAAGGAGAAGTAGACATAGGGCCAAAGGCTCTCGGCGGTCGGTTCCAGTTCAGGCAAGGTGTCGAGCACCCGCCAGCCGAGATAGAGCGCAAGCGAGGCTGCCGCCACGATGCTGAAGGCGATCCGTTCCAGCGGGTTGCGCGGGTCGGTGAGGGCCGCCAACGCCAGGAAGGCAAGCCCGACGCCGAGGTCGAACAGAAGCACGCTCGTGAGGTCTGTATCGAGGCGGAAGAACATGGATGCTCTCAATTGGGTTGGAAGGGATTGAAGCCGGTTGCGGCAAGAACGGCCCAGGCAGTGGCACCCAGATGCGGCCGTCGGTAGTAGCGGAATTCTCCGCCCGCCCCGGCGGCGTCGATCGTGAGGCCGGTCGATATTTCCTTTTCGCGTGTGGCAAACAGCCAGCCGGACACCGCGTCGCGATTTTCGAGCACGCTTCCCATCAGGCTTCCGGCGCGCTTGCCGTCGCCTTCCAGGCGAAACATCAAGGCGGCCTGAGCGGTGCCTTCGACCCACAGTCCATCGCGATCGCCGTTGAAATCGTAGCCGCCGGGTACAGCCAGGGTGGCGTCGATGCGCGCTGCCGCCCCGTTCCACGCCGCAGGCCGTTCGCCCGCAGGCACGACCATCAGCGGCCAGATCTGGGCATCGAGAACCATGACGCCGTTGCGCACCGGCCTGCCCAAGGGGTCGGTGCCGATCAGGAAACCCTGTTTTTCGTCGAGCATGGTTCCAAGGAACAGCATCGTCGAGCGGGCGAGGCGATCCCACTGCCCATCCTCGGTCTCGGATTTGAGCCAGCGCGCGACGGCCAGCGCATCGATATTGTGCTCGGTGGATTTCCAGGGGATGGGTTTTGCAACCGGATCGAAACCGTAATATCCGCCGGTCAGGCCCGGGCTGTCGTTTCGCAGGCTGCTCCCAAGCCACAGGCCGAGATCGACGGCGCCCTGGAGATAGGCAGGCTCGTGCGTGCGGGCGTGAAGCTGGAGCAGGGCGAGGGCTGCCCAGGCGACGTTGCCTGCGGCGGTTGAGACCTGGTACTCATCTTCAGCCCAGAAGCCGCCAGCGCCATCCCACCATCCAGGAAGGGCTGCCGGCTCGACAAGTCCGCCGGTTCGGTACGCATTGCGCAACCGCCCGTCGCGAAAGCTCCGATCCGATTTCGACACGGCGAGCAGGGCTTCGCCGATCGACCGGGCCGCTGAAACCCTGCCGCAAGCAAGGAACGCCATGGCGGCGAGCGCATTGTCGTAGGTAAACGCAGCCGTCGCCAGCGGCGGCGGCAGGGATGTTTCATCCGGTCCGGGACGATAGCTTGGCATGAACCCGGCGGTGGGGGGCGGCCCGACTGCGGCGCGCTGGACGGTCTCCAGCGCATCGCAAAGGGCCTGCGCTTCGTCCTGGGCGGCGAGCGCCGGCGAGGTCGCGAGCGCAAGGTAGGTCAGCACGATCGCCTGCCAAGCCAGCGCAAGAGGGGAGCGGAACACGGGCTGGATCCTCGCGAGGGTTCAGAGCGCGTTGTCGCTGATCTCGATGATGTCGGGTGTCGCTGCCGCAGCGAGCGTCGTCCCGGCGGGCAGGCGGCCACTGCGTGGAGAGGTCCGCGCGACGGCGGGTGGCGTGGTCGACACGGCAACGGGTGCGCCAGCCAGTCCCTCCAGTTGCTGTTGAAGGTGACCGGCATAGGTCGCAAGCGCGCTCGACGTGGTGTCGAGCTGCCGGCGCGTCCAGATCACCCAGGTCTTCGGCATGCTGACGGTCACCCAGGTGCCGACGCTGCAGAACTTGTCCGTGGTCGCCTGGTCCGGATGCACTGTATCCGGCGCGATGAAAGCGTAAAGCTCGCGCCGCTCGGTCGGCGGGAATGGCACGGCGTAGTCGAGATCGACCCGGTCCGTCGTTCTCGGCACCAGCCGTTCGATGCGGCCGGCAACCGGGCCGTCCCAGCCATCGGCCTCGACGGCCACCGGCGATCCTATCGACAGGCTTTGCGCCTGCCGCTCCGAGAAGATGGCGACGACGAAGGCATCGGCGCAACTGACGGATTCGGCCAACGTGTCGCCGCCGCTGACCTGTTTTCCCACCTGGGCCACGGTCTTGAAGAGCTTGGCCTGGCCGGAAATCGCCACGTCGGCACGGACCAGCTTGGCGACGCGCTCTTCCTCCATGTCCATCAGGGCTTTCAACTGGTCGATACGAACCTTTATCGTCGCAGCCTGGATGGCGACCTGAGAGCGGTCCGCCTTCACGTTGCGGATTTCGCGTTGCAGGTCCTGCAGCGATTGCTGATCGCCGCCCACGAACACGCCGGACCGGGCGTTGCCGAGATCGGCGCTGAGCATCTCGACCCGCAATCGGGCCGCGACGATCTTGGTGTCCTCGAGCTTCAGCGTATTGGCAAGATCATCCCTGTTGCCGGCCAGGACGCCCTTTTCGACCAGGCCGAGTTTCCGCGCGGCGGCGTTCTTCTCGTTGGCCGATGACAGGCTGACGATTTCGAGATGGGTCTCGGCATTGCGCAGGTCGTTGTCGGACTTGATCACGATCGCGGCCTGCTGGCGGTTCAGGTCCTGTTCGAGATCGGCGATCCGGCGAATGTAGTCTTCGAGAATGGATTGCTTGAGTGACAGATCGTTCTGGAGCGTGGTCAGTTCGATCGTCAGGCCGATCAGTGTCGAGCGGTCGACACGGTCGTTTTCGATAGTCGCCAACTGGAGGCCGCCATCGGCATTGCCGTTGACCGTGACCACCCGTCCGCCGATTGGCGACGTGATCGGGATGACCGGGGCATTGGTGACCGCGCGTGTCGTCGATGAGGAAAAGACGGGTGGTGCGATCGTCGTCATGAATGTCGAGCCGACAACACCGAGAACACCCAGGGATAGAATTCTGACTGACGTAGTATGATCTTTAGAAATTGCTTTGGTTGTATTGGAAGTCATAGCGTTAATCTCCAAAGGTGATTTTTATGCTACGCGTCCTCCCATGTTTTTAAGGGTTACATGCGACCTGCATCGCGTCAATATAAAATATTAATGATTTATTGATTAATACATACTCATACAATGCATCAATAGGCGGCATCTGTCCTGGCGTTGATCAGCTGCCCAAGAATTAGGCCACAGCCGAACTGGCCAGCCGCGCCGCCATTTTCGGCAGGCGCGGCCACCAGCAGGGCCAACTGAGGCACACAGACGGTTGAGGTGAGCGATCGCGACGCCGCCGCATCACCGAGCGTAGCGACGCATGACATCGAGAAGCGGGCCATGCCTGATGGCTTCGATCTTGAACCGGTCATGCTCCGTGCCGCCTGCATCTTCCGCGGCAAGCATGGCGTTGACCACCGCCTCCTCGACGCTGTCCACCGTTGCCAGATAGACCGGATCGAGCATCTCGTCGTTGACGATTTCGAGCGTCAGGCGCGGCGGTGCGCGGTGCGCCATCGGCTGCGGGTTCGCGGTCGAAAACGCCAAGAAGATGTCGCCGGAATTGTTGCCGCCGGGCGTGCCGTTGCGGCCTATGCCGATTGCTGCGCGCCGGGCAAGACGCTGCAACTGGTGCGGGGCCATCGGCAGGTCGGTGGCGATGACGACGATGATCGAGCCGCGCTCCTGCATCTGGCTCTGTGGCGTGCCGTCGCGCATGTGCTGGCCGACCGGTACGCCGCAGATCGTCAGCCAGTCACGCTGGCCGTGGTTGGCCTGCACTAGCGTGCCGATCGTGTAGTCGCGTCCACCGAACGCGACCACCCGCGATGAGGTGCCGGTGCCGCCCTTGAAGCCATAGGCGATCATGCCCGTGCCGCCGCCGCAATTGCCTTCCTCGACCGCGCCGCCTTTCGCCGCGTCGAGCGCCGCCTCGACCTCGGCCTCGCCGATCGGCTGGCCGTTGATGTCGTTGAGCACACCGTCATAGGTTTCGGCGACCACCGGCATGATCCAGAGGAAATCGTCGCTGTCATAGGTGGAGGCATAACGCTCCAGCATCCACTTGATCGTGGCGTGGTGGGTCATGCCCACGGCATGGGTGTTGGTGATCATGACCGGGCCGAGGAAATAACCGCCATCCTCGATCCAGTGCGTTCCGGTCATTTCGCCATTGCCGTTGAAACGGTGCACGCCGGCATAGACCGGCACCGGCACGGCCGAGCCCGCATGCGGCAGGATGGCGGTAACCCCGGTTCTGACGGGGCGCTTGCGGCCCGGGCGCGGCACGTCCTCAGAGATGGTGTGAAAGCCGACGGCGATGCCTTCGACATCGGTGATGGCATTGAAGGGACCGGTGCGGCCGGTAAATGGCAGGCCGAGGTCGCGGGCGCGGGCTTTGGTGGCGGGCGTATTCTTGTTGTCCATGATCATTTCTGCCGGGAGCGGAGGTAGAGGCCAAGCGAGGCGACGACGAAGGAGAAGGTCAGCATCATCACCGCGATCGCATTGATCTCCGGCTTGATGCCGCGCCGAAGCATGGCGAAGATGAACATCGGCAGCGTCGTCACGTCGACGCCGGCGATGAAGTAGGTGATGACGAGATCGTCCATCGAGATGATGAAGGCGAGCAGGGCGCCGCCGACGATGCCGGGCAGGAGCTGCGGCAACACCACGCGACGAAAGGTCGTCCATTCGTCGGCGCCCAGGTCGGCGGAGGCATTTTCGAGCGTGCGGTCCATGCCGGCAAGCCGCGCCGAGACGACGATGAACACATAGGAAATCAGGAAGGTACACTGGCCGATGATGATCGTCGTCAGGCCGAGGTGGATGCCCGAATTGACGAAGAAGATCAAAAGCGCAATGCCGAGCACGATATCGGGCATCAGCATCGGCATGAACATGATCACCCGATAGAAGCGCTGGCCGAGAAAGTCGAAGCGGTAAAGGCCGATCGCGATCGCCGTGCCGAAGACGGTGGCGATCAGCGTCGTCGAGGTGGCGATGATAAGGCTGTTCCACACGGCCTGGAGAAGCTGTCCGGTCGATTCGATATAGAGCGCGTTCTCGGACACCGTGGTCTTGAAGCCCAGCACCTGGGCGTACCATTCGGTGGTGAAGCCGGTCCAGGTCATCATGTTGACCGGGTTGGAATTGAATGAATAGATGGCGATCACCACCAGCGGAATGTAGATGAAGGCGAAGAAGAGGCTGGTATAGGCGACAAGGCCGCCGCGGAAGAGGGTTTGAGCGATCTTCATGGGACGACCTCAGCGATTGAGCGCGGCGTCGGCGCCGCGGCGGCTCGACGCAAACACGTAGACGAGAAGCAGCACCAGCATCACGCTCATGACCATCATCGCCAGCGCCGAGCCGAACGGCCAGTTGCGGGCGGCAAGGAACTGCTGCTCGATGAGATTGCCGAGCATCATCACCTTGGCGCCGCCGAGGATGGCCGGAACGACGAAGTTGCCGAGTGCCGGGATGAAGACGATGATCGCGCCACCGATGATGCCGGGGGCGGTCAGCGGCAGGATGATGCGCCAGAAGGTGCGGATTGGCCCCGCGCCGAGATCGAGCGAGGCGCGCACCAGCGTCCAGTCCAGCTTCTCGACGCTGGCATAGACGGGCATGAACATGAACGGAATGAAGACATAGACCATGCCGAGAATGATGGCGCCGTCCGTATAGATGAGGTCGAGCGGCCGGGCGATCATGCCCGTCGACAGCAGCATCTCGTTGACGAGACCGGTCTGGCGCAGGATCAGCACCCAGACGAACAGGCGCACGATCAGGCTGGTGAAAAAGGGCAGCGTGATGAGGAACAGGCAGAAGTTCTTCCACCGCTCAGACAGCCGCGCGATGCAGAAGGCTGCGGGATAACAGACGAGCAAGGCGGCCAGAACGGTGAGTGCGGCGATCTTCACCGAGCGCAGGAAAATCGCGATGTAGACGGGATCGAAATCCTCGAACATCGGATCGGCAAAGCCGAGGATGCGACCGAAGTTGTGAGGGTAGAAGGTCCACTCGACGCCGCCATAGAGCCCCGGCGCCAGGAAGCTCGTGACCATCATGATGGCGAGCGGGCCAAGGAAGAACACGGCAAGGAACAGGGAAACGGGACCGAGCAGGACGGCGAGCTGGACGCGGCGGCGAAGGGCGATCGACATGTTACGCCTCCGCGCAGGGGTGAATGAGGTGAACGGCGGCGGGATCGTAGGCGAGCCTGGCGCGGCGGGTGCGCTCGATGTCGCCGATCAGGCTGCGCCGGCCGGCGGGGATCTCGGCGATGACCTTTTTGCCGGCCTGCGTGCGGCCGAACAGTTCGAATGTCGAGCCGACGAAGACGATCGCCTCGAGATCGACATCAAGGGTCGGGAAAGGTTCCCCTTCACCAGCGAGGAAGAATTGCTCGGGCCGGATCAGCGCCGTCGCCGCGCCCGCTGCCGTGTTCGGCGTGGGACGGTGGTGGATCTGCGTCCCGTCGCCGGTCATCAGCCTGTCACCATCGATCCGGCCGTCGAAGAGATTGCTGGCGCCGATGAAGGTGGCAACGAAGCTGTTGACCGGATGGTCGTAGATCGCCCGCGGCGTGTCGAGCTGCTGGATGCGCCCGCCGGACAGGACGGCGACGCGATCCGACATGGTCAGCGCCTCCTGTTGGTCGTGGGTGACGAAGATGAAGGAGATGCCGAGTTCGTGCTGCAGCGTCTTAAGCTCGATCTGCATCGCCTGGCGCAGGTTCTTGTCCAGCGCCGACAGTGGTTCGTCGAGCAAGAGCAGTTTCGGGCGGGCGATGATGGCACGGGCAAGGGCGACGCGCTGTTGCTGGCCGCCGGAAAGCTGGCGCGGGCGCCGGCCCTCCATGCCCGCAAGGCCGACCATTTTCAGCGCTGCTGCCACCTGCTCGCGCCGCTTCGCCTTGGCGACACCGGCGACCTCGAGTGCATAGGCGGTGTTATCGCCGACGGTCATGTGCGGAAACAGCGCGTAGTTCTGAAACACGGTGTTGACGGGACGGCGATAGGGCGGCCGGTCGGTCATGTCCTCGCCGTCGATCAGGATGCGCCCGCCGTCGAGCTCGACGAAGCCGCTGATCGCCTGCAGCAAGGTGGTCTTGCCGCAGCCTGACGGCCCGAGCAGCGTCAGAAACTCGTTGCGCCGCACCTGAAGATCGATGGCGTCGAGCGCGGTCACGCTTCCGCCTTCCGGGGTGGCGAAGGCTTTGCTCGCCCCCTCCAGCCGGACAATGGAATCCTGCATCTGTCATTCCCCAAAATGTTATTTAAATAACGCTTGTGCGTTTTCGATATATGGATACCATTTGTTCATCGGTGTCAACGGCCGCAGAAGCCGGAACCGGCAAGGACCAGGGAACGGTCCGATCCTGGGGTGCCATGCCCCATGAACCATCAGAGGAGACTATCTATGACAAAAGCAAGCCGCGTCGTCCGGGCGACCAGGGCCAAACTCTTCGGCTCCGCACGGGTCGCCGCTTTCTCGCTGTCCGCCTTGGTTTGCAGCACGGCTCTCGCCCACGCAGCCGAACTCAACATCTACAATTGGGGCGAATACATCAATCCGGCGGTGCTCAAGAAGTTCGAAGACGAGACGAAGATCAAGGTGAACCTTTCCACCTATTCCTCCAATGAGGAGATGCTGGCGAAGATCCAGGGCGGCGCGACCGGCTATGACGTCGTTTTCCCGTCGGTGCACATGCAGGACATCATGTCGAAGCTCGATCTTCTCGAGAAGACCGACATCAATGCCTATGAAGGTTTCAAGAATATCGATCCGGCGTTCCTCAGGGCAAAGAGCGACCCCAAGGGCGAATATTGCCTGCCCTACGCCTTCGGCACCGTCGGCATCGTCTACAATCGAAAAGTGCTCGGCAAGGACGTCGTCGGGTGGAAGGACCTGATCGCCACGGTCAAGGAAAAGGGCTTGAAATTCACCCTGCTCGACGACATGCGCGAGGTCCTGGCGGTCGGGCTGATCCTCAACGGCCACAAGGTCAACTCGACCGACCCGGCCGAGCTGCAGCAGGCGGCCGATACGATCATCGCGATGAAGCCTGACGTTGCCGCCTTCACCTACGATACCCGACCGATGGTGCAGTCCGGCGACGTGGCGGCCGGCCATTTCTTCGTCGGCGCGATGGTCGATGTCTTCGCCAACCAGAAGGACCTCGGCTACGTGATCCCGGAGGAGGGCGCGACCATGTATCAGGAAGACATGTGCGTCCTGAAGACGGCGCCGAACAAGGACAGCGCCATGAAATTCATGGAGTTCTACACCCGTCCGGAGGTCGCAGCCCTAAACGTCTCCCAGCAGACCAACGGCACCGCCAACGTGCCGGCGCGGCAATTGACCCCCGACCAGATCAAGAATAGCAAGGAGATCAATCCGACGCCCGAGACGATGCAACGGCTCCAGATCTTCGAGGACCTGGGCTCCGGCGTGCGCCAGCTCGATCGTGTCTGGACCAAGGTGAAGACGGCGCAGTAACGGCGACGGCGAACGACAATTCCGCCCGCGAACACATGTCTTGCGCGTCATGGCTGACGCGCGGCACTGCAGGCGGGCGGAAGGACCTCCGGGGAGGGGACGTGGCACAACGAATCCTGAAGCTCGTGCAGAGCGATGAACTCAGGCGGTCGAAATCCGACAGGCTGATCGCCCATTACATCGAGCGCAATCTGGCCGAGATCCCGTTCGAAACGGCGAAATCGATTGCAACGCGTCTCGAGCTGTCGCCGATGACCGTCGGGCGTTACCTCCGGCGCATGGGGTTCGACGGGCTAGACCAGCTGAAGCACGAGCTGCGGCGCGGCAGCTCCAACCCCGCCTGGCAGGTCAAGGGACCGGTCGACCGGCTGCGCGAAGACATTCGCGAGGGCAAGCTGCTCGCCGGCCTGATCCAGGAGCAGATCAACAATCTCGGGCTGGTCTACGAGCTGACGACGTCGCCGGAATGGCAGCAGGCGATCGAGGCGCTGATCGGCGCCAGCGAGGTCTATGTCGCCGCCTACCAGAACGTGCGCGGCATCGCCCAGTATTTTGCCAGCCAGCTCTCCTATACCCGGTCGCGGGTGCAGTTTGTCGACGGCCTGAACGGCACCTATTCTGAACTGCTCGATGGCTCAGTCGAGGGGCGCGTGCTTTTCCTGCACGATGTCAGGCGTTTTGCCGCCAAGGCCAGGCCACTGGCGATGGAAGCGCGCCGGGCGGGCGTCAAGGTCATTCTCTACACCGACGAATATTGCCCCTGGGCTGCGGAGGTGTCTGACATCTGCCTCGTCGTTCCGGGCTCCCATGGTCCCCTCTGGGACGGCGCTGCGACGACGATCGCCGTCATGGACCTGATGCTCAGCAACATCATCGTTGTGTTGGGGGACGAAGTCAGCGAACGGGTCGGCATGCTGACGCGGCTGCAGGACGTGTTCGGCGACTTCGAGGCCTGAGCGGCGGTAAGGGGCGCTTGGTTTGCGTTGGCGTCGCGGGAGGCCCGTCGCCTGCTTCCGAGAAAGCCATCACACTGGCCGCCGCTGGGGCGGCCAGTGTTCGTCGTCCGTCTACACAGATGTCGGTGAAGCTTCAGCCTTTGCAAGTGCTTTCGCCTTTGACCGGCGGCCCGCCACAAGCGGCATCACTGCCATGGCGATTGCGAGAACCCAGAGAATGATCGAGATCTTGCTCTGGAACAGGATGGCGATATCGCCGCCGCTGATGGCAAGCGCGTTGCGCAGGTTCACTTCCATGACGTGCCCCAGCACGAAGCCGAGGATGATCGGCGCCATGTCGAAACCGGCTTTTCGCAACAGCCAGCCGCACATGCCGATCGAAAGCATCAGCAAGATCGAGAACACCGAAGCGTGGGTGGAATAGACGCCGACGATCGACAAGACGAGGATGCCCGGAACGAGCAGCCAATTAGGCACGGTCAGCACGCGGGCGAAGATGTTGACGAACGGCAGGTTCAAGAGCAGCAGCAGGATGTTGCCGATGAACAGCGAGGCGACGAGGCCGCCGACGACCTCCGGTCGCTCGGTGATCAGCATCGGCCCCGGCTGGATGTTGTAGAGCATCAACGCGCCGAGCATGACGGCGGTCGTTCCCGAACCGGGCACGCCGAGGGTCAGCATCGGCACGAAGGCGCCGCAGGCAGTAGCGTTGTTGGCGGCTTCCGGGGCGGCCAGGCCGCGCACGTCGCCCTTGCCGAAAGTGCCTTCGGTATCGGAGATGCGCTTTTCCGTTGTGTAGGAAACCGCGCTCGACACCGATGCGCCGGTGCCCGGCAGAACGCCGACGACGAAGCCGATGGCGGAGCCGCGGAGCGTCGCGCCGACCGATTTCCTGATGTCGTCGAGCCGCGCGGTCATGCGGCCGAGCTTGCGGATGACGGTGACGCCGACGGCCTGGTGCTCCAGCATCAACAACGCTTCGGACACCGAGAACAGCCCGATGACCAGCACCACGAAGTCGATCCCGTCGCCGAGTTCGGGCTCGTTGAAGGTGAAGCGATAGGCGCCGGAGGTGGCGTCGAGGCCGACGGTCGCCAGCATCAGACCGAGCGTGCAGCCGATCAGCGTCTTGACCGGCTGGCTGCCGACCATCGAGCCGAGCGTGGCGAAGGCAAACACCATCAACACGAAATATTCCGCCGGTCCGAAACCGATCGCCAGGCCCGAAAGCAGCGGGGCAAACAGCGCAAGTCCGAGCGCGCCCAGCATGCCGCCGACGAAGGACGAAAGGCCAGAGAGCATCAGCGCCTCGCCGGCGCGGCCCTGTTTGGCCATGGGATAGCCGTCGAGCGCGGTCATGACGGCGCCGGCGTCGCCGGGCACGTTGAGGAGGATGGAGGAAATGCGCCCGCCATATTCAGCGCCGCAATAGACGGCGGCAAGCAGGATCATCGTGCTTTCCGCCGGTAAGCCCATCGTATAGGCGATCGGCATCAGGAGCGCGATGCCGTTGATCGGCCCGATGGCCGGAAGGGCGCCGACGAGGGTGCCGATGAAGCAACCGGCAAGACCGATCAAGAGGTTCTGCATCGTGAGGGCGACGGAAAAGCCGTGCCAGAGATAATCGAGGTTCATGAGAAAGTCTCCTTCGCCGGAGGCTCAGCCGAACAGGCGGCCGGCGGGCAGATAGACGTCGAGAAGGTAGGCAAAGACCAGCCACCACAGTAACGCCTGGCCAACGCCGCCGATGAGAGCCAGCCGAAGCGGCGCGCCGAAGATCCAGCCGACGCCGACGGTCATCACGAAAATCGAGATCGCGAACCCGGCGGGCTCGAGCAGCAGCACGGATGTGACGAGCAGCATCGGCACCGCCAGGATGCGAGCAAGCAAGCGGCCTCTCGGGAACCGCTCCGACGTGCCGGGACGGACGAGGTAGATCAGGCACAGACCGGCGAGAAGCACCGCCAGCAGCACTGGCATGACCCGTGGCCCGAGCGGGTCCGAGGCGAAGGCGTATTCGATCTGGCTGCCGCCGATGCCGTAGGCGATGGCGAGCACAAGCAGGCAGACGCCGCCGATGCGGCCCACCCACGCGGATGAAGACGTACCGTCAGACATGGTGAAACTCCAATGGTTCTATGGCGCTGAGGAGCCGCACGCCTGCGCGCAGGCGGTGATCCCAAACGGACCTGTCAGGTGGTTGCCAGCCGGTGCTGTGAAAGGTTTTGGGGCGGGCCGAAGGCGCCGCCCCATGGGAGGTGTCGGCTACATTCCCGCCTCTTTGGCGAGGATCTTGAAGCGTGCGACATCGGCCTTGACCTGACCGTCGAAGGCGTCGCCGATCAGCGTGTATTCATAAAGGCCGCGGGCCTCGCGCTCCTTGGTGAATTCCGGTGAAGCCGCAAGCTTTGTGAAGGCGTCGACCCACCATTTGTAGTCGTCATCCGACACGTCCTTGCCGACGTAATAGCCGCGCCAGACGGGCCACTCGATGTCGATGCCCTGCTCCTTGGCGGTCGGCACTTCGGCGAGATCGCCTGGCAGTCGCGAAGGCGACATCACCGCCAGCACACGCACCTTGCCGGCAACGTGATGCTTGGCCATTTCGGCCGCATCGCCGGCGCCGACCTTGACGTGGCCGCCCTCGAGCGCCGTCAGCACGGCGCCGCCGCCTTCGAGCGCGACGTAACGCATCTGCTTGGGTTCCTGCTCGGCGGCCTTGGCCAAAAGCGAGCTCTTCATCCAGTCCTGCGAGCCGACGGCGCCGCCGCCGGCAACCGCGAAGTCCGAGGGGTTGGCCTTGTAGGCCGCGATCAGTTCGGCAAGGCTCTTGTAGGGCGAATCCGCCGCAACGACGAGAACGCCGTAGTCGGCGCCGAGCGCCCCGAGCCAGCGCACGGCGCTTTCGTCGTACTGCCCGAATTTTCCTTGCGCGAGCAGTAGCGCTGAGCCTGATGAGGCGGCGGTGATCAGGTTGCCGTCCTTGCTGCGCTTGCCGATGACGTGATTGTAGGCGACGGCGCCGACGCCGCCCTCCATGTAGGTCACGGCCATCGGCTTGCCAATCACCTTGGCCTCAAGCAGCGAATTGGCCGCCAGCCGGCAGGTGAGGTCAAAGCCGCCGCCGGGTTTTGCGCCGGCAAGGCATTCCGGCTTTGTCGGTTCGGCGTCGGCCGGAAACGCGATCGCAGCGAAACAGCCGGCCGCAAGGATCGTCTTCAAGATGCTGTTGCTCATGGTCTCTCTCCCATCCTCCATGAATGCGCCTGTCTCCTGCGGGCAGGACCGGAAGGGCACGGCGCGGCCATGGCGGGCAGCCTTCTGCGCCCACCGTGACAACCCGCGAAATTGCTTGTCCTCCAGGCCCGGTCCGCTCCTCCGTTTGGCGGGCAGGCTCATCTTCTTCCGCCGCGAACCTGTCACCACCCTGTCACGGTTTCGGCCAGATCCGCCGGGTTGATCACCGGATTTTTCCATGTCACTGCTTGGTCATGCGCATCCTATTGGTGGAAGATACAAGGGATGTCGGGGAGGCGATCAGCCGGCGTTTGGAGAAGGTCGGGCACACGATCGATTGGCAAACGGACGGGCAGGCAGCCGCCGACATACTCGATTTTATCGACTATGATCTCGTGATCCTCGACGTGATGTTGCCGGGGCTCGACGGGTTCGAGATCCTGCGGCATCTGCGCACCAACCGTAAGACGACCCCGGTTCTGGTGCTGACGGCGCGCTCGGAGATCGAGGATCGCGTCGGCGCGCTCGATCTCGGCGCCGACGACTATCTGGTCAAGCCGTTCGACTTTCGCGAACTGGAGGCGCGCGTGCGCGTGCTTTTGCGCCGAAGGGCAGGGGATCCCACCAATCTCATCGAATGCGGCGACCTCGTGCTCGACCGCAACAGCCGCTCGGTCAGGGTCGGCAACCGCGAGGTGCAGTTGAAGCGGCGGGAAATCACCCTGCTCGAGGTGCTGGCGACACGGCCGGGCCGCGTGTTCGGCAAGGATGAACTGCTCGATCATCTCTTCGGCTTCGACGACGGCGCCAACCAGAACGCGATCGAGCTTTACATCGGCCGCCTTCGCAAGAAGATCGAAGGGTCGAGCGTGCGCATCGTGACGATAAGGGGCCTCGGTTATCAGCTGGTGGCCGACGATGCGGCGTGAGCCATCGCTGTTTTCGCGGCTGGTCGTGCGTGTCGCCCTGGTGCTTTGCGGTGGCGCGACGTTGCTTGCCGTTGCCGCCTGGTATTACGCGCGTGCCGCCGCCGACGATGCCTATGACCGGCTGTTGCTCGGTGCCGCCATCCAGATCACCGCCAACATGACGGTCGACAACGGCAACCTGGCCATCGCGCTTCCGACCTCCGCCTTCGAACTGCTGGGGCTTGCCGCCCGCGACCGCATTTTCTATCGGGTGATCGGGCCTGATATGAAAACCCTGACGGGCTACGAGGATCTGCAGACGGATTTCGACCTGGCTTCGGCCCGCGCAGCGCCGGTTTTCCTCTCAGTGCGATATCGCGACGTGCCGGTGCGGGTGGTCGTGGCCGCCAGGGCGCTTTCCGATCCATCGTTTTCCGGCTGGTCCTATGTCGTGCTGGCGCAGACCACCGAGGCGCGGCGGGCATTGGCCGGCGAATTGACGTCGCGCGCCATGATCCTCGTCGGCATCATGAGCGCGCTGGCGCTTGCCGGCACCGTGCTTGCCATCCGCTATTCGCTGCTGCCCGTCAGCGCGCTGGGTGCTGCCCTTCGCGCCCGCGATCCGCAGGACCTGACGCCCGTTGACGTCGACGTGCCGCGCGAATTGCGGCCCTTCATGGCCTCGATCAACCACTTCATGGGGCGTCTGGATGAGCGCGTGACGCTGCTGCAGCGCTTTATCGCCGATGCCGCCCATCAGATCCGGACGCCGCTCACCGCCCTGTCGGCACAGGTCGACATGCTCGAAGAAGACGAGATGGACGAGGTTGGAAAGCGGCATCTGGGCCGGGTGCGCAAGCGGGTCGGGCAGTTGGCGCGGCTGACCAATCAGCTGCTCAGCCACGCCATGGTCATCCACCGGTCCGATTCCGTGCGGTTCAAGCCGGTGGATCTGTCCGACATCGCGCGCAAGGCGTTCCGCGCAGCCGTGCCGATTACGGTCGATCCCGATATCGTCATTTCCTTCGAGGCGCCACCCGGGCCGATCGTCGTGCTCGGCGATGCCGTCAGCCTGCGCGAGGCGATCGCCAACATCATCGACAATTCGCTGCGGCACGGCACCGTCTCGCATCTCGCCGTGCGTGTCGTTGCAAGCGACGGTCGCGCCCGCGTCGAGGTCGAGGACGACGGCTCCGGCATTCCGCGGAGCGAATGGGAGAGCGTGACCGCACGCTTCGTTACCTCGAAGACAGGAGAAGGCAGCATGGGTCTCGGTTTTGCCATCGCCGCCGAGGTGGCGTCTGCCCACAGGGGAACGATTGGGTTTCAAGAGAAGGGCGAGCGCGGCTTTACCGTCGTTTTCGATCTGCCTGTCTCTGCCGAGGGCGCGCCATGAGCCTCGCTAAACGCGCGACGCTCACTGCCGCGATTGTTCTCTTCGCGGCGACATCGGCCATGGCGGTCGAAGGTGCACGCGGCTTCTTTCCGGCGGTTGAGCAGGAGCGCGGCCGCCTCGTTGTCCATGGAGCGACAGACATCGAGGCGATGGAGCCGCTCATCCGGGATTTCCAGCAGGTGGCGACCGATGTCGCCGTCGACTACACCGACTACGTGACCAACGATCTCTATCGCGACGCCGATGCCGCTTGCCGCAACCAGCAGAACTTCGGCGACATCCTGCTATCGTCCTCGGTCGACCAACTCGTCAAGCTTGCCAATGACGGTTGCGCTGTGGCCCATAGTTCGGCCGAAACGCAGGATGTGCCGGACTGGGCGAACTGGCGCGAAGAGGTCTATGGCTTCACGTTCGAGCCGTCGGTGATGGTCTACCACAAAGACTTCGTCCCGCCGGAGGATGTTCCCCACAGTCACGGTGAGCTCACGGACCTCCTGCGCTTCAAGCCGGATTATTACCGTGGCCGTATCGGCACCTATGATCTGCGTCAGTCCGGCATCGGCTACCTGCTCGCCTTTCTTGACGCCCAGCAGGCTTCGACGACCTATGGCCGGTTGCTCGAAAGCCTGAGCCGTGTCGAGGCCGTGCTACGTTGCTGCAACAACGCCGTGCTATCGGAAATCGACAGCGGCAACGTCTTCATCGGCTACAACATCCTCGGTTCCTATGCCCATGCGGCGGCGCTGCGCAATCCGAAGCTGCGTATCGTGCTCCCGCGTGACTATACGCTGATCCTCAGCAGGGGCGTGCTGATCCCCAGGGCCGCGAAGCGGCCCGACCTGGCGGGCCGTTTCCTCGACTATCTGCTGTCGGAGCGCGGACAGGACGTCGCAACACGCAAGGCCTTCTTCTTTTCGCGAACGGGCCCCCTTCCGGCCAATGTCGATGGGCCGCCGAAGCTGATCGAATCCGGTATCGGCCGGCCGATCCGGATCGGTCCGGCTTTGCTGGCCGCTCAGGACCAGCTGCAACGATCGAGCTTTATCGACGACTGGACCCGCCTCCTGCGCGGCACCGCAGGCGGCAAGACGCCTTAGGCAGGTTCGTTCGTCGGCGGTGCCGGGTGTGCCAGAACCGACCGATGGCGGCGTCCCGTCCTTTGCGGCGCCTTGCAAAGATTTTTGTCGGCAAAGTGCTCGCCTGTCGCAAGCGCCAGTTTTTCGACGTTTTTGACGCCATTTTCACCCGCCGCGCATGAAAAACCCGCGAAATTTGAAGGATTTTTGAGGGCGCTGCGTATCCTTGCAGAGACTTGCAAGGATTCTTGCGGGTGTCGCCTTGACTGCAAGTTCGTTTGCTTGAACGATGCCTCATGCAAAGAAACTTGTAGAGCGCCATGACACTTCTCGATCGCATCAAGGCACAATCGAAACGGCTGACCGACGCGGATCAGAAGCTGATCGCGACGATGCTCGAGAACCGGGCCGAGGCCGCCTTCCTGTCAGGCCCGCAACTGTCGCAACGTGCCAGCGTCCATGAGGCGACGGTGACGCGCCTGGCGCAGAAACTGGGATACCGGGGCTTTCCCGATCTGCGGGCGCAGCTGCAGCGCGAGGTGCTCGACGATCAGGACGCCGCCACCCGCATGCGTCGCTCGGTCGCCAAGGTCGAGCATGGCGACTATCTGACCGACCTGATTGCCGCGGAGATTTCGGCGCTGGAGACGCTGGCGCGATCGGTGCCGCAAGGCGACGTGGATCTGGCCGCCGACATGATCTTCGAGGGGCGTCGTGTCTTCGTGTTCGGCCAGGGCCATGCCCAATCCGTCGCCGGCTTCCTGCAGCGCCGCCTCGACCGTTTCGGCATGACGACGATCGCGCTCACCGGCCGCGGCCGCGATATCGCAGAGCGCATGGTCAGCATGGATGCAAACGACGTCGTCATCGCGCTCGCCTTTCGCAAGCAGCCGCAAAGCTATGCGCCGCTGGTGCAGCACGCCCGTCGCGTTGGCGCGCGATCGATCCTGATATCGGACCTGGCCGGCTCGCTGATGGAGCCGGTTGCCGATCTGATGCTCGCAGCCCCCCGAGGGAGGTCGGGAAGCGAGTTTCAGACGCCGACCATCCCTTTTGCCATCGTCAACGGCATCGTGCTGACGATCGCCGGACGGCATGAGTGCGAGGTCATGGGTCGGCTTGAGAAACTGTCGGAGCTGTTCAACGACTTCGATTGACTGGGGAAAAATGGAGGAGGAAACCATGTTGAAGCGACTGATGAAGTCCGCGCTTGCGGCCTGCGTCGTGCTGCCCACGGCGGCAATGGCGACAGATCTGGATAGCATGACGCCCGAGCAGTTGCTGCCGCTCGCGCAGAAGGAAGGCAGTGTCACCGTCTTTTCATTGTCGAGCCGTATCGCCAAGGTCGAAAAGGCCTTTGAGGCAGCCTATCCCGGCGTCGATCTGATCGGCCTCGACATGAGCTCAACGAAGCAGATCGCGCGCCTGGAGGCCGAGCAACAGGCCGGCGTGCATGCAGTCGACGTGCTCTATATCGCCGATACGCCGGTGGTCTTCACCAAGCTTCTTGAAGCCAAGCGCATCGTCAACTACGTGCCGCCGCGCGTGGCGGGGCAAATCGACGATCGCTACAAGGGACCGCTTCTCACCCAGCGTCTGTCGACCAAGGTGCTGATGTATAACGAGAAGGCCTATCCCGGCGGCTCGCCGGTGACGAACCTTTGGCAACTGACCCAGCCGGAGTGGCAGGGCAAGGTGCTGATGGTCGATCCGAGCCAGCGCGGCGAACTGCTTGACCTCCTGACCGAGATCGCGCTCCACCCAGACGAGATGGCTTCGGCCTACAAGGCGCAGTTCGGCAAGGACATCGTCGTCGATGCCGATCTTCAGGGCGCCGGCGAGCAGTTCATCAAGGATCTCTTCGCCAACGATCTGATCCTCGTGCCGAACAGCGATGTGCTCAACAAGTCGGTGGGCGACGCCACGGCCAAGAACCCGCCGGTCGGCTTCGGCACCTATTCGGACCGCCGCGACAACGAGAAGGAAGGCTGGGCGCTGCAGATCGCCAACAATGTCGAGCCGGCCAACGGCATCCTGTTTCCGGCCGTGCTGACGATTGCCGACAAGGCGCCCAATCCGGCCGCCGCCCGATTGCTGATCGACTTCATGTTCGGCGACGACACGCCGACGGGAGGGGCCGGCTTCGAGCCCTTCAATGTTCCCGGCGACTATGCCACGCGCACGACCATTGCCCACCATCCGGACTCGGTCAAACTCGATGCGCTGAAAGCCTGGACCATCGATCCGGCCAAGACCGCCGCTGCCCGCGGACGCGTCTCCGATCTCATCATCACGCTTCAGTAACGGGTCATTTGCCGGCGCGGCACGTGCCACGCCGGCAAATGACGGGGTTCGCCAATGACATTCCTATCGACCTTCGCGCCATCGGGCGGTCGCCGACTGTTCCGATCCGGCTTCATCATGCCAGCCGTCCTCATTGCCATCGTCGCCATTCTGGTGGTGGCACCGCTTGTCCGCATCCTGCTGTCGACACTGACGCCTGAAGGCATCGCCGCCTGGCAGGCGGTGCTCGCGAGCCCCCTGTCGTTCAATCTCTGGTGGAGGCCGCTGTTCAACACCATGATCCTCGGCTTCGGGGTCGCAAGCGGCTGTCTCGTTATCGGCGGGTTTCTGGCCTGGCTGGTGGTCCTGACAGATGTGCCGGGTCGCCGCCTGCTCGGTCTGATGGCGACGTTGCCCTATATGATCCCGAGCTTTGCCGCCGCACTCGCCTGGGGAACGCTGTTTCGAAACTCAAGGCTCGGCGGCTCCGCCGGCTTCTTCGAAACCAATGGCCTTGCCATTCCCGACTGGCTCGCCTGGGGGCTGGTGCCGACGGCCATCGTGCTGATCGCCCACTATTATTCGCTTGCCTATACGATTATCGCCGCTGCCTTGAGCTCGGTCGGCGCAGATCTCGTCGAAGCCGGCCAGATGGCCGGTGCCAAACGACCGCGCATCTTCTTCGGCATCATCCTGCCCGTGGTCACGCCGGCGCTGATCGCGGCCGCCTCGCTCACCTTCGCCGGTGCTGTCGCCAATTTTGCAGCACCTGCGCTTCTCGGCCTGCCGGTGCGTATGCAGACGCTGTCGACCCGCCTCTTCGGCATGATCGAAACCGGCCAGAACGAACGCGGCTTCGTGCTCGCTTTGCTCCTGATCGCGGTCTCGGCGCTGTTTCTCTGGATGTCGGACCGTATCGTCTCCGGCCGCAAGGCGTTCATCACGGTCACCGGCAAAGGTGGCCGCACGAAACGCTTCCCGCTCGGCGCCTGGCGCTGGCCGCTCTTCGCCATCGCGGTGATCATAGGTCTCCTGACCACGGTGATGCCGGTTCTGGTGCTGGCCGCCTCCAGCCTTGCGCCGCAGAGCGGCGCCCTGTTTTCCAACTGGACGCTGCATTTCTGGATCGGCGAAGGCGGTGGCGAAATCGCCCAGGGTCAGGCAGGCATCTTCCGCAACCCCGTACTGATCGATGCACTCTGGAACACGATCCGCCTCGGCCTCGTCGTCGCGCTGACGACTATGCTGCTCGGGCTGGCGCTCGCCTACACCATCGTCCAGCGCCGCGGGAGCCTGCTTGCGACGATCCTGTCCCAGCTTGCGTTCGTACCGCTTCTGGTGCCGAGCATTGCCTTTGCCGCGGCCTATATCGCGCTCTTCGGCGCGCCGATCGGCCCGCTGCCATCGCTCTACGGCACCTTCGCGCTGCTGGTGATCGCCGCATCCGCCCACAATCTGCCCTTCGCCGTGCAGTCGGGCCGATCGGTGCTCGGCCAGATCTCCGCCGATATCGAGGAAAGCGCGCGGCTGACCGGGGCGGGCCTTATTCGCCGGCTGTTTGCGATCATCTTCCCGCTGGCGATCCGCGGCCTGTTTGCAGGTGCGATCCTCGTCTTCGTCAAGATGGTGCGCGATCTCTCGCTGGTGGTGCTCCTGTTCACGGCGACCTCGCCGGTGCTCAGCATGGTCGCCTATCGTTACGCCGCCGAGGGCTTCATGCAGTTTGCCAACGCCATCACCCTCGTCATCCTCGTCGTCTGCCTTGCGGCTTCGCTTGTCGCCCACGGCCTCCAGAACCGCGTGCAGAAATGGAAAGAAACATGAACGCACTTGCAACCGGTGCCGCGGATGCGATCGAAATCCGCAACCTCGTCAAACGCTTTGGCGCCTTCACGGCGGTCAAGGATGTCAACATCTCGGTGCCCGCAGGCTCCTTCCTGGTGCTTGTCGGCCCGTCCGGCTGCGGCAAGTCGACCCTGCTGCGCATGCTGGCGGGTCTGGAAGGCCCGAGCGAAGGCGAGATCGCCTTTGTCGGGCAGACCGTTTCGAGCGGTGCCGGCGGTGTCATCGCCGATGCCGGTCGCCGCAATGCCGGCCTCGTCTTCCAGAGTTATGCCCTCTGGCCGCACATGACAGTCGCCGGCAACATCGCCTGGCCCTTGAAGGTGGCGCGCTGGCCGCGCGAAAAACGCGACCGCCGGGTCAAGGAGGTGCTCGCCCTGCTCGGCATCGGCGCCCTTGCCGAGCGTTACCCCGCGGAAATCTCCGGCGGCCAGCAACAGCGCGTGGCCATCGCCCGCACGATCGCGCCGGAGCCGAGCATCCTGTTGTTCGACGAACCGCTGTCGAACCTCGACGCCAAGCTGCGCATCGAGATGCGCAGCGAGTTGATGCGCATCCACAGGGCGACCGGCGCCACCTCTGTCTATGTCACCCACGATCAGGTAGAAGCCATGACCATGGCGACGCATGTCGCCGTGCTCAACAATGGTCGCGTCGAGCAGTTCGGCAAGCCGATCGAGCTCTTGCGCAACCCGGCGACCACGTTCGTTGCCACCTTCCTTGGCACGCCGCCGGCCAATCTGTTGCCGGCGCGCCGGGTCGGGGACATGTTCGTCTTCAACGACACGCCACTCGTCTCGGGCGCGGTCGCGCCCGGCCATGCTGAGGTGCAGCTTCTCTATCGCGCCGAGGACGTCGCCGTCGGTGCGGTGCCGGATAAGCCCTCGGTCATGGCACGCTTTGCTGAAGCTGCCCCGATTGCGGGACGCACCATGGTCACGGCCATGCTCGGCGATCTGCGCATCACCGGCATGGCGGAAGGATACTTCAGCGCCATGCCCGGCGATGCCGTCGCACTGTCATTCATAAAGAGCCCTGACGCCGTCTTTGCCGTCAGCGGAGAAAGGATAAATCAATGAGGCTGATCCTCATGCGCCATGGCGAGACCGAGTGGAACGCCGAGCAACGCCTCCAGGGCCAGGACAACTCGCTGCTGTCAGAACGCGGCGTGGCCCAGGTGCGGCGGTTCCGCCCCTATGCCAGGGCGCTGCAGCCGGCCCGCATCATCGCATCTGATCTCGGCCGCACGCGCCAGACCGTGGCGCTGATCGGCCATCCCGACGCGCCCTCAGACGAGCGTTTCCGCGAACTCGACATGGGCGAATGGACGGGGCGGCGCAAGCCGGAGCTGATCGCCGAGCGTCCGGAGGACTATACCGCCTGGCGGGCCGGCACGTTCACGCCCGCCAATGCCGAGACCTGGATCGCTTTTCGCCACCGCGTCGCCGACGGGGTGCGAGACTGGATGTCGCGGACCGACGGTGACCTCCTGGTGGTCGCCCATGGCGGGGTCATCCGCGCCGCTTGCCACGAGTTTCTGGACCTGCCGCCGTCACGGGTCGTGCCGGTGACACCGGGTACGGCCACCATCCTGAATTTCCCGACGCCGGACCGGGCGTCGGCCCAGCTCGAAGGCTACAATATCGGCTCCGTCGCGCCCGATATCTCCGTTGCCGACTAGAGAAATTCAGGAGAGGCGCAAAAAGGGACACGGAGTGTTGCTCGCTTCGGACCGGATGGATGTGGATCCTTCCGTCGGCGTTAGCCAACCAGATGCGCCGAGTTCGAGACACGCTTGAAGGCGTCGACGGCAAGGCTGCCGACGCCGACGGGGGCCCGTCCGTTGACGGCAGCGATCACGTCGGATGCCCCTTTGGTGGTGAAATCGCCGTAGAGTTCGATCAGGCCGAAACCGCTGGCTGCAAACTCGGCGGCGGCTGCCGCAGCCGATGCCTCGTCCGGCACGAAAGCGAATGTCGTCTGTTGCGGTGGGAAATTGTGAACCAGGCGATCGGCGCCCGGATCGTCGCCGTCATGCAGAATGATGAAGGCTTCGCGCGGAGGATGGCCGTCGTTGAATGCCGCGTTGAAAGCGGCGGCGGGAACGATCGATTCAATCCCGAACAGGACGGCGCTGATCTGTACTCGATTGCCGATGGCGCCTTGCAACGCGGAGCGCACGTGCATCGGTATGCCGCCGCAAAGCTCGATCCGGTCGACGCCCTGATCTGCGAGCGCCGTGGCGACCGCAAGGATCTGCGCATGATCGGATACGGGAACGATCGTCAGGGTGCCGCCCGGGCTCTCTCGGATCGTGCGATTTTTCCGCGGATCGGCGCCGATGGCGTCATGGATGATCGCCCTGTGGAATGCCATGGTGTCTCTCCGGTTTTTGTCGCAGCCGATGCCGGACTGCAGGGGGACCATGGTTAGGTGTAGCGCAAATTTCTTCCCGATATAATTGCCGATATCGCGGTTTTTTGATGCCTTCGGCGCTCGCTGCATATTGAAGGCGGACGAGCGGCTCGTCGCCCCTATCGGCGGCGAGGGATGAGCAGGGCCGAAGGGAAGGCGCAGCGCCTCAACCGATAGGCGTGTCTCGGCGGGTGGTATCAGTGCAGCGCCGAGGGCATGACGAACACTGACATACCGTCCTCCTCGACGGCGCTCAGGAATTCCGCGAGCGCTGCCGCATCCGTCGGGAACAGGTCTTCCCAGCGTGTCGCCATGCCCTGGGCATCGGTGACTTCGAGCGCCCACTCCTTGCCGTCTTCGATCCGGGAGATTTCGACCGTGACGGTGATGCCGTCGCGGGAGAACTCCTGCGAGAGCGGGGACAGGACGATTTTCGGTTCTTCGTTCATGGGGCACCTTTTGCCGTGAAGCAGGGTCGGTTGGACAGGCGCGCCGAACCGACAGCTCTAGCTACGCCATTGCCGCGGCGGCAATCAAGACCGACAGCCTGCAATCCAGGGCCTATCTGCACCCGACGCGCCGAGCGCCGGTTGATCGTCGTCGCAAGAACGCATTCGCGTCACTTGTTGCGTTCACCTCGGTTCTCGCGCGCGGAAAAATACCTTTCGACACGCGTCACAACACGAGAGGTCCGATCGTCAAAAGGGAACGAGGCCCGGAAACGCCGGCGCAGCTGACCGGTCCACGGCACCACCGAAGCTGCGAAAGACGCATTCCGCGGCTTCCACCCGCAACCAACAGAAAGAATGACAATGACGTCGATATCCTCGCCATCGCCTGTTCGCCTCGTCAATCCCGCTGGCCTCTATGATGCGTCGGCCAATGGCTACTCCCATCTAGGCCTGGTCTCGGCCGGTGTGCGCCTCATCTTCATCGCCGGCCAGGGCGGCGAGGACGAGCGCGGCAACCTCGACCCGGATTTCCGGCTGCAGGTCCGCCAGGCTCTCGCCAATCTCGGCACTGCGCTCGCTGCGGCCGGCGCTGGCCCTGCCGACATCGTCAAACTGACTGTGCTGATAGTCGACCACAGCGAAGAACGGCTGCATGTCTTCGGCGCCGAAATGCAGGCGGCGTTCGGGCAGGGGGTAAAACCCACCTGCACGCTGATCCCGGTGCCACGGCTGGCCCTCGACGGCATGCTGTTCGAGATCGAAGCGCTTGCCGCCGTCGCATAACCAGACCTGCGCGATCGGCGCCGGACGCATCGGCCCGGTCGCGCTATCGCGTGCTAAACCGTTGCCGATACTGCGCCGGGCTGATGCCCGTCATGCGCTTGAACAGCCGCCGGAAGAAGGTCGGGTCCTCATAGCCGACCTCGGCGGCGACATCGTCGATGCCGAGGTCGCCGGTCTCCAGGGTCTGCTTGGCCTCCTCGATGCGGATGGCCTGGACGTAATCGACGGGAGCATAGCCGGTCGCCTGCTTGAAGCGGCGCTTGAAGGTACGCTCCGGCAGGCCGGATTGCTCGACCATGCGCGTGACCGGATTGCTCGTGGTGTAGTGATCCGCGATCCATGCCTGGCTGCCGGCAATGACGGCATCTTCGTGCCGGCGCGGCTGCGCCATCGCCGCGAAGGGCAATTGCCCGTCGCGGCGATCCCCGATCAAGAAGAGCTTGGCGATCCGTGCGGCCTCCGCCGGGCCGCAGAAACGGCCAATCAGGTAGAGCACCAGTTCCTGCCAGGCCGAAGCGCCGCCGCTGGTCATCAGCCGGCCGTCATAACCGCTTTCGCACAGGATGCGTTCGGGCCGGAAACGGACGGCTGGGTAGAGGTCGCGGAAAAGACCTGCCGCTGTCCAGTGCGAGGCAGCCTCCCTGCCGTCGAGCAGGCCGGATTCGGCCAAAAGCAGCGAGCCGCTGCAGGTCGAGCAGACCGTGGCGCCGCGCTGCAACTGGCCTTTGACCCACGCGATTTCCTGAGGCCAGCGCCCAGTGGGAACCTCGTTCGACCCCAGCTCGAGATCACAGATGATGATGACGTCGGCATCGGCCTCAGGGCCGATCGTCGCCTGCGGCGCGATGGATACGCCGATGGCGGAAGGGAATGGCTCCGTTTGCCGCGCGAGTATGCGTGGGCGCAGCCGGCGAACAGGGGGCCGCCTCGCCCCCACATCGAACCGGCCGACATGGCTCATGACTTCATAGAGGCCATAGACCGCCATCGGGCCGGTTTCAGGCAGGACCAGAATGCCGACGCTGAGATCGGCGCCATCGGTTTTCTTCGGAAACATGCCGCGAGCTTGGCATGAATGCCCCGTTCCTGTCTATATCGCCTCTAACGGCAATGCGGCCGGTGGCCTAGCCTTTCTGCATGCTGTCAATCCCGACCGGCACCGAAGGAGAAAAGCCATGAACATGTCGAAAGCCGAACACGCCACCATCGTGATCGAACGCACCTACGAAGCCTTGCCCGATCAGGTTTTTGCGGCCTGGTCGAGCCGCGAGGCGCTCGCCACCTGGAGCGCGCCGGGCGACGGCTGGGAGTTGGCCTGGCGCGCCTTCGATTTCAAGGTCGGGCACACGGATGTCTGCACTTTCGGCGCAATCGACGCGGAGCCCTATGTCAATACCACGCGTTACGAAGAGATCGTGCCAAACCAGCGCATCGTCTATGCCAGCACGATATCCTACCTCGGCGAGCTTATCTTCGCCGGCGTCGTCACCGTTGAAATCCTGAACATCGGCGATGCGACGCGCCTGGTGATGACGGAGAACGGCGTCTATCTCGACGGAAGCGACAGCCCGCTCGGCCACGAGGACGGCTGGGCCATGATGCTCGACAGTCTCGGCGACTACCTGAAGCGGCGCCTGCGGCTTGCGGCCTGACGCCGCAATTTCCCCGACAAGCATTTTCTGCCCGACCGGCCGGATGTCCACCTCGCGACGGCGAGTTAGGGGATGTCCGACCGGCAGCGCAGGTGGATCGTGACGGGTTTTCCCGGGGTAAATCCGGCCCTCCCGTCATAGGCTGTTGACAGTGCCGGAAAGTGGTGGCGCGATGGGCGCTCGCTCTTCCCTTCCATCGAAAGTTCCGGGAAAAGGGCCGATGGCATTGCAATACGACATGTTCGTCTCGCCGGATCCGGACGAGACCGGTGCACGCTCAAGGCGTGGCTCCCCGCGCGCCGCGGTCGGCATGAGTGCCGGCGCCATGGTCGACCACCTGGAGGCGACGGGTCGCTACCGCGTCCTGCAAAAGCTTGAGGCGCGTCCGGTCGTCTCGGCACCGCGTGCCGGGTTTCCGCTCGTCGGCGTCATCCTCGACACGGAGACCACTGGCCTCAATCACCGCAAGGACGAGATCATCGAGATCGGGCTCATCGCCTTTACCTTCGACGCCGAAGGCAGGATCGGCGACGTGATCGACGTCTATGGCGGCCTCAGGCAGCCGGGCGGGCCGATCCCGCCCGAGATCACCCGCATCACCGGCATAACCGACGACATGGTTGCCGGAGAGACGATCGACCTGGCTCGGGTGCAGGCGATCGTCGCGCGCGCCGATCTGATCATCGCCCACAATGCCGGGTTCGACCGGCCGTTCTGCGAAGCTTTTTCACCGATGTTCGAGAAGAAGGCATGGGCCTGCTCGGTGTCCGAGATCGGTTGGAGTGATCGCGGTTTCGAAGGCACGAAGCTCGGCTACCTGATCGGGCAGGCCGGCTATTTCCACGACGGCCACCGCGCCGTCGACGACTGTTTTGCGCTGCTCGAAGTGATTGACGGTGCCCATGAGGGCCCGCAGCCGTCACCCTTTGCCGAACTCTATGCGGCAAGCCAGCGGTCACGCGTGCGTCTCTACGCTGAAAACAGCCCTTTCGAAATGAAGGACCACCTGAAGGGCCGCGGCTATCGCTGGTCTGACGGCAGCGACGGCCGCCCGAAATCCTGGTGGATCGAGGTCGGTGAGGACGCGCTGGAAGACGAACTGCGGTATCTCAGAGCCGAGATCTATCGCTGGAGCGAGGCAGATCCGCCGACGGTGCGGCTGACGGCCTTCGATCGCTTCAAGGCGCGCTGAACGTTCCGATCGGCGCTGAGCGCATGGCTGGTCTGCGAAGTCGGCTCTACGAAAACCGTGGGCATTCTGTATATTGAACTCATCGAAGCGATGCACCTCCTCCCGCAGAACTTCGATGCATGCAGGCGCTTTCTCCTCCTCCCAATGAGCGCCTGCCGGAATGGCAACACTCCTCCTCCCAGTTGCCATTCAATCCCTTTAAGAGCCTGCCGCACCTCCTCCCGCGGCAGGCTTTTTCTTTTGCAGAACACAATCCTTCAGAACGAGAGCTCAAGCTGCAAGCGAGCTTGTTCCTCGCTGCCGCCGAGCGACGACAGCGTGACGCCGAGCAGGCGTATCCCGCGCTTGAACGGGTGGACGGATGAAAGCAGCGATCCGGCGACCTCCAGCATCTCAGCAGCGCCGCTGACGGGCAAGCCGAGCGTTCGGCTGCGTGTCGCCTGCGTGAAGTCCGAATATTTCACCTTGACGGTCACGGTCTTGCCGCTCATCCCGTGTGCCTCGCAATAGCGCCATACCTTGTCGGCGAGCGGCAGCAATTCGGCCAGGGCCGGCTCGAGCTCGTAGATGTCCTCGACGAAGGTGTCTTCGGCGCCGACCGATTTGCGCACCCGGTCGGGCTGGACGCGCCGTTCGTCGATGCCGCGGGCAATGCCGTAGAAATAGGGGCCGGACTTGCCAAAATGTTCCTGCAGGAAGGCAAGGGACTGCTGGCGCAAATCGAGGCCGGTCTCGATTCCCAGCCGCTTCATGCGCTCGGCCGTTGCCGGCCCGACGCCATGAAACTTCTTCACCGGCAGCGCCTCGACGAAGGCCGGCCCGTTCTTCGGCGTGATCACGAACAGGCCGTCAGGCTTGCGCTGGTCGCTCGCCATCTTGGCGAGGAACTTGTTGTAGCTGATGCCGGCAGACGCCGTCAGCTTCGTTGCCGCCTTGATTTTCGCCCGGATCTCCTCGGCAATCTCGGTGGCGATCTCCATGCCCTTCAGATTGTCGGTGACGTCGAGATAGGCCTCGTCGAGCGATAGCGGCTCGATGACGTGCGTGTATTCGGCAAAGATCTCGCGGATCTGCTGCGACACGGCACGATAGACCTCGAAGCGCGGCTTGACGAAGATGAGGTCCGGACATTTGCGCTTCGCCGTGACGGAGGGCATGGCGGAATGGACGCCGTATTTCCGCGCTTCGTAGCTTGCTGCCGCCACGACGCCGCGCGCGGCCGCTCCGCCGACCGCCACGGGCTTGCCGCGCAGTTCCGGGTTGTCACGCTGTTCGACCGAGGCATAGAAGGCATCCATGTCGATGTGGATGATCTTGCGCTGTCGCTCCGTGCCGGCCGCGTCGGATGCGGGCTGTCGGGCGGTCACGCTGTCTTCCGGCTCGGCCACGTGCGGCTTCCTACTTCCACATCGTCCGCATGCGGGCGCCGACATCGATGCGGATCTGCTTGGCGCTGCGCTCGGACGCAGCCGCGCTGACCAGTGGCCAGGACGCCGTTTCGAAGAACTGTAGGAGCGTTGCCGGGATGAAGCGCGTGCGCGCGGCAAAGACATGGCGGTCGCCCTGCGCATGCTGGCCGCTGGTGAAGAAGCGCTGCGGGGTAATCAGCGTCAGATTGTCCTTTGCCCTGGTCATGCCGACATAGAGCAACCGGCGTTCTTCCTCGAGCTCGTGCGTCGTGCCGACGCTAAGGTCGGAGGGGATGCAGCCGTCGACGACGTTGAGCATGAAGACCGAGCGCCATTCCTGCCCCTTGGCCGAATGGATGGTCGACAGGATCAGGTAGTCCTCGTCGAGCAGCGGCACGCCTGCCTGGTCGCTGGTCGCATCCGGCGGATCGAGCGTCAATTCGGTCAGGAACCGTTCGCGGCTCGGGTAGCCGCCGGCGATCTGTTCCAGTTGCAGGAGATCGGCTTTTCTCGTGTCCGCATCCTCGTGAATACGATCGAGATGCGGCTCGTACCATTCCCGCGCCTGGGCGATTTCACCCGGCCAGCCTCCGGCCTGTTTGCGCAACCCCTCGATCAGGGTGACAAAGGCAGCCCAGCTGTCGCCGGAGCGCGGCGGCGCCGGGATTTCGGCAAGCGCCGTCAGCGGTTCCGGATCTGCGGCAATCGCGTCTAGGATCTTGCCGGCCGTCTGCGGCCCGACACCCGGGATCATGTGCAGGAGGCGAAAGCCGGCGACCCGGTCGCGCGGATTCTGGGCAAATCTCAGCACCGCCAGCATGTCTTTGACATGGGCGCTGTCGAGAAATTTCAGCCCTCCGAATTTGACGAAGGGGATGTTGCGCCGGGTCAATTCCACCTCGAGCGGTCCGCTGTGGCTGGACGTGCGAAACAGCACCGCCTGCTGCTTCAGCGTCATGCCGACCTCGCGGTTTTCCAGCACCTTCTCGACGATGTAGCGCGCCTGGTCGGCTTCATCGGCGACCGCCAGCAGTTTCGGCCGTTCCGTCGATTGCCGCTCGGTCCAGAGGTTCTTGGTGAAGCGCTCGCGGGCGAGGTCGATGACGCCATTGGCGGCGGCGAGGATCGTCTGGGTGGAACGATAGTTTCGATCGAGCGTGATGACGTCGGCCGGCGGGGTGAAGGTGCCCGGAAAATCCAGGATGTTGCGCACGGTCGCCGCCCGGAACGAATAGATCGACTGGGCATCGTCACCGACAACCGTCAGCCCCCGGCCTCCCGGCTTCAAAGCCATCAGCACCGAGGATTGCAGGCGGTTGGTATCCTGATACTCGTCGACCAGCACATGGTCGAAGCGGCCGCCGATGTCATCTGCGAGTTCCGGCACGCTGACGGTCTGCGCCCAATAGAGCAAGAGGTCGTCGTAATCGAGCACGTTTTGCGCCTGCTTTGCCTCGACATAACAGGCAAACAACTGCTTCAGTTGCTCTTCCCAGCTGGAAACCCAGGGGTAGTGCGCGCGCAAGACCTCGCCGAGCGGCGTCTCGGAGTTGACGGCACGCGAGTAGATCGACAGGCAGGTGCCTTTGGTCGGAAACCGGGTCTCGGTCTTCGACAGGCCAAGTTCGTGCCGCACAAGGTTCATCAGGTCGGCGCTGTCTTCCCGGTCGTGGATGGTGAAATCGACGTTGAGCCCGATCTGCTCGGCGTAGATGCGCAAGAGGCGCGCGCCGATGCCATGGAAGGTGCCAGCCCAGGTTAGCGCGTCGGTGGCAACGGCAGCGTTTGCGCCCAGCACCTGGGCGCAGATGCGCTCGACCCTTCGTGCCATTTCGGACGCTGCCCTGCGTGAAAACGTCATCAGCAGAATGCGGCGCGGATCGGCGCCGTTGACGATGAGGTGAGCGACGCGATGGGCAAGCGTATTGGTCTTGCCGGAGCCTGCGCCCGCTATGATCAGCAGCGGCCCGGCGATGGTTTCGCCCGGCGCGGTGACGCCAAATTCGACGGCGTCGCGCTGCCGGTCGTTCAATTTTTCCAGATAGGCCGCCGCCACGCCGAAGTCCCCGGTAAGTCCCTGCAGATGCTGCCCCTTGCGCCGAGCACCGGCGCAAACGCCCGTCGCTCCGGGCAATGCCGAGGCATCCCCGCGCTTGAGATCGTGATTCACGGCGGGGAACGAATAAGGAACATATCAGCCGAAGATCATATTGCAAAGGCCCGATTGGCTTTGCCGCAGCCGCAGCGTCTTCGGACGAAAGCCGTTCAGCGCTCAGGTCGCAAGCGAGATTCCGTGCCGGTTGGCCACTGCGGCAACAGAGGGACGCTCGCCGGGGGCGGGGTCGCTCAAGTGGCGAAGGCCGATACCGCGCAATTCATCGACGAAGGACTGTACCGCGGCGTCTTCGGCGGGCCGGCCGAGCCGGGTGGCGACGACGCGCACAAGCTGGGCCAGATGGGCGTGCAGAACCGCCTGCAGCTCTCGATCGTCGTCGATTTCGAGCAGGATCGCCAGGAGAAAACGCATGCGTCCACGGTCGAACACCAGCGTTGACAGCATGGCCTCGACGGACGACGCGTCCGCCTGCGTCTGCCCTGCGGCACGCGAATGGGATGCGTCAAGCAGGGCGATGAACAGGTCGGCCTTGCGCGGGAAATAGTAGGTGAGGTGCGATTGCCGCAGGCCCGTCGCCTTGGCGATCTTCGGCTGGGTCAGCGCCTTCATGCCCTGCGCCTCGATGATGTCGAGCGCTGCATCGAGAATGCGCTGGCGGGTTGTGTTGTCAGGTTTGGCCATGACCTCTCTTTCCTTAGCCGAGTTCTAGCTCATAAAAGGCGCCGGGCAAGGGTCATCGCCAAGATGGATGATGCCGCCCTCCTCGCCAAGCGGTGCGACGAATGTGCCGAGCGACATCAGCCCCTCCAGGTGATGGACCCCCGCTGGAGGGCGAGCGGACAGAGCGTGTTCGACGGTGACGGCGGCGATGAGAGCGGTGATTTCAGCTTCGTGCTGCCCTTCGAAGTGGGCGGTGATCGCATGCGGCATGCCATTTCGACTGCCCGACACGACGATGGACAATGCCGCGCGTTTGGATCCGAAGCGCAGCCGCGACAGTATTCTGGTCAAGGTCGGCACCCATGCGCTCCGGCCGCGCAACAGCGGCAAGGCACGAAACAACAGACGGCTGATCGCAGCCGGACAGAAGGTCAGATAGGTCGCCACGTCGGGGATCGGGAGTGTACGACGAAGCACATGCTGGTCGGCGAAATCGAAGGCCAGGGCCGGATGGTTCGTTGCCTTTGCGCCGAACGGGAGTTCGACAAGTTCGGTTGACCGCCCTGGATCGACGATCCCCTTGAGCGTCCAGGCGATCGCCGCGGGACCGTGATCGTCGCCCAGCCCCAGCATGATGCCGATGGTGGCGCGGTGCACCTGATGCAGCCGCGCGGCGCAGGCCTTGACCATCAGATTGGTGAGGCCTGGCGCGAAGCCGACGGAAAGAATGGCGCAGCCGTCGTTTGTCTTCGCAAGGTCCTCCAACTGTTCGACCTTTCTGAAGAAGGCGTCGGTGGCGGTCACGTCGATATAGAGGATGCCTCGGGAGAGGGCGAAGGCGGCAAAGGCGACCTCATCCTGATCGATGCAGACCACGACCGTGTCGATGTCGGCAAGGGCGGCCTGCCAGCCGGCCGGATCTGACAGGTCTACGCTGCGCGCCGTGCAACCGAGCTTTGCTGCGGCTTTTCGGCCCTTGTCACAACTTCTGCCGGCGATGACGACCGTGCCGATCCCCAAAGTTATGAGGCGCCGCGCGATCCGGCTACCGACATGGCCGTAACCACCGACAATGAGGATTGTTGTCGTCATGACGCCCGAATTCTCCTGGCAACGACGCCGCGATAGCCAAGCGCGGTGAAAAACACCTGCGGCGCTTCAAAGCCGGCCTCTGTGACCAGATCAGCGAGCCGCTCCGGGGTTGCGCGGAACCAGTCTTTGCGGACGCGGGTCATGACGTCATCGGCGGCTTCGACCTCAAGTCCTTGGCCGATCATCCATTGGCGATAATCGTCTTCGAAGAGGGATGCGTCAGTGGGGTCGATGAGCACCAGCGGTGCTCCGTCACAAAGCCGATCGGCAACAGCCTTGAGAAAGGCCGCCTTCGCGCCGTCGTCTCTGAGGAAATGCAGGACGAGGGACGCAAGGGCTGCGTGATAGGTTTCGCGCGGCGCATCTACTGCTGTTGCCTGTTCGAACCGGACCCTGTTGGCAAAACCATATTGCCGCGCCTTTGTCTCGGCGCGTGCCAGCATTCCGGCGGAAGGGTCGATCGCGGTGAAGTCTGCGACCGGCAGCGCGCGGACAAGCGCGATCAGGTCTTCACCCGTGCCGCAGCCGACGACGAGGACATGTGTGCCGTCGCCGAGCCGGTTTGCGAGTATCGCAGCGGCCAGTTGCTGGCCCAGCCGATAGCCCGGCACCCTCGCCACGATGCGCTCGTCATAGTCGACGGCGGCCAGATCGGAAAAGGCGGACATATCGATTGTTTCCTTGGCGTTGTGGCAGAGGCGTGCGACTCGCATCCGCGGGGAGGGGTGAAGCAATGGCAATGCCGTCGGATCGCTTGCGCGACCCCTACTTTCTCCGGAGTTTGCAATAATTAGTTGGTAGCCTACCAAGAAAATTCTTGCAACTGGAAAAGAGCTGGACCTCAGATCCCGTTCTGCTGCCAACGAGCGTCGTGGTGGCATCGATCGGAGCGCCGCCATAGACCGGGTTGGCCACTCCCGGTGATGACGACTGTCGCGCGCACGCGCCACCCTGCCGAGATCAATCCGATACCCGCGACTACCGAAGCGGTGCGTTTGCGGCTATCTCTGTGGACCACGCCTTCCGATCCGTCGCATGACCAGCGAGCCCGCCGCCCCCGTGACAGCAAACGACCTGCAAAACGATCATCCTCAACCTGACGCACCGGTTTCCGGCGCGCCTACGCCTCGCATGCTCTCATGGGCGCGCAACTCGGCCGTCTATCGCCTTGAACGCCAGATGATGACGGAGAAGCAGCTGTTCGATGCCATCAGCAGGAAGGCGCGGCAGAAGTTCGAGGATATCAGCCCGGAGCAAATCAAGGCGGTCGCCGAATTCGCGGTGAAGTTCGCCTATGACCTGAACGCACTGAATGACGCCGACTATGCCCAACTCTCCACCCAATCGGCGGTGCGCAGCGGCAAGTCGAAACGGGCAATTGCGCAGAAGCTCTCGGCAAAAGGTATCGACCGGGAGACGGCATCCGTCGCGCTCGAGGCGACCGACGATCTCTATGCGGCCGTCGTCTTCGCCCGCAAGCGCGGGTTCGGTCCATTTCGCCGCGGCGAACTTGACGACAAGCGCAAGGCCAAGGAACTCTCCGCCTTCGCCCGCAACGGCTTCGGCTTCGAGATCGGCAGAAAGGTGTTCGAGATGAGCCCTGACGAGGCGGACGCCGCCTTGCGCAGGGATGCCGTTTCGTAACGCAAGGGTACGCCCATCTCTGCCCATTCATTCGGTCGACCGCCTGCCAAGGTCATGGGCATCGTCGCGGCGTTCGACCGAGTGAATTTTGCAACAGTCGGACAATGGTGAGCGGCAGGCGGGCGCCATCCACCAATGAGATCGGTTTTGACCACATTTCGGTCACGAATGGGACCAAAAGCAGACCTCTCTCCGCGCATGTCCCCAACCCCGGAATAAAACAGTGTCTTTTCAATTGTCCCGCCGATCGCTGCTTGCAGTGGTCGCAAGCTCCATTTTGAGCGCCTGCACGCAGGTTCCCAAGCCCGGTCTCGATGCAAACGCCGCCGACAAGGCCAACAAAAAGGTCGTCACCCCACCGGAGAAGGCTCCGGTCGAGGTCGAGCGCAAGGACGAGCCTGCCTCCAAGCTCGACTACGCCAGGATCTACGGCCCGGTGAAGGATGAGGGATATGATATTCCGGCGGTCGAGTTCGGCGCGATCAAGCCGGAGTTCCTGCGCCAGGAGGTTGCCTATGCGACCAACGAGCCGGCCTATTCGATCGTCGTCGATACGCAGAGCATGTTTCTCTACTGGGTGCTGCCCGGCGGCAAGGCGATCCGTTACGGCGTCGGCCTCGGCGCGGCGGGCCGCGCCTGGAAGGGCAGGGCCGTCGTGCACTGGAAGCGCAAGTGGCCGCGCTGGACCGTGCCGGACGACATGGTCGCGCGCCAGCCGCATCTGAAGAAATACGGCATCGAGGCCGGGGGCATGGATCCGGGCCTCAGCAATCCTCTCGGCGCGCGCGCCATGTACATCTTCCAGGACGGTCAGGATACGCTCTATCGCATCCATGGGTCGCCGCAGTGGCGCTCGATCGGCAAGAATGCGTCCGCCGGCTGCGTGCGCATGCTGCAGCAGGACGCGATCGATCTTTACAACCGCGTCCGCGGAAAAACGCCGCTGCTCGTCATCTGACGCCACGGCTCACGCGTGGGGGCATTGCTGCTCCCACGTCGTCCTCCCGCCTCAATAGATCGGCGGGGGTGCTCCGGGGATGCCGCCTTCGCCGGGAAGCAGGCTGTTCTGCGGCTCCATCTGTTGCGCCGCCATGCCGCCGGCTGACAGATCCGTCACCACGATTGGCGTGCCGTTCGGCACACGGTCGTAGAGGTCGACGACGTCCTGGTTGATCATGCGCACGCAGCCCGACGACACCGACTGGCCGATGGTCCACCATTCGGGCGAGCCGTGGATCCGGTAGAGCGTGTCCTCGCCATTCTGGAAGATGTACATGGCGCGGGCGCCCAGTGGATTTTTCAGCCCCGGCTCCATCCCGCCGGCCTCGATGCTGTATTGCTGCAGCTCCGGCTGGCGGGCGACCATCTCGTTCGGCGGCTTCCAGCGCGGCCACGGCCGCTTGTACTGGATGACGCCGCGACCGGCCCAGGCAAAGCCTGCCCGCCCGAGGCCGACGCCGTAACGCATCGCCTGCCCATTTTCATAGACCCGATAAAGGAAATGGTTGCCGACATCGACGACCAGCGTTCCTGGCCGCTCGCCGGTCGGGTCAGGAACCATCTGCCGGTAGTAACGCGGGTCGATCTTTTCGTAAGGGATAGCCGGCAGCGGATAGGTCTCACCCGGCTTTTCGCCGTACATCTCCGAAAGCACGGTGTTGCCGACCGGCACCGGTTCGGGGGCCGGCGCATATTGCTGCGAAACCTGCTCGCGCGGCGTGCCGCACCCGGCCAGTCCGAGTGCCGCTATCCCGGCAGAAAGCTTCAGGAAGGATCGGCGGCCGACATTACGGTGGGGCATGGGTGTCCTCAGTTACCTACGTTCGACGACCACCGGGCGAGACCGCATCAGCGTCATCGCCCGCCGCCACCGCTCACAGGCCGGCAAAGGGATCTGCCAGCGCCGCATCCGGTCGGCTAATGGGGTATTTAGTTGCGGATATCTTGGCGGCCAGCTTTTCAGCACCGTTTTTCTCAAGCAGCGCCCGGAAGCTCGGGTGCATGCCGCCATCGACATAGGCGTTGATGGGCGCCGTGGTCTGGTTGGCGACCAGGCCGGCGATCTTGGCGTCTTCGCTTTGAAGCCGTGCCATCAGCCCGGCGTCGGGCGTCGCCGCGGCCGCCGGGCAGGCGGCAAGCGGGCTTGTCGGCTCGCCGCCGACGAATTCCGTATTGAAGACATAACGGCCGCCGCACACCGAGACCTTCGGCTGGCGCTTCGTCGCCTCGAAGATGTCGTAGCCCTGCTTGATGTTCTTCCAGAAGGCAAAGTTCGGATCGCTGCTGTGACTGGCCATGTTTGCAGCCGTCATGCGGAACGGATAGGCCTGGACCTGGAACTGTCCCTGGCCGCCGGCAAGGGCGCGCTGGACAACCGCGTAGATTTCGCCGACCCCCTGGTCCGTCAGCGCGTAGCAGCCCGACGAAGAGCAGGCACCATGCACCATCAGCGCCTCGCCGGTATAGCCGAGCGCGGATTCCAGCCGGTTGGGATAGCCCAGATTGAACGACAGATAGAACTGCGACTTCGGGTTCAGCATGCTCGCGGACACGTGGTAGAAGCCTTCCGGCGCCTGGCGGTCGCCGGCCTTGGTCTTCGGCCCGAGCTTTCCCGACCAGCGGCACATCGGATAGGTCTTCAGCAGCGCATACTGGCCAGACTTGTTCTGCTTCCAGATCTCAAGTTCGCTCTCCTGCTTGAAGATGCGAACGAGGACCGGGCTTTCAGGCTTGGAGCCGTTCTTGGCCATGGCGCCGATCAGCTTGGCCGGGATCGGCGGCGGCGCGCGAACGTCGTCGAATTCCGACATGCAGCCGGAAAGGGCGATGGCGGCCATCATGGCGACAGCGGCGCGGCGGGCCTGTTTCGTCTTGCCCAGAATCTCGCCGGTCTTGGACGGCGACAGGGAAAGAAGATGTCTCGTTATGCGCCGCATGCGGGCTCCTTGAAATGGCGACCGGACCTTAAAACCTCAAGCCGCTATAGCTGCAAGCGCTTGCGGCTGGCTTTCGTCTCGCGGCAGTTCAACAAAACTTGAACGCCGGGCATTTCCGATGCACACCAGCCTTGGCATGTGATGGTAAATTTTGTCCAAACAGCGGCATCACGTGCGCGTGACCCGGTCGGATCTGGTCGCCGCCCGCGTGTCAGGCCGCATTGTTCAGCGAAGATGCCATGGCGCGCAGGATCACCACGGATGATGCGGCCCCAGGATCGACATGGCCAAGCGAGCGTTCGCGCACCCGGGCCGCGCGTCCCTTGGTGGCAATCATCGAGCGCGTGGCGTTGGCGCCGGCCTCGGCCGAAGCGACGACGTCGTGCCAGAAACCGTCCGCACTCTTGTTTTCGGCAAGCGCTGTCGCTGCGGCGTCAGCTGCCGGCAGCCAGGCATCCAGCATCGTCTTGTCGCCGCGTTGTCCCTTGCCGCGTTCGCGCATGCCCGAGCCCATGGCGTCGATGATGGCGGCGCAGGTGGCAAGGTCGAGTTCGGTCTTGCCGGCGACAGCCTGTGCTGCCCGGCGGAAGGCCGTCGCATAGAGCGGCCCGGTCGAGGCGCCGACGGCGTTGAGAAAGGCGCCGGCCGCCGTCGCCATCACGTCGGAGATATGCGCTTCATCAAGGTCGAGCTTTGCCAGTTCGGCTTTCACCGCCAGGAAGCCGAGCGACATGGTGGTGCCGTGGTCGGCATCGCCGATGGCGCCATCGAGTTCCGACAGATGATCCTTCTCGGCTTCCACGGCATCGGAGATCACCTGAAACATGCTGACCAAGCGGCGCGCCGCATTTTCCGACATCACTGTCCTCCCAGAACGCCCGGTCCCCATGATGGATCATGGATCCCTGACGGAATGCTAATTGATACGCAGGAAAGCCGTTTCGCAAGGGTGGTGCAGCAGCCCGGTCAGTTCCTGGTCGAGATGGAGGATCGAGATCGATGCGCCGACCATGTCGAGAGACGTGCAATAATGGCCGATCCAGTTGGCTTCAATCTCTATGTTCTTGGCGGCAAGGCGCTGCGCCACGCGCCGGTAGAGAATATAGAGCTCCATCAGCGGCGTCGCGCCGAAGGAGTTGATCAGAACGGCGACCCGATCTCCCGATGTCGCCTTCATCTCCTTGAAGATGTTGTCCATGATGGCGTCGGTGATGTCGTCGGCGGGCTTGATGCGCTCGCGCGTCACGCCGGGCTCGCCGTGGATGCCCATGCCGATTTCCATGTCGTCGGGACCGATCTCGAAATTGTGCCGCCGCGTCTGCGGCATTGCGCAGGGCTCGAGCGCTACGCCGACCGTGTAGGTTCTGAGGTTCGCCTTGCGGGTGACGGCCTCGCAGGCGTCGAGCGAAAGGCCCTGGTCGCAGGCCGCACCCGCGATCTTGAAGATGAAGAAGTTGCCGGCAACGCCGCGCCGTCCCTCGCGATCCTCGATCGGTGAGGAGGCGATGTCGTCCGTGGTGAGGACGGTGCGGACCTTGATGCCTTTTTCCTCGGCGATCTCAGCGGCCATCTCGAAGTTCATCACGTCGCCGGCATAGTTGCCGTAGACGAAGAGCACGCCCTCGCCGCCGGATGCGGCCACCGCGCATTGGACGATCGGGTCAGGCGGTGGCGAGGAGAAGATGTTGCCGACGGCAACTGCGTCGGCGAGCCCTTTGCCGACATAGCCGAGGAAGCAGGGCTCATGTCCGGTGCCGCCGCCGATGACAAGGCCGACCTTGCCCGGGCGCGGCCCCGATTTGGCGACAAGCGCGCGATGCGAGCCGTTGATCGGTTCGATGTAGTCGCGGTGCGCCCTGACGACGCCGTCCAGCATTTCCTCGACGACTTCATTGGGGTTGTTGAGGAATTTCTTGACGTGGGTGCGGTAGGAGCTGGGCGTCTGCGCCAGCTTCGGGCGTTGCGACATGCGCGCGTCGAGGCCGGTGACGCCATCGGCCCTGAGGATGCCGTGACCCGTGGCGGCGTCGGTGATCAGCACGTTGACATAGCCGCCGCGCAGTGCGGCAAGCAGCGCCGGTACCTTGTCGAAGCCGCCGGCAACCGCGATGCGCGTGCCGATCCGGCGCAGCACGTCGAGCGAAATGCCGACCGTCCTGTCGTCGAGCGGCCCGGAGACGGGGCGGCCGCGCTCGTCGATGAAGCGGCCCGCGACGACACCCACGGCCCCAGCCGCGAGATAGTCCTGCAGCGATACGGTGTCGAAGAAGCCGCTGGTATGGATCGTCGAGTTCGGGCGCAGCGACGAAATGCCGAAGAGGATGCGGTTGGCCTGTGAAAGCGTGGCGAATTGCTCCTGCAGCAGCGGCTCGTCGAGCAGCATCTGCCGCAACGCACCCGACTTGACGATCGCCGGCGCGGTGATGCCGACGCAGCGCGCGCCGATGGCACGGGCGATCGATGCGGCGCAGAGTTCGGGCGTATAGGAAAATGCCGCCGTCGTGCCGCCGGTCGCCTGCACCACGGTCATATCCTGAAGCGCCTGCGCCTCCGCATGCTCGCCGACCGACATGACCGTGCGGCCCCAGGAGACCGCCAGCGTGTCGCCGGATTTCACCAGCTTCTGCAGCGCCATGGCGCCGGCGACGCCGAGCCGGTCGATCAGCGGCCGGGCATTGTCATCGCTCGGAACGACGAGACAGTCGGAAAGGCCGAAATGGCGCTTGAGTTCCTGGGCGATCGTCAGCGAGGCGAGCCGTGCCGGCTCGAGCGAGATGTTGACGATGCCCTTTTCGCGGGCGTCGGCGAGGTAGCTGTTGACGGTCGCACGCGAGACGCCCATGGCATCGGCGATCTCACCCTGGGTCATGCCATCTTCGTAGTAAAGCCAGCAGGCCCAGACATAGGGATCGTCACCATAGCGCAAGGGGATGGCATCCGACGGGTCGGTCGTGGCGCTTCTGCCGGCGCCGCCCTTTCGTGACGAGGATGTCTTCGATGTCATCTGGTTGCGTTCGTTCCCTGTTTTGGTTGGTGAACATGGAAGCAACGTCGTGCTTTTGCAACCTTGCAGCAGTGCGACTTTGGCCGGGCCGAAGGAAGTGCCAGGTTTATACAGTCGATTTGTTGCGCCACGCATTTCGGTGCGGGCGCCGGCCGGCGCCACCGGCCGAACTCCCTTGGTCGCGGTGCGCGATCCCGCCGTATTCAGCGGGATCGCGCCGGCCCTGGGAGGCGTAGCGTTCAGGCAAAGGCACGCTAGCCGTGCCGTCGCCCTCGTCGTGAATTAGGCAAGGCGCGCGCGGGCGCCGAGCGAGAGTTCCTTCAGGATGATCGCGCAGGAGGTGGCGCCCGCATCGAGCACGCCGAGCGAACGCTCGCCGAGACGGCTGGCGCGACCGATCTTGGCAACGAGATCAATGGTCGAATCGCGGCCAGCCTCGGCGGCTGCAACCAGCGCGTCGAGCGCTTCCTCGAACGGCTTGCCATCGGCCGTCGCGCCGTCGAAGGCTTCGACTGCCGGAACGAGCGTGTCGATCAGCGTCTTGTCGCCCACCTTGGCCGAGCCGATCGACTGGATGCCCTCGAGGCCGGCATGCAGCATGGTGCTGTAGGTCGCGGCATCGATGGCAGGAACGCCGTCGAGCTTTTCGGCGAATTCGGTGAACATCACGCCGTAGAGCGGGCCCATCGAGCCGCCGATCTCGGTCATCAGCACGGTGCCGAGCGTGTCGAGCGCCTCCGACAGGGTGGTTTCCCTGTCCTTCAGCCGGTCTGCCGCCATGCCAAAGCCCTTGGCCATGTTGACGCCGTGGTCGCCGTCGCCGATCTTGCCGTCGATTTCGCTCAAGTAAGCGCGGTTCTCGATGATGCGCTCTGCGAGCGACAGCACGATCGCGCCGGAACTGGCGTTGCTAAACGTCTGCATGATACGCCTCTTTCGTCACAGGATGGTGGTGCAGCGAACCTCGACGTCGAGGAGCGCCTTGAGTTCGTCGTCGAGCGCCAGAACGGTCAGCGTCGCGCCGACCATTTCGAGCGATGTGAAGTAGTTGCCGATATAGGTGCGGTAGATCTTGAGGCCGCGAGCGGTGATTTCCTTCTCGATCGTGTCGTTCAGGATGTAGAGTTCGTTGAGCGGCGTGGCGCCAAGGCCGGAAACCAGCACTGCGACTTCGGTGCCAGATTCCAGATTGTGATCGTCGAGTACGATCTGGCACATGTCTTGCGCGACTTCGTCGGCGGTCTTCAACGCCTCGACCCGCACACCCGGTTCGCCGTGGTGGCCGATGCCGACTTCCATGGTGCCGGGCTCGATCTGGAAGTTCGGATGGCCGACGGCGGGAAGCGTGCAGGGGCCAAGGCCGACGCCGATCGAACGGCAATTGTCGATCGCCTTCTGTGCGGTTGCGCGCACCTCTTCGAGGCTTGCGCCTTCGGCTGCCTTGGCGCCGCCGATCTTCCACATGAAGATCTCGCCGGCCACGCCGCGGCGCTTCTCGCGCTCCTCGGGCGGTGCCGAGCAGACGTCGTCATTGGCAACGACGGTCAGGACGTCGATGCCGTCCTTGGCCGCAAGCTTGATCGCCATCTTCACGTTCATGTTGTCGCCGGCATAGTTGCCGTAGAGGCAGACGACGCCCTTGCCGCCATTGGCTTCGCGGATGGCGTCATGGAAGCTTTTGGCGGTCGGCGACGAGAACAGCTCGCCGACGGCGACCGCGTCGAGCATGTTGCGGCCGGCGTAGCCGATGAAGGCCGGCTCGTGGCCCGAGCCGCCGCCGGTGACGACGCCGACCTTGCCGGCGATCGGCGCGCCCCTGGCGACGACCACGCGCGGGTTGTCAGCCAGGCGAACGATGTCCGAGTGAGCCTTGACGAAGCCCTTGACGGTATCCTCGACGACCTCGTCGGGATTGTTGATGAACCTTTGCATGGTGTCTCCTGTAGATGGGGTCGTGGCTCGTCAGAGAATGGTGTAGCCGCCGTCGATCAGAAGATCGGCGCCGTTGATCATGTCGGCTCCCGCCGACGACAGGAACACGGCGGCGGCCGCGATCTCTTCCGGGTAGGCGAAGCGGCCGGCCGGGATGCGCTTCTTGGCAGCCTCGCCCTTTTCGCCGCTCCAGGCCTTCTTGCCGAGCTCGGTCAAGACGATGGTCGGCGAGATGGTGTTGACGGTGATGCCGTGCTTGCCCCATTCGGCCGCAAAGGTCTTCGACATGCCGATGACGCCGAACTTCGAGGCGCAATAGGCGACATGGTCCTCGATCGCGACGGTGCCTGCCTGCGAGGCGAGGTTGACGATCTTGCCGCCCTTGCCAGCCGCGATCATCGCCCGGCCGACGGCCTGGGTGACGAGAAAGCTGCCCTTCAGGTTGATGGCGATGGTCTTGTCCCAATGGTCGAGCGACAGCTCTTCGGCGGGTGCCAGGAAAACGACGCCGGCGCTGTTGACGGCGATGTCGATACCGCCAAAGGCGGCGACCACGCCTGAAACGGCCGCATTGACCGAGGCCGCGTCCGAAACGTCACAGACGAACGGCCTTGCATCACCCCCGAGAGCCGTGGCCTTGGCGCGCGCGATGTCTTCGTTGATGTCGAGCACGGCCACTTTCGCGCCCTTTTCGGCAAAGGCGCTGGCAACGGCCGCGCCAATGCCGGAGGCGCCGCCGGTGACGAGGGCAACCTTGCCGCTCAGCGGAAAATTGAGGTCGATCTGGGGTGTGGTCTCGGTCATGTCCTGGTTCCCTCGGCGGTTTGAGAAGCGGGGCGGGAAGGCCGCCCCGCTTCGGTTGGCGTTACTTGCGGGCTTCGAGCAGCTTGTCGACGTTCTCGGTCGTGACCGGCGTCCAGGGAACGTTGTATTCCTTGCCCTTGCCGTCGTTGAACGGCATGTCGGGATACTGCGCCCAGATGTCGGACTGCGGCTTGTAGTCGCCCTTCTTCGCCTGGAAGATCGCGAGGTCGAGCGCGCCCTGCGCCTGGGCGCGGGCATCCTGTAGGATCGACGTCATCGTGCCTTCCTTGACGGCCGTCAGAGCATCGGTCACGCCGTCGATACCGGCAATGGCGAAATCGTCGACCTTGAGGCCGGCCGACTTGATCGCTTCGATCGCGCCGAGCGCCATCTCGTCGTTCTGGCCGATGACGCCGTTGATCTGGCCCGCATGCGCCGTCAGCCAGTTTTCCATCAGGGTCTGGGCTTCGGCACGCGACCAGTTGGCGGTCTGCTGCTCGAGAACCTTGACGTCAGGGCACTCGGCCAGCGCCTTCTTGTTGCCTTCCAGGCGGGAGATCTGCGCCGACTGGCCGATCGGCCCTTCGATGATCACGACATTGCCCTTGCAGCCGATCTTGTCGAGCACGGTCTTGGCTTCCATGTAGCCCGAGACGGTGTCGTCGGAGCCGACATAGGCTGTCAGGAGATCGGAGTTGACGCGGGTGTTGGAACCGACGACCGGGATGCCGGCGTCGTGGGCGGCCTGAACGGCGGTAGCACCGGCCTCGATATCGATCGGAACGAAGATGATCGCGTTGAACTTCTGCGTGATCATCGTGTTGAACTGTTCCTGCTGGACCAGGGCGTCGTAGCGGCCGTCGAATACGGTCAGTTCGACTTCGCCGCTCTTGACAGCGGGATGCTCCTCGAGGGCTGCCGACCAGATCTGCATGAATTCGGCGTTCAGACCGTAAGGTGCGGCGCCGATCTTGAGCTTTTCCTGCGCGACGGCTGACGACGCGAAGAGGGCCGTGGCGGAGGCCAGGGCGATCACGAGTTTCTTCATGCTACTCCTCCTTGAGTGTTGTTTCCGCGGCCTTCATGGCGCACGGGTTGGTGGACGGCCGCTGACGGGCGGCCATTCCTCGGGGTCAACGACCCTGATTTTCGGGTGAGCGACCCTGACCCCTTGAGGGCAGGCTCGCTGACGGGGTCAAAGACCCTGATTGCGCTTCTGGTCGAGCATCACGGCGCCGACGATCAGGGCGCCCTTCAAGACCTGCTGGTAGTAGGATTGGATACCCATCAGATCGAGGCCGTTGTTCATCACGCCGATGATCAGCGCGCCGATCAACGTCCCCGTCACCCGGCCGACGCCGCCCGAAAGGCTGGTGCCGCCGATGACGACCGCTGCGATCGCGTCGAGTTCATAGGCGATGCCGGCCTGCGGCAGGGCCGAACCCGTTCTCGCCGACAGCATCATGCCTGCCAGGCCGGAGAGCCCGCCGGAAATGACATAGACGAGGAAGCGGATGCGGGTGACGTTGATGCCGGAGGTCTTTGCCGCGTGCGGGTTGCCGCCGACGGCATAGATGTAGCGGCCGAAGCGCGTGCGCGTCAGGATCCACCAGGAAGCGAGAAAGACGATGGCGAGCAGGATGACCGGCATCGGGATGCCGAGGATGTTGCCCGTTCCGATCCAGCGGAATTCCGGCGTGAGCGCCGGCACCGGCTTGCCGCCGCCATAGATCAGCGTCATGCCGCGTGCTGCGGACAGCATGCCGAGCGTGGCGACGAAGGCGGGAACCGAAAAGCGCGAGACGATGAAGCCGACGATGATACCGCAGGCGACGCCGACGAGAATGCCGATCGCCAGTGCCACAAAGAAGGGGTAGGGCGCCCCGGCGACGCCGGCCGTGGCCGATGTGGTCGCGAAGCTGGCGCTGACCATGCCGGCGAGCGCCACCACCGAGCCGACGGAGAGGTCGATCCCGCGCGTGAGGATGACGAAGGTCATGCCGATCGCCAGCACGCCGTTGATCGACGTCTGCAGGAGCACGTTGGAGATGTTGCCCGGCGTCAGGAAATACTCGTTGGAGAACGAGAGGATGACCGCCAGGAGCAGGAAGGCGAGAAAGATGCCGTATTCCTGGATCAGCGTGCCGCGTTTTTCGGCGCTGAACCAGCTGCTGGACGGATTGTTTTCTATATTGGACACGGTTCTCAGGCCCCTTTGATGTCGGACAAGCGCTTTTGGCGTCGATCTCGCGGGTGGTTCAGGTCGATAGATGCACGAGCGACTGGGCGTCCGTCGCCCGGCGCTCGTAGATGCCGGCGGATTTTCCCTGGCGCATGACGAGGATGCGGTCGGACATGCCGAGCACCTCGTCGATCTCGGAGGAAATCATGACGACGGTGCCGCCGGCGGCGGTGAAGTCGCAGATGATGCGGTAGATCTCGCGCTTTGCCCCGACATCGACGCCGCGGGTCGGCTCGTCGAGCAAAAGCAGTCGCGGCTGGCGCAGGAACCACTTGCCGAGCACCACCTTCTGCTGGTTGCCGCCCGATAGGCCAGAGACGGGCATCGTGTCGCGCGCAGCCTTGATGCCGAAGCGGGCGATCATTTGGGCGCTGGCTGCAGCCTCGTCCCGCCCCTTCATGACGAAGCGCGGGCTCATCTCTGGCAGGCTCGCCAGGCAGATGTTGCCGCGAACGCTGTCGGCGAGATTGAGGCCGCTGACCTTGCGGTCCTCGGTGACAAGCGCGATGCCGCTCGCCATCGCGTCGGCGGGCTTGCTGACCGTGATCCGTTCGCCTTCGAGCAGGACGCTGCCCTGCGACGGGCGATCGAGGCCGAACAGGCAGTTGAAGATTTCCGTGCGGCCCGAACCCATCAGTCCGTAGATCCCGAAGATCTCGCCCTTGCGCACGGAGAACGAGATGTCCTCGATCTTGCCCGGCAACGTCAGGCCCGAAACCTCCAGGCCGATCGTGTCGGTCGGATCATTGGTCTTGATGTATTCCTCGCCCAGTTCGCGCCCGACGATCATCTTGATCAGGCCCGGACGATCGATATCGGCAAGCAGCCCGCTGCCGACATAGCCGCCGTCGCGGAACACCGTGTAGCTGTCGGCGATCTGGAAGATCTCCGACAGCCGGTGCGACACGTAGACGACGCCCTTGCCCTCGGCCTTGAGGCGGGCAACCGCGGCAAACAGGTGCTGTGCTTCCTTCTCGCCGATCGCCGATGTCGGCTCGTCCATGAAGATGACTTCGGCTTCATGGCTGAAGGCCTTGGCGATTTCGACGAGTTGCATCTGCGCGACCGAAAGCGTCATCATCGTCTGGGTGGCGCGGATGCCGAATTCGAGCCGGTCGAGAAGCTGCTGCGCGTCGCGGTTCATCTTCTTGAAGTCGATGCCGCCGAACCGCCCCGATGGCTCGCGCCCGAGGTAGATGTTTTCGGCGACCGTCATGTGCGGAACTGGGCTCAGTTCCTGCTCGATGATGGCGATGCCGGAGGCAAGCGCCTCGGCCGGGTTGCCGTAGCGCACCTCCTTGCCGCGCCGCCAGATCGTGCCGCCGTCGCGCTGCTGGATACCCATCAGGATCGAGAGAAATGTCGATTTGCCGGCGCCGTTGCCGCCGCACAGCGCGTGGACGGAGCCGGCCTGAAGTTCAAGGCGACCGTCGCGCAAGGCCGCGACGCCCCCGAATGATTTCTTCAGTCCTTCAACCTTCAAAAGCGGTTGCATGGTGTCCTCCCACGCTGCGATGGCGATTTAGCCGCCACCGATTTCGACAAAAATCACATGATGATCGACATCTGTCAATATCGAGATTTTACTTTTGATTTTTTTGGTCGTCTTTTGTCAAAATCGAGTTTGGCCGTGGCATGAATTGACATGAGTCAATGCAGGCCTCCGGCCCCTCGGGCTTGTTTTAGCGATCCGTTTACGTCGCGATGACGGTTTGCCACGCCGGGCCTATTCCCGGTTGAGTTTGGGTCATCGCGGGCTATTGTCGTGCTGTGCATTGGAAGGTGGGACGCTGATATGGAAAAAGCCCGGAAGAATTGGCTGATACTCGGCCTCGCCGTTCTGGCTCTGGCCGGCGGCTACTACGCCTGGCAGAACCTCGATCGCAACGCGCTGCCCGCAGGGATCGCCAGCGGCAATGGCCGCATCGAGGCGGTCGAGATCGATATCTCGACGAAAACGCCGGGCAGAATCAAAGAGATCATGGTTGACGAGGGCGACTTCGTCACTGCCGGTCAGGTGCTCGCCCAGATGGACACGGTCCAGCTCGAAGCCCACAAGCGCCAGGCAGAAGCGCAGCAGCAGCGTGCCATCGTCGGCGTCGAAGCGGCAAAGAACTTGGTGACCCAGCGCGAGGCGGAAAAGGCCGCAGCCGAAGCCGTGCTGGCGCAGCGCCGGGCACAACTGGACGCTGCCGAGCGGCGCCTCGCCCGATCGGAGCAACTCGTCAAGACGAGCACCGTCTCGCAGCAAGTGCTGGATGACGACCGTGCAACGGCGGAAGGCGCCCGCGCTGCGGCGAAGGCCGCGGAAGCCTCGCTTGCGGCATCCGATGCCGCGATCAATTCGGCGAAATCCCAGGTGATCGATGCGCAAGCCTCGGTCGAGGCGGCCAAGGCTTCGGTCGAGAGCATCGATGCCGACATCAACGACAGCACGCTCGTCTCGCCGCGCGACGGCCGCATCCAGTATCGTGTCGTCCAGCCCGGCGAAGTGCTGGCGGCAGGCGGCCGCGTGCTCAATCTCGTCGATCTCGGCGACGTCTACATGACCTTCTTCCTGCCGACGGAACAGGCCGGCCTGTTGTCGATCGGTAGTGAGGTCCGGTTGATGCTCGACGCCGCACCGCAATACATCATTCCCGCCAAGGTCTCCTATGTCGCCGATGTCGCCCAGTTCACGCCGAAGACGGTCGAGACGGCCGAAGAGCGCCAGAAGCTGACCTTCCGCATCAAGGCGCAGATCCCGAAGGAGCTGCTGAAGAAGTATATCCGCATGGTGAAAACCGGGCTTCCCGGTGTCGCCTATGTCAAGGTCGATCCCAAGGCCGAGTGGCCGGCGAGCCAGACCGGCACGCTGGTGCAGTGATGGCGGATCCCGACAGGGCCGGCCTGTCGCCGGCAGAGCCCGTGGTTCGCCTGAATGCCGTCACGCTTTTCTACGGCAAGGTGAGGGCGCTCGATGACGTGACACTCGACGTCCCCTCCGGCTGCATGGCCGGCCTGATCGGGCCCGACGGGGTTGGAAAATCGAGCCTGCTCTCACTCGTCGCCGGCGCACGCGCCGTCCAGGGCGGCCGCGTCGAGGTGCTAGGCGGCGACATTGCCGATGCCGGCCATCGCCGCCGGACCTGCCCGCGCATCGCCTACATGCCCCAGGGCCTGGGCAAGAACCTCTATCCGACGCTCTCCGTGTTCGAAAACGTCGATTTCTTCGGCCGGCTGTTTGGCCATGATCGCGAGGAGCGCGAGCGGCGGATCGCCAGCCTGCTTCAAAGCACCGGCCTTGCCCCCTTCGCCGACCGTCCGGCGGGAAAGCTTTCCGGCGGCATGAAGCAGAAGCTCGGCCTCTGCTGCGCTCTCATCCACGATCCCGATCTCCTCATCCTCGACGAGCCGACAACCGGCGTCGATCCCCTGTCGCGCCGGCAGTTCTGGGAGCTGATCGACGAAATCCGCACCGAGCGGCCAGGCATGAGCGTCATCGTCGCCACCGCCTATATGGAAGAGGCGGCTCGCTTCGACTGGCTGGTGGCGATGGATGCCGGCCGGGTGCTGGCGACGGGGACGCCGGACGAACTGCTGCAAAAGACCGGCGTCGACACGCTTGATGCCGCCTTCATCGCGTTGCTTCCGGAAGATCTCAGGCGCGAGCATCATGACGTCGTCATTCCGCCGCGCCCGGAAGGGGTGGGCGACGATATCGCCATCGAGGCCAACAACCTCACCATGCGTTTCGGCGATTTCGTCGCCGTCGACAATGTCAGCTTCCGCATCGGCCGCGGCGAGATCTTCGGCTTCCTCGGCTCGAACGGCTGCGGCAAGACGACGACGATGAAGATGCTGACGGGCTTGCTTGCCGCAAGCGAAGGCACGGCCAAGTTGTTCGGCCGCGAGGTCGATCCGCGCGACATGGAGGTGCGCCATCGCGTCGGTTACATGTCGCAGGCCTTCTCGCTCTATACCGAGCTCACGGTCCTGCAGAACCTCGAACTGCACGCCAAGCTCTTCGGCATGGCGGCGGACACGATACCGAAGCGGATCGAGGAGCTTGCCGATCGTTTCGACCTTTCGGGCGTGATGGCGGCGCTGCCGGATGCCTTGCCGCTCGGCGTGCGCCAGCGCCTGTCGCTGGCGGTCGCCCTGATCCATTCGCCCGATATCCTCATCCTCGACGAGCCGACATCGGGTGTGGATCCCGTCGCGCGCGACAGTTTCTGGCAGATCCTCGTCGACCTCTCGCGCAACGAGCAGGTGACGATCTTCATCTCCACCCATTTCATGAACGAGGCGATGCGTTGCGATCGCATGTCGCTGATGCATGCGGGCAAGGTGCTGGTCAGCGACACGCCCTTGGGCATCATGAAGAGCCGCTCGGCATCGACGCTGGAAGAAGCGTTCATCGCCTATCTGGAAGAGGCGATCGCTGGCGCCAAGCAGACGGCCCCTTCCGTGGTGAGGGCGCAGGCTTCGTCGAAGCCGGCAATCGCCCAGGCGGTCGAACGAAAGGCGTCGGCGACGTCCGGGTTCTTCGACGTCGGGCGCATGTTCAGTTACACCCGCCGCGAGGCGCTGGAGCTGGTGCGCGATCCCATCCGGGCGACACTTGCGACCATCGGCACGGTCATCCTGATGTTCGTCATCGGCTATGGCATCAACATGGATGTTGAGGACCTGACTTTTGCGGTGCTCGATAACGACCAGACGACCACCAGCCGCGAATATATTCTGGAAATCGCCGGCTCGCGCTATTTCATCGAGAAGGACCCGATCACCGATTACGCCGACCTCGACCGGCGCATGCGCAACGGCGAACTGAGCCTCGCGATCGAGATCCCTCCGGGCTTTGCCCGCCGCGCCGCCCGGGGCGACACGGTCGAGATCGCCGCCTGGATCGACGGCGCCATGGCGAGCCGCGCCGAAACGGTCAAGGGCTACGTGCAGGGCCTGCATGCCCATTGGCTGACCGGCAAGATCCGCGAGCGCTATGGTGCCGCGGCCACCGCCGGCACGTTCAAGATCGAGACGCGTTTCCGCTACAATCCCGACGTCAAGAGCATCGTCGCCATGGTACCCGCGGTCATCCCGCTGTTGCTGATGCTGATCCCGGCCATGCTGTCGGCGCTCAGCGTCGTGCGCGAGAAGGAGCTGGGCTCGATCGTCAATCTCTATGTCTCGCCGGTGACGCGGCTCGAGTTCCTGGTCGGCAAGCAGCTCCCCTATATCGCGCTGGCCATGCTCAATTTCGCGCTTCTGACCGCCTTCGCGATCTTCGTTTTCCGGGTGCCGTTTACCGGCAGTCTTTTGACCTGGACCGTCGCGGGCCTGATCTATGTCTCGGCAGCAACGGCCATGGGGCTCGTGATCTCCACCTTCATGTCGAGCCAGATCGCGGCGATCTTCGGCACGGCGATCCTGACCCTCATCCCGGCCATCCAGTATTCCGGGATGATCGATCCGGTATCCTCGCTTGAAGGGGCGGGCGCCTTCATCGGCCAGATCTACCCGACGACGCATTTCATGACGATCGCGCGCGGGACCTTCTCCAAGGCGCTCGGCTTCGGCGATCTCGCCGGCGCTTTCGTGCCTATGCTGATCGCGGTGCCGGTGCTTTTGACGATCGGCACCTTCTCCCTCAAGAAGCAGGCGAGGTGACCATGCGCCTGTCCCACATCTACCAGCTCGGCATCAAGGAACTCTGGGGGCTCTGGCGCGATCCGATCCTGTTGATCCTGATCGTCTATTCCTTCACCCTGTCGGTCTATACCGGCTCGACCGCGATGCCGGAGACGCTCAATCGCGCCGCGATCGCCATCGTCGACGAGGACCGTTCGCCGGTGTCGACGCGGATCTCGACCGCGTTCTATCCGCCCTATTTCGTGCCGCCGCAGATGATCACGCCGGCGGAGATGGACCGGCGCATGGACCAGGGGCTCGATACCTTCGCGCTCGACATACCGCCGAATTTCCAGACGGATCTGCTCGCCGGCCGCTCGCCGACGATCCAGCTCAATGTCGACGCGACGCGCATGAGCCAGGCCTTTTCGGGCAACGGCTATATCCAGCAGATCGTCACCGGCGAGGTCGCGGGCTTCCTCGACCGGCACCGCAGCGAGCAGCAGCTGCCGGTCGATCTGGTCCTGCGGGCGCGCTACAATGCCGAGTTGAACAAGGGCTGGTTCGGCGCAGTGATGAACGTCATCACCAACATCACCATCCTGTCGATCGTTCTGACCGGGGCGGCGCTCATCCGCGAGCGCGAACATGGCACGGTCGAGCATCTGCTCGTCATGCCCGTGACCCCGTTCGAGATCATGGTCAGCAAGGTCTGGTCGATGGGACTTGTGGTGCTCCTGGCTTCGGCCGTCTCGCTGGTCTTCGTCGTCAAGGGCGTGCTCGCCGTCCCGGTGCAGGGCTCGTTTGGGTTGTTCCTGCTGGCTACCGCCTTGCAATTGTTCGCGACAACGTCGATGGGCATCCTGCTGGCCACCATCGCCGGCTCCATGCCGCAGTTCGGCCTGCTCTTGATGCTGGTGCTTCTGCCGTTGCAGGCGCTCTCCGGCGGCATGACGCCGCGCGAAAGCATGCCCGAGATCATCCAGACCATCATGCTCGCCGCACCCAACACCCATTTCGTCATCCTGGCGCAGGCGGTGTTGTTCCGCGATGCCGGCCTGGACGTCGTCTGGCCACAGCTTCTTGCGCTTCTGGTAATCGGCGCTGTCCTCTTTGCCTTCGCCATGCGCCGCTTCCGGGCATTCCTGAAATAGACCGAGCGTGGCGTGTCGCGGGCAAAGCGCGCGCAGACTTTTACCAGTGGAAAATGCGACCGGCGGTTGACGCGCCGCCGGCATCTGGTAGGTCTCGTCCCTGCGAAACAGGTTCCGTCATGCGATGGATGAAAAGGGAACACGGTGAGGATTACCCATCAGGGGCCGATACCGCGACTGCCCCCGCAACTGTAACCGCCGAGCGGAACCCCATGAAGCCACTGCGCGACATCTCGCGTGGGAAGGCGGGAGGAAGCGACGACGCGGAAGTCAGGAGACCTGCCTGTTTCGGTCACCCATGCCTGGACACGAGGGGTGTCGAGGCGCGGCCGTCCGTAGCGGTGACATTGGAGCAATGTTGCCGCGTGCCGCAGACGGCGCCGGGGTGGTCGCTTGTCGTCTTGCCTCAGCCATTGTCTGCCCGCGGTCGATCGCGCGTGGGCCGGATCGTGCCCGTCGCGCCGGAGTGGGGACGACATGACGAAACAATTGACTGGCGCAGCCGCGCTGGTTCTGACCCTCGTGGGCGGTGCCCAGGCACAGGACCAGGGCACAAACGAACAGCCGACGAAACTTGAAAAGATCCTGGTTTCCGATGGCCTGACGCCGACCGAGCAGCGCAAATCCGGACGCGCCTTTACCGTGATTACCGGAGATCAGATCGAGAAAAACCAGATCCGCTACGTCGCCGACGCCCTGCGTCTGGTTCCCGGTTTCTCGGTCTCGCGCACCGGTGCCCCCGGCGGCCTGACGCAGGTGCGCGTGCGCGGTGCGGAAGGCAATCAGCTCTTGGTGGTGATCGATGGCGTCGAGGCGAACGATGTCTCTCAGGGCGAGTTCGATTTCGGTGGCCTGGTTGCCGACGACATCGAGCGCATCGAAATCCTGCGCGGACCGCAAAGCACCTTCTGGGGCGCCAATGCCATGGCAGGTGTCATCAACATCGTCACCAAGAAGGGAAGCCGCGATGGTGCCGTGTCAAACGCCCGCACCGAAGTCGGCGGCGACGGCACCTGGCTTGGCGGCCTGTCGACCCGCGGCGGCGGCGAGGGCTATGATTACGCGCTGTCCGGCGTGTTCCAGAGAACCGGCGGTTTCAATATCTCCGATACCGGCTCCGAGGATGACGGCGACCGTAATGGCACCGTCAACGGCAAGTTCGCCTTCGATCTCTCGCCGGATCTGCAGCTCGACGCGACCTTGCGGGCCGTCAACCGCAAGACCGACCTTGACGCACAGGACTACATGACGGCGCTGACCTACGACACACTGGACTACACGCGATCGCGTGAGCTGTCGGGCTCGCTCGGCCTGACCCATTCGGCGCTCGACGGCGATCTCACCCAGAAGGCGCGCGTCTCCGGCCTCGACGTTCACCGTGACAATGTCAGCGGCTTCGGGCGATCCTGGAACGACGGCAACCGCTACAACGGCAGCTACCAGGCAAGCTACGGCTTCGATGGTGGAGACGGTATCCGCCACCAGATCACCGGTGGCTACGAGTGGCAGCGCGAGACGTTCAGGCCGTCGCATCTGCTCGAGACCTTCAGCCGCAATGCGCATTCGCTCGTCGGCGAGTATCGCGGCGAGTTCGCCGACCAGTTCTTCGTCAATGCAGGCCTCAGGCGCGATTTCAACGATCGCTTCGAGGACGCGACCACATGGAGCCTCAGCGCCTCCTGGGAGATACCGGGCAGCGATACGCGCCTGCACGCATCCGTCGGCACCGGCGTGACCAACCCGACCTTCTACGAGCAGTTCGGGTATATCCCGGGAACCTTCATCGGCAATCCCTACCTGAAACCGGAGGAGAGCCTCGGCTGGGACATCGGTGTCGAGCAGAGCTTCTTCGACGACGGTCTGACTGTCGATGTCACCTATTTCGACCAGAACCTTAAAAACGAGATCGCCACCGTCTACGACGCCAGCTTCCGCTCGACGCCGGTCAATCGCTCCGGCGAAAGCCTGCGCCACGGGGTCGAGGTCTCCGCGATCGTCGACTTCTTCAACGGACTGACGACGACGGCGACCTACACCTACACCGCCTCGAGTGAGCAGACGCTGGCCGGTGGTCCGCGCCTGCAGGAAGTCCGCCGTCCGCGACATGCCGCAGCGCTCGATGCGGCCTACGTCTTCCATGATGATCGCGCGCGCGTCTTCGGCGAGGTCATCCTCAACGGTCGGATGCAGGATGTCGCCTACAGGCCCGGGCCCGAGAGAGTGCCGCTTGGCGCCTACACGCTCGTCAATGTCGGCGGCAGCTTCAAGGTCAACGACACGCTTGAGGTCTTCGGCCGCGTCGACAACCTTTTCGATGAGGATTATGAGGAGATCTACGGCTACAACACGCAAGGCGTCACCGCGTTTGCCGGATTGAAGGCCACATTTTGATGATATCCGGTTGGTGTCGGCGATTTCTGGTTGCGGGGCTGCTTTGGGCAGCCTCGCCTGCTGGCATCTCGGCGGCCGAAACGCCGCGCCGCGTCGTTTCCATGAATGTCTGCACCGACCAGATGGCCATGCTTCTGGCGGATAAGGGACAGCTCTATTCGGTCTCCTATCTCGCCGCCGACGCCTCGACCTCGGCGCTTGCAGACGACGCTAAGCGCTATGTCCTCAATCACGGGCTTGCCGAAGAGATCTTCCTGATGAAGCCGGATCTTGTCATTGCCGGCACCTACACGACACGCACCACGGTCGACCTGTTGAAACGGCTCGGCTTTGTCGTCGAGGAATTTGCGCCCGAGGTATCGATCGCCGAGGTCAGGACCAACCTGCGGCGCATGGGGAAAATTCTCGGCCGCCAACAGCGAGCCGACGCACTGGTGGCGGCAATGGATGCAGAGATCGCACGGCTGCAGGCGATGAACTTGTCTGAGGTCGAGCTGGCGCTCTACTACGCCAACGGCTTCACCTCCGGCAGCGGCACCCTTGTTGCCGACATCGTCGGCATCGCCGGACTGGAAAATCTGGCGGAAAGGCTCGGTATTTCCGGCACCGGCAAACTGAGCCTGGAAGCGCTGGTGCTCGCCCGTCCGGATCTGATCGCCGTCGACGCCAGCCCTGATCGAGGGCCGGCGCTGGCAAGGCAGACCTTCGACCATCCGGCCTTCCGGGCCATTTCCGCCGGGCACCGGGCCGTCCAGCTCGACAGCCGCTACACCATCTGCGGCGGGCCGTTCACGCTGATCGCCGCCGGCATCCTGCAGCAGGCCGCCATGACGCTTGGCGGCGTGAAACCCGACATGGGGAAACGATGACCGAAACCGCCCGTTACCGCCTGCTGATCGCAGTTCTTGCCATGGTGGTCGCCCTTCTTTTCGTGCTTTCGCTGACGGTCGGTCCGGCGGAAGTCGCGCCGTTGCAGGGGCTTTCGGCGCTTTTCGCTGACGACGACAGCCTGATCGGGCTGGTGATGCGGGAAATCCGCCTGCCGCGGGCGATCCTCGGGTTGATGATCGGTGCAACGCTCGGGCTTTCCGGCGCTGCCCTTCAAGGCTATCTGCGCAACCCGCTCGCCGAACCGGGGCTGATCGGCGTCAGCGCCTCTGCTTCGCTCGGCGCGGTCATCGCCATCTATACCGGACTGTCGGCCCTCATGCCGCTGGCACTTCCGTTGATGGCGCTCGGCGGCGCGCTCTGCGCCGTGCTTGTCGTCCGGCTGATAGCGGGCGCGGATGCGCGGCCGCTCTCGGTCATCCTCGCCGGCGTCGCCGTTTCGACCTTTGCCGGGGCGATGACCTCGCTGGCGCTCAATCTCTCGCCCAATCCGTTTGCGGCGATGGAGATCATGTTCTGGATGCTGGGCTCGCTCACGGATCGCTCGATGATCCATGTCTGGCTGGCCGCGCCCTTCATGGTGTTCGGCTGGCTGATGCTGGCAAGCCTTGGCCGCGCGCTCGATGCGCTGACGCTGGGGCATGAAACGGCGGCCAGCATGGGCGTCGACATGCGGCGGGTGCAGCGTCTTGCAGTCATCGGCACGGCCGCCTCCGTCGGGGCGGCGACCGCGGTTGCCGGCGCCATCGGTTTCGTCGGCCTGATCGTTCCGCACCTGTTGCGCCCGCTGGTCGGAGCGCGGCCCTCGCGGCTGCTGCTGGCCAGCGCGCTCGGCGGGGCGGCCCTGTTGCTGGCTGCCGACATTCTCGTGCGTGTGGTGGCGCCCGGCCGTGACCTCAAGCTCGGCGTGCTGACGGCGGTCGTCGGCGCGCCGTTCTTTCTCGTCCTTGTCCTGCGCGCACGGAGGCAGATGGCATGAGCCGGCTTGCCGTTTCCAATCTCGCCGCCTCGCTCGGGGGCAACCGGGTGCTGAAGGACATCGCTCTCGACGTCGGTCCGGGCGAATTCGTCGGCCTTATCGGGCCGAACGGTGCCGGCAAGTCGACGCTTTTGCGCGCCTGTCTTGGCCTGGTGCCGTCGAGCGGCGACATTCTCATCGACGGGCAGGATCTGCGACGTATGGCGCCCCAGGATCTTGCGCGCCACGTCTCCTATGTCGCCCAGGATCGGGACATCGCCTGGCCGATCACGGTGGAAGCGCTCGTCGATCTCGGCCGGCAGCCGCATCGCGGCGCCTTCGCGCGACCGACAGATGGCGACCGGGCGGCGGTCGAAGCAGCACTCGAGCGCATGGATATCATCGCACTGCGCGCGCGCCGGGCGACCGATCTCTCCGGCGGTGAAAAGGCGCGGGTGCTGATTGCAAGAGCGCTCGCGCAGCAGGCCGGCCTGCTTCTGGCCGACGAACCGGTCGCAGGCCTCGATCCGGCCCATCAACTCGCGCTGATGCAGGTGTTTCGCGATCTCACGCCTCATGGCACCTCCGTGATCGCCTCCATGCATGATCTCGGTCTGGCGGCGCGCTGGTGCGATCGGCTGGTGCTACTCGAAGGCGGGCGCATCGTCGCCGACGGGCCACCGGCAACCGTGCTGACCGCCGATCTCCTGCGGCGCGTCTACGGCATCGAGGCCTATGTGGCCGAGACCGGAGGCGGGCTGGTCGTGCAGCCTACGCGCCTTGCGCAAACCACGAACGAACAACAGAATTGAGGGACAAATTCATGGCCGACCTTGCCGACGTGCTGCGCACCCATCTGAAAGACCCGGAGGCTGGATGGAGCATGGGGACGTTCGGCGCCATTGCCGAGTTTCATCAGGATCCGGGCGAAACACTCATCGTCGACAGGCCGGATGTGCTGTGTCGGGCGACGGAGCGCGGCGGCGTGCTGATCGATGTGGCGCGGCTTGGTGATATCGTTCCGGTCGCCTGGGAGACTGTGAGCCCGAGGGCGCATCGCTGGAGCCACGCAGTCGCGCTTTGCCTGCCTGAAAGCGATGCCCGGCGCCAGGCGCGCGCGGTGTTGAGCGAACTTGGTCGCGACGACGCTGCCATTCGCCCGGGTGATCGCGGCGCGATCCTGTTCGACATGGGGCTTTCTCTGCCGCAATGCGATTTCTGCATCCGCACCGACGACGCGGCCCTGATCGACACCTTGAGGCGAAGCCTCGGTAGGTCCCTGTTCGAGCCCGACAATGCGGCGATGGCAGCGATCCTCAAGGCCCATCCCCATCGCGTCGCGGTGACGGCGATCGGCCGCGTCGAGGTCTACCAGAAGATCGGCGGGCCGGACACCGGCGGTGTCTCTCCGCCCGGCCCGCACACCCACGTGCTGGCGCAACTGCTGCGCAGCGGCCGCACCCATTCCGCCAACACGCCGATACCACCGGGCCTGCTGCCGCTCGGTAGCCTGCACCCCGGCAATCCGGTCGTCGGCCCGATGGGCGAGGAGCGGGCTTTCGACCCGCATCTGCACGAGCGGTTTCAGGCGCTTCTGGGGCGATACGGCAATGAGGCCACGGTCACCGCCAAGGCTGAGCTCATCGCTGCCTTGGCCCGCGATGACCGCCCGAAGGACTTTGCCGGCGCCAACAGCCGTTCCACCCGCGCCGTCATGCGCGTTGCCCTCAGGCAGCAGGAACACCTCGCCCGCCGGAACGGCGACGACGAGCAACTTGCAAGGGTTCTCGCCTGGCGCATGGTGCATGACCGCGCCGTCGATGTCGCAGACACCGACGATGAAGCGCCAGGGCATTGAAGGCGAAGGCAACGGCCGCTGCCGTCCCGAGCGCGCCAGGTCGCCTTGCGTCGCAGCCGTTTTCACGCCAGACAGGCGATGAACGCAATGCTGGAACCGAAGAAGGGCAGGGGACGATGGCCGAACGCAAGCACGGAGAAGCAGCCCCCGCAACCGAGACAACCGTTGCCGGCGCCGACTGGTATGGGCTCGACGTATCCGATCGCGACCACAGCCGTACGCTGTTTTCCGATCTGGACATGACCGAAGCCACCAGCACCGGTGCCGTCTTCAAGGACTGCACCTTCCGTCGCGCCAAATTCAACTGCTCGCACCATGACGGCAGCGCCTTCATCAACTGCACCTTCGTCGGCTGCAATTTCTACGACGTCGATTTCAGGGACTGCAAGTTCGTCGGCAGCATGTTCGACAGCTGCAAGTTCGACGCGACGCGGGTCAAGGGCGGCAACTGGTCGTTCGTCGGCCTGCCCGGGGCGGATCTGCGCAGCGCGGTTTTTACCGATGCGGTCCTGCGCGAGGCCGACCTGACCGGAGCGCGTTGCCAGGGGGCAACCATGACCGGGCTCGACCTGTCCGGTGCCTGGCTTCACAGCGCCGATTTTACCGGATGCGATCTTCGCGGCAGCGATCTGAGTTCGATCGAGCCCGAAACGGTGACGCTGAAGCGTGCCGTCATCACCATCGAGCAGTCGGTGATGATCTGCGAGGCCATGGGCCTGGTGGTTCGGGCGTCCTGACCGCGTCTGTAGGACGAAAAACGGCGGGAAGCTCTAGTTTCGCGGCTCGCCGCTCGGGGCATAGACCGTCTTCTGCTTGAAGGCGAAGATATTGCCGCAGCGGCAGCGGATCATGTGCTTGGCCGGATCGCTGGACGGACGTTCGGTGGAAAAGCCCGTCGGCATCTGGTCGATCTGAAAGCCGCGGGTCCTCGATTTCGGATCGTCGTTCTCCGAGGCCTCTGCAAAGCCGGAGGCACCGCACTTGGCGCATTCCAGTTTTCTCGAATAACGATCTCTCGACACGATTGTCCCAATCCAAATCAATATGGACCCGGACTATAGGAGGCGAAGCTCAGGTTCAAGGTCATCCGTCGAGACGGCGCTCCGTCGCGGGCCACCTGTTGCCGATCAGACAGTATCCTGCCGACGTCGGATCTCGGCGGCGATTGTCGCCTCGTCCTGCCTGAGGGAAAGACGTTTGGCAGCACCGAGCCCCTGCTTCCATGTCGATAGTGCGCGCTCCTTGCTGTCGTCGAGCCAATGGGCCAGGCCGCACCAAAGACCGTATTGCGCCGTGCCGACCGGAAAAACCCGGCAGTAACGGGCAAGCTCATGCAGCGCCCGGCGCTCCCAATGCCCCCATTGCTCGTACTCGCGCGAAAGGCCCGCTTCCCGTCCGCGAAACAGAACCTCGGCCACGCCTGAAATGCCGATCAGCGTGCTGTGGGAGGAGGGGCGGCGCATGGTGTGCAGCAGGCGAAGCGTATCGACGGCCGCCTCGACGCTCTCTGCGTGTCTGCCGACGCGCGCAAGCGCCAAGGCCAGCGCGCCGCGTGCAGAGATCTGTGCGGCCAGATCGACGGAGCCGTGCATGGCCGAGGTGATCAGCCGGAGCACCTCGACCGCTTCGCGCGGCCGATCCATGTGCAGCACGCATAGTGCCTTGCAGCGCAGCGCCCATATCTCCTGTTGAATGTTTCCGGCGTTTTGCGCGCGTGACAGAAGCGTCAGCGCCGTCGGCTCCAGCGCGCTCCAGTCTCCGCGGTAATAGAGCGACCAGAAGCGCATGCCCTGGGCATTGCACCAGCGCAGCTGATCTCCAGCCTTGAGGCTCAGATCCTGGGACTGGTCGAGGCGGCGATCGACCATCTGCCAGTCGCACTGGCCGATGCGCCACAGCGTGTCGAGATTGCAGACATGCGAGTGGATTGCCGGGTCGGCGATCTCGATCGCCACTCGCTCTGCTCTCGACATGAAATGGCGGCAGACGCGCTGCCAGCCCATCATGCCGAAACCACAGGCGAGTTGTGACGAGGCAACCGCGGCTTCGACGGAAGACCCGATGCGCTCGGCGTGGGTCACTGCGCCGATGAGGTTGCACATCCCGCGTGTGAAGCGCAGCTCGAAATAGTCGACCAGTGCCGCCTGGTTGAGGCACCGCGCCATTTCGCGCTCCCAGCGCAGGAGGTTTTTCTGCCGCGTCCTTTCGGGCGACGGCGGGAACATCTGTTGGTAGGCAAGGCGCGTTCCTCGGGCGAAGAGGCCGATCATCGTTGCACCTGTCGACGTCGGCACGGGTGCACCCGCCGCTCTCAGCGCACGGCGCACGGCGACGCCCTGGGCGTGGATATCGCCCCGGCTGTAATGCGCTTCGGCGAGCTGCCGCCGCCACCGAACGGCCTGCAGCCGTTGATCGTCGCTCCATGGTTGCTTTCGAGTCTCGTGGCTGAGGCAGATGCCGACAAAGGCCTCGACTTCGCGAAAGGCACCGATCTGCAGGGCGTTGGTCGCGGCGAGGTCGGCGTATTTCACCGCTTTCTCGGTGTTGCCAGCCGCTTCGAAATGCTGGACGAGGACGGCGGCATCGGCACCCGCCGTCTCCTTCCGTCCGGATTCCAACCAGGTGGCGAGCGCACCGTGAAGCCGGTTGCGCAGGTCGCCCGGGATCGATCCATAGACGACGTCGCGCGTCTGGTCGTGGCGAAAGGCGTAGTGTCCCGGCTGGTCCTCGGCACGCACCAGATGCGCCGCCACCAGCGTCTCGATTACCGCATGGACGCTCTCGCCATCGAGATCCGGCCCGACCAGGGCCTGCAGCTCCCTTGAGGTAAACGAGCGACCGACGACCGCGGCCGCCTTGATCACGTCCTGGCCCGATACTGTCAGACGGTCGAGACGCTCGCGGATGACGCGCTCGACGCCTTCGAAATAGCCGAGATCGTCGAGCGGGCGGATGGATCGCCAGAAACCGTCGCGAATGGCGATCAGCCCCTCGCTCTTCAACGTCAATGCGATCTCCTCGGCGAAGAACGGATTGCCGCCGGCAAGTTTCGAGATGCGGTGCGCCAGCTCGTCATGGGGCGGCGCGCTTCCGAGCGTTCGCGCCGCCAGCTTCCAGATCGATACGTCGCTCAGTTCGTCGAGTTCGAGGAACTGGCAGAAGCGGGCCGGATCGTCGCTCTGCGACGTTGCTCCCCCGAACCGGGCGATTTCGGCCCTGCGCCTGAGGTTTTTCACCTCCTGCGGGATCTCTTCGGAGCGGATGCAGAGGATGAGCAGCAGTGCGGTCTGCGATCCGAGCACCCATTCGACCAGCCGCCAGGAGGCCGAATCCAGCCATTGGCTGTCCTCTAGCACCAGCGTCAGCGGATGGGGAGCGGATACGGCGATGATGTCGCCCATCAGGCGCATGGTCGCGTCGGCGCGGTGCGCGCCGTCGAGGTGCCTGGTGCTTTCGTTCTGGGCGATGTCGATGGTCAGCACGTCGGCGAGCAAGGGCAGGCGCGCAAGAATGGCAGCGTCGTTGCGGACCCGGCTTTCAAGACGCTCGTAGAGGGTGGCGCCGTCGCTGTCGGGGGGCAGGCCGAAGAGGGTCTCGATGACCCGCCGCCAGGCCCATAGCGAGGTGCGTCGGTCGTCGCGCTCGGCGGGCGCCACGGCGACGACCGCTCCCTTTGCCCGCAGTTCGTCGGCAAAGGCGGTCACCAACCTGGTCTTGCCGATGCCGGGCTCGCCGAGCACCACGACAAGGCTGTTTGTCCCACCGCTGACGCTGGCAAACGTGGTTCTCAGAAACCGCAATTCGCGCTCGCGGCCGATGAGGCTTGCCGGCACGGAGGCCGGCTTGTGGCGCATCTGCGGGCGGAAGGCGGGTGCCATGTCGCCGAGCCCTTCCAGTTGCAACGCGCCACGCCGCTCGAACGCGAAGGTCGCGCGGCTTGCCCGCTCGGTCGGCGCGTCGCACAGCACGTCGTCTTCGGCGACCGCCATCAGCCGCGCGGCGCGATTGACCGGCGGGCCGAGCACCATCAGCTGTCGCCGCCGGGCGCTGCCGACGACGCGAAACAGCGCGTCTCCCGTCGCCACTCCGACCGATACCGACAGATCGAAGCGTTGCGCAGTGCGGCAGATGGCGCGCGCGGCGTCGACAGCGCGCTGAGGGTCGTCGCGATGAAAGGTGCCGCGAGCGCCGAAAGCCGCAATGAAAACGAGGCCCTTGTCGTCGAAGATGAGTTCACCGGGGGGGCCGCCCGCGGCGTGCAGGTCGGCCTGGAGCGAAATGCAGAGGTCATGATGGCGGGCAAGCGCCATGGGATCGCTGTGGTCGAGCCCGGCAATCCGCGCAAACAGCGCCGAAATCGGCCGAAGCTCGGCAAGCCTGTCGAGCCGGGTATCCGGTCTCGGGCCGGTGCCGTCATCATGTGCAAACCCATTGTGCGCCGGCGGCGAGACTTTTCCCGATGCCCGCACGATGTCCTGCAGTTGTAGAGGCAGGAAACCGGTCAGCCAATCGGTGTGCGATGCCGAAGGGAAAAAAGGCGCGTTGTGAAGTGCATCGTCAGCATCCGCGACGGAGACCGTCGAAATCGTCTGCGCGGCGGCGTCCGACAGCACATATTCCCAGCGCCGGGCCCGGGTCAGGGCGCGCGCGGCTTCAACGACGGCCTCGCCGCCAGCGATCAGATTCCAAATTGGCTGGCCACCGAGCGCGGCTGCCCACAGTTGTCCGGCCCCGACGCCGACATGGAGCGCAGGTCCGACTTCGTCTCCGTCCGGTCCTGCATTCCGGTTGCTGCAGATCGCTTCGGCACAATCGGCTGCCGATCGCACGGCGCGGCCGAGGCCGGCATCGCCGCCAGGCCAATAGGCAAGCAGGCTATCGCCTGAGAAGTACAGGACCTCGCCACCGCGCGTGCCGATCTGCTCGGCGCAGCGGGCATAGGAAAGCGACAGAAGTTTCGGGATCTGCTCGAGGCCTTCCTGTCCGCGCCGGGCCAGCTGTTCGACCAGCGCGGTGTAGCGCGACACATCCACAAATAGCACCGCCGCTGGAAACGCGACGGCTGCCGGGCGCTCGCCGTTGCTGCCATGGATCCGACCGAGCAGGTCCAGCGGCAGGAAACCTTCCAGGAACGGTTCGTTCTTGCCCATGAGTTCTGTCTCGCGGCTGCACAAAGATCAAGGAAGCGCCGACGTCCAGTTTGCTCATACGACGGGGTGAGGTGCCTACCACTTCTGGATTAGCGGCCCCCCTCTGACGTATCTGCAGACTTTCGCATATAATTCGCCCGGCGCTAAGAGGGGTCTCTCAACCTCAGTCGGAATAAGGCATGGGTCGAAAGGGCCGATGTGGCGTCATGCGTGAATGCACAACCCAAGGTTAAGTCCGGCATTTCCTGGTAGCGGCGTCTGAACCGGATGCGGCGCGTTGTCTGCCATTGAAAAAGCCCGGAAGACGAGGGTCTGCGACTGCAGCCGACTGCTATCTGGTGGAGAGCACGATGCGAAGCTGTGAGATCGGAAAATGCGCATTTCAATCTGCCGAACGATGCAGGCTGGCCCTGGATGAAGGGCGGCAGTGGACCGGTATCGCCTGGGGCGTTGCCTTGCTGCGGAGGCTTCCATGAGCAGCCTCGACACGGAATCGAAGACCGCCTGGATATCCCAGGGTTTCGAACGGCTGGTCGCGCGTGTCCGCCAGGCGCCGGCCAGCGTCCATTTTGATGTTCTGATCATCGGGAGCGGTTATGGCGGCGCCGTCGCCGCATCGACCTTCGCCGGACGGACACACGAGGGCAGGCAGATCGCGGTCGGCGTACTGGAGCGTGGGCGTGAATACCTGCCCGGCGCATTTCCGACCGGTCTCGGCGAATTGCCGCGCCACATTAGAAGCGACAGCAACAAGGATGGGCTGATCGACATCAGGATTGGCGCCGAGGTCGTCGCCGTCGTCGCCAATGGGGTGGGTGGCGGATCGCTGATCAATGCGGGTGTCATGGAAACGCCGCTGCCGAGCGTCTTCCGTCGGGGATGGCCAACCGCGCTCAAGGACCTCTCGACCTGGAAATCCTACTTCGACCGCGCCCGGGATCTTCTGGGTGGCACCATTCTCGGGGCTCCCAACACGATTGCCGACCATGTCGACGGCGTGCCGCAAAAATTCAGGTCCGTTCGCGCACTGGCCCCGGATGGCAATTTTCGCCCGGCGTCGATCACTGTCGCGATGCGCGACACGGTCAGTTCCGGCAACGTGCGCCTGAACAAGTGCGTGCGCTGCGGCGATTGCGCGACCGGTTGCAATGCCGGCGCCAAGAATTCGCTCGACGTCAACTTGCTTGTGCGCGCGAACGAACACGGCGCGGAGATTTTCAGCGGCGCTACCGTGCTCAACGTGGCACGCGACGGCGAGGCTGGCTGGATCGTCAACTGTGTCCACACGGACGCAAAGCTGCGCAAGCGCGATGGCGCAGTGGTGTCGATCAAGGCACGCAAGGTGGTGCTCGCAGCCGGCACACTCGGATCGAGCGAGATCCTCATGCGATCGCACAGTGCCGGCCTGCAGCTGTCGGACGGGGCCCTCGGCACGCGTTGTTCGACGAACGGCGACATGCTGGTTGCCGACTATGCGACAGCAGCCGAGGTCAATACGGTCGCCGACGAAACGATCAAGCCCTCGACGCGTGCCATCGGTCCGACGATCACGGGCATCATCGACCTGCGCGCCTCAGAAGGCGTCATGATCGAGGAAATGTCCGTGCCGGCGGGCCTGCGCGTTGCCTTCGCCGAGGTCTTTGCCACGCTCAACACGCTGCATAGCCTTTCCAGGCACGACGGCGCGCGCCATCGGCCAGGGTTTCCGGACGATGACATTTACGCCGTGCCGGCGGCGCGCATCGGGCACTCGGCGCTTTACGCCGTGATGGCCGATGACGGCGCGGCGGGGCGGATCGAACTCGACGGCGACCCGGTCGCCACCGGCCGCGATGGCATTGCCCGGATCCGGTGGGACAAGCTGCAGGGCCAGCCGGTCTTCGACAAGGAGGTCGAAGCGCTCGCGGCGCTGACGAAGGGCACGGGTGGTCGGCTCATTCCCAATCCGGTCTGGAAGTTGTTGCCTGCGGACCTCACCTGGTTGCTCAAGGATCAGCACGGACCGCTCGCGACCGTACATCCGCTCGGCGGCTGCGCCATGGCCGACAGCGGAGCGAACGGGGTGGTCGACCATCTCGGCCGGGTGTTCACGGCGACCGGCGCCGATACGGTATATGACGATCTCGTCGTGCTCGACGGATCGATCGTTCCAAGCGCCCTTGCGACGAACCCGGCCCTGACCATCGCCGCGATTGCGTTGCGGGCGGCCGAAACCCTGGCCGAGGCGTGGGATTACGCTGCGGCCGCGGCGCGGCCCGATGCCGCGCCTTTGGTTCGCCCGGTCTTTCGCGAGACCGATGTCGCTGCGCGGGCGCAGTCGAGCGCGGTTGAGATCACCGAGAGGCTTGTCGGCCCTGTCAGGCTGACGCCGTCACAGGGGGTGGAGGAAACCCGGATCGTCGAGTTGACCATGCGCTTCACGCCGACGACGCTTGCGCAGCTGACACCGAACACGGGCGGTCAGCCGATCCTGCGTGTCGCCACCGAACTGCCGGACCGGGCCATTCGCAGCCAGATCCGGATCTTTCCCCGCGATGTCTGGGAAAAGCTTGAAACGACCTGGCTGCCGCTGCATGTCAGGGAGCAGAAACTCGATGCCGCGGTGGAATTCAGCGCCCCGATCTCGGGCAACCTCCGGATTTTCGAGCGGCAGCAGAGTTCGGTGCTGCAGCGTGCGTGGCGCGCCGGCAAGGCCTGGACCCTGAACCGTGGGCTTCGCGATGCCTACCAGGCCATCGTTGACGGTGATGACGGTCCCGGTCCGTGGTCGCGGGTCAAGTCGGCCTTCGCGATCGCCAGCCGTTCCGGCGAAATCAGGACGCTGACCTATGACCTGACGATCGGGCCGCCGGATGTCGGTAGCAAGATCGCACTTACCGGCAACCGCATCGTCGGGACCAAGACCTTCACCTACGAGCGGCGCTGCAATCCCTGGCGGCAACTGATGGAGGTGACGCTCGACCGGTTTCCCGGCCTGAGCCCCGGGGCCACCGAGCGGCTGCTGAAACTCGATGTCGGCTATCTCGCGCGGATCGGCGTGCCCCTGTTCCGGATCGTCGATCAACGCGACGGCGCCAACACCATCGGCGACCTCCTGGCGTTCTTCGGTTTCGTGACGCGGCTTTTGCTTGGCCTGCATATCTGGAGTTTCCGTGCTCCCGACCAGGACCGGCGTCCGCGCGATGCGATCGTCAACAGGCTGCCGCCGGACACGCTCAAGCTGCCGGGCGGGGGATCGATCACCGCCGAACTGCACCGCGTCGCACTCGCGCCGGAAAGACCGGATGGCGGCGGCAACGACATTCCCGGCGAGGTGCGGCTCACGCGCTACCGCCATCCCAATACCAAGAAACGCCCGTTGGTGATGTTCCATGGCTATAGCGCCAGCGGCACGACGTTTGCCCATCATGCCGTCAACCCGAATTTCGCCAGTCATTTCTGGAACACCGGTCGCGACGTCTGGATTGCCGACTTGAGAACCAGCGCCGGCCAGCCGACGGCCACGGAGGCTTGGAGCTTCGACCAGATCGGCAATGTCGACGTGCCCGCGGCGCTGCGGACGGTGGCGGCGACGTCGCCCGACGGGACGGTCGATGTGATCGCCCATTGCATGGGCACCGTCGTCTTCAGCATTGCGGTCCTCAACGGCCACGCGGCGGGTCTCGTCAATCGCGCCGCATTCACCCAGGTCGGCCCGCTCGTCGTCTTCGCGCCGGCCAACATCTTCCGCGCCTATGTCGTGCGCTATCTCATCGACTTTCTGCCGGACAGCTACAGCTTCAACCCGAAGGATCCGACCCTTGCCGACGATCTTCTCGACCGGTTGTTGTCGACGCTGCCCTATCCGGTCGAGGAGTTCGATGTCGAGAATCCGCTCTGGCCGGCGAGACGAACGCCCTGGACCCGAACCCGGCATCGCATGGATGCGCTTTACGGGCGGGATTTCAACGTGCGCAACATGGAGCCGGAGATGTTGCGCTACATCGACGAGCATTTCGGCCCCCTCAGCCTGTCGACCGTGTCGTCGACGCTGCATTTCGTGCGCTATTCGACGATGACGGATTTTCACGGGCGCAACCGCCTCGTTTCGCGTCAGAACCTGGAAAAGCACTGGTCTTTCCCGACATTCAGCGTGCATGGAGCCGAAAACGGTCTGTCGCATGTCTCGACCGTCGATCGCATGCGCCAGATCTTTGGCGATGCCGGCCGCAACTACCGGCCGCCCTTCGTCAATCCGGGCGCCGGGCACCAGGATGCGCTGGTCGGAACGACGCGCCATGCGACCCTGCAGCAGATCCAGCAGTTCCTCGATGCCGACATTGCTCCGGGCAAGCTCAGGGCCGATAGCGACAAGGTCGTCTATCCGCCGTGGATCGGACCCATCCTGACCGAAGAGCGCCCGAAGACACCGGCGCTGGTGATCCGTCTGGGGTCGGCGCCATCGCACCGGGCGACGGAAGCAGCGCTCCTGCTTCGGGTCAAGCTGGTCGGCGATCGCATTCGTCGTCCGGATGATCCGGCATTGCCCTGGGATACGGCCTACCTTCTGGAGCACCTGGTCGCCTATACCTCCCGGGCGCTCGAAGAGGAAGGCTGGGATACCTTCGAGGTCCCGCTGTTGGCGCGCATGCCTGGCAAACCCGACGCGGATCGCGGCAATGCGCTTCTGGTCCTGCTTGCCTATGACGAGGACGCCGCGCTGGCGGCGCCGGATCTGGAACACGAAGAACCACCACCGCCACTAGAACCTGTCGCAGTGCCGCCGCCGGTGATCGTGCTGCGCGAGGCCGCCGCTCCCCCTGGCCCTGGCCCTGGGCCCGGCGGAGGCGTGGCCGGCGGCTTGCTCCTGCCCACCTTCGACTTCGACCAGCATCTGACGCGGCCCGGTCGCGTGGCGGACGGGCCGGCCTATGGCTACTTCGTTGCCGACATGGCCGAGAGGCGGATGCGGCGGCTGGATCCGACAGGCGCTGGCGATGCGACGAGCACGCAGGCGGTCGCCTTCGCCTTCGGCCGGTTTGAAAAGATGGCCGTCGCGGTCGAACGGGCACTCGTCTTCCCCCCGCCGAACGCCCGGCGCCAGGCGTTCATGCAGGCGGGCGCGCCGCCGGTCGTCGAGCAGGATTTCGACCTCAGGGACGGCGTCATTCCCTATGATCCGCCGCTGCGGCCGGCTCTGGAGCCGGTGGCGAAAGGCACCAGCTTTACATTGTCGTCATGCCAGTATCCGGCCGGATTCCTCGACGAGGCCGTCGCCTACCGCTCCTATGGCCGCATCGGCGAACGGCTGGAAGGCGGCGCCGGCATCAAGCCGGATTTCGCGGTTTTCGTGGGCGACCAGGTCTATGTCGATCCGACGGCGGGGCTTTATGACCCGACCCGCCGCGACGACCGGTACCGGCTGCCCTATGAGGCCTGGCTCAGCCAGAAAAGCGTGCGCAACGTGCTCAGGCAAATCCCGTCCTTCATGCTGCTCGACGATCATGAGATCGACAACAATTGGGAACCGATCTCTGACCCCGACGACGCTGCCAATGCCGAGCAGGCGACGCGTGGCATCGATGCCTATTGCAAGTATCAGCGTGGCATGCACCCCGAGCTGGACATGTTCGATTTCGACGGCTTCCACTTCTTCATGCTCGATACCCGGACCCGGCGCAGCCATCGGATGGTGGGCGACTGTCTGAAGACGGCGACGATGGTCGCGCCGGAGACGATGGAGCGCCTGAAGCTATGGCTTCTGCTGGCGCCCGGTCCGAAATTCGTACTGTCGCCGGTTATGCTGCTGCCGCGCCACCGGCGCGCCATCCAGCGTGACAGCAGCCTCTCATGGACGAACCTCAGCGCGCTGCATTCAGACGGCTGGGACGGCTATCCCAACACGCTTCGCGAGGTGCTTGCCTATATCGCCGACAACCGGATCGAGCACGTGGTGTTTCTGTCGGGCGACGAGCATCGGGCTTGCCTTGCCAAGGTCGACCTGTGCGGCGAGGACGGCGCCGTCACGCGGCTCCACTCGATCCACACGGCGGCGATGTTTGCTCCCTATCCCTTCGCCAACGGCATCGATGAGGAGATCGTCGACAGCGAGACGATCGAGATCCAGTCCGATGGCCGGGCCTATCGCTGCATTGTCAACGCAACGCGCCCGGCGCCCGGCGACGGGCCGACGTTTCTTTGCGTCCGGTCCGCAGGCAGCGGCTGGGAACTCGATTGCGAATTCGGCGATGGCGCGGTGCAGACGGTGACGATCTGACGGGTGCGACCGCCAGGTGGCAACGAGGCCACGTTTCAGCGATATCCCGTCGCATCGGCCGGCTTGTCCGGCTCCATCACCTCGCGCATGTAGCGCCAGCAGTCGGGACGCGATCCGTCGATGTCGGTGAAGCCATAGTCCTTGGCAACGCCGCCACTCGACAGCGACTGCCCATTCCACCGCGCCTTGTTCGGGTCGGCGGCAAGTGCGGCGATGGCGCGGCCGACGAAGCGCGGGCTTTCGGAAATGACGAAATGCGGTTGATCCCTGGCAGCGTCCCGCCAGGTCGCTTCCGTGACGTTGAAATGCTCCAGCATCATCTCCGAGCGCATCCATCCCGGCGTGATCGACAGCGCCGTGGCGCCGTGCGGCTCCAGGTCCTTGGCGTGCGCCCAGGCCATGCGGTTGGCGGCGACCTTGGCAAGATCGTAGAACGGCGACAGCCTGTAGTGGTCGGCATTGTATTCAGCCGTCCCGTCCGTCACCTCGACCAGCAGCCCGCCCGGATTTTCGATCATCAGCGGCAGCGCATGGTGGGCTGTGATCAGATGGGTGTCGATGGCGAGCCGCAGCAGCTTCAGGCCGTTGTCGAGGTCATGGTCCCACACCGGCTTGTTCCATTCGAACAGGTTTTCGCCACCCCAGATGTCGTTGACGAGAATGTCGAGCCGGCCCTGTTCCTGCCGGATGCGCTCGACCAGCGCCTTGACCTCGGCCGGTTGCAGGTGGTCGACCTGCACGGAGATGCCTTCGCCACCAAGATTGGTGACCAGTTCCGCAGTTTCCTCGATCGTTTCCGGGCGCGCGTAGTCCGATTGTCGGGTTCTGGTCGTGCGACCGGTGACATAGACCGTTGCGCCGGCCGCACCGAGTTCGGCGGCGATGCCGCGGCCACCGCCGCGCGTTGCACCCGCCACCAGTGCGATTTTTCCGCGAAGCATCATATTTTCCTCCATTGGTGATCCCTGCCATCTGGTGCCGGCTGGCGCTTTCACATATATAAACGATTGTTCGGTTATTAATGAGAGTCAAGATGCCCCGTCCAAAAACCATGCCCGACGAAGATGTGCTGGCCGCCGCTCTGGCAATCCTGCATGTGAGCGGTCCGGAGGGGCTGACCTTTGCAGCGCTTGCCGGCCGCACGGGGCTCTCCGCCTCGACCCTGGTCCAGCGGTTCGAAAACAAGCAGACCCTGCTTCAGCGCGCGCTTCTGCAGGCCTGGGACGGTTTGGACCGGCTGACTTCAGAGCTTTCGGCGGCGCTGCCGAAGACGCCGGAAGGTGCTGTCGACCTGCTTGTCGGCCTGTCCGGCGATTATGGTGGCATCGAAAGCTACGCTGACGGGTTGCGGATCCTGCGCGAGGATCTGCGCGACCCGGTGCTTCGCGCCCGTGGCGTGTTGTGGCGCGACGCGCTCGCCAAAGCGCTGGATGAACGCGTCGGCGGCCGGTCGGGGCAGATCGACGGGACGGGTCTGCTGATGGCATCCCACTGGCAGGGCGCGCTTTTATGGTGGAGTTTCGATCCGCAGGTTTCGGTCGCCGATTTCGTCCGCCAGAGCCTCAACCGTTTCGTGTCGATGCTGGCGTTGGACACCTTCGCTCCGCGGGGATCGTAGAATTTGGCCTAGGGGCGGCAGCCGGAGCGCTCACTCGGCTTCAAATCCGCGTGACATCGGCAGTCGCCCCATGACGCCGACACGCATACGGCCTAAATCGGACGGCATGATCAAAATTGCTGCCGCCTTGCTTTCGCTGCTGTTGATGTGCTCCCTGGCCAACGCGCAGGATCGGCCGCCGCTTCCGGCCCTGCTGGACGGATTTGCCGGGCGTGACGACCTGACGCCGCTGAAGACGGTGATTGTTTCCCGCTCCGGCGTGGTCGTCGCCGAGCGGGGCTACCGGGGCAATCGCCCGTCCGATAGCACCAACATCAAGTCCGCCTCCAAGTCGATCGTATCGGCCCTCGTCGGCATCGCGATCGACAAGGGGCTACTTGAGGGACCGGATCAGAAAATCGCGCCACTTCTTGCGGTCGAGCTACCGGCTTCGCCCGACCCGCGGCTGCAGGAGGTCACCATCGGCTATCTTCTGTCGATGCAGGCCGGCCTCGGGCGCCTGTCCGGGCCCAATTACGGCCGCTGGGTCGCCAGCCGCAACTGGGTCCGCTTCGCGCTGGCGCAACCGTTCGACGATGTTCCCGGCGGGCAGATGCTCTATTCGACAGCTTCCACGCACCTGCTCTCGGCAATCCTGACCAAGGTCAGCGGCCGCTCGACGCTGGCCCTTGCCCGCGAATGGTTGGGCCCGGTCAACGGCTTTCGCATCAATGCCTGGGACCGTGATCCGCAAGGCATCTATCTCGGCGGCAACCAGATGGCGATGAGCGCGCGATCGCTGCTGGCCTTCGGCGAGGTCTACCGCAATGGCGGCAAGACAGCCGACGGAAAGCAGGTGGTCTCGGCGCAATGGGTGGCACAGTCCTGGCAACCGCGCACCAATTCGCGCTTCTCCGGCGACATCTATGGCTATGGCTGGTTTCAGCGCGAGATCGCCGGCGAGACCGTGCACTTCGCCTGGGGCTATGGCGGCCAGATGCTGTACATCGTGCCGGCGCTGGAGCTCACCGTGGTGATGACCTCGCAGGAGAGCGGCCCGTCGGCACGTACCGGCTACCGCGACGCCCTGCACCTTCTGCTCGGCGACATCATCGACACGGTAAAGGCCGCGCCGCGCCTCGGCGAATGAGGCGAGGGCCCGGAGCGTTGGGCCGGCGTAAACCTAGGCCGAGCCGCGCAGCATGATCTCGGCGCTGAGCAGGATGCGCTCGTCGGCCGGAAAGGCCTGGCCGTCATTGTCCGTTTCACCGAGCTTGTAGAGCAGGAGTTCGATCGCCAGCCGGCCGATCTCGTTGTAGTTCTGCGCCACCGTCGTCAACGGTGGGCAGGTGTAGCGCGACAGCGGATGATCGTCGTGGCCGGCGACCCGCAGGTCGCTGTCGGCCTCCCGGCCGACCTTGACACCCGACTGGAAGGCGGCCGCGATGACGCCGAAGGCGACGCGATCGTTGGCGCACAGCACCGTCTTCGTCGGAAAGCCGCCTTGGCCGAGAATGCGCAGCGTTTCGTCGTATCCGAATTTTTCGAAGTCCCAGGAAGCATTGGGTGCGGTCGGCACGATGGCAGGATCCATCTTCAGCTGCTGCATCGCCTCCTGGTAGGCGTTCAGTCGGGCGAGCGCATTGTTGTTGACCGGCGGCATGCCGAAGTAGCAGGGCGGCGCGCCGGAGCGGCAGAGATAGTCGACCATCAGCTTGAAGCTCTGCCGGTTGTCGGTACCGACGAAGGAGGAGCTGCCGTCGAGCGGCGAGTCCACATAGACGAGCGGAATGCTCTCGCCGAGCGAGGTCAGCTTATGGTGATGCGACTGGACGCCGAGCGGCGCGATGATCGCGCCCGCGACGTTCATCGACTTGAAGGTCTCGATCGCACGTTCTTCCATCTCCGGCTTGCCGTCGGAGGACAGCACGAAGGCGAGAAAGCCTGCCTGGTTGGCGATATGCTCGATCCGCCGCGTCAGCGCCATGTAGAAAGGGTCGGTCGAGTTGGGAACGATGACGCCAAGAATATTGGTTCGCCGCCGGTTGAGATTGACGGCGAAGATATTCGGCCGGAAGCCCGATTGCTTGATCGCAGCCTCGATGGCGTCACGGGTCTTCTTGCGAACCGAAGTCGGATCGTTGAAGTATTTGGAGACCGTGGGGCGCGACAAACCGACGAACTCCGAAAAATCCTCCATCGTCTTGATTTGTCTGTCCACGGTCGAAGCGCCCCCATTCTTCTTTTGGGTTTCGTTTATAGATTTATTTCCGAGGGATAGGCAGTGTCGACTGCGAAATATTCACGGGATCAACGGCCGGCCTATCCTTTGCAGGCGGCGAAGTAATCCTCCAGAACCGCGTCGACGGCGGCGATCGCCAGTGCCTTTGCTTGCGGCGCGACCCGCCCGTCCCGGACGCGCTCATAACTGCCTGCGAGATACTGGCTGATCAGTGTCTCCGGGATGGTGACGCCATCGAGCAACCGCAAGAGCTCGTCGACCGCTGTCGCGACCTTCGGATGCGGCCAGTAGTAGCGGATGCGGTCGCTATAGGAGAAATGGCGCTGGAGGCGCAAAGCCTCCGGCGAACCGTGATAATACTTGCCCCAGTTGGCCGGTTCCTCGCGCATCACCTCTTCGGTGATTTCAGCCAGGCTCTTTGCGCGTGCACCCGGAAACAGGAACGCGGCGATCTGGTCGAGGCCGTATAGCGCTTCCCGCAGGGCGAAGGTCAGGCCGGGGCCGACCTTGAGGATGGCGAAGCCATCGGCGACGAGCGCGCGAAGCGCATCCTGGGTCTGGTAGTCGGTGGAATGCGCTTCGAAGACGAGGCCGTCGAGTTTAGTCAGGCTGTGGCTGAGCGCCGCCGCCTTCGGCCTGTCATAGGGGATGACGTTCTCGTTGCCGAATTCGACACCCGGCTGAACCACGGCTCCGACGACCCGCGAAAATGCCGCCTCGGCACCCGCGTCGCCGAAGGCCTTGCGATGAATATCGACGGTTTCGACGGCCGCGTCGGGTGCGGTGACCTCGAGCTCGTCCAGTTCCTCCAGCGCGCCGCCGGGGACCGGAACCTCGGTGCCGATAATATAGACCGGAGCGGTGCCGTCGCGTCCGCGGATCGCGTCTTCGGCGGCTGCGGCAAGCCGTGCCGCGCGTAATGCCGTGATCGCATCGGGAAGGGCGACAGGCTCGCCCGCGCAGCCCATGCTGGTGTCGAGATGCAATTTCGTGAAGCCGGCCTGCGCATAGGCGCGGATCATCGCCTCGGCCTTCGCCATCGCCTCATCGGCCGGCAGGTTCTTCCATGGGTTTGGGCCGAGATGGTCGCCGCCGAGGATGATGTTTTCGACCGGAAAGCCGGTCTTTCCCGCAATTTCCCCGACGAAGCCGGTGAAGTCGGCCGGCGTCATGCCGGTGTAGCCGCCGTCCTGATTGACCTGGTTGCAGGTCGCCTCGATCAGGAGATGGGTGCCTTCCTTCAGGGCGCGCAGCATCGCCGCCTCGATGACCAGCGGATGTGCAGAGCAGATCGAGGGAATGCCGCGCAGGCCCGGACGGTCGCGCCACTTGGCGATATCGATCAGATAATTCGGTTTCATGGGCTTCAATCCTTTCGCGCACTGATGAAGGCCTTGAGCTCCACCCTCGTGGATGCCCCCTCCATCGGGCCTGAGATCATCACGGCGCGGGCGCCGGAGGCGTTGGCGAGTTCGAGGGCTTCGCGAGGAGACGCATCGTTCAGCCATGAGGTGACGAAGGTGGCGCCGAAGCAGTCGCCCGCGCCGGTCGGATCGATCTCGTCGACGGCAAAGCCGGGCAGGGTGAAGGACGTTTGCGCATCGAAGTAGCTGGCGCCGTCGGCGCCACGCTTGACGACGACCACCTTGATGCCGGAGGCAAGGAGTTCCGCGATAGCGTCCGCCTCGGTTTTGGCCGCGGTGAACAGGAAGAGTTCGGCGCCGCTCGGCAGGAAGACGTCAGTCTTGGCGAGCACCGTCCTTAGCGCTTCGCGCATTCCCGGGCTTTCAAGGATTTCGGCGCGCAGATTGGGGTCGAAGGACACGGTGCCGCCGGCGGCCTTGACGATGTCGATCGCCGAAAGAATGCTTTCGACCACGCTCGGCGCGTAGAGCGAAGATCCCATCACATGCAGGTGACTGCAGCCGCGAACGAGCGCCATCGCCTTGTCGTCGAGGCGAATGGTGCCGCAGGCGCTGTCGCGGATGTTGAAGACGAAGGCGCGGCTGCCGTCTTCGCGGTAGCGAACGAAGGCGCTGCCGGTGGTGGCCAGCGGATCGACGGCGATGCCGGAGATATCGACGCCGTCGGCCTCAAGTCGGGCGAGGTTGACATGGCCGAAATCGTCGCCGCCGACACGCGAAATGATCGCGCTTGCCTGGCCGAGTTTGCCGACCTGATCGATGAAGATGGCAGGCGCGCCGGATGGGAAGGGGCCGACCAGCGGTGTCGCCTGGCGGAAGCCGTCGCCCTTTTCGGTGGCGATGATTTCGACGAGAATCTCGCCGATCGTGAGTATCTTGTGCATGGATGTCACTCGTGTCGGCTCAGCGCTTTGCCTGCTTGGCGCGCACGTCGAGCCAAACGGCGACAAGGATCACGAGGCCCTTGACGATGAGCTGGTAGAAATAGGGGACGGACAGCATGTTCATGCCGTTGTTCATCACGCCGATGATGAGCGCGCCGATGAGCGTGCCGACCATGGTGCCGACGCCGCCGGCAAGCGAGGTTCCGCCGAGGACGGCCGCGGCGATGGCGTCGAGCTCGTAGCTCATGCCGGCATTGGTCTGGGCGGAGAAGAGCCGGGAGGAAAGAAGCACGCCGCTGATCGCCGCCATCACGCCCGAGATCATGAAGATGATGATCTTGAGGCGATCGACCTTGATGCCCGAATAGATAGCCGCTTCGCGGTTGCCGCCGGTGAGGTAAGCACGGCGCCCGAAGCTGGTCTTGCTGAGCACGATCTGATTGATGACGAAGAGCACGGCAACGACCCAGATGATGATCGGCAGGCCGAGGAAACCTTCGGTGCCGATCGCCGTCCATGTCGAATTGTCGATCATCGCCGGCGCGCCGTTGGTCGGCAGGCTGACGAGGCCACGATAGATGCCCATGGTGGCAACGGTGACGATGAAACTCGGTAGCAGCAGCTTTGCCGTCAGGACGCCGTTGAGCATCCCCATCAGCGCGCCCGCCAGGATCGTCACCGCAAGCGCCGGGCCGAAGCCGAGCCCGAAGGCGAAACATTGTGCCCCGACCATGCCCGCGACCGCGATGATCGAGCCGACCGAAAGATCGATCTCGCCGAGCAGGATCACCCAGGTCATGCCGAAGGCGGCAATCGCGATCACGGCCACCTGCTGCAGGATGTTCATGAAGTTGACGACCGACATGAAGCGGGGATTGAGGAAGGAAAAGATGACGCAGAGCATCACCAGCGAAAGAAGGATGCCGCCATATTGCTTCATTGCCCTGACGAGGGCGGCCTGGGCTGCAGTTTGCTGGGTCATGATTGGAAACCTGTCGCGTGCGCCATGATCGTTTCGGGAGTGAGGTCGGTGCCGGAGAGGGTCGCGCCGATGACGCCCTCATGCATGACGACGACGCGGTCGCTCATGCCGAGCACTTCCGGCAGCTCGGAGGAGATGAGAAGGATCGCCGTGCCTTCGGCCGCCAGCTGGCGGATTATCTTGTAGATTTCGAATTTCGCGCCGACATCGACGCCACGGGTCGGCTCGTCGAGGATCAGCACCTTCGGCCGGGTCAAAAGCCATTTCGCCAGCACGATCTTTTGCTGGTTGCCGCCGCTGAGGGCGCCGGCCGGCGTATCGAGCGAGTGCGTCTTGATCGCCAACCGGCCGACTTCGGCAGCGGCCGCCTTGCGCTCGGCGCCACCGCGGGTAAAGCCGAAGGGGCCGGTGAAATCGGGAAGCGCGGCCATGGAGATGTTCCATCCGACGCTGTGGCCGAGCACCAGGCCCTCTTCCTTGCGGTTCTCGGTGACGAAACCGATGCCGCGGGCAATCGCTTCGGCCGGCGAGCGGAAGCGCACGTCCTTGCCGTCGAGCCGCACCACACCCTCGGCATTCTTCATGCCGAACAGCGCATTCATGACCTCCGAGCGGCCGGAACCGACCAGCCCGAAGAAGCCGAGGATCTCACCCGCGCCGACCGCAAAGGAAATATCGGCGAATTCGCCTTGGCGTGTCAGGTTCTCAACGGCGAGCATTGGCGCGCCCTGCGTCGAGCGTTCATGGCTCGGCGGCGGATAGATCTCCTCCATCCGGCGTCCGACCATGAGCGCGATCAGCGCCTCGATGGTGACGTCGTTGCGGTCATGGGTGGAGACGTATTCGCCGTCGCGGATGACGGTGATGTCGTCGCTGAGCCGCATGATCTCTTCCATGCGGTGGGAAATGTAGATGACGGCAACGCCGCGGCTTTTCAGCCGGCCGATGATATCGAACAGGATCTCGGCCTCGCTGTCGCTGAGCGACGAGGTCGGCTCGTCTAGAATGACGACCTTGGCTTCGTGGCTGAGGCCCTTGGCGATCTCGACCAGCTGTCGCTGCGCGATCGAGAGATTGCCGACCTTCTCGGTGACGTCGATGGGCAGGCCGAGGTCGGCGACGATCGCCTTTGCCCTGGTCACGAGCGCCTTGTCGTTGATGAAGCCGAATGAGCGCGGCTCGCGGGTCGCAAGGATGTTCTCCGCCACCGTCAGGTTGTTGCAGAGGCTCAGTTCCTGAAAGACGATCGCAAGCCCGAGGGCGGAGGCCTGCTGCGGGTTTGCCGGGCGGTAGGGCTGGCCGTCGAGGGTAATCTCGCCTGACGTCGCGTTGTGTACGCCGGCAAGGATTTTCATCAGTGTCGATTTGCCGGCGCCGTTTTCACCGAGCAGCGTGTGCACGCGTCCACGGCGCACATCGAGCCGCATGCTCTTCAGCGCCGCGACCTGCCCGAAGGATTTGGTGACATTGCTGATCTTGAGAACGGTGTCCGTGGTCGAACCATGCATGGCGGCCTCCTTGGATCGCGCCGAAAAGCATCTCCGGCGTTGCCGCGCCCTGGCGTCTCGCAAGACGGACAAAGGTGCAGCGACACTCTGGATTGCCGCATGTTTCATGCCGCAGGCCGGAGACGTTCGCGTAGGGGTGCCGCCGCCTTTCGGGCGGCGGCTGTCCTTGGGAGGACTTACTTCGCGGTGTAGACGCCGGGAACGATCGGCTGTTCGGCCGGGACCTGTTCGCCGGCGGCGACCTTGACGGCGGTGTCGACCGCCTGCTTGCCCATCTGGTCCGGGAACTGCTGGATCACGCCGACCATGACAGGGTTGGTATCAACCGCGTCGCGGGCTTCCTTCATGCCGTCGAAGCCGATGACCTTGACCTGGGCTTCGAGGCCAGCGGCCTTGACGGCAACGGCTGCGGCGAGTGCTGCATCATCGCCGAAACCGAAAATGCCGGTGATGTCGGGGTTGGCCTGCAGCATGTTCTGCGCGGCCGCAAGGGCTTCCGCGCGGGTGATACCGGTCTGGATCGCGACGATTTCCATGTCGGGATGCTTGGCGATCGCTTCCTTGAAGCCGTTGACGCGGTTCACCACCGACTGGACCGTCGGATAATCGATGACGGCGACCTTGCCCTTGTTGTCGAGGACCTTGGCCATCAGTTCGCCGGCCTTGACGCCGCCGGTGAAGTTGTCGGTGCCGATATGCGAGGTGACGGTCGCGCCGTTGGCCGGCACGTCGACGGTGATCACCTTGATGCCGGCCTTCTCGGCCTTTTCGATCGCGGCGCGCACGCCCTGGCTATCGACCGGCGAGATGACGATGACGTCGACGCCCTTGACGATGAAGTCTTCCACATCGGCGAGCTGCTTGTTGAGGTCCTGGTTGGCGATCGCAACTTCAAGCGCGACGTTCTTTTCCTTGGCTTCGGCTTTCATGGCGTCGGCAAGCTCGATGTAGAACGGATGCTGCTGGGTGAGAAGCGACGCGCCGATGCCTTCGGCCGATGCTGCCGATGCGATCAGGGTCAGTGCGGTGCCGGCGACGAGCGCTTTCAGAATACGGGGCATGTTCATGGGTTTCCTCCCTGGAAACGACGTGGGCCTTTGGTCGTGGCGGCCAAGCAGGAGGGCCCTCCCATCACCGTCTTGGCGATGGTGTAAAAACCACAAAACTTTTCGCGCGTCAATTTTTAAAATTACGCGATATAATTACTAACAGCGCAGCGCGAAAAATATTTCACTTCCCGTCTGAGTAGCTGGCGGGAGTTCGGTGGTCGGGCGTGGCACTGAAACCTGCTACAATGAGGCGACGGATCACCGGCACACACCGTCAAGAAGCGGGCGCCGTTGCCGGCAACAGAAAAGAAGCGGGAACGTTTGGCGGAAACGTGCATCCAATGCTGCGGGAGGTCCAATCATGGCGGCAATTCGAGCAAGTGCGCGGGTGATCACGGATCCGGCTGCGGACATGGAACTGGCGCAACGGGCGCTGGCCGGTGACGGGCAGGCCTTCCTGACGATCATGCAGGCTCATAACCAGCGCCTCTACCGCATGGCCAGGGGGATCGTTCGAAACGACGGCGAAGCCGAAGATGTGGTGCAGGAGGCCTATGTGCTGGCCTTTGCGCATCTTGGTAGTTTTCGTGGCGGCTCGTCTCTTGGCACATGGCTGTCTCGCATCGTCATCAATGAGGCACTCGGACGGGTGCGACGGGGCCGCCGCAGAGCGCAGGTGCTGGGTTCAATCAACGGCGGGCAAAACGCGACCATCATTCAGTTTCCCGTGCCGGCAGGCGTCGAGGATCCCGAGCGCGCGATGGCTCAGCGGCAGATCCTGCATCTGGTCGAGCACGCAACGGACAATCTGCCCGACATCTACAGAACCGTTTTTATCGCGCGGGTGATCGAGGGGCTGAGCGTGGAGGAAACGGCGGATCTGCTGTGCTTGCGCCCCGAGACAGTCAAGACCCGGTTGCATCGGGCGAGGCACCTTGTGCGCAAGCAGCTGCACGAGCAGATCGGCCCGGTTTTGCTCGATGCGTTCCCCTTTGCCGGGCGCCGCTGCGCCCGGCTGACCGCCGCCGTGATGGAGCGCCTCGGTCTTTCCATTTGATTTGCAGGAACCTTTGCGAGCAGGCGACATCCAATGGGTGTCAAAAGCAAACAGCTTCCACGCCATGCGTGGAAGGAGGAGGTTATCGTGAACATTCGGCCCATGACTGCGCTCGTGACGCTGTGCATGCTCGCCTTTTCGCCGCCGGTGCAGGCGGCGGACAAGCCGACCGATCCGCAGATTGCCCATATCGCCTATACGGCCGGGGTGATCGACGTGGAAAACGCCAGGCTTGCTATCTCGAAATCCGGCAACAAGGCCGTCGTCTCCTTTGCCGAGGACATGGTGCGCGACCATGAGGCGGTGAACACGCAGGCGCTTGACCTCGTCAAGAAGCTCAAGGTGACACCGGAGGATAACGACACCAGCAAGGCGCTTGCCAGGGCGGCCGACGACGAGCGCGCCAAGCTTGCCAAGCTCGATGGCGCCAGCTTCGACAAGGCCTATGTCGACAATGAGGTCGCCTACCACAAGCAGGTAAACGGCGCACTCGAGACCTTGCTCATCCCCTCGGCCAGCAACGCCGAACTCAAGGCGTTGCTTGAGACCGGTCTGAAGATTTTTCAGGGTCATCAGCAGCATGCCGAGCATGTCGCCGCAACGTTGAAATAGGGCGCGGCCATGCGAGCCGGCTTTTATCTCGTTGCCATTACCGGGCTCATGCTCGGCAATGGCGCAATGCTTGCGGAGGCGAGGACCATTCGCGTGACCATCGATAAGATGGCGTTCGTCCCCGCAGAGATCGAGGCACAGGTGGGCGACACGATCGAGTGGGTCAACAATGACATCCTCGTCCATACCGCAACCGTCAAGGGAGGCTGGGAGGTCATGATCCCGGCGAAAGGTACGGCAAGTCGTGCCGTGGTGGAGGCAGTGCAGGTGGACTATTACTGTCGCTTTCATCCGAACATGAAGGGGCGGATATCGGTGGCGGCGCCATAATCACTTCCGGCTCGTTGGCGGAGCTTCGGGGGATGCGTCGAACATAGGGGAGGTGCGCGTCAGGGGCCGGCCCCGATGCGCAAGCACCTCATATTGCAAGCGATCATACCGTGGGGCGGCTTGCCTTTGCCGGTCTTTGCCCCAGTTTCTCCTGTACAGCGAGAGGTGCCAACATGAACGCAGAGCGCAAGGCGATGCTGGTTCGCGTCAGCGGCAGGGTGCAGGGCGTCAGCTTCCGCCTCTGGACCCGCCGCGAGGCCGAGCGCCTTGGCGTGGCGGGCTGGGTGCGCAACGAGCGCGACGGATCGGTGGCTGCGATGATCGTCGGCAGCGACCGGGCGCTTGCCCACATGGTGGAACGGCTATGGATGGGGCCGGCGGCAGCTTCGGTCGTGAGTGTCGAAACCGAACCGGTCGCAGTGCCCGATCCCGTAGAGGGGTTTCAGATCACGGGCTAACGGGCGGACATCGCCCTGTGCGCGCCGGTCGGCGCTTGGCGAAGAATGCGACAAAACCGGAGAGTGCGGCAGAAAACGCCGGGGAGGCGTTTTTCCTCCCCGGCACCTAGTCTTGAGTGGCCCTATCCCTTGACGGTCAGGACCGGTCTGATGCGGGCGACGGGGGCGACCAGGCCGGTCGCCACCATCGGATCGACCACCTGGTCGATCGGCCGGTAGGCTGCCGGAGCCTCCTCCTTCATCCGGCCCTGGATCTCCGCGAGGATATCCGGCCGGCCGCGGATCGCCGCGCTCGCGGCGTCGACCGGGCCGACCACGCGCAGCCCGGCAAGCGTCGTTTGCGCGGCGCGTGCCTCCTGGCGCGAGAGCCGCCGACCGGCGCCATGGGCCGACGATTCCATGCCGTCGGCTGCGCCCAGTCCACGTAGCAACCAGGTGCCATCGCCCATCGAGCCCGGCAGGATCACCGGTTCACCGGACCATTCGTAAGGCGAACCCTTGAGCGTGCCCGGGCCGCGCGCCGGACAGGCGCCCTTGCGATGGCGAACCGTATTGCCGGCCTGCCAAACGGTGTTGTGCGGCGCGTCGTAGACCAGCCGGTGTGCGACCGGCCGGCCGATCGTTCGCGTGAGCGCTTCCACCGCCGCCAGGCCAATCAGGAAACGATTGACGAAGGCGGCATTCGCGGCGTTGGCATGGCCGTTCATGTACCGACGGTAATGGTCGGCGTCCCGGGTTTTCGAGACGATACCATCGCGCGGTCCGGTCGCGCCGCCTTGCTGCGCGCGCTCCCTCGCCGCCGTTCCGATGCGCTGGCCGAAGTCGAGCGAACCGGAATGCACCACGATCACAACGCCTGCCCGCTTCAGCCCGGCGATGCGGGCGAACCCGCCGTCGACGATGCGCTCGACCACGCCGAACTCGACGAAGTGATTGCCGCCACCGATGGTGCCGAGAATGGCATCATGCCGGTGCCGGTCATCGGGTGCCGCGTAGTCGGCAAAGTCCGGATCGATGCCGTCCGAGCGGAAGCAGCCATCGTCGGACATGCGCGCGACATCCGCCCAGGCTGATGCCAGATCGAGGCGGGCAAGCAGCCCCTGACGCTTACCGGAAAGGCTTTCGAGCAGGCCCGGTACGCCGTCCCTGAGGACTGCGTGACGATCCCTGCCGGTCAGGGCGATATCGCGCCCTCCCTGGAAGAAGACATGCCGCAGCTGTCCCTCCAGGCATGGCGCGAGCTCGTCCTCGCGGATGTCGTCGAGCACGATCATGCGCATGCCGCATCCGATATCGTTGCCGATCAGATGCGGAATGACGGCATTGTCGATGTCGGCGACCAGCCCGACCGGAACCGGCTTGCCCGGATGGAAATCCGGGGTCGTGACGATGCGTCCGGCGACCGCACCACGGATCGCCAGCGCTTCCGGCAATGGAAGGGCCGAGGCGAGATCGTTGAGTGCGCGCGCGCGTTGATGCTCAGGCTCGTCGATGGCGACGACGGACCTGATCGCATGCCCGGAAACGACATCGTTCCGGACGATAGGATTATGTTGGTTGGACATTTGGATTCTCCGTCGCCTTGGGGTCAGCAGCCGCGGCAATACGGATTGGCGCACTCACTAGTTGAAAGCGGGCCGGCAGTCAATCCTGCGGCCGGCATGGGCCGGCAGCACGGTCGAGCCGCTCAAGGCTTTCAGCCCCGGACCGGTTTGGGCCGGGGAAAAATGCTAGGGCGCCGGAAGACGTCCTTGCGCTCAAAAATCCCAGTCTTCGTCTTCGGTGGCGACCGCCTTGCCGATGACGTAGGACGAGCCGGATCCGGAGAAGAAGTCGTGGTTCTCGTCGGCGTTCGGCGACAGGGCCGACAGGATCGCCGGGTTGACCTTGCAGGCATCGGCCGGGAACAGCGCCTCGTAGCCGAGGTTCATCAGCGCCTTGTTGGCGTTGTAGTGCAGGAACTTCTTCACGTCCTCGGTCAACCCGACGCTGTCGTAAAGCGATTCCGTGTACTTCGCCTCGTTGTCGTAGAGTTCAAGCAGCAGGTCAAAGGCGAAGTCCTTGATCTCCTGCCGGCGCTCTTCGCTCAGGCGCTCGAGGCCCTTCTGGAACTTGTAGCCGATGTAATAGCCGTGCACCGCTTCGTCACGGATGATGAGGCGGATCATGTCGGCTGTGTTGGTCAGCTTGGCGCGGCTCGACCAGTACATCGGCAGGTAGAAACCGGAATAGAACAGGAAGCTCTCGAGGAAGACGCTGGCGATCTTGCGCTTCAGCGGATCCGCGGTGCGATAGTGCTCCAGGATCAGTGCCGACTTCTTCTGGAGATGTTCGTTTTCCTCCGACCAGCGATAGGCGTCGTCGACGTCAGGCGTCGAGCAAAGCGTCGAGAAGATCGAGGAATAGGAACGGGCGTGCACCGCCTCCATGAAGGAGATGTTGGAATAGACGGCTTCCTCGTGCGGCGTGATCGAATCCGCCATCAGCGTCGGGGCGCCGATGCTCGTCTGGATCGTGTCGAGCAGGGTCAGGCCGGTGAACACGCGGATCGTCAGTTGCTGTTCTTCCGGGCGAAGTGCCGCCCAGGAGGGGATGTCGTTCGACAGCGGCACTTTTTCCGGCAGCCAGAAATTGCCGGTGAGCCGGTTCCAGACTTCGAGGTCCTTGTCGTCCTCGATGCGGTTCCAGTTGATGGCGCGCACGGCCTGCGCGACCTTGGGCGCCTTGGTCTTGACTTGGATGTTCATGATTGTCCCCGGAATATCAAAGAGCGCAGGATACGCAGCCCTGCACTTCCGTGCCGGACAGCGCCATCTGACGAAGGCGGATGTAGTAGATCGTCTTGATGCCCTTCTTCCAGGCATGGATCTGCGCCCGGTTGATGTCGCGGGTCGTCGCCGTGTCCTTGAAGAACAGGGTCAACGACAGGCCCTGGTCGACATGCTGGGTCGCCGCCGCATAGGTGTCGATGATCTTCTCCGGGCCGATTTCGTAGGCGTCCTGGTAGTAGTCGAGATTGTCGTTGGTCATGAAGGCCGCCGGGTAGTAGACGCGGCCGATCTTGCCTTCCTTGCGGATCTCGATCTTCGAGACGATCGGGTGGATCGAGGAGGTCGAGTGGTTGATGTAGGAGATCGAGCCGGTCGGCGGCACTGCCTGCAGGTTCTGGTTATAGAGGCCCGTGGCCATGACGGCCTTCTTGAGATCCTGCCAATCTCCCTGTGTCGGGATATCGATGCCCGCGGTTTCGAACAGCTCGCGCACCCGCTCCGTCGCCGGCTTCCATTCCTGTTCCGTGTATTTGTCGAAGTAGTCGCCAGACGCGTATTTCGAGTTTTCGAAGCCCTTGAAGCTCGTGCCGCGTTCGACCGCGATCCGGTTCGAGGCGCGGATGGCGTGGTAAGCCACGGTGTAGAAGTAGATATTGGTGAAGTCGATGCCTTCGTCCGAGCCGTAATAGACCCGTTCGCGGGCGAGATAGCCGTGAAGGTTCATCTGCCCAAGGCCGATCGCATGGCTGTCGTCGTTGCCCTTCTCGACGGAGGGAACCGAAGAGATGTGGCTCATGTCGGACACTGCCGTCAGTGCCCGGATCGACGTCTCGATCGTCTTGCCGAAATCCGTGCTGTCCATCGCGGCCGCGATGTTCAGCGAGCCGAGGTTGCAGGAAATGTCCTTACCCATGTGCTTGTAGGACAGGTCGTCATTGTATTCGCTGGCTTCGCTGACCTGCAGGATTTCCGAGCAAAGGTTGCTCATGGTGATGCGCCCGGCGATCGGGTTGGCGCGGTTCACCGTGTCTTCGAACATGATGTAGGGGTAGCCGCTTTCGAACTGGATTTCCGCCAGCACCTGGAAGAACTCGCGCGCCTTGATCTTCTTCTTGCGGATCCGGCTGTCGGCGACCATCTCCCGGTACTTTTCCGTGACCGAAATGTCGGTGAAGGCGACGCCGTAGACGCGTTCCACGTCATAGGGCGAGAACAGGTACATGTCCTCGTTGTTCTTGGCGAGTTCGAAAGTGATGTCGGGCACCACGACGCCGAGCGACAGCGTCTTGATGCGGATCTTCTCGTCGGCGTTCTCGCGCTTGGTGTCGAGGAAGCGCATGATGTCGGGATGGTGGGCGTTGAGGTAGACGGCGCCTGCGCCCTGGCGTGCGCCGAGCTGGTTGGCGTAGGAGAACGAATCCTCGAGCAGTTTCATCACGGGGATGATGCCCGACGACTGGTTCTCGATCTGCTTGATCGGCGCGCCGGCCTCGCGGATGTTGGTGAGCGAGAGCGCAACGCCGCCGCCGCGCTTCGACAGCTGCAGCGCCGAATTGATGCCGCGCGCGATGCTCTCCATGTTGTCCTCGACCCTCAGCAGAAAGCAGGAGACGAGCTCGCCGCGCTGCTTCTTGCCGGCGTTGAGGAAGGTTGGCGTCGCCGGCTGGAAGCGGCCGGAGATGATCTCGTCGACCATGTCGCGCGCCAGCGCTTCGTCGCCGCGCGAAAGCGCCAGCGCCACCATGCAGACGCGGTCCTCGTAGCGCTCGAGGTAGCGCTTCCCGTCGAAGGTCTTCAGCGTGTAGCTGGTGTAATACTTGAACGCTCCGAGGAAGGTCGGGAAGCGGAACTTCTTGTCATAGGCGTGTTCGAACAGATCGCGCACGAAATTGAACGAATACTGGTCGAGAACCTCCTGCTCGTAATAGCCCTCGGTCACCAGGTAATCGAGCTTTTCGCGCAGGTTATGGAAGAACACGGTGTTCTGGTTGACGTGCTGCAGGAAGTACAGCTTCGCCGCCAGCCGATCCTTGTCGAGCTGGATCCGGCCGTCCTCGTCATAGAGGTTCAGCATCGCGTTCAGCGCGTGGTAATCGAGCGCCGCTTCCGTCGCCTTCAGGGGGCGTTCGAGTGTTGAGACGTCCAAAATCGTTCCATCCCGTCTTTGACATTGGCGACGTCCTCGTCGGTGCCCAGAAGCTCGAACCGGTAGAGATAGGGCACCTGGCACTTGGCCGAGATCACGTCGCCGGCGATCCCGTAGGTCGCGCCGAAATTGCTGTTGCCCGCGGCAATCACGCCGCGGATGTGGGAGCGGTTGTCCGCATCGTTCAGGAAGCGGATGACCTGTTTGGGCACGGCGCCCCGGCCGTCGTCGCCGCAATAGGTCGGCACGACCAGCACATAGGGTTCCTTGATCTCAAGCGGCCCGTCGGCCGCGCTCACCGGAATGCGGATGGCGCGAAGGCCGAGCTTGCCGACGAAGCGATGGGTGTTTTCCGAGCGCGTGGAGAAGTAGACGATCAGGCCCATCGCCCGGCACCTCAAGCTTACGAGAGCGCGCTGATCTTGTCGGGGCGGAAGCCTGCCCAATGTTCCGGGCCGGCAACGACGACGGGAAGCTGCATGTAGCCGAGGCCCTTGACCGTCTGGAGCGCGTCCTCGTCGATCGAGATGTCGATCACCTCGTAGTTGACGCCCTTGCGGTCGAGCGCGCGGTAGGTGGCGGTGCATTGGACGCAGGCGGGCTTGCTGTAGACGGTGACGTTCATTTCTTCCTCGTTGGGTCGGCTGGATCTGGACATGAAAAGGCATGCGGGCGCGCGAGCGCGTTCCGGCGAAAGGGCAGGGCTGGCAGAATGGCGACGGGCTCGGATAAGGACCGAGCACGGGTCTTCGTCAGATGCGCGGGAACCCGCGCCTCTTCGGTGGCGAATGATAGGAATTCGATGACGCGGACATGACTTCACCCCGAAGTTGAAGACGGCGCTTCCGGGGAGACGTCGAGACGATCAGGCAGGTTTCATCCTGCCTCAAGCATACCTCTGACCTCTCCGGACACCCCGCCCGTGGACGTTTATCGATCGAGGCAGGTCTCCTGGCTCACGGGTCGCTGCTTCTGCCCGGACCTTCCCGAAGCCTCATGCTTCAGTGGCCGAATGCTGGACAGTCGCTCGCCGTTTACAGTTGCGGGGGCAGCCACGGCTTGACCGGGCGAAATCGCCACGGGGCACCGTATTCCCATCTTCGCTCCCAATCCTTGCGAATCGGAAGAACCTCGAACACTAGATATAGTATATGGCCGGAAAATCGCGTCAATAGGTTCGATGGCGCGGATGCCCGATGGCGTGGGCAATATTTTCCCGGGTGTGGATAACGGGGAGTAAATGCGCGGTTCCAACAAAGCCTGTGGATGAAGAGCCGTCGTCGACGGCTCCCCAAGTCGAACACGTCAGGCAGCGAAGGCCGGAACCGGGCGGTTGTCGCGGTCGACGGCCACCATGATGAAGACGCCACGGGCCGTCAGCGTCGGTTCTCCGCCCATGAGATCTTCCGACCACAACTCCACCTCTACGGTCGTCGAGCTCCGGCCGGTGCGCACGATCCTTGCAACAATCTCGATGATCGAACCAACGGTGATGCGATGCTTGAAGTCGATGCTTTGGCAGGAGGCAAGCACCGTCGTCTTGCGGCTTGCCCGTGTCGCCACGACGAAGGCCGCCTTGGTCATCTGCGACAGCGCGTCGCCACCGAACATGGCGCCGAAGCTGTTGGCCTGGTCGGGAAAGACGATGTCGACCATGCGTACCGCATCGTCTTTCGGCGGACCGATCGCGGCAGAGGCGAGCGAAGGCAGCGACCAGCTTCCTTCCTTGCCTTCGGGCATCGCCACCATGGTGAACTGGCCGCGGGTGCAAAGATCGCTTGTGCCCTCGATAAGATCCTCGGCGATCATGTCCACCTCCACCACCATCGAGCGCCGGCCAACCTTCATCGGGCGCCCGGAAAAGCTGACGATCTGGCCGATACGGGCAGGGGCGCGGAAATCGACCCGGTCGCAGGACGCGGTGACGAAGGGGACGCGGCCGTGGCGGGTGGCGACGATGAAGGCGATCCGGTCCATCAGCGCCAGTCCCGCACCGCCGAACAGCGTGCCGTGGTGGTTGGTGTCGCCGGGAAAGACGATGTCGATCAGCGTGGATGGCGCCGGGGTTTCCCCCGGCGCCATCCAGATATTCCCGTCGTCCGTCATGCGCTTGCCGCATCCCGGCCGGAGGCGGCGAAAGATTGCCGCAACGCCTGTGCCGCCTGCACCATGTTGACGAGGGCGGGGCGCACCTCCTCCCAGGCCCTCGTTTTCAGGCCGCAATCCGGGTTGACCCAGATCTGTGCCGGCGTCAGCCCGTCGGTCGCCTTTTCGATCAGGGCCACCATCTCGTCGACCGAGGGCACCCGTGGCGAGTGGATGTCGTAGACGCCCGGGCCGATCTCGTTCGGATAGGCCTGATCGGTGAAGGCGCCGAGCAGTTCCATCTTCGAGCGCGAGGTTTCGATGGAGATGACGTCGGCATCCATTGCCGCGATCGCCGCCATGATGTCGTTGAACTCCGAGTAGCACATGTGCGTGTGGATCTGCGTTTCGTCACCGACACCCGAAGCGCTGATCCGGAAGCACTCGACGGCCCAGTCGAGATAGGCCTTTCGATCGGACCGCCTGAGCGGAAGCCCCTCGCGCAGCGCCGGTTCGTCGATCTGGATCACGGCGATGCCGGCAGCCTCCAGGTCGGTGACCTCGTCGCGCAGCGCCAGCGCGATCTGCCGGCACACGATCGAGCGGGGCAGGTCGTCACGCACGAACGACCATTGCAGCATCGTCACCGGGCCGGTGAGCATGCCCTTCATCGGCCTTGACGTCAGCGACTGCGCATAGGATGCCCAATCCACCGTCATCGGGTTCGGCCGCGAGACATCGCCGAAGATGATCGGCGGGCGCACGTAGCGCGAGCCGTAGCTCTGCACCCAGCCGCTCTGGGTGAAGGCATAGCCGGAAAGCTGCTCGCCGAAATATTGCACCATGTCGTTGCGCTCGAACTCGCCATGCACCAGCACCTCGATGCCGATGTCCTCCTGCCAGCGCACGGCCTTCTCCGTCTCCTGGCGCAGATATGCAAGATAGTCGACATAGCTGAGCTCGCCCTTGGCATGCAGCGATCGCGCCTGGCGCACCTGCGGTGTCTGCGGGAAGGAGCCGATCGTCGTCGTCGGGAAAAGCGGCAGCGCCAACCTCTCTTCCTGCAGCCGCCGGCGCGTTGCAAAGCCCGACTGGCGGCGGCTTTCGGCAGCCGTCAGGCCTTTCAGGCGTCCGGCGACCAGCGGGTCATGGACCTTGAGCGAGGTCAGACGCGCCGCTGCCGCCACGATCGATTTCTCGAATACCTGTTCCGGATTGGCGAGGCCGGGCTCGAAGGCGCGGGCAAGCAGATTGAGCTCGTCCAGTTTCTGCAGGGCGAAGGCAAGCCATGAGGCGAGCTCCGGGTCGAGCGCTTTTTCGAGGTCGAGATCAACAGGCACGTACAGCAGCGAGCAGGACGGCGCAAGCTCGATGCGCTCGCGGCCGTGCGCCTCGATCAGCGGCTGCAGGCGGCGGAACAGGCCGGCGAGGTCTGTTCGCCACACATTGCGGCCATCGATGACGCCAAGCGACAGCACCAGATGCGCCGGTGCCGTCTGGATGAGGGCTTCCAGCTGCTGCGGTGCACGGACCAGATCGAGGTGCAGGCCCGCGATCGGCAGCGAAAGCGCCGTCGGCAGGTTGTCGCCAATCGCGCCGAAATAGGTCGCAAGCATGATCTTCAGCTGAGGGATTTCCGAGGCGAATGTCTGGTAGGTGAGCGCCAGCGCCTGGCGCTCCCGCTCGTTGAGATCGAGCACCAGGCAGGGCTCGTCGATCTGCAGCCATTCGACGCCCGCGTCTGCAAGCTCGCTCAGAAGCTTCACATAGACGGGCAGCAGCCGCTCGATCAGATCGATCGGTTCGAACCCGCCGGCAAGCGCCTTGCCGAGCTTCAGGAAGGTGACGGGGCCAAGCAGGACAGGCCGGGTGACATGCCCGAGCGCCTTGGCTTCCATGAAGGCCTCAAGCGGTGCGTTGCGCGTCAGCTCGAAGCGCTGGTCTTTGGTAAACTCGGGGACCATGTAGTGGTAATTGGTGTCGAACCACTTGGTCATCTCCTGCGCCGGGTTGCCGCTGTCATCGACTCCATGGCTGCAACCGGAAGCGCACGTGGCAGCCGTCGAACCGCGCGCCATGGCAAAGTAAGTGTCGAGATCGACCGGGCCGCCCTTCCAGCCATAGGCCGCAGGCACCGCGCCGACGAGCACGGATGTGTCAAGAACCTGATCGTAGAGCGAGAAGTCGTTCGATGGAATGATCCGGATTCCCCGCGCCTTCTGCGCGGCCCAGTTTTCCGCCCGCAGCGTCGCTGCGACGTTCAGCAGGTCGTTCCGGTCGATCTTGCCGGCCCAGTAGCGCTCCAGCGCGAATTTCAGTTCGCGGTGGCGGCCGATACGTGGAAAGCCGAGATTGGCTGTCTTGATGGTCATTTCCTTACCCCGAGGTTGTGGGCAAGGCTTTGAACGCGACGCATCCACGACCGAGGCAGGCTCGCTCGTCAAGGCGGCACATCGGACACCCCGCCCGTGGACGTTATCGATCGCGGCAGGTCTCCTGGCTTGCGGGTCAACACGAACCGTCCCGTCTTCCCGAGGCGTCTCCCTCAGTGACATCATTGGACGGCCGCTCGCCGCTTACAGTTGCGGGGGCAGCTCCGGCATGAGCACCTCACGGTGCCGCACCGAATTCCCTCTTAGCTCCGGCCCGTCGCAAGACGAGCCGCAGAACCACGATTGCACGACAATGCCCTTCCAAGTCGGCAAGGTCAACCGCATAAAGAAATGTTTATGTCTTTATTTTCCTCCGTCCGCGGTCGGGCGGCACTCGTTGCCTCGGGTCGCAGCGCGGCATCGACGTTCACGACCTGTGTGGAAGCGGAGGCGCTATCGGGCGCAGGCGCCAGAGGCGCTTGGAAGGGCTTGGCATCCACCACGTGCTGCCAAGGCGCGGCGATGTCGCCCGCCCGGGCACGGATGCTGTCATTGTCGCGCGTCAGGCCGATGTCCCTCAGCTGGAATTCGTTGAATGTATCGACCGACGTCGTGACGTCCGCGGCTCTTCTCGCGAAAGTCCAGACATGACGGATGATCGATCGCAGTGCGCTCGGCATTGCTAACCCCTTCAATTCTGCGGTGATGTGTTCGCGACAAAATTGAGGATTTTCGTGGATTCGCGCAAAGCGGTTTCTCGCATGCTGCCATAAAGAATGCTTATCTCAACGCATGAGCAAATTGCCCCCCATGAGCGCGGTGCGTGCCTTCGAGGCCGCCGCCCGACACCTGAGTTTCACCCGCGCGGCGCAGGAACTTGGCATGACCCAGGCCGCCGTCAGCTATCAGATCCGGTTGCTCGAGGAGCGCACCGGCACAGCCCTCTTCGTCCGTATGCCGCGGGAAGTGCGGCTCACGGCCGCCGGCCGGCAACTCGCGCCGAAAGTGACGGAAGCCATAGACCTCCTGGGCAACGCCTTTTCGGAGATCGCCGACAAGACCGAGCATCACCTGCACATCTCCGTCCTTCCGACGGTGGTCTCGAGCTGGCTCGGATCGAGGCTCGCCTCGTTCCAGGCGGCCCATCCGAACATCAGCATCCGGGTGCACATGTCGACCGAGCTCATCGACTTCAAGCGTGATGCCATCGACCTGGTGGTGCGCAGCGGCAACGGCGACTGGCCGGGCCATGACGTCTTTCCGCTTTTCCCGATCGAGTACCTGCCGGTCTGCACGCCGACATTCCTGGAGAAGCATCAGCTCAAGCACCCCGCAGACGTTCTCAATGTCAGGCGATTCGGCAATGCCAGCTGGTGGCGTCGCTGGATGGTCGAGACCGGCGTGGAACCGCCGGCCAGCAACGGCACGGAGCTGATCTTCGACGTCCAGGCGATGGATGTCGCCACCACATTGCTCGACCACGGCATCGCCATGGCGGTCTCCACCTTCCTGATCGAGGAGCTTCGCAGCGGAAAGTTGATCCGGCCGTTCAACCATGTGGTCCGGGACGGCCGCGCCTATTGGCTGGTCTATCCGCAAAGCCACCGGCGGCAGAAGAAGATCCAGGCGTTTCGGGAGTGGATCATTGCAGAGGCCAAGGCATCGAACCTGATGCTGGCGCAGGCGATGGGGGAATAAGGGCCATATCGGTCTGAAATACAGGCAGGCATGAATTATTATTCATGCCATGAATTATATTGACAGATGCCTTGGCCATGGTTTTAATCGTGACAGTCGGAAGTCGAGGAGGAGTTCCGGCAAACTCACACATCAGCGGTCATTTCTGACGGCAGTTTTGGTTTTGGGAGGGGCTTCGGCCTCGAGGAGGACGCGTGCGCACTTTTTTGAGCACGACCGCGCTGGCGGTCATTGCAACGACGTTTCTGGCTGGCCCCGCCAGCGCGGAGACGGCCAATCCGTTTCGCTGCGAACCCGGCGAAAAATACGTGATGAACGTCATGGTATCGGGTGTCGAATACTGGTTCCCGGTCTATGAAATGTTCAAGCAGGCCGGCCAGCAGTTCGGCTGCGAGACCGAATACACCGGCACGCCGGAATATGACGTCAACAAGCAGATCGCCACCTTCGACCAGGCGCTGGCGCAGAACCCGGCAGGCATCCTCGTTCACCCGATGAACTCGGATCCCTTCATCGAGCCGATCAATCGCGCCATCGACCAGGGCACGGCAGTCGTCACCTTTGCGGCCGACTCGCCGCTCTCCAAGCGCATCTCGTTCATCACGTCGGATAACACACGCGAAGGCGTCTATGCCGCCGATGCGATCGCCGAGAAGATGGGTGGCAAGGGCGAATACGCCGTTCTGGAAAACCCCGGCCAGGACAACCACGACAAGCGCATCACGGCCTTCGTCGGCCGCATGGCTGAAAAATGGCCCGACATGAAGCTCGTCGGCCGTGCCGCCTCCAACCAGGATCCGAACAAGGCCTACCAGGGCCTGATGAGCCTGATCCAGGCAAACCCGAACCTCGGCGCGGTCTTCATGCCTGAAGCCAACTCGGCGATCGGTGCAGCCCAGGCCAGCAAGGAAAGCGGCGGCAAGGTTCTCGTCATGTGCGCCGACGTCAACGCCAACATTCTCGACATGATCAAGGCCGGCGAAGTGTTCGGCTCGATCAACCCGAACCAGGGCATGCAGGGTTACATGGGCTTCATGCTGCTGTGGCTTGCCAAGCATCCCGAACTTATCGATCCGATGAACGACGCCAAGCGTTCCGGCTTCAATCCGATGAGCATTCCCTTCGTCGATAACGGTCTGTCGATCGTCACCGCCGCCAATGCGGACGACTTCTACTGGGACAAGTACCTGAAGCGCCGCGGCACCAAGGGTATTGACGAGTAAGGGTCTTTGACATGGCTATCCGGATGTCCGGATAGCCCGTCGAACGCATGAGAGTGGAGAAGGCGATGATATCGCAGCCGGTCCTTCAGGTCCGCAACGTCACCAAGCACTTCGGAGCTGTGAAGGCGTTGACCAATGTGGATTTCAACCTTGAAAAAGGCGAGATCCACGCGCTTTGCGGCGAGAACGGCGCCGGAAAATCCACCCTTATGAACATCATCGCCGGCGTGCTGCAGCCGAACGAGGGCGAGATCCTCGTCGACGGCACGCCGACGAAAATCGCATCGCCCGCCGCGGCTCAGACGCTCGGCATCGGCCTCGTGCACCAGGAGATTGCGCTCTGCCCGGATGCGACGGTGGCGGAAAACATGTTCATGGCGGCGACCAACCGGCGGCGCTCGCCGCTGATGAACTACGCGGCGCTTGCCCGCGACGCGCAAAAGGTAATGAACCGGCTGGCGCCGATCGACGTGCGCCGCAAGGTTGCTGACCTCACCATTTCCAGCCAGCAGCTGGTCGAGATCGCCAAGGCGCTGACGCTCGACTGCCGCGTGCTGATCCTCGACGAGCCGACAGCGGCACTGACGGAAGCCGAGGCGCAGGCGCTGTTCGGCATCATCCGCGACCTGAAGGCGGCGGGCATTTCGATCATCTATATCAGCCATCGCATGGCCGAGATTTTCAGCCTGTGCGACCGTGTCACCGTCTTTCGCGACGGTCGCCATGTCTCGACGGAGCGCATCGCCGATGTGACGCCCGATGACGTCGTGCGCCGCATGGTCGGCCGCGAGATCACCCAGCTCTATCCGCCGAAGCAGGCAGAGGGCGAAAAGTCCGGCGAGGTCATCCTGTCGGTACGCGGTCTTGGCGACGGCGAGCGTATCGCCGATGTCGGCTTCGAGCTGCGCAAGGGCGAAATCCTCGGGATCGGCGGGCTGATCGGCTCCGGCCGAACCGAGATCGCGGAAGCCATCTGCGGCCTGCGCCGCAAGGTGCGCGGCGACGTGAAACTGCACGGCAAGACGCAGGCGATCGGCAATTACCGAGACGCTGTCGATGCCGGCATCGTGTATCTCTCCGAGGATCGCAAGGGATCCGGTGTGTTCGTCGACATGTCGATCGCCCAGAACATTTCGGTACTGGACCTGAAGACGCTGACCGGGCCGCTTGGGCTGATGAACGCGAAGGCGGAAGCGGACCTCGCCAGCGAGTTTACCCGGCGGCTCGGCGTGCGCATGGGCGGCATCGCCATGCCGGTGTCGTCGCTGTCGGGCGGCAACCAGCAGAAGGTGGCGATCGCCAAGCAGCTTGCGGTGCGGCCGAAGGTCATTCTCATGGACGAGCCGACGCGCGGCATCGACGTCGGCGCAAAATCGGAAATTCACCGGCTGCTGCGCGACCTCGCGCGCTCCGGCATCGGCATCGTCGTCATCTCGTCGGAACTGCCTGAGCTTCTGGGGCTTTGCGACCGGGTTCTGGTCGTTCGCGAAGGCGGTATTGCCGGCGAACTCGGAGAAGCCGAGATGTCGGAGGAGGCGGTCATCCGCCTGGCATCCGGGGTCGGGTCACGGGACGAACGACAAGAAATAAGGGCGGCCGAGCATGTTGCCTGAGACAAGCAGAGTGAATGGGGAGGCGGAAATGGCAGTCGATACGGTGGTTGCAACGCAGGTGCAGGTTCCGGCCTGGCGGCGGATCGGCACGATGCGCGAGGCAGGGCTCATTGCCATCATCCTCGCGCTCGGCGTCATCATGACCTTCGCGTCGCCGCACTTTCTCACCTTCGGCAACATGCGCGCCATGCTGATGAGCTTCTCGGTCGAAGGCATCGTCGTCGTCGGCATGACGATCCTTTTGATCGTCGGCGGCATCGATCTGGCGGTCGGCTCTGTCGTCTGCTTCGCCATGGTGCTGGCCGGATCGCTGTTTCTTGCCGGCGTCGATCCCTGGACGGCTTCGCTCGTCGGCATCCTTGCAAGCAGCCTTATCGGCGCCATCATGGGCTTCTTCGTTACCGTTGTCGGGCTCAACCATTTCATCACGTCGCTTGCGGCCATGGTGATCGTGCGTGGTCTTTGCCTGGTCATTACAAAGGGCACGCCGCTGTCGCTCTTCACCCTGCCTGCATCGTTCAAGGCGGTCGGCCAGGGCACGTTCAACGGCATCCCCTACGTCATCCTGATCTTCGTCGCCGTCGTCGTCCTGTTCGACTTCCTGCTGCGCCGGGCGACCGCTTTTCGCAAGGTGTTCTATACCGGCAGCAACGAGAAGGCGGCGCTTTATTCCGGCATCAAGACCAAGCAGGTGAAGTTCTGGGTGACGGTGCTCTGCTCGACGCTCGCCGGTGTCGCCGGCGTCATCTACATGTCGCGCTTCGGCGCCGCCACCCCCACCTTCGGCGTCGGCATGGAGCTCAACATCATCGCCGCTGCCGTCATCGGCGGGGCGTCGCTGAACGGCGGTTCGGGCACGATCCTCGGCGCCATCCTCGGCATCGCGCTGCTTTCGGTGGTGACCAGCTCGCTGATCCTGCTCGACGTCTCCGTCTATTGGCAGGACATGATCAAGGGCTGCATTCTGCTCGCCGCCGTCTCCATCGACCATTTCCTGCATAAGCGGAAGGCCAGCTGACCATGCCGATCGCCAATCCCAGTCAGAACATCATCTCCAGCGCTCGCGAGGAACTCGTGGTCGCCCGGCAGATGCACCAGGCGCTGGTTCTGCACTTCCTCGAGGGCCTGACCCAGTCGCAGATTGCCGACCGGCTCGGAATTTCCCAGCCGACCGTCAACCGTCTGATCAAGCGTGGCCGCCAGCTCGGCCTCGTCGAGATCAAGATCAAGTCGCCGATCGAACCGCTCGTCGACATGGAAGAGCAATTGCTGGCGCTCGGCGGCATCAGCCGTGCGGTCGTCGTGCCGACCGTGTCGGACAATCAGCAGACGGCGCTGCAGGCGGTGGGCGAGGCGGCAGCCCGCCTGTTGATGGAGGAGATCGCCGACGGCGACACCATCTGCATCACCGGCGGCAAGGGCGTCAGCGCCGTCGTTGCCGGCCTGCATGCCTCGCGGCGCCTCGATATCGAGGTTATCCCGGCAACGGGCTGCGTCCAGGGCAAGCACTATACCGACGTCAATCATGTTTCGACGCTGATGGCCGAGCGGCTCGGCGGCAGGTCCTACCAGATCCATGCGCCGCTCTTTGCCGACAGCGCTGCCGAGCGCGCCATGCTGATCAACATGCGCTCGGTGGCAGACGTCTTCAAACGGGCGCGTGAAGCAAAGGTAGCAATCGTCGGCATCGGCTCGATCCTTTCCGACGATTCGAGCTACTACGACCTGCACCCGTCCTCGAGCACCGACCGCGCCGCGATAGAGCGCTCGGGCGCGAGCTGCGAACTGCTGGCACACTTGCTCGATGACCAGGGCCGCGTCTGCGACTACAGCCTCAACCGTTCGCTCGTGTCGCTGACACTCGACGAATTCGCGTCGATCCCGACCAAGATCGGGGTTGCTAGCGGACCGAACAAGGCCGGGCCGATCCTCAGCGTCCTGCGCGGCAGGCATCTCGATACACTCGTGACCGACGAGGCGACCGGCGAGCGCATCCTTGCCATGGCAAGCGAAAAGGGACTTTCGGCATGAGCAGTGAACAGTTGACGCGCGAGATCGGCCGCTCCGGTGTCAAGGCATCCGCCGTCGGGCTCGGTACCTGGGCGATCGGTGGCTGGATGTGGGGCGGAACGGATGAGGCCGAGTCCATTGCCGCCATCCATGCCTCGCTCGATGCCGGCGTGACCCTGATCGACACGGCGCCCGCCTATGGCCTCGGGCGCTCCGAGGAAATCGCCGGCAAGGCGCTTGCCGGCCGCCGCGACAAGGCCGTCATCGCCACCAAATGCGGCCTCGTCTGGCACACGACGAAGGGCAAGCATTTCTTCGACCAGGACGGCAAGCCCGTTCATCGCTACCTCGGTCGCGACGCCATCATGCACGAGGTGGAACAGAGCCTGAAGCGGCTCGGGACCGACTATATCGATCTCTATATCACCCATTGGCAGGACCCGACGACACCGATCGAAGAGACAGTGCGCGCACTCGAGGACCTGAAGAATGCCGGCAAGATCCGCGCGATCGGCGCCAGCAATGTCGACCGGTCCGAGTTGGAGGCCTACATCGCCACCGGCCGCCTCGATGCGATCCAGGAACGCTTCAGCATGATGGACCGCGAGATCGAGGCGGAGCTCCTGCCGCTGACCACGAAAAACGGCGTGGCGACGCTCAGCTATTCCTCGCTCGCCCTGGGTCTGCTGTCCGGCACCGTCGGTCCGGACCGGGTGTTTTCAGGCGACGATCAGCGCCGCGACAATCCGCGCTTCTCGGTTGGCAACCGTGAAAAGGCGACGGCCTTTGCCGGGGCGATCCGGCCGATTGCCGAAAAGCACGGCGCCAGTATTGCGCAGACGGTCATTGCCTGGACGCTGGCGCAACCCGGTGTGACGTTCGCGCTTTGCGGTGCGCGCAATCCGGCGCAGGCGCTCGACAACGCTCGCGCCGGAACCATCCGGCTCGACGGCCCGGATCTCGCGGCGATCGACGAAGCGATAGCGGCGAAACTCGCCCACATGGATAGGTAACGGACCGCCATCATGAACCGAGAAGAGATCTTTGACGGGCTCCGCCAGAGCCCGAAGGTGGACGTCTGCGTGCTGGGCGGCGGCATCAACGGCCTCAGCGTCTTTCGCGAGCTGGCGCTGCAGGGCGTCAATGTCGTGCTCGTCGAGAAACACGATTTCTGTTCCGGCGCCAGCGCCGCATTGTCTCGCATGGTTCATGGCGGGCTGCGCTATCTCGAAAACGGTGAATTCAGTCTGGTGCGGGAATCCCTCGTAGAGCGCGACCGGCTGCTGCGCAACGCGCCGCACTATGTCGGTCCGCTGCCGACCACGGTCCCGGTCTTCGATTTCTTTTCCGGTATCGCCAACGGCGCCGTCCGCTTCCTCGGTCTTTCCCGTCGGCCGAGCCGCCGCGGCGCGGTTGTCATCAAGGCGGGGCTCGCCATCTACGATTTCCTGACGCGCAAGCGCGCACTGATGCCGCGCCACGAATTCCGCGGGCGGCGCTCGACACTTGGCCGGTGGCCGGCGCTCAATCCCGCAATCAAGAGTTCGGCGACCTACTACGACGCCTGGGTCAGCCAACCCGAGCGGCTCGGCATCGAGCTGCTCGAGGACGCGCTTTCTGCCGGGACCGGGGCGCGTGCCCTCAACTATGCCGAACTCAGGCTCACAGCGCCGGGACGCTACGCGGTCAGCGACACGATCAGCGGTGCGGAGGTTTCGATCGAGCCTACCCTGATCGTCAACGCCACCGGCGGCTGGATCGACATCGCCAACCAGGGCCTGTTTTCCGAGCCTGCCCGTCCGGCACCGTTGATGGGCGGCACCAAGGGGTCGCATCTGATTGTCGACAACGACGACCTGACGCGGGCGCTCGACGGGCACATGATCTACTACGAGAACGAGGACGGGCGCATCTGCATCCTGTTTCCCTATCTCGGCAAGGTTCTGGTCGGCTCCACCGACATTCGCGTCGACGACCCGGAAACCGTGCGCTGCGAGACGGAGGAGCGCGACTACATCCTGCAGTCGCTCGCCTTCGTCCTTCCGGCGATAAAGATCAGAACCGAGGAGATCGTCTTCCAGTTCTCAGGGGTCCGGCCGCTGCCGGCTAGCAAGGACAGTTTTACTGGCCGCATACCGCGTGATCACTATTGCACCTTCGTCGAGACCGCCGATGGCGGTCCGCCAGTGCTGTGCATGATCGGCGGCAAGTGGACCACGTTCCGCTCCTTCGGCGAGTTGGCGGCCGACCAGGTGCTGGAGCGGCTGGCGCGGGCGCGGCGCATCTCGACATCAGAGCGTCCGATCGGCGGTGGGCGTGATTTTCCGGCCGATCGCGAAGCCTGGATCGCCCGGGTCGCCGCGGCGAGCGGCCTTTCGTCGGAGCGCGTCGAAACACTGTTCAAGCGCTACGGGACGGATGCAGAGCGCATTGCGGCCTTCACGGCGGCAGCACCCGATACAGCGCTTCCGCATGCCGGTTACTCGAGCCGCGAAATCCAGCTGCTGATCCGCAGCGAGAAGGTCGAGCATCTCGACGACCTGCTGCTACGTCGCACCACGTTGGCAATCACCGGCGAACTGTCTCTCGACATGGCGGATGCCGTGCTGGCGCTGCTCGCGGCCGAAAAACGCTGGTCTGCGGCACGTCAGGCGCAGGAGCGCGCCCGTTTTCTCACCCTTCTCCTCGAACGCCACGGCGTCGACGAAGACACGCTTTCCGCACGGAACGAACAAAGGAGTGCATTATGCGAAACAACCGCAAGGTCCGGATGAACCGTCTTTTTGGCGCGGGGCGCTGCCTGGACGTGGCGATCGATCATGGCGTCTGCAACGAGCCGTCCTTCCTCGACGGTCTCGAGAATATGGAGGCCGTCGTCAAGGCGCTGGTCGATGCACGGCCGGACGCGATCCAGATGAACTATGGCCAGGCCGATCTGCTGCAGGATATCCCCGGCAAGGACAAGCCGGCCCTGGTCATGCGCATCGACATGGGCAACCCGTACAACCGCATTCGTCACCGCGATATGTGGGCCGTGCTGCAGAACGAGGCCGAGCCGCTGATCGGCGCGCTGGAGATGGATGCCGCCTGCGTGGTCGTCAATCTGTTCATGCTGCCGGACGAACCGGATCTGTTCCGCCAGTGTGTTGCCAACATTTCCCGCGTGCGCGCCGACTGCGAAAAATACGGCATGCCGCTGATGATCGAGCCGCTTGTCATGCAGCCGGTGACCGAGCGCGGCGGCTACATGGTCGACGGCGATGCGGAAAAGATCGTGACGCTGACGCGGCTCGCCCGCGAGATGGGCGCCGACATCGTCAAGGCTGATCCGACGACCAATGCGGAGGATTTCCACCGCGTGGTGGAGGCGGCGCGCTGCCCGGTTCTGGTGCGTGGCGGCGGCAAGGAAGACCTGCGCGCCGTGTTCGACAAGTCCGCGGCCTTGATGCGACAGGGCGCTGTCGGCATGGTCTACGGGCGCAACATCTACCAGCATGCAAACCCGAGCGCCGTCGTCCGGGGCTTGATGGCCATCGTGCACGACGACGCCGACGGCGAAGCAGCCTTCGCATTGTATCAGCAAGGCTGATCGCAGCCGAAGCTGGTACAAGGACGACGATCCGAACCTTGGGAGGGGTTCTTTATGGCAGACTATCTTCTGGGACTCGACGCCGGAAACACCGTGATCAAGGCGGTGATTTTCGACCTCGAGGGCAACGAGATCGCGGCGGCCGCGCAGGAGGGGCACAGTCGTGTGCCGCGGCCGGGGCACGTCGAGCGCGGGCTCGAGGAACTGTGGACCCATGCGCGCGCCGTCATCCGCCAATGCGTCGAGCGCGCCGGCATCCGCGCCGAAGAGATCGTCGCGATCGGTTGCGCCGGTCATGGCAACGGCCTCTATGCCCTTGACGCGCAGGGCGAGCCGCTGCTTGGCATCCAGTCGCTCGATACGCGCGCTGCCGGATTGGTGGAAGAATGGAAGGCGCAAGGGGTCGGCGACCGGACCTATGCCATCGGTCGCCAGCGACCCTGGCCATCGCAGACGCCGACGCTCCTTGCATGGCTCAAGCGCTACCAGCCGGAGACCTTCGCCAGGATCGGCACGGTGTTCCTGTGCAAGGATTTCATCGTCAACCGCCTGACCGGGCGACGTGTCAGCGACGTCTCCGACATGACCGGCTGCGGTTTGCTCAACGTCGTCAACCGGCGTTACGATCGCGACCTGATGGCTGCCTTCGATCTCGGGGAAGCAACCGGCCTCTTGCCGGATCTGGCCGAGAGTGCAGATGTCGTCGGCACGGTCACGCCGGAGGCCGCAGAACAGACCGGGCTTGCCGCGGGCACGCCGGTGGTCGGCGGTCTCTTCGACGTCATCGCCTCTGCCGTCGGCTCAGGCGTGACGCGAACCGGCGCGGCCTCCATCATCGCCGGAACCTGGAGCATCAACCAGGTGATCATCGACGGCCCGGATCTTTCCGGCCCGGTCTTCATGTCGTCCACCTTCGATCGCGGCCGTTACATGGCCATCGAGTCGAGCGCGACCTCGGCTGCCAATCTCGAATGGCTGGTGCGTGAGTTCTTTGCCGAAAGCGGCATCGAGGACGGGCGCTCGCCCTACGATGTCTGCTGCGCGCTTGCAGCTGAAATCGAGCCTGCCGCCAACGATCCGATCTATCATCCGTTTCTATATGGCGCGCAGCAGGACGGCAATGCCCGGGCTGGTTTCTACGGGGTTGCCGGCTGGCACACGAAGGGGCATCTCGTGCGCGCGGTTCTGGAAGGTGTCGCCTTCGGCCATCGCCAGCACATCGCCACCATGCGCGCGGCAGGCGCGAGTTTCGACGAAGCTGTGCTTTCAGGCGGCGGGTCGCGCAGCCTGATCTGGCCCCAAATCTTTGCCGACGTGCTCGGCGTTCCGGTGTCTGTCGCCCGCTCGCGCGAAACCGGCGCGCTCGGGGCCGCGATTGCCGCCGGCACTGGGGCTGGCATCTTTGCCGATTTTTCTGAGGGTGCGGCTGCGATGGTCAGGACGGAACGTCATTACCGGCCAGATCCGGCAATGACGCGTCATTACGAGAGACGCTACGGCGTTTACCGCGATATCGCCGATGCGATGGGGCCCATCTGGCGACGGCTTTCGAACGCCGGCGCCGAGGTCCAGGAGGCGGCAGCCTAGCCACAAAAGGCGCGCTGAGAGGGAAGTCCCTGCTTGCCGCGGGTCGCTGAAACCGTGAAGCCGAGGGCCGGGAGGCGGCCATCGACTTGTTCGTTCTATCTCGAAACGAACGCCGCCGCCTTGGGAGGGAATGGGCAACGGCGCTGCAATCGCGTGGAAGAAATCAGAACCGCATGTTCACGCCGGCCTTGATGACGTGGCTGTTGATGTCCTTTTCGGTCGTGCCGAAGGCCGTGCTCGTGCGGACATCCGGCGTGGCGATGTAGTTGTACTCGAGCTTGGCCGAGAGGCCGCCGCCGAAGCCCTGCTCGACGCCGGCGCCGACCAGATAACCGCCCTTGAAGCCGACGTCGTTCTGGACGCCGCCGCCCTTCTTGTAGCTGGTCATGGCATAACCGGCGGTGCCGTAGACGAGCGTCTGGTCGAAGGACAGGCCGGCCTTCGCCTTGATCGCCCCGCGCCATTTTTCCTTGAGCTTGCCGCCACGGACATTGTGTTCGGTGTCGCCGAGGTAGGATCCCTCGATTTCCGCGCCGACAATGCCCGGCCCCATCTGCATGTTGTAGCCGGCCTGCGCGCCGAAGGCGACGCCGTTGCGATCGGAAAACGGGTTGGGGCTGCCGGAAAAGCCGATGCCGCCATGGGCGCCGACATAGGCACCAGTCCAGTTGAAGGCCGGCGGATCCTGGTAGGTGGACGCCGGCTCCGGCGAATAGGGATCGGCGGCCTGAGCCTGCTGGGTGCCGGCTGCGGCCAGAAGGGCGAGGCCGAGCGAGAGGCAGAGTGCGTGACGTTGCTGCATGGCGTTACTCCGTGGATTGGACTTGGCGCCGGTCGCGGCGCTCAGATCCTGCCGCCTCGTTCGCGCCGGACTGGCGCGATGATCGACGCTGCAAGATGGGTGCACTTGTGCGCCGCACGGATTGCATCAACATTGCAAATGTCGACTAAATTGCTGATTTTATTATTAATAACCTGTTAGGACCTGTGGCGCTGGCCGGGCGGCCTGCACGGTTCTCAGGCTACGGGTAGCGTGATGCGGAAACAGGCGCCGCCCGATGGCGCGCAGACCACCGAGATGTGCCCCTTGTGACGGCTGACGATTTCGCTGACGAGATGCAGCCCGAGGCCGGCGCCGTGGTCGCGGGGCAACAGCCGGTGAAAAGGCTCGAAGATCCGTTCCCTTTCACTTTCGGGAACGCCGGGTCCTTCGTCGCTGACTTCGATGATACCGCCTCGGTCCACATGGATGGAGATGAGGCCACCGGCGTGCTCGATCGCGTTGCGCACCAGGTTGGTGACGGCGCGCTCAAGGGCGCCTGCGTCTCCGCGGGTACTCACCTGGTCGGGGCCATGGCTGAAGGAGATGTCGCAATCGGCCGACAGCGCCAGCGGCGCAAGATCCGCGGCCACGTCGCGGCAGAGCGAGACAAGATCGAGTGGCGCGAAATGGGATCCGTCGCGGTCGATGCGCTCGAGATCGAGCAACTGCTCGGCAAGCCCGGCGATGCGGGCGGCATCGACCAGGAGACGGCTGCGCAGCGGGCCGAAATCCATGCCCTCAAGCCGCGTCTGCAGGATCGCGACCGGGGTTCGAAGTTCATGGGCGGCATCGAGAATGAAACGCTGGCGCCGTTCGTAGCCTTCGTCGAGGCGCTGCAGCGCACCGTTGACGGCCTCCACGAGCGGCCGCACCTCACCGGGCACGCGGCCATCGGGCAGGCGGGCGCCACGGCGGTCGACGTCGATGCTCCGCGCGTGGTCAGCCACCTCGGCAAGGCTCGAAAAGGCGCGGCGCACGATGATCGGAATGGCGAAGGCCGGAATGAGCACCAGGATCAGCACGATCGGCAACAGCAGCAGGTTCGTCAGGAAGAACACCGCGAACGAGGCGCTCCACAGTCGTCCGCCGCCGGTCAGAACGGTGTAGGGGCCGCCTTCGGCCTCGATCACGCGGACGACGGCTGACAGAACATAGGGTTCGACGCCATCGCGGATGTCGCCGAAAGTGACCCTGTCGAGATGGCCGCCGATGCCGCGATAGGCATCGGGCACCGGTCCGCTCTCGACAGTCTCGCCGCGGGCGTTTCGGACGATGAACCAGAAGCCGGGGCTCTCTGCGCGCATCGCGCCGAGCTCGGGCGTATCCTTCAGTCGCAGCCTCTGGTCGGGTCCGACCTCGACGGCGCCGGCCGCGATCGACGCAGAGCCGGCGTCGAGGATCATGCCGCCGAGATCGGCACGGATCAGGAGCGCCATGAAGCCGGCAATGACGGTGACGAGCAACAGCACCTGAAACGTGAGGATATGCCAGATCAGCCGCTTCTTCAGCGAGTGGTTGGCGCTGGCCGTCACGTCGCAGTCCTCAGAAGATATCCGACGCCGCGAATGCCGTGGATCTCGACGCCGGAGCCCGATTCCAGCAGCTTGCGGCGCAATCGTGAGACATGGGCGTCGAGCGAATTGGACTGGATCTCGTCGTCATAGCCATAGACCGATTCCTCCAGCGTCGAGCGTTGCACCGTCCGGCCCTGCCGGCGTACCAGCGCCTCGAGCACGAGAAGCTCACGACGGGGAAGTTCGAACACGCGGCCGTCGATGCGCGCTTCCCGACCGTCGAAGTCGAAGACGAGATTGCCGATGCGGGCCGTCATCGGGGCGAGCTCGGGCGCGCGGCGCATCAATGCGCGCAATCTGGCCAGCAATTCCTCGACTGAGAAAGGCTTGGCCAGATAGTCGTCCGCCCCCATGTCCAACCCTTTGATCCGTTCGTCGACGCTGCCGCGCGCGGTCAGCACGATGACGGGAATGCCAGCCTTCAGCGCACGCACGCGCGGGATGAGCGTTAGGCCGTCGCCATCGGGCAGTTGCCGGTCGAGAATGACTGCGTCATGCACCTGGCTCGCCATTGCCGCGATCGCGTGATCGAGCGACGGGGCGTGGTCGAGGATCATGTCGTAGCGGCCGAGGGCAACGCTGAGCGCTGCCGCCATCTCCAACTCGTCCTCTACAAGCAGCAGGCGCATGTCTCGTTACTCCGGCGTCGTTTCGTGGTTGCCGCACCTTTGATCGACGCGCATTGCCGCAAAGTTGCGGTGTGTGCGGGCACCGGCCGGATCATTTGTGGATCCACGCGCAAGGCAACCGCAACCCTTCCGCGACGGCATTTACGGTATCCGACGGCACGACGAAGCAGGCAGCGATCGATACAATCGTCGCGGGGACATCAAAAGAATGCGAGGGGGCTTGGTCGCAACGATCGGGCTCGGCCGCGTCCTGGCCGCAGTCGGGCAGAGCGGAACGTTGGACGGGCGTGATGGGCGCCGGCCAGACTGCCGCTGAGACGAGCGGCAGCGGCGGTCCTTCGGGCCCGCCGCGTTTTCGCTGCAAAATCCGGTCGCTACGCGACCGCCATCATCGTCTGGAACGCCTCGTAGGCGGCCAGCACCGTCTCGCGCTGGGCCTCATGTCCGGCAACGAACGCGTCGTCATAGATGGTTTCGTCCGGATATTCCGTGATCAGCGTCAACGGTGCCTTGTGGCGATCGTCGACGGAGATGAGGCAGGGGAAGCCGTTGATGATGCGGAAACCGGTTTCGCCGGCATGGGTTTCATAAAGCGCGATCTGCCGGTCGTTGTAGGCGAGCAGGCCGGGAACCGCTGCCAGGCGTGCCGTCACCGCCTCGATCAGTTGTTCGGCGCGCTGCTCCCAATCGGCATGATGGCGCATGATCAGGAAGAAGCCCTTTGGCAGGGTCCACATGGCAAAGCCGCGCGGCACGTAACCCGACAGCGGCCGCGTCCACTCATGCGATGGGTAGCCGTGCAAATTGACGTGAAGTTCGGCGCCTGACAGCGCATCGGCCTCGTTGCGGATCGCCCGCTCGTTGAGCGCGGTGCCGGTGCGGTATTCCAGGTCGTCGCCAAGCGCCGTGTAGCGGGCGGCATGGTGCATGTGCAGCGGGTTGTCGGCGCGCAGCCGCTGGTGAACGGCATAACCATCCGGATTTTCGAGCGGCGAGATCGTGAAGTGCGTACCCGGGAGCGCCGCGAGCGTCTGGGCGGCCCTGAGCGCGCCGACGATGCCGGTGGTCTCGTTGGGATGCTGGCCGCCGCTGATCATCACCGCGGCGTCGCTGCCCTGGCGATAGCGTGCCTTCACCGGCCGACCGGCGCGAGAATGCGCTTCGAACGGCTGTCCGCCGACCTTTTCCAGTTCGGCATGGATCTGGGCGACGGCAAGCGGCGCCTTCGCCGTGTCGATCGGCTGGTTCTCGCCTTCGGCGTCGGATGTGGCGAGCGGCCGGGTCTCGACGCGCACCGACGGCTTGCCGTCGGCAAGGACGATTTCCGGTACGATCTGGCCGGGCTTCAGGCCACGGTCGCCGAGCGGGCGGCCGGACTTCTTCTGGAACACTTCGAGCAGCGAGAAGTAGAAGTCCTCGTGCAGCGCTTCGCGCAGGCTCACGACCTCTTCGCCGACAGGCAGTCTGAGGTCGCTGATCGGCAAGGTCACGTGGATGTTGAGTTCGTCGAAATAGGGTTCTGCGTCGCCCCAGCCATGCTCGGCGATCGCGCGCATCGCGCCGGCGAACAGCCGTTCGTAATCGGTTTCGAGGTGGCACTCGCGCCTTTTGCTGCTGGTGTCGTCGAGACGGACCCAGCCGGTCGGCGACAGCAGCGTTTCGCCGACGAAATCCGTGTGCTGGCGGTTGGGTGCAAAGACCGCATGGGTTTCCGTGCGGCCGTCGGCAAAGGTCAGCGCGACATCGTAGGTCAGGGCCCGGTCGCTGCCACCGACAAAGGTAATTTGCGCGTCGCCGATGAGCGCCGCCAGCGGATAGGCCTCGAGCAGGAAGCGGTTTGCCGGGCAGCCTTCCGGCTGCGGATAGCGGATGTCGACACGCTTCAGCGCCTTTAGGTCGACGTCCTCGAGGAAGAAATGCAGGAGCGGCTTGTAGGCGCTCCTGAACTTCGCCTCGACGCCGAAGGCGGCGAGCGTCTGCTCGGCCGCCTCTCGGCTTTTACGGTCATCGAAGAGCCATGCCTCCAGCCGGGTGCCGCGGGCAGCCTCCTTGCCGTAGGTTGCGAGCATGGTGTCGAGCGTGCGCTCGAAGGTCCCTTCGAATATCGTGGTCATCGTGAAGTTCTGCCTGTTGGGTCGAGACTGTCGCGCAGCCAGTCGCCGAGAAGGTTGAGGCCAAGGACTGTGAGAAGGATTGCAAGGCCCGGGAAGACGCTGACCCACCAGGCGTTCTGCAGGTAGGTGCGGCCGTCGGCCAGCATGCCACCCCAGCTCGGGATCAACGGGTCGACGCCGAGGCCGAGGAAGGTCAGGCTGCTTTCGAGCAGGATGTTGTTGGCGACATTGAGCGTCATCAACACGATGACCGGCCCGATCAGGTTCGGCAGCAGATGCTGGAACAGGATCTTGTAGTCGCGAACGCCGATGGCACGGGCCGACTGGATGAACTCGCGCTCGCGCAGCGACAGCACCGAGCCGCGCACCAGGCGGGCATATTGCACCCATTGCGACACGATCAGCAGGATGATGGTGTTACCGAGCCCGCCGCCGACGATGGCGATGAAGGTGATGGCAAGCAGGATGAACGGAAGCGCCAGCTGAACGTCGGCAAAACGCATGACCACCATGTCCCAGAAGCCACGGTAATAGCCGGAGACGAGACCCATCACCACGCCCACGACGACGGCGCCGGCAACCGAGGTAAAGCCGACCAGCAGCGAAATCTTGCCGCCGGCAACCACGCGCGCCAGCACGTCGCGGCCGAGCGGATCGGTGCCGAACGGATGCGCCCAGTTGACGAACGGCGCAGTCAGCCGCGCCATCAGATCGATCTTGTCGGCGCCGCCTGGAAATAGCACGCCGGAGAGCAGAACGGCGAGGCACATGCCGCCGGCAAGCAGCGTGCCGAGGATGAATTCGAGATTGCGGAAACGGGCGAAGCGGCTGTTTGCGGCCTTGGTGGTCATCGGCTCACTCCGTCCGGATGCGCGGGTCGACGAGGCCATAGGCGATGTCGACGATGAGGTTGACGCCGACAATCATCAGCGAAAGCACGGTGATGCAGGCCTGCAGAACGGGATAGTCGCGGGCGCCGACAGCGTCGAAGGCAAGCGTACCCATGCCCGGCCAGTTGAACACGCGCTCGACGACGACGATACCGCCGAGAAGACCGCCGAACTGAAGGCCGAAATAGGTGATGAGCGGGATCGCGCAATTGCGAAGGGCGTGCTTGTAGAGCACCTTGCTTTCGCTAAGCCCCTTGGCGCGGGCGACCATGATGTATTGCGACTGCAGCGTTTCGAGCATCGCCGTGCGCACCAGGCGCACATTGGTCGCCGTCAGGATGATGCCCATGGTGACGGCCGGCATGATGAAGCTGGCAAAGCCGTCCATGCCGCTTGGCGGCAGCCATTTCAGCGTGATCGAGAACAACAGCACCAGCATGATCGCGAGCCAGAAGTTCGGGAAGGACAGGCCGACGAGCGAGAGGATGCGGATCGCCTGATCGGCCCACTTGCCGCGGGCGACCGCAGCCTTGATGCCGAGCGGGATCGAAATGACGATTGAAACGATGAGCGACGCGAAGGCGAGCATCATCGTGGCGGGCAGGGCGGCGGAAATCAGCTGCGACACCGGGGTTCCGCCCATGAACGAGCGGCCGAAATCGAAGACGAACATGCCTTTGATGAAGGCGAAATACTGCGCCAGGAAAGGCTGGTTGAGGCCGAGCGCCTCACGGATGCGCGCAAGGTCTTCTTCGGTGATGCTGCCGGCACCCTGGGCGAGCATCAGTGCCGGGTCGCCGGTCAGGCGGATGGCAAATGAGACGGTGAGCGTTACGACGAAAACGACGAACACCGCCTGCAGAACACGTTTGATCAAAAATCCGGCCAACTTACCCGCCCTTCATGAAGAGGATCCGCCGCTCGACGTCGAGGAGCGGCGGATCTGATTGTTACTCGACCGTGACGTCCGTCAGCCGCAGGCGGCTGTCGGGAACGGGCGTGAAGTTCTTGACGCGCTTGCTCACGCCGTAGATGGCGTTGAGGTTGTAGAGCGGCATTTCCAGCGCACGGTCGGCTGCGTAGTTGGCGATCTGCTTGAGGATTTCCTCACGCTTGGGCTGGTCGATGATCGAGCGCTGGGATTCTAGCAGCTTGTCGAGATCGGCGTCCTTGTCGTAGGGGTTCCACTTTTCGCCCGAGTGGTACATCGAGTAGGCGGTGTTGTCGTAGTCGAGCGTCCAGCCGCCCCAGGCCTGCTGGAACATCGCACCGGTCTTGCCGGCCGGGATGATGTCGTTCAGCAGAACGTTGGTCTCGTAAGGCTTGATGGTCGCGTTGATGCCGACGAGCTGCAGGTAGCTGGCAACAGCCTGCACCACTTCGTTGAACGTCGCGTCGTTGCCGCGCACGTCGATCTGGACGGAGGCGCCCGGTGCGACGCCCGCTTCCTTCAGCAGAGCCTTCGCCTGCTCGGGGTCGTAGGGCAGCGGCTTCATCGTCGGGTCGAAGCCGAACGACAGTTCGCCCTGGAAGCTGGCGATCGGCGCCGCTTGGCCACCGAGGATCGACTGGATGATGGTGTCGCGGTCGACGCCGAGGATCAGGGCCTTGCGAACCTTCGGGTCCTTGGTGATGCCGTCGCGGGTGTTGAAGCGCAGAGCATAGACCGTCGGGCCGGGGGTGGAGACGATCTCGAGCTTGTCGTCGCCCTGGATCGTCGGGATCATGCCGATCGGAATGGTCGGCGGGATAACGAGGTCGACGCGGCCGGCCTGCAGTTCGGCAACGGCGGTTGCCGGCTCGGCGATGAAGCGGAAGTCGAGGTTGGAAAGCTTCGGTGCGCCGCCCCAATGGTCGGCAAAGGCTTCGAGCTTGATCGCGACCTTCGGCTCATAGGAGACGAACTTGAACGGACCGGTGCCGACCGGATGGGTGTTGAAATAGTCTTCACCCTTTTCCTGGATGTACTTCGGCGGCACGATCATCGCGCCGTAGCCGGCGAGCTTGGTCAACAAAACCGGATCCGGCGCCTTCAGGTGCAGATCGACGGTCTTGTCGTCGATGATCTCGACTTTTTCGATCGCGGCATAGTTCGACTTCTGCGGACCCTTGGAACCTTCTTCGCCGAGCAGGCGGTCGAAGGTGTACTTCACGGCTTCGGCGTTGAAGGGTTCGCCGTTGTGGAACTTGACGCCTTCGCGCAGCGTGAAGCGCAGGCGCTTGCCGCCGTCGAGCTCTTCCCAGGCGGTTGCAAGGCCGGGAACCAGCTTGCGGTCAGGACCGCGATAGGTCAGGCCGTCGAAAATGTTGGTGGAGACAGACGCCCAGTTGACGAGGAAGGTGTCGACGGGATCCCAGCTGCCCGGATCCTGCGGCGACGAAACCGTCAATGTGCCGGCGGCAAAGGCCGGCCCGGTCGTCAGAAGGCTGCCAGTCAGCGCAAGCGCGATGAAGGCGGCGTGGATCCCCTTTTTGTTGATCATTTTTTACTCACTCCTGTTTCGACTGCCTTCCCCTCACGGAGAAAGCGGCTTTACGCGTCCAGGGCCACGAAATGGCCTGGCGCGATCTCCTTGCGCGGCAGCACCGCGGGTTCTTCTCCGACGCGTCGGATCGGGCTCGGGATCTCGCCCTCGATCATCCCCCTCTCACGCCCCTTGCCGGGATCGGCGACGGGAACGGCCGAAAGCAGCCGGCGGGTATAGGGATGGCTGGGCGTCTCGAATACCTGGCGGCGGCTGCCGAACTCCATCACCTGGCCGAGATAGAGCACGGCGACGCGATGGCTCATGCGCTCGACCACGGCCATGTCATGGCTGATGAAGAGGTAGGCGAGGCCTTCCTGCTCCTGCAGTTCCATGAACAGGTTGATGATCTGAGCCTGGATGGACACGTCGAGCGCCGACAGGGCCTCGTCGGCGATGATCAGTTTCGGCCGTGAAGCGAGCGCGCGGGCGATGCAGACGCGCTGGCGCTGGCCGCCGGAGAACTCATGCGGATAGCGCGTCGCGTGGGCAGATGTCAGCCCGACGCGCTCGAGCAACTCGTCGACACGCTTTGCAATCGCCTTTTCGCCGAGGATCAGCCCGTGGGTGCGGATCGGCTCGGCGATCGAGAAGCCGACGGTCTTGCGCGGGTCGAGCGAGGCGAAGGGGTCCTGGAAGATGTACTGGATTTCCTGCTTCAGCCGCTGGCGCTCGGCAAAGCTCATCGAGGAGACCGGGCGTCCGCCAAAGAGGATTTCACCCGAGGTGGCGTTCTGCAGCTGCTGGATGGTGCGCCCGATCGTCGACTTGCCGGAGCCGCTTTCGCCCACCAGCGCCAGCGTCTCGCCGGGGAAGATATCGAAGCTGACATTTTCGATCGCATGCACGCGGTGCGTGGTCTTGCCGAACAGGTTCTTCTTGACGTCGAAGCGGGTGACGAGATCGCGCACCGACAGGATCGGTGCCGCATCATAGCGCGCGGTACGCTGGATATGCTCCTCGCCCACCAGCGTCGGTGCACCGTCTATCATCATGGTCAGCGGCATGCGCTTGGGGAAGTCTTCGCCGGTCATGCTGCCGAGCTTGGGCACTGCCGACAGGAGGGTCTGGGTATAGGGATGCTTCGGCTTGGCGAAGATCTCTGCGACCGGACCTTCCTCGACCTTGCGGCCCTTCCACATGACGACGACATCGTCGGCCATCTCTGCCACCACACCCATGTCATGGGTGATGAAGATCACCGCCATGCCGAGCTCCTTCTGGAGATCGCGGATGATGGTGAGGATCTGCGCCTGGATGGTGACGTCGAGCGCCGTCGTCGGCTCGTCGGCGATCAGGAGCTTCGGGCGACAGGCAAGCGCCATGGCGATCATCACGCGCTGGCGCATGCCGCCGGAGAGCTGGTGCGGATAGCGCCCGACGAGTTCGGCGGAATCGGGAAGGCGCACCATGTCGAGCAGGCGGCATGTCTCCTTGAGCGCTTCGGCCTTCGTCATCTTCTCGTGCAGCATCAGCACTTCGGCGATCTGGTCGCCGATCGTGAACACCGGGTTGAGCGAGGTCATCGGCTCCTGGAAGATCATTGCGATCTCCTTGCCGCGGATGCTGCGCATCGACTTTTGCGGTTCGGCCGTCAGGTTCACCGCGCCGTGCTTGCCCTGAAACATGATGCGGCCGGTCGGGAACTTGCCGCCCATCATGTCGGCAAGCCGCATGATCGACAGCGACGTCACCGACTTGCCCGAGCCGGATTCGCCGACGATCGCGAGCGTGCGTCCGGCGGTGACCGAGAAGCTCAGGTCTTCGACGACGGCATTGCCATTGAAGGCGACGGACAGGTTTTCGACGGCCAGCAGCGGGGGAGTGGTATCAGCAGTCACGCGATCTTCCTTGTCACAATGTGGTCGCGGCGCGCGCGGACTGTTCATAGGCGCCCGACATGAAGCGCAGCACGGCGGCGATTTCCGAGAGCGTTTCCTCGGAGGGCCGTGCATTGGCCGTCGACGTCACGAGCAGGCGCTCGCGGATCTGCGCATAGCGGGTGCAGGCGTCGGCACCCTTGTCGGTAATCTGGATGGTCTTTTCCTTGCCCGCCTTGCCAGTGGTGACAAGTCCGGCCGCCTCCAGCTTGCGGATGGCGTAGGTGGCGACATGGGTGTCTTCGATATCGAGCACGAGGCAGATGTCGGCAAGCTTCTTGCCGCGGTCGCGGTGGCGGATCGTATGCAGGATCAAGATTTCTGTGGAGGAAAGACCGGGCACCCCGGCAGCGGCCATGCAACGCACCATCCAGCGGTGGAAGGCGTGCGAGGCGAGAATCAGGCCGTACTCGACTTCGGAGAGGCCCGGGGAGCCGCCTTCGGCCAGATGTGCGGAGGAGACGATCGGCCCGATGGCCGCCACGGGCTTCATATGGCCGGGTAGAGCGTCCTGCGCCCACTCCCTGCCGTCAAAGCTCTCCTCAGACTTCTTTGTCATTCAGCACTTCCTCATCTTGACGATTTTATGTCATCATTTTATCGACATTTTGTCAACGAACTGCTTTGATGAATTTCGGAGCCGACCCGAGATGGCGGCATACGAGTGAGAGGGATGGACGATGAGCGCACGCGACACCGGCAGCTGGGACTTCTGGATCGACCGTGGCGGCACCTTCACCGACGTGATCGGCAGGGACCCGCAGGGCGTTCTGCATGCGCGCAAGGTGCTGTCGGAAAATCCGGAAGCCTACCGCGATGCGGCCGTGCAGGGCATCCGCCTGCATCTGGGTCTGCCGACCGGCGCGCCCATTCCGGGCGGCCTCATCGGCGAAGTGCGCATGGGCACGACGGTTGCGACCAATGCGCTGCTCGAGCGCAAGGGCGAACCGCTGGCGCTTTTGACGACGCGCGGCTTCCGCGATGCGCTTCGTATCGGCTACCAGGAACGCAAGAACATCTTCGCGACCGAGATCATCAAGCCTGAAGCGCTCTATAAGGACATCGTCGAACTCGGCGAAAGGGTGCTGGCCGACGGCACGGTCGAGCAGGCGCTCGATGAGGCCGAGGCGCGCCAGGCGCTGACGGCGCTGCGCGACAAGGGCTACGACACCGTCGCGATCGTCTTCATGCATGCCTACAAATATCCCGAGCACGAGGCGATGGTTGCCCGGATCGCCCGCGAAATGGGCTTCGAGCAGGTCTCGGTCAGCCACGAAGTTTCGCCCTTGATCAAATATGTCGGTCGTGGCGACACTACGGTCATCGACGCCTATCTCTCGCCGGTCCTGCGCCGCTACGTGGCGCAGGTCTCGAGCGAACTGGATGTGGCGCGCTCCGGCGCGCGCGTCATGTTCATGATGTCGTCGGGCGGGCTAACGGCCGCCGACATGTTCCAGGGCAAGGATGCGATCCTCTCCGGTCCGGCCGGCGGCGTGGTCGGCCTTGCCAAGACCGGGGAAGCTGCCGGTTTCGACCGGGTGATCGGCTTCGATATGGGCGGTACGTCCACCGACGTTGCCCATTTCGATGGCGAATATGAGCGTGCCTTCGAGACGGAAGTGGCCGGCGTGCGCGTGCGCGCGCCGATGATGCTGATCCACACGGTCGCCGCCGGTGGTGGCTCGATCCTGCATTTCGACGGCGAGCGCTTCCGCGTCGGCCCGGATTCGGCCGGCGCCAATCCCGGTCCCGCCTGTTACCGCAACGGCGGCCCGCTGGCGGTCACCGACGCCAATGTCATGCTCGGCAAGTTGATGCCGGACTTCTTTCCGGCGCTGTTCGGGCCTGAGCAGAACGAGCGGCTCGATGTCGAGACGGTGCGCACGCGTTTTAAGGCGATGGCCGATGAAATCGGCGACGGCCGCAGCCCCGAGGACGTCGCCGACGGCTTCATCCGCATTGCGGTCGCCAACATGGTCGAGGCGATCAAGAAGATCTCCGTCCAGCGCGGCTACGACGTGACGCGTTATGCGCTCAGCTGCTTCGGCGGCGCCGGCGGCCAGCACGCCTGCCTGGTTGCCGACCAGTTGGGGATGAAGAGCATCCTGGTGCATCCGATGTCCGGCCTGCTTTCGGCCTATGGCATGGGCCTTGCCGATATCCGCGCGACCCGCCAGAAGGCGCTCGGCGTCGCTCTCGACGACAAGGCGCCGGCGGCACTGGCAGCACTTGGCGCGGACCTGCAGGTCGAATGCCTCGGTGAACTCGAAGCGCAAGGGATCGCCCGCGACGAGATCCGCACCCACCTTCGCGCCCATGTTCGCTACTCCGGCACCGACACGGTCCTGGCTGTCGATGCGCGCTTCCCCGACCATGACGATATCGCCCGCCTGCGCGCCGAATTCGAGACGCTGCATAAGCGCCGCTTCGGCTTCGTCGCCGAAAACAAGGCGCTGGTGATCGATGCGGTCGAAGTCGAGACCGTCGGCGGCGGCGCTGCCCAGATGGAAGGCGAGGGTCTCGCGACCACGGAAGGCGCGCCCGCGCTCAGCCGCAGCACCCGCTTTTATTCGCAGGGCCAGTTCCATGAGGCGCCGGTCGCGCTTCGCTCCGACATCAAGCCCGGCCAGCGTCTCGACGGTCCCGCAATCATCATCGAGCCGAACCAGACCGTCATCGTCGAGGACGGCTGGCAGGCGGAACTGACGGCCAAGGACCATATCGTGCTTCGCCGGGTCAAGGCGCTGCCCGAGCGCAGCGCGATCGGCACCAAGGCCGATCCGGTCATGCTCGAGATCTTCAACAATCTCTTCATGTCGATCGCCGAACAGATGGGCGTGACGCTGCAGAACACCGCCTATTCGGTCAACATCAAGGAGCGGCTCGACTTCTCCTGCGCGGTCTTCGACACCAGGGGCAACCTCGTCGCCAACGCGCCGCACATGCCGGTGCATCTCGGCTCCATGGACGCTTCAGTCGCAACCGCGATCCGCGAGAACCCGGTCATTCATCCCGGCGACGTCTTCCTGATCAATGCGCCCTATAACGGCGGCACGCATCTGCCCGACCTGACGGTCTGCACGCCCGTCTTCGACGACGAGGGTCGTGAGATCCGCTTCTGGGTCGCCAGCCGCGGCCACCACGCCGATATCGGCGGTATTTCGCCCGGCTCCATGTCGCCGCTTGCGACGAACATCGAAGAGGAAGGCGTCTATATCGACAACTTCAAGCTCATCGATGCCGGCCGGTTCTGCGAGGCCGAGCTCGAGGCCCTGCTCAACGGCGCGCGTTATCCGGTGCGCAACATCGTCCAGAACGTCAACGACCTGAAGGCGCAGGTCGCCGCCAACGAAAAGGGCGTGGCGGAGCTGAAGAAGATGATCGCGCAGTTCGGCGAAGATGTCGTGGAGGCCTATATGGGCCACGTCCAGGACAATGCCGCCGAAAGCGTGCGCCGCGTACTCGACCAATTGCCGGACGGGGAATTCTCCTACGAGATGGACCAGGGCTGCAAGATCGTGGTGAAGATCACCGTCGATCGCGACAAGCGCGAGGCGACCGTTGATTTCACGGGCACGTCGCAGCAGCGCGCAGACAACTTCAATGCGCCGGCACCGGTCACCCGCGCGGCTGTTCTCTATGTTTTCCGCGTGCTCGTCGAAGCCGACATCCCGATGAATGCCGGCTGCCTCAGGCCGATCCGCATTGTCATCCCGGAAGGCACGATGCTGACCCCAAGCTATCCGGCCGCCGTCGTTGCCGGCAATGTCGAGGTCAGCCAGGCCGTGACCAACTGCCTGTTCGGCGCCGTCCAGAGCCAGGCGGGCGCGCAGGGCACGATGAACAACCTGACCTTCGGAAATGCGCATTACCAGTATTACGAGACGATCTGCTCGGGTGCGCCGGCCGGACCGGGCTATAACGGCGCCGATGCGGTCCACACCCACATGACCAACTCACGCCTGACCGATCCCGAGATCCTCGAGACCCGCTTCCCGGTGGTGCTGGAAGATTTCCACATCCGCCGCGGTTCCGGCGGCAAGGGCAAGTGGTCGGCAGGCGACGGCACCAAGCGCACCATCCGCGCCCGCGAAAAGCTCGACTTCGCCATTCTCTCCGGCCACCGCCGTGTTGCCCCCTTCGGCATCAAGGGCGGCGAGGCGGGCAATCTCGGCCAGAACCTCGTGCGCCGCAACGACGGCCGTACCGAGGAGCTGTCGGGTTGCGCCCACACGGTTCTGGAGGCCGGCGAGGCCTTCACCGTGGTCACGCCGACGGGCGGCGGCTACGGCCGGGACTGATCTCCCAAGACTGCTGCGGTGGTCTGCGGGCGGGCGAGCAATCGCCCGCCCGCTTTGCGTTTGGAGCATGCACGCGCCGTTTGCGTGTCCTGGCCGGGGCGAACCTGATGTTGCTGTTTTAACTTTAATTTAAATTCGCAATTACTAAGGATAACGCGGTCGGTGCGCTCAGGACCTCCGCCTCCTCCCACGGAGCGCGCGCAACATCCCGGATCTCCTCCCGCCGGTTTGGCCGACCATGTCCAGCAAACCAGCGCGATCGCGGCATCACAGGAGTCACGGCAGTGGCGTTCAAGAATTTATCGATATTGACCAAGGTCGGCCTCGTGGTCGTGGTCATGGGCCTATCCTCAACCCTGATCGCGCTCGCTGGCGCCCGCGGGCTGTCTTCGCTCGGAACGACGATCGTCGAAGTCGGCGCCCGCGAGGAAGCAGCTCGCGAGGCGATGGATCTCCGGGTCGACATCATCGCCATCAGCCGCATGACCTATCAGTTGGCGGCAACGCCCGCGAAGGCTTCCGAGTTCGGCGCCGAGACCGAGACGCGCGCCACCGAAATGCTCGCTCGCGTCACCAAGATCGAGGCGGTTGCCGACGATGCCGAGGATAAGCTGCTCAACGACATCCGCACGACGCTCAACAGCTACTTCGACGAAATCCGGGCGATGGTCGCCGTTGCCGGCTCCAATGGCGCGGATGCCGCTGCTGTCAAGACAGCACTCGACAAGGCGCTCGACGCCCAGAAGATCGTCACCTCCACGGTCAAGGCCTATACCACCTATTCCGGCGAGGCGCTTGCAACGGCCCGTGCCGAGGCGCTGTCCTCCTCTTCCGTCGCGATGACGATCCTTCTGGGGGCAGCTGGCGCCTGTATCGTGTTCGGCATGGGGGTCAGCCTCGTCGTCGCCCGCCGCGGCATCGTGGTTCCGGTGCAGTCGCTGACCGCGATCATGAGCGAACTCGCAGACGGCAAGCTCGATGGCGATGGCGCCGACGTTGGCCGCCGCGACGAGATCGGCGAGATGGCCCGTGCGGTCGAGGTTTTCCGCCGGAACGCCATCAGCATGCGCGACATGAAGGCCCAGGAGGCGGTGCTGCACGCCCGCAGCAGCGACCTCCAGTCCAACATCAGCATCGTGGTCGCTTCCGCCGTTGCCGGTGATTTCACCGGCCGGATCACCAAGGACTACGACAACGAGGACCTCAACCGCTTCGCCGCCAGCGTTAACGAGCTGGTGTCGAGCGTCGACCTGACGGTCAACGAGGTCCGCCGGGTCGTGGCAGCACTTGCGGACGCCGACCTGACGCAGACCATGCGCGGCGAATTCCACGGTGCGTTTGCCGAGCTTCAGACCAACGTCAACGCCACGATGGTCACCCTGCGCTCGACCATGCAGAACGTGCGCACGGCCGCCGGAACGATCAACGACAATTCCGCCGAGCTGAGCTCGGCCGCCAACGACCTGTCGAAGCGCACGGAGCAGCAGGCGGCAGCACTTGAAGAGACGGCGGCAGCCCTCGACGAAATCACATCCACGGTCAGGACCGCTTCCGAGCGAGCCAACGAGGCGCATGACATGGTGCGCGCCACCAAGGACAGCGCCGGCCGCTCCGGCCAGATCGTGCGCAGCGCGATCGACGCCATGGGCCGCATCGAGGATTCGTCCAACCGGATCAACCAGATCATTTCCGTCATCGATGAGATCGCCTTCCAGACCAACCTGCTGGCACTGAATGCCGGTGTCGAGGCGGCGCGCGCCGGAGAAGCGGGACGCGGCTTTGCCGTCGTCGCCCAGGAAGTGCGTGAACTGGCCCAGCGCTCGGCAAACGCCGCCAAGGAGATCAAGACGCTGATCAACAGCTCGGCCAGCGAAGTCGAAAACGGCGTGTCGCTGGTGCGCTCGACCGGCGAGGCGCTGCTGGAGATCGAGACCCTGGTCAACAGTGTCAGCGGTCACGTCAACACGATTGCAACGGCCGCACGCGAGCAGGCAACCGCGCTGCAGGAGATCAACACCTCCGTCAACCACATGGACCAGATGACCCAGCAGAACGCTGCGATGGTCGAGGAAACGACGGCTGCGAGCGGCACGCTTGCCGAAGAAAGCCGCCAGCTGCGCACGATGTTGGCGAAGTTCAAGCTCGAAGGTGCCGCAACACGCGAAAGCTGGAGCCGCGCCGCCTGACGCTGAAACGCGAGCGGAAGCAAATGCGAAGGGCCGGCAATTGCCGGCCCTTTTGTTATCTTGCCTTCACGTCGCCGCCTTGGACGTCGTCACGCTTCCGGCGAATAGCCGAAGACCACGGCCGGGTTCTCCGCCGTCTCGACCCAGACGCTTTTCGTCTGCGTGTAGGCGAGCAGCGCATCGCGGCCGCTGGAGCGACCATAACCCGACCGGCCAAAGCCGCCGAAGGGCGACATGACGCTGATCGTCTTGTAGCCGTTGATCCAGAACGTACCGGCGCGCACGCGGCCGGCCATGCGGTGAGCGCGCCCGACATCCTTCGTCCAGACGGCGCCGGCAAGGCCGTAGGGGTTGTCGTTGGCAAGGGCGACAGCCTCGTCTTCATCGTCGAAGACGGTGACGCCGACGACCGGGCCGAAGACTTCCTCGCGCGCGATCGTCATGTCGGGCTTGACGTTGTCGAGAATGGTCGGGGCGAAGAAGAAGCCGCCGGAGGAGGCAAGCGCTTCAGGCTTGGCGCCGCCCGTTGCAAGTGTTGCGCCCTCGGCCACCCCCTGGCGCACCATCGCTTCGATCTTTGCCCATTGGCGCTGATTGTTGATCGGGCCGATCTGGGTCGTGTCCAGATAGGGATCGCCGACAGGGATGCGCTCGGCAGCGCGGGCATAGCGCTCGACGAATTGCTGGTGCACCGAACGGTGGATCAGGAGGCGAGATCCGGCGACGCAGCTCTGGCCCGCGCCCGAAAAGATCGCCGACTGCGCGCCGACGATGGCGCGGTCGAGATCGGCGTCGGCAAAGACGATGTTGCCGGATTTGCCGCCGAGTTCGAGAATGCAGGGCACGACGTTCTTCGCAGCCGCAGCCGCAATCGCAGAGCCGGCCTCGGCCGAGCCGACGAAGACGACCAGTGCCGTCTTTCGGTGCGCGACCATGGCGGCACCCGCCGTCAGGCCGGCCCCGGCGATGACGTTGACGAGGCCGCGCGGCGCGCCGCCAGCCTCGCAAAGTGCGCCGAGCACGAGCGTGCTGAGCGGCGTCAGCTCCGACGGCTTGATGACCACGCCGTTGCCGGCGCAGATCGCCGGCGCGATCTGCCAGCCGCCGGTAAAGAGCGGCGCATTCCAGGGCGTGATCTGGGCGACGACGCCGACCGGCTCGTGCCTGACATAGTTCAGGTGCGAGGTCGGCACCGGGATGACCTCGCCATGCAGCTTGTCGCACCAGCCGGCATAGTATTCGAACATCTCGGCGACACGCAGGGCTTCGCTGCGGATGTCGCGGATCGGCCGGCCGGCGGACCGGCTTTCAAGCTCGGCCAGTTCGGGTGCGCGCTCGCGGATCTTGCGGGCGATCTCGTTCATCACCCGGCCGCGGGCGGATGCCGTCAAGGCCATCCATTCGCGCTGGGCGCGCGAGGCCGCGTCCATCGCCGCATCGATGACGGCAGCATCGGCGTCCTTGAACGTCGCGAAAACGGCGCCGGTTGCCGGGTCGGTCAGATCCTGCTCAGGTCCGGAGCCTGCCATCAGAGCGCCGTCGACATAGCTGCCGATCTCGGCTCCGGGCAGGAAGCCATGGAAGAGTTCGCGGATGCGCTCGGCCTTAGCGGCCGGCATGGTCATGTCATTCATCGTCTTCCCCTGGTTCTATCGATTGTCGTTGGCTGCCGCGCGAAAAGCGCCCATGCGGGTGAAATCGTCGGCATTGTCGAGCGGGCTTTCAGCCCAGAGGCGGGCGACTTCCGACGAAAGCGGCAATGCGGCGCCGGTCCGGGCGGCAAGCTCGCCTGCGAGCCGGACATCCTTGCGCATCAGCCCCATGGTGAAGCCGCTGTCGAAGCGGTCGTTCATCACCCAGGTCGGAAAATGCACCTCGCTGATCATCGATTTTCCGGAAGCCGCGTTCAGCACCTTCAGCGCCTGCTCTGGCTCGAGCCCGGCGGCAAGGGCGAGCTTCAGGCCTTCGCCCGTCGTCACCATATGGGCTGCCGCCAGCAGGTTGTTGACGAGCTTGGCGACATTGCCGGCGCCGCTCGGACCCACATGCAGGGCTTTTGCCGCCATCGCGTCGATCACCATCTTGGCGCGTTCAACGTCGGCGTCGCTGCCTCCGATCATCATCGTCAGGGTGCCGCCGGCCGCGCCCGCAGGTCCGCCGGAGACCGGCGCGTCGATAAAGCCGTGGCCAAGCGCGTTGAGGCCGGCTGCAAGGTCGCGCGAAACGTCGGGTTCCGACGTCGAGGTATCGATGATGATCACCCGATCGGCAGCGCCCTTCAGGGCGTCGAGATTGGCCTCGACGACCGCTGCCACATCCTTGGCGGTCGGCAGCGAGAAGACGATGAATTCAGCGCCGGAAAAGACATCAGCAAGCGTTTCGCACGGCGTCACCCCGCCGTCGGCGGCGAGTTTCCGCCTGACGTCGGAAAGGTCGAAACCCCTGACGGCAAAACCGTTACTTGCAAGCGTGGTCGCCATGCCGAGCCCCATGGCTCCAAGCCCGACCACGCCTATGGCTGTCTGTTTCGTCGTCATATCCGATGTCACCCTCAGCATTTGTCTTGATCGCGAGAAGGTGGCATGGGCTCCCGGGAGCCGGTAGACGGCGGCGCCGGTACACTGCGTTGCTGGCGCCGCAACGTCGGTTTGCGATGGGAGAACGGCCTGTTGTTGACGGCTCTCTGCGTGCGTCAGACGGTCACGACAATCTTGCCGAATTGCTCGTTCGTTTCGAGATAGCGGTGTGCCTCGACGATCTGTTCGAACGGGAAAGTCCTGGCAATCACCGGTTTTAGGGCTCCAGCGGCAAGGCCATCGAGAATGAAGGCCTTGGCCGCTTCCAGTCGACGGGCCTCGCCCGTGATCTCGTGAACGAGGTAGCCGCGCAAGGTCAGCGATTTGCCGAGAACCGCAGGCAATGGAAAGGGCGTGGGATCGCGGCTGAGGCCGCCATACTCGATCAGGATGCCCCCGCGCGCCATGGCCGCGGTCAGCGCTTCGAAGATCGGCCCGCCGATCGGGTCGAACACCACACGAATGCCCCGGGGGCCGCCGATCTGCTGCAGACGCGCGGTCAGGTCTTCTTCGGCCGAGGCAACGACATGGGTGGCGCCGGCATCGAGCAGGGCCTGCTTCTTGGCAGAGGTGCGCGTGACGGCAATCGCCTTGGCGCCGACCCGGTTGGCGATCTGGATTGCCGCAAGGCCCACACTGCTCGAGGCGGCCGTGATGACGACTGTCTCTCCCTTCTCCAGTCCGGCGATGTCGATCAGGCCACCATAGGCGGTGAGATACGGCATCCAGAGTGATGCGGCTTCTTCGAAGCCAAGCGACGGCGGGTGCCTGACGACGCGAGCGGCGGGCCAGGTGATGACGTCGCCATAGGTCGGCCAGCGGACCATTGATATCGGCGGAATGACGCTGACGGCATCGCCGGCAATGAGGCCGTCGACCCCTTCGCCAACCGCATCGACCACGCCTGCTGCCTCAAGGCCGAGGCCGGATGGGAAAGCCGGTGTTTCGATGTAGTGACCCGAACGCAGCAACGCCTCCGCGCGATTGAGACCGAGTGCCTTGACGCGAATGCGGACCTCGCCCGGCCCGGGGATCGGCACCTCCTGATGCTCGACGCGCAGAACGTCGGGGCCACCATGTTCATGAAAACGAACGACACGTGCCATCGGGTGTAACTCCATAATGATTGAACTGAATAAGCTATGCCTTTCGTTATCGTTGGGATAAATCAAGGTTTTGGCAGAGCAGTAGAAACCAGGAGTTTTGAATATGGATCGCCTCACGAGCATGGCGGTATTCGTCAAAACCGTGGATCTGGGCTCGTTTGCCGCAGCGGCGGAAGCACTCGACATCTCAGGGCCGATGGTCGGAAAGCATGTCCGGTTTCTGGAAGAGCGGCTCGGCGTGCGGCTCCTCAACAGGACCACGCGCCGACAGAGCCTGACCGACTTCGGACGCGCCTATTACGACCGGTGCCGCATTGTTCTCGCCGAGGCGGAGGCTGCGGATGCGCTTGCAGCCGACCAGCTTGCCGAGCCGCGCGGCCGGCTGCGGGTCACCATGCCGGCGCTACTCGGTCGGCGCTGCGTCGCGCCGATCCTTCTGGCGTTTTCCGAGAGATACCCGAGGCTCGAACTGGAGTTGTCCTTCGGCGATCGCATCGTCGATCTGGTGGAAGACGGATATGATCTTGCCATTCGAACCGGCACTCTGGAGGACCGGGCAGGCCTCATCGCGCGCCGGCTGGCGAGCCACAAGATGGTCGTTTGCGCGGCGCCGTCCTATGTCGAGCGTCATGGTTCACCGCACCAGCTCGCGGACCTTGGTGCCCACCAGGCGATCACCTACAGCCGGCCCGGATGGGTGCATCCCTGGCTCTTCCCGCGTGATGGCCAGCGGGCGCTTGAGGTGACGCCGGCCAGCCGGGTGCGGCTCGACGACCTCGAGGCGATCGCGGATGCCGCTGTCTCCGGGATCGGGCTGGCGTGGTTGCCATCCTGGCTCGTTCGCCAGCGCATCGACAGCGGTGCGCTCGTCGAAGTGCTCCAGGAAGAGCCGGGATATCGCTTCGACAATTACGCCCTGTGGCTGCGCACGCCGCATCTGTCGCTGAAGGTGCGGCTTGCTGTCGATGCCTTGGCGGCCGCCTTGCCGAAGGCAATGATCTGAGCGGGCGCGGTCGCGTTCAGCTGCGGAAGGACTGCATTTCGAGCGCCAGATGCTGACCGAGCTTTTCCACCGAAAGTGGCAGACGCCGGTGGGCGCGCACCATGAGATGGGCGCTTGCCTCGCGCAGCAGCGGATCCTGTAGGTCGATCGCCTGCATGGCCCCGCGCGTGATCTCGCCGGAAACCGCGGCGCGTGGCAGGAAGGTGACGCCGAGGCCGGAGGCAACGAAGCGGCGCAGCACTTCGATAGAGTGGGTTTCGAGCAGTGGCGCCAGCGCCATGCCGGCATCGGCGGCGACACGGGCGACGATCTGGGTGACGCCATTGCCCTTGCCGAGCAGGGCGCAGGGCGTGGCCAGACAGTCCGCCAGCCTCAGGTCGGTGCGGTCGGACAGGGCATGCCCGTTCGGCACGATGACGCAGAGCGGCTGGCGGGCGATCGCCAGCGCCCGGATGCGCGGGTCCGTCAGCGGCGTGTAGGCGATGCCGATATCCGCATCGCTGTTGGCGATGGCGTCGACCACATCCTCCGTGCTTCCCAGTTCAACGATGTAGCGCACATACGAATGTGCCCTGGAGAAGGACGACAGTCCGTGTTCGACGAGATCGGCCATGAAGCCTTCGCCGCAGCGGATACGGATACGCGTCTGCTGTACGCCGCGGATCTGGTCGAGCTGTTCGGCCAGGAGGCCGTTGTCCTCGAGGACACGCTTTCCATGTTCGAGGACGAGTTCGCCGGCATCCGTAAGCACGGTGCCGCGCGCGGTACGTTCGAACAGGGCAAGGCCGATCTCGCGTTCGGTGTCGGCGATCTGTCGGCTGACGATCGATGGCGCCAGCCCCATATGTTCCGCAGCGCCACGGATCGAGCCGATGCGGGCAACTGCCATAAAGATTTTCAGCGCTTTCGCGTCGAGCACGTCCATAGGGGGCATGGATGCGACGGAAACCGTTTGAGGTCAACGACCAAGAGACGTGGCGATCAGCCTTGTCCAGAGGTCAACGCCCTGGGCAATGATGGCGTCGTTGAAATCGTAGTGTGGCGAATGCAGGCCGGGATTGACGCCGTCGCGGCGTGCGCCGAGCCAGAGGTAGCAGCCGGTGCGTTCTTCGAGCATGAAGGCGAAGTCTTCAGCCGCCATGCTCGGCGCGGCGTCGACGACGGAAAGAGCGCCGCCCTGCGCTGCGACCGAACGGGCGAATGCAGCCGATGCCGCATCGTTGATGGTGGCGGGATAGCGGCGCTGGTAGTCGAGTTCGGCTGCGCAGCCGAGACCCTCGGCGACGGAGGCAACGAGCGTGCGCATGCGCTGTTCGAGGATGTCGCCGACATCCTTCTTGAACCAGCGGGTGGTGCCGCGAATGATCGCCTCCTGCGGGATGACGTTCCAGGCGTCGCCGCCATGGATCTGGGTCACCGAGAGAACGGCTGCATCGAGCGGCGAGACGTTGCGGCTGGCAATCGTCTGCAATGCGGTGACGACCTGGGCTGCCGCAACCAGCGGATCGGCGCCCTCATGCGGCATGGCGCCGTGCGCGCCGCGGCCGGTGATCTTGATTTCGAAGACGCCGAAGGCGGCCATCATCGCATCGTCGCGGGCAACGCAGGTGCCGACGTCGAGCGCCGGCCAGTTGTGCATCGCGTAGACGGCGTCAGCCGGAAAGTCGCGAAACAGACCATCGGCGACCATGGCGCGGGCGCCGCCTTCGGCCTCTTCCGCCGGCTGGAAGAGAAAGTGTACCGTGCCGTCGAAATCCATCTCCGAGGCCTGACGCGCGGCGGCGAGCAGCATCGCGACATGGCCGTCATGGCCGCAGGCGTGCATCTTGCCGGCGGTTTTGGACGCATAGGCAACGCCGCTCGCCTCGACGATCGGCAGCGCGTCCATGTCGGCGCGGATGGCGATGGTGCGCGGCGAGGTGCCGCGCGACAGCGTGCCGACGAGGCCGGTGCCGCCATAGCCGCCTTTGACGGCGATACCCCATTCCGCGAGCTTGCCGGCGATGAAGGCCGCCGTTTCCCGTTCCTCGAAGGCGAGTTCCGGGTGGGCGTGCAGGTGATGGCGCCAGGCGATCGTTTCCGCGATGCGGTCGGGGGTGATGTCGTGGCGGCTCATCTCGTTCATCCTGTCTCGTTAAATAGGACCCGGCCGCGAAACGGCCGGATCCAGCTCTATTCTACTGGCCGAGCCTGAGGAACAGGTCGGCGACGACGACGGAGCCCATATAGGTGCCGACCATGACGCAGATCGCCACGATGACGATCTTCCAGCCCGAGCGGCGGGCGATCGCGAACTCGCTGGCCGTCAGTGCAAGACCGCCGTAGGCGAGCGCCGGGGTTGCGAGCGCCAGGAAGTTCAGGTGCTCGACCTGTTCGCTGACCCAGGCCGCACCCGGCACGCCGGGGATGGTGATGAGGATCGCGATCAGCGAGACCCAGGCGACGCTCGGCAGGTAGAAGGGCACGAAGCGGGCAAAGCCGAGGCCGATGATGCAGGCGACATAGAGCACTGCCATGCCCGGCAGGGCGACGAGCGGCGACGTGCCGGTTCCGACCCAGTTGGCGATGAGGCCGATGGCGCAGGCGATCAAAAGTAGCCCGGCGTGCTTGACGACATCGATCTTGCGTTCGTCTTCCGGGTTGAGCGGCAGGTCGTCTGCGAGATTGGCGGTGGTGTTGGTTTGGTTGGCCATTGTTCCTGTCTCCCCGATCAGGCTGTTTTGCGTTCGGACGGGCGGGCCTTGTTGTAAAGCCATTCCGTCAGCGGCAGGGCGACGAACATGCCGACGTAAAGGCCGGTCGCGTAGGTCAGGATGTTGCTGGCGGCTGCGAGCGCCAGGATGATGTCCTTCTGGTCGGGAACCACGGCGACGAGGCCGCCGGTGCAGGCAGCAAGCATCGAGCCGGAGCCGACGCCGCAGGACATGGCAAGCGCGCGCACGTCGAAGATGCCGAGCCCATGGATGAGCGGCGGCATGATGGCGAAGACGAAGGTGCCGATCAGTGTGCCCGTTGCATAGACGCCCATGGCGCCAGCCCCCTCAGGCGAATTGAGGCCGTACTTGTCGGCGATCAGCGCCAGGTTCGGCTCGCGGTCGATCGAATAGGTGGCGCCGACGGCTTCACGACCCATCTTGAGCAGGAAGACGGCGACCGGGAAGGCGAAAAGGATCGTGCCGAGATTGCCCAGCTCCTGCAGCACGAGCGCTGGACCGGCCTCGATGATCTTGGAGATCTGCGGTCCGACCGTCGTGCCGAACTTGGCGATGAACGGCATGATCGCGACGGTGATCATTGCGCCGGACAGCTTGACTGCATCCTTCGACAGGAACTTGGCGCTCGCCTTGAAAATGGCGGGATTGAGCATGATGCCGAGTGCGAAGGCGTAAAGGATCGGCAGGAAGATCACGGTGCCGAGGCCGATCGAAAGGCGTTGAATGCCGATCAGCTCGGAGACGATGACGATCGCAAGCACAAGGATGTGCAGATAGAGCCCGCCCGCGGCGGCTCCGGGTTTTCCGGTCATGATGTTCTCCTCTGGTTGGGGACCAGTTGTTGTTCTTTGCCCAGATTTCACACTATGGGGTGCGGGCAAATTGCGGCTAGCCGGTCGGCGAGCAACGAAGTGTTGCCGTTCCAGCAACAGCTACAGCGCTGAACGCGGCACTTGCAGCGCCGCTCGTCGCATCTCTTCAATTCATGGTCGCAGTCCTGTCCTTGGGTCCGTGCGGCGTCGCATGCTCATGCGAATCTGCAGCCTTGCCGGCCCTCGCTGTTGCACGGGACGGCACGCGGGTCAAAGGCGACGGTGGATCGCGGAGACGTCGCCAAAGCTTCCGCCGCCGGTTCACCGCGGTCCTCAACGAGAATTCTGCGGAAAATCACCAAAATTGGCTGAAAACCCCCATTGAAATCGATTACATTTTCTGGCTTCATGGTTCTCGCAAGATTTTGGGAGGATCTTATGAAGAAGTTTATCGCCGTAGCACTCGGCACCGTCGCATCCATTGCCATCTCCGCTTCGCTCGCCAATGCCGAGACCTTCAAGATTGGTCTGTCCAATGGTTGGGTCGGCAGCGAGTGGCGCACGCAGATGATCGACGAGGCCAAGGCGGCTGCGGAAAAATGGAAGGAAAAGGGCGTCGACGTCGAAGTCAGCGTCCAGAGCGCCAATGTCGACGTACCCGGGCAGATCGCCCATGTGCGCAACTTCATTGCCGAAGGCGTCAACGCCATCATCATCAACCCCAACAGCCCGACCGCTTTTGATCCGATCTTCGCGCAGGCGAAGGAAGCCGGCATCCTGGTGATCGCCACCGACGCCGAGGTCTCATCTCCGGATGCAACCTATGTCGGCATCGACCAGACGGCCTGGGGCGCCTCCGGCGCCAAGTGGCTGGCCGAAACGCTCGGCGGCAAGGGCAAGGTCGTCGCCATCAACGGCGTTGCCGGCCATCCGGCAAACGAGATGCGCGTCGCTGGCTACAAGAGCGTCTTCAAGGACTATCCGGATATCCAGGTGGTCAACGAGGTCAACGCCAACTGGGACCAGGCACAGGGCCAGCAGGCCATGCAGAACATCCTTGCCACCTATCCTGACGTCAACGGCGTCGTGGTGCAGGACGGCATGGCGGCCGGCGCCTGGAAGTCGATCATGGATGCCGGCAAGGCAAGCCAGATCGCCGCGACCGGTGAGATCCGCAAGGACTTCATCGATCTCTGGAGCAAGGACAAGCTGAACTCCGGCGCGACCGTCAATCCGCCCGGCGTCATGGCAAGCGCGCTCAACGTCGCCGTGCTCATGCTGCAGGGCAAGGAGCTGAAGGAACCGGCAACGGCCGGCCAGTACAAGAACGCCATGTACCTGCCGATCCCGTTCATCGACTCAAAGAACCTGGCGGACGCCGCCAAGCAGGTCGACGGCAAGCCGGGCTACTACTCCTACACCAGCGCTCTCTCGATCGCAGACGCCGAAGCGCTCTTCAAGTAAGCGCCTGAAGCCGGGCGGATCGCCTGATCCGCCCGGCGCCCCGGACCCGACTTTACGGACCAAACCCCATGTCGAAACTGAAGTTGAACGGCGTAAGCAAGGCTTACGGCGCCACCCTGGCTTTGCGCCGCGGTGACCTCGAAATCGCCGCCGGCGAAGTGCATGTGCTGATGGGCTCGAACGGCTCGGGCAAGAGCACGCTGTGCAAGATCATTGCCGGAAGCGTGCGGCCCGATCGCGGCGAAATCCTCATCGACGGCCACCCGGTGACGATTTCCGGTCCGCAGTCGGCGCGTGAACAGGGCATCGGCATCTTCTACCAGGAGCTCAGCCTTGCCGCGAACCGCTCGGTCGAGGAGAACATCTGCCTGGCAATGCTGCCGACAAAGGTCGGGATCTTCGTCGATCGCGCCGCGCTGAAGGCGCGGGCGGCGCGCTACATAGCGCTGTTTTCCGGTGTGTCCGGCGATGGGTTTGCGGCCACGACATTGGTCGGCAATCTGCGTGCCGATCAGCGGCAGCTGGTCGAGATCATGAAGGCGCTCGCGAGCGAAGCGCCGATCCTGATCTTCGACGAGCCGACCTCGGCGCTCGATCGTGCCCAGGTCGACCGCTTCTTCGACATCCTGCGCGGGCTGAAGCGCGACGGCCGCGGCATCATCTTCATTTCGCACCGCATGGACGAGATTACTGCCATAGGAGATCGGGTGACGATCATCCGCGACGGCGAGACCATCCAGACGCTCAACCTTTCCGAGACCGATCCCGCCGCCGTCATCCGGCTGATGGTCGGCGGTGCCGGCGACATGCCGGCCTCGCAATCCTCGGCGCCTGCCGCCGCGCGCTTTTCGGCTGGCGCCGCCATGACGGTCGACGGCCTTTCCGGCGCCGGTTTCCGCAATGTCAGTTTCGAGGTCGCCAAGGGCGAGATCCTCGGGCTCGGCGGGCTGCACGGCCAGGGACAGTCGGCCCTGCTGCGCGCGATCTTCGGCGCAGGCTCTATAACCTCTGGCGAGATCCGCATTGGCGGCGACCGTTTCGACGCCAAGAGCCCGCGCGACGCCATCCGGCGCGGCTGCGCCTATGTCTCGGGAGACCGTGGCCGCGACGGCGTCATCGCCGGCCGGCCGATCATCGAGAACGTCACGCCCATCCATTACCTGCGCGATCGGCTGATGGTCGCGCGTCCGTCGAGCCTGAAGGCCAAGGCGATGCCGGCGCTCGGGGCCATGCACACCAAGTTTGCGAGCCTGATGCACCCGATCAATTCTCTCTCCGGCGGCAACCAGCAAAAGGTGATCATCGCCCGCTGGCTGATCGACCGGCCGGACGTGCTGCTGCTCGACGATCCGACCAAGGGTATCGACCTCTCGGCCAAGGCCGATCTCTTCGCCCTCATTCGCCAATTGGCGGGCGAGGGGCTCGGGATCCTGCTCTATTCCTCCGAAGATGCCGAGCTGCTGGGCAACGCCAACCGCATCCTCGTCTTCAACGGCGGATCGGTGACGCGCGAACTCACCGGCGAGGATCGCACCCGCTACAATCTCTACCAGGCTGCATACGAGGCCGCGTGATGACACCGACCACGATAGAAACCCGAACCATCCGTCCCGGCGGCCTCAAGCTCTGGCTCGAACGTTATCCGTTCCTGCCGGCGTTGATCATCGTCGTCGCCCTTCTGGCGCTCAATGGCGCGTTCTCGCCCAACAGCCTCAGCTACCGCTCGCTGACGGGGCTGCTGAGCACCTACATGGCGCTGATCATGCTGGCGATCGCCCAGACCTATGTGGTTTCCGCAGGGGATATCGACCTTTCCGCCGGCGCGACGCTGTCGCTTGTCAATGTCGTGATCGTCGTGCTGATGGAGAAATGGGGCGGTGGCGCCAGCGCCGTCATCGGCGCGACGCTGGCGGGCATCCTGCTCGGACTTGCCTGCGGCGTGATCAATGGCATCGTCGTTGCAGCGCTGAGATTGCAGGCGATCGTCGCCACCTTCGCGACCAGCATCTTCTTTACCGGGCTCGCGCTCTATGTGATGCCCGTTGCCGGCACGCCGGCGCCGGCATTGTTCTGGCGCACCTATGGCGGCAGGCTGCTCGGGCTTCCCTTCGTCTTCTATGTGCTTGCGGCACTGGCGCTTCTGCTCTTCGTCCTGTCGCGCACCCGCCTCGTCACCCAGCTCCTGGCCGTCGGTGACGACCAGCAAGCAGCCTACCAGACTGGTCTTCCCGTGGTCCTTGTGCGCATCAAGGGCTATGCGCTCTGCGGCCTGTTCTCGGCACTCGCAGCCTTCTGCCTCACCGGCGATACGGCGAGCGGCGATCCGCTCGTCGGCAGCAAGATGACGCTCTACAGCGTCGCAGCCGTCGTGCTCGGCGGCAGTGCGCTTGCCGGCGGTTGGACAACCGTCGTCGGCTCGCTGCTCGGGGCGCTGACCATCGGCCTCGTCAATTCGCTGGTCTTCTTCATGGGCACGCCTTCCGAGTGGCAGAACTTCGTCCAGGGCCTCGCCATCCTTCTCGTCTTGATGGCCGGCGTGCTTGCCGGCCGGAGGGCACGCGCATGACCACCGTCGTTTCGTTCCTCAAACAGCCGCTGGTGATCGCGCTGCTCCTGATCGTGGCACTGCTCGCTCTCGGCGAAAGCCTCTCGCCGGGCTTTGCCTCGGCCGACCAGATCCTGCGGCTTCTGATCGTCGCTTCGCTGCTCGGCATCGTCGCCGCCGGCCAGAATGTCGTCATTCTCGGAGGGCGTGAAGGCATCGACCTCTCGGTCGGTGGTGTCGTCTCGCTCTCGGCGATCATTGCCGGTAATGTCATGAACGGCGCCGATGGCGGCATCCTGCCGGCAATCCTTGCTTGCCTTGCGGCCGGCGCCTTCTTCGGGCTCTTGAACGGCCTCGGCGTGACGCTGCTGCGCATCCCGCCGCTGGTCATGACGCTCGGCATGCTCGGCGTGCTCCAGGGCCTGCTCGTCGTGATCCGCAACGGCATTCCCTCCGGCCGCGCCGCCCCCGGCCTTTCCGCTTTCGTCACCCAGCCGCTGGCGCTCGGCATTCCCGGCATCATCTGGCTGTGGATCGCCATCGGCCTCGTCATGGCCTTCATGCTCAACCGCACGGTTTTCGGCCATCGCATCTATGCGATCGGTTCCAACGAGCACGCGGCCTACATGGCCGGCGTGCCGGTCCGCCGCATGCGCATCGGCCTCTTCATGATATCAGGCATGTTCGCGGCCATCGCCGGCCTCTGCCTGCTCGGCTATTCCGGTTCGTCCTTTGCCAATGTCGGCGAGCAATACATGCTGTCCTCGATCATCGCCGTGGTCTTCGGCGGCACGTCGCTTGCCGGCGGCAAGGGTGGCTACACCGGCACCATGGCCGGAGCCTTGCTGCTCGTCATCCTCCAGGGCATCCTCACCACCGTCAACATCGACGAATCCGGCCGCCAGATGGTGTTCGGCGCAACGCTGTTGCTGCTGATGCTGTTCTATGGCCGGGGAAGGGCGATGCGCGCATGAGCGACCACCGGCCCAAGATCAAGGATATCGCCGAGCGCGCCGGCGTCTCCGTCGCGACCGTGTCGCGGGCGCTCAGCGATTCTGGCCTGGTGACGGCCGAAACGCGCCAGCGCATCCATGCGCTTGCCCGCGAGCTCAACTACCGTCCGAATGTCAGCGCCCGCAACCTGCGCACCCGCAAGTCGATGTCGGTGCTGCTGGTCGTGCGCGACGTCGGCAACCCGTTCTATCTCGACATCCTGAAGGGCGTCGAGGCAACGGCGCGCGAGGCTGGCTACTCCGTCCTGATGGGCAACACCGAAAACGACCCCGATCGCGAGACGGAGTATTTCAACATGCTGCGTGACGGTCATGCCGATGGCATGATCCTGATGACGGGCAAGCTGCCGCCGGCGGGACAAGACGTCGGGGGCGACCTTGCGCAACTGCCTGTCGTCGTCGCGCTGGAAATGATCGAGGCTTCCGGGCTGCCGCATGTGCAGGTCGACAATGTCGCGGCGGCAAAAGCCGCGGTCGAACACCTGATCGCGCTCGGCCACCGCAAGATCGCCCATATCGCCGGTCCTCTGCCCGAGGTCATGGCCGTTCACCGGCGCGACGGCTATCGCGCCGCCATGCGGGAGGCCGGCCTTGCCATCCCCGAGGGCTATGAGGTTCGCGGCGACTATCTGCTCGAAACCGGCCAGCTCTGCTGTGGACAGCTGTTTGCCCTGTCCGAACCGCCGACGGCACTTTTTGCCGCCAACGACGAAATGGCCTACGGCGCCATCCATGAGCTGCGCCGCCTTGGCCGCGACATACCGGGCGATGTCTCGGTCGTCGGCTTCGACGATCTCTACCTGAGCAAGGCCTTCTATCCGCCGCTGACGACCGTGACCCAGCCGCGCGCCGACATCGGCCGGACGGCGATGTCGCTGCTGCTGCGCATGCTTTCCGGCGAGGAGGTGGGACTTGCCCCGCCCATCGTGCTGCCGACGGCCCTGAGCGTTCGAGCCAGCACCGCTTCGCCACGCCAATAACCTGACAATCTGGGAGAAGAGAATGACACAGCTACCGAAGCAGACGCTGCGCGTGGGTTTCGTCGGAACCGGCTTCATCGCCCACTTCCACCTGAAGTCGATGATCGGCGTGCGCAACGTCGAAGTGACCGGTGTCTTCAGCCGCAAGGCGGAAAACCGCGAGAAATTTGCGCGCGAAGTCGAAGCACTCGGGCTCGGCACCTGCCGCACGCATGAGAATCTTGAAGCGCTGCTGTCGGCTGACGACGTCGATGCGATCTGGATCCTGTCGCCGAACTACACGCGCCTCGATGTGATGCGTTCGTTGCACGGGGCGATCAAGTCGGGCCGTAGCAAGGTGTTCGCGGTCGCCTGCGAGAAGCCCCTGGCGCGCACGGTAGCGGAAGCTCGCGAGATGCTGACGCTTGCCGAAGATGCCGGCCTCAACCACGGCTATCTCGAAAATCAGGTGTTCTGCACGCCGGTGCTGCGGGGCAAGGAAATCATCTGGCGCCGGGCCGCCTCCACCACAGGCAGGCCCTATCTGGCGCGCGCGGCAGAGGAGCATTCCGGACCGCACGAACCCTGGTTCTGGCAGGGCGACAAGCAGGGCGGCGGCGTGCTCTCCGATATGATGTGCCACAGCGTCGAAGTGGCGCGCTACCTGCTCACCGCACCCGGCGCACCGCGCAATTCGCTGAAGATCAAATCGGTCAACGGCACCGTCGCCAACCTGAAATGGACGCGTCCCCACTATGCCGAACAGCTGCGCAAGCGTTTCGGGAGTGATGTGGACTACCGCAACCGTCCCTCCGAGGACTTTGCCCGAGCCACCGTGACGCTCGAGGATCAGGACGGCAACGAACTGATGATCGAGGCGACGACCTCCTGGGCCTATGTCGGCGCGGGGCTGCGCATCCAGCTCGAACTGCTCGGGCCGGAATACGCGCTCGAATACAACTCGTTGAGCACGGGCCTGAAGATCTTCATGTCCCGCGAGGTCACGGGTTCGGAAGGCGAGGATCTCGTCGAGAAGCAGAATGCCGAGCAGGGGCTGATGCCGGTGCTCGAGGACGAGGCGGGCGTCTACGGCTATACGGACGAGAACCGTCACATGGTCGAGTGCTTCCGCAAGGGCCAGAAGCCGCTCGAGACCTTCGAGGACGGACTGGCTGTCGTGGAGATGCTGATGGGGCTTTATCGCTCCGCCGAGATCAACGCGACCTTGCAGTTCCCGGCCCCGGAACTTGAACATTATGTACCGGTCGTAGCCCGCAAGGGCGCCTGATCGGGCTTAGTCGAGACCGGCGGGGGAAGCCCCCCCGGTTCGGCGAACCAGCCTGGTCTTCGCACCGGCGTGTCAATGCGATGCGAGGTCCACCCGGTCTTCGCCGGCGGCGCGCCCGGTCATCTCGTCGATATCGATGACAAAGAAGAGGTGATGCGACGCAGCCGCAACGCCCTCTTCGACCGGCTTCAGGCCGCCCGGTTCCCACCAGTTGGTGCGTTTTTCCAGCAGAGACCAGGCGTGCATGTGTTCATCGTGCCCTTCTCTGGTGTCGGCCAGTTCGCGATATCTGCCGTAGATCACGGCGCTCTTCCAGCTTTCCCGTCCTGCCAATTCGTCGACCTCGACGCAGACGCGCGGGTTCGTGCGCATCCAGTCGACCTTCCGGCCGGGCATCGAGAAGCCATAGAGCCGGTTGGTGCTGTAGGCATATTGAATGGGAACGACATAGGGCTGGTCGTTTCTGGCGCAGGCCAGCCGGCCGATGTGATTGGAGGAGACGAGGCCGATACACTCCTCACGCGACAATTCCCTGACGAACATGTTTCGTTTCCTTCAACGGTGAACTGCGAGCTGAGGATTGTGGAGCAATCGCCGACCTCGGCATTGATATGGCGCAAGGCGAGCACATTGAAAGGCACCCTTTTGGTCGCGCCGGCGATCTCTCCCGCGGTGGAAAAATCGAAACGCGGCGCGTAACTGCCGGGAATAAACCCCGCCCGGCGCCGTTAGGCCCTCATCGAATGACCATGACGGTCGGTTGCCGTGCGTCTCTGCTGTCGCCAACCGACCGAACGAAGAAAAGGATCGGGCCATCATGACCAGCGTTCGGGCAATTGCATCGGAGCGAGACATCGTCATCGCCCCGGCCAGTGGAGGGCACGATTTCGGGGCGCAGATGCCGCTGCGCCAGGTGCGGCTGTTGACGGGCTCGATGCTGCTTCTTTTCGCGGCGATCCTGATCTTCGTCGCGGCCGACGGGCTGACCTTGCCGATGCGGTTCGCGCTGATGGTGTTTGCGACGACGCTGGTCTGCTGGACAATCTTCGACCTGCCGGAAACACCGGTGGCGCTGGCCGGTGCGCTCGCGCTCGGCGCGACGGGCACGGTCAGCGAAGAGGCGGTGTTTGCGGCCCTTGGCAACGATATCGTCTGGCTGATGATCGCCGCCTTCGTCATCGCCTCGGTGCTGCAGGCATCGGGTCTTGTGGAGCGTCTCACCTTCCGGCTGCTCGCGCCGTTTCGCCGCGTCAGCAGCCTGTTCTGGGCCTTGACGCTGACAATCTCTGCCTCGGCCTTCATCATTCCTTCCACTTCGGCGCGGGCGGCCATCTTCATGCCGGTGTTCCTGGGGCTGACGGCAGCGATAGGCAGGCCGGGCGTCACCCGGGCGCTTGCCTTGCTTTTCCCCTCTGCGATCCTGCTCTCCGCCGCCGCTTCGCTCACCGGTGCCGGGGCACATCTGGTCGCGGTCGACTTCATCCGCCGCAGTGGCGGCAACGCGCCTGATTTCTTCGACTGGGCGCTGCTGGCAGCGCCCTTCGGATTGATCACCAGTCTGACTGCCTGCGGCCTCATCCTCAGGTTCTTCCTTGGCGCCGAAGATCGCAATGCCCAGTTCGAGACTGCCATGCGGGACGAAAGACAGCCGCTGCTCGTGCAGGAAAAGACCTTGCTTGCTGTGACGGCGCTGATCGTTCTGGCGCTCGCGACGTCAGGCCTGCACGGCATTGCCTTGCCCTTCGTCGCGTTGATCGGCGCCCTGGTGATGGCGTCGGAAAAGGTTTCGGGCATGCCGTTTCGCAAGGCGCTGAAGACTGTTGAGTGGAACCTTTTGCTGTTCCTCGCCGGCACGCTCGTCATCGGCGAGGCGCTGATGAGCACCGGCACCGCGGCGTTGCTTGCCGAGCGCGCCATCGGCGTGCTCAGCCTTGTCGGCAAGCCGCCGGCCTGGCTGGTGATCCTGTTCACGGTGATCCTCGCGACATTGGCTCACATCGTCGTCGCCTCGCGGACGGCGCGGGCGACGGTGCTGATCCCGGCGCTCGCCCTGCCGCTCGCCGGCCTTGGCGTCGACCCGGCCGTGCTCATCATGGCAGCAACCCTTGGTAGCGGTTTCTGCCAGACGCTGATGGTTTCGGCCAAACCCGTCGCTCTCTTCGGGGGCATGGAACCGCCTGCTTTCACACCCTCGGATCTGATGCGGCTCGCAGCCATGCTGCTTGTCCCCTTCATCGGGCTTCTGACGCTTGTCGCCGTCGTCATCTGGCCGTTGATGGGTTTCGGCGCGTGATATAAGCGACTGAAAATATTGAATTTAGGTAAGGCCGGGGCTCACAAGCTCCGGCCTTTCCATTTTTTTGCATAGGCGGCGAAATAGTTTCGTATCGCGCGGAATAAACCCTTGGAGCTGCCGTTTCTCCCTTGCATCCGCATTGTCACAAAAACGCAAGGAGACTGTCACATGACACTAACCATTCTGGTTGCACCGTCTGGTTTCAAGGAAAGTCTGTCGGCGGAAGAAGCGGCCGATTGCATCGAGAAGGGCGTGCTGCGCGCCTGCCCTCAGGCACGGGTTCTGAAGGTGCCGATGGTCGATGGCGGCGAGGGTTTTACCAAGGCCCTGGTCGCCGTCACCGGTGGCACGCTGCACGAATGCGTCGTCACCGGGCCGCTCGGCACGCCGGTCCTGTCGCATTTCGGGTTTCTCGGCGGCCAGGACGAACCGGTCGCCATCATCGAAATGGCGGCTGCCGCCGGCCTCCGGCTGGTGCCGCGTGATCGCCGCAACCCTTGCATCACCTCGAGCTACGGCGTTGGCGAACTGATCCGGGCGGCGCTCGACGCCGGCGCGCGCCGCATCCTGCTTGGTTGCGGCGACAGCGGCATCAATGACGGCGGCGCCGGCATGGCGCAGGCGCTGGGCATCGCGCTCATCGACAAGGATGGCTTGCCATTGCCACCCGGCGGCGGCGCGCTGGGTCGGCTCGCCCGCATCGATCTCTCCGCCCGCGACCCGCGCCTTGCGGATGTTCGTATCGATGCGGCCGTCAACTGGCACAACGTGCTTCTCGGCGAACGCGGCGTTGCCCGGGTCTTCGGCCCGCAGAAAGGGGCAACGCCCGCGCAGGTCGAGGTTCTGGCCGATGCGATGGAAACCTATGCGGCGGCAATTCACCGCGCCACCGGCATCGAGGTCGGCAGTGCTCCTGGCGCCGGCGCGTCGGGCGGTCTCGGTGCCGCCATCCTCGGGCTGCTCGGCGGCACGCTGCATCCGCGCTACGACATCGTCATGCAATATCTCGATCTCGACAGCATGATCGCGAGGGCGGATCTCATCATCACGGCGGAAGGCAGCCTTGATGGTCAGACGCCGTTCGGCAAGGTGCCGGCGGAAGTCGGTCACCGCGCCAAGGAGGCCGGACGTCCGGTGATTGCGCTCGCCGGCACCATCGGCAAGGGTGTTACCTTGAACTTCGAGCATGGCATCGACGCCTTCGCCTCGATCCTGAAGGCGCCCTGCAGTCTCGATGATGCGATCAACGCGGCACCGAAGCTGCTGGTCCGAGCGGCCGAGGATGCGGTGCGCATGGTCCGGGTCGGCATGCTCCTGACCGAGCGAGGACTTGCGGCCTGATTGAACCAGGCATGACGGCTCCGGCGGAAAGGAGGTGCGCAATGCGACACCTTCTTTCCGCCGGAGCTTCTTTATGGGCTCGATACGGGACGTCCTGCCGCCAGGGAGCGGCGAAAAAGCCCGCCACTATGAACGGCAAAGCTCGCGCGCGTTGAGAACGCCCCAGCCGAATACGGGATCCTTGCCGGGCGCGCCGACATCGTCTGCGGTTTGCGCCACGAGCTTGCCGATCTCCTCGGCCGAAAGCGAAGGGTTCGAAGCCCTGAGGATGGCGACGGCTGCGGTCACGAACGGAGCGGCGAATGACGTGCCGGTGCGCGGCCGGCCACCATCGACGGACGCGGCCGTCCAGACGCCGGTGCCAAGCGCCGCAACGTCGATATGCTCTCCCTGCGCGGCGCGGCGATAGGGGCGGAAATTGCGGTCGACGGCGGTCACCGCGATCAGTTCGGGGTAGGCGGCGGGATAGACGGGCTTTGCCCTTGGGCCATCGTTGCCGGCGGCCGCGACCTGGAGGATGTTGCGCTCGGCAACCAGCCCGACGGTCTTTTCGAGCAACTGGTTGTGCGGGCCTGACAGGCTCATGTTGATCACAGTCACGCCGCGCGATGCCAGAAGATCGATCGCCCTGATGAGATCATAGCTCTCGGCGACATCGGCGTCGCCGTTCGTTTTCTGGAAGGCGTCGACGGCGATCACGCGTGCATCGCGCAGCAGACCGGGCGCGCGGCTGTCCTGCCGGCCGGCGATGAGAGCGGCAACAGCCGTGCCGTGCTGGCGCCCGGACTCAGGCGCTTCGTCGGCCGCCAGCCGGATGATGTCGAGGTCGATGCCTTGAAGTGCGGGGTGGTCGGGGTTGATTGCCGTGTCGATCAGCCCGATCGGACCGGCGGCGGTGCAGGCCTTGCCGGCATCGGGTGCGGGCCAGCCGATCGCCGTGCGCACCAGCGCGCAGCGGCCTTCACCGCAGGGAGCGGGCTCGGCGCTCCCCTGGTTCGGATCGAAATAATGGTTGAGATCGGCAACGGCACCGGGTGCGGCAGCGGCGACTTCCTGGCGCGCGGCATCGAGCGTCATGCCCGTGGGCACCGAAAGCTTGACGATCTCGGATCCGGAAAGGCCGAGGGATTGGCGCCCCCGGGTTGTGAAGCCACGTTCGCCGAGGCGGTGGATCGCGGCTTCGTCGAGGCCGATCGCGATGATTTCGCCGGGAACATGGGTTGGTTTGCGCACAGGCGGCGGGCGTCGGGCGACGCGTTTTTCCGGTGCACCCCGAAAGAGATCGAGGAGATTGCCGCCACCGCGCCAGGTGCCGCTCGATCCGCGATCGGATGACCGGTTCGATGACGAGCCGCCGCCGCCACCACCGCCGTCATCATCGTCTCCGCCGCCATCGTCGTCGTCCGCATGGGCCGGCGTGATGAAGCCGAAAGAACTGCTGGTGGAGGAGCCGGCCACGCCGGATGCGACGATGTCGCCATGGGCGACAACCAGGCCGCAGATCGATGCGGCCGTCAATCGGAGCAGGTGTTTCTTCAAGGCATTCTCCTCGTCCCGACCGCGCCGGGGTGGATCAGCTTACCGTGAAAGGCTGGCCCGCCGGTGGTGACATTTGCGTGTGCTTCCCATATCGCTCAACGGATGAATCGACAAATTATTCCCCCGCGTGCCCGTCGAAGCGCCGGAAGGAACGCGAAATGACCGAACAGGACATCGCCTTCGGCGAACGCCTGGTGGCTTTCCTGCCGAACCTTCGCCGCTTCGCCATCTCGCTATGCCGTTCGCGCGATCTCGCCGACGACCTCGTGCAGGCCGCTTGCGAGAAGGCGCTCGTTGGTTCGGAGCGGTTCGAGGAGGGCACGCGCTTCGACGCCTGGATGTTCCGCATTCTGCGTAATCTGTGGATAGATCAGCTTCGCCGGCAGAAAACGGCGGGGCCGACCGAAGAAATCGATGCCCAGCCGGAGCTTGCCGTTGCCTCCGGCGAGGCGGGCTCGGAAGCGCGCATGACGCTGAAGAACGTGGCGACCGCCATCGACGGCCTCGTGCTGGAACAGCGCGAGGTGCTGCTTTTGACCTGCGTCGAGGACCTCTCCTACAAGGAGGCGGCCGAGGTTCTCGGCATTCCCATCGGCACTGTCATGAGCAGGCTTGCGCGCGCCCGCAAGAATCTTGCTGAAGCGGCGGGAATAGAACCGCCAGCCGCGCGTTCACCGGATATGAGAGGCGGGGCAAGATGAGCGACATGGAATTCACCGACGAAATCCTGATGGCATTCGCCGATGGCGAGCTCGACGAGGAGACGACGCGCCTTGTCGAGGCGGCGCTCGAAACGGACGACGAATTGATGACACGCGTTGCGATGTTCATGGAGACGCGCGCCGCTTCGAGCGAAGCCCTGAAGCCGCTGCTCGACGAGCCGGTTCCCGATCATCTGGCAGACAAGGTGCGCGCAATGGCCGCCGAAGCCGCAGCGCGGCGCGACGATGACAGGATGGCGGCAACGGCTGCCGCCGACGATCGTGCCAACGCGGACAACGTCGTTGCCTTCCGTCGGCCAGAAGCACACGCGCAACCACAGCGGCCCCTGTCGCAGGGAATGATGGCTCTGGCCGCCTCGCTGCTAATCGTCGTCGGTGGTGTCGGCGGATATTTTCTGGGCGGCGCGGGCCAGACGGGTATCGGCAGCCCCGAGGTCGCCGGCCTGGTCGATCCGGCCGTCGCCGGCATTCTCGACCAGCGTGCATCGGGTGAGGAACTGGCCGTCGGCGACGCGCAGCTGCGTTTGGTTTCGACCTTTGAGACCGGCGGAGAGCAGCTTTGCCGCGAATACGAGTTGAAGCGGCCGAACCTGCCAGACTTCGTCTCGGTGGCTTGCCGCAGCGACAGCGGCTGGCGGACGCAGCTTGCGATCGTCACGCCGGAAGCCGGTGAAGGCTTTGCGCCGGCGTCGTCGCTGGAAACCGTCGATGCCTACCTGACCTCGATCGGTGCCGGCGGCCCCCTTGACGCGGAAGCCGAGAAGAAGGCGCTTGCTGGCGTCAAATAACGCTCAGCGCGGCTTGTCCACCGGTACGGACAGGCCGACCTTGACGCGGTCCATGGTGACGAACGTCCGGAACCGCCGGATGTTCGGGTTGCCGAAAAACATGCGGCGGGTGAAGGCTTCGTAGTCGCCCATCGTCGGCACGATCACGACCAGCATGAAATCGACGTCGCCGGTGACGTAGTAGCATTGCTGTACTTCGGGTGCGGCCGAAAAGGCGGCCTTGGCCGCATCCAAAAGCGCGATCTGCTCGCTTTCCACTTCCACCTCGACGAGGATCGTCAGCGCCTGGTTGACGCGGGCCGGGTCGATCACGGCGACGTTGGCGCGGATGACGCCGCTCTCCTCCATGCGCTTGATCCGCCGCTGGACGGCCGGCGCTGACAGGTTGACCGCTTCGCCGATCTGCCGTTGTGGCGTCGTGTTGTCCTGCTGCAGGATCGAAAGGATCGCGAGATCGAAGCGATCGAGCGCCGCCGGTGCGGTCTTGGAAGCGGCCATCATGTCCTCGTGGTGGTTTACAAACTTGCATCTGACGACGCCAATTAGAGCGCATTTCTCTCGCCCGGTGAAATAGAACTTCACGAAACGAGGAGATTGCCCCATGCTCATTCGCAACCATCATGTCGATTTCGGATCGCCGCTTTTGCCCGAAGACGCCGAGATCCTCTCGATCCCGGCGGCAGCGGAGGTCGAGCGCATGTTGTCTCGCCGGGACGATCATCGCGAGACGCCGCTTCGCTCGCTTCCGGCGCTCGCGGCCGAACTCGGCGTCGGGGCGCTCTTCGTCAAGGATGAAGCCCACCGCCTCGGGCTCGGCAGCTTCAAGGCGCTTGGCGGGTCCTATGCCGTGATCCGGCTGGTGCTGGAGGCGGCGCGCAAGCGGACCGGCCGCAACGTCGATGTCGACGATCTGGCGCATCCCGACATAAGGGCGGTGGCACGGGAAATGACGTTCGGCTGCGCGACGGACGGCAATCACGGCCGCTCGGTCGCGATGGGGGCGCAACTGGTCGGCGCGAAGTCGGTGATCTTCGTGCACCAGGGCGTCAGCCGCAAACGCATAGAGGCGATCGCGCAATATGGCGCCGAGATCGTCCGGGTCGAGGGAACCTACGACGACTCGGTCGAATTTGCAGCGAAGGTCTGTGGCGAGCGCGGCTGGACTGTTGTGTCCGACACGTCCTGGCCGGGTTACGAACATATCCCCGGTCTCGTCATGCAGGGCTACACGGCGCTCCTGTGCGAGGCGCTACGGGAAATGGTCGCGCCGCCGACCCATGTTTTCGTCCAGGCGGGCGTCGGTGGCATTGCGGCGGCAACGGCCGGCCATCTGGCGCTGCGCTACGGCAAGGATCGGCCCCGCTTCGTCGTCGTCGAACCGGCGCGCGCCGCATGCCTCCTGGAAACGGCCAAGGCCGGGCATCCTGTGAAGGTGGCGCATGGCGAGCCGACCGTCATGGCCATGCTCGAATGCTACGAGCCTTCGCTTGTCGCCTGGCGTATTCTTTCGCGTGTCGCCTGCGCCTTCATGACCGTCGACGAGGAGGATGCCGTTTCCATCATGAACCGCCTGGCGCGCCCGACAGGTGCAGATCCGGCCATCGTCGCCGGCGAGAGCGGTGGCGTTGGTCTCGCCGGCCTTGTCACCGTCGCCGGGGATGCGAACATGCGTGCCACCCTCGGGCTCGATGCCGGCTCGCGAATCCTGGTGATCAATACGGAGGGCGCCACGGACCCCGAGCGCTATGAGGAACTGGTCGGTCTGCCAGCCTCGACTGTCGCCGGCACCTTGAGCGTGGAAAGGGTGTGAAACCGATGGCAAACGTGGATGTCGAGAGGCTCGTGGCCGAGATGACTGCATGGCGTCATGATCTGCACGCCCACCCGGAATTCGGCTTCGAGGAGAAACGCACGGCGGCCTTTGTCGCCGCCAAGCTCCGGGCGTTCGGTCTGGACGAGGTCGCCGAAAATGTTGGCGGTACCGGCGTCGTCGGCACGCTCAGGCGCGGCGCGGGAAACCGCGCGATAGCGCTGCGCGCCGACATGGACGCGTTGCGCATAACCGAGCAGGGGACCGCCGCGTATTGCTCCACCCGGCCGGGCACCATGCATGCCTGCGGTCACGACGGTCACACGGCCATGCTGCTCGGGGCGGCCAAGCTTTTGGCCGAGGAGGGCGGCTTCGATGGCACCGTGCGCTTCATCTTCCAGCCGGCCGAGGAATGGGGCAAGGGCGCGCAAGCTATGCTCGCTGATGGCCTGATGGAGCGCTTTGCCTTCGACGAGATCTACGGCCTGCACAACATGCCCGGCCTTCCGGTCGGCAAGTTCGAGACGCGTCAAGGCGCGATCATGTCCGCCGAGGACAATTTCGAAATCACGCTCAGGGGCGTCGGCGGTCACGCGGCCCGGCCGCATGCCGGCAACGAAACGCTGGTCGCTGCCTGCGCCACCGTGGTCAATCTGCAGACCATCGTTTCGCGCAGGCTGTCGCCCGCCGATATCACCGTCGTCTCGGTGACGGAAGTGATCACCGACGGCACGCGCAACGCGCTTCCCGGTCTTGCCCGCATTCTCGGCGATGCCCGCAGCTTTCGGCCCGAGGTAAGCGCCAGGATCGAAGAGCAGATGCGCACGATCGCCAAGGGGACGGCGGATGCCTATGGCTGCGCGGTCGAGGTAAACTACACGCGCGAGTTCGTTCCCCTCCAGAATGATCCGGCACTTGTCGACCATGCATTTTCGGCGGCCGGCGTGGTGTTCGGAGCGGAGAATGTCGGCGTTGCCGCCGAACCGATGACCGGCTCGGAGGATTTCGCGCGGTTTCTCGCCCATGTTCCGGGCTGCTTCGTCTTCATCGGCAACGGCACCCAGTCCGCGCCACTGCACAATCCCACCTACGACTTCAACGACGATGCGCTGATCTTCGGCGCCCGCTTCCATGCGGAAATCGCCCGGCAGCGTCTGGCGGTTCCGGATGCCGGGCAATGACCGACGCACCGCAAAGCATCCGCCGATTCGAAAGCAACGCTTAGATGTCTCATTCTTCCATCAACGCCGGGCGCCTGCTGGCGCATATCGACGAACTCGGCGCCATCGGGCGGGACGATCAGGGACGGCTGACCCGGTTAGCCGCCTCCGACACCGAAAAGCAGGGACGGGATCGCCTTGTCGCATGGCTGGAGGCTGCGGGTCTTGACGTCGTCATCGATCGCATCGGCAATATCTTCGGCCTGTGGCAGAGCGAAGACAATGCCGGACTGCCGGCGCTGATGCTCGGCTCGCATATCGATACGGTCATCAATGCCGGTATCTACGATGGCTGCTACGGTGTCCTGGCCGGGCTTGAGGTGATCGAAACGCTGAGGGAGCAGGGTTTTGCGCCAGCGCGGCCGATCGCCGTCGCCGCCTTTACCAACGAGGAGGGCGTGCGCTACGCGCCCGACATGCTGGGCTCGCTGGTGCATGTCGGGGGCATTGCCACCGAGGCGGCGCTTGCGACGGTTGGAACCGATGGCACGACACTCGGGTCGGAACTGGCGCGCATCGGCTATGCCGGTGCCGTCGCGCCTGGCGCCTTGAAACCCCATGCCTATGTCGAGTTGCACATCGAACAGGGGCCGGTGCTGGAGCGCGACGCGACACCGATCGGCGCCGTCGAAAACCTGCAGGGAATTTCCTGGCAGCGTATTATCATCGACGGCGTCGCAAACCACGCGGGCACCACGCCGATGGCGATGCGTTGCGACGCGGGTCTTGCGGCGGCCCGCGTCGGCCTGTTCCTACGTGATCATATCGCGCGATCGAACGCCCCGAGCGTGGCGACGGTTGGCACCATGCGCTTCGAGCCGGACGCGATCAACGTCATTCCTTCGCGCGCGGTCTTCACTGTCGACTTGCGCGACCCGGACGAGGAGCGCCTGCAGGCGCTGGAAAATACGCTTGCAGGGGAATTGCGCAGGATCATTGCGGAGGAAGGCGTGACGGTCACCGTCGAGCGGCTGGCCCGCTTCGAGCCGGTGACATTCGATCGTGCGATCGTCGAGGTGATCGAGACGTCGGCAAGCGCCCGTGGGCTGAAGTGCCGGCGCATGACCTCGGGTGCCGGCCACGACGCCCAGATGATCGCCCGCATTGCGCCGGCGGCGATGATCTTCGTGCCAAGCCGCGATGGCATCAGCCACAATCCGCGTGAACACACGGCTCCGGCCGACCTCGTCGCCGGCGCCAATGTTTTGCTTGATGTGGTCAGCAAGATTGCGGGCCGGCCTTAGGGAGGGCGCGTCACAACTACCGGACTGTCGAACGTCAAGGCACTCCCACCGGTCATACTCGGGCCAAGCCCGAGCATGACGGAAGAAAGGTGCGCACGCGTGACAAACATAGCGATGCCCGACAAAAATGACCCCTGCTGCCGTCGTCGCTAACCTTCGGCCGCAGCGACCTCCACTGGCATATAGAGGTCGCCACCCTCGCGATATTTCGCCGCCATCGCCTGAAAGCCTTCCTTCTGCGCCTCGGCGCGGATGTCGTGCGAGATCCGCATCGAGCAGAATTTCGGGCCGCACATCGAGCAGAAGTGCGCGACCTTGTGCGCCTCCTTCGGCAAGGTCTCGTCGTGGAAGGCACGCGCAGTCTCCGGGTCGAGCGACAGGTTGAACTGGTCCTCCCAGCGGAACTCGAAACGAGCGCGCGACAAGGCGTCGTCGCGGGTGCGGGCGGCCGGATGCCCCTTGGCAAGATCAGCGGCGTGGGCGGCGATCTTGTAGGTGATGACGCCCACCTTGACGTCGTTGCGGTCGGGCAGGCCCAGATGCTCCTTCGGCGTGACGTAGCAGAGCATGGCGGTGCCGAACCAGCCGATCATCGCCGCTCCGATCCCGGACGTGATGTGGTCGTAGCCGGGCGCTATATCGGTCGTCAGCGGCCCCAGCGTATAGAACGGCGCCTCGCCGCACACGGCGAGCTGCTTGTCCATGTTCTCCTTGATCTTATGCATCGGCACATGGCCCGGACCTTCGATCATCACCTGGCAGTCCCTGGCCCAGGCGATCTTCGTCAGTTCGCCCAGCGTCTCCAGTTCGGCAAATTGCGCGGCGTCGTTGGCGTCGGCGATCGAACCGGGGCGCAGGCCGTCGCCGAGCGAAAACGACACGTCATAGGCGCGGCAGATATCGCAGATCTCCTCGAAGTGCTCGTAGAGAAAGCTCTCCTTGTGGTGATGCAGGCACCACTTGGCCATGATCGAGCCGCCGCGCGAGACGATGCCCGTGACACGGTTGACAGTCAGCGGGATGTAGTGGAGCCGGACGCCGGCATGGATGGTGAAGTAGTCGACGCCCTGTTCCGCCTGCTCGATCAGCGTGTCGCGATAGACCTCCCATGTCAGGTCCTCGGCGATGCCGTTGACCTTTTCCAGCGCCTGGTAGAGCGGCACGGTGCCGATCGGCACCGGCGAGTTGCGGATGATCCATTCGCGGATGTTGTGGATGTTGCGCCCGGTCGACAGGTCCATGACCGTGTCGGCGCCCCAGCGCGTTGCCCAGACCATCTTCTCGACCTCTTCGGCCATCGAGGAGGTGACGGCGGAATTGCCGATATTGGCGTTGATCTTCACCAGGAAATTGCGGCCGATGATCATCGGTTCGGATTCCGGGTGGTTGATGTTGGCCGGTAGCACGGCGCGGCCGCTGGCAATCTCCCGGCGGACGAATTCCGCCGTGACGTGATCGGGGATTTGGGCGCCGAAGCTCTCGCCGTCGCGCAAGGTGGCGCGGGCCGCATCGCGACCGAGATTTTCGCGGATCGCGACGAACTCCATCTCCGGCGTGATGATGCCGGCGCGCGCATAGGCAAGTTGTGTCACCGCGCGCCTTCCGGTCGCGCGCAGCGGCGCGTGGCGGAAGGGAAACGTCGGCGTCAGCCGGTCACCCGTGGCAAAGCCGTTATCCTCCGGTCGCACGCTGCGCCCATCATAGGCCTCGACATCGCCGCGCGCGATGATCCAGTTGCGCCGCGGTCGCGGCAGCCCATCCTCGATGCGGATGTTTGCGTCTTCGACCGTATAGGGTCCGGAGGCATCATAGACCGTGACCGGCGGCTCGCCCGACGTCGGGTGCAGGGCGATCTCGCGCATCGGCACGCGGATATCGGGATGGATCGTGCCCGGCTTGTAGACCTTCTTCGAGGCAGGAAGCGGGCCCTTGGTGACGGAGAGGTCTGCGGGTTTTGTGGCAATATTCATGACGAGGCTCCAAGTTTGCGGTTGGAGACCCAGTTCTGAAGCCGGAAGGAAAAGACACGTCCGCCCCGAAACTCCGCGCGAATGACGGAATCGTGGCGTCGATGTCTGCACCGTCCCTACGCCAGTATGAACTGGATCAGGTTCAACGGGTCACTGCGCCTCGGTCGGCAAAAGCCGTTCCGACCAGCAGAATCTCAGCCCCTTGACGGGACCCCCCTGGTGAATGTCTTGAGATAGCCATCGATGAGGATGCGCCGTCAAGCGCTAATCCGGCGGTTGTGCCCTTCGCTTGTTGATCGCGCGCCAGGCCCATTGCTGTTCGCACGCTCTCTTCGCGCAGCTCCTGGCGGAAAAGTGCTGCGCATATTTTCTGGAAATGCCTTAGCGACCGGGCCTTTCGGATGCCGGGCGCTCGGCATAGTCGGCGCGGTTGATGCCGTGCCGTTGCAGCTTGTCGTAAAAGGTCTTGCGCGGAATGCCGAGTGCCTCGATCGTCGCCTTGACGTCGCCGCGCTGCGCCCGCAGCACTTCTTTGAGAATCTCCGCCTCATAGCGCTCCAGCCGTTCGGGCAGGGCAGCAGCGGATGTTGTCGCGCTCGCCGGCATTTGTCCAAGCGGGCCCTCGACGCCAAGGGCGACCCGTTCGGCAAAATGCGACAGCTCGCGCACATTGCCGGGCCAGGAATGCGACATCAGGTGATGGCGCACCGCCGGAGAGACGTCGGGCACCTCGCGCTTGAAGCGCTCTGCCGCGCGCGTCAGGAAATGCGAAAAGAGCAGCGGGATATCGTCCCGGCGCTCGCGCAGCGGCGGGATCGACAGGGTGATGACGTTCAGGCGGAAATAGAGATCTTCCCGAAAGTCGCCGCGCTGCGCCGGGTCGCCGAGATCGATCTTGGCTGCGGCGATCACGCGGATATCGACCGGGCGGACCAAATTGGTGCCGAGCGGCGTGATTTCGCGGGCTTCAAGCACGCGCAGCATCTTCACCTGCGTTGCCGGCGGCATTGCCTCTATCTCGTCGAGGAAAAGCGTGCCGCCGCTCGCATGTTCGATACGGCCGATGCGCTTCTTCAAGGCGCCGGTAAAGGCACCCTGCTCATGGCCGAACAGTTCGCTTTCGATCACCGTCTCCGGCAGCGCGCCGCAGTTGAGCGCGACGAAGTTGCCGTCGCGGCGCCGGCTCCAATTGTGCAGCAGCGTCGCCACCACTTCCTTGCCGCTGCCGGTCTCGCCGGCGACAAGTACATCGACATCGGTGTCGGCGATATGTCGCAAGGTCTGGCGCAGTCGCTCCATGACCGGCGTCTGGCCGATCAGCGGCAGGCTTTCGCCGGCCACTTCGGCTGCGCGCTTCAGCGCGCGGTTCTCCATCACCAGCCGGCGTTTTTCGAGCGCGCGCCGCGCGCTCTGTACCAACCGGTCGGCGGCAAAGGGCTTGGGGATGAAATCGTAGACGCCGTCCTGCAGGGCCTGCACGGCCATCGGAATGTCGCCGTGGCCCGTGACCAGGATGACGGGAAGGTCGCGGTCAAAGCCTGAGACGCGGCGAAACAATGTCAGGCCATCGATCCCCGGCATGCGAATATCGCTGATGACGATGCCGCCGAAGTCGGGATCGAGCATGGCGAGCGCTTCCGCCGCACCGGGGAAGTCCGTGACGCTGAGGCCGGCCAGTTCGAGCGTCTGCTTCATTGCCTTGCGGAGGTCGCCGTCGTCGTCGACAAGGCATACGGATTGCTGCATCGCTCAGGCCCTCTTCAGTCGCACGGTGAAGACGGTGCCCTCAGGGCCTGTCTCGACGGCAATGTCGCCGCCGTAGTCGACGACAATTTCCTTGGAGATCGCAAGGCCAAGGCCGAGCCCCTGATCCTTCGAGGTGTTGAACGGCGTGAACAGGTCTTCAAGGATGTCGGGACTGATGCCGGGGCCGTTGTCTGCGACCACAAGCAAGACCGTGTCGGAGGTGCAGACCTCGCAACGCACCTGGATTTTCGCGTCCGGCCGATCGCCGAGTGCCTCTAGCGCATTCTGCAACAGGTTGATCAGCACCTGTTCCAGACGGATGCGGTTGCCGTGCACGCTGAGGCCGTTCTCCGGCAGGTCGACGACGATCGCGTCCATGCGGCCGGCAAAGCGGCTGCGAAGCAACAGCCGAGCCCCTTCGATCACCTCGCGCATGGCCGTCGGCTCGGCAACGAAGCGGCCCTTGCGGGCAAAGCTGCGCAGCTCGTCGGTGATGGTGCCGACCCGCTCGGTGAGGGCTGCGATGCTTTCGAGGTTTTCGACGGCGGTTTGCTTTTGTCCACGGTCAAGGAACGTGCGGGCGTTGTCGGCATAGGCGCGGATGGTTGCAACCGGCTGGTTGATCTCGTGGGCGACGCCGGCCGCCACCTGGCCGAGGATCGCCAGCCGGTTCGCCTGGACCAGTTCCTGCTGCACGGCCTGCAATTTCTCGCCGGTGCGCCGGTGGTCGGCGATCTCGGTTTCGAGATGATCGCGAGCGAGGCTCAGATCGTGCGTGCGTTCGGTCACGCGCCGCTCAAGCTCGTCGCGCGCGGCACGTTCATTGTTGGCAGCAAGCGTCGCCGACTGGCGGCGGCGAAGGAGAAAGGCGCCAAGCGCCAGAAGCGGCACAAGGGCGGCCAGCGCCAGCAACCGCGCTTCACGGCTCGCCGCGCTCAGGGCGTCGTCCAGCGGCGCGAGTTGCTCCAGCCGCCAACTGGTCGAGGGAACCATGGTCTCGACCCTCAGGAACTGCTTCTCGCTGTTCCCGGGTAGCAGCGCCGTCAGCATGCTCGAGCCGTCGCTGGTCGGCTCGATCCGCCGGAACGGCAGGGGCAGCAGCGAGGCGTCGCCGAACTGCAAGCTGTTGCGGATGGCTGCAAGACGGTCGGCCGGAATGTTGCGGGTGGTCATGAAACGCCAGGAGGGGAAGCTGGTGATAAGCACGATGCCGCGCCGGTCGGTGACATAAACAGGCTTGCCGGAAGCGAGCCAGTCGGCCTCGACCCCATCGAATTCGAGCTTCGCGACGACGACGCCGATCGGGCCGGCGGGCCCGTCGACCCGCCGCGAAATGTAAAGGCCCGGCCTTTTGCTGACGTTGCCCATGGCGAAATGCTCGGCCTTGCCGTCGCGCATCGCCATGCGGAAATAGTCGCGGAAAGCATAATCGTTGCCGACGAAACTGGTGGGCTCGCGCCAATTGCTGGCCGCAACCGCCACGCCGTCAAGACCGATCGCGTAGATCACCGCCGCGTTGGTATTTTCGGCCAGCGCTTCGAGCTTCTGGTCGAGGCGCTGCAGCGACGGCGCGGCCCCTTTTTCGAGCGCGGCCTTCACCTCGACGTCGTCGGCCAGAACCAGCGGCAGGGCGCGCTGGCGCTCCAGCACAGCCCGCAGCAGCGAAGCCTTGAGATTGGCGTCGATGCGGCTCTGGATATCGACCGCCGCCAACGCCTTGTTTCGTCCATACTCGCCGGCGACAAAGAGACCGGCGCTGAGCAGCGCCACCGCGACCACGGCGAAAATCAGCCAGGAACGGCGCATATTCCGGTCGAGATCTCCGGCTTTCAATGGGGCAGAGGCAGGCATTGTCATGGCGGAATTGTGCATTATTCCGCTCATATTTCCATATGCGTTGTGCGGATATCCGCTCAAATTTTCGTGTGCCCGAACCAGCCATCAATAAAATAGACCGATATTTCAATGGCATGATGGTGCGCGCCACGATCTGGCACGCCCATTGCAAATGACGTCCTCATGACAGCCCGAGCTGTCGCGCTTCTGAAAATGGCCCGGGAGGCCCGGCACGACGCCGGACTGGGCTTAGTGGAGGATATCATGATTATCGACCAATCCGCGGAACCGCGCGGCAAGACACCCTTCTATCGTCATCTCTATGTCCAGGTCCTGGTGGCGATCGCAGCGGGCATCCTGCTCGGCCATTTCTACCCCGAGATCGGCACGCAGCTGAAGCCGCTTGGCGACGCCTTCATCCGGCTGGTGAAGATGATCATCGCGCCCGTCATCTTCCTGACGGTTGCCACCGGCATTGCCGGCATGACCGATCTTGCCAAGGTCGGTCGGGTCGCCGGCAAGGCGATGATCTACTTTCTGACGTTCTCGACGCTGGCCCTCATCATCGGCCTTATCGTCGCCAATGTGGTGCAGCCGGGTGCAGGCATGCACATCGATCCTGCCTCGCTCGACGTCAAGGCGGTCACGTCCTACGCCGACAAGGCGCATGAGCAGTCGATCACCGGCTTCCTGATGAACATCATCCCGACGACGCTCGTCGGCGCGTTCGCCGAAGGCGACATCCTGCAGGTGCTGTTCATCTCCGTCCTGTTCGGCCTGGCGCTTGCCATGGTCGGCAAGAAGGCTGAGCCGGTCGTCGACTTCCTGCATGCGCTGACGCTGCCGATCTTCAAGCTGGTCGCGATCCTGATGAAGGCGGCGCCGATCGGCGCCTTCGGCGCCATGGCGTTCACCATCGGCAAGTACGGCGTCGGCTCGATCGCCAATCTGGCGATGCTGATCGGCACGTTCTACGTCACCTCGCTGCTCTTCGTCTTCGTCGTGCTCGGCGCGGTCGCCCGTTACAATGGCTTCTCGATCGTTGCGCTCCTGCGCTACATCAAGGAGGAACTGCTGCTGGTTCTCGGCACGTCGTCCTCGGAAGCGGCGCTTCCGGGTCTGATGAGCAAGATGGAGAAGGCCGGCTGCAAGCGCTCGGTCGTCGGCCTGGTGATCCCGACCGGTTATTCCTTCAACCTCGACGGCACCAACATCTACATGACGCTCGCGGCGCTCTTCATCGCCCAGGCGACCGACATTCCGCTGTCGCTCGGTGATCAGGTGCTGCTGCTGCTGGTGGCGATGCTGAGCTCCAAGGGCGCTGCCGGCATCACCGGCGCGGGCTTCATCACGCTTGCCGCTACGCTTTCGGTTGTGCCGGCGGTGCCGGTCGCCGGCATGGCGCTGATCCTCGGCATCGACCGCTTCATGTCGGAATGCCGGGCGCTGACCAATTTCGTCGGCAATGCGGTTGCGACCATCGTCGTCGCAAAATGGGAAGGCGAACTGGACGAGGCCCAGCTTGCCGCGACCCTTGGCGGCCGGGCGCTGCCGGAAAGCCCGGTACAGGGCCTGCAGCCCGCCGAATAAAGCTGCCTCCCAGGGCAAGACCGCATCTCGGTGCGGCAAGGCGTGGTTCACCTTCGGTGGGCCACGCCTTTTTCATTTTAGGATCAGCCGCGTGGCGCTGGTGCGCCACCACGCGGCCGACTGTCGGCAAGACGAAGCGTATTGCCGCAAAACGCATCGGCGTCGAACGCCACAAGGGCGATGAACGCCTCTATGTCGTTTCCGGAATGCTCAGAGTCCGCGTGCACGACACGGCCTATCCGTTGCGGTGGGCCGGCGCCGCGATCGGTGTCCCGGCATTCATGCGGGCGATGAAGTCGCGCAGCATAGGCACGCGCCGGGGTCGGAAGCTCTCGTCCGTCGCCCTCATTTCAGCGATGCGATCGATGCGGAACTTGCGGTAATCCTGGCGCAGGCAACACCAGCCAAGCAGCACAAGAACCTGTTCGAGATAGACGATGCCAAGCGGCAGCACGCGCCGTTCGCTGTGTTGTCCCCCGGCGTCGACATAGTCGATGACGATGGCCTGCTCCTGCCAGCAGGCTTCGCGTAGCAGGCCGACGTCGATATCCGGCACGGCCCTCTGCTCGAAACGATGAACCTGCGAGACCGCATGGATGGTCTGCTGCTGCAGCCGGTCGGGCAGGGTGGCCGTGATCTTCGACAGTACGGCTGTCGCGGCGCGTGCGAGCTCGGGCTCGCCCATGTGGCGAACCTCGCCGAGCCCGAGCACAAGGGCTTCGATTTCAAGGCGCGTGAAAGTTTGAGGCGGAAGGGCGATGTCCTCCGTCAGGCGGTAGCCGAAGCCACGCTCGCCGTCGATGACGGCGCCGGCGGCGCGCAGGCTGTCTATATCGCGGTAGAGCGAGCGCGGCGACACGCCGGTTTCCTCCGCCAGTCGCGCGGCCGTCACGGGCTGCGGCAGGCTGCGTAGCGCCTGGAGAAGACGAAACAGACGATCGCTGCGTGCCATGGTCCTACTGACGGAAATTGACAGTTGGCCCCGTTTATAAAGAGGCCAGACAGAAACCGCAATCGAGGTCTTTTCCATGTTGACGCTCTATCACGCCCCGCGCTCCCGCTCTTCGCGCATCATCACTTTGCTTCGCGAGCTCGATGCGCTCGACAAGGTCGACATCGTCATCGTCGATATCACCCGTGGCGACGGCAGCGGCGCGAAAGATCCGAGGAACCCGCATCCCGATGGCAAGGTGCCGCTGCTGGTGCACGACGGTGTCGTCATCTGGGAAAGCATCGCCATCATCCAGTACCTGACCGATCTGTTCCCGGCCAAAAAGCTGGCGCCGCTTGCCGGCGATCCCAAGCGCGGCCGCTATCTGAGCTGGCTTGCCTGGTATGCCGGCGTGGTCGAGCCGGTCCTGATCGCCGAGGCGGCTGGCCTTTCGCATCCCTATCTGCAGGCCACGTTCCGCGGCTCTGCAGAAATGGCGCAGCAGTTGGAGACGGCGCTCACGAAGAGCCCCTATCTGATGGGCGATGAATTCTCCGCTGCCGACCTGCTGCTTTATTCGCCGTTTGCATGGTACCCGGAGGCAACGCCCGACGTTCCCGCCGTCAAGGCCTGGATCGCGCGCTGCGCCGCGCGGCCATCGGTACAGTGGGCGGCAGAATTCGATGCGTCGCAGCAGGTTGCAGCGTAAGCGGCGAAACAAACGAGCTACGATGGCCAAAGCGCTGCGCGCCAATTGTGACGCGGCGCTTTGGTGTTTGAGTCGGCTGATCGGCCGCCCGTTCCCCTTCAACGCTCTTTCGCAATCAGGCGCGGCGTGAACGTGATCGTGCCGACAAGGCTTTCGTCGCTCTGAAGAACGGAAAGACCGCCGAGGCCGGGAAGGTGATGGCCGTTCGGCAGATGCGTCATCGGTTCGAGGCAGAAGAAGTCTGCATCTTCCGGGGTGTAGAGCATGAAGTGGCGGAAGGGGAGCCCCGCTTCGATCTCCAGGCAGAGGTCACGCTCCGTCCACTCGATCACAGCCTTGCCGTCCCAATCCTCATAGGCGTTGTTGAGCCATTGGCGCGGAAGTGGATTGCCGCTTTCGAAGTCCAGATTGCGCGGTATCGCCCCCGGCTGATCGGGCAGGTGACCGGCACGCTCGGTCCAGAAGCGATCGGCTTTTGCCCCCAACCGCGTGCCTGCGGTTTTCGGGAAGAAGGGATGGTGCCCGAGGCCCATCGGCAGCGCGAGAGCCGACCTGTTCGTCACCGCAAGCCTAATGGTCAGGCGGTCTCCGTCGACGCTGAAGTGCTGAACGGCATCATAGGCATAGGGGCTCGGCGCAACCGCGCGGTGTTCGTAGCGCAGGCATGCCTCGGTTTTGCTGTGCGAGGCCACCTCCCATGTCGCCAGCCAGCCGTCGCCGTGCAGATAACAGGGATCGCCGGCATTCCGGGGGAGGGCGTAGCGATGTCCGGCGAGGGTGAAGGTATTGCCCTCCAGCCTGTTGCCAAAGGGAACGAGCGGAAAGCCGGCTTCCGCCCCGTGGCGCTGAGACGCAAGGCCATCGGTTTCCGTGGGTCGAAAGATGGGGATGCCGGCATAGCTGCCAGAGAGGATCGAGCCGCCGAAGCGGCTCAATTCGATCGAAAGCGCGCCACTGGCGAGGCGCAGCGTGTCCCCGGACATGGGCTGCTAGGCTCGCCGCCCGGCAGCCGACGAGCGCAGGTTGTCGAGCAGCACGGCGAGCAGCAGGATGAGGCCGCGCACGACATACTGGTAGAAGGCCTGGATGTTGAGCAGGTTCATGACGTTTTCGGCGATGCCCATGATCAGCACGCCGACGATCACGCCCGTCATCGCCGCGCGGCCACCAGCCAGCGATACGCCGCCAAGCACGCAAGCGGAGATGACCGAGAGCTCGAGGCCGGTTGCAGCGTTCGGCTGGCCCGAGGTGATGCGCGAGGCGAGCAGCACGCCGGCAACGGCGCAGACGAGCCCCTGCAGCGCGAAAATCCAGATGCGCATGCGCGCGACATCGACGCCGGCCAGCCGCGATGCCTCCGGGTTGCCGCCGATCGCCAGCGTGTTCTTGCCGAACACCGTACGGTTTAGCAGGAAACCGAAGGCGACGAAGAGCAGCGCCATCACCCAGATCGGTGTCGGAATGCCGAGGAAGCGCGACAGCGCCAGCTGATAGAAGCTTGGGTCGTTGATGCCGACGGCGCGGCCGTCAGACGCGATCAACGCCAGGCCGCGCACGATCTGCATCGTCGCAAGCGTGGTGATCAGTGCGTTGATGCGGAAACGGGCGATGACGACGCCGTTGACCGTGCCGACGAGGCCACCGCAGATGAGGGCGGCGACGAGGCCGAGCAGGATCGAGCCGGTCGCATTCGATGCCATGACCGCGACCATGCCGGAAAAGGCGACCGTCGAGCCGACGGAAAGGTCGAAGTCGCGCGAGGCGAGGCAGAACATCATGGTGCAGGCAACGATGCCGATGGTGACGACGGACTGCAGCAGGCCGAGCATGTTGCGCTCGGTCAGGAAGTTCGGCACCGTCAGCGACACGACGAGAAAGGCGAGCGCGAAGATGACGACAAGGCCCTGTTCGCCGAGAAGAAGTTTTTTCAAGGAGGTCATCGTCAACGTGCCTGTGCGTGAGAAGGAGTGTTTGGGTTTTGAACGTCCGGAAGGGCGGCAGCCAGAACGCGCCGGTCGTCGAAATCTGCTCGTGGGATATCGGCGGCGACGCGACCCTCGCACATGACCATGATGCGGTCGGCGATGCCCATGACTTCGGGCAGTTCGCTTGATATCACCACGATCGCCATGCCGTCGGCTGCCAATTCATAGAGGATTTCGTAGATTTCCGACTTGGCGCCGACATCGATGCCGCGCGTGGGCTCGTCAATCATCAGGACCTTGACGCCCTCTTCGGACAGCCAGCGGCCAAGGATCACTTTCTGCTGGTTGCCGCCCGAGAGATTGATGATGTCCTGGCGACGCGACGGCGTGCGCACGCGCAGCTTGGCAATGAACTTGTCGGCAAGCGCGCCCTCCTTTTTCGGGTTGATGATGCCGAAGGGCGAGAAGTGGCGGCGTGAGGAGATCGTCATATTCTCCTCGATCGAGCGGCCCTGGACAATGCCGTCGAACTTGCGATCTTCCGGGCAGAGCACCATGCCGGAGCGGATCGAGTGCGGCGGGCTGTCGGCCGCGATCGTGACGCCATCGACAGAGACCGATCCGCCGCTTCGCGCGTCGGCGCCGTAGACGAGACGGGCCAATTCGCTGCGGCCGGCGCCGATCAGGCCAAAGAAGCCGAGGATCTCGCCGCGACGGACGGAAAAGCTCAGAGGGTGGCGCAGTTTCGGCCCCGAAATGCCTTCGACGCGCAACCGTTCCTGGCCGAGCGCGCGTTCGCGCCAGCCCCAGATGTTGGCGATCTCGCGGCCGACCATTTCGGAAATGATCTGGTCGCGCGTCACCTTCGAAATCTCGGGGTGATGGGCGGCGAGCTTTCCGTCGCGCAGCACCGTCAGGCTGTCGCAAAGGCGGAAGATTTCGTCGAGGCGATGCGAGACATAGAGAATGACGGTGCCGCTGGCGCGCAGACGGTCGATGAGGGCAAAGAGGATCTCGCTCTCCCTTGAGGAGAGTGACGACGTCGGCTCGTCGAGCGCGATCACCCGGGCATCGAGCATGACGGCCTTGGCGATTTCCACCATCTGCCGTTCGCCGATCGATAGCGAGGCGACTTTCACGGAGGGGTCGACGTCGATGCCGATCTCGGCAAGCTTCGCCGAGACGACGCCTGTCAGTTGCTGGCGATCGATCACTCCGCCTTTGCCCGGAAACCGCCCGAGCCAGAGGTTTTCTGCCACGGTCAGTTCCGGGACGAGCTGCAGTTCCTGGTGGATGACGATGACGCCGGCATGGAAGGCGTCGCGCACCGAGCGATAGTGCTGCTCTTTGCCGTCGATCAGGATTTCGCCGGTGTCTGCCGACTGGTCGCCGGAGAGAACACGGATCAGCGTCGACTTGCCGGCGCCGTTTTCGCCCATCAATCCATGGACGGCACCTTTTTTCACCGAGAACGAGACGTTCGACAGTGCCTGGACGCCGGGGTAACCCTTGGAGATGGATCGGAATTCGAGGAAGTCTTGCATCTGCGACGCTCCGGAATGGGGCGCCCGGCGGCGATGGGCCGCCGGGCAAAAGTCATCGAAGACGGGGATTACTCGATGCCGAGGTCCTTGCGCACGGCCTCGTAAGTGTCGCGCAGCGCGATCTGGCCGGCGGTGAGCGTCAGCTTTTCCGGCTCCTTGCCGTTGGCGACCCACTCATACATGTTGAGCGCGGTCTCATAGCCATGGCGCTTCGGCGAGATGATCACGGTGCCGTAGAAGCCGGTGGCTGCCGGTTTCTTGAACTCGTTGATGGCCGAGTCCGCACCGCCGATGCCGACGCCGATCATGCTGTCGGGGGCGATGCCGACGGTTTCGGTGGCGCGCACGGCGCCGAGCACCGCTTCGTCATTGAGACCGACGGCCACCCACTTCTTGATGCCGGCATTCTTGTTGAGAACGACGGTCGAAGCGTTGAGGGCCGCTTCCGTGTCGGTCTTTGCCTGCGGCGCGTCGAAGATGTTGGCTTCCGGGAAGCCGTTGGCCTTCAGCACCGAGAGCGCACCTTCTACGCGGTCGACGGCGGTCGGCAACTGGTCGTAGGAAACGCGGATCGCGCCGACGTCCTTCATGTCCCAGCCGCGCTTCTTGATCTCGTCGACGATCGACTGGCCGACGGCTTCACCGATCTTGGTGGCGGAAATGCCCATATGCGGCACGTCTTCGATCGGGCTGCCATCGGCATTGACGAGGCGATCGTCGACCGTCATCAGCTTCAGGTCGTTGGCTTGAGCCTTGGCGATGATGCCGGGGCCGAGCTTGACGTCGGGCGTGCAGATGATGAAGCCCTGTGCGCCCTGGGCGCCGAGATTGTCGATCGCCGACTGAACCTTTTCGCCGTCTTCCGCGCCGATCTTGACCAGCGTGAAGCCTTTTTCCTTGGCGGCGACGTCGGCGAACTTCCACTCGTCCTGGAACCACGGCTCCTCGGGCTGCTTGACGATGAAGCCGATCTTGACGTCGGCAGCGAAGGCCGAAGTTGCGGCGAATACGGCGACGGTGCCAGCCAAGATGGCGGCCTTGAAGAAGCGCATGATTTCTCTCCCTGGTGAACTGCCTCCTGCAGTTGCTATTTGTGTATGATGAATCATCATATCCGTCAATTGCCTTTGTATGATGATTGAGATAGTGATGTATAACTATTGTCGACGCAGCCCCATGACCCCCGTCGCGAGGGCGGGTGAACTGGAGTAAAAGCGTCGAAGGAATTGAAGGGATGGGTGGAGATGCAGATGGAAGGACAGGAGCCGCAAGCCGCAGCGGGAGAGCAGGTGCAGCGCCGGCCGCGTGTTCAGAAGAACGTGACGCGGTCCATCGCCTCCGACATCTGCGCCGACGTCTTTCCCGTCGGCTCAACGCTGCCGCGGGAAAACGACCTCTGCGAGCGCTATGGCGTCAGCCGGACGGTCATTCGCGAATCGCTGAAGATCCTGGAATCCAAGGGCATGGTGCGTGGCCGCTCGCGGGTCGGCACCGTCGTTTGCGGCAAGGACGAGTGGAACATTCTCGATGCGCAGGTGCTCGAATGGATCGGCGAGCGCATCTTCGAATTCGATCTTTTGAACTGCATTCTGGAAGCGCGCCGGGCGATCGAGCCGGTCGCGGCCGAATTTGCCGCGGAACGCGCGACGGTGCAGGAAATCGCCGATCTCGAGCGAGCCTGGCAGGCGATGCGTGACGGCGAACGTGATGTCGCCGGCTTCACCGATGCCGACGTCGCGTTCCACACCTGCCTGCTCAAGGCCAGCCACAACCAGGTCTTCCTTCAGCTTGTCGGCATCATCCAGGCGGCGCTCAAATTTTCGCTGCATGCCTCCAACGAGGCCGCCGAGCGGCGCGACGAGGCGATCGACATCCATCGCGAACTGGTCGAAGCCCTGCGCATGCGAGACAAGGCGGCTGCGCGCGACTGCTCGATCCGCATGCTCGATCTCGCCGCGCGCGACCTGGCGACGGCAGTCAAGCAGCACAGCCCCGCGAAGCCCGTTCTCTGAAAATCCCCGCAGCCGTGCTGTCGCCCGGCTGGTCACGACCCATTATCCCCACCGAACCGGACATCATTCGATGAAGATCACCAAGCTCACGACCTATATCGTTCCGCCGCGCTGGCTGTTTCTCAAGGTGGAGACCGACGAGGGTATCGTCGGCTGGGGCGAGCCCGTCGTCGAGGGCCGGGCGCTGACCGTCGAGGCTGCCGTGCACGAGCTTTCCGACTACCTCGTCGGCAAGGATCCATTCCTGATCGAGGATCATTGGAACGTGATGTATCGCGGCGGTTTCTACCGTGGCGGTGCCATTCATATGAGCGCGCTTGCCGGCATCGACCAGGCGCTCTGGGACATCAAGGGCAAGGCGCTCGGCCAGCCGGTGCATTCCCTGCTCGGCGGCCAGTGCCGCGACAAGATCAAGGTCTATTCCTGGATCGGTGGCGATCGCCCGAGCGACGTTGCCCGCAACGCCAAGGACGTGGTGGCGCGCGGCTTCAAGGCGATCAAGCTCAACGGTTGCGAGGAGCTGCAGATCGTTGACACCAACGAGAAGATCGACAAGGCCGTGGAGACCATCGGCATCATCCGCGATGCGATCGGCCCGAATATCGGCATCGGCGTCGACTTCCACGGCCGGGTGCACCGGCCGATGGCCAAGGTGCTGGCCAAGGAACTCGAGCAGTTCAAGCTGATGTTCATCGAGGAGCCGGTGCTGTCGGAAAACCGCGAGGCGCTGAAGGAAATCGCCAACCATTGCTCGACGCCGATCGCGCTCGGCGAACGGCTGTATTCGCGCTGGGACTTCAAGTCGGTGCTGGCCGACGGTTATGTCGACATCATCCAGCCCGACCTTTCCCATGCGGGCGGGATCACCGAATGCCGCAAGATCGCGTCGATGGCCGAAGCCTATGACGTGGCGCTGGCGCCCCATTGCCCGCTCGGGCCGATCGCGCTTGCCGCCTGCCTGCAGATCGACGCCATCAGCTACAATGCCTTCATCCAGGAACAGAGCCTCGGCATTCACTACAACGAGGCCAACGACATTCTCGATTACGTCTCCAACAAGGATGTCTTCCACTATGAGGACGGCTTTGTGTCCATTCCGCAGGGGCCGGGTCTCGGCGTCGAGGTTGACGAGGCCTATGTCATCGAGCGCGCCAAGGAAGGTCACCGCTGGCGCAACCCGATCTGGCGCCATGAGGATGGCAGCGTCGCCGAGTGGTGACGGCTGCGCCGGTTGATCGAATGAGGGAGGGGACAAACATGAGCAAGCGGCTTGCTGGCAAACGTATCGTCATAACAGGTGCTGCCCAGGGCATTGGCCTCGCCATGGCGGAGGAGTTCCTGAAGCAAGGCGCCAGTCTCTTCCTGATCGATCGCGACGGGCCGCTGCTCGACAAGGAGACGGCAAGGCTCAAGGCGGATGGCGGCACCGTTGCCTCGACGACAGCCGATATCACTGACGCCGACGGCATCGCCGAAGCTATCCGTCAGGCGGAGCAGGCGATCGGACGGCCGAACGCGCTCGTCAACAATGCCGGCATCAACATCTTTTCCGAGCCATTGGCATCGAGCGATGCCGACTGGCAGCGCTGCTTCGACGTCAATCTCAAGGGCGCGTGGAACTGCAGCCGTGCCGTGCTGCCGGGCATGATTGAGGATGGCGGCGGCGTCATCCTCAACATTGCCTCCACCCATGCCTTCACCATCATTCCGCATACCTTTCCCTATCCGGTGGCCAAGCATGCGCTTCTCGGCATGACCAAGTCGCTCGGCATCGAATACGCTTCGAAGGGCATCCGCGTGAACGCTCTTGCGCCCGGATACGTGCTCACGCAGAAGGCGGTCGAATACTGGAACAGCTTTCCGGATCCGGTTGCTGCCAAAGCCGAAACAATGAAGCTGCATCCGGGCGGCCGCATCGCCACGGCTGACGAGATTGCCCGCGCGGCACTCTTCCTGGTGTCGGACGAATGCACCTTCATCAACGCCACCTGCCTGACCGTCGACGGTGGCTTGAGCGTCCTGCACCATCCCTGAGCCGGGGCGGGCGGTCTGATCTCAATCGCTTTCGCCAATCAGCGCGGCCCGCGTTGGTTGGCGTTGCCTGCCGCTCTCTGCTTGACGCCGGCCGCGAAGGCCCCCTGTTTCCCTACTGCGGCTTTCGCATTCTCATCTGCCTCCTCACCGGCTTCCTCCATCAACTCCCTCCGACGTGGCCCGGTTTCCGAAACCGGCGAGCAGGGCGGCTTGTTGTGCAAGTTCAATGCTTGACTGCGAATAACTCCGATTATATGAGAAATAAAAAGTGCCACGCAGCGCGTGGCGCAAGGTGGAGGGGTGGACATGCCGAGAAAACTGAGATCGCAGCACTGGTTCGGAGGGCTCGACAAGGATGGCTTCATTCATCGCAGCTGGATGAAGAACAACGGCCTGCCGGATGACGCCTTCGACGGGCGTCCGGTCATCGGCATCTGCAATACCTTCTCCGAACTCACGCCGTGCAACGCCCACTTTCGCGGCCTGATCGAGCACATCAAGGCGGGCGTGCTGGAGGCAGGTGGCCTGCCGCTGGAGTTCCCGGTGTTTTCCTGCGGTGAGTCCAATCTGCGCCCGACGGCCATGCTCTTTCGCAATCTCGCTTCCATGGATGTGGAGGAGGCGATCCGTGGAAACCCGATCGATGGCGTCGTTCTGATGGCCGGCTGCGACAAGACCACGCCGTCGCTCGTCATGGGCGCTGCCTCATGTGATCTGCCGGCGATCGTCGTCTCCGGTGGGCCGATGCTGAACGGCCGGCTGAAGGGCAGGACCATCGGTTCGGGCACCGACGTCTGGAAATTCTCCGAGGATGTGCGGGCCGGCGTCATGTCGCCGGCCGAGTTCATGGCGGCGGAAAGCGCCATGTCGCGATCGCCAGGTCATTGCATGACCATGGGTACGGCCTCGACGATGGCATCGATGGCCGAAGCCCTTGGGCTGGCCTTGCCCGGCAATGCGGCCTATCCGGCGGTCGATGCACACCGCGCGCGCCTGGCCCGGTTGTCCGGCCGGCGGATTGTTGCGATGGTGGCCGAGGACCTGCGCCCCTCGCACATCCTGACGCGAAAAGCCTTTGCCAATGCCATCCGTGTCAACGGCGCCATCGGCGGCTCGACCAACGCCGTCGTGCATCTGCTGGCGATCGCCGGGCGGGTCGGCACCGAACTGACGCTCGAGGATTGGGACCGGTTCGGCCGGGATATCCCCACGATCCTCAACCTCATGCCATCAGGAAAATTCCTGATGGAGGACTTCTGTTACGCCGGCGGCCTGCCCGCAGTCATGAGGGAGATCGCCGACCTGCTGAACCTCGACAATCCGACGGTGACCGGCAAAAGCGTCGGCGAAAACATCGCGGATGCGGAAAATTACAATCCGGATGTCATCCTGCCTCGTGCCGTTGCGCTGACCCAGCAGGGCGGCATCGCTGTGCTCAAGGGCAATCTCGCGCCGCAGGGCGCGATCCTGAAACCGTCTGCGGCAACCCCGGCGCTGATGCAGCACCGCGGCCGCGCCGTCGTCTTCGAAACGATCGATCACTACAAAGAGCGTATCGACGATCCCGAGCTTGCCATCGACGAGACCTCGGTGATGGTGTTGAAGAACTGCGGCCCTAAGGGCTATCCAGGGATGGCCGAGGTCGGCAACATGGCGCTACCGCAGAAGCTGTTGAAGCAAGGCGTGCGCGACATGGTGCGCATTTCCGATGCGCGCATGTCCGGTACGGCCTTCGGCACCGTCGTGCTGCATGTGGCGCCGGAGGCAGCTGTCGGCGGTGCCCTGGCGCTGGTCAGGGACGGTGACTGGATCGAGCTCGACGTGGCAGGACGCCGGCTGCACCTCGATGTCGACGAGGCCGAACTGGCGCGCCGGCGGCAGGAATGGACGCCGCCCGAGATCGCCATGCCCGGAGGTTACCAGGGCCTTTATGTCGAGCGGGTGATGCAGGCCGATCGTGGCGCTGATCTCGATTTTCTCGTCGGTTGCCGCGGGCACGCCGTGCCGCGCGACAGCCACTGAGGGGGAGCGGCGATGTCCCGGTTCGATCCCACTGACCTTCACGGCATCCACGCCATCCTCTATGCGCTCTTTGATGGCGACGAGAAGCTCGATCGCGAAGCCATGCGGCGGCAGACAGAAGTCTGCCTCGTGGCCGGCGTGCACGGCATGGCGGCACTCGGCCTTGCGACCGAAGCCTCGAAACTGAGCGAGGTGGAACGCATGGCGGTGATGGAATGGCTGGTGGAAGACACCGCCGGCCAGGTGCCGGTGGCGCTCACCATTTTCGGGCCGTCAGTCGAGGAGCAGGTGCGACAGGCACGCCACGCCGTTGGGGCCGGCGCCGACTGGCTGATCCTGCAGCCGCCGATCGTCGGCCAGTTTTCGGCCCAGGAATACATCCGCTTCTTCGGCCGGGTTGCCGACGCGATCGACGTACCGGTCGCCATCCAGAATGCACCGGCCTTCATGGGCAGGGGCCTGACGGCAACGGACATTGCCGAGCTTGTTCGCCAGCATCCGAACATCACGCTCATCAAGGGCGAGGGGCCGGTGGTGGATATCGCCGCGCTGATCGAGGTTACCGAGGGACGACTGCCGGTTTTCAGCGGGCGGGCCGGGCTCGAACTCATCGACAACCTGCGGGCCGGATGCCGCGGCTTCATTCTCGCCCCCGATTGCATCGACCATGCCGTCAGAGCCTATGAATTTTATCGCGACGGCTGGGACGAAGAGGCGGAAGCGGCCTATCGCGACATGCTTCCTGCGGTCGTTTTCACCATGCAGGGCATCGAGAACCTGATGTGCTACGGCAAGCGTCTCTTCGGTGAACGCGCCGGCCTGCCGGTTTTCGACCGTGCCCCGGCGCTGCGGCCGACCGCGACGGGTTTGGCGATGGTTCAGCGTTTCGCATCTGAACTTGGCCCCTTCGGCGGGGAATAGGCGCGGTCGCTATCCCTCTTGGCTCGCGCCTGTTGGGGTGTGCCGGGGGCTATGGTAGCAAGGGGAAGAATCGCGCCAGAGTGCGCGACGGGATTTCAAAAACGGGCGGCAGATGACGACATTTACGATCGGAGACCGGGGCTTGCCCGCGCAGATCGCAGCCGAGATCGGCCGCCGGATCGCGATGGGCGAACTCAAGCCCGGCGTGATCCTGCCAAAGGAATCCGAGATGCTCGGCAATCTGCGCGTCAGCCGGACGACCTTGCGCGAGGCGCTGAAGATCCTGTCGACAAAGGGTTTCATCGAAGCCAAGCCGCGCCTGGGCACCCGCGTGCGGGCGCCCGAACATTGGAACACCCTCGATCCGGTGGTGCTCTCCTGGCATGAGGGCGCGCAGGACCAGCCGCACCTGGCCGAGGAACTCTTCGAAATTCGCCTGGCGATCGAGCCGATGGCGGCAAGTCTCGCCGCCCGCCGCGCGTCGGACGACGAGCGCCAGCGCATCCGTGCCGCCTACGAGCGGATGGTCGAGGACCATGCGGCGGTTTCCGACGCCATCGAAGCCGATATCAACTTTCACCTGGAAATCATCCAGGCGGCGCACAATCGCTTTCTGCTGCCGGTATCATCGGTGATCCGCACCGCGCTGACGATCAGCATCCCCAGGACGCTTCGGACATTCGGTGGGCTGCAGCACTCCTTGAAGATGCATGAGGCGATTGTCGAGGCAATCGAAGCGCGGGACCAGTCGGCGGCTGCGACGGCCGCGGAAACGCTGCTGAACGCAACCTACCAGCGCAATTTCCAGGCCGGGAAACGCTAGGAACGCCTTCAGCTTCACTTGCGATGCAGGTTGATCTCGCTGGTGACGACCTTGTTGCCGGAGGTTGGGTCGACGTCGACGGTGGTCAGTCGCATGCCGTTTGCACCGACTTTCTGAACCGTCAGGTTGGCGCTGCGATCGCCGTTGACCTCCTTGGCCCAGCGGATAGTGAGATTGATCGCGTCGCCACGACGGCTGCCGCTGAGGCCCGCCCGTCCGCCGCGCGGTCCAAGATAAGACCCACTGTATTTCGTGCCGCTGGCCTTCAGTTGTGCGTCGATCGAGCGCGAAATCAGGATGAGCCCGCGACACACCCCTTCCATCGACAGAGCCATGCCCCTGGATTGGCTATCGAAGTTACAGGAGACGTTGACGGGCGACATGTGTGTGCGAATTCGAACCGTGCCTTCTCCCGACCAACGCCCTTGAAGCGACTTCAAGAACGCGCCTTCGTCAGCCTCGGCGCCACCGGCAAGCGATGTTGTCATGGCGGCCAGTGCGAGCCATCGAAGCATGTCGCAACCCTCCGTTCAGAGATCGGCATGGTACACCAGGCATGGCCCGGACCACCAGCCGCAACGTCTGGCTGCCCGCAATGTTCCACCGTCTCCTTGGAATTGGCTTTGTTGAACTGGCGTCAAGGTCGGTTTCGTCGTGCCCCAGCCGCCGTGCGCTACCGCTTCGGGTTGCGAGCGTTGTAGCGAAGCCATCAATGCGGGTGGAATGTCGCCAGCAACGCGACGCGGTCGTTAACCTCATCACCCGAAAATGGCGTCGGAGTGATGGTGTTTAGCGATGGAGGTCGGTAAATAAACCGTTAATGTTGTTGTATATGCAGTGAATGGCAACGCCGCCTCGGCTTGAATATTGTAGCGCACGACATTTTGGATCGGTTTAATGTTTATCGTATCGGGTTTTGTTCTATTTTCAGGCTTTCCAATACACATCGCCGATTGCCGCCGCTCCGTGGATAGGGGCGAGTGCGGCTTTGCCGGCGTTGCGGTCGATCTTCCGGCGCGGCGGAGCCTGACGGCATGAGCGTCCACCCATCCGTCAGCGACATGTCGGCGCTGCCGCTATCCGTCCGGGTGCAGGCGATCCTCGGTCGCGAGCAGTTCGCAGAGGCCTTGCGCGATGTGGCGTTGCGACTGGTCGAAATGCACGATGTCGCGCCGCGGATCGTGCGATACACCGCCAATTTGCAGAAATGGTTGCTGACTCAGGCCATCCTGACCCTTCACTTCGAGCACAAGACCGATGTAACCCGTCCCGGACTGACGGCGGCCAAGCTCATCGATTTCTTCGTTGCCAACAATGTCGCAAGCAGAAACACCGCCGTCGCCCATCTTTCGGAAATGCGAAGCTACCGATTGCTGCTCGACGCCGAATGGGCGGGCGACAAGCGTTTGCGGCCCCTGACGGTGGCAGATACCGCCGAGGATCTCATCCGCCAGTGGTTCGAGGGGCATCTCAAATCGCTCGACCGGCTGGACGGCGGTACGCGCTACCGGCGCTCCGTTGCCGAGCCGTCGTTGATGCATTTCGCGCAGCCGAGGATGACGCGACACCTGATTGACGAGCCCGGCTGGTGTTCGCCGCCCGAGAGTGTCGCGACCTTCGTGTGGACGGAATCCGGCAGCAATATTCTGCATGATCTGATCGCGCGCCTGCCGAAAGGCGAGCTTGCGTCGGGGCAGATACCGATCGGCGCATTGCGCATCAGCGAGATCACCGGACGCTACATCATTTCGAAAAGCCACGCCCAGAGGGTCTTTGCCCGTGCCCGCGACCTTGGCTTCGTCGGTTGGCAAAAGCCCGGCAACCGGGGTGACCTGTGGGTGTCGTCCGATCTGGTGTCCGACTATCGCCGCTGGCAGGCGATCAAGTTCGCAGCCCTTGACGAGGCCTTCGACTGGGCCGTCGCGCAGTCCCGCTGATCGCTGGTTGCTGGTCGCGCCGCAGATGAGGCCAGGCAATTGGCCGGCGGCCGCATCATGGTTGTTTTTCCGTTAATCCCGATCGCCGCTTTTTATCGTTCAAATTGGTGGAAATTTTTCCAAGTATCTATGGTCATTGCTTAATTTCGCGTCGTTACAACTCATCTCACCAAGAACGGGGAGATAAGAAATGAACAACGCTAAAGTAATTTCCGCAGTATTGCTTGCATCGCTTCTTTCGGCTCCGGTCGCCATGGCCGGCCCTGAGTTCGCTTCGCCGGCCTTCGTGCAGCAGGCAACCGGCGGCGCCGGCTTTGCGGCGCTCGATACCGCTTCGATCATGAAGCCGGTGATGGATCTGATCGTCGCAGCACCGACCGTCGATACGACGTCGCTCGCCGGCAATCTGTCCTTCGTCTACCAGAGCGGCGACTTCAACACGGCCTCGATCCAGCAGAGCGGCGTGCGCAATGTCGGTTTGATCCAGCAGGCCGGCTACATGAACTCGGCTTCGATCAGCCAGACCGGCGTCGGCCACCAGGCGTTCATCTCGCAGCAGGGCCGCAACAACGTTGCGATCATCAGCCAGCGCTGACATGCAAAAAACAGATCGAAAGCAGCGCCCGGGACAGGCGCCGCTTTCGATCCTCACTCGAGAGAGCCGGCGTTCGCTGGCTCTTTTTCGTTTTGTGCGGGCGCCGGGTTTACTGCCCGTCGTCCACCTCCGGCAGCGGTACCGGGTTGGGGTTGGGCTGCGGCACGCCGCCGAAATCCGGGAAGTCGATGGTGAAGCCCGGACCGCTGGAGCTTGCGCCTTCGCCCTGGGCGGTTGCCTGAGACAGCAGCCAGTTGCCGTTCAGCGGGTCGCCGCCGAGCGAAGGGTTGATCGGCCGGTAGACCAGTTCGGATGCAAGGCCGGTGCCGGCCGCGGCGATGGTGACCGTTGCCGCGAGAAGCGCGGTTTGAAGCAACTTCATGGGTATTCTCCTTCTTGAAGATCGGGGGCGGTCAACGTTTCGGTAAAACGTACATCCGGCCCGGAACGACGACAACGGTCTTGTTTTCCAGGCCGCGCAGGCCGGTCGGCATCATGTACCGCCCGCTCTGCGCCGTCTGGATCGCCAGCACTGTCGAATTCTTGGAATCGCGCACGTCCAGCACGCCAGCGAGGCTGTTGCCGTCCTGGATGTAGGCGATCTGGTTGTTCTCGCCGGAAACGCCGACGAGCTGGAAATTGTTGTCGCCGCGGCTCGCCTGCACCACCGAGTTGTTGGTGCCGCCCTGGACGAGAAGCAGGGCCGAGCTGTGGCCCTCGATCGCCTGGACAGCGCGGTTGTTGGTGCCCGCCTGCTGGATCAGCGCCAGACTTCCCGTTCCCTCGATGCCGGCATTGGCGGTATTGCCCTGGCCGAGCTGGATGATCGAGGTGGTCGAGCCGCTTTCGCCGCCGAGGAACGGCTGGATCGGCGCCATCAGCGCGTTCACCTCTGCCGGGTTGGTGCTGTAGTCCTTGACCAGCAGGTCTTCGGCCGAAGCCGTCGTTGCGGCCGCCGCGAAGCCTGCGGCGACGAGCGCGTTGCGAAGAACCTTGCTGAATGGGCGTGTCGAGCGTTTCATCTTTTTTCTACCCGTTTCTCTGTTTCTTCGGTCAGATGCGTGTCGTCGGTTGCGAAAGCTCGATCGTCTGGTCGAGGTCGCAGAGTGTCTTGCCGCTGTCGTCCGTGACAACGAGCATCAGGCGAACCTTGCCAACACGGTTGATCACGACCTGCGTGTCGCCGAGCGAACCCGCGAAAAAGCGGTTCTTCTGGCTGGTCGTGCTGCTTCCCCCCGGAGATTGTGTGGCGATGCTGAGGGAGAAACTGCCGTTGAGATCGGTTGCACCTTCGATGAAGGGTCTGAGCGTTGCCATCTGCTGCCCACCGATCCGCACGCCGCATGCCGTGATTCGGGGATCGCTGGTGTTGCCGAGGATGGTTTGACCGCTCATCGAAGTGGCACTCGCTGGGAAACCGAAAATGATTGTGACTGCGAAAATCTGGAGAAACCGAATTGCCTGCTGAAGCCGCATGATCTGAACCTCCGTGTGGGGAGTGGGGCGCCCGAAGGCGCCCCACCAGTTCGATCAATTCTGGCTGACGAAGGCGACGTTTCTGGCGCCGGCCTGGATGACCACCGAGTTCTGGCCGTTGTTGCCCTGGTTGACGATCGCATAGTTGCGATCTGCATCGCTGGTGCCGCTGCCGTACTGCAGCACAACCGAGTTGGAGGCCGAGCCCGTCTGGCTGATCCAGGCGTTGGAGTAGGCGCCTGCCTGGACGACTGCCGACGAATGACCGCCAGCGCCCGTCTGGTCGACGAGGGCGAGCGAGTTGTTCGACGACTGTACGATCAGCGAGGTGTTGCCCACCGTGTTCGACTGGTTGGTGGCCGCGACGTTCTTCTTGCCGTTCTGGATCGTCAGAGCGGCATTGCCGAGGCTTGCGATCTGTGTGGTCGTTGCCACGTTGTCCTGGCCGGCCTGGATGATGCCGGCTGCCGACAGGATGGCACCGGTCTGCAGGTTGCTCGCGGAGTTGCCGTTACCCGACTGAACGATGGCGGCAGCAGCACCAAGCGTTGCGGTCTGGATGTTGGCAGCACCGTTGCCGTCACCGATCTGAACCGTGGCTGCAAGCGAACCGGCAGCAGCGGTCTGGAAGTTGAAGGCGTCGTTGTCGTTGCCGGTCTGAACAATCCCTGCAGCCGAGGCAACCGTCGGAAGCACGATTTCCGGCAGAGCATCGCCAACTGCCTGAAGACCGTCAACGGCCACTTCACTTAGTGTCGGACCAACCAGGCCATTCACGAAGTTTACGATCGATCCCGGCGCCGATGCTCCGTTGGATGTGCGCTTCACATAGAGCGAAACATCGGCGTGCGCTGTAAGTTCTCCCGGTATGATGACCTGCCCGACTTGGCTGTTGAGTGCCACGTTGTTGTTGCCGAACTGAGCGATGGCCGCAAAAGAATCCTGTGCTGGTGCTGCGTCAGTGCCAGTCAGACCCGCATTCGTCCACTGCACGCCATACTCCCAGTAGTTCGCCGTGCCGCCCAAGGGACCGAACCGACTTGCATTGCCCAATTTCTGGGAGCCGTCGTCCAGGCCAATTGTCACCGTCTGGAACTCGCCCTGAGTGTTGTAGGCCGTGTTGCCATTGCCGACCTGGAGCACTGCCGCGGTCACGCCCGAGCTTTCTGCCTGCTGCAGGTTGCCGGCGGTGTTGTCCCAGCCGAACTGGCCGATGAGGGCCGTTGCGCCGGTGACGTCGTTCTGAACGTTGGCAGCTTCGTTGTTGCCGCCAGCGCCCTGGATGATGAAGGCGTTCGACAGCGACGATGCCGTCTGGCTGTTGACCGCCTCGTTGGAGCGGCCGCCCTGGATGATCGTTGCATCGACGCCAGTGCTGGAGAGCTGCAGGTTGGCAGCCGAGTTGTCACGGCCGTCCTGCAGGATGTTGGCACTGCCGCCGGTCACGCCGGATTGCAGGTTGGCTGCCTCGTTGCGGTTGCCCGACTGGATGATCGAGGCGTCGACACCGCTGCTGGTGAGCTGGACGTTGCCGGCCGCGTTGCGGTTGCCGTCCTGGATAATGCCGGCGGTGCCGCCGATTACGCCAGACTGGCCATTGTTCGCCTCGTTGCGGTCGCCGTTCTGCAGGGTAAACGCATCAACATTGCTGCTGTCGGCCTGGATAGTGCCGGCAACGTTGCGATCGCCCTTCTGCAGGATGACGGTGGCCATGTTGGTGCCGTCGGTCTGGAGGTTGGTCGCTTCGTTGCGCGCGCCGTCCTGGACAACAAGCGCATCGGAGTTGACCAGATCTGCCTGCACGTTGCCAGCCGTGTTGCGGCTGCCGAGCTGCAGGATCGAAGCGTTGGTCGGATCAACGTTGGTCTGCAGGTTTGTCGCCTCGTTGTTCGAGCCGCCCTGGATGATGTTCGCAGTCGCTTCAGAGCCGCCGCTTTGAACGTTGGCGCCGCTGTTGCCGCTGCCGACCTGCAGGATGTTGGCGGTGTTTTCTACGCCGCCGCCGACCTGCGCATTGCTTGCGCCGTTGCCGGTGCCGAACTGGGCAATGTTGGCCCCGTTGTCGCTACCGGTATCCTGGAAGTTGGTTGCGGTGTTGCCCGAACCGAACTGGCCGATATTGGCGCTGTTGCTTCTAAAGGCTTCGGTGCCGATCGCGTCGTTCTGGTAGTTGCCGGCGATGTTGTCGTCGCCGAACTGCAGGATCGTCGCGTCGTTGCCGGCTTCCGGGCTGCCGCCGCGGTTGCGGGCGTTGACGGCAAGGTTGTCGTCGCCGAACTGGCCGATGGCGGAGTTGTGGTTCGTGCCGCCTTCAGACAGGTTGAAAGCGTCGTTGCGCTTGCCACCCTGCAGAATGGTTGCCGTCGAATTGCGGCCATCGTTCTGGGTGTTGACGGCAAGGTTGTCGTTGCCGACCTGGCCGATCGACGCCTTGTTGTCGTTGTTGTAGCCGTTGTTGTGGTAGTCGCCGATCTGGCTGTTGAGCGCGGTGTTGCGATTACCATCCTGCACTGTCTGCGCCGTGTTGTTCTTGCCGCCGCCGGCACCGCCCGCCTGCAGGTTCACGGCGTTGTTCCTGTTGCCGCTCTGGACGATCGAGGCGTTCAGCTTGTCGGCCGGGCCGGCCTGGGTGCCGGGCGACTGCAGGTTGGAGGCGGTGTTGTTGTTGCCGTCCTGCAGGATGAAGGCGTCGGAATTGTTCACTGACGTCTGGACGTTGGCAGCGCCGTTGCTGTTGCCGTCCTGGATTACCGTTGCGGAGGTCGGATCGACATTCGTCTGCGTGTTGACGGCGCTGTTGTCCTTGCCGTTCTGGGCAATGATCGCCGTCGCGTCAGCCGAGCCACCTTGCTGGGTGTTGATCGCGCCATTGCCCTTGCCGACCTGGAGGATGCCGGCATTACCGTCTTCGCTGCCGGTCTGGTTGTTGATGCCGGCATTGCCGGTGCCGCTCTGGGCGGTTACGGCGTTGGATGAGGTTTCGTTCGTCTGGTTGTTGATGGCAGCGTTGCCCGATCCGCTCTGCAGGATCCCGGAGAAATTGCCGCCGCCAAGCGCGCCCTTCTGGTTGCTTTCGGCGTAGTTGCCCGGCTTGTTGGCGTTGTCGTTCAGCTGGATGATGCCGGTGTCGTTGCTCGTTACGCCCTTTTCCTGGGTGTTGCGGGCAATGTTGGCATTGCCGCCCTGGAAGATGGTGCCACGGTTGCTGCCGGTCTGGCGGAACGTGTCGACCAGGTTGTTGGTGCCGAACTGGGCGATGCCGCCGACGTTGCTGCCCTTCTGCAGGAAGTCGCCGCCGACGACGTTCTGGCTGCCGAGCTGCATGACGCCGAGGTCGTTCTTGCCCTGCTGGGCATCACCGGGTGCGCCGGCAGCCGTCAGAGGCAGGAACACGTTCTGCCGGTCGTGCTGATAGATGAAGCCGCGGTTGGCCTCTTCCTGGGACAGGTAGGCGAAGTTGCTGACGTCGCGCTGGCCGATGTAGCCGGTGTTGGCTTCCTGCGCGGAAGCGCCTGCGGACATCGCCAGGATGGCAACGCCGGTCAGCAGCAAAGTCTTTCTTGCTGAGAATTTCATGGACTTCTCCCTTTTGTTCGGCGCGGGCGTCTTGGTCGCCTTGAGGCGCCGCACTCAATTAGAGCGTTAACAATTCGTTTAATATCACTGCGTCCTGTGTCTGAACAAGGCGCTCATACAGATTAATTAAGTAATAGTTAATCCAGAAAAGGCAAGCACCCAAAATTGGGTCAATTAAATCCGAATCGTGGAAAATAAAAAATGCGCCATTACGAATCGTTATTGATTCGCAATGGCGCATTTTAAAGTAGAGGCTGATTTAATATTTATTGTGTATTAGGATCATGAAGATGGAAGTGAGATATTTCCGTACTTCTGATCGTAATTGCGGATGAATTCGGCCTCGCTGGCGCGATCCTTGAGGTGCCAGAGGCCTTGACGTACGCCATCGACGGCGAGCGAATAGACGCCGAGCTCGATGCCTTCGCGCACGGCGAGCGAGCCGGGGTCGTTGCGGGATTGACCGAGTTCGATCTCGAGCAGTTCACCGGCCGTGGCAAACTTGTATGCGCCGCCGCGCACCTGGACCGAATAGATCTGCTTCGTGGTCGTGGTGGAGGCGAGAACCTCACCGGTCTGGACGCTGACAGCGCGCAGATTGACGGTGACGATATCGGAGCGATACTGCACGTCGCCGCCGATGCCGAGGTAGCGCGCTCCGGCGCCGCCGGTCAGCTCGTTGGAATCGTAGCCGACGATGCCGCCTTCGAGCAGCAGCCCGGCAAAACGCACGGGCGGCAGGCCGCTCTGGCGACCGTAGGCGCGCTGCGTGTTCTCGATCAGGGTGCGTTCCTGGACGAGGTTCTTCAGGCCGGAGCGCTCGACGACGCGGAACCACTGGCCGTTGCCGGTCTTCTTCAGGACGTCCACGAGGATGGCAGCGCCGCCCTGGGTAACGGCGCGGCTATATTCGGCAAAGGCCTCGTTGGGTTTCGCCTGACCTGTGAGGTCAGGAAAATCATAGACGGCGATGTCCACCGGGATCTCCGGCGAGGGCATCGATCTGACCTTGGGCGTCGTCTTCGTCGGCGCGGTCAAAGTCGCTGCCGGCGTCGCCAGCTGTTGACCGCTTTGACATCCTGCAAGGAGCCCACCAAAGACACAAAGAGCTGCCAGTTTGAACTTCATAATTCCCCCGTCAGATTGCTGCCGCCAGGTGCAGCAAGCCATGCGTCATCGCTTCTCGAGCCGGATCGGACCGAAACTAAAGGCGCGCGGTTATACTTCCCCGAAAACTATAGTTTCCGAAGCGAAAGCACTTCCAGACTGATTAAATTCCCTCAGCGGTTCACCCGGACGAACTAGCCCAGCCCTGTCCATGCGAACTTTCTCACACAGCTTCCCTACCACTGAAGTTTTATGGGTTCGCAGTCCCATTTTTGGGTGAATTGGTCATTTTGGCCGAAAATGAGGCAGGAACGACGGAACTGGTTAACGCGGTGGTAACCAAGATGAGGTCGTACTTTCGGGTTATCGGCTCACCGTGCCGCGTCCGACCGAGGGCCAGTCCATCTCGGAAGAGACCAGTCGGACGATCGCCGATGATCCGGTGCCGACGGTCGGCACGATGTCATTGCCTGCACCCTGTACAGTGCTCGATTTACCTGCGGCCGCTGCCTGTCCCGCAGTCTTTCCCGAGCGTGTCGACGATGCCGAAGTATTTCTTTTTGCTTGAGAATTAGGCTTGGCAATGCCTGGCTTCGCGCCGGCCGGCATCTGCTCGACATAGGCCTTGTTGCCGCCATTCCTGTTGACCTGATCCACATAGGCCTGGGCCCAAGCGGCGCCGCTTGTCGATAGGGACAGACATAGCAAGGTGGCAATCTTCATGGGCGACAGCAGGCTCGACATCATGTTCCTCACCAAATCTAAAAACCCGGATTAGACATGATCCTTAGGCATTTCTTCATGAAACCACAATCGCCGCGACCTGTTTGACTCGGGTATTGTTCCGTGGAAGACAAAATGCACGAAGATATATTGGAGGACTTCCCATGACGTACAGGAGCGCGATGCGTCTTGTATTCGGCCTTTCGACGGCGCTGGTGCTCGGTTCACCGTTGCCGCTGGCCGCGCAGCAGTCGACGACGGGGCCGATGTTCTCCACGCCCGCGTCGCGGTCGACAACCGGGGCGCCGATCCTCAGCGATCCGACGGCAGACGGAAACGGCGCAATCATCGATTCGATCGGTGGCGGAGCGAAGACGCGACCGGCTGCGACAACGGAAAAGGCGCAGAAGCCGGCGTCGAACACAGATGCCGCCGCCGCGCAGTTCAAGGAATGGGTGCTGCAATGCGTCGAGCAGGGCAAGGAGCCGGCCCGCTGCCAGGTCTCCGGCAGCACGCTTTCCGGCGATGGCAAGCAGGTTATCCTGGTGATGAGCCTGGCGTTCCGGCCCGACGGCAAGACGGTTGCCATGCAGATGGCCGTTCCGCTCGGGGTCGCGTTGAAGGATGGCGTCAAATTCGATGTCGCCGGCGGCTACAAGACGTCGATGGCGCTCAGCCGCTGCACGCCGCAGGGCTGCCTGGTCGAAGGTGCGGTCGAACCCGCCCTGATCGACGCGATGAAGGCGAAAGCAAAGGCGACGGTGACGGTGGCAACACCGGAAGGCAAGGCGATCCCGATTGCGCTTTCGCTCTCCGGATTTTCCGATGCCTATGCCGCGCTGATCGAGCGTCAGGCAGGGGCAAAGAAAGCCGCCGGCAACTGAACCGCGTCGCCCCCGGCCCGCCCGCCTCGTTACGGCGCGCGGGTCGGATGCTTGCGACTAGATCCCGTGCAGGACCTGCGTCGCCTTGACGGCCGCCGAGGCGCGGTTTTCGACGCCGAGCTTCACATAGATCTGTTCCAGATGCTTGGTGACGGTACGGGCGCTGAGGCCGAGGATCTCGCCGATATCTCGGTTCGATTTTCCCTTGGCGATCCAGAGCAAAACCTCCGATTCGCGCTGGGTCAGCGAAAAATGCTGCCTGAGCATTCCGTCGTCGCTGCGCCCGCTGTCGGCCGTCAAGCGGAAGAGATACTCATTGGCGCCGATCGCGCCGAGAAACGAAACCTGCAGGCCCGACGGTCCCGGTCCTTCCAGGGTAAAGCTCGCCTCCCGCGCGCCGCGTGCCCCGGTCGTCTCCATCCAGTGGGCGATACGCCGCGCGATCGTCGCCAGCCCGTCGTCGCTGCCGGTTGCGGCGTTGACGAGGCGGGTCGCCTGCGGCGTCGACCAGCGAATGCCGCCGTCGGCGCGCACGGCAAGCAGGTGCCGCCCGGCCGCATCGAGTGCGACATGGGCGCTCTGCGCGGAGCGGGCGTTGGACAGGTGAACGCGAATGCGTGCCCGCAATTCGTCGATATTGATCGGCTTCGTCAGATAGTCGACGCCGCCGGCTTCGAGCGCGCGAACCACATGCTCGGTTTCCGTCAGCCCGGTCATGAACAGCACTGGCGTCTGCCCGACCGCGGCGTTGGCTTTCAGGCTCAGGCAGGTTTCAAACCCGTCCATTCCCGGCATGACCGCATCCAAGAGGATGACGTCGGGCGTGATCCGCTCTGCAATCGAAAGCGCCGCGTTGCCCGAGGTGGCGATCAGGACGGAGAAGCCGGACTGTTCCAGTGCCTCGGTCAGGAAGCCGAGCGCTTCGGGCGAATCGTCGACCAGAAGCACAATGTCTCGACGATCGTAGGTCTCAACCACGGGGAGCGGCTCCATTGGTCGTTGTCTTCTTCAGGAAGGCGTCGTAGCCGGCGAGGTCGAAGGCCTGGACGTAGTTGCGGGCCGCCGCCACGAAGGGCTGATGTTGCGGTTCCAGCGCGATCTCGGCGAGCTTGGCCTCGATACCCCTAACGTAGCCGATCTCGCCGAGCCGGATCAGCTCCTCGACATGGTGCCCGTCCGGCAGCGGCATCGCGTCGGCACGGATCGATGCCGGCTCCTCGCGCGCTTCGTCTTCATGGATCCAGGTGAGCCCGAGCTGTACGGCGAGCTTGTCTGCGAGTTGGCCGACGCCGAAGGGCTTGGCCAGGGTGTCGTTGTGGCCGGCATAGGCGCCGGTCCCCGAACCGTCGCCGATATTGGCCGACAGCATGATGATCGGTGCCATCTGGCCGTCCCGGCGCAATCTGTCGACCAGCTCCCAGCCGTTCATGTCGGGCATGGAGATGTCGATGAGGAAGATGTCGGGAGCAAGGGTTTCGAGCATCTCGAGGCAATGGCTGCCGCTTTCGGCCGCAAGCACGGTGAAGTCCATGGGGCTGAGAATTTCGTGCATCAGGTTGCGATGGTCGGCGTTGTCGTCGACGACCATGATCGTGCGGCGCGGGCCGGGATAGGAGGTGACCCGGCGCAGGGCGGCAGGGGGTGCCGGCCGGTCGACGGCCGACAGCATCAGGCGTACCCGGAATGCCGTGCCCGTGCTCGGCTGACTGGTCACGGATACTTCGCCGCCGAGCGTTTGCGTCAGCAGCCGGGTGATGGTCAGGCCGAGGCCGAGGCCTGGCATGCTGCCGAGGTGCTCCGCTTCGCCGCGCTGGAACGGATCGAAGATGCGCGGGAGATCCTTCTCGGCGATGCCGCGGCCGGTGTCGGCGATGGTAAATGTCGCAACCTGGCTGCGATAATCGACGTCGAACCGGATCTCTCCGCGCTCCGTGAATTTAAGGGCGTTGGAGAGCAGGTTGACGAGGATCTGGCGCAGGCGCTTTTCGTCGGATTTGACGTAGCGCGGCAGGCTGGACGCCCGACGATGCAGGAAGGCGATGCCCTTTGCCTGTGCCTGCGGACGGAACATCTCGACCACCTGGTCGAGGAAGTCGAAAATGTTGATCTCGTTGGAATAGACCTGCAGCTTGCCGGCTTCGATCTTCGAGATGTCGAGCAGTCCGTCGATGAGGCCGGACAGATGGTCGGCGCTGCGCTTGATGACCTTGATGGCGCCCTGGCGCGCAGGCGGGATCGTGTCATCGCGCTCGAGCACCTGGGCGTAGCCGAGCACGGCGTTGAGCGGCGTGCGCAGTTCGTGGCTAAGGCCGACGACGTACCGGCTCTTGGCGCGGTTGGCCGCCTCCGCGGTCTCCTTGGCCTGCTGCAGGGCGGCATCGGTCTTCTTGTGCGCGGCGATTTCCTTCAAGAGCAGGGTGTTCTGCCGCGACGATTCTTCTTCCGCGACGACCCGGCTATCGTGGGCGAGCACGTAGAACCAGCAGACGATGCCGGCGAGCACGGCAAAGACGAAGAAAACCGCGGCAATGGTCCGCTCGACGACGGCAGCCGTCTCCGGCGACGCGTTGCCGGTCTGGTGCGCGATCATCGCCAGGATGAGGCCGATACCCGCGATCGAGAGCATGGCCGAGATGGCGTAGCGGCCGAGCCGTGTCGAGAGTTTCGCCGTTATCGCTTCTGGAAGCAGCGTGTGGGCGACCGTTGCGATCTGTGCGTTGAAGCGCGCCTTCGGCTTGCACATGTCGTGGCAGCGGCTGTCGAGCGAACAGCAGAGCGAACAGATCGGTGCCGCATAGGCCGGGCACCAGGCCATGTCCTCCGGCTCGAACGGGTGTTCGCAGATCGAGCAGGTGATCTCGCTCTGGGCGGCCCAACTTCTTCTCGGCTTGCGGGCGAGGTAATATTTGCCGCCCGTTGCCCAGGCGATCAGTGGCGATGCGACGAAAGCGATGACGAGGGCGATATAGGGCGCAAGCGAAGCGGCGATGGTGCCGAAGGCCCCGAAATGGGCCGCCAGCGCGATCGTTGCCGAAAGCGCCATGGCGCCGAGGCCGACCGGATTGATGTCGTAGAGATGAGCGCGCTTGAACTCGATGCCCGGAGGCGACAGGCCGAGCGGCTTGTTGACGAAGAGGTCGGCCGAAATCGTGCAAAGCCAGGCCATGGCGATGATCGAGAACACGCCAAGTGTCTCCTCGAGCAGGCGGTAGATGCCGAGTTCCATCAACAGCAGCGCGATCGCCACGTTGAACACCAGCCAGACGACGCGGCCGGGATGGCTATGGGTCAGGCGCGAGAAGAAGTTGGACCAGGCCAGCGACCCGGCATAGGCGTTCATCACGTTGATCTTCAGCTGCGAGACGACGACGAAGGCGACCATCATCATGAGGGCTGCGGTGTCTGACGGGACCATGTAGCCGAAGGCCGTGTAGTACATCTGCGCCGGATCTGCTGCGCGCGTCGAGGGAACGCCCAAGGAGAGTGCCAGCACGACGAGAAAGGAGCCGGCCAGCAGCTTCGGCGCCCCGACCAGCACCCAGCCGGAGCCGGCCAGGAAGACGGCAACGCGATGATGCAGCTTGCGCTGGCCGTCTGGCGGCAGGAAGCGAAGGAAGTCGACCTGTTCGCCGATCTGCGCCATCAGCGCGAAGATCACCGCTGAAGCTGCGCCGAACTCTATCAAATCGAAGGGAGCGAGCGTGCCCGGCGGGCCGGAGGCGTGATGGATTCCGGAATAGGCAAGCCAGATGCCGACCTTCTCCCAATCGGCAAAGGCGATGAAGACGAAGGGCAGGATATTGAGCACGATCCAGAAAGGCTGGGTGATCAGTTGAAACTTGCTGATCAGGCGTACGCCATGGGTGACGAGCGGGATGACGACGACGGCGCTGACGATGTAGCCGATCCAGAGCGGAATGCCGAGCGCCAGCTCGAGCGCCCCTGACATGATCGAAGCCTCGATTGCAAACAGGATGAAGGTGAAGCTGGCATAGATCAGCGACGTCAGCGTCGAGCCGATATAGCCGAAGCTGGCGCCGCGCGTCAGAAGGTCGATGTCGACGCCATGGCGTATGGCGTAGCGGCTGATCGGCAGCCCGACCGTCAGGATCATCAGGCTGGCGATCAGAATGGCAACGATGGCGTTGGTCGTGCCGTAGGACATGGTGATCGCGCCACCAATGGCTTCGAGCGCCAGGAACGAGATCGCCCCGATCGCTGTCTGTGAGATGCGCTCGGAGGAGAAGCGCCGCGCGCTCTTGGCGGTGAAGCGCAGGGCATAGTCTTCAAGCGTCTGGTCCGCGACCCAGCGGTTGTATTCGCGTCGAACGGGAATGATGCGCTGGCGTGCCGCCATGTTGCCTCGTCATCTCTCGCATTGCTGGCGGGTGAATGCCTATTTTCACGGCACTGGAATTCTATGCGTGAAATTTATGCAATGCGGAGATGGCGAAAGCAAGCGTGAAAGGATCAGCCGCTGACAGTCGTCGTGTCGACGACGACAAAATCGTGGGTGATCGTCGCGGACTTGGCGAGCATCGCCGACGCCGAGCAGTATTTTTCGAGCGAGAGGGCGACCGCGCGCTCGACCTTCTTCTCAGAGAGGCCGCGGCCCTTCACGACGAAATGCATATGGATGCGGGTAAAGACCTTGGGGTCTTCTTCGGCGCGGTCGGCATCGAGCTCCACGGAGCAATCCTCGACCGGCTCGCGGCCCTTTTCGAGAATATGCACCACGTCGTAGGCCGAGCAGCCGCCGGCGCCGATCAGCATCAGTTCCATCGGGCTCGGGCCGGGCGTCTTGCCTTCCGGGCCGGAGGCTGTTCCCAGAACGATCTTGTGACCGCTGCCGGATTCGCCGACGAATGTCCGCTCTTCAACCCACTTGATACGTGCCTTCATGATCTCTCACCTGTCTCGATATCCCTGTCGCGGCCGATTGGCCGTCGAAGACCCTCAATAGCCGGAAACAGCATCGCGCGGCCAGTCCGGCGTGCGGATTTCGATGCCATCAGTCATGGCGCCTTGGGTGCTTCCACTTTGCCCCCTCGGCCTACGTAGAATGACGTATGTGCAGTGCAACAGGACTGGCGGATGATCCCTCAAGCAACGGTCAAAAGGAACGACGCCTCGTTGCGGCGACCAGAACGAGAGGGGTTCAATCAGATGAATATCAGGGCACGCATCACCGGCGCATTCCTGGCAACGGTCCTGTCGACCACGGCCTTCAACGGCGCCTTTGCTGCCGACGACACGATCAAGGTCGGCATTCTGCATTCGCTTTCGGGCACCATGGCGATTTCCGAGACGACGCTCAAGGACGCCATGCTGATGCTCATCGACGAGCAGAACAAGAAGGGCGGCCTGCTCGGCAAGAAGCTCGAAGCCGTCGTCGTCGATCCCGCCTCCGACTGGCCGCTGTTTGCCGAAAAGGCACGCGAGCTCGTTTCCGTCGACAAGGTCTCGGCCGTGTTCGGCTGCTGGACGTCGGTGTCGCGCAAATCCGTCCTGCCTGTTTTCGAGGAGCTGAATTCGATCCTCTTCTACCCGGTGCAGTATGAGGGCGAGGAAAGCCAGCGCAACGTCTTCTACACCGGTGCTGCGCCGAACCAGCAGGCCGTTCCGGCGGTCGACTACCTGATGGAAAACGAAAGCGTCGAGCGCTGGGTGCTGGCCGGCACCGACTATGTCTATCCGCGCACGACCAACAAGATCCTCGAAGCTTATCTGATCTCCAAGGGCGTGAAGCCCGAAGACATCATGATCAACTACACGCCGTTCGGCCATTCCGACTGGCAGACGATCGTCTCCGACATCAAGAAGTTCGGCTCGGCCGGCAAGAAGACGGCCGTCGTCTCGACCATCAACGGCGACGCCAACGTACCGTTCTACAAGGAACTGGCAAACCAGGGCGTCAAGGCTGAGGATATCCCGGTTGTCGCCTTCTCCGTCGGCGAAGAGGAACTCGCCGGTCTCGACACGACGCCGCTCGTCGGCCACCTCGCTGCGTGGAACTACTTCCAGTCGGTCGACACGCCTGGCAATGCCGAGTTCATCAAGACCTGGAAGGCCTATACCAAAAACGACAAGCGCGTCACCAACGACCCGATGGAAGCCCATTACATTGGCTTCAACATGTGGCTGAAGGCTGTCGAAAAGGCCGGAACGACCGACACCGACGCCGTGCTCGACGCGATGATCGGCGTTTCGGTTCCCAATCTTTCCGGCGGCTATTCGACGATGATGCCGAACCACCACATCACCAAGCCGGTGCTGATCGGCGAGATCCAGAGCGATGGCCAGTTCGAGACGGTTTGGGAAACGCCCGGTCTCGTCGTTGGCGACGAATGGTCGGATTACCTGCCCGATTCCAAGGACCTGATCGCCGATTGGCGCGCGCCGATGTCCTGCGGCAATTTCAATGTTGCCACCGGCAAGTGCGGCGGCAAGGGCTCCTGATTTCATCACCTAGGGATAGTGCCGGATCGAGAGGCCAACCCCTCGTTCCGCTTTGCATAACGAAACCATAGGCAGGCATGCTCTTCGCCCGACGCTCCCGTCGGGCGAAGGGATAACGAATTCCAAGCCGCCACGACGGCGCCTCCTTGCGCTTGCCGCAGGCGCGCCAGATCCAAGCGAGAGGGCGATGTACCGCATTCTGCAAACCCTGTTGATCACCCTTTGCCTGCTGGTGTCAGTCCATGTCACCGGCCTGCGCGCAGCGGACGATCTCGCAGCCCTGGTTGCCACGCTCGGGACGGCCAAACTGTCCGAGCTCGACGACCGCATCGACGCGCTTGCCAGGAGCGGCGATGCGCGGGTCATCCCGGTGCTCGAAGCGCTTGGCGAAGGCAATCTTTACACCCGCAAGGCCGACGGCAGCGTCTTTCTCACCACGGAAAAGGGCGCGAGCCTCGTTCTCCTCGACCCGTTGAGCGGCGCCGAGATCGGCGAGGCTGCCAAGGGCGACATCCAGAAGATCAAGGTCAACAATTCAGTCCGTCGCGCGGTTCGAAGCGCGCTCGGCGGGCTTACGCTTTTCAGCACGGATACGAGTGCAAGATTGAAGGCAGCGCAATCCATGCGCCAGACGCCGAATGCCGACGCGCTCGAAGCGATCGAGACGGCGCTCGCCGCCGAAAAGGATGCCACGGTGGGCAAGACCCTCGACGAGGCGCGCGCCGTCACACTTCTCATCTCCGACCGCTCCGACGACGACAAGCGCGCCGCGATCAAGACCCTGGCCGAAAGCGGCGGCCGCGAGGCTCTCGGCGTGCTGACATCGGCGCTGTCTTCGGCGGATGCCAGCCTGAAACCCGATATCGAAGCGGCGCTGCAGCAGATCGAGCAGGCGCAGGTCTTCTGGAACGCCGGCCAGAACGTCTGGTACGGGCTTTCGCTCGGCTCGGTGCTGTTGCTTGCGGCGATCGGCCTTGCCATCACCTTCGGCGTCATGGGCATCATCAACATGGCGCACGGCGAGATGGTGATGCTCGGCGCCTATACGACGTTCATCGTCCAGGACGTCATCCGTACGTCCTATCCGGTGCTGTTCGACTGGTCGCTGGCGATCGCTCTGCCGCTCGCCTTTCTCGTCACAGGGATCATCGGCCTTGCCATCGAGCGCAGCGTCATCCGCTTTCTCTATGGCCGCCCGCTCGAAACGCTGCTCGCTACCTGGGGCATTTCCTTGATCCTGCAGCAGTCGGTCCGCTCCATCTTCGGGCCGACCAACCGCGAGGTCGGCAATCCCTCCTGGATGGCCGGCGCCTTCGAGCTCGGCGGTCTGACGATCACCTGGAACAGGATGTGGATCATCGTCTTTGCGCTGGCCGTCTTCGCTGCGCTTCTGTTCCTGCTCAAAAGAACATCGATGGGCCTCAAGATGCGCGCCGTCACGCAGAACCGCCGCATGGCGTCGTCCATGGGCATTCGCACGCCCTTGGTCGATGCGCTGACCTTTGCGCTCGGCTCGGGGATTGCCGGCATGGCCGGCGTGGCGCTGTCGCAGATCGACAATGTCTCGCCCAATCTCGGCCAGGGCTACATCATCGACAGCTTCATGGTCGTCGTCTTCGGCGGCGTCGGCAATCTCTGGGGCACGCTGGTCGGTGCATTTTCGCTGGGCATCCTCAATAAGTTCCTCGAACCCTATGCCGGCGCCGTTCTCGGCAAGATCCTGGTCCTCGTTCTCATCATCCTCTTCATCCAGAAGAAGCCGCGTGGGCTCTTCGCGCTAAAGGGAAGGGCGGTGGAAGCATGATCACCTCGTTTCTGTTCAAGAATCTCGACCGCGGTATCATCGTCGTCGTTGCCATCCTGCTCGGCCTCGCGGTCGCCATTCCCGCGCTCAATCTGCTGACGGCGCCGGATCATCCGTTCCACGTGCCCACCTATCTGGTCTCGCTGTTTGGCAAGTACCTGACCTACGCCCTCCTGGCGCTGGCGCTCGATCTCGTCTGGGGCTTCTGCGGCATCCTCTCGCTCGGCCATGCCGCCTTCTTCGCGCTCGGCGGCTATGCCATGGGCATGTACCTGATGCGCCAGATCGGCGCGCGCGGCTCCTACGGCAATCCCTTGCTGCCGGACTTCATGGTGTTCCTCAACTGGAAGGAATTGCCCTGGTTCTGGCAGGGCTTCGACATGTTCTGGTTTGCCGCGCTGATGGTGGTGCTGGTGCCGGGTCTGCTCGCCTTCGTCTTCGGCTGGTTCGCCTTTCGCTCACGCGTCAACGGGGTCTACCTCTCGATCATCACCCAGGCGATGACCTATGCGCTGCTGCTCGCCTTCTTCCGCAACGACATGGGTTTCGGCGGCAACAACGGCCTGACGGATTTCAAGGATATCCTCGGCTTCAACATCCAGGCCCAAACGACGCGGGCTGCCCTTTTTTCCGCCTCAGCCGTCACGCTCGCCTCGTGTCTGGTGCTGACGACGGCGATCGTGCGCTCGAAATACGGCAAGGTGCTGGTTGCCGTGCGCGACGCCGAAAGCCGCACGCGGTTCCTCGGCTACCGCGTCGAGCATATCAAGCTCTTTGCCTTCACCGTCTCGGCGATGATGGCGGGCATTGCCGGCGCGCTCTACGTGCCGCAGGTCGGCATCATCAATCCCGGTGAGTTCGAGCCCGGCAACTCCATCGAGGTCGTCATCTGGACGGCCGTGGGCGGACGCGGCACGCTGATCGGCCCGATCGTCGGCGCCATCCTCGTCAACGGTGGCAAGAGCATCTTCACTGCTGCCTTTCCGGAATTCTGGCTGTTTGCGCTCGGAGGGCTCTTTGTCTTCGTCACGCTGTTCTTGCCCAAGGGCGTGGTCGGCACCGTCAGCGCCTATCTCGCCCGCCGCAAAGCGCATGGCCGGGCGGCGGATGCCGACAAACTTGTCGCCGAACCCATGGCGGCGGAGTGATAGCGATGAACCAGACGATCAGCCAGACCAAGCCGAAAAGCCTTCTCTATCTCGATGGCGTCTCCGTTTCCTTCGACGGGTTCAAGGCGCTCAATTCACTCTCCTTCGTGATCGAGCCGGGCGAACTGCGCGCCATCATCGGCCCGAACGGCGCCGGCAAGACGACGATGATGGACATCATCACCGGCAAGACGCGTCCGGACGAAGGCCAGGTGTTCTTCAAGGGGGACATCGATCTCACCCAGCGCGACGAAGCCGAGATCGCCAATCTCGGCATCGGCCGCAAATTCCAGAAGCCGACGGTGTTTGAAAGCCATAGCATATGGGACAATCTGGAACTGGCGCTCAACCGTCGTCGTGGCGTCTTCCCGACGCTCTTCTACCGGCTGACGGCGGACGACAGGGCGCGCATCGAGGAGATCCTGTCGACCGTGCGCTTGAATGCGCGCCGCGACGATCTTGCCGCCAACCTCTCGCACGGCCAGAAGCAATGGCTGGAGATCGGCATGCTGCTCGCGCAGGAACCGGAACTGCTTCTGGTGGACGAACCGGTGGCCGGCATGACCGATGCGGAGACCGCCGAAACGGCAGTCCTGCTGAAGGAGATCGCACGGACGCGCTCGGTGGTCGTCGTCGAACACGATATGGGCTTTATCCGCGAGCTTGGCGTCAAGGTCACCTGCCTTGCTGAAGGTTCGGTGCTTGCCGAAGGCTCGATCGATTTCGTCAGCAGCGATGCCAAGGTGATCGAAAACTATCTCGGCCGCTGACCGCGGGTCGACGATACGCGCAAAGGAAAGGGACGCCTCCATGCTGAGCGTCGAAAACGTCAATCTTCACTATGGCGCCGCGCAGGCGCTGCGCAACGTCTCGATCGAAGCGCCGATGGGCAAGATTACCTGTGTGCTCGGCCGCAACGGCGTCGGCAAGTCGAGCCTGTTGCGCGCCATCACCGGGCAACATCCGGTCAGTGCCGGCGCGATCGCCTTCAATGACGTGCCTCTCAGCGGCATGGCACCCTATCGCCGCGCCCGGGAAGGCGTCGGCTACGTGCCGCAGGGGCGCGAGATCTTTCCCCTGTTGAGCGTCAAAGAGAACCTCGAAACCGGCTACGCCCCGGTCAAGCGTGGCGACCGTTCGATCCCGGAGGATGTCTTCAACCTGTTTCCGGTGCTGCGCACGATGCTCGGCCGGCGCGGCGGCGATCTTTCCGGCGGCCAGCAGCAGCAACTGGCGATCGGCCGGGCGCTCGTCACTCGTCCGCGCATCCTGGTGCTCGACGAACCGACCGAAGGCATCCAGCCATCGATCATCAAGGATATCGGTCGCGCGATCCGCTATCTGCGAGACTCAACCGGGATGGCGATCCTGCTGGTGGAGCAGTATCTCGACTTCTGCCGCGAGCTTGCCGATCACGTCTACATCATGGACCGCGGCGCCGTGGTGCACCAGGGGCCGCCGGAAACGCTGGACACAGTCGAGGCCCGGCGCCATCTCACGGTCTAGCGGAAGCGCTCTCTTGCGCATTTCCGGATGGAAAACCGCTTCGCACGTATTCGGGAAAGGCCCTAGCCGCCATATTCGATGATCGCGAGCCCTGCATTGTAGTCGGTCGCATAAATGATGCCGGCTGCATCGACGAAGACGTCGGCCGATTGGATGACGCGTGGGCGCCCGGCGCGCCGGTCGGTCATTTCGCTCGGTCCGGCCGGAACGAGCGCTCCGGTCTCGCGCGGGCGATAGGGGTCGGTGATATCGAAAGCGCGGATGCCGGCATTCTGCCAGGTGGCAAAGATCAATGTCTCCGAAACGAAGGAGCCCGGGCGATTTTCGTGCAGGTTGTGCGGACCGAAATGGCCGCCCTTGGCGACGTAGTCGGCTTCCGCGGGAACCGGGAATGTCGAGATGCTGACCGGGTTCGACGGCTCGCGGATGTCGAAGATCCAGGTGTGCTTGCGGCCGTCCTCCTCATGATCGAGCACGGCCTCGTCGGCAACGACAAGCAGGTCGCGACCGGGCAGCGGCAGAGGCGAGTGCGTTCCGCCCCCGAAGGGCGGCGACCAGTTGCGGCGGGCGATCAGCTTCGGGTCGGCATGATCCTTGATGTCGAGAAGTGTGAGGCCGCCGTCGCGCCAGCAGGCATAGGCCGTGTCGCCTGAAACCAGCGCATGGTGCAAAGCGTAGCGCTTGCCATCCGGCGCCGTCGATGTCTCGCCAGCCGCCTTGTTCATGCCCGGCAGCCACCAGCGGCCGACGATCTCGGGCCGGGTCGGATCGGCCATGTCGATGGTGACGAAGATATAGTCGGTAAAGCCGTCGAACAGCGCCGAAGCATAGGCGTAGCGGCCGCCGACATACCAGAGGCGGTGGAAGCCGACGCCGTCGATATTCAGCTCGCCGATCTTGCGTGGGCGGTCGGGAACGGAAATATCGAAAACCGACATGCCGGCGCTCCAGGCGCGCTTGCGGCCGCTGCCGGCGACGGTGTCGCCGACGGACTTGGTGTAATAGGTCTTCTCGTCGGCGAAGGTCTCGACATCCGCAAACAGATCGAGCGCATTGATGACCAGCAGCAGGTCGTCATGGGTCTGGAGATGGATGTTCCAGGTGTTGGCCGGCGCCGGCACGTAGGTCACCGCACCTGGTTTCTTCGGGTCGCGCACGTCGACGATCGAAAACCCTTGCGACCAGGGATGCGCGACATAGGCAAAGCCGCGGTGCACCATCAGTTGCAGACCGTCGCCGCGACCGCCGATCGGCGAATGGCCGATCAGCTTCATGTTGCTGGTGAAATCGGGCGTGGGAAGGTCGATGCCGGTCATGGTCTTTCCTGTCTCGGTCTAGCAAGCAAAAAGCGCCGCGCGGTTCGGCGCGGCGCTTCTTCCAGTCAAGCCATCAATTGGTCGCGGCCGGGATCCACTCGGCGGTCGCCGCATCGCTCTTGCGGAAGGCCGGGAATTTTTCCTGCAGGTCCTCAATCGACTTGATCTCGCCCTTGGCGAGATCGTCGCGGGTGACGAGGGTCGGTTGCAGCAGCACCGACGTGCCGGGGAACTGGCCGGCGATGGCCAGCGAAACAGCGCGCACCGAGACTTCGCCGACGACAGCAGCATTGGTAGCGGCCGTTGCCTGCCAGGCGCTATCAGGCTCGTTCATCAGCTGGATGTCGGCGGTCGAGATATCGACGCCATAGATCTTCACCTTGCCGGCAACGCCCAGTTCGTCGATCGCAAGCTTCACGCCCTTGGCGAACTCGTCCCAGGGGGTGAAAATGACGGAGATATCCGGGTTTGCCGTCAGCACGGCCTTGGTCTGGTCGGCGACGGAAGCGGGAACCGTGTCGTTGACGACGCCCCAGGTCGCCTTTTCCGTCAAGTTGTGCTTGGCGACGAAGTCCTTCCAGACGGCGTAACGACGGTCGAGCGGCGCGAAGCCGGCGACATAGACGGCGCCGCCGACGAAGCCGTCGCCCTTGTCCTTGACGGCCTGTTCCAGCACCAGGCGCGCCATGTCCTTGTCGCTCTGCTCGATCTGCGGGATCTGCGGATTGTCGAGGTTGACGTCATAGGCGACGACCTTGATGCCGGCGTCGAGCGCCTTCTGCGCCACGTCCTTCAGCACTTCCGGGCGGCCATTGTTGATGATGATGCCATCGACGCCGAGGTTGATTGCCTGCTCGATGAGGCTGCGCTGGGTGTCGTTGTCGTTGCGCGCCTGCGAGACCGTCAGGTTGACGTGAAGCGCGTCCGCCTGGCGCTTGACGCCCGCTTCGAAGGCCTGCAGCCAATCACCGCCGCCGAGGAAACTGACGACGGCGATATCGACGTCGCCCTTGTCGAAGGGGGCTGGTGCGCCATCGATACCAGCCGAAAATGCGGGGCTCGTCATCAGCGTTGCGGCGAAAAGGCCGCCGAGAAGGGTTCGCGTCAAATGCTTCATGGTCAAAATCCTCACACGGTTTGAAAGGGGTGTCAGCGCGCCTGGCTGCGGCCAAGGCCATAGGTGAGCGCAAGTGCGCCGACGAGCACAGCGCCCTTGACGAAGTCCTGGGTGTAATAGGGGGCGTTCAGCATCGTCAGGCCGTTGAGCAGGAGGCCGACGAAGACGGCGCCGACGATGGTGCCGAAGACGTTCGGGCGGCGCAGGCCGAGAACCGCAAAGCCGATCAGCGCGGCGGCGACCGAATCCATCAGCAACGAGGCGCCGGACGAAACGTCGCCACGGCCGACCCGCGCTGCGACGATGATGCCGCCGAGCGAGGCGAGCGTGCCAGAAAGCACATAGGCCAACGTCTTCAGCTTGGGCACCGAGGCGCCGGCGAGACGGGTGGCGAGCTCGTTGCCGCCGGTGGCAAACAGCAGGCGGCCGAGACGCGTGCGCTCCGTGAGCACGAACAGCACGATCGCGACAAGCGCCATGATGACGACGGGGGCGGGCACGACGCCGAAGAAACTCGAACGCCCGATCAGAAGGAAGGCCGGATCGTAGGCGCCCGTTGCCGTGGAGCCGTCGGGCAGGATCAGGCCGGCCGAGATCGAGCGGCCGGCCGTCGGGATCAGTTGCAGCCCGGTCAAAAGGAACATCATCGCCAGCGTTGCCAGCAGGTCGGGCACGCGCAGGCGCACGATCAGGAAGGCATTGACCAGACCCACCAGCGCACCGAACAGGAGGACCAGCGGCACGGTCTCGTAGACGCCGAGGCCCCAGACGATCATCGAATAGCTGGCTGCCATGACGCTCGACGCTGCTACCGCGCCGATCGACAGGTCGAAGCCGCCGACGGCAAGCGTGATCGTCACGCCGGCGCCAAGGATGGCGACGACGGAGACGGCCTGAAGAATGCTCATCAGATTTGTGACGTTGATATAGGCGGGCTGGGCGAGCGCAAAACCCGTGACCATGACGATCAGCAGGATGAAGACGGCGCTGGCGCGGATGGCGGCGCTCAGGCGCTCGCCGGCCGAGCTTTGATTTTCGCTGTTGAGGGTCGTCATCCGTTCATGCCTCGATTGCTACTGCCGGCCGCTGCGCATCGAGGGCCGGCGTCAAGGTGTGGTGATCGATGATCAGGATCCGGTCGGCGACTTCCAGCGCCTCCTCCGGGTCCGACGTGGCGATCAGGGTGGCGCGGTCCGTACTGGCGCGGATCGCCGTGATGATGTCGTGGCGCGCTCCGACGTCGACGCCCTGGAACGGTTCGTCGAGCAAAAGCACGCGGCTCGGCTCGGCGTTCCAGCGTCCGAGGATCACTTTTTGCTGGTTGCCACCGGAAAGCGAGGACATCGGCGCATCGGGCCCGCTTGTCTTGATGCCAAGCGTATCGATGGCGCGCTGCGCTTCCTGCCTTTCGCGGGTGCCGAAGAGGAAGCCGAGCGGATACCATTTGGGCAGATGCGGCAGGCTGACTGTGGGCGCGAGAGCGCTGCCCGGCCAATCCGAAGGCATCAGCGAGGTGCGGTGCCGGTCTTCGCCGGCCATGAAGACCCCCGCGTTGATCGCATCGGCTGGCGTGGTGGGTCGGTAATTCCTGCCATCGAGCCGCATCGCGCCGGCGGCGAGCGTTCTTGTGCCGAAGATCGCCTGCAGCAAGCGGCTCTTGCCGGCGCCGAGCACGCCGGTGACGGCCACCACCTCGCCCGGGTGGAGCTTGAGGTCGAATGGCGTGCTGCCGGCAACAAGCTGGACGCTCGCCATCTCCAGCACTGGCTCCCCGTGCGCGACGCGGGCATCCGGTCGCGCGGTGAGCAGCGGTCGGCCGATCATGGTCTCGACTGCACGATCGAAGTCGATGGGTCGAGCGAACTCTCCAACGACCGTGCCGCCGCGCATGACGATAGCGCGATCGGCAAGCGCATTGAGATCGGCGATGCGGTGCGAGATGAACAGGATCGCCAGGCCTTCGTCGCGAAGCCGACGCAGGATCGCATAGAGCCGTTCGGACTCGCGGCCGGAGATGCTGGCGGTCGGCTCGTCGAGGATCAGCAGCGATGCCCGTCGCGACAGGGCGCGGGCAATGGCGACGAGCTGACGATCGGCCGCCGTCAGTTCGGCAAAATCCCGGTCGAGCGGCAGTTCGAAGCCGACATTGTCGAGCATGGCGGTCGCCTTGCGGCGGACCGCGGAGCGGCTGAGGAAAAACGGTGCCGAGCGATCCGCATAGGCCTGCAGCAGCAGCGCATCGGCGACCGTCAGTCCGGGAGCGCCGACGCGCTCGGTCGACTGGTGCACGGTCACGACGCCGGCATCCGTCGCCTCCGCCGGCGAGCGCGGCGCATAGGATTGGCCGGCAAGCGTCATCGTGCCGTGGTCGGGCGCAAGCGTGCCCGCGAGCACGTTGACGAGGGTCGATTTGCCGGCGCCGTTCGCGCCCATCAGGGCGACGATTTCGCCCGAGCGGATCTCCAACGAGGCCCCGGCAAGCGCCTTCGTCGGCCCGAAAGCATGGGCAAGTCCGTCGATGCGGAGAAGGGGCATTGCCAAACCAATTCGTCACTGCGCGCTAATAAGGGCCGAAAAATATGCATTTTCAGTAGAGAAGAACAGCGCAGTAAATGAAAGCGGATGTCAAAGTTATGCTAATATGTCGCAAAAATATCCGCTGAATTCGCAATAATCGGAAATTTCATCCATCCACTCTTGCTGACTGTTTCGTAATTGATAGCGGGGCGCGCAACTTCTGCTGCCAGACCGGCGGTTGCGAGCAAGGCATTCCTCCCGGGCCCGCCGGATTGGAATGCTGTTATTGTACATAGAAATTGTAGATTATACCATCGTCATCACGGCTGATGGTCAGCCGCAAGGGTTCTGATCAACAGGAGATCGGCAATGCGGTACGATTTGAAACGCGCGACGATGGCGCTCATGGCTTTTGGGGTTGCGGGGTCGGCGTCGGCTGCGGGGCTGGAAGGCGCGCCGGCGCCTTTCGACAAGGGCGGGGTGAAGGTGGCGCTCATTTCCTACATTTCAACGGGCGATTTCTTCCAGGCCTATCAGGCCGGTGCGCAAGCCCAGGCCAAGGCGCTGGGCATCGACCTGCGCGTGTTCCCCGGCAAGCAGAACGCGGCCGAACAGCGCGAGCAGGTACAGCAGGCGATCAATCTCGGCGTCGAAGGCATTGTCGTCGATCACGGCCTGCCGGAATCGCTGGGAGATGTCGTGCAGCAGGCGGTCGATGCCGGCGTGAAGGTGGTGGCCTTCGACGTCAATCTCAACAATCCCGCGGTGCCGCAGGTGGAGCAGAGCGACCATGAACTGGCGCGCCTGGCGCTGGAACAGGCAGTCAAGGACAATGGCACGAGCTTCACGGCCGGCTACGTCTATGTTGCCGGTTTCGCGCCGCTCGACCGGCGCAACGAGGTCTGGGACAAGTTCAAGGCGGACAATCCCGGGGTGGTCGAGAAGGCGCGCTTCGGCAATGTCAGCGACACCACGGCGACGAGCACTGCCGACCAGGCGAAGGCGGCCTTCGCCGCCAACCCTGACATATCGGTCGTCTTTGCGCCCTATGACGAGTTCGCGCGCGGCGTGAAGCTCGCGGCGGCCGATCTCGGCTTGAAAGACAAGCTGAAGATCTATTCGGCCGATGTCTCGACCGCCGATATCCAGGAGATCGTCGAGGAGGGCAGCCCCTGGGTGGCGACGGTCGCCACCAATCCGGCCGTCGTCGGCGCCGTGTCCGTGCGCGCCGTTGCACTCAAGATCGCCGGTCAGGACGTGCCGAAGCAGATCCTCGTCAAGCCGGCGCTGTTGACGCAGGAAGCGCTGCGCCAGGCGGGCGTGACGACGATCGAGGAGCTGGCGGCAAAGGTTCCGGCCTTCAGCACCAGCGATGAGGTAACCGCCGATTGGATCCCGGCGAAGCTTTTCTAGGGCCTGATCCGGCGTTCACGGCCGACGCTCAAGAGGGCCGTCCAAGTCTCGAAAGAGCAAAACGTTGCCGTTCTGCCATAGATTCGACAATATAATTCACAAAATCTATGCAGATACTTACGTAATTTCTTGAGAGTGACCCGATTTGGGTGTATGGCATCCTAAGCGAAACAGTGCGGCCGTCTCAACCCGTTGCCCCCGGTGATATCAACGTCGGTGCGGAGCGGACTTGTGGCGGCCTTTGTGTTCAGGAAAGCGAAGTGCAATGTTGACCAAAAAGGGTAAATACGGGCTGAAGGCTCTTGTCGACCTGGCTCAACTGGAGCCCGGCGAAACCGCCTTCATCACTGAAATCGCCACCCGCAACAATATCCCGAAAAAGTTCCTCGACGCGATCCTGCTGGAGTTGCGCAATGCGGGCATTCTGCGCTCGAAAAAAGGCCCAGGCGGCGGCTATTCGCTTTCGAGGCCGGCGTCCGATATTCGCATCGGCCAGGTCATCCGCACACTCGACGGCCCGCTGGCACCGATCCGCTGCGCCAGCCGCACCGCTTTTGAAGCCTGTGACGACTGTTCCGATCCGGTCAACTGTCATGTGCGCAAATCGATGAGCGACGTGCGCGATGCCGTGGCGTCGATCCTCGACAACATGACGCTCGAGCAGTTTGCCGCCAATGACAACGGCACCGAGATCGTTGCGCTCAAAGACGCCGAAGTCGGCTGAACGGCGCGCGACGACGGCTGTCTTGCCGGCAAGGCAGGTAGGACTTTCCCGCTTGTCGGCGCGAGTTGAAATTCGTTTGCTGTTATTGTCTATAGAATAAATGCACTATTCCCTCTCAAGCTATGGAGAGAGGCGAATGAGCAACGTGCATTTCCTCCGGGAACCCGAACCGGCCAATACCGAACAACAGGAAAGGCGCCAGCACCTGTTTGCGCAGGCAAGCGAAGTGTCGGCCAAGTTTGCTCGGCGCGGTCCCGAGCTCGATCGCCTGGGCCTACCGCCGCGCGACGAGATCGAGGCGCTGCGGCAGGCGGGGCTGCTGTCGGCGCTGCATGCGCCCGAAGTCGGTGGTGCCGGTTTGAGCTGGGTGGATGGATTGCGTCTGGTGCGGATCGTCGCACGCGGCGAAAGCTCGATCGGGCAATTGCTCGGCTATCACTACGTCAACAGCCAGTATGTCTATTGGGCAGCCGCCGACCCGCGCCAAGCCTGGGTGTTTGGCGCCGAGACGGTGGAACGGCAGCTCTACTGGGGCGCCGCCGTCAATCCGCGCGATCCAGGCCTGGTGCTGACAAGGCGCGGCGGTCACTATGTGCTCAACGGGCGCAAGACGTTTTCGACTGGCGCGCATGTCTCCGATCGCATCAACGTCAATGCGACGCTCGACGAGAAGGTTGCCAATTTCGTCGTGCCCACAGATCGGCCCGGCTACGTCGCCCATGACGACTGGGACAATATCGGCCAGCGGCTCTCCGACAGCGGCAGCGTCGAGTTTCAAGACTTTCCCGTCTATGAGCGCGATTTCATTCTGCCGCTTGCCGCCCCGTCCGATCCGCCACCGGTACAGGCAACGTTCAATACGCCGCTGATCCAGCTGGTGTTCGTCAATTTCTATCTGGGGACGGCGGAAGGCGCGCTTGCTGCGGCGCTTAACTATGTCAGCACCACGACGCGTCCATGGATCACATCCGGTGTGACGCGCGCCGGCGACGATCCCTATATTCTCGAACGGATCGGCGAGTTGCAGGCGGCACTCAAAGCCTCCGTGGCTCTGGCCGATGTGGCGGCGGGCATTGTCGAAACGGCGCTGGCAAAGGGCCGACCGGTAACGGAGCGCGAGCGCGGCGAAGCGGCTCTTGAAGCATACGCCGCCAAGGTGAGCGCCACCCATGTGGCGCTCGACGTGACCGCGAAAGTGTTCGAGCTGATGGGCGCGCGCGCGACGGCGTCCCACTACGGTTTCGACCGCTACTGGCGCAACGTCCGCACCCACACGCTGCACGACCCGGTGTCCTACAAGGCCCGCGAGGTCGGCGATTTCGCTTTGAACGGCCGGATCCCGTCGGTCAGTCTCTACAGCTGAGCGACAGGCAGCGGCACCGGGAGAGAAACCATCGGGCTTCGGCCCGATGGGCCGCGCCCGTATCGTTCCAAGCGGTCCGCCTGCCGTCAGGGTTCAGTCGACTGACGAGCCGGCTCTGGCTTTGATCGGCGCCTGTTCCATTCTCTTTGTCATGCTCGGGCTTGCCCCGAGTATCCATCTGGCTCAAACCATGACGATCTTATCGCGCTTGTCGCCACGTGCATCATGGCTGGATCCTCGGGTCGAACCCGAGGATGACTGAATCCCGGGCCAGCCCGAAGAAGGTGAAACGCCTGTCGAACCGTGGACGAAGGACGCAGGGGCACGACCGTTTCTGCTCGGTCTCCCGTTGGATCTCAAGATACCGTCTTCGGTCGCGCACAGGAGGGCCGGCACCTCCGGCCTCCCGAAATCTCTGGCGAGCGGTGTTCCTATGCGGACGCCGCGATCGCCTGGCTGTTTCCGGCGCGGTCGCGATAGCCGGCGCCAGGGTGAGGGGCTGTGAGCCTCGGACCGGCGCCAAACAGCTTTTCGCGCAGGGTACCCTGGCCATAGGCGGTCTTGTAAACGCCGCGCTTCTGCAATTCCGGCACGAGCAAGTCGACCGTATCCTCGAAGGTTTCAGGCGTGACGGCATAGGCGAGGTTGAAGCCGTCGACATCGGTGTCCTCAACCCACTCCTGCAGCAGATCGGCGACCGTTTCCGGCGAGCCGACGAAGACAGGGCCGAAGCCGCCGATGCCGACCCAGTCGGCCATTTCGCGCACGGTCCAGACCTTGTCCGGGTCGATCGTCGTGAAGGTCTCGACCGCGGACTGGACCGCGTTGGTATAGCGATGGCGCAGCGGTTCGTCCGGCGAAAACTGGCCGAAATCGATGCCGGTCCAGCCCGAGATCAGCGCAAGCGCGCCCTCGTAGGACACATGCCGGCGATACTCGTCGAACTTCCTTTTGGCCTCCGCGTCGGTTTCGCCGAGGATCACCGTTTGCAGGTTGAAGGTGAGGAGATCGCGCGGATTGCGCCCGGCGCGGGCGGCGGCCTCGCGGACGTTTGCTACATAGCGTTTCAGAACGGTCTTCGAGGGCGCTGCGACGAAGACGCATTCGGCATGGGCGCCGGCGAAATCCTTGCCTCGGCTGGAAGCGCCGGCCTGGTAGAGAACGGGTGTGCGCTGCGGCGACGGTTCGCTGAGGTGGATGCCGGGAACGGTGAAATGGCGACCGCGATGGTCGATTGCATGGACCTTGTCGGGATGGGTGAAAATACCGCTTGCGCGATCGCGCACGACGGCGCCGTCTTCCCAGCTGCCCTCCCAGAGCTTGTAGCAGACCTCGAGATATTCTTCAGCGACATCATAGCGGTCATCGTGGCGCGTCTGTTGTGCCTGGCCGATGTTGAGCGCGCCGCTGTTGAGATAGGAGGTGACGATGTTCCAGCCAACGCGACCCTTGGTGAGGTGATCAAGCGTCGAGATCCGCCGCGCGAAGGTATAGGGATGTTCGAACGATAGCGAGGCGGTGAGCCCGAAGCCGAGATGCTCGGTCGCGTGCGCCATCACCGGCACCAGTTGCAGCGGATCGTTGACCGGAACCTGGGCGGAATGGCGCAGCGCCGCGTCGAGATTGCCGTTGAGCACGTCATAGACGCCGAGCACATCGGCGATGAAGAGACCGTCGAACTTGCCGCGTTCGAGCGTCCTTGCCAGATGCACCCAATAGTCGAGATCCTTGTAGCGCCAGGACTGGTCGCGCGGATGCGTCCAGAGGCCGGGCGATTGATGGCCGACACAGTTCATGTCGAAAGCATTCAGCCGGATTTCGCGGCTCATGTCCGTCTCCTCGTGGAAAGCTCAGTGTGCCGCTTCAAGGTCGGTTCCGACCCTCAAGCGGCATCGGGCCGGGATCTCAGAGCGCGCCGTTCTTCGGCGGCGCAATGCCGTTGAGGTGAAAGTTGCCGACGACGTGATGCTTCCAGCGCACCGGATCGTGGAGGGTGTGCGTGCGGGCGTTGCGCCAGTGCCGGTCGAGATTGAGGCCGATGCGGGTCGAGGACGTGCCGGCGAGTTCAAACAGCGTGTTGGTCGCCTCGAGCGCGATTTCCGTCGTCAGCACCTTGGCGGCGGCAACGGAAAGCGTCGCCTCGACGACGCTCTCCTCGGTGCCGTTGATCTGGGCGATGTCGACCTTCTTGCCGGCCCGCTCGACGATGGCGGTAGCCGCCTCGAGCCGGATCGCAATCTGCCCGATGCGGGCGATCGTCAGCGGGTCGTCGGCTGCCCGCTCGACGCCGCTGTCCGTCCACGGCCGCGCGCGATTGCGAACGAAGTCGAGCGTTTCAGCAAAGGCGGCGCGCGCGATGCCGAGATCGACGCCAGCATGGATGATCTGGCCAACCGAGCCGATCGTGGTGGCGCGTTCGAAGCCGCGATGATGACGCACGACCGCGTCGGCCGTGACGTAGACATTCTGCAGCACAGTGGTGCCGCTGCCGGTGGTGCGCTGGCCGAAGCCGTCCCAGTCGTCGATGATCTGCAGGCCCTCGGCGCCGCGCGCCACAAAGGACATGGTGAGTTTTTCGTCGGGATCGAGAGCGAAGACGACGATCCATTCGGCAAAGAGCACCCCGGTCGAATAGAATTTGCGGCCATTGAGCCGATAGCCGAGGCCATCCGGCGTCAGGCGTGTCGCATAGTCGCCGACGGTTTTCGTGTCCTTCTCCGACAGCGCATTGCCGAAGCGATCACCCGCAAGGGCGCGACCAAAGAAGAATTTCTTCTGCTCCTCCGTGCCATCGGTGCGCAGCGCTTCGAGAATGTAGAAATGGTTCTGCGGGATCTGTCCGATCGAGCTGTCGGCCTCCGACAGGATGGCGGTGATCTCCGCCAGCACCGCGTTGGAGACGTCGATGCCGTCATAGTCGGAGGGCACGGTGATCGCGAGCAGGCCCGATTGGGCCAGCGTGTCGAGCTCGTCGAAGGGCAGGATGCGGTCGGTATCCCGTTCGTTCGAGCGTTTGGCGAATTCGCGTGCGAGATCACGCGCGATCTCCAGCGCCTCCTCCTCGCTTTCGATCCGATGTGCCGAGAGCCTTGTCTTCTCGGAAAGCTGCGAGATCGTCCCCATGTGATTGCTCCCTGTCGATAGTGGGGCATATCTGTGAATTATCTGGCGTCGTCAGGTAAGATCGTATATTCTATGGAATATGTGGATAATAGTTTTTCGTTCCTCATGCGCAAACGAACGCTCGGCATTTCGAGGCTGATACGACGTTCGCAGGCACGAAATGGCGTTCGCGAGGCGTGGCCGCGCTGACACCAAAATTCGCGCCCCGGAACGGATATCGAAAAAAACTGCGGATCGCTCGGAACCATTGTCGCGCTTTCGCATTTCGCCATGGCCTGCAGTCTACCGACTGTGCGGCCGTCAGAGTACCGGCCACACGGCACGATGACAAATACATGCTGACAGTATTGGCCATTCGCGTTTCCCGGCCTTAACCACTGAAGGAGACACAAATGACGAATTTGCTGCCCGCTCTTCATGAAGGGCATGCCTCCATCATCCTGCAAAATCTCTTCCGAGATGCCCTTGAGGCCTATGATGATTGGGGCGAGGGGATGCCTGAACCCGTGGTTTCGTTCGAAGGCAAGGTGCTGCTGATCGGGTACGTCTTCGACCGGATGAAATCTTGCACCGACATCATGCCGGCAAACATGATCGGCATCGTCACCGACGGTCTGACCAAGCCCTGGAGTGGCGACGGTCCGCTCGACGAGATGACGTTTTCGACCGCGGCGCGTGTCATGTCCGTTCTCACCAAACGGCAGACGCGTCGTTACGGCAGTGGCTCTATCGAAGTCTTTGCCGAGCGCTTCAAGCCATCGTTGCGTATCGACGCCTGATCCGTCAGGACAGATCGAAAAGCCCGGAGAGCGCGCAGGCGCTCTTCGGTTCCTGCTTTCGCCGAATCCGGCTTCCTAGATCCGCTTCCATTTCGTAGACACGACAGGAACCGGCGATGGGATCGATGAGGCGGCGACCATGAATTTTCGACAATTGGAGGTGCTGCGGACCCTGCTTGCCACCGGCTCGACGATCGCCGCGGCAAAGACCATGGGGCTTAGTCAGTCCGGCGTCAGCCGCCTGTTGCAGCAACTGGAAGAGGACCTGTCGCTAACGCTGTTTGCGCGCGACAAGGGCCGGCTGATCCCCACGCCCGAGGCGATGAAGCTGTCGGAGGATGCCGAGCATATCCTGCTCGGGATCGATCGTTTCACCAATCTCGCCCAGGATCTTCGCAGCGGCGCGGTCGGCCCGGAAGTCGTCCGGATCGGCCTGCCGAACAGCATGTCGGAAAGCTTCGCGCCGGCGATGCTCGCCGATTATGCCAGGGATTTTCCCGGCGTGCGCATCGAAACCTTCTTCGACACCACCGTTGCCATTGCCCGCCTCGTCGAGCAGCGGATCATCGATTTCGGCTTCCTGCGTTACGAGGGGCAATTGAGCGCCAGCCTCGAGATGCAGCCGGTGGCTGGCGGCGTGAGCGTCTGCGTCATGGCCAAGGACCATCCGCTGACGGCGCTCGATCACGTCACGCCGAAGGAATTGAGGGGCATCCCGCTGATCCTTATCGGTCGCCGCCGGCCGACCCGGGTCATGCTCGACGAGATCTTTCGTAAGGCCGGCGTGCCGCAGAAGGTCAAGATCGAGACGCACAGCAACAGCTCGGCCTGCGCCTATGCCGCCCATGATCTGGGTGTTGCGATCATCAGCAGTTTCTTTGCAAATCTGCACCGGCACCTGCCGATCGAGATCAGGAGTTTTTCGCCGCACCTGACGCAGGATTTCGGCGTTGCGACCGCCGCCGGCGTGCCGCTGTCGATTGCCGCCCAGGCGATGATCGATTGCCTGAAGCGCCAGGTTGCAGCCTCCCAGCAGCCGTGAGCGCTTGGGTGCTGCCGTAATTGGCAAATGCCGTCTGCGACACTACATTGCCGATCCATGTGTTGAGAGAGTGAAGAGCATCATGTTTCAGGCAGCCGTCATCGATACCGGCGACAAGACCGAATTCTACAGGGAACTGGCGCAGCAGCTCGAGGGTCTGCTGCACGGCGAGCCGAACCTGATCGCCAATGCCGCCAACGCCTCGGCGCTGATGTTCCAGACGATGCCCGATCTCAACTGGGCCGGTTTCTATTTCCTCGATACCGACGCCGAACTGGTGCTCGGGCCGTTCCAGGGCAAACCGGCCTGCGTTCGCATCCCCGTCGGCCGCGGCGTCTGCGGCACGGCGGTGAAGGAAGGGCGATCGATCCTCGTCGAGGACGTGCACGCCTTTCCCGGCCATATCGCCTGCGATGCGGCATCCCGCTCCGAACTCGTGGTGCCCGTCAGGCGCAACGGCCGGGTGATCGGCGTCATCGACCTCGACAGCCCCAAGCCTGCCCGTTTCGACCTTGACGACCAGGCCGGCATCGAAACGCTCGCTGCCATCTTCGCAGCCGCGATCGGCTGAGGAACGCTGCCTTGGTTGCTCTGAAAACGACCGACCCTCGTTCGGTCTTGCCCTGAAATGATGGATATCGAGAGTTCGCTTGTTCCGGCCGATACGCATGCGCGCGTCGCCCGCAAGATCGATATCGTCGTGATCGGCGCCGGGCAGGCAGGGCTGTCTTCGGCCTACCATCTAAGCCGGCTCGGACTGTCTCCCCACGTGCAGTACGTGGTTATCGACCGGTCGCCGCAGCCGGGCGGCGCCTGGCAGTTCCGCTGGCCGTCGCTGACGCTCAGCACCGTCAACGGCATTCACGATCTGCCCGGCATGAAGTTTGCCGAGGCCGTCGACACGAGCAAGGGCGAAGTCCACGCCGCCGTCGCCGTTCCGCAATATTACGGTGCCTACGAGAGGGCATTCGAGCTGCCGGTCCGCCGGCCGGTTGCCGTCAGCGTGGTGTGCGAGCGTGGCGAACGCTTCCGGGTCGAGACCGATGCCGGCGTCTATGCTGCCCGCGGCATCATCAATGCTACCGGCACCTGGGAGGCGCCTTACGTTCCGCGCTATCCGGGAGCCGAGCTTTTCAAGGGGCGGCAGCTGCATACCAAGGACTATCAGACCGCCGACGCGTTTGCGGGCCAGCGCGTTTTGGTGGTTGGTGGCGGCATATCGGCGATCCAGTTGCTGGACGAAATTTCCAGGGTTGCATCGACCACATGGGTCACGCGCGAGGAACCGGCCTTCCGCGACACGCCGTTTACGCCAGAGGTCGGCCGTGCGGCGGTCGCCATGGTCGAGGACCGTGTCCGCCGTGGTCTACCGCCGGGCTCGGTCGTTTCCGTCACCGGCATTCCGATAACGCCGGCGATCCTCGCTGCCCGCGCCCGCGGCGCGCTCGATCGCCGGCCGATGTTTGCCGAGATCACCGCATCCGGCGTGCGCTGGCCGGACGGACGCGAACAGGCCTTCGACGTCATTCTCTGGAGCACCGGTTTTCGCAGCGCGCTCGACCATCTGGCGCCGCTGCAGTTGCGCAACGCTGACGGCGGCATCCTGATGACCGGCCGGCTTGCGACACAGGTAGCGAAGGACCCGAGGATCCACCTGGTCGGTTACGGCCCGTCCGCATCGACGATCGGCGCGAACCGCGCAGGCGGCGCGGCTGCGCGCGAGCTCGCCGAACATCTTCAGCTGCTCTGATCGTCGTTTCGCAGGCCGTCCGTCCCGCACCCTACAGCGTTTCGCCACGGCGCCCGCCTTCGGCATCGAGGGGTGTATGCGGAAAATTCCGCTTGAGCCGGACGTTGCGTCATACCTTAAGCCTGATTCTCGAAGGCGCCTTGAACAATCGGGCGTCGAGTCTCGGCGGGTCGCTACAGCGGGATCTTCGTGCCCGCAGGCACGCCGATGCTCATCGCGTTTCGCTTCATCGGGCGTCGGTACCGGAGCTGTTCTTCGGCGACATCCGACGGCGGCGGCGAAGGATACGGTCGCGGATGATGATGCAGGCAACGCAGACGAAGCGCCGGGCAGCGGTCACTGCGGTTCGGCGCGTTGTGGTCGGACTCGCCTTTGCCGTGTTCGTCGTTGGTGTCGCGTCTGCCGTCAGCGCAGCGCGTGCGCGTGGTGGCGATCTCTTTCCCGATCTGAAGATTGGTCTCAACATCCGCTGGTGAACGACGGACCGGGGTGAACCGCGGCTGCACGTTTCACGCTTCGCCTCTGCGCGCTGCTTTAATGCTCCCGCTCTGAGTCCGCAACAATCGACCGGGACATGCGCTGTGACTACCACGCCACACGATGGTGCGCATGTCATGCCTTCGTCATAGAGCTATGACGATTCGTCATAATATTGCGCAGTTTTTTCCATTCGATCATAGTTGTTTCAAGAAAAGCCGGCAGGAGGGCCGAATCGCGATGTTGCGCCAGGCTGCTCTCAGTACGGGGAACCCATGATCAAGTTCATACTCAACCGCCTCGTGATGGCGATACCGACGATCGTCATCGTCTCGGTGGCCGTGTTCACGCTCATCCGTCTCATTCCCGGCGATCCGGCCGCGCTGATGCTCGGCGATATGGCCGAGCCGCAGCAGATCGCCGAAATGCGCGGCGTGCTCGGTCTTGACCGCAGCATTCCCGAGCAGTTCGTCATCTGGGCCGGCAATATCCTGTCCGGCGACTTCGGCCGCTCCATCGTCACAGACGAGCCGGTCCTGCACCTGGTGCTGAGCCGCTTCATGGTGAGCGCCGAGATCGTCGTGATCGCGGTGTTCCTGGCAAGCCTGATTGCTGTTCCCGCCGGCGTCATCGCCGCCTGGCGGCAGAACAGCCTGACGGACCTGGCGCTGGTCGGCACCGCGACCGTGCTCCTGTCGATCCCGACCTTCTGGCTCGGCCTGCTGTTGCTGCTCGCCTTCGGCCTGAAGCTCGGTTGGTTGCCGGTGCTCGGCTACGTGCCGATCTCGGAAAACTGGAAAGGCGGGCTTCTCTATCTCGTGCTGCCAGTGATGACGCTGGTCATCCATGAAATGGGCGTGATCATCCGCATGGCGCGCGCCTCGACGCTCGAAGTGCTCCGCCTCGATTACATCACCCACGCCCGCGCCAAGGGCCTGTCGGAAAGTGCCGTGCTCTGGAAGCATGCCTTCAAGAATGCCTTCGGCCCGACCTGGACGATGATCGGCCTGATCCTCGGCAATCTGCTCGGCGGTATCGCCGTCATCGAGACGGTCTTCACCATTCCGGGCCTTGGCCGCCTGATGGTCGACAGCATCTTCCAGCGGGACTACCCGGTGATCCAGGGCTGCCTGCTGCTCGTCGCCTTCTCCTATGTCGTCGTCAACCTGGTGGTCGACCTCCTCTATCCTCTCTTCGATCCGCGGGTGGTGGCAGAATGAGAAAGTTCACGTTCAACGGCGTCATCGGCGGCGGCCTGATTGCCGCGCTCGTCATCACCGCACTGATCGGTGTGTTCTGGACGCCTTACGATCCCAGTGCACTCGGCTTCACCTCGCGTCTCGCCGCTCCCGGTGCCGCCCACTGGCTCGGCACCGATGAGTTCGGCCGCGACGTGGCCAGCCGGCTGATGATCGGCGCCCGCGCCAGCGTCTGGATCGGCTGTCTGACGGTTGCCTTCGCGGTCGTCTGTGGCACGTTGATCGGCCTCATCAGCGGCTATGCCCGCGGCTGGGTCGATGGCGTCATCATGGCGGTCAACAACGCGCTGCTCGCCTTTCCGGGCATCCTTCTGGCGCTCGGGCTGCTCGCCGTCTTCGGGGCCAACCAGTACGGCATCATCTTCGCGCTCGGCATCGCCTATACGCCGTCGATGGCACGCGTCGTGCGCGGCGCGGTCCTGTCGCTGCGCGAGCGCGAGTTCATCGAGGCTTCGCGCGTCATGGGCAATGGCGAGATATATACGATGCTGCGCCACATCTTGCCGAACTGCCTGGCCCCGATCACCGTGCTTGCGACATCGATGTTCGGCTGGGCGATCCTGTCGGAAAGCGCGCTGTCGTTCCTCGGCCTCGGCGTACCGCCACCGGCGCCGACCTGGGGCAACATGCTGGCCGCCGGCCGCCCGTTCATCGAGCAGGCCGTCTGGCTCGGCTTCTTCCCCGGCCTCTGCATCGCGCTGACATTGCTCGGCATCAACCTTCTCGGCGACGCGCTCCGCGACAAGCTAGACCCCCGCATGCGAGGCCTGAAATGACCGGTAGCTCCCTCCTCAGTGTTCGCGACCTGTCGCTGGCCGTCTCCCACAATGGCAATCAGGTGGTGAAGAGCGTCAGCTTTGACGTCGGCGCGGGTGAAATCGTCGGCATCGTCGGCGAATCCGGCTCCGGCAAGACGCTGGCGACCCGCGCCATCATCGGGCTGATCCCGCCTGCCGTGCGCCATGTCGGCGGCACGATCAGGTACCGCGGACGCGATGTGCTGTCCCTGAAGGATCGCGACCTAAGGCAATTGCGCGGCGGCGAGATCGGTGTCGTGTTCCAAGAGCCGATGACCTCGCTCAACCCGTCGATGACCATCGGCCGGCAGCTCGAAGAAGGCCTGATCCTGCACACGAAGAAAAGCGCCGACGAGCGTCGGGCTGCGATCCTCGATATGCTGAAGCGCGTCGGCTTGCGCGAGCCGGAGCGGGCGCTTGTCGCCTATCCGCACGAGTTCTCCGGCGGGATGCGTCAGCGCATCATGCTTGCCTCGGTCATGCTCCTGAAGCCGGCGCTCCTGATCGCCGACGAACCGACGACTGCGCTGGATGCTGTGGTCCAGCGCGACGTCATGGAACTGATGGTCGAACTCACAAAGGCCGAAGGCACGGCCGTCCTCCTGATCAGCCACGACCTGCCGATGGTGGCGCGCTACACCGACCGCTTCGTCGTCATGGAAAAGGGCGTGATCGTCGAGCAGGGACAGACCGCGGACATTTTGAGCGCTCCGGAGCATCCCTATACCCGCAAGCTGCTCTCCTCGCTGCCGTTTCGCGCGGCACCACGCAAACTCGACATGTCGCGCACGCCCATGGTGTCGGCGCGCAACATCGTCGTCGAGTATCCCGGTCGCAAGGGGCTCTTCCGCAAGCAGGCGCCGAAACGCGCGCTGCATGGCGTCAGCGTCGACATCCATGTCGGCGAAGTCGTTGCCCTGGTCGGCGGCTCCGGTTCGGGCAAGACGACGCTCGGGCGCACCATCGCCGGCCTCGTCGCGCAGAGCGAGGGCGAAATCCTGTTCCAGGGACGCGAGCGCAGCGCCGATTGGCGTGATTATCGCCTGAACTGCCAGATGGTCTTCCAGGACCCCTATTCGTCACTCGATCCGCGCATGACGATCCAGGCGCTGGTCGAAGAGGCCTTGCGGCTAGTGCCCGATCTCGATGGCGCGGCCAAGCGCAAGCGGGCGCTCGATACGCTCGACGAGGTCGGCCTTGCCGGCGATTTTGCCAATCGCTACCCGCACGAGCTTTCAGGGGGCCAACGCCAGCGCGTTGCGATTGCACGAGCGATCGCGCGGCGGCCGAAATTCCTGATCGCCGACGAGCCGGTCTCGGCACTCGACGTAACGGTGCGGGCGCAGGTGCTCGAGCTCTTTTCCGACCTGCAGAAACGCTACGGATTTTCCTGCCTGTTCATCAGCCACGATCTCGGCGTCGTCGAGCAGGTGGCTGACCGGGTGATCGTCATGCAGGACGGCCGCATCGTCGAACAGGGCGATCGCGACCGGATCTTCGACCAGCCGCAGGAGGCCTATACGCGCAAGCTGCTTTCCGCGATCCCCGCGCTCGACCTCAACCAGACGGGCGGCGTTACCCTCAAATGGCGCCTGGAGGCCTGACATGACCGTCGCGATCAAACCCGCCACCATTTCCGATCGGCTCCACGCGATTGCCGACGCCCAGCCGTTCATTACCCGCTTTCTCGTCCGCAATCTGCAGACCGGTGAAACGATCGGGCGCGGCGAAAACGAAGAGACGCCGTCGGCGAGCACCCGCAAGACCTCGATCATGATGGCGGCGCTGAAGGCGACCCACGAGGGCCGGCTCGATCTCGATCTGCCCATCACTTACGAGGAGCGGCTGAAGCACGAGGTCGCGAGCGGCATGTTGCGCTACATGACGCCGGGTCTCGTCATTCCGCTGCGCGATGCCATCGTCGGCATGATGGTTTTGAGCGACAATGTCTGCACCAAGATGGTGCTGGAGCGGCTGACGCTGGAAGAGGTCGATGGCTATTGCAAGGCGATCGGCATGGTGGGTACCCACCATCGCTTCCTGATCCCGCCGCTGGGGCTGAAGCAGGACCATTCGCTCGGTGAAGTCACGACCACGACGGCGAGCGACCAGATCCTGCTGCTCGAAGCGATCCTTGCGGCCCAGGACGATGAGGCTGCCGCTGCCCGGCTTGGCGCATCGGTCGCGGTTTGCCGCTTTGCGCTGCAGACACTGAAGAACCAGGTTTTACGCTACGGCATCCGCTCACGCCTGCCTTTCGAGGTCGTTGCCGCCAGCAAGTCCGGCCGGGGCAAGCGCGGGCGCATGGATACGGGCCTCGTCTATCGCGATAACAGGCCGCTCTATGCCATTGCCGTCTTCACCGATGGCGTGCCGCAGGTGATGGCCGACGGCACGCCCGGATACACCATTGCGCTCGAAACCATCGGCCTGTTGTCCAAGGCCTGCTGGGACGCGTTCTGAGCGGAGATCAACCGCAACAAACCAACAAGAAACAACTGGAGAAGAGTGGAACAATGAGAAACTTATTCCTTGCCGGCACCATCCTGATGAGTGCCGCCGGCTTTGCCGAGGCGCGTGACCTCGTCGTCGCGCAGAGCTCCGATATCCGCAGCAACGTGCCGGGTGTCAACCGGGACGGCAACACCGATTCCGTGATCTTCCATATCGTCGAAGGTCTCGTCGGCTATGCCGAGAACGGCGAAGTCAAACCGCTCGTCGCCAAGAGCTTCGACGTGTCGCCGGATGGCCTGACCTATACGTTCAAGCTGCGCGACGACGTGAAGTTCCATAACGGCAATGCGGTCACGGCCGATGACGTCGTATGGAACTGGAACCGCTACATGGCAGCAGACACCAAGTGGACCTGCGCCGGCGATTTCGACGGTAGCAAGACCATCAAGGTTTCCGCCGTCACCGCTGTCGATCCGACCACGGTGACGATGACCATCGAAAAGCCCTCGGCTGTCTTCCTCGGCCTGATGGCACGCCCCGAGTGCGGCTACACCGGCATCATCGCCAAGGATTCGGTCGGCGCCGACGGTGCCTTCGTCGCGCCCATCGGTACCGGTCCGTTCAAGTGGGCCGAGTGGAAGAAGGGCGAATATGTCCGTCTCGCAAAGAACGACGCTTACGTTTCGCCCGCCAATGACGGCAAGCCGGATGGCATGGTCGGCTCCAAGCGGCCGCTGGTCGACGGCATCAAGTTCATGGTCATCCCCGATGCCTCGACGGTGAAGACCGGCCTTTTGTCCGGCGCGCTCGATACCGCCGAAGTCTCGGCCGACCTGATCTCGGAGTTCAAGGACAGCGAGACGATGCAGCTCATCGTCAAGCGCAACAACGGCAAGAACCTCCTGTACTTCCAGACCCGCGACAAGGTGCTGAGCAACGTCGCCGTGCGCCGGGCCATGGCCGAAGCGCTCGACCTCGACCAGCTGGTTGCCGCCGTGTCGAACGGCACCGGAGAAGCCAACGCGTCGATGGTTTCTGCGGACTCGATCTTCTATTCCGACGTCCAGAAGGCGAAGATCCCGATGGATCTGGAAAAGGCCAAGAAGGACCTGGCCGACGCCGGCTACAACGGTGAGCCGATCACCATCATTGCCAACAAGCGTGGCAACGTGCCGAGCTTCCCGGCAGCCGTCGTCGCCCAGGCGATGATGCAGCAGGTTGGCCTCAACGTGCAGATCGAGGTGCTCGACTACGCCACCCAGGTCGATCGCCGCCGTTCCGGCAACTACCAGGTCATCTCGCAATCGGTGTCGCCGCGTCTCGACCCGGCACTGATGTACTCCTTCTACGTCGGCAACAAGGACAAGAACGCCTCGTTGATGTGGGATAATCCGAAGGCGATCGAGCTGATGAAGGCCGCCTATGTCGAGGCCGACCAGGCCAAGCGCCAGGCGATCTTCGACGAGTTCCACAAGCTGATGCTCGAGGAAGTCCCGGGGATCTTCATGTACGACATGGTCGACATCTGGGGCGCGACGAAGAAGCTGCACGGCGAGCCCGTCTGGCAGTCGAACACCCGGCTCTGGGAAGTCACGCTCGACGACTAAGTCGTCGCCGGGTCCGATCCTGCAATCCAGTGGCGGCATCCGTGCCGCCACCTTCCATCCGAAGACAGAAATGCCAATGCGGCCGGCCCCCGTCGCCCGCAAGAGGAATATCTATGCCCCAGCCATCCGTCGTCGCCGCTCTTTCCGAGATCGTCGAAGCATTGAAGCCCGAATTTGCAGCCATGAGCGACGCGATCTGGGATCATGCCGAGCTGAGCTTTCGCGAGCACAAGTCGGCTGTGACGCAGATCGCGATGCTGGAGAAACACGGGTTTCGCATCAAGCGAGGAACGGCCGATATCGAAACCGCCTTTACCGGCGAGGCCGGCGAGGGCGGCCCGGTGATTGCCCTTCTCGGTGAGTTCGATGCGCTGGCGGGGCTGAGCCAGGTTGCCGGCATCGCCGAGGAAAAGCCGCTCGTCAGTGGCGGCACGGGGCATGGCTGTGGCCACAACCTGCTCGGCACAGGCTCTTTGCTCGCCGCAGTCGCACTCGCGCGTTACCTTCGCGAAAACAAACTGCCGGGCACGGTGCGCTATTATGGTTGCCCCGGCGAAGAGGGCGGCTCGGGCAAGACCTTCATGGCGCGCGCCGGGGCTTTTGCCGATGTCGATACCGCGCTCACCTGGCATCCGGCACCGTTCAACGGCGTGCGCTCGACCAACAATCTCGCCGTTCTGGAAATCTATTACCGTTTCAAGGGCGTGGCCGCGCATGCCTCGAACGGCGCCCATCTCGGGCGCAGCGCGCTCGACGCGCTTGAGCTGATGAACATCGGCGTCAACTTCCTGCGCGAGCACATGCCGCAGGATTGCCGCGTGCATTATGCCATCACCGATGCCGGCGGCACGGCGGCCAATGTCGTCCAGGCGCGCGCCGAAGCGCTTTACCTGGTGCGCGCGCCGCAGATGCCGGAAGCGCTCACGCTCGCCGCCCGGATCGACAAGGTCGCCAGGGGCGCTGCCATGATGACGGAGACGGAGGTCGAGATTGTGTTCGACCGTGCCGCCACCAATCTCCTGCCCAATATCACGCTGGAAACGGCGATCCACCAGAACATGGTGGCGCTCGGCCCGGTTGCCTTCGACGAGGCCGATATCGCGTTTGCCCGCGAGATCCAGAAGACGATGACGCCGGAGGCGATCGCCAGCAGCATCCGGCTCTACCAGATCAAGGGCGACGTCTTTGCCAACAGCCGGATGGACGGAACGAGCGGCCTGCACCTCGGCCTTCGCGACTTCGACGGACAGTCGCATTTCCGCGCCGGCTCGACCGATGTCGGCGATGTCAGCTGGGTGACGCCGACGGCGCAATGCTGGGCGCCCGCCTGGGCGATCGGCACCGCGCCGCACACCTGGCAGGTGGTCGCGCAGGGCAAGAGCCCGGCCGCCCACAAGGCCTTCGCGCATGCGGCCAAGTCGCTGGCGGCAACCGGCCTCGACCTCATCCTCAATCCGCATCTGCTGGCTGAAGCCAAGGCCGAGTGGCGTGAAAAGACCGAGGGCAAGCCCTACCGGTGCCCGATCCCGGACCATATCGGCCCCAAGCTCTGATTATCGGCGGGCATTCGTTTCGCGCACTGCCATGTCAAGCCGCCAGCCTCCCGGGGTTGGCGGCTTTTTCGTTTCTTCGGACCCATCAAACACCCGAGGGGCTTGCCGCACCGCTCGGTGGAATGCGGTCCGACGCCTTGACGCGAATCGCAGTCTGCGGCATCACTGTTACGGAATTTCGCGAATATGCGACATTTGAGCGTATCTGATTTAAATCTCTGTTAGTGTCTTTCGGCGACAAAGCCGTGCGAAGGCGCGCAAGGAGCACGGCGGGAATGGACATGACGGTAACACAGACGCGACCCGGGACCGATCTTTCCCACGCCAGGCTGCCGGCTGACGAAGCGATCGCCGCTGACGCCCGCGCCCTTTCCGAGCAGTTGAAGGCCATGCGCGAACGGCTGTTTCCGCCGACCGCGATGAAGACGCTGCGCAGCTTCACCTCAGGCGAGGCGGCCAAGCTGATCGGGGTCTCCGACGGCTATCTGCGCCAGCTGTCGCTGGCAGGCGAAGGGCCGCAGCCCGATACCGGAACCGGCGGCCGCCGCTCCTATTCGCTCTCCGACATCAACGCGCTGCGCCGGCATCTTGCCGAGCAGGCGCTGGCCAAGGGCAATGCAGCCAAGGCGCGCAGCTACCTGAAATGGCGCGACCGCGAGCGCGGCGAGCACTTGCAGGTAATCTCCGTCACCAACTTCAAGGGCGGCTCCGGCAAGACCACATCGTCGGTCCACATCGCGCAATATCTGGCCATGACCGGCCACCGGGTCTTGGCCGTCGACCTCGATCCGCAGGCCTCGCTTTCGGCCCTGTTCGGCTACCAGCCGGAACTCGACCTCACCGGCAACGACACGCTCTATGGCGCCATCCGCTATGATGCCGAGGCGCGGCCGCTGAAGGATATCATCCGCCCGACCTATTTCGACGGGCTCGACCTGGTGCCCGGCAATCTGGAACTGCAGGAGTTCGAACACACGACGCCGCAGGCACTGAGCGCCCGCCATAGCGGCTCGGATGCCGGGCCGTTGTTCTTCGCGCGGGTGCAGTCGGCGCTGGCAAGCGTTGCCGACGACTACGACGTCGTCGTCATCGACTGCCCGCCGCAGCTCGGCTACCTCACGCTGTCGGCGCTTTGCGCCTCGACCTCGGTGCTCGTCACCGTGCATCCGCAGATGCTCGACGTCGCGTCGATGAACCAGTTCCTTTACATGACATCCGACCTTTTGAGCGTCGTGCGCGAGGCGGGTGGTGAGCTCAATTTCGACTTCCTGCGCTACCTCGTCACCCGCTTCGAGCCGAATGATGGCCCGCAGGCGCAGATCGTTGGTTTCATGCGCTCGCTGTTCGGCGACCGGGTCCTGACCTCGGCGATGGTCAAGTCGACGGCCGTTTCCGACGCGGGCCTGACCAAGCAGACCCTTTACGAGGTCGGCCGGGAAAACTTCACCCGCGCCACTTATGACCGGGCGATCGAATCTCTGAACTCCGTCAACGGTGAAATCGAAGCTCTCATTCATGCGGCCTGGGGGCGCTAAGGACATGGCTGGCAACCGCAAGAACGAACTGCGCGCTCTCTTTTCCGGCAATGTGCCGCCGGCAGCCCCGGCGCAGGTGACCGAGACGGCTCAGACGACGTCTGCTGCGGTGACGGCATTGACCCCTCCGGCACCCCCGGCCGACACGCCACGCGCCGCATCCGGCGCGATCAAGGCCATGGGCCTGTCGCTCGGCAGCATCACCCGCGAGGCCGAAGAAGCCCGGTCGCTGCGCGAGGCGTTGCATCAGGGCGAGCGCGTCGTCGAACTCGACCCGGATCTGGTCGATGCTTCCTTCGTCGGCGACCGCCTGACCGATGGCGAGCTCGATGATCCGGATTTCCTGGCGCTCGGCGACAGCATTCGCGAAAACGGCCAGCAGTCGCCGATCCTGGTGCGGCCGCATCCGGAAAAGCAGGGACGATACCAGACCGCCTACGGCCACCGGCGGCTCAACGCCGTGCGCAGCCTCGGCATCAAGGTCAAGGCGATCGTCCGGTCGCTGACGGATGACGAACTGGTGCTGGCGCAGGGCAAGGAAAATGCCGAGCGCCGCAACCTGTCGTTCATCGAGCGGGCGCTGTTTGCCGCAGCGCTTGCTGATCGCGGATTTGACCGCAAGGTGATCGGTGATGCGCTTGCCGTGCAGAAGAGCGAACTGTCGCGTCTGATCCAGGTCGCCGAAGGCGTGCCCTTGGCGATCGCTCGGGCGATCGGTCCGGCGCCCAAGGTTGGCCGTGAACGCTGGATGGCGATCGGGACCATGCTCGAAAGCGAGCCGGCGCGGCAGAAGGCGGAGGAGGAGATCGGCCTCAGGCGGTTCCTCGAAGCCGACAGCGACCAGCGCTTCCAGTTCGTCTTTGCCCGGCTGTCGCGCGTCGACCGGCAGGACCCGGCCAAGCCCGAGGCTCTCGTCGACGAGAACGGTCGGAAATTTGGCAAGCTGAAGCGGGACGGAAAGACCGCCCGGATCGAGTTTTCGCCTGACGTCAGCCCTGCCTTCGTCGATGAGGCGATCGAGCTTCTGGCGAAGCATCACGCGGCTTTCACGGCTGCGCGCCGGAGCTGATCGGCCAGCGTATTTGCAAGCTCGCAGCGACTATTCCCGGGCCGGCGTGACGCAATCACGCCGGCCCGATTCGTCGTGGCCTTAATCTGCGACGCAGGCGACGTCCCGCGCCCAGCTGCAGCGTCCCGAAATGACGATCCGGAAGAAATATTTTCGCCCTCGTGACGCCAGCGACAGAATGGCGCGATGCCCTTGAGAGGGATGGGGATTGCGGTTGCTGTCGAGACCGTTTTACCGGATCGAACGTGCCCTGCGTCGTCATTCGAGTGACGCTTGGAAGGGACTTGTTAACCTTCATTTCCTATCGCTTAGCAGGCCCCTCGGCGATGTCTCTAGCTCTTCCAGGACCCATGCGTATTCCCAGGACAAACTTCTCTCAGGCAGCTTTGCATGATGCAAACCAGGCGGATTACTATGACGATCCGCAGGACGGTGCGTTGAGCGATATGCCCACCCATGACGTGGATCCCGTCGATCCCTATCAGTTGTACGAGGCGCCTGCGGCGCCCCGCAAGCCCGCCAACCAGCAATCGGACGCGACCGCCCATGTCGGCCGCGCCGCGCGCCTCTATGGCCAGGGCACGGCCTATGCGCCCGCCCAGGTGACGTCGTCGACCGACGAGCCGCTGCCGACCCTGTCGGAGATCGCCGGTCACTACGGCGATTCGACCTGGGAGAGCCATTTCTTCCTGGCACCGAATGTGCGTTTCACCCGCACGCCGGAACGGGAGTTCACAAAGCGCCGCGCACCGTCTGATGCCGAGAGCGAAGCGGTATCGGAAGACAACAGCGCGCCGGTCGAAGCCATAGCTGCCGAGATTGCGCCAGTCGGGGGCGCGCCGGTCGCCATCGACGTAGCCCCGGTCGCCGTCGAGGTTGCCGACCCGGTTGAAGCGCCGGTGACCTTCGCTGCGCCGGTGCCCGCACCGGAGCCGGCCCTGCCGTCCTACAGCCCTTCCGAGCTGCTGCGCGTGCTCACCAGCCAGTTGCCGCATTGGTCGTCGGGGCCGAAGCCAGAGGCTGCCAACACGATCTCCGTCGCGGACGCCGCCGTCGCGAGCCCGCCCGCCGCTGTCATCGTCGAAACCCCTGCGGCGATCGTGTCGCCGCCGGTAACCGTCGAGCCGCTCGCGACCTCCGTGTCGACGGTCGCTGCGGCAGAGGTTCCGGCCGATACGCGTCTGTCCTTCCTGTCGGACTTCGCCTTCTTCGAATTCGGTCCGTCCTCGGGCGACGAAGAAGCGGCCGAGGCTGTACAGCCGAAGCCTTTTGTCGAAACGGCGGCACCGGTTTCGTTTGCTCCCGCCACTTTCGCGCCGGCTCCGGTTTCGAACCCGGGCCCGATCAAGTCTGTCGAAATCAGGCGCATGCCGCCAACGGCGATCACCTCGCTCTTCCGCGTCGTCGAATGCCGCCCGGCAACCGCCGTGCCGGTGATCGCTGAAACGGTTGTCGCAGCGCAGGCTGAGCCCGTGCCGGCGCAGCCCGCACCAGAAGTGCCCGCGCCAATTGCGGTGCCGTCGGAAATCTCGTCGGTCCCCCCTGTCGTCATCGAGCCTGTCGAAATCGCAGCGCTGGTGGCCGAGGAAGAGCCTGTCCGCACTGTTGCGACAGTCTCCAAAGCGGCGATCACCATGCCTGCCCAGGTGTCACGTGCCCCTTCGCTGTTGCCGCCGATCGGCGTCATCGAACGGTTCGCCCAGGCCGACGGCTATGAATTCCCGTCCGAGGACCTGCTGCAGGAGCCGCCGGAAGGTCGTGGCTTCTTCATGTCGCAGGAACAGCTCGAGCAGAATGCCGGGCTCCTTGAAAGCGTGCTCGAGGATTTCGGCGTGCGCGGCGAGATCATCCATGTCCGGCCGGGCCCGGTCGTCACGCTTTACGAATTCGAGCCGGCACCCGGCGTCAAGTCATCGCGCGTGATCAACCTTGCCGATGACATCGCCCGCTCGATGTCGGCACTGTCGGCCCGTGTCGCCGTGGTCCCCGGCCGCAACGTCATCGGCATCGAGCTGCCGAATGCGACCCGCGAGACCGTGTATTTCCGCGAACTGATCGAATCCGTCGATTTCCGCAAGACGAACTGCAAGCTGGCGCTTTGCCTCGGCAAGACCATCGGCGGCGAACCCGTCATCGCCGAACTCGCCAAGATGCCGCATCTGCTCGTTGCCGGCACCACCGGCTCGGGCAAGTCGGTGGCGATCAACACGATGATCCTGTCTCTGCTCTACCGGTTGAAGCCGGAAGAATGCCGCCTGATCATGGTCGATCCGAAGATGCTGGAACTCTCCGTCTATGACGGTATCCCGCACCTGCTGACACCCGTCGTCACCGATCCGAAGAAGGCCGTCATGGCGCTGAAATGGGCGGTGCGCGAAATGGAGGACCGCTATCGCAAGATGTCGCGCCTCGGCGTTCGCAACATCGACGGCTACAACCAGCGTGCGGCAGCCGCCCGCGAAAAGGGTGAGCCGGTCATGTGTACGGTCCAGGCCGGCTTCGAGAAGGGCACTGGCGAGGCGCTGTTCGAGCAGCAGGAGATGGACCTGGCGCCGATGCCCTACATCGTCGTCATCGTCGACGAGATGGCAGACCTTATGATGGTTGCGGGCAAGGAGATCGAAGGCGCGATCCAGCGGCTTGCGCAGATGGCGCGTGCGGCCGGTATCCACCTGATCATGGCGACGCAGCGTCCCTCGGTCGATGTCATCACCGGCACGATCAAGGCCAACTTCCCGACCCGCATCTCCTTCCAGGTCACCTCGAAGATCGACAGCCGGACCATCCTTGGCGAACAGGGGGCCGAGCAGCTTCTCGGCCAGGGCGACATGTTGCACATGCAGGGTGGCGGGCGCATCGCCCGTGTCCACGGCCCGTTCGTTTCGGACCAGGAAGTGGAACATGTCGTCGCGCATCTGAAGACGCAGGGGCGGCCCGAATATCTCGAAACCGTCACGGCGGACGAGGAAGAAGAGGAGCCGGCCGAGGAGCAGGGTGCCGTCTTCGACAAGACGGCCATGGCGTCCGAGGACGGTAACGAACTCTACGACCAGGCGGTCAAGGTGGTGCTGCGCGACAAGAAATGCTCGACGTCCTACATCCAGCGTCGTCTGGGCATCGGCTACAACCGCGCCGCATCGCTCGTCGAACGCATGGAGAAGGAGGGCCTCGTGGGTGCCGCCAACCATGTCGGCAAGCGCGAGATCATCCATGGCAATCGCGACCACGCCAGCACGCCTGAAAGCGACGACATGGATTGAGGCCGCGGCCTCTGTCGCAAGTGTCATCTGAAAGGCCGCGAAGATAGCTTCGCGGCCTTTTCCCATGCGGGCTTTGCTGCCGCCTAGGCTTCCGGCGTGTTGAAGACCGCTTCGATCGCATGACCGTCGGGATCGATGACGAAGGCGGCGTAGTAGTTCGGGCCATAATGGGGGCGCAGACCCGGTTTGCCGTTGTCCATGCCACCATGCGCGACCGCCGCCTCATGGAAGGCGTCGACTGCACCGCGGTTCGGCGCGGCGAAGGCGAGATGAAAGTCCGGTCCCGGAGCCTGCTGGCCCGCAGGGCAGAGCTTGATCGCGAGTTTGTCTCCGCCGCCCGCAATACCATATCCGATGGCCTGATCAGGTTCGCCGGGTCTGAGGTCGTCCCAGACCCTGACATAGCCAAGCGGCGCCAGGGCGGCATCATAGAATGCGGCGGCGCGCTCGATGTTGGAGACGCCGAAGGAAATGTGGTGAAGCATAAGGCTCTCGCTGCAAATGGCCGTTCTCTGGCCATGAGACAGTGGCGGACACCGATCCGCAAGCCGTCCCGACCGTTATGATCGGCTGTGCACGCTTCAACCGGGATATCATGGGCAAATCGCACGGCCCGTTTGCCGGCACGCGCGCTTGCTTGAGCCACGGCTTTCGCCGCGGTGCTATTTTGGAGTGCCTGCCGGATCGAACTTTAGCTGTCCGCCGTCCCCTAATGTTAGAATAAAAACGTTTTTATTTTTCTTGAAAACGTTTTTATTGGCTGTTACGCATAATGTGAGAACGAGCCAAGGGCCTGGGAGGGTGCATGGCGGCGCATATGCACAAGACCCGGCGTACACCGCCGCCGACGATCAAGACGCTGGCGGAAATCACTGGCTATTCCATCGCGACAATCTCGAAGGCGCTCAGGGATTCGCCTGTCGTCTCGCCGGTCACGCGCGATCTCATCTTCAAGGCGGCACGCGAGGTCGGTTATCAGGCCAATGCCCGCGGAATGGCACTACGCACTGGAAAAAGCTTCCAGGCGGCCGTGCTGATGCCGGTGACGGCTGCGCGCGACTATGAGTGGGACGGCGTCGAATACACACAGGTCTTGAGCGGCGTCAGCCAGGCACTCGAAGGTACGGACTACCGCATGTCCGTGCATGTCATCCGTGATGCTGCCGATGGCGTCGAGACCGCGCGCCGCATCGTCGAGCACGGGCTGGCCGACGGATTGATCTTCTCTGGCATCCTTGCCGACGACCCGCGCATCGATCTGCTGGTCGACCATCATTTCCCGTTCGTGTCGATGGGGCGTTGCCGCAAGGATCTGGACTACGCCCATGTCGATATCGACAATGAATGGGCGGCCCATGCGGCGACCGCGCGGCTCATTGCCGGCGGGCATCGTCGCATCGCGCTGGTCAACCCGGAGCGCCGGCTGTCCTACGCGCTGGACAGGCTCGATGGTTTTGCGCGCGCTTTCCGCGAGACCGGGATCATTGCTTCCATGGACCTCGTCGTCGAAGGCGATCTGTCGACGCATTTCGGCCGGCAGAGCGTGATCGAGCTGCTGCAGGCGGCGGAACCACCGACCGCCTTCGTCTGCATCAACGAATCGACCACGCTCGGCGTGCTCTCGGGGCTTGGCAGCCTCGGGCGGCAGGTGGGCGTCGATATCGACGTGATCGCCTATGACGACATCAATGTCAGCGCCTATTTCACGCCGCCGGTCACCACATTCTACCAACCGATCGAGGTCCTCGGACGGACCCTCGGGCAGTTCCTGCTGAAGCGCATGGAGGGTGAGGACCCGAAGGCACTCCGGCAGGTCTTCAGGCCAACCCTGATCGAACGACAGCCGGATAATCTCGGCGGCAGGCTGGCCTGAGCTTTATCATCCAAGGAGGAGAACCATGAAGAAACTGATCATTGCGCTGACCTTTGCAGCCCTGTCGGCAAGCGTGTCCCATGCCGCCGATCTCGGCGGGAAACTGCTCAAGGTGGGCTCCGACACCACCTCGCCGCCGATGGAGAGCGTCGATCCCGCGACCGGCCAGATCGTCGGCTTCGACGTCGACGTGGTCAACGCCGTCTGCGCCAAGATCAATTGCCAGGCCGAGTTCATCACGACCGGCTGGGACGGCATCTTCGCCGCCCTCGACCAGGGCAATTTCGACCTTGTCGCATCCGGTGTCTCGATCACCGAGGAACGCAAGAAGGCGATGGATTTCTCCGATCCCTACATCGTCAACAGCCAGGCCGTGCTGATGCGCGTCGAAGACCAGGACATCACGCTCGAGCGCTTCAAGGATGCCGGCAGGAAGCTTTCGGCCCAGGCCAACACGACCGACGCGCAGGTTGCCGAGAGCGTCGTCGGCAAGGAGAACGTCGCTGCCTATGACACGTTCAGCGCGGCGATCATCGCGCTCAAGAACAAGGACGTAGACGGCGTGGTCATCAACGGCGCCAATGCGGCCGCCTACGAGCGCGAGTTCGCCGGCGAGCTGGTGGTCGCGATCAAGGATCTGGAATCCGACCCGCTCGGCCTGGTCTTCCGCAAGGGCGACGAGAACATCGCGGCCTTCAACGAAGGCCTGAAGATGATCAAGGACGATGGCACGCTCGACCAGCTGGTCAACAAGTACTGGGGACTGAAGTAACCTCCCGCAATTCCCCGGAGCGCCGACGTGTGCTCCGGGATCCCAGCCTGTTTCATTCGATACCCCGGAGGAATGAATGTCGTTCCTGAGAAGCGTGCGTCCGAGCAATCTTATCATCCTGACCGCGCTGCCCTTCATCATCTATCTCTTCGTTTCCTCCGGAGACTACCAGCGGTCGCTTCGCGCCATTCTCGGCGTCGAGAACGGATCGTCGGCCTTCGTGCCCGGCTTCCTCGCACTGGCGATCGCCTTTTCGGCGGGGCTGTGCGTTCTCCTGTTTTCGCGGGCGAAGGCGAGCCGCCCGAAATGGGCGGTGGCGGCCGCCGTGCTCAACGTCGCGGCAGCCGGCGTCCTGCTACTGGGACATAACATCCACCCCTTCATCGCCTCGGTGGTGGCAAACGGCGTCGACGCGTTCAAATCGGACCTGATCGTCAAGGGCGTGACACCGCGCCAGCTGACGGACGCGGCCGATCTGTGGGTGCGCAGCATCGAGGCATGGCTGTTCCCCGCCTATCTTCTTTTGAGCCTTCTCGGCCTCGGGCTGTTCTTTGCCGGCGCGCGCCCCGGCGAGCCCGTCGACAGCCCGCTGCGGCGGATGGGGCGCTGGATTCTCGGCATCATCAACGGCGCCGGACTGATCTTTGTCTTCTTCTTTGCCCATATCGCCTTTGCCGCCGGGGTGGCGACCACCATTCGCGCCGCGATTGCCGCATACATTCTGGCGGCCGTGCTGGGCCTTGTCTGGGTCGGGCTCTTGCAACTGCATTCGACGGTGCGCACCAGCCTCTATTTCGCCGTGGCGACACTGGTTCTGGCACTTGCGGCCGGGTGGTTCCTGCTGCAGCCGCGCGATACCTATGTGCTGGCGGGTACGCTTCAAGGCAAGGTGGGCATCGTCACCAACACGCCGGCGGGCCTCATCAGCGCCGTGCGCTTCGGCCAGTATGAGGGCGCGCCGCAGACGGAGACGCCTGTGCGTACCTTCGTCGGCCCGACCGAGGCGCTTGCCTCGATCGCCAAGAACGAGGGCGTCAGCGCCGCCTTGCTGCCGGCCGCCGCCGCGCCCGCCGATATGCCGGTGCTCTGGAAGATCGAAGCGCTGAATGACCGCGACCGCGCGACCGGCATCACCATCGCCGTGCTTGCAATCGTTCTCGGGCTTTTGACCTTCGGCGGCTACCTGCACCAGCGCCATCCGTTGGCGATCGGCTCGGAATTCATCGTCGACACCATTCGCGGCATTCCGATGCTGGTAATCGTGCTTTATGTCGGCCTGCCGCTCAGCGGCGCGCTGAAGGACGCGACGCAAGGCGTGCTCGATCCGCCCAATCTGGTGCGCGGCATCGTCGCCATGGCGCTCGCCTACTCCGCCTATCTCGCCGAAATCTTCCGCTCGGGCATCAACGCCATTCCGGTCGGTCAGGTCGAGGCGGCGCGCAGCATCGGTCTCAACCGCTGGCAGACGGCGCGCCTCGTCATCCTGCCGCAGGCCTTCCGGATCATCATTCCGCCACTCGGCAACGAGCTGATCGCGATCCTGAAAGACACCTCGCTGCTGTCGATCCTGTCGATCCGCGACATCACCCAGCGCATGCGGGAGTTCCAGTCGGCGAGCTTCCTGCCGTTCGCGCCCTATAACTCCGCGGCGATCTTCTACATCTTCCTGACGCTTGCCGCGGCGAGCCTCGTGAACATGGTCGAGAGAAAATATGACATCAAGCATCGATAGCACGAGGGGGCGCAGGCCCCGGACTGTGTTGATCACCGGTGCCTCCCGCGGCCTCGGCCGCGAACTGGCGTCCCTTTATGCGGCGGACAACTGGCGCGTCATTGCCTGCCTGCGCGGAGGGGCGTCTTTGGGTGGAGAGATCGAAACGCAATTGCTCGATGTCTCCGATCCGTCTTCGATTGGAGCGCTCGGTCGAGCGCTGCAAGGCGTGGCTATAGACGTTGTCATCAACAATGCCGGCATTCGCGGCGATACCGGCGGGCTTTCGACGCTCGACGGCGACGACTTCGTCGAGGTGATGCGCATCAACGCGCTCGCTCCCTTGCTGCTGGCGCGGGCGCTGCGGGCAAACCTTCTGGCGGGGGAAAGTCGGGTCATCGCCAACATCTCCAGCCGCGCCGGCTCGCTTGCCGAAGGCACGCTCGACGACGATGACGGCGACTATGCCTATCGCTGCTCGAAGGCGGCCCTGAACATGGCGACGGTGAAGCTGGCGCAGGATCTGCGCAAGGACGGCATCACCGTGCTGTCGCTGCATCCCGGCTGGGTGAAGACCGACATGGGTGGAGACGAGGCGAGTGTGCCGGTGGCGACAAGTGCCGCCGGGCTGAAGGCAATTATCGACAAGGCCGATCCAGCCGATAGCGGCAGTTTCCGCAGCTACGACGGACGACGGATTTCATGGTGACGGGACACGCAGCAGGCATGACAGAGATGGACGTTAAGGCAGAACAGGAGCTGGCGGCAATCCGGGCATTGCTCATCGAGGCCTATGGCATCGAAGGAGACGTATCGCCGCTCCCGGGCGAGCACGATCTCAACTACCGCGTACGGGTGCAAGACGGCGGGCAATATCTCTTGAAGCTGCACGCGCCTGGGGATGCAGACGATCTCGGCATGCAGATCGCGGTGCTCGATCATCTGGCGCAAGCGGCAGCTGGCCTGCCGGTCTCGCGGCCGGTGTTGGACCGCGAGGGAGCATCGACGGTCAAGGCGACGCTGCGCGGCGAGCGCACCGCCAGGTTGCTTACCTGGCTTGAAGGCGATATCTGGGCGAAAGCCGCCTCGCGATGCCCGACCAGCGTGGATACGCTCGGGGACCTGCTCGGCCGGCTCGACCGATGCCTCGAGGGCTTTGGACATGCCGGCACAAAGCGCGTCTATGCCTGGGATATCGGTCGCGCCGACATGCATCTGCCGCATGTAGATCTGATCGATGGCGCCGACAAACGGGTCGCGGTCGGTGCGATCCTCGAGCGGTTTGCCGCATCGGTGCTTCCGAAGCTTGAAGCCTGCCCCCGTCAGGTCATCCACAACGATGCCAACGACTACAACGTGCTTCTGGACGAAGACGGCCGCGTCAGCGGCCTCATCGATTTCGGCGATATGGTCGAGACCTGGCGCGTCGTCGAGATTGCCGTCGCTTCCGCCTATGCGCTGATCGGCACCAGGGACCCGGTCGGTACGATTGCGGCGCTCGCGGCCGCCTATCACCGCGTAAACCCGATCAGCGAGACGGAGGCGAACCTAATCTTCGACCTCGTTCGCACCCGTTACGCCGTCAGCATGTGCATGGCGGCCAAACAGATCCGCGAAAACCCTGAAAACACTTACCTGCTGGTCAGCCAGGAGGATGTCTGGCGCGAGCTTCAGCGTCTGGAGCGCGAAAACCGTGCGATAGCCGTCGCCCGCATTCGCGACGCCTGCGGTTTTGCACCGGTGGCACACGCGGCATCGGTCGTTCGATGGCTGGAGCGGAATGCTCATGGTTTTTCCGTCATCGTCAAACCGTCCGTTACAAAGCCGGAAGTCGCCGTCTTCGATTTCTCCGCATCCAGTCCCGAGGCGGCGCAATGGGCGGCGCTAGACGCTGCGGCAGCGGAGACGCGGATCGCGGGTCAAATCCGGGGGCAGAGCGCCGATTTCGGCATCGGGCTTTATGGCGAGGATCGCGGCATCTACCAGGGCGATGCCTATGAGACGGCGACGGCGGGCGAGCGCCGCTCGATCCATCTCGGCGTCGACATTTTCGCGCCGGCGGGCGAGCCGGTGCATGCGCCGTTTGCCGGCAAGGTTGCCTTCCTTCATGACGATGCCGTCGCCTTCGGTTTCGGCCCGACGGTGCTTTTGGAACATGCGACCGATACCGGCGACATTTTCTGGACGCTCTACGGCCATCTGTCGCGCAGTTCACTCGCGAAGCTGGCGATCGGCCAGCCGATCTCCGCGGGTGAAAGCTTTGCGGCTTTTGGCGCACCTGAGGAAAACGGCAACTGGGCGCCGCATCTGCACTTCCAGCTGGTGACCGACCATCTCGGGCTCGAAGGCTGCATGTTTGGTGTCGGCCTGCGAGATCAGTGGCAGGTCTGGCGCGAGGTGAGCCCCGATCCGAGCGTCGTGCTCGGGCTCTCCGTTCCGGCCTCCGTCATCGTCGCCCGCGACAAGGATTTCCTCGTGCGTGAGCGTCATCGCCGCATCGGCCGTTCGCTCAGCATCGCCTATAGCGCCGCACCGCTGAAGATCGTCGGCGGCGAGGGCGCCCACCTGGTCGACGAAGATGGCACGCGCTGGCTCGACATGGTCAACAATGTCTGCCACGTCGGCCATTGCCATCCGCGCGTCGTCAAGGCGGCGCAGGCGCAGATGGGCAAGCTCAACACCAATTCGCGTTACCTGCACGATTCGCTGGTCGAGTATTCCAGGCGGCTCGCATCCCAGTTTCCGGATCCGCTCAACGTCTGCTTCTTTGTCAATTCCGGCAGCGAAGCCAATGATCTCGCACTCAGGCTGGCGCGCGCCTATACCGGCAACCGCGACGTGATCACTGTGGATCACGCCTATCACGGTCACCTCTCAAGCATGATCGACGTCAGCCCCTACAAGTTTGCCGGCAGGGGTGGCGAGGGGCGTCCAGCCCATGTCCAAGTCGCGGAAATGCCCGATCTCTATCGCGGCCGCTACCGCTACGGCGACGTCGATGCCGGCCGCAAATATGCCGACGACGTGCGCAACCAGATCCTGGCGCTCGCGGCCAACGGCCGCCGCCCGGCGCTGTTCTTCAGCGAGGGCATCCTCGGCACGGGCGGTCAGCTGACATTGCCGGAAGGCTATCTGCGGGAGGCCTATGCGCATGTGCGCGCCGCCGGCGGCCTCTGCCTCGCCGACGAGGTGCAGGTCGGCTTCGGCCGCGTCGGCAGCCATATGTGGGCGCATCAGACGCAAGGGGTGGTCCCGGATATCGTCACCATGGGCAAACCGATCGGCAACGGCCACCCGATGGCCGCCGTCGTCACCACGGAGGCGATCGCCGCCTCGTTCGCCAACGGCATGGAGTATTTCAACACCTTCGGCGGCAATCCGGTTTCGGCCGAGATCGGGCTTGCCGTGCTCGACGTCATCCGCGACGAGCGGCTGATGCATCATTGCAAGGTCGTCGGCGACCGGCTGATGGACGGAGCGCGTGCGCTTTCCAGGCGCCATGCCATCATCGGCGACGTGCGCGGCTACGGCCTCTTCAACGGCATCGAACTGGTGCGCGATCGCGAGACGCTGGAACCGGCGGCATGCGAGCTCGACTTCGTCATCGCCGAAATGAAGTGCAAGCACCGGATCCTCTTGAGCAGCGAGGGGCCGCACCACAATGTGCTGAAGGTCAAGCCGCCGGCGCCGTTCAGCGCAGCCGATTGCGACTACTTCCTCGAAGCGCTCGACGACACGCTCGGGCGCCTAAGCCCTTGATCGAAATGCGATACGGCTGGCCATGCGCCGGCCGTGTCTTTTCTGGATCCTTTGTCCTGCACAGCAATTTCTCGGGCGCGGATTTTTTCCCTTTACAACGAAGTTAAACGTTTTTATCGTTCATATAAACGTTTAACACGAACATGTGGCAGCTAGATCGTTCAGGCTTGCGCCGCAATGTTCGCCATCAGGGGAGGGCCCGTTGGCAGCTATCCGAATTGAAAATCTGCGCAAAGGCTTTGGGTCGCTCGAAGTCTTGAAGGGCATCAATCTCGATATCGCCGACGGCGAATTCGTCTGCTTTCTCGGCCCATCCGGGTGCGGCAAGAGCACGCTGCTGCGCTCGATCGCCGGCCTCGAGGAACTCGATTCCGGCTCGATCCATCTCGGCGATCGCGATATCACCGATCTGCGCTCGGCCAAGCGCGATATCGCGATGGTCTTCCAGAATTACGCGCTCTATCCCCATATGAACGTGCGCAAGAACCTGTCCTTCGGCCTGGCGCTGAACGGCATGAAGCGCGACGAGATCGATCGCCGCGTCGACAATGCCGCCGACATCCTGCGCATCTCCGAACTGTTGCACCGCAAGCCCCGCCAGCTCTCCGGCGGTCAGCGCCAGCGTGTCGCCATCGGCCGCGCGATCGTTCGCGAACCAAAACTGTTCCTGCTCGATGAGCCGCTGTCGAACCTCGATGCCGGCCTGCGCGTCACCATGCGTGTCGAGCTCGCCGCTCTCCATGAACGCCTCGGCGTCACGATGATCTACGTCACCCACGATCAGGTCGAGGCGATGACGCTGTCCGATCGCGTGGTCGTGCTCGACAAGGGCAAGGTCAGCCAGTTCGGCACACCGCTCGAATTGTTCTATCAGCCGGCAAACCTGTTCGTGGCCGGCTTCATTGGCTCGCCAAGGATGAATTTCGTCACCGCGAACGTGGTTCGCCAGGATCGCTCGGAACTGACGCTTTCGGGCGGCGGCCTGGTGCGCGACCTGACGGTCGAAACGCTGTCATCGGCTGTCGTCGCCAAGGACAAGCCGGTCACGGTCGGCATCCGCCCGGACAAGCTCGAACTGGTTTCGCCCGAGGAGGCGCATCTGGTCGGCGACGTCCGACTGGTGGAGCGTCTCGGCACCGAGAGCCATGTGCATATCGCTCTTGAGAACGGCTCCGACATGACCGCTGTCGTGCGCGGTACCCATCCGGTTTCCAACCGCGAGCGCATTCACCTGCGTATCCCGCCGGAACATTGCCACCTGTTCGACGCCGAAGGCAGGGCGATCGCGCGGGCGCTCGAGCCCGAGACGCAGATGCTGATCAATCAGGAAAAAAGCAAAAGGGTCGCGTGACCCGAATGAGGAGGAGAAACATGCAGAACAGGACGAAATCGCTCATCGGCTCGCTGATGGTCTTGGCGATGGCTGGAGTCGCCACGGCCCGTGCGGAGGAGACCTTGCGCTTTGCCACCTGGGACACGGACGAGAGCCTCGCGATCCAGCAGGCGATCGCCAAGAAGTTCGAGGAAAAGCATCCGGGCGTGACGGTTCAGGTCGAGCCCTATGCGGACGGTTACGACCAGAAGCTGATCGCCGCTTTCGGCGCCGGCAGCCCGCCTGATGTCATGTACATGTGGAACTTCCCGCAGTATTACACCTCGCTGATGCCGCTCGATGATCTGATCGCGCGGGACGCTGCCGAAGTGAAGCCGGACGATTTCCCGAAAGGCCTGATGAACACGACGCGCGTCGAAGGCAAGACCTACGGCATGCCTTCGGGCTTCACCACCCAGGTCGTCTTCTACAACAAGGACATGTTCGCCAAGGCCGGCGTCGAGGAGCCGAAGGACGGCTGGACCTGGGACGACCTGCGCGCCAAGGCCGCCAAGTTCCGTGACGAGCCGAACAAGGTTTACGGCTTCGCCGTCGACGCCAAACCCGATCCTTACGATTTCGAGCAGTTCCTCTGGTCGAACGGCACCAAATACATCTCCGACGACGGCAAGCAGATCGACGGCTATATGAACAGCGATGCCGCCGCGCATGTGCTCGACATGTTCGGCGACATGGCCAAGAAGCAGGAAGCGATCACGCTCAACCTCGGCGACGACACATCGGGCAGCACGCTGTTCAAGGGCGGCAAGATCGCCATGTTCCAGAGCGCCATGTGGTCGAAGTCCGGTATCGATGCCTCGGGCATCAAATATGGCGTCGCACCGCTGCCGAAGTTCGGCGACAAGACCGCGCATTCCGCGCTCGGCGTCTCGGCGATCTCGATTGCCAAGGATGCGGCCCATCCGGATCTCGCCTGGGAGTTCGTCAAGTTCTTCTCGTCGCCCGAAGCCGTTGCCATGCGCGTCAACGACCTGCCGGTGCGCACCAGCGTGGCTGAAGAAAAGGGCATGACCACGGACCCGATCTACAAGCCGTTCTTCGACATTCTCGCGACGTCCAACACCGAGACTCATGCGTTCCTGAAGAACGCCAACTGGGGCAAGGTCCAGGACAATCTCGCGCGTGCCATCGAAGCCACGATGATCGATCAGGGCAATGCCAAGCAGCATCTCGACGATGCGGTCAATCGCTCCAAGCGGCTGATCAAGTAAGAAGAGGGAGGACGGGGAGATGGACATGACCTATGCCGGGGCGGAGCCCAAGGTGGCAAAGCGAAAGCGCTCCGCCATCGCGCGCCATGCCGCGCCTTATCTGTTCATTTCCCCGTGGATCCTCGGGTTCCTGTTCTTCACGCTCGGACCGCTCGTCTTTTCGCTGACGATGAGCTTCTACGACTGGCCCGTTGTCGGCGAGCGCACCTTCGTCGGCCTCGACAACTACCGTATGATGATGATGGACGACCCGCAGTTCTGGGAAAGTCTCTGGATCACGGTGAAGTTCGCGGCGATCTACGTGCCGTTCAACATCATCATGTCGTTCTTTCTGGCACTGATGCTGCACAACATCACCTTTGCCAGCGGCTTTTTCCGCACCGCCTTCTACCTGCCGAGCGTCATCTCCGGCGTTGCGCTCGTGACGATCTGGAGCTGGATCTACAGCAAGGAATACGGCCTTCTGAACTTCATGCTGTCGCTTGCCGGCATCGACGGGCCGAACTGGCTTGGCGATCCGAACCTGGCGATCGTCGCAATCATCATCGCCAGCCTCTGGGGCCTCGGCGGCACCATGCTGATCCTCCTCACCGGTCTCAAAGCCATTCCGAAGGAACTCTACGAGGCGGCGACCGTGTCGGGCGTTCCCGGCTGGGCGCAGATGCTGTTCATCACCCTGCCGATGCTCGGCCCGATGCTGCTCTTCACCTTCATCACCTCGATCATCTCCGCCTTCCAGCAGCTGACGATCGCCCTGCTCCTGACCAAGGGCGGCCCGCTCGGCTCCACCTATTTCTTTGCCATGTACATCTACGACAACGCCTTCAAGTATTTCGACATGGGTTATGCCGCCGCCGGCTCCTGGGTGATGTTCATCATCGTCCTTATGCTCAGCCTCGGCGTCATGCGCTGGTCGGCCGCCTGGGTCTATTACGAAGGTGAAGTCCGCCAGAACGATGGAGACGGCCATGCGTAAGACGCTGCTCTATTCCGCGCTGATCCTGCTGTCGGCCCTGTTCATCGCGCCGTTCTACTGGACCTTCATGACGGCGATCAAAAGCGCCGCCGATCTCTACCAGTTCCCGCCGGTATTCTGGCCGTCGGAATGGCATTGGGAGAACTTTGCCGCCGCCTGGAACAAGCAGCCCTTCGGCACCTATCTGACCAACTCGGTTATCGTCGTGGTGTTTTCGACCATCGGCCAGCTGATCTCCTCGTCGCTGGTCGCCTACGGCTTTGCCCGCTTCCGCTTCCCTGGCCGCGACCCGCTGTTCATCGTGCTGCTCGCCACCATGATGATCCCGTGGGATGTGAAGATGATTCCGCTCTACATGGAATTCAACATGCTCGGCTGGATCAACACGCTGAAGCCGCTGATCGTGCCGGCCTATTTCGCCGATGCCTTCTTCGTTTTCCTGCTGCGCCAATACATCATGACCGTGCCGATGGAAATCGACGAGGCCGCGCGCATGGATGGGGCCAACGCCTTCGACATCTACTGGCGAATCCACCTGCCGCTGATGATGCCGGCGCTGGTGCTGGTCGGCACCTTCCACTTCATGAACGCCTGGAACGACTATCTCGGCCCGTTGATCTTCTTGAACGACCAGTCGAAGTACACGCTGACGCTCGGGCTTTCGATGTTCAAGGGCCTGCATGAGGTCGACGTCACCTCGATTGCCGCGATCACGGTGATCCTCTGCCTGCCGCCGCTCGCCCTCTTCTTCGTCGCCCAGCGCTACATCATGGATGGCGCGGTCGGATCGTCGGTGAAGGGATAAGTGATGCTGTTCGATATCGAGCATATCCCCTTCAGCCGGAGGGGTCGGTTCCTGACGCTGTCGATGATGAAGGTGCCGGGCGGCGATGGCGCCCGCGCCCTCTACCTGCGCTTCGTTGCCGGCGGCGACGAACGGCCTTCGCTCGGACGCCTCTGCCGCGTCGAGTTCCTCGATCCTGCGGGCAAGCCGGTCGAGGCGACCTTCGAGCTTTCGCCCGAGCGTCTGGTTGCGCGTATCGGCGCGGGATCGCTGACCTTCGTCATCGGCGAAGGCGAGCGGCTGCATATCCGCGGTGAGAATGCCGGTGTGCGCTTCCATCTCGAAGGGTCGCGTTACGACTACGTCTATCGCACGCCAACCGGCGACGATTGCCTGGTGGCGGCCGTCGAAAACGTCAAGTTCATTCCCCGCGCCGTATCAGGCACGCTCGATGTGTCGGGCGCCTGGCAGCGCGACCACTCGGCCGACGTCTCTTTCGCTTTCTCGGGCGAGGGCCCGTTCGAGGGCAATGTCGACTTCTTCCGTACCGTGCCGCCGACAGCGCCGCTCCAGAGCTTCACGGATGCCCTTAGCGGCGCGACAGCCGAATTCGCGGAATGGCATGCTTCCCTGCCGAAGGGTACGGCCGGCCAGGACGAGGCGCATCGGCTCGCAAGCTATCTGCTGTGGGCGAATGGCGTGCCGGTGGGCGGCCAGTTGACCCGGCCGGCGATCTACATGTCCAAGAACCACATGATCAACATCTGGAGCTGGGACAACGCGTTTTCGGCTCTTGGCGTGGCGGCGATTGACCAGAACCTCGCCTTCGACCAGTTCGCTGCGATATTCGACCACCAGGATGCCTCCGGCCTGCTGCCCGACTATATCAATGACCGCGACGTGCTCTTCGCCTTCACCAAGCCGCCCGTACACGGTTGGGCGGTGTCGCTGATCGCGGCGAGGCATCCGGATTTTCTGACCGCAGGGCGCCGGGAATACCTGCGCGACGCGATCGGCCGCCAGGTCGATTACTGGCTGACTTACGCCCGCGCCGATGCGACGTCGCTGCCGAGCTATTTCCATGGCAACGACAGCGGCTGGGACAATGCGACCTTCTTTGCCGAGGGCGGTCCGGTTGTCTCTCCTGATCTGCCGGTGTTCCTCATTCTCGCCTGCGAGACGCTTGCGACATTGCTCGAAAGCGATCCGGGCCGAGCCGCGCAATGGAACGCCAAGGCGGATGCCTTGCAGACGCTGCTGTTTGAGCGCCTGTGGACCGGCGAAACCTTCGGCGCGCGGCTTGCGGGCGCCCCGGACCGGGTTCTTCCCGGCGAAAACCTGATCCAGTTCATGCCGTTGCTGCTCGGCGCGCGCCTGCCCGCCGAAATGCGCGAAAAGCTTGTCGCACGTCTCGTTTCCGGCGGCTTTATCACTGCCTGGGGGCCGGCGACGGAAAGCCCGAAAAGCCCCTTCTACGAGGATGACGGCTATTGGCGCGGGCCGATCTGGGCGCCGACGACGCTGCTTCTCTGGGACGGCCTTCGCCGGCAAGGGGAGATTGAGCTGACGCGTGATATCGCGGAAAAGTTCTGTTCACTTGCCAGCAAAAGCGGTATGGCCGAAAACTTCGATGCGCGGTCGGGGAGGGGCCTTCGCGATCGGGCTTTCGCCTGGACATCCGCAGTCTATCTCCTGCTGGCGGCATCGCTCAGCGACCACAACCCGTGACGAGCCGAGACGCCATGCAGAGACCGACGATCAAGACCATTGCGCAGGAAACGGGGCTGTCGATCGCCACCGTATCCAAGGCCCTGAAGCATTCGCCTCAGGTTCGCCCGGAAACGCGCGCGATCGTCATCGAGGCCGCCGAGCGGGTCGGCTACGAACTCAACATGCATGGCGTGCAGTTGCGAACCGGCAAGACCTATCAGGTCGCCGCCATCATGACGGCGCCGGGGCCGAAGCAGAACGAGTGGGAAGGCGTCGAATACGCGCAGCTCTTGAGCGGCATTTCCTGGGCGCTGGAAGACAGTCCCTATCGTGTCTCGCTCTATGCGGTCAGGAATTTCGAGGAAAGCCAGGCGATCATCAAGCAGATCGTGTCGCTGAAGAAGGCCGACGGCATCATCATCTCGGGGACCCGTGCCGACGATCCGCGCATCCGCACGATGCAGGCGGCGGACTTTCCCTTCGTCACCTATGGCACCAGCGTGCACAACGCGCCGCATGCCTATGTGGACGCCGACAACGAGCAGATGATCCGCGTCTCGATGGCGCGGCTGGTCGAGCGCGGTCATCGCCGCATCGCGCTGCTCAACCCGTTGTCGGACTTGAGCTACGGCATCACCCGGCTCGAGGCCTACAGGCATGCGCTCGAGGGCGCGGGCCTGCCCTTCGATCCGGCGCTGGTTGCGCATGGGCGGCTGACCCCTGCCTTCGGGCGGGAAAACGTGCTGACGATGTCGGATCTTTCCAATCCGCCGACCGCCTATATCTGTGCCAATGAGGCCTCCGCGCTCGGCGCCTTCTCCGGTTTTCACGAGCGTGGGCTGGTGCATGGGCGCGACGCCGTCATCAATGCCACCGACGACCTCAATGTCAGCCAATATTTCGCACCGCCGATCACCACCTATTACCTGCCGATCAGCGAGCCGAGCAGCCTGCTCGGCGCCTATATCCTGCGCCGGATGGAAGGCGAGCCGCCGGAGGCGCTGCAGACGCTTCTGATGCCCAAGCTGATCGAGCGCTGCGACGACCGCCTGACCCAGAGCCGCTAAGGCCGAACACGATACGACGAGAACACGCCTGCGCCGGATGATATAAACGTTTATATCCCATGAGTGCGCATAGCGTCGAAGACGAAATGCCGGGTGAAGCCGGCCGAAAGCATGACGAAGGACCTGATCTTGCATATGCCCCTGACGCGACCGAACCGTTTCAACGCCGACCAGCAGGAGACCGACATGCTCGAACTCGGCGTCTGCTACTATCCGGAGCAATGGCCGCGCGAGAAATGGGAAGAGGATGCCCGCCGCATGGTCGAACTCGGGCTTGCCTGGGTGCGGATCGGCGAATTCGCCTGGGCGAAGATCGAACCCCGGCCGGGCGAGTTTCATTGGGAATGGCTCGACGACGCGATCGACGTGCTCGGCAGCGCCGGTCTCAAGGTCATTCTGGGCACGCCGACCGCAGCACCGCCAAAGTGGTTGATCGACCGCCACCCCGATATCCTGCCCGTCGACGTCAACGGAGTCGTTCGCAAGTTTGGCGCCCGGCGCCACTATTGCTTCTCCAGCCGGGCCTACCGCGTCGAGGCAGCGCGCATCACCGACGCCATGGCCGAACGCTACGGCGGACACGCCTTCGTCCACGCCTGGCAGACGGACAACGAGTATGGCGACCACGATACGATCTACAGCTATTCCGCGGAGGCCGAGCGGGCTTTTCGCCTGTGGCTCGCCGAGCGTTACGGCACGACAGACGAGCTGAACCGCGCCTGGGGCACGGCCTTCTGGGCTATGAACTATAACAGCTTCGATGAAATCGAGCTGCCGAACAATCTCGTCGAAGAGCCGAGCCCGACCCATATCGTCGACTTCATCCGCTTCTCGTCCGACCAGGTGAAGAGCTTCAACAAGGTGCAGGTCGACATCATCCGCGGCCATGCCCCCGGGCGCCCGGTGACGCACAATTTCATGTCGCACAACACCGACTTCGACCACTACAAGGTCGGAGAAGACATCGATATCGCCTCCTGGGACGTCTATCCGATGGGCGGGCTTCTGAATGGCCGCCTCTCGGCCGACGACAAGGGCCGCTATCTGCGCGTCGGCGATCCGGACCAGCCGGCCTTCAACCATGATCTCTACCGCACCGTCGGCCGCGGTCGCGTCTGGGTGATGGAGCAGCAGCCGGGTCCGGTCAACTGGGCGGCACACAACCAGTCACCGGCCGACGGCATGGTGCGCCTTTGGACCTGGCTTGCCTATGCGCACGGCGTCGACATGGTCAACTATTTCCGCTGGCGGCAGGTGCCGTTTGCGCAGGAGCAGTTCCACGCCGGCCTGCTTTTGCCCAACAGCGAGCCGGACCAGGGTTATCTCGAAGTGGCGCAGGTGGCCGAAGAGATGAAGCTTCTGCCGAAGGGCGAGGCGCGCGGCAAGGCCAAGGTCGCAATCCTGCTCGACTACAATTCCCGCTGGGCGACACGCGCCCTGCCGCAGGGCAGGACCTATTCGGCCGCAGCGACGGCGCTCGACTGGTATTCGACCGTCTCGCGCCTCGGCGTCGACGTCGACTTCATCGGCCAGCATTCCAATCTCGAGGGTTACCAGCTGGTGCTGGCGCCGGACCTCGTCATCGCCAATCAGGCTTTCGTCGAGAAGCTGGCGAAGTCTGAGGCCAAGGTATTGTTCGGACCGCGCAGCGGCAGCAAGACCGAGGACATGCACATTCCCGAAGGCTTGCCCCCGGGCCCGCTTGCGGCTCTCATCGATGTCAGCGTCGCCCGCGTCGAATCCCTGCCTGAGTTCCATGAGGAGTTGGTGCTTTACGGCAACGAGACCTATCCCTCCGGAATCTGGCGGGAAACCGTTCGCACCAGCGAGACGGTGCTTGCGACCTTCGAGGGTGAATACCGCAACGGCGCTCCGGCGCTCGTCGGCAACGACAGGGCACGGTACCTCGCGGCAACCGCCCAGGGCGATTTCCTGAGGAAGGTGATCAATGATGCGCTTGGTTGGGCTTCGGTCGAGGCGCTCGCCGATCTCGGCGACCTGCGCATCACCCGCCGCGGCAAGCTCAACTTCGCCTTCAACTATGGCAAGGAGCAAGCCGATGTACCGGCGGGTGCCGCCGCCACGTTCCATGTCGGCGGCCGCAAGCTTGGTCCCGTCGACGTCGCTATCTGGACGGAGTGACGATTGAACCGTGGGCGGATCGCTCCGCCCACGGTCCTTCCGTGGTTACTTCGCAAATTCGGAAGCAAGAATGCCTTCGAGACGATCGTAGCCGATGGCGATGCCGCTCTCCATTGGCGACTTCAGCACCGCGTCGCGTGTCTCGGTCGAGGAGTAGATGACGGTCGTCGTGACCGTGGTGCGTCCGCCATTCTCGACGAAAAGTGTCGTCACCTCGGTCTGGCCGCCTGTCCAGTCCTCGTCGAACAGTTCTTCATGGACGATCCGGTCTGGCGCAGCGATTTCACGATAGGTGCCGCCCATGCCCATCTCGGTACCGCCAGTGTCCTTCCAGACATAACGAAACTTGCCCCCGGGCCGAAGGTCGATCTCGCAGACGGGCAACGACCAGCCGTCCGGGCCGGTCAGCCAGCGCTTGACGAGTGCCGGTTTGGTGAAGGCGTCGAAAACCAGCCGGCGCGGCGCGTCGAAGGTCCTGACGATGCGAACCTCGCGATCGCCATGGGCCGTTACGACAAGTTTGTTCGATGTTGTGTTCATGTCAGTCCTCCTTCGTCGTCAAATCGGTGAGATGTCCCGTCGACGCCTGTGCGGCGGCTTCGGCCTTCAGTTCCTCAAGCAATGTATCGAGCCTTGAAAAATTGGCTTCCCAGAGCTTGCGGTATTCCTTCAACCAGTCCGTCGCCTCGGCGAGCGGATCGATCTCGATGCGGCAAGGTCGGCGCTGCGCGTCGCGGCTGCGCGACACCAGCCCGGCGCGCTCCAGAACCTTCAGATGTTTCGACACGGCCGGCTGGCTCATGGCGAAGGGTTCGGCGAGTTCGAGGACCGAGGCATCGCCGAGGGCGAGGCGGGCGAGAATGGCCCGCCGTGTCGGGTCGGCGAGTGCTGCAAAGGTGGCGTCGAGGCGTTCGGACGGTGTCATTTATATAACCAAATAGTTCTAGAACTGTGTGGTTATCTTATGCCGCGTGACGAGAGTCAAGCCGCCAGCCGCAAACCCCGTCACGCCCAGTTCTGCGCGCATCGCAGCCCAAGCGAATATGCGCGATCCCGCAAGTTGTGGATGAGGCAGGTTGCCGGCCCGTTCACGCGGCCGAAGGGCTATGGCTGGCCTGATGCCGGCAGGATTCGGCCCCGATTTTGGCCGGCCGGCAGCGGACAGGAGTACCAGACCATGAAAATCATTCGCATCGCCAAGACCGCAGCCGTCGCTGCCATCGCCTTGTTCTCGACGCTCGTCGCCTTCGGCAACATCACCGACTACGCAACAAACTTCGCCTTCGTCCAACATGTGATGATGATGGATACGATCTTTCCCGATGCGGCGATCAAGTATCGCGCGATCACCAGCCCGACGCTGCACAACCTGTTCTACATTGCGATCATCGCGGCCGAGGCGCTGACGGCGCTGCTCTGCTGGCTCGGCGCCTACAGGCTGGCCACGAACCTCAACGGTGGCGCCCGCGAGTTCAACCGGGCAAAGACCGTGGCGATATCGGGCCTGACGCTCGGCTTTCTCGTCTGGCAGGTCGGCTTCATGTCGGTGGGCGGCGAGTGGTTCGGCATGTGGATGTCGAAGCAATGGAACGGGGTCCCCGACGCTTTCCGCTTCTTCATCACCATTCTGCTGGTGCTGATCTTCGTGGCGCAGCGCGACGAAGAGACCGTTTGAATGACAAAAAAGGGAGCCGTCATGGGACGGCTCCCGGTTGACTAGACGCGCTCCAGCGCGACGGCGATGCCTTGGCCGACGCCGATGCACATCGTCGAAAGGCTGTAGCGTCCGCCGGTTTCGGCAAGCTCCAGCGCTGCCGTCCCGGTGATCCGGGCGCCGGACATGCCGAGCGGATGGCCGAGCGCGATGGCGCCGCCATTGCGGTTGACGCGCCCGTCGTCATCGGCGATGCCGAGATCGCGCAGTGTAGCCAGCCCTTGCGAGGCAAAGGCCTCGTTGAGTTCGATCACATCGAATTCTTCCTGCCTGAGGCCCAGCCGCGCCATCAGTTTCTTCGAGGCGGGTGCCGGCCCAAAACCCATGATGCGCGGGGCGACACCAGCGGTCGCTCCGCCAAGGATCCTTGCAATCGGCCGCAGGCCGTATGTCTTTACCGCCGCCTCCGAAGCGATGACCAAGGCTGCGGCACCATCATTGACGCCGGAGGCATTGCCGGCCGTCACCGTGCCGCCTTCCTTGCGGAAGGGCGTGCCGAGCTTGGCAAGCGCCTCTATCGTCGTTGCGCGCGGATGTTCGTCCCGTTCGACAACGATGGCATCGCCCTTGCGCTGCGGGATGGTGACGGCGACGATCTCCTTGGCCAGCCGGCCGCTCGCCTGCGCTGCCGCCGCCTTCGCCTGGCTGCGCAGCGCAAATTCGTCCTGATCCTGCCTGCTTACCTTGAAGTCCTCGGCGACGTTTTCGCCGGTCTCAGGCATGGAATCGACGCCGTATTGCTTCTTCATCAGCGGGTTGATGAAGCGCCAGCCGATGGTGGTGTCATGGATCTCGGCATTGCGCGAAAAGGCGCTTTCTGCCTTTGGCATCACGAAGGGCGCGCGCGACATGCTCTCGACGCCACCTGCTATCATCAGCTCTGCTTCGCCCGCCTTGATGGCGCGCGCCGCCGCGATCACCGCGTCCATGCCCGAGCCGCACAGGCGGTTGATCGTGGTGCCGGTGACGCTCGCCGGTAGTCCTGCGAGCAGCAGCGACATGCGTGCGACGTTGCGGTTGTCTTCGCCGGCCTGGTTGGCGCAGCCGAAAATCACGTCGTCGACCGCCTCCCAATCAATCGATCGGTTGCGTTCGATCAGCGCCTTTAGCGGGATCGCGCCGAGGTCGTCTGCCCTCACGGACGACAGCGCGCCGCCGAAGCGCCCGATCGGCGTGCGGATGTAGTCGCAGATATAGGCCTCGGCCATTTATGCGGCCTCCCGGCTGGCCTGATGGGCCTTCCTGGTGCGTGCATTGATGTCGCGAAGCGTTGCAAGCTCCACCTCGCTCGGCACCGGCGTCTCGATCACCCGGCTGGCAAACTTGATTGGCCAGCCGCAATTTTCGACGATCTGCTCGCGCGTCACGCCATGATGGATCGACACGACGGTCAGTTCCCTGCTCACCGCATCGGGCTCGAGGATACAGAGATCGGTGATAACGCGCGTCGGCCCCTTGGTCTTCATGCCGAGCCGTTCGCGATGATCGCCGCCTTCGCCATGGCCCATCGAGGTGATGAACGGCAGCTTTTCGACGAAGCCGCGCTTGGAAAGCGCCATGGTGATGAAAATGCGGCCGCAATTGGAGGCGATTTCCGGCGCGCCGCCGCCGCCGGGAAGCCGGACCTTCGGGTGATCATAGGGCCCGACGACCGTGGTATTGAGATTGGCGAACCTGTCGATCTGCGCCCCGCCGAGAAACCCGGTGGTGATGCGGCCGCCCTGCAGCCAGTAGCGAAACATTTCCGGCACCGAGACGGTGAAGAGAGCGGTATCGCAAAGCTCGCCGTCGCCGATCGACAGCGGCAGCACGTCCGGCTTGGTGCCGACGGTTCCACTTTCGTAGATCAGGGTGATGTCGGGTGCGTGGGTCAGTCGCGCCACGTTGCAGGCGGCCGACGGCGCGCCGATGCCGACAAAGCAGACGTCGTCGTTGGAAAGTTCGCGCGATGCGGCAATGGTCATCATTTCGGTCGGGGTGAAGTCCGTCATCATCGCCTCCTCAAGCAGCTTTCGACGGCGTCTTGCCGGCATGTCGTGCAAAATCCTCAGGCCCGGCGTCGAGCACGTTTTCCTTGATCCAGGCGGTGAAGCTGTCGCGGTCGCGGGCGATGTCGTCCCAGCCGATATAGAAGGCGTTCGAGCGCGGATAGTAGCCATGGGCGTAGGATGGGAATGCGCCGCCCGGCACATGGCTGACGGCGGTAACCGCCCAGCTCGGCAGGACGGCCGAATTGGGCGATGGCGGTGCCAGCTCGTCGACGATTTCCTCGACCGTGACGATCGAACGCTTGGCCGCAAGCACGGCCTCCTTCTGCACTCCGACGATGCCTTCGAGCAGAACGTTGCCCTTCCTGTCGGCGCGCTGGGCATGGATGATGGTCACGTCGGGCCGGATCGCCGGAACGGCGGCGAGCACCTCCGACGTGAACGGGCAGGTCACGGACTTGATGTTGGGGTTCACCTTCGGCAGATCGGCGCCGATATAACCGCGCAGCATCGCAAACGGCAGGTTGGCGGCGCCGGCCTCATAGGCGTTGGCCATGGCCGCATGCGAATGCTCCTCGATCTCCAACGGCCGTGGCCACTGGTTCTCGACCGCGTCGCGGAAGCGGTGCAGCGAGCCGACGCCCGGATTGCCGCCCCAGGAAAATTTCATGCCGCGTGCGGCGCCGACGCCGATCAGCTGGTCGTAGAGAATATCCGGCGTCATGCGCACGAGAAACAGATCCTTGCGACCCTGGCGGATCACTTCATGCCCGGCGGCATAGGGGATCAGATGAGTGAACCCTTCCATGGCGACGGTGTCACCATCCCTGACGTTGTCGCCGATCGCTTCGGCAAGTGGCACGATCTTCGCCATGTTTCCTCTCTTTTCCGTCGCGCGTGTTGCCGCCAGTCAGGCGGGCGCTTGATTGTGTGCGGGGGGAGGGGCTTCGTCTCAGGGATCCACAGCCCCACTCGTCCGGGGCAATCGGTGGTTCTCGTTGCCTGCCGCTGCCTGAAATAGGCTCTCAAAAATCGGCGGGGTCAAACAGTTTGTGCGATATTTGACATTTGTTCGTATATCGCACAGATTGATGCCTGCTCAATCGAGGGTGAACGATGCGAGAAACCGACTTCGTCAGCGGCTTTGCCCGCGGCCTGACCGTCATCGAGGCCTTTGGCGAAACGCAACAGAAGCTGACGATCACCGAGGCGGCCAACATCACCGGCCTCGACCGGGCGACGGTGCGCCGTTCGCTGTTGACGCTTTCGCAACTCGGTTATGCCGACTACGACGGCAAATTCTTCTCGCTGACGCCCAAGGTGCTCCGGCTCGGCCATGCCTATCTCTCGGCAACGCCGCTGCCGGCAATCGTCCAGCCCTATCTCGACCAGCTTTCCGAACGGGCCGGGCAGAGCGCCTCTGCATCGGTTCTCGACGGCACGGAGATCGTCTACATCGCGCGCGCCTCGCAAAGGCGGGTGATGTCGATCAGCCTGATGCCGGGTTCGAGGCTTCCTGCCTACTGCGCCTCGATGGGGCGTGTATGGCTCGCCGCCCTGCCTGAATCCCAAGCACGGGATGTGCTCGCCCGCTCCGACCTCAAGGCGAACACGCCTCATACGAAAACCGATGCGCAGGTGTTGATGGCCGAGATCACCCGTGTGCGCGAACAGGGCTATGCGATCATCGACCAGGAACTGGAAATCGGCCTCTGCTCGATCGCCGTCCCGCTTCTCAACGACCGCAACCAGATGGTCGCCGCGCTCAACATCGGCGCACCGGCCGCCCATGTATCCGCGGGCGAAATGCTCGAACGCTACCTGCCGCTTCTCAAGGAGACGCAGGCGGCATTGCGGATCGTGCTGCGCTGACGCCAGCGCCGGCATCGGTGCTTGACGGAAACCGCAACGGATCATCTAATCGGGGAAAGCCGGAGAGCAGACCATGCCCGAAGACGAGCGCCCAACGGAAACGAAGCTGACGACGACGAAACGGCGTTGGGCGGCAGCGGGAAAATTCCTGACCGGGCGGGTCGCCCGGCCGCAGGACGAGCGCCTGCCGCCGGGGCAGCACCTCGTTCGGGATTGGCCGGTGCTGGATCTCGGACAGCAGCCGGCAATCGGGCTCGAGCGCTGGCGCCTGGATGTAACCGGCCTTGTCGAACAGCCCCTGTCGCTCGATTGGGCGATGTTCAAGGCTCTGCCGCAAAGCGACAGCCTTTCCGATATTCACTGCGTCACCACCTGGTCGCGCTACGACAACCGCTGGCAGGGCGTCTCGACGCACGACCTGCTCGATCAGGTCATGCCCACGCCGGAAGCGACCCACGTCCTTCTGACGAGTTACGACGGGTACACGACCAATCTGCCGCTCGCCGACTTCGCCTCGGAACACGCGCTGCTTGCGACCGATTGGGAAGGCCAGCCGATCAGCCGCACCCATGGCGGACCGATGCGCCTCGTCGTGCCGCATCTCTATTTCTGGAAGAGCGCCAAGTGGCTGACACGCATCGAGTTTCGCGCCGGCGACGAAGCTGGATTCTGGGAGCGGAATGGCTACCATATGCGCGGCGACCCCTGGCTTGAGCAGCGTTACTCGCAAGACTGACATCGAGCGGAGCGACCGCTCCGCCCGATGGTACGACCGACCGGCAGGGCAGGACGCCCTACTTCATCAGATCCATATGTTGTTCGGACCGGGCCCTGATCAGGGGATCGAGGTCCGACTTGTAGGGGCCGTATTTCGTAAACATCTCGTAGGCATCGAGCGGCGGAATGCCCGATGCGCGGATGAAATCTTCCAGATCGTATCGAACTTCGCCATTGGCGACGCCTTCGGTAAATTGCTTTCCCGTCTCGGATGTGGACATGTCGATCTCCGATATCCTGGGCCCGCAACGGCAGTGTTGGTTTCCCCGGCTGCAGGCGTGATAGGTGCTTGGCGTGGTCACGATAATGACGCCAGATACTGAACGCGGCGCGATGACATCGAGAACGCGTCACTCTGTCTCTGGAACGCTGTGGCATGCTCACGGCACATGGACATGGGCTGGGTAACGCGGATGGAGCCCCATCTCCTCACTCGGTTTCGGCAGTTTGGTCAGTCAGGCGGCGGCAATCCATGAGGCAATGCGCATCAGAAAAGCCGCCGGCTTGGCCTGTCGTTCCGACGGTCGGAAGATACACTATCGGGCCGCCGTCCCAAACCCCGGAGCGTGTTTTGCCGCGGCCTGTTGCAAAAAGTGACTGGCCCTGAAGCAAAGTCAGAGCTTGACGCGGCGGACAGTCAAGCGGCGCTCGTCAGGTTTCCGGTGCCGAGCTTGCCGCCTGGAAGCGCGCTTCGAACTCGCGCCGCAGGCTTTTGCGGATCTCGGCCGCGCGCTGGCGGCGCAGTCTGACATCGGTTGTCGGATTGTAGGGGGGAACCGCGGTCGGGCGCGCTTCGGCATCAACGGCGACCATCGTGAAATAACAGGAGTTGGTGTGCCGGCGCTCGCCCGTACGGATGTTCTCAGCCTCGACGCGGATCCCGACCTCCATCGACGTGCGGCCTGCATGGTTGATAGAGGCGCGAAAGGTCACGAGTTCGCCGACATGGATCGGCTGGCGAAAGACAACCTGGTCCACCGATAGCGTCACCGCATATTGCTGCGAGTAACGCGAGGCACAGGAAAATGCGACGCGGTCGAGAAGGTTGAGCAGGGCGCCGCCGTGGACCTTGCCGCTGAAGTTGGCCATGTCGGGCGTCATCAGGACGACCATTTCGAGCTCGCTTGTGTCATGTCCGGCTTCCACGGCAACTCCTCTGGAATGGTCGCTACCCCTTGGGGTGCGATTGCGCATCGAGGGACGATGCCAGCATTGCCGGCCAGGGTCCAGCTTGCGCCCCTCGTCGCCGACGGTTGGAGCGGCTGCCATAGACCTGGAGCCGTACAGGCCAGCCATATCGGGACGGCCCATGTCCCTCGTGGGAGAGGGCGTCATTGACCGCCACAACGATGCGCTCCCGGGCCGCGTCAGCCGCAGATAGCGTCGTTGACCGCTCGCCTGAACCGTCAGCAATAGGTGCCTGCGGCGAGAGGTCGAGCGGAAACTTGCCCCAGAACCCGCCCAGAAATGGGTTGCAAAATTATGCGGATCGCTCTTGCATTTTTTTGCGCATAAATTCAATTGGTACTCGCACGCGGATGCCAGCGGCGAAAAATGCCGGCACATGACGATGGAGGGGGGCCATCGCACCGCAAGCGCAATTGTTTTTCTCGAATTTTGCCCAACGCCACCCTTCGGCGAACTCCGGGCGTTGCTGCCACTTTTTACCGCCGGGCATTTCCGGGAAGCCCAAAAATTTACACGGCAATTTCCTTTTCCCAGTTTCCGTATTGATCGCCATGAATGAGCAATTGCACCCATCCGACCATTCCACCAGCCTGCCACCCTACGAACTGATCCCGATCACCGACTGGGCCTTGCCAACGGCGGGGGAGCCCGCGCTCGATTGGGCCTATCTGGCTGCAACGCACCTCATCGGCCTGCCGGCCAAGCTTGCGATCGCCGCGATCCTGGAAGAGACCGGCATGCTTGCCGGCGCCGATCGCGCGTGGATGTTCGAATATTGCGACGACCTCCTGCGCTTCCGCAACACCCAGGAATGGGTGCGGGGTGATGCGACATCCCATGTCAACGACTTGCAGCAGACACCGGTGACGATGGTCGGCTGGCTGCACCAGTGGCTGATCGTCGGAAAGGCGGTCATGATCAACGATGTCGCCCGGCTGCCGCGCCCGGCGCGCGCGCTTCAGGCCGAAATGCTTCGACAGAACGACAAGAGCGTTCTCTGCGTCCCTGTCTTTCACGCGGGCACGTTGCGCGGCTGCATCGGCTTCGATGCGACCCGGGCGATGCGCCGGTGGACGATCCAAGAGGTTCACCAGCTTGCGCGCTGCGCAAGGCTGATCGGGATCGCCCGCTACGGGCGGGCGACGACCCCAAGCGAACGGGACGGCGCTGCCGCGACGTCCTCCATCGGGCCTGATCCCCTCGTCCATCTGCATATGCCGGGGCGCACCCGCGGCGTGCCGCTGTCTGCGATCGTCGGACTTCGTTCGGCCAAGGATTACACCCAGATCTGGCTGAAGGATGAAGCTGCCGTCCTGGATCTCCGCCCGCTTTCATTCTGGATTGGCCTGCTGCCGAAGTCGAACTTCCTGCGGATCCACCGTACCGCGGTGGTCAACATCGCGCACGTGACCGAGCTCGACCGTCATGCCGGTCCGACAAAGCAGGCCTGGGCCGTGCGCCTGCGCAGATTCGACGAACTCTGGATCGTGTCCCGCCCCTACAGGCAGGAATTGCGCAGCCGGCTCGGCATCTGAGATTTTCCACAGAGCTCAACGGCGCACTTTGTCGCTTCGTCGAACCCGTAGGTTGTTTCGTCGATAAGGCGTTGCTGCTTCAGGGTTGCCATGTAAGCGAGCTTCCTGGGACATTTTCAGACGACGGCGGAGGGGCAAGCCTTTGAAAAAGATCAATTGTAAGAATCAGGGCTTGGAAAGCGGGCTTGAACGGGAAGAGCGTAACGAGCGGCGGCCGCCATCGCGTCGGCCTGCTGCCCGTAGCCGGCGCTCGCTGATGAGCAGCACCGCTCTCTGGTTGTTCGCGGCCTCGGGTCTTGCCCTTGGTATGGCCACGGCGGTACCGCTGGCGCATGCGGGAGGCAAGGGTGGCAACGGTGGTGGGCCTGCGGGCGCAGCCGGCGGCAGCGTAGACGGCAATTTGCAGGGCACGCCTGGCGGCAGCGCAGTCAATCCCGGAAACGGCGGTGGCGGTGGCGGGCCGGGTGCTGCAGGGGGCGCGGGCGGCCAGAACGGCAGCGGAGTTGCCGGCAACGGCGGTGCCGGCGGAACGGGTGGCAGCCCGAACGGTGCGACGGGTGGCAACGGCAGCGGCGCCGGCGTCGATTATGGCGGCGGCGGTGGTGGTGGCGGCGGTGCGCACGGCAGCGTTGGCGTTGCCGCCGGTCGTGGTGGCAATGGCGGCGCCTCGACGAACGGTGACGGCGGTGGCGGAGGCGCCGGGGGATACGGCCGGATCGTTGCCGCTGGCGGCTCAGAGAGCATATCGGGAGCGGCCATTACAGGCGGGCAGGGCGGCGACGGCGGGACCGGGCCCGGCTTCGGATTTGGCGGCAGCGGCGGCGATGGCGGCGATGGCGCGGCACTGATCGGTGGCGGCACCTTGACAGTAAACTCGGACGTCACGGGCGGCGCAGGCGGCAGTGGCGGCACCGGCGGCCTCGGCGGGGGGCGCAAAGGCGACGGCGGTCACGGCATCAGCGCGCTGAACGGCGGCACGGTGATCGTCAACGGTACTGTGCGGGGCGGCCTGGCCGGAACGGGCGGGACAGGCGGCGTGGGCGGTTCGGGCCTCTTCGGACGCAATCTGATTGTGAACCTGGGTGCTTCCGGCTCGATCAACGGCTACGGCGGCGCCGATGCCATGACCTTCGATGGTGGCGCCAACACATTCCGTTTTCTGGCCACGTCCCCCGGTCTCTTCGGCAACATCGCAATCAACAATGGCGCCACTCTGACGATCGAGCAGAGCGCAAACGGTAGTCTGAGCAGTGCGATTACAGGCAACGGGTCGCTGATCAAAACCGGCAGCGGCACGCTGACACTGGGTGGAATGAACACCTATACCGGTGCAACATCGATCGTGGCGGGCGGTACGCTTGCCCTCTCCGGCCAGGGCAGGATCAACGCCTCGAGTGGTTTGACGGCCGACGGCATCTTCGATGTCTCTGCCGCGGTCTCGCCGTCGGTCAAGTCGCTTGTCGGCAGTGGGCAGGTGGAGCTCGGCAGCAAGTCGCTGAATATCACCAATGCGACCGGTACGTTCTCCGGCGCGATCAACGGCACCGGCGGCATTTCCGTCAGTGGCGGCACCCAGGTCCTGACCGGTGCCAACACCTTCAGCGGTCAGGCAGGGATCAATAACGGCGCGACGCTGCAGATCGGTAATGGCGGTACGGGCGGTTCACTCGTAGGGAACATCAACAATAGCGGCGCGGTGGTCTTCAACAGTTCCAGCAGCTTGCTCTATGGCGGGTCGATTACCGGCAACGGTACGTTCTCGCAGCTCGGCACCGGCACGCTGACGCTGACTGCGACCAACAGCACGGCTGGCGCGGTAACGATCGGCACGGGCAGCACGCTGCAACTCGGTAATGGTGGCACGTCCGGCTGGATCGGCGGCAGCGGCAACTTCCTCGGTGTGATCACCAACAACGGCACGCTCGTCTACAACCGCTCGGACAATGTCAGCCATGCCGGCACGTTCGGGGGCACCGGCACGATCACGCAGGCCGGAACCGGCAAGCTGACGCTGACGGGCAATAACTCGCTGTTTGCAGGCTCAACGTCGGTGACGGGGGGCACGGCACTTATCAACGGCCAGCTTGGCGGCAACGTCAATGTCGCCAGCGGCGGTACGCTCGGCGGATCGGGCCGGATCGGCGGTGATGTCGCCATCAATGGCACGCTTTCGGCCGGCAACAGCCCTGGCACCCTGACGATTGGCGGTGATCTGACGCTCAATGCCGGCTCCACATCGGTGTTCGAGTTGAACGCACGCGGCCTCGTCGGCAGTGCGGGCAACAACGATCTGGTGAAGGTCGGCGGCGACCTGACGCTCGGCGGCGTGCTGAACGCTCAGGTGGCCCAGGCCGGTTTTTACCGGCTGTTCGAATATGACGGTTCGCTCACGGGCAGTTTTGCGACGACGACTGCCACATCGACGGCGCAGAACTTCACGGTTGCCAGCCATCAGGTCGAGACGGGTATCGCCAAGCAGGTCAATCTGTCGGTGCTCGGCACCGGCCAGACGATGCACTTCTGGGATGGCGCGGACACGACCGGCAACGGCGCGGTCAACGGCGGCGCTGGCACCTGGTCTTCGACAGGGACCAACTGGACCGGCCCGGCGACGCGTTCCGATATCAACGGCCGTTTCGGTGGATCGGTCGGCGTGTTTGCCGGTGCGAACGGCGGCGCCGTCAACGTCGTCGGCACGCAGAGCTTCGATACGCTGCAGTTTTCTGCAACGACCGGTGGCACCGGCTACACGCTCAATGGCGGCGTGCTTGCCTTCAACCCGGCAAGCGGCACGGCGGCAACGATCAATGTCGACAGCGGCATCGCAACCACGATCGGTTCGGTGCTGCAGGATGGCGGCACCGGCACCGGGCTAAAAAAGGCCGGTAACGGCACGCTGACGCTGACGGGCGTGAACACCTATACCGGCGCGACGACGATCAACGGGGGCGGTACGCTGGCCCTGTCCGGCGCGGGCAGCATCGGCACTTCGAGCGGCGTGACGGGTGACGGCACCTTCGACGTCTCCGCGGCGACAGCTGCGAATGTCAAGTCGCTGACCGGCGGCGGCCGGGTCGTGCTCGGCGGCAACACGCTTAATATCAACAACGCCACGGGCACGTTCTCGGGTGTGATCAGCGGTGCCGGCGGCGTCAACATCGCGGGCGGCACACAGGTTCTGACCGCCGCCAACACCCATACCGGCGCGACGACGGTCGCGGCGGGGGGCGCGCTGGTGCTTTCCGGCCAGGGGCGGGTCAGCGCCTCGAGCGGATTGACGGCCAACGGCACCGTGGACGTTTCGGCGGCAGGCGCTCCGATCATCAATTCGCTTGCCGGTAGCGGCCAGGTGCTGCTCGGTGGCAAGACGCTGGTCATCAACAACGCGACGGGTACGTTCTCGGGTGCAATCAACGGCACCGGCGGCGTTTTTGTCAGTGGCGGTACCCAGGTCCTTTCCGGCGCCAACACCTTTACCGGCACGGCGGTCACGAATACCGGTGCGACGTTGCAGATCGGCGACGGCGGTGCGGGTGGCTCGATCGTGTCTGATGTCAACAACCACGGCGCGCTGGTCTTCAATCGTGCCGGCAATCTGACCTATAGCGGCGAGATCACCGGCGACGGCGCGTTCTCGCAGGTAGGCAGCGGCACGCTGACGCTGACGAAAGACCACAGCACGGCCGCTGCGGTCACGATCGGCACGGGCAGCACCTTGCAGCTCGGCAACGGCGGCACGACCGGTTGGATCGGCGGCACAGTCGGTTACCTTGGCTCGATCGCCAACAACGGCGCGCTCGTCTACAACCGTTCGAACGACGTGACTTACGCCGGCGTGGTCTCGGGCAATGGCACGTTGACCCAGGCCGGTACGGGCAAGCTGACGCTGACGGGCGACAATTCGCAGTTCAGTGGCGCAACCTCGGTGACGTCGGGTACGACCTACGTCAACGGCCAGCTTGGCGGCAACGTCAATGTCGGCACCGGCGGTACGCTCGGCGGATCGGGCGAGGTCAAGGGCGATGTCGTCGTCGATGGCACGCTCTCGGCCGGCAACAGCCCTGGCACGCTGACGATCGCTGGCGATCTGACGCTCAATGGCGGCTCCACATCGGTGTTCGAACTGAATACGCCCGGCCTCGTCGGCGGCACCGACAACGATCTGGTGAAGGTCGGCGGCAACCTGACGCTCGGCGGTGCGCTGGACGCTCGGGTAGCTTCGGCCGGCTATTACCGGCTGTTCGAATATGACGGTTCGCTCACCGGCAATTTTGCGACGGCAACAGCCACATCGACAGCCCCTGGCTTCACCGTTGCAAGCCATCAAGTTCAGACGGCAATCGCCAAGCAGGTCAATCTGTCGGTGCTGGGCACCGGCCAGACGATGCAGTTCTGGGATGGCGCGGACACGACCGGCGACGGCACGGTCAACGGCGGCGCCGGCACATGGACGTCTGCTGTCACGAACTGGACCGGCGACCCGCTGAATGCCGGCGTCAACGGCACCTATGGCGGATCGGTTGGCGTGTTTGCCGGCGCCACTGGCGGCACCGTCAACGTCGTCGGCACGCAGAACTTCGACACGCTGCAATTCTCCGCGACGACCGATGGCAGCGGCTACACCATCAATGGCGGCGCGCTTGCCTTCAACCCGGCAACCGGCACGGCGGCGACGATCAATGTCGGCAACGGCGTCTCAACCACGATCGAGACGGTGCTGCAGAATGGCGGGACCGGCACCGGGCTCAACAAGGTCGGCAACGGCACGCTGACGCTGAAGGGCATGAACACCTATACCGGCGCGACGAGCATCGCGGCGGGCGGCACGCTGGCCCTGTCCGGCCAGGGTCGGATCAACGCCTCGAGCGGTCTGACGGCCAACGGCACCTTCGACGTCTCTGCTGCGGCCGCAGCTGATGTCAAGTCGCTTGCCGGCACCGGCCAGGTGGTACTCGGCAGCAATTATCTGAAGATCAACAATGCGACCGGTACGTTCTCCGGTGCGATCACTGGCGCCGGCGGCGTCAATATCGCGGCTGGCACGCAGGTTCTGACCGGCGCCAACACCTTTACCGGCGGTGCGGGCATCTCTGCCGGCGCCACGCTGCAGATCGGCGATGGCGGCGCTGGCGGAAGCCTGGCCTCGGGTGTCACCAACTTCGGCGCGCTCGTCTTCAACAGCTCGGCTAACGCAAACTACGGCGGTTCGATCACCGGCCCGGGCTCGTTCTCGCAGATCGGCACGGGCACGCTGACGCTGACAGCCAACAACAGCACATCCGTCGCGGTGACCGTCGGTACGGGCAGCACGCTGCAGCTCGGTAATGGCGGCACGACCGGCTGGATCGGCGGTTCGGGCAATTTCCTCGGCTCGATCGCCAACAACGGTGCGCTGATCTATAACCGCTCGAACGACGTCACCTATGCCGGCACTGTCTCGGGCAACGGCACATTGACCCAGGCCGGCACGGGCAAATTGACCCTGACGGGCGTCAACAGCTTTACCGGCGCGACCGACATCAAGTCGGGTGATCTGATCGTCAATGGTTCGCTGGCGAATTCCAGCCTGACCACGATCAGGCGCGGAGCGCGTCTCGGCGGCACCGGCACGCTTGGCAACACGACCATCCAGGCCGGTGGCGTCCACGCCCCGGGCAGTTCGATCGGCACGCAGACGATCGCCGGCAACTACACCAACAACGGCGTTCTGCAGATCGAAGGTTCGCCGACCGCCACCGACAAGCTGATCGTGTCGGGCGGCGTCGATATCTCCGGAGCGACCCTTGATCTCCTGCTTTCGCCCAACACGGCGTCTAGCTGGCAGCTGATCAACGGCCCGTTCATCCTCATCGACAAGCAGAGTTCAGGTGCGATCACCGGCACCTTTGCCTCGATCGTCGACAACCTGGTGTTCCTCGATCCGACCGTCGATTACAGCGGCGGCGACGGCAACGACCTGTCGCTCAAGCTGACCCGCAACGATGTCTCCTTTGCCAGCATCGGTCGCACCCGCAACCAGATCGCCGCCAGCACTGCCGTCGAGGGTCTCGGTCTCACCAACCCCATCTTCAGCGCTGTCGCCTTCGCGGCAACGCCAGAGGCGGCGCGGACGGCCTTCGATCTGCTTTCCGGCGAAGTGCACAGTTCGTTCCAGTCGATCCTGATCGAGGACAGCCGGTTCCTGCGCGATGCCGCAAACGACCGTCTGCGCTCGGTGCTCGGCACGGTCGCTGCGAAGCAGTCGAGCGAAACGACCGGCGCAATCGGCAGCGGTGAACTGGCTCTGTGGTCGCAGGGCTTCGGCTCCTGGGGACGCATCGACGGTGACGGCAATGCCGCCAAGGCAGACCGCTCCATCGGCGGCTTCTTCGTCGGTGCCGATACGCAGGTGGACGAATGGACCGTCGGCGCTCTTGCCGGTTACTCGCGCGCCTCGATGGACATCGACGCTCGGTTCTCTTCGGCAACCTCCGACAACTATCATCTCGGGCTCTATGCCGGCGGACGCTGGGGCGATGCATCGCTCAGAACCGGCGCTGCCTATAGCTGGCACGATATCGAGACGAGCCGCACGGTTTCGTTCCCGGGCTTCTCGGACACGCTCGATGCCGACTATAGTGCCGGCACCGGCCAGGTCTTCGGCGAGTTCGCCTATGCCTTCCAGACCGGCGCGGTCGATCTGGAGCCGTTTGCAAACCTTGCCTACGTGCACCTCAACCGTGACGGCTTCACCGAGCGGGGTGGCGCGGCCGCTCTCGTCGGCAAGGACGCTTCGCAGGACACGACGTTTACGACGCTCGGTCTGCGCGCTGCGTCCAGCTTCGACCTCGGCGGCGTTCTTGCGACGGCCCGCGGCACTGTCGGCTGGAGGCATGCCTTCGGCGACACGTTGCCGTTGTCGTCGAACGGGTTCTCTGCGGCAAGCACGTTTGTCATTGCCGGTGTTCCGATTGCCGAAAACTCGGCGGTGCTTGAAGCCGGTCTCGATTTCGCTGTCGCGCCGGACGCCACCCTCGGCCTGACCTACACGGGTCAATTCGGCGGCGGCGTCAGCGATCAGAGTGTGAAGGCAAATCTGAGCGTCAAGTTCTGATTGAACGCAATCGAGGCGAACAGCCGCCCGCCGGGGTCCTTCAGCATCCCGGCGGGCGGCTGTTCGCGTTCAAGGCTGGCTTGAAGCGTTCTACGCGCCAAGCTTCATCCGCTCGGCAAGTCGCCAGGCTCTTGGCGTCATGCCGGTCTGGCGCAGGAAGAAGCGTGAGAAATAGGCCGGATCGGCAAAGCCGAGCCGGAAGCCGATTTCCTGGACGCTGCCGCGCGTGAAGACGAGTTCGCGGCGGGCCTCGTCCGTCAGCTTGCGGGCGATGATCTCGTGGGCGCTCTGGCCGGTGACATCGCGGGCGATGCGATTGAGATGCGTGGGCGAGAGGCCGAGTTCTCGGGCATAAAACGTGGCCGGCCTGTGAGCGCGGTGGTGCTGTTGGAGGAGGCCGAGAAACTGCTCCATGCGCCGTTGGTTTTCCGTGTCGGCGGCGTCGTCCTTGACCGGGTGCTCCTCGCCCAGGCGTGCAGCCAGCGTCAACGCGGACGTCAGGTAGGCGTCGAGCAGGTCGGTCCGATGGCTTCGGTTGGCCTCCCATTCCGCGCCCAGTCGGGCGAGCGTCAGCGCCACATAGCCACCGTCTTCGCTACCGTCGAGGCGGGTCTGGCGCGGAGCAGCCATCCAGCTCCCGAGGCGGCTGCGCTCTCCTGGCGAAACCCGTAAATGCGAGGCGAGAACGGTAAAGACGAAGCCGTCGATATCGCGAGAAAACCGGAAGCCATGATTGAGCGCCGGCGGCACGGTGATCATTACGGGAGGGCGAATGGGCTGCACCGTTTCGCCAAACAGCGCATCTCCCGAACCGCCGGCAATGTACAAGATCTGAAAGAAATTCTGATGCCGATGCAGCCCGATCTCCCAATGATACAGGCTGCTGCGCGACGGGATCGTTTCGCAATGCAGCCAGAAATCAGGCCGTTCGCGCGCGTCTTCCCCGTAGAGCTCGTAGGTCGGGACCGGTTTCGTCATTGCTGTCATCCATCGCCGATGTTCGATTAGTGCAATTTCTCGACCGGAATGTCCATTGAGGCCGGTGGCCCTCCCGCGCAAGATTTTGGCGAAAGTCAATTTCGGGAGGACAGCATGCGCACACAGGTCGTCATCATCGGGTCGGGGCCATCGGGTCTTCTCCTCGGGCAATTGCTGACCGGCGCCGGCATCGACAATGTCGTGCTCGACCGCGTGAGCAGGGATTACATCCTTGGCCGGGTGCGCGCAGGCGTTCTGGAGGAAGGGACGGTCGGCCTGATGAGCCAGGCAGGCGCGGATACCCGCTTGCGTGCGGAAGGGCTGCCGCATGACGGCTTCTCACTGGCATTCGACGGCCGCGATCACCGCATCGACCTCGCCGGGCTGACCGGCGGCAAACGCGTGATGGTCTATGGCCAGACCGAGCTGACGCGTGACCTGATGGCAGAGCGTGAACGATGCGGCGCGCCATCGATCTACGCTGCTGCCACTGTCGAGCCGCACGGCTTTGATGGGCAGAACCCCTATGTCACCTATGAACGCGATGGTGTGAGCCAACGCATCGATTGCGACTTCATTGCCGGGTGCGACGGTTTTCACGGGGTCAGCCGCAAGTCCGTACCTGACACTGCGATCCGCACGTTCGAGAAGGTCTATCCCTTCGGCTGGCTGGGCATTCTCGCCGATGTCCCGCCGGTCAGCCACGAACTGGTCTATGCCAACCATCCGCGCGGCTTTGCGCTCTGCTCGATGCGCTCGCAGACCCGCAGCCGCTATTACCTGCAATGCGCGCTTGACGAGAAGATCGAGGCATGGACCGACCAGCGCTTCTGGGACGAACTGCGGCGCCGGTTGCCGGCGCACCATGCCGAGGCGCTGGTGACGGGCGCGTCCTTCGAAAAGTCCATCGCGCCGCTGCGCTCCTTCGTCGCCGAGCCGATGCGTTTCGGCCGGCTGTTTCTCGTGGGAGACGCCGCCCATATCGTCCCGCCGACGGGCGCCAAGGGATTGAACCTGGCTGCGAGCGACGTCCACTACCTGTTCAACGGGCTGCTGGAGCACTACCAGGATCGGTCGAATGCGGGTGTCGATGCCTATTCCGCAAATGCGCTGGCCAGAGTGTGGAAGGCGGTGCGCTTTTCCTGGTGGATGACCACCATGCTGCATCGTTTTCCCGATACCGGCGATTTCGACCAGAAGATCCAGGAAGCCGAACTCGACTATCTCACCCATTCGCGCGCCGCCTCGACCGCGCTTGCGGAAAATTATGTCGGCTTGCCGTTTTGAGTGAGGGCTGTCGCAGGAAGGTCACTGCGCAGCATGCCGTAAAGGGCGGTGTCCCACCTGACGTCGCCGACCTTCGCTGACGATCGGCGCACGCCCTCCTCGACAAAGCCGAGCTTGAGATAGGTCCGGATCGCCGCGGCGTTGAAGGTGTAGACGTTCAGTTCCAGCCGCTCGAAGCGCGCATCGGCAAAGAAACGCGTGACCACCTGCCGCAGGAACGGGTCGGCAAGCCCCTGTCCGCGAAACGTCGGACTGACCGCGACGCGGGCGAGGCGGCCGACGCCGTTTTCCCAGTCGAGCGCGATCTGTGCGTGACCGGCAAGCGAACCGCCGACGGTGCCGGCAAACATCCAGCGTTCCGGGGCTTCGCCAAGGGTCGAAGCGAGCATTGCCTCAAGTTGCACCGCGTCGAGCGGAAAGCGAAGTCCCGTTCCACCCCATTGCGCCAGCGCTTCGGCGGTCGGAAACCAGTCAAGCATGCCGCCGATATGGTGGCGGGCGAATGTTTCGAGTTGGACGGGAGCGATGGGCATGGCGACTTCAGAATGGTGAACGGATTTCGGAAAGTCGTTCTTCGAGCCGGCTTTGTAAAGGGGCGACCCTCGCCGTTCGCACAGCCGCCGTCAGTGCCTTTGGGCGATTTCGGCGGCTGCCTCGCGGATCGTCTGGATCAGGATCGATAGCGGCAGCGATGGGACGGAGTCGGCACGCATTGTCAGGCCGACCGGCCCCTTGGTCTCGCTGGTGTCGATCGGCAGGACCGCGAGCGTTCCATCAGCGATATCGCTGGCAACGACACCCTGAGAGATGATCCAGATGGCATCGCTGGTCCGCACGAAGGCCCGGCCGAAGGCGTCTGATACCGTTTCGATCTGGTTTGGCAGGCCGGGCGTGCCGTTGGCGATCAGAAAATGATCGACGAAGGGGCGGATGATCGAGGCGCGCGTCGGCATCAGCACGGGATAATCTGCAAGATGGGAAAACGCCGATTGCGCGCCGGCAAGCAGGGGATGCCCGGCGCGAACCGCAAAAACCACCTGTTCGGAATAGAGATGCTCGAAGGAAAAGCCGGTCATTTTCTCAGGTGCGGCCAGCCGGCCGACGACGAGGTCGAGGTCGCCGACCCGCAGCTGCTCCAGAAGCACGGCATTCTCACCGGTGACGATCTTGATCCTGGCGCCGGTGTCCTCCTTCAGGAACAGCGACATTGCCCGCGGCATGATCCGCGTCGAGACTGTGGGGAGGGCGCCGATGCGCACCGGGACGCCGTCGCCGGAGCGCTCCTGCGAGACCGAATCGAGCCCTTGGCGGAGCGCCGTCAACGCGGCACCCGCATGTCGGAGAAAGACCTCGCCATAGCGGGTGATCTTGATGCCGCGTCCCTCGCGTTCGAAAACGGCAACGCCCAACACCTCTTCCAGCTCGCGGATGGTCTTGGTGACGGCCGGCTGGCTGACATGCAGGAGTTCGGCCGCCTTCATGACGCTCTTCTGCCTTGCGACCTCGACAAACGTCTGCAGATGGCGAAACTTGACGCGGGCATCGACCATGGAATTCATAACCCTCGGGTTAATGGAATGCCGTGAAATATCATTTTACCTAACCAGATTAAACAGACAATTTGTTTTCAGAGGAGACGTGCCGTGCAGTTTGCCCGCATCAACGACATCACCATCCATTATCAGGTCATCGGCGCCACGGCCGAGCGGCCGGTGCTGGTCTTTGCCAATTCACTCGGCACCGATTTCCGGATCTGGCGGGATGTCATTGTGCGTCTGGCGGGCGACTACGCAATCGTTCTCTACGACAAGCGCGGCCATGGTCTCTCCGATATCGGCCCGCTGCCTTATTCGATCGAAGACCACGCCAATGACTTGGCCGGGCTGCTCGACATGCTCGCCGTCAGCCGGGCGATCGTCTGCGGCCTTTCCGTTGGTGGGCTGATCGCCCAGTCGCTCTATCAACAGCGGCCGGATCTCGTGCGCGCCTTGGTTCTCTGCGACACGGCGCACAAGATCGGCACGCCGGAACTCTGGGCGCAGCGTATAGCCGCGATCGAAGCGAACGGCATCGAGGCGATCGCCGATGGTATCCTGGAGCGTTGGTTCACACCGGCCTTTAGACGGCCGGAAAATGCGGCATTGGTCGGTTATCGCAATATGCTGATCCGCCAGTCGGCGACGGGCTATGCCGCGACCTGCGGCGCGATCCGCGACGCCGACTACACCGAGGCGGCAAAGCGTATCGCCGTGCCGGTTCTTTGCGTCGTCGGCGATCACGACGGTTCGACCCCTCCGGACGTGGTGCTTGCCACCGCACGCCTGATCCCGGGTGCCCGCTACGAAGTCATCCGCGACGCCGGCCATATTCCTTGCGTCGAAAAGCCGGAGGAACTGACCGCGATGCTGCGCGCCTTTTTCGAAATTGTAACGCATGGAGACAAAAGCCATGAGTGAAGCCTTTACGCCCTCCGACCGCCATCGCCAGGGCATGGCGACGCGGCGAGCCGTTCTTGGCGACACCCACGTGGATCGGGCCCAGTCGACGTCCACCGACTTCGATCGCCCGTTCCAGGATCTGATCACCGAGGCGGCGTGGGGGCATGTGTGGTCGCGTCCGACCTGGACGAAGCGGGAGCGTTCGATCGTCACGATCGCGCTCCTGGCGGCCCTTGGGCAGGATGAAGAGGTGGCGATGCATGTGCGCGCCACCGCCAACACCGGCGCCACCCGTGACGACATCTGCGAGGCGTTGCTGCACGTGGCGATCTATGCCGGGGTTCCCGCCGCCAACCACGCGATCAAGATCGTCAAACAGGTCTTTGCGGAAATGGACGCGGGCAAGGCGGCCTGACGGGAGAACGAGATGTCCGATAGAGCGAACCGCAAGCCCGAGACCGGCGCCTTCTTTCCGCGCGACAGAAACTGGCATGCGCCGGCATTGACGCCCGGCTACAAGACCTCGGTGCTGCGCTCGCCGCAGAAGGCGCTTCTGTCGCTCGACGGCACGATCTCCGAGATCACCGGCCCGGTCTTCGGCCATTCGATGCTCGGCGAAAGCGACAATGATCTCATCCATAATTTCGCAAAGCCTGGCGAGAGCGCGATCGGCGAGCGCATCATCGTTCATGGCCGGGTGCTCGACGAACGCGGTCGTCCGGTTCCCGGCGCTCTTCTCGAATTCTGGCAGGCCAATGCCGGCGGACGCTACCGCCACAAGAAGGAAAGCTATCTGGCAGCGCTCGATCCGAATTTCGGCGGTTGCGGTCGCACCATCACCGACGAGGACGGCTTCTATTCCTTGCGCACCATCAAGCCCGGCCCCTATCCCTGGCCGAACGGCGTCAACGACTGGCGCCCGGCCCACATCCATTTTTCGATCTTCGGCCACGGCTTCGCGCAGCGGCTGATCACGCAGATGTATTTCGAGGGCGATCCGATGATCTGGAAGTGTCCGATCGTCAATACCATCGCCGATCGCCGTGCAATCGAGCAGCTGATCGCACCGCTCGACTGGGCCAACACCATCCCGATGGATGCGAGAGCCTACAAGTTCGACATCGTCTTGCGCGGACGGCGCTCGACGCTGTTTGAAAACCGCATGGAGGGCAACTGATGGTCCAGGCGCTCGACCACCTTAAGGAAACGGCGTCGCAGACCGCCGGTCCCTACGTCCATATAGGCCTGACGCCGAATTTCTGCGGCATCGGCGGTGTCTACGACGCGGACCTGGGGGCAGTGATGGTCGGTGAAAAGACCCTTGGCCAACGCATCACGGTCAGCGGCAGGGTGCTCGATGGCACGGGCACGCCGCTCAAGGACGCCCTGGTGGAAATCTGGCAGGCGGATGCCGCGGGGCTCTACAACTCGCCCTCGGAGATGCGCGGGTCTGCCGATCCGGCATTCTTGGGCTGGGGGCGGTGTCCGACCGGCGACGAGGACGGCGTCTTCCGGTTCGAAACCATCAAGCCTGGCAAGGTGCCCTTCAAGGACGGGCGGCCGATGGCGCCGCACATCACGTTCTGGATCGTTGCGCGCGGCATCAATATCGGCCTCCACACCCGGATGTACTTTCCCGACGAAGCGGAGGCGAATGCCGCGGACCCCCTGCTTTTGCGGGTCGAACATCGCGATCGCGTCGCCACGCTTGTCGCAACCGGCAGCGCCCCTAATTATATCTTCGACATTCACCTGCAGGGTGAGAAGGAAACGGTCTTCCTCGACATCTGAAACCGGAATGTCATGGCTACGGACGGTCTGTTGCGTTTCGGTGCGTAGACGTCGGAAGCCGGACTGTGGCACTGCGTTGAAGTGTGAGCCTCACTTACGGCAACCATCGGGGGGACCATGACCTATTCCGCTTTCGACCATCCCTATCTCTCCGGTCTTCTTGGTGACGAGGCGGTGGCTGCCGAGTTTTCGACTGCCGCCGATATTCACGCCATGCTCGCCTTCGAGGCGGCGCTGGCGCGTGCCGAGGCGATCCACGGCATCATTCCGGCAAGTGCCGCCGACCGCATCACCGAGGCCTGTCGCGGCTTTTCTCCCGATGTCGCAGCACTCCGGCGGGCGATGGCGCTCGACGGTGTCGTCGTTCCCGAACTGGTGCGGCAGTTGCGCGTGGCCGTTGGTGGCGAAGCGGCAGCGCACGTCCATTTCGGCGCGACCAGCCAGGATGTGATTGATACCAGTTTGATGCTGCGCATGAAGGCCGTTGCCGAGCTGTTCGCCACGCGGTTGGGCGATGTCGTCTCGGCGCTGGAAGAGTGCGACGACCAATGGGGCGAGCGAGCCCTGATGGGGCGCACGCGCATGCAGGCGGCGATCCCGATCACCGTTTCTGATCGTCTGCGCACCTGGATAGAACCCCTGCTTGACCACAAGGACAGGCTCGAGGCGATGGATCGCGATCTCTTCGCAGTCCAGTTTGGCGGCGCGGCCGGCACGCTCGACAGGCTGCAGGGCCGGGCGGACGATGTGCGCGCGACGTTGGCCGAGGAACTGTCGCTTGCGGATTTTCCGCAATGGCACAGCCAGCGTTCGGAGGTCGCCGATTTCGCCAATGCCCTGTCGCTGGTGACTGGAAGCCTCGGCAAGTTCGGGCAGGACGTGGCGCTGATGGCGCAGCAGGGTGGCGAAATCGAGCTTGCGGGCGGCGGCGGTTCCTCGGCGATGCCGCACAAGCAGAACCCGGTTGCAGCCGAGGTCCTGGTGGCGCTTGCGCGCTTCAACGCGACGCAGCTTTCCGGCATTCACCAGGCGCTGGTCCACGAACAGGAACGCTCCGGTGCCGCCTGGACGCTCGAATGGCTGATCATGCCGCAGATGGCAGGCGCAACGGCCGCTGCTCTTCGCCTTGCAGCCGAGCTTGCGGGCAATATCCGGCGGCTCGGCTCCGCATGAGCGTTCAGGTCTCGGGCTCGCTCCTGTTGGCCGCGGTGCATTGCCTGTCCAGGCGCTTCAGAAAAACCGTGATTTCACGGGCGACCTGGAGGTCGCCCTTCTGTTCGGCGACGGCGCGGCCCTCGGTCCAGGTGCGCCGGGCCTCTTCGATGCGGTTCAGTTTCAGCATGGCCGCTCCACGGAGCTTCCAGGCTGCCGAATAGGTCGGATCGAATTCGATCGCCCGCTGGAAATGCAAGATTGCGGTTTCGCCATCCCCTTCCTGCAGGCAGATGCTGCCAAGGGTGAACCGCAGGAGCGCGTCGTCGCGGCCGTCACGCAGAAGTTTTTCAAGCACCAGTCGCATGGTCGTTCCCGAATGGATGTTTGCGCGCGGCTCAGATCGTCGGGCAGGCGGCGCCCGATGGCAATGGCCGCCCGCCCGATGGCGTGGCGAAGCCTGCCGATCTTTCGAGCGCCTGATACTGGCGCTCGCTCCACAGAAGCGGCTCGGCAAAATCCAGGGTTTCCGTCGCGATGATGGTTCCGACGAAGAGCCTGTGGTCTCCGACAAGCACGGATGCGCTCAACATGCAGTCGAGCCCGGCGGTCGCGCCGATGAGGCGCGGGCGGCCGGAGGGCCAATCCGCCCAGACCCCGACGAGATACCGGTTGGCGGCCGCGACCCGGCCGGCAAAGGCGTCGGCGACCAGTTCCTGCCCCTGGGCGAGCATGGCGAGCGAAAAGCCTTGCCGGCTCGAGATGGCGTCGGCCAGGGCGCTATCGGCCTTGATCGAGACGACGATCGACGGCGGGTTTGCCGAGAGCGAGAAGACGGCCGTGGCCGTGCGCCCCAGGCATTCCGAGCCGCTGCCGGAGCTGACGACGCAGACCGTCGAGGCCAACCGTGCCATCGTGTCGGCAAACTGCGGCCGGGTGACAGCGCGTTCGGCGTGGGCTGCAATGTCGACGGAGACGATCTGGGTCATGGGGCACAATCCGGCTTGGGTATGGATGTGGCGCCGCCGAGGCGGCGCCACGGCAGGCTGGCTCAGGCAGCGTTGAGCGCGGCCTCGGCGAACTCGTAGTTGGCAAGCCGGTCGAGGAAGTTGCTGACATAGTCGGGGCGGCGGTTGCGGAAGTCGATGTAGTAGCTGTGCTCCCAGACATCGAGGCCGAGCAGCGCCTTGCCCTCGTTGGTGGCGATCGGGTTCGAGCCGTTGGCGGTCTTCGTCACCTTGAGCTTGCCGCCGGCATCGAGGACGAGCCAGGCCCAGCCGGAACCGAACTGGCTGGTGGCCGCCGCCTTGAACGCGTCCTTGAAGGCCGCGACGCTGCCGAAATCTTCGGTGAGCTTCTTTTCCAGGCTGTCGGGAATGCGACCGCCCTTGGGTGAGAGATTGTTCCAGAACAGGATGTGGTTCCAGTGCTGGCCGGCATTGTTGAAGACCGGTGCCAGTTCGGGCTTGCCGTTGACGTGGCGAATGATGTCTTCAAGCGAAAGGCCGGCAAGCGCCGGATCCTTGTCGACGAATCCGTTGAGCGCGGTCACATAGGCCTGATGATGCTTGCCGTGGTGGAATTCCAGCGTCTCGGCGCTCATGCCGGCGTCGGCCAGCGCACCGATGGAAAAGGGAAGGGAGGGAAGTTCGAAAGCCATGGGTGAAATCCTCATCAGCCGGATGCAACGCAGCTTGTGTCTTGTGCGGAAACCATCCGGCGTGTATTTAACAAGGCAATTCTTTGTAAATCTCCGGACGATAATATGTCAAGCGATCACTTGTTAAATCCGGATCAGAGCCAGGGGCGTTCCCCCGCCGAACGTATTCTGCTGGCGCTGAAACTGCATGGGCCACAGACGGCGCCGTCGCTCGGCAAGCGCCTGTCGATATCGGGCGAGGCGGCTCGCCAGCAACTGGTCCGGCTCGCGGAGGATGCACTCGTCAACTCCTGGTCTGAGGCGCGTGGCGTCGGGCGCCCCTCGCAATATTGGGGGCTGACGGCATCGGGCCATGCGGAGTTTCCCGATACCCATGCGGAACTGACCGTCCAGCTGCTGCGCACGATCCGCCAGACGCTGGGGGAAGACGCGGTTGATCGCATCATCGCCGCGCGCGAGGAGGAGACGCGAACCGGCTATCGTGCCGCACTTGACGGAGCCGGAAGCCTGAAGGAGAGGGTGGAAACGCTCGTGCGCCTGCGCACGGCCGAAGGTTACATGGCTGGTTTCGAGGAGGTCGCCGACGGCGCCTTTCTCTTCGTCGAGAACCATTGTCCGATCTGCGCCGCGGCGGCCAGCTGTCAGGGTTTTTGCCGGGCGGAGATCAATGTTTTCCGCGACATTCTGGGTTTGGACGTCACCGTCGAGCGGAGCGAGCATATTCTCGCCGGCGCTCGCCGCTGCGCCTATGTGATCACGCCGGCGCCTATCGCGGGTGCCGCCTGACCGTCTGGACGTGGACCGGATGCGTCGCGCATCCGGTCCCGCCGGCCATAAGCTCTCAGCGCGCGCCCATGCGCAACGCACCGTCGAGACGGATGACTTCGCCGTTCAGCATCCGGTTCTCGCAGATATGCTGCACGAGGGCCGCAAATTCCTCCGGCTTGCCGAGGCGCTGCGGGAAGGGAACGCTCTTGCCGAGCGAATCCTGGACCTCCTGCGGCATGCCGGCCATCATCGGCGTTTCAAAAATGCCGGGCGCGATAGCGACGACCCGGATGCCGTGCCGCGCCAGTTCGCGCGCGATCGGCAAGGTCATGGCAACGACGCCGCCCTTGGAGGCGGAATAGGCGGCCTGTCCGATCTGGCCGTCGAAGGCGGCGACCGAGGCGGTGTTGACGATGACGCCACGCTCGCCGTCGTCGCCCGGCGCTTCCTTCTCCATCGCAGCCGCTGCCAGCCGGACCATGTTGAATGTGCCGATCAGATTGATGCCGACCGCGCGGGCAAAACTATCGAGGCGATGGGGACCTTCGCGTCCAAGCACCTTTTCACCCGGTGCGATGCCGGCGCAATTGATCAGCCCGTGAAGATGGCCGAACTTGTCGACAGCGGCGGAGATGGCGGCTGCGCCGTCCGCCTCGCTGGTGACGTCCGTCTTGACGAAGAGAGCGTTGTGTCCAAGCGTCTCGGCCGTCGCCCGCCCGGCGTCTTCGTTGATATCCGCGAGTACGACGCGCGCGCCCTTGCCATGCAAAAGGCGGGCAACGCCGGCGCCAAGGCCCGAACCGCCGCCGGTCACAATGAAGACTTTTCCGTCGATCTGCATTCCAAAATTCCTCCCATGTCGATCTCTGCCACGCGCCAGCGCTTGCATGCCAAGGCAGCGAAGGTCACGCCCTCCGGCGTGACGCGCGACGTTAGCGTTTTTGCAAGCGCGCGGAAATCGCCCTCAGCGCTTTTAATGCTGCATTGCACCTGACGTACAACGTGTGCCTTGGCGCAGCTCATTTTCGACGCGCGCTGAACGTGCTGGTGAGGGGTGGTCAAAAGCCGGGCGATGGCTTAGAAGCGGCGCCGCATCCGGTCGCAGCCCACCCGGTCAAAACAAGGGATCCACATCTATGAGAACTATCGTCATCTGCTCCGGCGGATTGGACTCCGTTTCGCTCGCCCACAGGATCGCGGCGGAACACGAACTCGTCGGCCTTCTGTCCTTCGATTACGGCCAACGCCACCGCAAGGAACTCGAATTCGCCGCCGCCTGTGGCCGGCGGCTCAACGTTCCGCATGAGGTCATCGATATCACCGGCGTCGGCCGGCACCTGACCGGATCGGCACTGACCGATGATGTCGAGGTGCCCGACGGCCACTATGCCGAGGAGACGATGAAGGCGACGGTCGTGCCGAACCGCAACGCCATCATGCTGGCGATCGCCTTCGGGCTCGCCTCGGCCCGCAAGGCAGAAGCGGTCGCCGTTGCAGTCCATGGCGGCGACCATTTCATCTATCCCGATTGCCGGCCGGGTTTCATCGGCGCATTCCAGAAGATGCAGGACGAAGCGCTCGACGGCTATGGCAGCGTGCGGCTCTACGCCCCCTATGTCGAGGTGCCGAAAGCCGCGATCGTCGCCGATGGCGCAAGGCACGGCACGCCCTTCGGCGAGACCTGGTCTTGTTACAAAGGCGGCGAGCACCATTGCGGGCGTTGCGGCACCTGTGTCGAGCGACGCGAGGCCTTTCATCTCGCCGGCGTCGAGGATCCGACCGCCTATGCCGATCCGGACTTCTGGCGCGCGGCCACCAGCCGCTTCTCGGCAGAGGAGATCCGCTGATGTACCGCATCACCAAGGAGTTTCATTTCTCCGCCTCGCACCAGTTGAGCCACCTGCCGGCCGATCACCAGTGCGCGCGGCTGCATGGCCATAACTACATCGTCGAGGTCGAGCTTGCTGCCGCCGATCTCGACGAAGACGGTTTCGTGCGGGATTATCACGATCTGGCGCCGCTCAAGCGCTACATCGACGACAGTTTCGACCATCGTCACCTGAACGATGTGCTCGGCCACGAGCGGGTGACGTCGGAGTGCCTGGCGAAGCATTTCTATGACTGGTGCAAGGCGCTGCTGCCGGAAACGTCGGCGGTGCGCGTCAGCGAGACGCCGAAGACCTGGGCGGAATACCGACCATGACCGGCGCCGTAATCCGGGTCAGCGAGATCTTCGGCCCGACAATCCAGGGCGAGGGCGTGCTGATCGGCCAGCCGACGGTCTTCGTGCGCACAGGGGGCTGCGATTACCGCTGTTCCTGGTGCGATACGCTGCATGCGGTCGACAGCGAACACCGGGAAGAGTGGCGGCCGATGGCGGTGGACGATGTCTGGAGCGCCGTCGTGCGGCTCTCCGGCGGCGTGCCGCTCACCGTTTCGCTCTCCGGCGGCAATCCGGCCATTCAGCCGCTCGGCCCGCTGATCGCGCGCGGCCGTGGCGACGGTTATCGGTTTGCGCTCGAGACGCAGGGCAGCGTCGCCAGGGACTGGTTCGCCGATCTCGACACGCTGGTGCTCAGCCCGAAGCCGCCGTCGAGCGGCATGGAGACCGACTTCGCGAAACTGGACGACTGTGTTGCCATGGCGGCAGGCCATCCGACGACGGTGCTGAAGTTCGTCGTCTTCGACGACCGGGACTATGCCTATGCCCGCGACGTCGCCCGGCGGTATACGTCGCTACCGGTTTATCTGCAGCCGGGAAACCACACGCCGCCGCCTCCCGATGACGACAGCGCCACCGTCGATATCGAAGGTGTGATGAACCGCATGCTTTGGCTGGTCGACAAGGTGATCGACGACAGATGGTTCGACGCGGGGGTGCTGCCGCAGCTGCACGTCCTGTTGTGGGGCAATCGCCGCGGCGTCTAGACACGGCAGAAGCAGCCCGTCGTTCGCGCTGAGATGCGGGAGCGCGGTCTAAAACTCGCAGTCGCGTTTCGACTTCCCCGCGCTTTTGATGTCCCGCTGGAACAGGGTTTCGTTCGCATCCGGATCGATCGCCTGGAAGGCCTGCCAGAGGTGCTCCGTGTCCGCACCCATGCGCGCGAACGTGCTGATCAGCAGCGAGCCGTAACTCGCATGGACCGGAAGCTGCTTTTCCGCCAGCAAGCGTTTCAACACCGGCAGCGCCGCCACACCATTTTCTCCCGCCCGGCATAGGCCCTTCATGCCGGCGAGATAGGGATGCTGGTAGCGATTCTCCTGATAAAAGTGCTGCCCGCCGCTAAGCCCGACTTCGATCAGATGGACGAGCGCCGGCACGCCGTCCTTGCCGAACGCCCCGAGCCTGGCAAGTGCCAAGTCGAGATATTGTTGCGCGGACGGGTCTCGCGCCAGACGGTCGAGGTCGTAGAAATGTGGCGCAAGCGACTGGATGGACAATGCCGCCAGCGCAATATCGAGATCGCCGAGCGAGCTTTCGAAGTGGACGCCAAGATGGTCGGGCCAGGTCTGTCCGGCGCTCGCGCGCGCAAAAAGCAGGTCGGCAAGCTTTGCCCGGGTTTCCGCAGGTTCGTTGCTCTCGGCATATCTCACGGCCAGATAGAGCCGCGGCGGAGGCGGAAACTGCGGAGAGGCAAGAATCGCCAGAGCAAGGTCGAATTCGCGTTTGCTAAGTTTGGTATCCCGCACCACTCCGAACTTTTGAGAGTATGTGGAAAATGCCTCCCACTCCGCCGGTGTCGGCGCGCGAGAGGCAGCGACGGCAGCTTCAATTTTCTCGACAATCCGCCTGCCGACGCCCGCATCATCGAGCGCCAGTTGCAGGCCGAGCGTGGATGTCAGAAATGTTACCCAATGCGCATCATCGTCGACATATCGGCTGGGGCTGTTCACCATCTTGGCCAAGCGGAACCACCCCATATCCATTCGGAATTCGGAGCCGAATGCCGGCCCCGGCAAAAGCAGGGGAGCAAATGGAGCGTAATTTATCCGTGTCGAACGATAGATTTCGTCAAGGCCAGTTTTTCGATCCACGGTGTGGACGCTTGTCGTGAACGTTGAAATCGTGTCGGCCGAAAAATCGAACCCGGCTTCGATGTCGCTGACACCGCGCTTGGTGCGGCCTTGCGAGATTACCAGATCGGCGTCTCCAAGCGTGGTAGCCTTCTGCACCAGGCATCGGCCGTTGCTGATCGACAGATTCATGGCCTCGACAGCGTTCGTATCTCGCGTCTCACCCGCGGCATTGCGCAAGCGGAGGCTGTGGTAACCCGGCTGGAAGCGCGTCGAAGGGCAGATGGAACGGTTCTCAAGCCGAAACTCGATTGCGCTTTCATCGAGCCGAGGCTCGGCGAAGAGATTTTTTACCGCCACGACGAGCACTCTGTCGGCGCTACCGCTCAAAAGTGCGTGAAGGCAAAAGCCGTCGCATTTCGTCGTTTGCCGATCAAAGTTGCTCCACCTGCGCACCGCGATCGCCCTGGCCGTCACCGGCGCCGTGATCTCGTTGCGGTCCGCCGCCGCGATCGCCTCGACGTCGTTCTCGATACGCCAGTTGAGAAGTGCTGCCGGAAGCGCAAACAGCGCGGCAGTTGCCACGCAGGCGAGGACTATCTTCAAACTTTTTCCTGCCGGCGCCAGCCGGTAGACGAGAACAAGCGTAAAGGAAACGAGCAGGAGCGCGGGCGCGGCCCAGAACAGGACAGCAATGGGAAGACCGACGATCGACAATGCGGCAAGTATGCCAATGCCCGGCACCTTAAGTGCGAGCACGGCAACGATGGTCAGAGGAACGAAGAACCAGAAGAGGGCAGTTCGTCCTGATGGTCTACGATATTTCATTGGGGTATCCGGCCGTGGGCGATCTCGCTGTCTCGCATAATCCGAGGCCGGTGAAGAAAGCACCACGAAGATTGGATAACCTTTGGTTGCATTTGCGTTAGCGTGGATGTGGCAAGCCAAAAAAGCCTCGACGGTCCGCCGAGGCTTTGAAGTTCTTGTTTCGATGATCCATGGCCACATGACATGATCGAAACGGCCCCCAGCAAATCCGGTGCGGTTCAAACGACGAATGCGAAGGCGCTGACGTCTTGCGTTGCGTATGCTTCAGAGCACCGTACCCTCACATTTGATGTTGCGATTCCAGGTCCGTGTCCTCCGGTTGTCGGCTTGCCGTGAGATAGATGACCAGGGTGACGATGGCGACGAGAAACATGAGGCTTGTCGCGATCGTGCCGAACCCAAGGCCGCCATACTCCACCGGCTGAGAAAGGAGGTCACCAAACGACGCTCCAAGCGGGCGCGTGAAGATGTAAGCGAGCCAGAAGGTCAGTATCGGATCCAGCTTGAGAGCGTAGTAACCGACGGCAATCACCGCGATGATGGCGCCGAACAACAGGCCCGTTGCGAGGTAACCTATGGCCAGGACCTCAGCGACCAGATCGCCGACGGCCGTACCGAGCGCGAAGGTGAACAGAATTGCCAGCCAATAGAAAATCTCTCGGCGCAGCGTGAAGATCGAGTGGATCGACAAGGTTCTTTCCGTCGCGTACCAGACGGCGAAGGTGACGGCCAGAAGGACGGTGAAGGCGATCGCCGTCGTCTCGAGCGCAACCCCGAAATTGTCGACGAGGTTGTCGGTCACGAGTGTCCCGACGATGCTGATGAGGACGACGGCAGTCCAATAGACCGAAGGGAAATAGCGTCTCTGGGCGAACTGCATCAGGAGAGCGGCAGCCAGGATCGCGCTCATCACCACCGACGTCGTGGCGAGCCCGAGCCCAAGATTGATGGCCAGGTAGTCTGCGGCGGTTTCGCCCATCGTGACCGCCATCAGTTTGATCAGCCAGAATTCGATGGTGACGTCGGGCACCCGGTTTTTCGGGCCTGCCGACACGGTGTTCGCTGTCATGACCTGTCTCCCTCAAGACCTATTTGCCGATGATTGTGATTGCTTGCGTGAGGAACTGGTCTGCGCGGACATCGTCATCGGCGTTGCAGCGCTCGACGGCCTTGTCTTCGAGATCCTGGACCTTCGCGCGATCGGCATCGCCAAGCTTCGCGCTCGCTTTTGCGGCGCGCATATCCTTCAACATGGTCTCACAGGGGACGGTCGCTGCAGAGGACGCCAACGGCGATGCGCCGACAAGGAGCGCGGCAACGAGCATGACGGGGGTGATTTTCTTCACGGGGGCAATCCTTCCGATTGTACGAGCTGTCGTTGGCGTCGCGCCATTCGTTGACGCCGGTATGGTTCTACCGGGTCAATTTTGCCGGGCCCTTTCCCAGGTCTTACGGTTTCGTAAGCTCTATTGTCGGACAGCGCTGCCGCATTCCCGGACTAATTGAACCCGCCCCGATGACTTGCTTCTTTCGAAAAAGATGACCGTGTCGGCAGCTGCTCGACAGGTGCGCGGCCCTAAAGATCGGGTTTGTTCAGCTCAGAGGTTCAGATGCGCATCCTCGTCATCGAAGACGACCACACGACAGCCGGATACGTCGAGCGCGGCTTCTGCGAGGCCGGCCATGTCTGCGATGTCATCGCAGATGGGCGCGACGCGCTGTTTCACGCCAGCAAGGAAGACTACAATGTGCTTGTGGTCGATCGCATGCTCCCAGGGCTCGATGGGCTGTCGCTGATGAAGGCGTTGCGGGCCGCTCAGGTCAAAACGCCGGCGATCTTCCTCACGTCGGTCGGGGGCGTTGACGACCGCGTAGAAGGGCTCGAGGCCGGGGGCGACGACTATCTCGTCAAACCCTTTGCCTTTTCCGAGCTTCTCGCGCGCGTCAATGCGCTCGGAAGACGTCCACCATCTCAAGCGCAGGTCACCGTCCTGCGGTGCGCCGACCTCGAGCTCGACCTCGTCAAGCGCCAGGCCCGGCGTGGCAGCCAGACCATCGAACTCCAGCCACGCGAATTTACGCTGTTGGAGGTGCTGATGCGCGGGGAGGGCCGCGTTCTCACGCGAACCATGTTGCTCGAGCGCGTCTGGGAGTTTCATTTCGACCCGAAAACCAGCGTGGTCGAAACCCACATCAGCCGACTTCGGGCAAAGATTGACAAGCCGTTCGACGTCCAGCTCGTCCATACCGTGCGCAACACCGGTTACAGTGTCCATGCACCGCGCTAGGCTTTACCGAAGTACACCCTTCCGGCTTGCCCTGACATTCGCGGTTCTTTTCGTTGCAGCCTTTGCGGTGTCGGGGTTGATTACCTATCAGTTGCTGAAACGCGACCTGTTGTCCGCGCTGGACAGGTCCGTCGACGATGCCTACGCGGTCACGGCGTCCACCTACGCGAAGGACGATGTCGAGGACCTGATCGCCACCGTCGAAGCCTATTCGAAGCTGCGCTCCGGCAGCCGTGTCTTTTCACTTGTCGATCAGGCTGGAAGGCGGATCGCCGGAAACGTCGACGCCGTCGGGCTTGCGCCGGGTCTGTCGACCTTGAAGGCCGCCGACATCGGCGTCGAAGGCGCGGCAGACTTTCGCGTTCGGGCGGGAACAGTCGACGGATACATGCTTGTCGTTGGCCAGAGCTTCGAAGAGACAGACAAGCTGGAGGACATCGCCCTGATCAGCTTCGGATGGGCGCTGGTCATCACCGTCTTCATCGCCATTGCAGGTGGCACCTTCCTTGGCTCGCGCGCGCAGGCTCGCCTGGACGGGATCGTGCGCACGATGGTCGACGTGTCGAACGGAAGGATGAGAGCCCGAATTCCACTACGCGGGAGCCGAGACGACATCGACGCGGTTTCGGCCCAGATAAATCACGCGTTGGAACGCCTGGCCAATCTGGTCGAAAGCATGCGCCAGGTCAGCGCGGACATTGCCCACGAGCTCAAGACGCCGCTCAACAGGCTGACGCTGACGATCAATGATGCGCTGGCGAGGAATGCCGAGGGTCTTAGCGTCGACAAGCAGCTTGTCGACGCGTTGGCCGAGAGCGAACAGATCAATGCGACTTTCGAGGCGTTGCTGCGGATATCGCAGATCGAGGCTGGCGGACGGAAGGCGCGTTTCAGCGAGATCGACCTCCTGGGCATTCTGACTACGGTCGCGGAAATCTATATCGACGTGGCTGAAGACCATGGGCAAAGGCTCCATTTCGTGCCGGAGATCACGCAGTCTTGCGTTGTCCAGGGTGATCGGGAGCTCCTGACGCAATTGTTCGTAAACCTGGTCGAAAATGCCATCAATCACTGTCCCAAGGGCACCGACATCGTCATCGGCATTACCGGAAGCCGTCACGGCTGCACGACGACGATCAGCGACAACGGCCCGGGCATTCCGGCGGCCGAGCGGGACAAGGTGTTCAGGCGGCTGTATCGGCTCGACAAGAGCCGCACGACGCACGGCAGTGGCCTCGGTCTGAGCCTGGTTCGCGCAGTATCCGATCTACATCATGGCGTCATCCGCTTGGCCGACAACGGGCCGGGCTTGCGCATTTCCCTGACCCTTCCGGCGGCCGCAGCAGAGCAAAACTGACCTGGCGGCCGTTCAGCTTCATGTCAGCGGCTGCATGCATGGTGCTTGAAACAGGAGCACTTCGGATGAAATTCGGAATTGTCAAACCGCTATTGTGGACGACGCTGACGGTAGCGTTGGCCGTTGGCGGATATCTCGCAGCTATCCAGCTCTCCGGCAACTTTGACGAGGTCATTGCGGGCGAACTTTACCGCTCGAACCAGCCGACGCCGGAGCAGATCACCAAATACGTCAAGCGTTATGGCATCAAGACGATCATCAACCTTCGTGGTGCCGATGACGGCGCGGCCTGGTATCGCGACGAGGTGGCGACTGCAACGGCGCTCGGCGTAAAGCATGTGGACTTCAAGATGTCGTCGAGCCAGGAGATGACGTTCGATCAATCCCAGAGTCTCGTTTCGCTGTTGCGCGATGCGCCTAAGCCACTGCTCATTCACTGCAGGTCAGGCGCTGACCGCACGGGGCTGGCGTCTGTCATCTACCTTCAACAGATTGCCAGGACCGACGAAGAGACCGCCGAAAAACAGCTGTCGATATGGTTTGGGCATATCGGCGTCCCCTACGTCTCCTCTAGCTACGCAATGGATGAGAACTGGGAAAAACTGGAGAAAGTGTTCGGTCTGGCCGGTTAGAGCGTTTCATCTTTAAACGGATGCGATTCCGTCGGCTCAAAACGGCCGTTCCACGCGAAGGATGGCGAGAGCGATGCGGATCCATCGGGCAAGCCATCCGACAAAGTGGACGGCCGTCTTCAGCCAACCCGAAGGGCCGGATGAAGCTTGGCAGAATGCTTCCGTTTCAAGATGAAGCGCTCTAGCGGCCGACGGGTTCCTCGCGGCGAGGCAGATAGCGTCTGGCGATCATCCAACAGATCGTTGCCCATGTCGCGCCGGCGCACCAGCCACCAAGCACGTCCGTCGGATAGTGAACGCCCAGATAGACCCGGCTTAGCCCGACCAGGAGCGTGAGCACCAGGGCCACGGCAATGACGTACAATCGCGTGGCACGGCTCGCCTGAACACGCGAGAGAAGCAGACCCAGCGTCAGATATGTGACGGCGGACAGCATGGCATGTCCGCTCGGGAAACTGAGATCGTGAACGTCGACAAGGTGGGGAACGATGTCGGGCCGCGGCCTTGCAATTCCGATCTTCAAAAGCGTGCTGAGCAACCATCCGCCAAGGACCGAAAACAGGACGAACATGCCGGTCTGGCGCCGCAGGGCGAGCAGGAGATAGCCAACGGTGCCGACGGTGACCAAGGTCAGGACCGTCGTGCCGCCGAGGCTGGTAATGTCGGTGACCACATGTGTCAGCCATTCGGGCCCGATCGGGACGGAAAGGTCACCCGGTTGGCGCAGTGAGCGCAGGATTGCATCATCGAAGGCGCGCGTTTCGCCCTCGATGACTTCACTTGTCAACCTGAGGAAGACGAAGGCCCCGCCAGACGCCACGGCGAACCCGGCGATGACCGAGGAGCCAAGCGACGTTACCTGCCCGGAGAGCCATTTGCCGAGTGCGGGGATCGTGGACAAGACAGAGTTCCAATCGCTAGAAGCGCACGGCGGCCTCAAAGCCGCCAGGCCTGCCGGTTGCCGGGGAGTGAAGCGCCAGATTGCCGTTCATCTGCTCGACGAAGCGCTTGACGATCGAAAGTCCAAGTCCGGAGCCGGCCGCTTGCGTCGGCCCTCGGGTAAAACGCTTCGTCAGGCTTGCCAACGTCGCCTGATCCAGAACGGCGCTTTCATTGACGATCCGCAGGCCCTCACTGTCGAAGTAGACATCGACGATGCTTCGCGCGGGACTGTGGACCAACGCGTTCTCGAGCAGGTTTCGCACGACGATCGCGAATGCATCTGGGCGGACTTGCCGTTCGACGCGTGCATCGCCCTGTGCATGAAGGACGATGCGCCCCGCGCCCAACGCCGATCGCCTGATGTCTTCGATCACAACGTCCAGGATCGGGAAGAGGTTTGTCTTCTCATCCGAAATACCGATGCCGGCCTCGGCGCGCGACATCTGCAGCAGCTTTTCCGCCAGCCGGGCGAGGTGTTGAAGCGAGCGCTCGATCTGTCCGGCGCGTGCCGCCAGCGACGGTGGCACCTCGGCGAGCAGACGCTGGGTCTGGGCCAGCGCGCCGGCGATCGGTGTGCGCAATTCGTGGGCGCTGTTGGCGGTGAACTCCCGCTCCGCTTCGAGCGCTGATCGGAGCCGCTCCAGCAACAGGTTGACGGAGCGGGCGATCGGGCGAAGTTCAACCGGGAGCCCGGCCTCATCGACCGGGATCATGTTGCCGCCGTCCTTGGTGCCGATATCGTTGCGCAACCCTTCGATCGGCGACAACGTCATCCGGACAACGAGGATGATGGCAATGATGCTTGCGGGAATGAGGGCCAGGATCGGGAAGAAGAGGGCCATGCCTCCTTCGATTGCAGCCTCGCGCCTGTGGTCGAGCCCATCCGCAACCTGGATGTAGAGTGAGCCGTCCGCTGTGCCGGCCGTGTAGAGCCGGTGTGTGTCGGTCTGCGAGAAGCCGACGGCAAGTGCGATGGGAAACGGTTCGGAAGGCGCGTCCCTTGATTTCAACAGGATCTGACCGTCCCGCCCCCGAACCTGGTAGGTCAGATATTCGCGGTTGGTGGCGGCCTTTTCCGCCACGCCCCGGGGGGCGTTTCCTGCTTGCCTTCCCGCCAGATCGTCATTCACGATCGGTAGCAGGCGTTCTGCCGTTTCCTGAATTCCACTGTCAAAAATCTCGGAAAACTCGTCCTGCATGATCAGCACGCCGAAACCCATGGCGACGAGCCAGAAGGCTGCGACGACGCTGGTGATCGCCACGACGAGCTTGCGGGTCATGCTTGGCGTCTGAAACATGGTCACTCACTTGATGCAGTAGCCGACGCCCCGGATTGTCTCGATGCGATCGTGCCCGATCTTCTTTCGGAGCCGGCTGATATAGACCTCGACCGTGTTGCTCTCTATTTCGGCGCCGAAGGCATAGAGTTCCTCGTGCAGCTGCGCCTTGGATACGATCGCTCCTGGCCGTGCCGCGAGCTTGTCCAGCACCGCCCATTCACGGGCGCTCAGGAGCTGGATCTCGTTGTCGACGACGACGTTTCGATTGATCTGGTCGATTTCGATGCCGGGCAGGCGAATGGTTGACGTTGGTTTTCCCGCGTAGCGCCTCGACACGGCCAGCATTCGCGCCGTCAATTCGTCCAGGTCGAAGGGCTTGACGAGATAGTCGTCCGCGCCGCTGTTGAGCCCCTCGATCCGATCGGAAACCTGATCATGTGCCGTCAGGATGATCACCGGCGTCGCATCCTGTCGCCCGCGCAGGTGGCGCAGCAGCGACAGACCGTCTCCATCAGGCAATCGAAGGTCGAGAAGGATCAGCCCGTACTCGACTGTCTCCGTCGCCGCCATGGCATCGACGACGCCGGTAAACCAGTCGACAGCGTGTCCCGCGGCGGCGATGTGGTCGCGCAGCGCCTCCCCCAGAACCTGATCGTCTTCCACAAGCAGAACGCGCACACCATCACCAGACATCAAACGACCCATGGCTATTGTCGCCCGAAGAGACATGTCAAGTCGACCGTTTTTCGATCGGTCTGGTTGCCGAAGAAGCCTCGGTTCGCTTGCAGGCCGCAAACACGTCGAGTTGTGGATCGTAGACCGACGTGGAGACATTCATCATGCCGAGCACGCTGTGAAAGAGATTGTCATGGGAGTAGGCATCCGCCCGTGCACGTTGTGTCAGGCAGGCGCGGTCAACACCGAAGGACGCCGCAAAATCCGGATCCATCCAGGTCAGGAACGGGACATGCGTCTGCGTGTCCGGCGCGAAGAGATAGGGCGTACCATGCAGGTACAGTCCATTCTCGCCAAGCGATTCTCCGTGGTCGGACATATAGAGCATGGCGCCTGCGAGCTTTTGTGAATGGGCCGCGAGCTTGTCGATGATCACAGAAAGGACGTGGTCGGTATAAAGGATCGTATTGTCGTAGGCATTGAGGATCTCGCTATCGAGGCAGTCCCCGAGCTCCGCCGTGCGGCAATCGGGCGTGAAGCGTCGATAGTCCTCTGGATATCGAAGATAGTAAGTCGGCCCGTGGCTGCCCAATTGGTGAAGGACCAGCACGCTATCCTTGTCGACGTTGTCGAGCCAGGCGTCGAGCTTGTCGAAGAAAATGGCATCCTGGCATTCGCCGAGCCGGCAGAAGCGCGGATCCGTCGACGTGGCAAGGTCGACGTAGCGGATCCGATCCGCAACGCCCTTGCTGCCGGTGTTGTTGTCCCACCACTCCACCTGGATGCCGGCATGGGAAAGAACGTCGACAAGGTTTTCGTTTTCGAGGGACTTTCGATGGGAATAACTCGACCGCGTGAGGTTCGAGAACATGCATGGGATCGACGTCGCCGTCGCAGTGCCGCAGCTGGTCGTATGAGCGAAGTAAACGATGTCCCTCCGGGCAAGTTCCGGATTGGTGTCTCGACCATAACCGCCGAGCGCGAAATTGGCGGCGCGCGCGGTTTCGCCGGCAACGATCACCGTGACGCGCGGCTTTCTGATACCGTCGATCGCCGGGCGAACTGTTGCGTCGGTGCCGAGAGGTGCGACAACGATTTCCTGCTCTGCGCCGGTTTGCATGAGGTACTTCATCGTCCCGGATAGCGGCGTGATCGGGTTCAGTGTCTTCACCAGGTCCTTGTGCTGGCGGATCGCCGTCACGAATGTCTTGGAATGCGAGAAACCGGCGATGCCGAAGACCAGGAAACTGACGGTTATGGCGACGCTATTGCGCATCAGCTTGTGACCGAAGGGGTGATGAACGATCCGCACCCAGATGATCGCCACGACGGGCAACAGCACGTAGAGAGCCAGATGCCAGGCAAATGCCGGCGTCAGCAGATGTCCGGCTTCCGCGGGCGTGGTTTCAAACGCGTTGCGGACCATGTCGCTGTCGATCACAACGCCGAACCGGTCGGTGAACCACGAAGAGACGCCTGCGACCACAACCAGCACTATGAAAAATGGCTTGGTGAGGTACTTCACCGAGAACATCGTCACCAGGCCAAAAAACAGGCAGCTGATTGCCAGATAGAGGGTAGCGACGGCGAGGGGGTATGCCGCGAGATAGAGGTTTATCTTCCCCCAGAAGGTCTGATTGGTGAACACCACGAGGTAAAGTGCGGTCAATGCGCTCAACTGAATGCTACCGACCCTTGGCCGAAAGCGTTGAATGACGGTCCACGTCGATGGTTTGTCGTGCAAAGCTAAACCCCATGGCTGGCAAGTTCGATGCAACGCGACAGCAGACGCCGCGTGCTAGGCAGTGCATCCTTTGCGTGGGATTTCTGACATGAACCTGAAGGGGGAGAGGCGGATCGCCGATGCTTTGCCCGGGGTCGCAGCAATGCTCGTTTTCAACAGGGCGAGCCAACGCGGCTAGAACGACGTCTTCGGCTCACGGAAGACACCGCGTTTCTTGAGGTGGCTGATCAACGCGGTTGCCAGGCCGACGAGCGCCATGAGTGCGGCAAGGAAGAGCAGATAGGAAAGCTGGTGCTCAAGGTCATCGGCGCTGGCGAAGCGATACATTTCGGTTCCAAGGACGGCAATCAGGGCCGATGAGACGGTCGAATAGTCCTTCGCGATGACACGCTTGACGTTGAACGTCATCCCCTCGGTAGCGCGCTCAAAATTTCCAAGCCGCAGCGTCCAACGCGGTACGTCCCGACAGTAGGCGCGGTAGGCATCCCCAAACTTGTCTTCCAGGAACGCCTCCTCGGCATGGACAATGCACTGATACATGAAGGTAAACAGGCAAATACCGATGGCGATGACCAGCGGATCGCCGTGCAGCAGGAATATGCCCGAATAGACAAGCATGTTGCCGACATAGAGTGGGTTTCGACAGACACCGAACATGCCTTCGGTCACCAGATCCTTGGCGTAGACCCGCTTATTCAAGCCCCCTCGCTTGATATAGGCATAACCCACCACGACCATGCGCAATGCCAAGCCGCTGAAAACAACGAGGACCGCAACGACGTCCTTGAACAACGCTGCCGTGGGGCTACCCCAAAGCTCGAGCGGCGGTGCAGCCAGGCAGAAAAGCGCGACAATGACCGCAGGAAAGACTTGATTTCGATATCGGAAGAAGAAGTTTCCAAGCGTTAACATCATCGTCTTCATCTCGATGCTCTACTTTACCGCGACAATTCCGCAGAAATTGTACCAACGGAAAAAGACTTCGACGCTCCGGAAGCCGACTTCGCGCAACAGTTGCAGGTTTTCCTCCAGACGATAGGGGATCAGCACGTTTTCCAGAGCCTCGCGCTTCTTGGATATCTCGATCTCGGAGTAACCGTTGCGCCGCTTGAAATCGTAATAGTGCTGGATAAAGAGCCGATTGAAGGTCGTGTCTTCGCCTGTCAGCTTCTCGACCAGCAACAGACAGCCTCTATCGTTCAGGGCCCGATGCATCATGCGCATGACCCGCTCGCGATAAAGGGGGCGAATGAACTGGAGCGTCAGCAGCATGGTGACAACGCTCGCGTTTTCCATGTCCACGCCCTGGTGGAGATCGGCCGCCATCAGTTCGATCTTGCGTCTGGCACCTGCTGCTTCGATCTTTTGCCGGGCCTTGTCCAGCATGTCCGGCGCATTGTCGATGCCGACGAACCGAACGTCCGGCCTGATGACGCCGTCCAGACTGAGGAGGGTCGTGGCCGTCGAGCAGCCAATATCATACAGGTTCGTGTGCGGTTGCGCGAAGTCGAGCGCGAGCTCGCAGACCATCCGCTGCATCTCTTCATAGTAGGGGACAGAGCGGCCAACCATGTCGTCGAACACATCGGCCACGGTCGCGTTGAACGCAAAATCGCCGACCTGTTGGTCCTCTCGAGCAAAGACTTCATCCTTGCGATTGGTGCGCAAGTGGAGGTGCGGTGCCTTATCAGCCATCGATTGCAACCCGATTGATCCGATGCGTGACGGACCTCAACACAGGACATGCTGGAGCCAGTCGCAGCCCAGGAGGCCACGATAACCTGACACGAACCTGAAGGGACCAGCCGACCCGGCGCGCACCGGCGGCGCTGCACCAAGGAGACAATCGATTCCAGGGCGAACGCTACTGTCGAGCAATGTGTTGGCGGACATCGATCCGCGAGGGTGGCGGCTGCCGGAGCAGTGCTTCAGTTATGTGCTGGTGCGGTGAAAGCCGCCGCCGATCGCGGATCCTGCGACGGCACGCTGCCGAGCGGTACGCGGAAGTAGGGCTCGCCCGAGGCGGCAGCTTCGAAACTGCCCTGAACCTCAAACGTTGTCTGAAGGTAGTTGGTGCTCGCCAGCTCGTGGCTGCGGCCTTCGAAAACGAACTTGCCTTTGCAGAGCAATAGAACGTTGTCGGCGACGGCCATCGCATGATTGAGGTCGTGGATTGCAAGCACGACAGCAATACCTCGTTCTGTGCTCAGCCGCTTGAGCAGCTCAAGGACCTCGACCTGATGACCGATATCGAGGAACGATGTCGGTTCGTCCAGCAGGAGGATTTCCGCCTCCTGCGCCAACGCGGCCGCGATCCAGGCGCGCTGGCGTTCCCCTCCGGAAAGGTTGGCGAGATCACGGTCCGCGAGCGCGACGAGGCCCGTTTGCTCAAGCGCCCAGTCGACGACCGCGAGATCCTTGCGCGAAAAGCTCTGGAACAGGCCGAGATGCGCAAAGCGCCCCTGCCGAACGAGTTGCTCGACGGACATGTTTTCGGGAGATGTCGGGTTCTGCGGCAGGAAGGAGAGGCGCTTGGCAAGGTCCCGCCGCCGCCAGGTTTCGATCGGCCTTGCATCGAGGCTGACCGTACCGCTCGTACAGCGCGCAAGACCGGCCAGGGCATGCAGTGCCGTACTCTTCCCGGATCCGTTTGGACCTATCAGCGACGTTATCTCTCCCGGGCGTACCTCGATCGACAATGCGTCAAGCGCGGTCATCGCCCCGTAGTTGATCGTAATCTCGTCGGCTCTCAACGGCATAGCGGCCTCATCGATATCGGCGGAGCAGGAAAATGAGGAACGGCGCGCCCGCAAAGGCGGTAACCACCCCAATCGGGATTTCTTCGGGCCCGCCGACCAATCGGCCCACCAGGTCGGCGCCGGTCACGAGCGCTGCTCCGATCAGCGCGGCAAACGGAATGACCAGTGCAAAATGCTTGCCGGCGACGAAGCGTGCCAGGTGCGGCACGACGAGGCCGACGAAGATGAGCGGCCCCACAGCACCCACGGCGCTGGCAGCCAGGATCGAGGCAACACAAAGCGCCAGGCTGAAGTGGAGCCGATATGAAAGACCGAAGGACCGCGCGACATCCTCATCAAAACGCAGCATCAACACCGGCCGATAGAGCACGGGTAGAACGGCAAGGCCGACCACAGTGAATGGAAGCAGGAAAAGCACGTGTTCCCAGCCCCGCGCATAGAGGCTGCCCGAAAGCCACTGCATGACAATCTCGAAACGCGAGCTGCCCCAGCCGACCACGATGCCCATGGCGATGGCATGGAGGAACGCGCCAATGGCAATGCCGCACAGCGTCAGTTGCAGTGCGGCCATCCGTTTGGAGATGGCAAGACAGTAGATCACCAGGCCGCTCATCAGCCCGCCGACGCAGCCGACCAGCGGCAGCCAGGAAACGGGCAGTGTATAAAGCGCGTTGGCATCCGAATTGAAGCGATAGACGGCAAAGAACAGGAATACGGTGACCGCCAGCGTGGCCCCTTGCGATATGCCGAGGATGGTTGGATCGGCGAGCGGATTTCGGGTGATGGACTGCAGTAGTGCGCCGGCGACCGCGAAATGAATGCCGGCCAGTATTCCCGTGAGGATCCGTGGCAGGCGGATTGTCAGAATGATCAGGTCTGATTGTTCCGATCCGTTGCCGGTCAACGTCGCGATCACCTCGCTCGTCGGCACATCAACGACGCCGAGCACCACCGCGACGACGACCAGGCTCATCGCCAGAAGCAGGAGCGCAAGCATCCCCCTTGTCGGCGTGGCGTTGATGGCGCGTCCTTCGATCATGGGCGTGTCCCCGCTGTCATTCGGAGGCCGCGCCGCTGGATCAGGTAGATGAACACCGGGCCACCGATCAACGCCGTGAAGATGCTCACCGGAATTTCGCGCGGAGCCGCGACGGACCGTGCCAATGCATCGGCTGTCACCAGCAGGGCTCCCCCGAGTGCGATGCTGAGAAGGATCGCCCAGAGCGTGTCTGCGGGGCGCAGAAGGCGAACGAGGTGAGGGGCAGCAAGGCCGATGAATGCGATCGGCCCGGCCACGGGCGTTACGCCCGCGACCAGGATAATTGCGCAGATGAGGATGACCGGTTTCCAGATGGCCGTGTTGACGCCCATGCCGGCCGCCGCTTCATCGCCAAGGCCGAACAGGCCAATGACCCGCTGGCTGACAAGCGCACCGAAGAGGCCGACGACAATCCAGGGAAGCATGTAGACGACCTGTGGCCAGGAGCGGCCCTGAAATCCGCCGGAAAGCCAGAACAGCACGGATGGTGACTGCGGCCCTGCGAGCAACAGGACGTAAGTCGTGATGGCGCTCAGGAACAATGCCACCGTAACGCCGGAAAGCGCCAGATGCAGCGGCGAACCGCGCCCGCCATTCGATGCAAAAAGCGTCAGCGCTGCTGCGCCGATACCGCCCGCCATGCCAATCGGCGGATAGTAGACGGACGATACGGCCGGGAAGAAAATGAAGGTGATGACGATAGCCGTTACCGCCCCGGCCGACACACCCGTCAGGTCGGGCGCTGCCAGCGGATTTCTGGTGATCGACTGGAGCAGGAAGCCCGCGGTGGCCAATGCTGCGCCAGCGAGGAATGCCGCCAGACTGCGAGGCATTCGAAGTGTCCAGACGATAATGCCGTCCGTTCCCTGATTGGGCGTCAGAAGCGCACCGACAGCCTTCGAAAGCGACATGGGCTTCGCTCCGAAGAGCAATCCGGCCACAAAAACCAAGAGCGTACCGGCGAGGATAAAGACAAGCATGGAAAGCGAGCGGGAGTGCCGTTTCATGAGATTGACCGCGCAAATTCAAGTTTGGCGGCCGTGCGCTCGAAAAGAAGCACCATGCCGATGCCGGCAGCGACCAGTCCCGCCCCCATTCCGATCCAGACGCCAAAGGCACCGAGTGGCGTCTGGGACCCGAGCAGCCAGGCCAGCGGCAACCCGAAGGCCCAATAGCAGACAATCGTTATCCAAAAACCATGGCCGGCCCGTCCTACGCTGCGCACTGCACCCACACCAATGTTCTGGACGAAATCGAACACCTGGATAATCGCTGCTATCATCAGGAGCGTGAGCGCCATGTTGTAGGCTTGTACGGATGTGGCTTGATCGAGTGAGAACAGTCGCAGGATCGGCGCGGGAAACAGGCAGAACAGCACCGAGAAGATGCCGACGACGACAAGGCCCAGGCAGAAGCCGCTGCGCCCGACGCGCAGGGTTCCGTTCCAGTCCTTGCTGCCGAGCGCCTCGCTGACGCCCACCGACGTCGCATGCGACATCCCGATCGAGAGCATGAAGACCACATACATGACCTGGTTGACCACCGCGTGCGCTGCCAGCGCGGAGGCGCCGAAGGCGCCCATCATCAATGCGATCGAAAGCGTGAAGCCGGCTTCGGACCCGTAGGAGCCGGCGGTCGGCAAGCCGATCGCGAGCAGTCTGCGCAAAGATACGAGAACCTCGTTTAGGGATTTCACCGGCGCAAACCGCGTCGTTCGATGTGTCACGACTGCAACTGCGGCAAATTGCAGGAGAAATGAAATCGAGCTGGAGGCAGCAACACCGGGGATGCCAAGGATCGGCAGGCCGAAAGCGCCAAACAGGAAGCCATAGTCGAGGAAGGCATTGACGACGACGGTTCCCAACGTGATGGCGAGCAGGACGCTGGTCTTGCGCTGTCCCACCACGACACCGCGGTAAGCGTCGAACCAGAACAGCGGGAGGTAGCCGGGCGCCATGAAAATCAGATAGTCGCGGACTTGCACGGAAATGTCCCCGTCCTGCCCGAACCACTCCAGCGTGGATCCTGCCAGGGCGAGTATCGCGGCCGCCACAACGGCCGTGATCGACGACATGATCAAGGCGGCGGCAAGATGATTGCCGCCGACCTTGTCGCCCTGGTCTTGCGCCACCAGGTTGGATGTTCCGATGATCATCCCGAAACCCATGGTTCTCAACAGGTTGAACAAGGTATAGCCGAGCGCGCCGACCGCAATCGCGGTGCCGCCGAACCAACCGAGCATGACCATGTCCGTCGTCGAAATCGCCACCTGAGCGATTTGGATGAATGAAAGCGGTAACGCCAACTCGGCGATGCGCCGCGCTTCGTCAAAGGTAGGGATGCTGTCTGACACTTCGGTGGTCCGCATTGGCCCGGCCCTTCGGGCCGGAAAATTCGTGCTACTTGACCGATTCCGGTATCAGTTTGCGCGCCTCGGCCTTTACGTCGACGGCCGGGAACGTATCGGGGTGAAGCAGGTGCGCCGCTTCCTTCAGGACGATCTCACGCGCGATCGGTCCATGCGCTTCAACCCAATGGTCGCCGACATAGTGGACCCGGCCGTTCTTGACGGCGCTCAGCTGTTGCCAGATCGGGTTGTTCTCCTGCGGGCGGTCCGGACCATAGTCGTAGACGAAGATAACTTCCGGATCCTTCTCCAGCATCGTTTCGAGGCTCATTTCCAGCCCCCAGTTTTCAGGCACCGACGGTGTCGGATTCTGGCCGCCGATGTTGTCTCCTCCGAGCGCCACGAGAATGGCGGCCGTCATGTTTTCCGACCGGAAGACCCACGGCGTCTCGCCGCCCCACATGACGACGAAACGCGGATGCACATCCTTCGGCGCTTTCGCCGCGTAGGCTTCTAGGTCTGCCTTGAATTGTTTGTTCAGTTCCTGACCGCGCTCCGGTTTGCCGAGGATGGTCGCCAACTGACCGATCGTACGATCGCTGTCGGCATAGAGTTCGAGGTTGTAGGCCAGATACGGCGCGACTTTCTGATACTGTACCGCATTGCCTTCGGTGTAGCGGCGGATGGCGACGGTGATGTCAGGCTTTGCCTCGGCGAGAAGCTCCAGGTTCGGGGTCGCACGTTGGCCGATCTGCTTGACCCCATCCAGATAGCCTCCCAGGAAATCGGGATTGCGCCCCTCGACCATATAGGTTGTCGCGATCGGCTTTATTCCGAGCGCCAGCGCGACGTCGGCAGCAAAGTACGACACCGAGGCCAGGCGCTTTGCGTCCGTGGGCACGTTGACAACCACTCCGCGGTCATCAATGACATTGAGCGTCGATGGCGACTGCGCGTGAGCCGGCAGGCTGAACGTACCCAGCGCGAGGATGGCGGCAAAGGCATGGCCGGTAGCAGTGCGGCTCAGGCGGGCGAAGGGCATTGTTGTCTCCATCGTCGGTTGCCGCTCATGCCTTGATCTGCCGGGCATGAGCAATTCTCATTGTCGCGAAGCGCTCTCGGACCAATGGGGCTCCGGGATTGCGGTCCCTGGTCTTTATAGTGCTTCATTTTCTGGATTGTTGATATTAATAGTCCACTTTAAAGCAATCGAAAGTTTCTCAAGCCCGCATGACAAATTCGCACGCTGAAAGCATCAAGAACCCGCCGTTGAACACGCTCGTGGCGTTTTCAACGGCAAGCAGGCATGGAAGCCTGACTTTGGCGGCTGCGGAAATGCATCTCACGCCCGGCGCCATCAGCAGGCAGGTGAAGCAGTTGGAGGATGCGCTGGGGGTGAGCCTCTTCCACCGGTCGCACAACGCCATCACGCTGACGGATGCCGGGCAACGCTACTTGACCTATGTGAACGCGGCGCTCGCCATTCTCGAAACAGGCACACGCGGCTTGAACACGGAGCGCTCGCGGATCGTCATCCAGGCTCCGATTACCCTGGCGAGGCGGTGGCTCATACCGCGCATCGGTTCGTTTCGGCAGGAAAATCCGGCGGCCGACCTCGTTATTCAGTCCCTCGCGCTGGGTGCGGTCGAAAGACCCGATTTGACGATTACCTACAAACGAAGTGCCGACGCCGCGGAGGTGTCATCGACGTTCCTGCTGGACAGGACAATGGCTGTGTGTTCGCCAAAGCTGATAAGTGGCAACCGGAGCCAGCTGGAGGCGAGCGATATCCTCGATTTACCCATCCTGCTGGACACGGCAGATGCATGGTCCTGGAGGTGCTGGTGCAACGCTGCGGGCCTCGCGTTCGAGCCACGCGGCGGAAGCATGGCCTTCGATACGGACGAGGCATCGATCGACGCGTGCATTTCAGGCCTTGGCGTAGGGCAGGCAAGCCCGCTCTTCATTGAACCGGAGCTGCGATCGGGACAACTCATTGCGCTTTCGGCTGCGGTGGTGCCCACCGTTGGCGCATACGAAATCTCCAAGCCGGTCGAGTTCGGCATGGCGGGGATCTTCCTGGAATGGCTGACGAAATGGAGGAACGTGGAGGCTGAATGACCGCGACCGCACAGTGTCCGGTGGCGGCATTAGACTGACATGGACCGCCTCGCGTTTTTCAGGCGCCCCGGCTTTCGGTGAGGCAAGGTCATCGAGAGACATAACCGGCAGATTATGGTTTCTGCCCCATAATTCATTTTTACATCACCGTTTCGCATGGCAAACTGACAGACATCAAAATCGAATTGCTTTGCGAAGACGGTGCCGCAACGGGAGTGGACGGTGCCACAGGGAGGAAACATGAAACGGACTGTACTGGCCGCGCTCGCGGCGCTGGCAATGAGTGGCGCTGCCTATGCCGACACGATCAAGATCGGTGTCGTCGGGCCTTTTTCGGGGCCCTTCGCGCTGCAGGGCAAGAATTTCAAGGCCGGCATCGACGCCTATATGGCGGTGAACGGCAGCAAGGTCGGCGACGACGATATCGAGATCATCTACCGCGACGTGCCGCAGGCCGATCCGGCGCAGTCCAAGGCGCTGGCGCAGGAGCTGGTGGTGAAGGAAGGCGTGCAGTATCTGGCCGGCTTCTACTTCACGCCGGACGCCATGGCCGTCACGCCATTGCTGGAGCAGGCCAATGTGCCTCTGGTCATCATGAACGCGGCGACGTCGGCGATCGTGACCAAGAGCCCGCTGGTGGTGCGCACATCGTTCACCACCTGGCAGACCTCGACGCCGATCGCCAAGGTGGCGAAGGACGCCGGTGTGTCCAAGGTTATCTCCGTCGTCAGCGACTACGGTCCGGGTGTCGACGCCGAAAACGCCTTCAAGGCAGGGTTTGAGGCGGTTGGCGGCCAGGTCGTCGAGGCCATCCGCATGCCGCTCGCCACCAATGATTTCTCGCCGATCATGCAGCGCATCAAGGATTCGGGCGCCGAAGGCGTCTTTGCGTTCCTGCCGTCAGGTCCGACCACGCTCGGCTTCGTCAAGGCCTATAACGAAAACGGCCTGAAGAGCGGCGGCATCAAGTTCTTCGCGCCGGGAGACCTGACGCAGGAATCCGACCTGCCCGCCCTCGGCGAAGCGGCCCTCGGGATCCAGACGACCTTCCACTACGCCGTTTCGCACGATTCGCCAGAAAACAAGGCTTTCGTCGAGGCTGCGTCGAAAGCGATCGGCAATCCGGCCGAACTCTCCTTCCCTTCGGTCGGCGCCTATGACGGCATGCATGTCATCTACAAGATGATCGAGGCGACCGGCGGCGAGCAGGACGCGCAAAAGGCAGTCGACGCCGTCAAGGGTCTCGCCTGGACGAGCCCGCGGGGGCCTGTCGCCATCGACCCCGAATCGCGCCACATCACGCAGAACATCTATCTTCGGGAAGTGACCAAGGCGGATGACGGCACCTACTACAACAAGGAGGTTCAGACCTTCGAGAAGCAGGGCGACCCCGGTCTCGCAGCGCTGAAGTAGAGGCTACGGCAAACGCGGGCGGCTGTGCGGCCGCCCGCGTTGCAGCCAACGGACCGACGACGCCGTCGCTCGCGTGAAACGGATGCCCATTGCATTTCTCCGAATGGCTGCAAGCGGTTTGCGCAGGCACCGGGTAGGGTGCGCATCCCCGAGTGGTGCGCGGCGTGCCGTAACCGGACGTGCTCGACAAAAAGCGTCGGATCGCTTCCGGCTTTGGCTGAAGCGGGGGCGATCCATTCTATCCGTGGTGTGTCGGAGAGGGGCGATTTCGCCCGCCCGTCACTTCGCGAGTGATAACGAAAGGCATCGGATAATCCCATGCAGACAGTCCTCAGTATCGCGATCGATGCCCTTGCCTACGGCATGGTGCTCTTCGTCATTTCCATCGGGCTTTCCGTGACCATGGGATTGATGCGCGTCGTCAATCTCGCCCATGGCGCCTTTGCCATGATCGGCGGCTATATCGCCTCCTATGCGGCGCGCGATCTGGGGCTCGCCTATGGTTTCGCCATCCTGCTGGCCGTTTTCGGCACGATCCTGATCGCCATTCCGATCGAGCGCCTGCTTTATCGCCGGATCTATGGCGCGCCGGAGCTCACCCAGGTGCTGATGACGATCGGCATCACCTTCTGCATCATCGGCATAGCCAATTATGTCTTCGGCCCGACGCTGAAGACCGTGCCGCTGCCGGCACAACTGCAGGGCTCCGTCGATCTCGGCTTCCGCGCCATCGCCACCCACCGGCTGTTTGCGATCCTGTGCGGCCTCGCCGTGGCGCTTGCCCTCTGGTACGCGATCGAAAGGACGGCCTTTGGCGTCAAGCTGCGCGCTTCCGTCGATAATGCCGCGATGGCGGCCGCCCTCGGCGTGCGCACGCAGATCGTTTATGCCGTGAGCTTTGCCGTCGCGGTCGGCCTTGCCGCCTTTGGCGGGGTTGTCGGTGCCGAGCTTCTGCCGGTCGAGCCCTATTATGCGCTGCGCTACATGGTGACATTCCTGGTCGTCGTATCCGTCGGCGGTGCCGGCTCGATCCCCGGCGCGCTTGCCGCCTGTCTGCTGCTTGGCGGCATCGACACGACCGGCCGCTACCTGATGCCGGAATTCGGCGAATTCTTCTTCTATCTGGCCGTCATCGCGATCATCTGCGTGTTCCCGCGCGGACTTGCCGGGAGGACCAAGGGATGAGCATGACCACCACCAACGAGATGATCGGACAGACACCGGTCAGGCGCCGCTTCGGTGCCAGCGACCTGATCGGCCTTGGCGTCATCGTGGCGCTCGCCATCGTCGGCTATTTCCTGTTTCCCAACAATCTGGCGCTGCTCACGCGCATTATCGCGATCGCACTTCTGGTGTTCTCGCTCGATCTCGTCACCGGCTATTGCGGGGTGGCGACACTGGGGCACGCCGCGCTGTTCGGCGCCGGCGCCTATGCCGCGGGGATCGTCTCGGCGCATTACGGCATCAACGACCCGATCGCCATGCTTGCCTTCGGCATTGCCGCCGGTGCCGTTGCCGGCCTCCTCTGCGGCGCCGTCATCCTGCGGGCCCACGGCCTGCCGCAACTGGTGCTGTCCATCGCGCTCATCCACCTGTTCCACGAGTTCGCCAACAAGGCGTCGTCGTGGACCGGCGGCAGCGACGGCCTGTCCGGCATTGCCCCGAGCGCTTTGCTTGGTCTTTATGAATTCGACCTGTGGGGACGCACGGCTTACGTCTTCGGCGTCGTGCTTCTGGTGCTGGTCTTCTTCGTGCTGCGGCTGATCGTGCGCTCGCCGTTCGGCATGCTGTGCCGGGCGATCAAGGAAGACCCGATCCGCATCCGCTCGATGGGGGCATCGCCCAAGGCGGCGCTGATGAAGATGTACGTCATTTCTGGCGCGGTCGCTGGCGTCGGCGGGGCGCTGAACGCGATCTCGACCCAGGTGGTCGGCCTCGACAGCCTGTCCTTCACCATGTCGGCCGAAAGCCTTGTCATGCTGGTACTCGGCGGCACCGGTTCACTCTTCGGCGCGCTGACCGGAACCATCGTGTTCATGTTTTTCGAGGACGTGGTTTCTGCCGCCAATCCGTTCCACTGGCTGACCATGGTCGGCGCGCTCTTGATCGCTGTCGTCCTCTTCGCGCCGAAGGGGCTTTACGGAACGGCTGCGGACTTCCTGTCCCGCCGGCGGGAGGCAAAATGATGCAGCCGATCTTCGAAGTCCGCAACTTGAAGCGCGCCTTTGGCGGGCTTGCGGTTACCAACGATGTCAGCCTCAGCATGGCGCCCGGCGATCGCGTCGCACTCATCGGTCCGAACGGTGCCGGCAAGACGACCTTCGTCAACCTGGTGACCGGCAACCTCGCGCCCGATTCCGGCGAGGTGCGCCTCGGCGGCGAGACCGTCACCGGCATCGACGCGATCGGCCGGGTGCGGCGAGGGCTCGTCCGTTCATTCCAGGTGACGCGGCTGTTTCTCGATATGACGCCTGCCGAGCACGTTGCGCTTGCCGTGCTCCAGCGCGACGGCCGCTCCGGTCGCCTGTTCGGCAACTTCCTTGCCATGCCCGACGTGATGGACGAGGTCGGCCAACTGCTGGGCAAGCTCGGGCTTCGTGAGTTGATGCACAGAAAGGTCAGCGAGATCGCCTATGGCCAACAGCGCCTACTGGAAATCGCCGTGGCTCTGGCCTTGAAGCCCAAGGTGTTGCTGCTCGACGAACCCGCGGCCGGCGTGCCGCAGAGCGACACCGGGCGCATCGAGCAGGCGCTTGCGGACCTGCCGGCCGATCTCGCCGTGCTGATGATCGAGCACGACATGGATCTGGTCTTCCGTTTTGCCAAGCGCGTTGTTGTTCTGGCTGCCGGCGCCATCATCTTCGACGGTTCGCCGTCCGACGTTACCCGGGATCCACGGGTGCGCGAAGCCTATCTGGGGAGCTATGCCAATGCCAGCCACGCCGCTTGAGGTGCAGAACCTGTCGGCCGGTTACGGCCCGACACGGGTGCTCGAAGACATCTCGTTCTCGGTTCCGGCCGGCGCGCGTCTTGCCGTTCTCGGCCGCAACGGCATGGGCAAGACCACGCTTTTGGCGACGCTTGCCGGGCAGACGAAACGCTATGGCGGTCAAATCCACATGGGCGATACGGATGTTACCGCCTTGCCGAGCGCCTCGCGCGCCCGCAAGGGCCTCGGCTTCGTGCCGCAGGCGCGTTGTGTGTTTCCGACGCTGACGGTCGAGGAAAACCTGTTCGTCGGTCTGAAAGACCGGCCGAAGGCGGCTCTGCAGGAGGCCTACGACATGTTTCCCCGGCTCTTCGAGCGCCGGCGCAACCTCGGCAGCCAGCTGTCCGGCGGCGAGCAGCAGATGCTGTCGACGGCGCGCTCGATCCTCGGGCGCCCCTCGGTTCTGCTTCTCGACGAGCCGCTCGAAGGATTGGCGCCAGTCATTTGCGAGGAACTGATGAAGGCCTTTGCCGAGCTTGCGCGAACCGGCGACATGACGATCGTTCTGGTCGAGCAGCGCATCCAGAGTGCGCTGGACTTTGCCGATCAGGTCATTGTTCTCGAGCGTGGCCGGATCGCCTGGAGCGGTACGCCGCAAGCGCTTTCGGACGACCCCGATGCCATCGAGCGCCTGCTGGGTGTTGGCGGTCTTCATTAAGCGTGACGGTGCTCGCCGGCACGATCTTATGAACCGGGAGCGCGCAGTGTGCAGTTGGATTAAAGGTGGGCGGCCGCGGTGAGCCCGGCTAGACGGATGCGCGCACCCGTTCCCACGCATTCGTCAAGTGGCGGCAGAGCACCTCGGACAGTCTGGCCTTGTCGCGTGCTTCGAGCGCGACGATCATCTCGTCGTGTTCGGCGACGGATGCCGACCATTTTTCCGGCCCCTCGTGGCCGATGAAGCGAATGCGCTTCAGCCGCGTTTGCAGCATGCTGTGCATATCCGCGAGTGGCGCGTTTTCCGCAAGCAGCACGATGGCTGAATGGATCTGCTGGTTCAGCTTGTAGTATTGCAGGCGCTCGCCGGCCTTGTAGCGGCGTACCATTTCGTCATGCAGCGCCCGCACCTCGGCGATGCCCGCATCAGTGGCGGTGTCGCAGGCCAGTTTGCCGGCAAGCTCTTCGAGCGTGCGCAACACCGTCAGCATATCGTGCACGTCCTTGGCGCTGAAGCGCTTCACGACAGCGCCACGGCTCGGAACCAGTTCCACCAGGCCTTCGCTCGCCAGATACTTGATCGCTTCGCGCAAGGGGGTCCGCGAGACGCCGAGTTGCTCGCCGAGCTGGCCTTCATGCAGGCGCGTGCCGGGCGACAGATCACCTTCGATGATCATGTCGCGCAGGTGGCTGACGAGGGTGTCGTGCAAGGCCGTCCGCCTGATCGGGCCGGGGCCGCCGTCAGCGCGTCTCTCCAATGGTGTGATTTCGTTCATCATTTCGCTTCTGCGCTTGGCGGCCGCGCGTCGGCCGTCCGTTCCCCTTGCGTGCCGATTGAATCAGCACTGCCTGATTGAAGCATGGCGGCAGGGCTCGTCATCGTCAACAGAAAATGCTGCATACAGAATACAAAAGACTTGATGCAGAATTTTGAATAACGTATGACAGCGGCCGAGAAGCATGAAGTGGAGGACATCTCACATGACGACCAACGGTGCTGCCGCTAACGGCGCGCGTCCTGTCATCGCGCTTGCCATGGGCGATCCTGCCGGTATCAGTCCGGAACTCACCGCGCGGTTGCTCGCGCTCTCCGATATCCGCGAAGCTGCCCACATCATCACGATCGGCGATCGCCGAATTCTGGATGAGGGTGCAAGGATTGCCGGCGTGACGCTCGATCTGCAGGCGTCCACCCTGGAGGACCTCGACAAGGCGGGTGTGGATCGCCACGTTTTCGTCGATCTCGGTCACCTTGATCCGGCCGATGTCGATCGCGGCGAGGCAACGCTCGCAGGCGGCACGTTCGCCACGCGTAACTTCCGCACCGCTCTGGAACTGGCGCATGCCGGCAAGGCCGAGGCCGTGTGCTTTACGCCCTTCAACAAGAAGGCAATGCGCTTTGCCTATCCGGGCTACGACGACGAGATCCGTTTCGTGTCGGACGTGCTTGGGTTCACAGGCAAGATCCGGGAATTCAACGTTCTCGAGAAGGTCTGGAACGCCCGCGTCACCTCCCACATTCCGATCAAGGAAGTCGCTGACAACCTCTCGATCGATGGCATCATCGCCGAGCTCGAACTGACGCAGGCCTGCCTCAAGGAGGCTGGTTATGGCGAGGCTAAGATCGCGGTTGCCGGTCTCAACCCGCATGCCGGCGACGGCGGCAGCTTCGGCATGGAAGAGATCGACATCATCGAGCCGGCGGTCGAGAAGGCCAGGGCGCTCGGCTTCAACGTCGACGGCCCGTTCCCCGCTGACACGGTCTTCGGCCGGGCTTTGAAGGAAGGCTACAATGCCGTCCTGACCATGTACCACGATCAGGGTCAGATCGCCATGAAGCTCATCGGCTTCGACAAGGGCGTGACGATGATGGGTGGCCTGCCTTTCCCGCTTTGCACCCCTGCGCACGGCACGGCCTACGACATTGCCGGCAAGGGCATCGCCGATGTCAACGCGACCCGCGAGGCGCTGCTCCTTGCCGTGCGCATGGCGAAGAAGAAGGCGGCGCTCTCGGCTGCTGCCTGAATTCCCACGCTTTCAAGCACTACCGGCGCAGGAGGAGGTCTTGCGCCGCATTTCACCCAACGGGAGGACTAGATATGAAGAAATCCGTTTCACTCGCATGCATCATGGCAGCCGCATTCGGCGTTGCCGCTCCGGCATCGGCTTTCGAGCCCGACCGTCCGGTTGAGTTCATCGTCACGGCTGGCCCCGGCGGCGGCACGGACATCTTCGCCCGCACGATCCAGGCGATCATCGGCAAGTACGAACTGATGAAGGCGCCAGTCGTCGTCACCAACAAGGGCAGCGCCGGCGGCGCCGAAGGCTTCGTGTACGCGGCGACCAACAAGGGCGACGCCTACAAGCTCGCATTCGGTACCAACAACGCCTACCTTCTGCCGGTTCGCGCCAAGGTGCCTTACAAGGCTGAAGACCTGACCCCGGTTGCAGCGCTCGCCTCCGACGAATTCGTTCTCTGGGTCAACGGCAAGGCGCCTTACGCTACGGCTGCCGATTTTGCCGCCAAGGCCAAGGAAGGCGGTCTGAAGATCGGCGGAAGCCAGTCGAAGGACGTTGACCAGATCCTGACCTCGATGATCAACGAGGCAACCGGCGCGACCATCAATTACATCCCGTTCAAGAGCGGTGGCGAGGCGGCAGTCCAGCTCGCCGGCGAACACCTCGACGCCAACGTCAACAACCCGAGCGAGAACCTCGGCCAGTGGCAGGCCGGCATGGTC
>NZ_DALZXU010000007.1:0-295481 GCF_031989085.1 Ensifer sp.
GCTGTAAACCGGCGGCCCCGAAAACGGCGCCGACGAGACCAAGGACAGAACCTGCTAGAAAAAGCCGGTGTAACCACAGGTTATTTTCCCTCAGATCGAGAATGTATGCCACGGCCAGCGCCACGTCGGGCTCCAGAACACCTGCGTTGTACACTGCCCGCACCCTAGCGGGCGAGCTGCGCGCGCATTCGCGCGATGAGATCGACCGCAGGACCTGCACCTGCGGATCGAAACCGACTCGGCTGCGGCTACGTGCAGGAAGGTTGAGAAAAGGTCCCCAACAGTGTCGGCATGGCATCATTCGCGCAGGCGGTTAGCCACTCTACCCCTCTCGATACTCCGGCTTCATACGCCTACCGCGAATGGCCAAATTGCTCAAAGGGCCACCAGATCACACGCTGAGGCAGGCCACATAACCGCGCGAGGTGAAGTGCCCATGGCAAGACAAGTTGACGGCGCAACCTCACTCTGCGCAGAGCTGAGCAAGCGTTTACGTGATGTGCGGCTCGAGCGAAGATGCTCCGCAGCGAAACTGGCCGCCGCACTTGGCATCACCACGCAGGACATCCAGCGGTACGAAGACGGCAGGCATCAGATAACGGTGCCTGTGCTCATTCTGATGTGCGAAGCGCTTGGTGTGCATCCCATGGAGGTCATCGGCCCATCGGTGAAGTCCCATATCCTTGAACGGCGACCACAGAACGTCATTGATGAGCAGCTGCTCGTTGCACAGCGGAGACTGGAAGACATTTGTACCGAGATCGCGGGTGCGAGGTAAGCCTCATGCGACCACATTTCCTAAGTCACATCTGGACGAGGTGTCCGGGCGTCACCTGCCGGTATTGCCGCTTGGCCGGTACGTAGTCGACGGATTGCACCGGGCTTCTGAGCTCGTCGGTCGTGATGGGCCGCTTGATGTTGCGCCGTGCCGGATCCGGCACAGGGACTGCTGACATCAGTTTGCGCGTGTAGGAGTGCTGAGGGTTTTCAAACACAGCCTGGCGCGGGCCGATTTCGACGATCTCGCCAAGATACATGACAGCCACCCGATGGCTCACCCGTTCCACAACGGCCATATCATGGCTGATGAAGAGATAAGCAAGATTGAAGCTTTGCTGGAGATCGAGGAGCAGGTTGCAGACCTGTGCCTTGATCGATACGTCAAGCGCCGAGACCGCCTCGTCGGCCACGATTACCTTCGGATCGAGCATGAGCGACCGCGCGATGGCGATACGCTGCCGTTGACCACCGGAAAACTCGTGAGGATAGCGTCGCATGAGGTCTGGACTGAGCCCGACTCGGGTCAAAAGGTTCGCGGCCTTGTCGCGTGCTTGCAGCTCGGTCCCGAGACCGTGCTCGATGAACGGCTCCATCACCGCCAGCCCTATTGTCATCCGAGGGTCAAGACTGGCGAAGGGGTCCTGGAAGACCATCTGCACCGTGCGCCGCATTCTGCGCAACTGCTCGCGCCGAAGGCCCATCACATCCTTGCCATCAAGGAGGATCGTTCCACCCGTCGGTTCGACCAGCCGGGTGATCGAACGTCCGGTCGTCGACTTGCCGCAGCCCGATTCACCCACAAGCGACAAGGTCTCACCCGGTTTGAGGTCGAAGGTCACATTCTCGACCGCATGCACGGCACCGCTTTTGCGGCCTAGCAGTCCGGAACGAATGTCGAAGCGTGTGGTCAGGTTCCTAACCTCGAGGACAGGGCGTTGACCCGCCGCGGGCAGTACCGCTTCGCCTTCTTCCTGGGTCGTTTGACCGGTGACGATATCGATGTCCGGGAAACGCATGGGCCGCTCGCGTCCCGCCATGGATCCAAGCCTGGGAACCGCCGACAGCAGTGCCCGTGTATAGGGATGCTTGCCGCGTTTGAAGATATCGTCGGTGGCGCCCGTTTCCACCGCATCGCCGCGGAACATGACGATCGTGCGGTCGGCGACTTCCGCCACGACGCCCATATCGTGAGTTATGAAAAGAACCGCCATCCCCTCCTCTTCCTGAAGCGCCTTGATCAGATCGAGGATCTGGCCCTGGATCGTCACATCGAGCGCTGTCGTCGGCTCGTCCGCGATCAGGAGTTTGGGCCTGGAAGCGAGCGCCATGGCGATCATCACACGCTGGCGCATGCCACCGGAAAACTGGTGTGGATACTCGCCGAACCGGCCCTTGGCGTTCGGAATACGCACTTTGTCCAGAAGCCTGATCACCTCCGCCCTCGCCTCGGCCCTGGAGATGTGGCGGTGGCAGGTGATGGCCTCCGCGATCTGCCTGCCAATCGGGTAGATCGGGTTGAGCGAGGTCATCGGCTCCTGGAAAACCATCGAGATTTCGTTGCCGCGAACCTTGCGCATTTCCTCGCCGTCGAGCGTGAGCAGATCACGGCCGCCAAGACACACCTTGCCTTCTATCCGGCTCGAATATTGCGGCAGCAGTTGCATGATCGACAAGGATGTCACGCTCTTGCCGGATCCCGATTCCCCGACGATCGCCACGGTCTCGCGTGGGGCGACCGAGAACGACAGGTTGCGGACAACCGGTTTCCATTGGTCACCCAGTCTGAAAGAGGTCGTCAGATTGCTGACAGCCAGGACGGGAGGCTGAGCGGCAGATGTGTCCATCTCGCTTTTCCTTCTCACGCGGCGGTGCTGATCGGGTCTACCGGGTGCTTTGCCAGAGGAAGCACGTCGATATCGTACATCCAGGGGTTGGCCGGCAGGCTTGTAATGATCTCGTGCAACTGCGTCGCATCGGCGGCGCGCCAGAGGCCCCAATTCTCAAAGCGGCAAGGGACGCGCCACATGCGGACCAAGTGCCCCTCCTTGATCAACTCCGCCGCATGGGCGCGTTCGTCATGGATCACTTTCGCCTTCAGGTCGGGATCCATGTCGTCGGACCAGCGAAGCTTGATGTTGACCAGAAATTCCATTGCATTTTCCCTCATTGTTTGAACTCCAGATCCTTGATGATGGTGTTTGCGGCGTTGTAGCCGGGGATGCCGGTGACATAGCCGCCCGGCCAGGTGCCGCCGCCCGACAGATACAGTCCGGCGAGTGGCGTGCGGTAATCGTGCGCCTTGCGATGCGGGCGTGCGCCGAAAAGCGCATTCGGCAGCATGTCGCCGTGCGTGATGTTCGACTGGACGAGACCCAATTCGCTTTCGATCTCGACGGGGTTGAAATAGCGCAAGCCGACCAGCCGCTCGCGCAAGTCCGGCATGTAATGCGTAAGCTCGTCGATGCAGATGTTGGCGAAGCGTTCGCCCGCCTCGGGCCAGCTGCCTTCGGCGAGCGTGTAAGGCGCATGCCAGGCGTTGACGCTAAGGAGATGTCGACCCGATGGCGCCATGCCCGAAGACGTGGCCGACGGCATCAGGCCCCACATGATCGGCCGCTGCGCCAGTCTGCCGGCCAGGCCGTCCGCTATGGCCCGCTCGATGTAGTCGAGAGACGGCGCGATGCGGAACTGGACCTGTCCTGCGTGTGCGGGATCGACATCAGCCGGCAGGCCGGAATATTGGGGCATCCCGTCGAGCGCCAGGACCAATTTGAATGCCGAGCCACGCATCGGAACGGCGGCGATTTCGCGCCTGACATCGGCACCCACCGCCTCGTCGTCGAGCATCTGACCGAAAAGGGTCTTCGGGTTCATGGCCGATAACACGATTGGGGCCAGGAACTCGTCACCCTTGACGGTCACGACGCCCCGGGCCCTGCCCGATGCATGCAGGATCCTGTCGATCGGGGCGTCCTTGAGGATCGTCGCACCATGTGCCACGCAGCATGCTTCGAGCGCGTCGATGATTGCGCCCATGCCCCCGACCGGCAGGCCGGTAGAACCGCGCAGCGCCGCCCGTCGCGGATCGTCATCATCGAGCGCCGCATAGGAAGCCAGCGAGATCGGACGCATCATCAGGCCCACGGCCGAACCGGGAGCAGAAGGCGGCGTCAAGGTCGCATTAAGCGCCAGCATTCCAAGCAGGGCCTTTGCCTCCTCGGATTTCAGCCGCTCATCGAGCAACTGGCGCAGACTGCCGCACATCACCCGGTCGAATAGTCCTGCAAGCCGTTCGGGCACGTCGCGGGCCGCCCGCACCAGATCAGGCGAGGGAGTGAACATCGATGTCCCCAGATGCCGCCCCAGCTCTTCCAGATCGGATAGCAGGCCAAAGTAGCGTTTGGCCTCGCCGGAAGCATACGCATTGAGCTGCTGCGCCAGCCGTTCCCGGTCGCGCCACCCGACGAAAGCGCCCCGCGGGAATGGGTGGACGACCGTCGGGTCAGTGCGGATGAACTTCAGACCGAAATGTTCGAGCTGCAGCTCCGCGATGAAACGCGGCTCGAAACTGCCGGGCGAATTGGTAAAGGCGCAGCGGTAACCGGGAAGGAACTCGAAGGTTCCGCAGGGGCCGCCAAGCGTTGGCCGCGCCTCGATCAACAGTGGGCGCAATCCGGCCTTGGCGAGATAGGCGGTGGCAACGAGACCATTGTGCCCTCCCCCCACGACGATGGCGTCGTATGCGCCAGTCGATCTATCGACGATGTCAGACATTCGGTTTCCATCTGGTTTGCAAAGGCAGCCGGCGGCATGCCGGCGGGTTGACGCCGAGGTGGCGCTACTGGGGAAGCTGCTCGTTTGAGAAGTAGGCCGTTGCGTCCTTCTTGCCGATCATCGTGCCGAACTGTGCGAGCGTTTCGTTCATCGATTCCCAGTCCTCCTCCGCCATCCAGCCGAGCGGCCTGCCCTCGCTGCGCTTGGTGTGGAGCGATGCCTCATAGGCATCAAGGACGCCGCGATGAAACTCGGCCGGCTGGGTGTTGCCGGACACCTTGAGGAAAATTCCGACAGCCTCATCCTTGTGGGCGAAGGTGTATTCCATGCCCTTTCTGGTGGCGGCGAGGAAACGCTTCACGATGTCAGGGTTCTGCGCCAGGTAGTCGTTGTTGACGACGATGCCGAAGCCGAGATTGGTGACGCCCCAGTCCGCATATTTCAGGACCGAAACCTCCTTGCCCTGCGCTTTCAACTGCGGGACGTAGAAGTAGTCGTCTCCGCTGATGCAATCGAGCTGGCCGGAGGCAATGCCTGCGAACTTGGCGTCACCCGGCATGTTCACAAGCGTTATGTCGGTCAGTTCCAGTCCGTTGGCTTTGAGGAACGCGGGCAAGATCTGGCCATCGGAGCCGGTCGGCGTCGAGCCGATCCGCTTGCCCTTCACGTCGGCCGGAGTCTTGATGGACGGGTCGGTGCAGATCAGCGAGATAGGTCCCTGCTGCCACCAGCCGGCAACCGCGGTAATCGGCACGCCGGCAGATATAGACTGGGCGACAGTCGAGAGGTTGGCATGACCGATCGGATCGGCGTTTTCGCCGACCACCATGGTCGTCGTCTTCGATCCCTGCCCCTGGACGATGTCGACATCCAGGTCGACCTCGTCATAAAAGCCCTTTTCCTTGGCGAGGATCATCGGGGTCTGTCCGGCCCACCAGCTCCAGTCGAGGCGCAGGCGGATGCTGTCGGCTGCCAGAGCCGTCGTGCTCATCAATGCGAAGGCGAGAAGAGCACCGCCTGCATGCTTGAAGTATCTCATGTCCGGTTCCTTTTTGCTGATGTCAGGCCGCGTCTTCGGCATCATCACGAATGACGCCCATACGTTCGAAATGAATGAGGATCTGGTCGACGATCGCGTTGAACTCCGGCGTGCCGCGGACGGAAAGCCGACGGCGGCGCGGCAGAGGGACATCGAGAACCGCCTCGACGCGGCCGGGGCGCGGTGCCATCACCACGATCCGGTCTGACAGAAACACCGCCTCCTGAATGCTGTGGGTGACGAAGACTACCGTAGGCCGGGACCGCAGCCAGAGCGACTGCAGGTCTACCATCATCTGGTCGCGGGTCAGCGCATCGAGCGCGCCAAACGGCTCGTCCATCAGGAGAAGCGAGGGATCGTGCACGAGAGCCCGGCAAACGCTGACGCGCTGGCTCATGCCGCCCGAAAGCTGATGGGGATAGGCATTCTCGAAGCCCGCAAGACCGGCAGCCGCAAGCAGATCACCCGCCTTGGCGCGATATTCGCCGTCCGGTAGCCCGCGGGCTTCGGCCTGGAGCATCACGTTACCGATGACAGTGCGCCAGTCCAGCAAGACCGGCGATTGAAAGACATAGCCGAGGTCGGTTTCTGCCTTGGCGACACGCTGACCACCCACAAGGAGTGTCCCAGAGGTCGGAAAATCCAGCCCGGCGATGATACGCAGCAACGTGCTCTTGCCGCAGCCGCTCGGCCCGACGATTGAGAGAAACTCGCCCGGCTCGATGTCGAGAGAGGTCGGCACCAGAGCCTCCAGTCCTGCATAAGACCTTGAGACCCTGTCAATGGTGATGGATTTGCCCATGTCGTGCTCCTCAATGTCCTTCGTTGCGCTGTGAGCGATGCCAGGGCATGACGCGCGCCTCGACCATCTGGACGATGGCGAAGCTGACCACGCCGATCAGCACCAGCAGGATGAGAGCGGCGAACATCAGGGCGGTCTGCAGCTGCCCGCTGGAAAGCAGGATCAGGTAGCCGAGGCCGCGATCTGAACCTACGAACTCACCAACGACGGCCCCGACCACGGCAAGCGTCACGCAGACCTTCAAGCCGCCAAACAGGCTGGGCAGTGCGTGCGGCAAGTAGATCTTGCGAAACATCTGCGCTGAAGAAAGCCCCATGGTCCTGCCCAGGAAGACCATGTCCTGCGGCACGCTCTTGAGGCCGACCACCCCGCTGATGACGACGGGGAAGAACGCCATCAGCACGCCGACGACAATGTTGGTGTGCAGGCCGAAGCCCAGCCAGACGAGAATGAGAGGCGCAAGCGCGACCTTCGGAACCGCCTGGCTGGTCACGAGAAGCGGATAGACGGCATCCTCGAACCATCGGAACCGGGCGATCATCACAGCCAGCGGCAGCGCAATGGCGATGCTGAAAAAGAAGGCGATGACGGTCTCGAGCGCGGTAATGCCCGAATGATAGATCAACAGCGGAAACTGTGAGACCAGAGTGGTGGCGACCGCTCCGGGCGATGGCAGGAGATAGGGGGCCGGTTTCAACACAGAGACGACGAATTGCCAGAGCGCAATGATCACGATCAGCGAGAGGATGGGGTAGACGATGCGGGAAATCCTGACGGGAAATCCCATGCCTCCGCTCTGCTGCATTGTTAAATCGGTTTGGCTCATCTTGCTCTCCGGTTCTCGTTTGGTGATGGCGGACTATATCGCGGGCTGCCGCCATCACCGGATTTTTCAGGCCGCGTCAGCCGTTCTCACTGAAGCGGCTGGAACGAAGCCTTCGCGGAAAAACTCAAGCCAGTTTCCGCCGGCGATCTTGGCGATTTCGTCATTGGAGAAGCCGCGTTGATCGAGACCCTCAAGGATGTTCGAGAAGTCGACCGGTGACTGGAACCAGGACGGCCACTTGGAGAAGCCCTTGATCGGGATTGCGCTCTCTCGCGCCCAACGGCCCGCGCGCCACCACTTGATCTGGCTTTCTGGCCAGCCATCGTAAAAGTCCGTACCGAGGCCGACATGGTCAGCCCCAACCAGATCCACCGTCCATGAAACCATATCGAGGAAGGTATCGAGCGTGCAGTCCGATCCGTTCTTCATGATCTTCGGGTAGTTGCTGAGGCCGATAACGCCACCAGTCTCGGCCAGGCGCTTGATCAACGCCGTCGACTTGTTGCGGCGGTTGAGCTCGATATCGGTACCCACGAACTCCTGCGGATTGGCGTGGGTGACCGCGATCGGGCGCGAGGAATATTCGATCGCATCGAAGCAGGTGCGCTCCGTGCAATGCGAGACGTCCACGACCATGCCGACGCGGTTCATTTCCGCAATGACGTTGCGACCGAAGAACTTGGAGACACCGGCCTCATCCGGTTCCCAGCAACCGGATGCAACACGGTTTTGAACGTTGTAGGTGAGTTGCGCGACACGAACACCAAGCTGATGGAAGATTTCGACCAGTTCGATGTCGTCCTCAAACGGCGACGTATCCTGGAAACCGTAGACGACGGCCGTGCGGCCGGAGGCGGCGATGCGCTCGATGTCCGCTCCGGTCGTGGCAAGCGCGATCAAGTCGGCATTCTTCTCCAGCAGCCGGTTCCATTCACCGATGACGGTCAATGTTTCGCGCGCGTTCTCCCAGATCGACAGGGTCACATGCACGCAGCCGATGCCTCCCCGCTTCCACTCCTCGAAGCGTGCGCGCTCCGGCTTATTGTACTGTAGTGCGTCGATCACCAGGGGCTTCTTTGCCGACATTGTCATCGGGTTTCCTTTCCGTTCCTATTTCAGTTTGCGAAGGGGTCCGCCGCCGGGCCATGTTCCACGACGATTGCCTTGATCTGGGAGAATTCCTCCATGGCCTCGACACCGTTCTCACGGCCGATGCCAGACTGTTTGTAGCCGCCGAAGGGCACGCGCAGATTGATCGCCCGGTAGGTGTTCACCCAGACGGTACCCGCCTGCAGCCGGCGCGAGACGCGGCGGACACGGTCGATGTCGCGTGTCCAGAACCCGGCAGCCAGTCCGTATTCGACGCCGTTAGCCATGGAGATCGCCTCGTCTTCGCTTTCGAAGCGCTGAACGGTGACCACCGGACCGAAGATCTCTTCCCGGCAGATCCGCATGTCGCTTGAGACGTCAAGCACAACCGTCGGCTGGACCCAGTAGCCCTCGGCCAGCTCCGGCCCGAGATCGGGTCTTTGTCCGCCGGAAGCCACACGTGCTCCCGCCTCTATTGCCTCACTGACGAAATTGTTGATGCGTTGGTACTGGCGCTTGTTTGCGACCGGTCCGATATGCGCTCTGGGCGACGAGGGATGACCGAGCCGGATACGGCCGACGGAAGCAATGTATCGCTCCACGAAGGTGTCGTAGATTTCCGACTGCACGAGTATGCGCGACCCGGCGACGCAGGTCTGGCCACTGCCGGAGAAGGCGCCTTGGGTCGCTGCGATCACGGCACCATCGATGTCGCCATCGGCAAAGACGATGTGCGCCGACTTGCCGCCCGCTTCGCAGACGAAACGCTTCATGCTGGCGGCGACCTTCGCACCCAGAACCTTGGCTGTCGCGGTACTGCCGGTAAAACTCACCATCTGGACGTCACGATGGGTGGCAAGCGCCTCGCTGGCGATGGCATCGCCGATGACAACATTGACGATGCCGACCGGAAAGCCCGCTTCGATCGCCAGTTCAGCCAGCGCAATACTGGATCCCGGGGCTTCGGCCGGCGGCTTGAGGATGACCGCATTGCCCATGGCGAGTGCCGGCGCCAGTTTCCAGGTGCCGAGAGAAAGCGCACCGTTGAACGGTGTTATGGCGACAACGACGCCGACCGGTTCCCGCACGATACGGGCATCGGCCGTGCGCGATACGGTACGCAGTATATCGTCTTGGGTGTCGAGGGCGCTCGCATAGTAGTCGTACCAGGCGGCGGTCGCCTTCATCTCGGCGGACGTTGCGGCATGGCTCTTGCCGTTGGCAAGGCTCTCCAACGCACCGAGCCGATCGGCGTTGGCAGCGATCAAGGCACCCAGCTTGCGAAGGAGAACGGCGCGCTCGTAACCGGTCATCGATGCCCAGGGCTCCGACACGAAGGCATTGGCGGCGCTGGCAGTCGCAAGATCCACTGCCTCGTCAGACACGAAAGCCGTTGCCCATACAGCGCCAGTCGAGGGGTCGTGAAGCCGAATTTCCCGGCCAGTGGGCGCGATAGCCGCACCTGCAATATAGGATGTGAAGGCGTCTTGATTGGCGGATGTAGGCATGTTCGAAACCGGTTCCGTTTTTAGTGCGTGAGAATGCATCGTCGGCCCCGTTACAGTTTGAGCTTCGGATTGAAGCAGGTGTAGAGAACGTCGACAGCGAAGTTGATCAGCACGAAGGCGATCGCCAGGATCAGGATTCCGCCCTGGATCAAAGGTATGTCGCGGGTAGAGATCGCCTGGTACATGGCGAGACCGATCCCCGGCCAAGAGAAGATCGTCTCGGTGAGAACCGCGCCACTCAAAAGGAAACCCATCTGCATGCCGATCACCGTGATGATCTGCGGCATTGCATTGGGCAGCGCATGACACAACACAACGCGGGATTCACGCATGCCCTTGGCACGGGCCGTGCGGATGTAGTCGCTGTTAATCACTTCAAGCAGGGAAGAACGGGTCATGCGGGCGATCGTCGCCAACGACCACGCGGCAAGCGTAATGGAGGGCAGGATCATATGGGCGGCCAGACCGAGTACACCGTCGCCGCCGCCCACACTCTGCATGCCGCTGACCGGCAGAAGGCGCAGGTTGAGGCCGAAGATCATGATCAACACGAGGCCCAGCCAGAAGGACGGCATCGAATTGAAGAACAGGACGACGACCGACAGCGACTGGTCGCGGAAAGAACCCGGCTTCAAAGCGGCCCAGGTCCCCGCCGCGACACCGATGAAGGCGGCCAAGATGATTGCGGCAATGGCGAGAATGGCCGTGTTGCCAAGGCGTTCGACGATGACGGTGGTGACGGGCTGCGCGAAGGTGAATGACTGACCGAGATCGCCCTGCAGCAGATTTCCGACATAGATGAGGTATTGGACGTGGGCTGCCTCATGCAGCCCCATGCCCGAACGCAACGCTTCCTTTGCTTCTTCCGAGGCAGTCGCACCGAGCAGCATGTCGGCCGGATCGCCGGGAATGATCTTGGCGAGCAGGAAGGTTGCGATCGTCACCCCGATGATGACCGGGACGATCTGCAGCGCGCGTCTGATGGCGAATACGATCATCGTCTTAGTCCCGCTGCTTGTTGAAACGTGGATCGAGGTAGTCGCGGGCACCATCGCCGATGAGATTGAAGGCGACTGCGAGGATGACGATGGCGAGCCCCGGAATGGTTGCCACATGGGCTGCCGTCGCAAGTGCAGTACGCCCGCTGGAAAGCATCTGCCCCCATTCCGGTGTCGGCGGCTGAGGCCCGAGCCCGAGAAAACTCAGGCTCGACGACAGGATGACGTTCCGCCCGGTCTGCAGCGTGCCGTAGACGATGGCCGGGCCGAGAATGTTGGGCAGGATGTGCCGAAACGCGATGCGCCTGCCCCGAAATCCCAGGGCATGGGAAGCCTCGATGAATACCTCTTCCTTCACCTGCAGCACTGCACCGCGAATGATGCGGCCGAAGGCGGGAACGGTAACGACAACCATCGCGATGATCATCGACGACAGGCCCGGTCCGAGCGCGGCACTGATGCCGAGCGCCAGAAGGATGCCCGGGAAAGCGAACATGACGTCGAAGACGCGCATGATTGCCGTGTCGAGGTATCCCCCGACATAACCCGACACCATGCCAAGAAGACCGCCGATGACAAGAGCGACGACGGTCGGCACGATCGCGACGAGAAGTGCATAACGCGTACCATGGATGAGGCGGCTCAGAATATCGCGCCCGAGCTCATCCGTGCCAAGGATGTTCCAGCCCGAAAACACGCCCTTGTAGCGTTCCAGCGGATTGGCCCGCAGAGGGTCGAAGGGCGATATCCAGTCGGCGAAGATCGCGGCGAGAACGATGGCGGCCAAGATGCCGAAGCCGATCGCCAGCGATGGATTGCTGCGGACGCTGCGCAGCGCGGCTTGCCATCTGCGCGTCGGGCTGACAGTCGTCTGTTCGATCATGATCGTCATCGTTCTCTTCCGTCGCGGGTCTCACGGTCAGGCGGCGTGCCAGAGCTTGCCGAGGTTCGGGATTTGATCCTTCAGGCCAACGGCGCGAAGCGCGCGCCAAAGCGTGGCCTGGTTGCTCGAGACGACGGCAGCGCCAGTGTCCATTTCCAGATACGGAAGGATCGGGAACGTTCGATAGGTGCCGCAGGAAATCAGGATGGCGTCGCATGTGCCGGCAGCCTTGAAGGCCTGCTTGCCGAGCTTGTAGGCGCTGTCGGCATCATGAACGCTTGCATCGAACGGATCGGTTATCTGCAGGCCGACCATGGACGCGATCTTGAAGCCCTTGGCCTCCATGAAGGCGCCCATCTTCTCGTTGACTTCGTCGGAATAGATCGTGGCGACCGCAACGGAGGTGGCGCCGAGCGCCTTCAAGGCGTCCATCTGGGCAGCCATCATCGTGATCGCGGGAATGCCGGTCTCTGCTTCGATCTCGGCGCAAACCTGTTCGTCGTGACCAACGCCCCGCAGGAACGTGCCGGGGGCGCCGCACTGCACGATGAGATCCACCCTGGCGGTCGCCAATTGGCGCGATGCCTCGAGCACCTGGGACATCATCACTTTCAGGCCTTCGTCGTCGACCCGCGGCACGATGGTCCGAGCATCGGCAAACGCGACACCGACGGGCGCAACCGAACGCCACTCCTCGGCCCCCTCAATCGCCGTCGCCGGCCTCATCTGTCCGATACGTGCACGCCAACCTAACATCATCTGCGAATTCTCCTCTTTCAAATGTCAATAAAAACAGCAGGTTATTTGACCTGAATGCGGGGGTAATCGATAAAGACCGACCGTGCCGGTGAGATCCCGCTGACGCGGGCGCTCAGCACCCTTGGCAGGCGATCCTGATAAAGAAAGATCCAGGGGCTATCGTCCGCGAGGCGCTCCGCGGCCTGCCGGTAGAGGTCGAGACGTTTCGTCTCGTCGCTCTCGCCGCGCGCTTGCGCAAAGACCTGATCGGCCGCCGGGTTCGAGTACCAGCCGCGATTGACGCCACGCGGAGGCTGTTGATCGCCGGCGAACATGCGTTCCAGCCAGTAGGCGCTGTCGGCGCCGGTGGTCCAGCCGTTGAAAGACCCCTGTACGTCGTCCTTGTAACCGGGCCCCTCGGTCGACACGAGGGTGGCGAACTCCAGGAATTGCGGCTCCAGATTGATGCCGACTTCGCCCAGATCCTGTTGCAAAAGCGTGATGATCTCGGACGCCTGTCCGAAGCCAGGGCCGCTGTTCGGCGCCAGGAGCTTTATGGTGACGCCGGTTGAAAAACCGGCCTGGGCCAGCAGTTCCTTCGCCTTTACAGGATCATAGGTATAGGACGTCCCGGAATTGCCCGGAAGTTCGTTGCCCGAGGGGACGGGACCGCCGAGGGGCGTGACCTGTCCATTGAGCAGGGCCGCCAGATTGTCCCGGTTGACGGCATAGTTCAGCGCCTGACGGAAGAGCTTGTTGTCCGTGTATTGCGCCTTGGTATTCAGCCGCACGAAATACTGGTTCGCAGGCTCCGGGTATTGGATCTGCAGGCTCGGATCGACGGAAAGCTGGGCGATCTGCTGGGAACTGGCGCTCGGAATAATGTCCACCTGTCCGGTCTGCATGGCGATTGCCATTGCTGTCGGATCCGTAACCGGCCGGAAGATGAGACTTCCGACACCGGCGGCACCGCCCCAGTAAGCGTCGTTGCGTTTGAGTTCGAGCTGTTGGCCCTGCTCAAACGCCTTGAGCGTGAAGGGGCCGGTTCCAACTGGGTTCAAACCGACCCCGTCCCCCTTATGGGCCGCGATGCTGGCTGGGCTGATGATGCCGGAGCGCCGATCGCTGAGGAGCCGGAGGAGGCCGGCGAAGGGTTCCTTCAACTTTATTTCGAACGTTACGGCATCGACTGCGGTGGTTTTTTCGATCCAGCGCGTCAGGAAGGTCATGTTGCCGGCGGCGCGCTCATCGTAGGCGTCGGAAGCCTTGTCCATGATCCGAGCGAAATTGGCCTGCACGGCGCTGGCATCGAGGTCGGTTCCGTCGTGAAACTTGACGCCGGAGCGAAGCGTAAAGCGGTAAACCAGACCGTCGTCGCTGACCGTCCACTGTTCGGCAAGGCTTGCCTTCAATGCCGGAGCGGTATCGGTGACTTCAGAAAGATCCTCCCGCACGAGCGGATCGTAGATGGCATCGATCACCCGCAAACCCTGCGTACCGGTCATGCGCTGCGGGTCGAGAGGCGGTATCGCCCCTTCAGAACCGATAACGACCGTCTGAGCAAGGGCTTCGACCGGAACGACCAGGGCAGAGCTGGTGACAAGGCATGCGAATGCGGTCGCCAGCTGGCGTTTCTTCAACATATTCAACATCCTGTTCCCCTTATTGGCTGGGCTTTTTCTGCAGCAAGGATGAGTGGCTGCGACCCGTGACACTGATTAAATGCGTCGCAGTTCGATAAATCAAATTGAAAAACTTCTAGGATTGATCAGTATTGCCTATACTTTGAGGTTAGGAGACAGCCGATGGCGCCCCCCCACAACCAGGCATTGCCTGCACCGTCCTTCAGCGCGACAATCCGCCATTTGCGGGCGTTTCTGAGTGTCGCGAAACATCGCAGTTTCACACGGGCCGCCACCGAACTGCATCTTTCGCAGCCCTCCCTGACCATGACGATCCAGCAATTGGAGGATATTGTCGGCGGGACGCTTTTCGACAGAACCACGCGCAACATCCTCCTGACGCAGGAAGGAACCGATCTCTTCGCGGTCGCCGAACGCGTCGTCGATGACTTTGATCTGGCCATTCGCAACATCAGACTGACCGCCTCAAGCCGAAACAGCTGCATAAGGGTCGGCGTCGTGAGTTCGATCGCTACCAAGATCATGCCGCGTATTCTGGAGGGTTTCCTTGCCACCCGCCCCGGGCTGCGCGTCCAGCTACGCGAGGGCAATTCCAACGACGTGCGCCGGCTTGTGCGGCGCAACGAGGTCGATATCGGCTTTGCGAGCATGGACGGCGCGGAAGCCGAACTCGTGTTCAAACCCCTGTTCAAGGACCAGCTCGGTCTCTTCCTTCGCCATACCCACCCGTTGCATGAACGCGCCAAGGGCGGGGTGCTGCGCTGGGCCGATCTTGCGAACCACAATTTCGTCGGATTGACGCTCGACACCGCCACGGGCCCGATCCTCTCCCAGATGGAGCACCTGCCAGAATCCATTCGGGTGCCCAAATACGAGGTATCGACCTACCCTACGTTATGGGCGCTCATTGAAAACGGACTTGGCATTACGACGGCGCCGGCACTGGCGGCGGAGTTCATTCCCGACAATCGCATCGCCTTTCTCGGTCTGACCGAGCCGGTGGCATGGCGCAGCGTCTACATCGTCAGCAGGCTTGGAAGAGCAGTCCCTCCGATGGTTAGCGCTCTTGTCAAAGCGGTAGAAGTGGAGCTTGGAGCGATCGCAAAAGGGCACCCGAGGATCAGCACGTTTTAGCCGGGACGAATTGTGCGACGATGGGCTGGCCGCATGTGGTTTGACACTTGGGGGCTCATAACCACGTGTTTGAGCAGACCTAGGGCTGATGCCACTCGACATTAGGTGTTCACACGTTAACGGCCAACATGTCGCGCCCCTTCGTCTTGACAGGCGAGACACCATTCGCCGGCTCGATGGGGCATGTCTGATCGGAGAACGGCTTCGCCTCGCTCGTGTTCCCGCAACGGCGTTTTCAGAGCTTTCATCCCCTGGCCCACACCCCTGCTGGGTGCCATTCCAAGCGACGACAAGAAAGCTCTTCCACGCCGCCCTTCACTTTGTTGCGGCACCTTCAGGTGCGGTCCGATTGTCACCGACGCTTGCGACAGCCATCGAGGCCGCAATGGTGCAGCCCGAAACAGCAAAGGGAATACGACAATGGCGACCATCGGCACTTTCACCTCCTCCGAGAACGGCTTTATTGGCTCGATCCGCACCCTCGCCCTCAACGTCAAAGCCCGCATCGCCCGTATCGACAGCCCTTCTGAAAAAGGCCCGCACTTCCGCATCTACGCCGGCGCCGTCGAACTGGGCGCGGCCTGGCAGAAAAGCTCCGAGCAGAGCGGTCGCGACTATCTCTCGGTCAAGCTCGACGATCCGAGCTTTCCGGCGCCGATCTACGCCACGCTCGCGGAGGTCGAAGGCGAAGGCGGCTACCAGCTGATCTGGTCCCGCCCGAACCGAGACTGAGCAGCAAGTGGCCCCGCCGCAAGGCGGGGCCTTTGTTTCTGTGAAGAAGCCGCGGGCAGGCATCGAGCCTGTTTGGGGCTTTCTGGTGCCACACGAGAGGGAGGGTCTGCTCCACTCCGGAATGCAGTTGCCTTAGAAGAGTGACGCGAACTCGCGGAAGATATCGTTCGTGTACGCCGAGCTTGCGGGCATTGTCGCCGGGCGCGCCGGTCGTAACAGGCCCGAGCCACCTGCACGAGTGTGCCGGCATCTGGGGTTGGCTACTTCGACCATGTCTGCCTTTCGGCTCCCGTGGTTCATCTACGCTCGCATACGAGGTCACCTCAGTTAAGATCGCACTGCTGGTCGATATCCTCGAACGCGCTTCTTCTTGAGCACGTCGAGAAAAAACGCGACCGCCTGTGCCTCATGTTCGAAATGATGGACCATCGATTGACCTTTGCGACCGATCCGGCCCCAGCGCCTCGTGAGGCAGGGTTCTCCAAAAAGCGTCTGGTCGATCGAGAGCGCATAGAACCGCGCCATGTTTCTGGTCGTGTCGGTTCGCTCGACATAGAGATGGTAGGGCTGACTAAGCATCGAATGAGCATCGCCGATGCCCGGAATCTCGTCCAACGAGAGTTTTGAATCGATCCCGCTTGATCGATTCATGTTTGTGATGGGTTGCTGGAGAGTTCAGGTGGGCTCCTCGGGAGCATGAAACCTGTTACCTCTCACGCAGCCTCGCATGTCGTTTCGTCTGAACCATATTGCGCGCCCACATCTAAGGGGCGCGTTTCCGGCCGTGAAAACGATTTGCTCATCGGCGCGCATGCGCAGCACTTCGTCCGGTTGGACGAGTGGCCGGGCAGCAAGTTGGGTTGAGCGGGTGCGCGACGATCCTCGTGCCTGAAAGCTTCGGCTGACCTGATCGACTTCGACGGTCGTCGTGCCGCAGCGCCTTGAGACATATTCGGCCGTCTCGGGATCGTTGATGGCAGCAAAGGAGACCCAGCTGGCACTTTCGAACCACTTGCTGGTCGCGTCGCGGCCGCCGAAAGTCTCGCGCATCTGGCCGATCGACTGAAAGATCAGCGTGAGCGATATCCCGTACTTGCGGCCCGTGTCGCGTGCCGTCTCAAGGATGCGCAGGTAACCGAGGCGGGCAACCTCATCGAGCAGAAAAAGGGCCAGGTCGTCGCCTGCGCGATTGCGATTGTATATCGCGTTCACGAAGGATCCGATGATGACACGAGCAAGGCCCGAATGTGTTTCCAGCGTCTTCAGGTCGATGTTGATGAAGACATCAAGCGATCCGGTCAGGAGCTGTTCGGTCGAAAAACTCTTCGATGACACCAGACCTGCGTAGTTCTCATAGGAGAGCCAATGGGTCTCCTTGACCGCGTTGGCGTAGACGCCCGAAAAAGTCTCCGGCGTCATGTTAACGAATGCGGCGACATTTTCCCTCACGAAGTCCGAGCCCGAGTTGGCGTGAATGGCCTGCAGGCGCTCGCGCAGCTTCGGCTCCGGCTCTGCGAGGTTCATACGGACTCGTCTGAGCGTTTGGTCTTCCGTTCGCGTGTGGCCAGAGAGGCAGACATCCGCAATAAGGGCGGTCAGCAATTGCAGTCCGGACGCCCTGAAGAAATCGTCACGTACCCCGATCGCGCGGCCGTTGTCGCTCATGATCCAGGAGGCAACCGCGGCGATATCCTCCTCCTTGCTTCTGCCGTAGCGGCCGATCCAGTCCAGGGCATTGAAGCCTGCATCGGGTTTCCTTGGATCGAGGATGCGAACGTCCCGGCCGGCAGCTTTTCGATGGTCGATCACCATCGGGGCCACTTCATTGGAGGGGTCGAGAACGACGAGGGTGCTTCCCCACTTCAGCGCAGTCGGTACTGTTACCGAGGTCGTCTTGAACCCGCCTGACCCAGCAAAGACGATGCCATGCGACGAACCGAAGGAGCCGTCAAAACATAGGAGTGGCGATCTGCCGGCAGCGCCCCAAGTCTTGGGCTGGTCTGCTCGAAAGGGAATGGCGGCGACGTCGTCTTCATCGACGCGGTAGCCCTCCCCGATCACGATGCCCGCCACTTCTGGAAAGAGCGTTTTCGCGGAGGAAAGCTTCATCCATTCGGCTTCACCGTAGATTGCGCGCTTGCCCCGAATACGTTTCGGCGAGGATTTGGGAAAGGCGGAATTTCCGATGATAGCGACCCGCAATGCGAAGGCCGATGATAGTAGCGCCGTCGCGGCCCCGACGAGTGCTGCCGGTTCGAAGTCCAGCTTGGCGAATTGCAGGGGCCGAGTGTTGCTCGTATTGGCAAAGCCGTCGATGAAGATGACAGTGGCGGCTGTCAGCCCTCCGCCGAAAGCGCCCCATCCCGCAGAGCGGATGTTGGCGGATCCAGCAGTGGCAAAAAGGAAAATTACGCCAACGACCGCGGCCGAAACAGAAGGGATTGCGACGCCTGCCCGCATCAATGCAAGACTTCGTGCTTCTCGTCCCGCGAAGGACGACAGCCAGTCACCGGCGCCTTGTGTTGCGACAAGGGTAAGGGCCATCAAGGCAAGTGGCGAGACTGCAAGCACGATCCTACTCACGCCCATTGCGAAAGGCCTCCGCGCCGATTGTCTCCAGCCGGCTGCGCTCGCCATCATCGACCTTGAGACGCTGGCCAATGTCGATCAAGGCGCCAAGGAGAAGCGCGCGCGGCTGGTAGCGCAAGCCCGCTTTGACAATAAGGCCGCCGAGTTCGATCTTCTCCCGAGTGTCCTTTCTCCGGGCGTCGCTTGTGCTCGCGCGTGCCATCCGCTCAAGCCCCCTGAGCGCCGCCTTGAGGCGCGCGAGGCGTGTGCGGCGGAGCCGTTCTCCCCTGGATTGCGGCTCTGCTCCCTTCCCGAAACCGCGCCGCGAGTTTTTCGAAGGCGGACTGCAGGTCGGGCTCATCGACTTCGATCTCTCCTAGACCCGCTCGCAATGCTATGCGGCCGATCCGTTCGGCTTCACGGGTTTCGGCCTGCCTCAATTGTTCCTGAAGCTTGGCGATCTCCTCGCGGATCCTCGAAGAAGGTTTTTTCATTCGGGTCGTCCTTTCGTGGCGTTGTTTCGAACGGCACGAGATTCCAGGAGATGGACCTGTCCATCTAGGGACAAAAGTGTCCGTTGGCTTGGCCAACGCCTTCGACGATTATCCCGGCCGTTCCGAAGGAGCGGCATCAAAGGGCGCAATTATACGTCGCTGGCGCGACGTCTCGTTTTGCTTTCCCGGCATGGCCGCCCCCTTCCAGGGGTGCGTAGATCTCGTTGTCATCCGGGAGTGATATCGCCGTGGCCGTCCCGCATTTCTCCGTCGGCATCGTCGCCCGTGGCGCGGGTCGCAGTGCCGTCATGTCGGCTGCCTATCGCCACTGCGCGAAGATGGACTTCGAACGGGAGGGCCGCGCAGTCGATTATCGCGCCAAGCAGGGGCTGCTCCATGAAGAGTTCGTGCTACCACCTGATGCGCCAGCCTGGCTATCCTCAATGATCGCGGAACGCTCCGTCTCTGGCGCGTCGGAAGCGTTCTGGAACAGGGTCGAAGAGTTCGAAAGGCGCTGCGATGCCCAGCTTGCCAAGGACGTCACGATTGCCTTGCCGGTTGAACTTGACGCCAAGCAGAACATCGCGCTGGTGCGCGAATTCCTGGAGAGGCATATCCTTTCGAAAGGCATGGTAGCCGATTGGGTCTATCATGACGCCCCCGGCAATCCGCATGCTCACCTGATGACGACGCTTCGTCCACTGACGGCCGAGGGGTTCGGAGCCAAGAAGGTGGCGTTGCTTGCACCTGACGGCCGGCCGTTGCGCAACGACATGGGCAAGATCGTTTACGAGCTCTGGGCGGGCGGTGTCGATGATTTCAATGCTCTTAGAGACGGATGGTTCGAATGCCAGAATAGGCATCTGGCGCTCGCCGGACTAGACATTCGCGTCGATGGACGTTCCTACGAGAGCCAGGGGATCTCTGTCGCACCGACGATCCATCTGGGCGTTGGCGCCAAGGCGATTGAGCGAAAGTCCTCCGCATCCCAAATTTCGGCTTCTCTGGAACGTCTCGAACTTCAGGAGGCTCTTCGTCAGGAGAATGCGCGCCGCATCGAGCGTCGTCCACAAATCGTGCTGGAGATGATTACACGCGAAAAGAGCGTCTTCGATGAGCGGGATGTCGCAAAGATCCTTCATCGCTACATCGACGATGCCGCTCTCTTCGGCGCGTTGATGTTGCGCGTGCTTCGAGACCCGAGCGCATTGCGCCTGACTGCAGAGGGTATCGACTTTGGAACGGGGATCTACACCCCGGCACGATACACGACACGGGAACTCATCCGGCTCGAAGCGGAGATGGTGAACCGCGCGCTCTGGCTCGCGAGAAGAACGTCGCACGGTATCCCCAGCGTTTTTCTGGAGAAGACCTTTTCTCGAAATCGAGGTCTTTCGGATGAGCAACAGGCGGCCATTGAACATCTGACGGCGGGTACGACCCTTGCCGCCGTCGTCGGTCGTGCAGGCGCTGGCAAGACAACGATGATGAAAGCCGCTCGTGAGGCCTGGCAGGCGGCGGGGTATCTCGTTGTCGGCGGGGCGCTTGCCGGCAAAGCGGCCGAGGGATTGGAGAAGGAGGCAGGCATCGCCTCGCGCACGCTTTCCTCGTGGGAGCGTCGCTGGATGCAAGGCATCGATCGCCTCGACGAAAAGACAGTGTTCGTCCTCGACGAGGCCGGCATGGTCTCTTCGAGACAGATGGCGTTCTTCGTCGAAGCCGCTGCAAGGGCTGGCGCAAAACTCGTTCTCGTTGGCGATCCCGAACAGCTTCAACCGATCGAAGCCGGTGCTGCGTTCCGCGCGATCGTCGATCGGGTCGGCTATGCTGAACTTCAGACCATCTACCGACAGCATGCGCCCTGGATGCGCAGCGCTTCGCTGGATCTGGCACGCGGCAAGATCGGTGAGGCGATCGACGCCTATCGCGCCAATGGCAGAGTAGTGAGTGCGGAACTCAAAGCCGAGGCCGTCGAGCGCCTCATCACCGATTGGGACAAGGGTTATGACCCGACAAAGACCAGCCTGATCCTCGCGCACCTACGGCGGGATGTGCGCCTGCTCAATCAGCTAGCCCGCGCCAGGCTCGTCGAAGGTGGAGTGGTCGGTGAAGGGGATGCGTTCCGCACCGCAGACGGAAACCGCTATTTTTCCGCCGGCGACCAGATCGTGTTTCTGAAGAACGATGGCATCCTCGGCGTCAAGAACGGCATGCTAGGGCGCGTGATGGAAGCTGTTCCCGGGCGTTTCATCGCAAGCATTGGCGAAGGGACATATCAACGCGCCGTTACCGTCGAACAGCGCTTCTACAACAATGTCGACCACGGCTATGCGACGACCATCCATAAGTCGCAAGGTGCGACCGTCGATCGGGTGAAGGTGCTCGCGTCGCTGTCATTGGACCGCCATCTCACCTACGTCGCGATGACCCGCCACCGCGACGACCTTGCAATCTATTATGGTCGTCGTTCCTTCGCACAGTCGGGCGGCCTGGTGCCGATCCTGTCGCGCCGCGACGCCAAGGAAACGACGCTGGATTACCAAGCGCGACCGCTCTATCGCCAGGCGCTGAGGTTTGCAGAGGCACGCGGAATGCACCTCATGAGCGTTGCCCGCACGGTTGTGCGCGACCGGCTTCAATGGATCGTCGGGCAGAAGCAAAAACTTGCGACGCTGGGTGCGCGATTGGTCGATCTGGCGTCCTCGATCGGGCTTGCGCGCGGCAAACTTGAGCGCGCGACCCCGGCAATGGAAGGTGCAAGACCCATGGTTTCCGCGATCACGGTTTTTACCAAATCCGTCGAGCGAGCAGTCGCCGACAGGCTCACCGCGGACCTCAACCTGAAAGGGATCTGGCAGGACGTCTCGATGCGCTTCCACCTCGTTTACGCTCAGCCGGAGGTCGCGTTTGCCGCAGTCAAGATCGATGCGATGCTGAACGATGCGTCGCTCGCCTCAACCGTCCTTCAAAAGCTTGCCGCCGAGCCACAGCACTTCGGCGCGCTCAAGGGCAGGACCGGGATGTTTGCGAGCCGGTCCGACAAGCATGATCGCGACACAGCGCTTCTCAATGTGCCGGCGCTCGCCCGAAATCTCGCAGATTACATGCGCGTACGCGCTGAGATTGAGCGAAGGTGCTTGGCTGAAGAAAATGCTGTTCGTTCGAGGTTGGCGGTAGAGATCCCGGCTCTTTCACCAGTGGCCAGAAAGGCGCTCGAGCAATTGCGCGAAGAGTTCGAGCGCGATGATTGTGCGCGCCTTGGGGGGGCATCCCTCCACCCATCAGTCAGAACGGAGCTCGAGCGATTTTCAGAGGCGGTCAGCCAAAGGTTTGGCGAGCGCACCTTCCTGCAGATTGCTGCGAAGGCCCCGGATGGTGAGGTCTTCGTGGCCGTCACGATCGGAATGACCCCTCAGCAGAAGATTGAAGTGCACCTGGCGTGGGACACGATGCGGACTGTCCAGCTGCTTTCTGCGCGCGATCGTGTCTCGGCTGGCCTCAAGCTGTCCGAAACGCAGCGTCAATCACAAGGCAAGGAACTCAGGCTCAAATGACAAGCGGATCCGCTCATTCCGGAACAACGCGCCAATGGCGTCAACGGCCCCACCTGGTGGTGTTGGTCGGATTGCTACCATCGTTTGCCATTCTCTTTTGCGGTTTCTCGTGCGGCTATCGCTTCAACTGGACGCCGAGCCAATCGCTTGGTCTTTGGCGCATCCGTCCGCTGGCGGGCGCGGCCGCCACCGGTGACCTCGTCTTTGTTTGCCCGCCCGACACGCTCCGCTTCCGCGAGGCGCGCATCCGCGGTTATCTGCGAGCTGGCCTTTGCCCTGGCGGATACGGCCCCCTGATAAAGACGGTGATCGCGCTTGAAGGACAACGTGTCTTAGTCGGCGGTAGCATTGAGATCGACGGACGCGTAATTGCTCGCGTCGATCACCGGAAAAGCGATGGCCGTGGTCGTCCGCTCTCGTCTTTCAAGGGAGGGATCGTTCCCGCTGGCCACGTGTTCCTTCACTCTAGTTTTTCAGCATCCTGGGACTCCCGATACTTCGGTCCGGTTCCCGCGGAAGGAATTCTCGGCCTGGCCGAGGCGGTGTTGACCTATGCGCCGTGATCTCACCCTGACGGCCGTTCTGGCCGTCGCGGCTGTCATTTCCGGATGGGTCGGCTGGAGCGGAAATCCGATGCTGTTGCCGGCGTCTTGCGCGTTCGCGATCATCTGGTCGAAGGCGCCGAACCGGATAGCGGTATTGATCGTCTCGGCCGCATACTTTCTGACGGCTTCGCGCGGGTTGCCGCATGGGGTCCAGCGATTCTATTCCACCGACGTCTGGCCTGGCCTCATCTTTTGGCTCGCGGCGTCGTCGAGCTTCGTCCTTGTCCATCTGGCGGTCTGGAGCAAGCGCTCGACTTTAAGGCCGTTCGGATTTCTCGTGGCCCTGGTCCTTATGGCGGTGCCACCCTTCGGGATCACCGGATGGGCACATCCGCTCACCGCTTCAGGCGTTTTGTTCCCTGGTTGGGAATGGTGGGGATTGGCAGCCATGACAGCCGGCCTCATGGGCCTCGTAACCCGTATGGGGCCGGCTGTCGCCGTTGCCTTGACAGGCTTTTGGCTCTGGTCCGCCGCTATCTGGACCGACCCTCACTTACCTGCGACATGGCGCGGAGTCGACTTTGAAATGGGCCCGTCGCTTGGTCGCGACGCTACTCTGAAGCGGCAGCGTGACTTGATCGCAACGGTTCACGAGGTTGCAAGTCAAGGCTCAGGTTTCATCGTCTTGCCCGAGAGTGCCTTGGGGCTTTGGACGCCGACGCTTGGTTCGTTGTGGACGGAAAATTTACGCGGCCGCGGGGTCACGATCATCGCCGGCGCCGCGGTGCTCGATCCCGGTGGGTACGACAACGTGTTGCTCTTGGTCGATGGTGACGACAGTAAAGTTCTCTATCGGGCGCGAATGCCTGTTCCTGTTTCGATGTGGCGCCCATGGGGGACATTGGTCGACGAGCATGGTGGGGCGCGCGCGCATTTCTTCGCCGACCCGGTGGTTGAAGTGGGCGGGCGTCGAATTGCGCCGTTGATCTGCTACGAGCAGTTGCTCGTATGGCCGGTTCTGCATTCCCTGCTCGCAGGTGCCGACGTCGTGGTCGCTGTTGGAAATGGCTGGTGGACCGCCGGCAGTTCAATAGTCGATGTTCAGCGCGCAAACGTGACAGCATGGGCCAGTCTCTTTGGCACTTCGCTCGTGATTTCCTTCAACACATAATCTGGAGGCCTTCTTGCTTGAGGCGGCGCTTATCGAGAAATGCGCAGATCCGTCCCTGGATTTAAACGTGGTCCAGGAGTTCGTCCATGCGGTTGGGAACGGTGATCCTCTGGCTGTAACGGTCAAGGTCGGTGGCAAGATGATCCTGGTGGAGAAGGCCGCGACCCCCGAAGAAGCGCTCGCAATCACCCGCCGCTACGTCGGACGGGCGATCGTGCGTGTTGGAGTGACTTCGTACCCAGCTCACCTGGGCGACAGGAGTGGGATGGATTTGAGCCCTGTCATCTTTGATGCCTGCGACAACCTTCGCCTGGGGACGACCATGTTCGCAAAAGTCATGCGTGTCGTCGCCGCCTGGTATGGCAGAAACGCCAGCAGCGAAGCGCTACCCTATGTGCTGGCCGACAGCATTTATGCGTGGGTTTCGGGTGAGTTTGAAGGGAAAGATGTATTCCAGGCGGAGGATCCGGGCGGGTTGGCTGGCCCACAGGCCGTTCTTCTGCATGGGAAAACCAATATCGACGACCCCCCCATGCCATCGGGCGACGAAGACCAACCGCGTGATATCACGTCGGCCGATATGCGGATCGATCTATCAGGGATCGGGTCGCCCACGCCCAGCGTGCCGGTCAGATAGATTGATGGCCTGGTGGACAGATCAGACTTGCCACGGGTCGACCAGTACGACGCCGGTCCCTTCAAAATCCTTTGTGTTGCGTGTCACGACTGTCATGTCGCGGACCAAAGCGGTGGCGGCAATCAGAGCGTCTGCCTCGTTGCGCCGATCAGGTACATGCAGGTGGGCGCACCGAGTCGCGATAGTATCGTCAATTGGTACGATGCGATCCGCGAATTCCGGACGCACGCGGCTGTCGAGCCAGGACCGCAGCCTGGCGCCCTGAGTGGCATCACGGCGCTGTACTCCAAGCACACCGCGCTCAAGTTCCAGAATGGTAATGACTGATATAAATAACTCGCGTGCGTCGTGCGCGCCAATCCAGGTCACGACATTTGCGTCAGCTTTGCCGTCACCAATTTTGCGCAACTCCGAAACGACGTTGGTATCGAGCAGATACTTCAAGACAAGTCCACTTCGCGAGGCATGATTTCGGCCCGCTGCGGCTCAAAGTGGATTGACGAAAGCCCGGGCATGGCGAGCGCCTCGACAAGGTTACGGTGCTTGCCGCTCAAGCGTTCGAATTCATCATATGTCATGAGAACGTGTGACGGCCTACCGCGGTCTGTGATGATGACGGGACCGCTCTTTGCCGCCTTCTTGGCGCTGCTCACGTCGTGATTGAGCTCTCGGCTGGAAAGGGTAGTAACGCCCATCTCGCACCTCTTTGTAGGTATTTACCTACATATAACATTCCGGTTCGTCATAACAAGTCCTGCACAGCTCGGTGGTTGTCGAGCGAGGGACACTATCCCTCGGCTGAATTAATAGGGATAGGACATTAATCCTAGCGATCGCCTATTAGACCCTCGGACTTCCGACGGACACCATTCCTCCTGTTTACAACGAATGGGAGAGAGACCGTGGGAGCGAAACGCATGCTCGCGTCGATATGCCTGACAGTTTCAGGCATCGGCAGCGGATCGGCGGAGGCCGAAACGCTTATCATCAATAGTTATGGAGGTCCCTACGAGGGCATCATCCGCGAGCGCATCATCGAACCTTTCGAGAAACGCTTCAACATCGACGTCGTCTACGACGCCGTCGGATCGGCCCAACAGGACTACGCCAAGATCAAGGCAACCAAGGGTCAGCCTGGATTCGATCTCGTCGTAATGACTGCATCCCAGTCCCTGCAAGGGTGCAAGGATGGCCTGCTCGAAAAACTGGCGCCGACGTCGATTCCGAACCTCAGCGCCCTCCAGGCAGATCTGGCTGCGGTTGCTGGAGAATGTGGCGCAGTTCATGAGGTCCAGTACTTGTCGCTCCTTTACCGCACCGACAAGCTGGCCACGATTCCTGTTTCTTGGAATGCTCTGCTTGAGCCCGAGCTGAGCAAGCGGGTCATTCTACCCACCTTCCAGAACATCATGGCCGTCTATCTGCTCGAGATGATGTCGGTCACGAATGGAGGGGACCTCATCGACAACGTCGACCCGGGCTTCGATGCCATGGCCAAGGTATCGGCGCAGTCGGTGGGTTTCGAGCAATCCTCCGCGATCCTCGAAAGCTATCTGCGCGAGGGCTCTGTCTGGGCCATGCCGTTTTGGAACGGGCGAGCGCAGCTGATGGTCGATGAAGGTTTGCCTGTCGACTACATCAGCCCGAAAGAAGGCACCATTCCGCTCGTCGCAACCCTTAACATTCCTGTCGGCGCCGCAAACAAGGAGGCGGCGCGGAAGTTCATCGAATTTTTCCTTGAAAAGTCGAGCCAGGAGGCATGGGTGGCGGGCTACCGGGTCGGAAGCGCGCGCGTCGACATCTCCGTACCTGACGAGCTGAAGGACCGGCAGCTCACAGCTGGACCGGACGGCGATCGTCTGCACCTGCCCGACCTCCTCCGACTTCAGGAGAAGCTGCCGGAATGGGCCGAGCGTTGGGAACGTGACGTCGTTCCGAACGCCCGTTGAGGAGAGCGCTCATGAACAGCCTTGCTCTCGACTTGCATCCGCCGGCGCGACGCCGGCGCACCCTCACGTGGTTTCCGTTTGCAGCTCTCTCTCCGTCGCTTCTGGTGCTCTCGGTCTTCTTCGCACTGCCGATGGGGATGATGATCGGGATGAGCTTTACGCAGACCGAAACGTTCTCCCCAACCCTCGATCACTATCAGCGCTTTTTCACCGACGGGCTTTCGATTGCCGGCTTCTGTCGCACTGCCCTGATGTCCTTGCTGGTTGCGATCAGCGTGACCGTTCTCGGCTATCCGGTCGCCTATTTCCTGGCACGGTCGACAACACGTTGGCGGGCGGTTGTTTTTGCGCTTGCGCTTGCCCCGGAACTCGCCGGCGTCGTTCTTCGAACCTATGGTTGGCTAATCATTCTGGAGGATAGGGGATTCATCAACGATCTGCTTCTCCATCTTGGCCTCATCAGCTCGCCGCTCCCACTGTCAAAGAACCTCTTTGCCGTCGTCGTCGGCCTGACGCATGTCGTGCTTCCTTTCGGCATTCTCTCGCTTATGACAAGCATCCAGGGCATCGATCCGAGCCTGGAGCGAGCGGCGCAGATGCTGGGTGCCTCCAGGCTGGCGGTGATCCGCACGATCGTCCTGCCCCTCTCCGTGCCTGGGATCGTCAGCTCGATGTTGATCGCCTTCACCATGGCGGCGAGCGCCTATGCAACCCCGGCTCTTCTTGGCGGCGCAGGCTTCAAGGTGCTGGCGACAATGATCTACGAGCAGGTGCTCTTCTACATCGATTGGCCGTTCGCTTCTGTGATGGCGATGTCGCTCCTCCTCATGATGCTGGCGATCTCGTTCGTCGGCGTTCGCTACGAAAGCCGCCGCAGATCGCGCGCCTCTGTTTCATCGGGAGGTGAAAGATGAACAGGCTTATTTCGATATTCTATTGGTTTTCTCTCGGCGCGGTCCTCTGCTTCATCACCCTGCCGCTCATCGTCGTCGTCGCAGCCTCCTTGAGCCCGACATCGGCTGTCACGCTTCAGCCTTGGGAGTGGACGGGGCGCTGGTATGCGGATCTCTGGTCTAGCCGCTGGCTCGAACCGTTCCTTGCGAGCGTAAAAATCGCAACAGTCGTCGCGGCGATCAGCGGGGTGCTTGGATTGTTCGCGGCTTATGCGGTCGTTTACGAGCGTATTCCGGGCAGCGACGCCCTGATGTCTTGCCTTCTATCGCCGCTTTCGGTGCCGCAGATCGTCAAGGGCGTCGCAATCGTGCTCTTTCTCTCGATGATCGGGCTCCAGGGGTTCCTCGGCACGCCGGCGTTGATTGCTGCGCACGTGGTGCTCGCCCTCCCCTTCGTGACCCGCATGGTGGCGACCTCGCTTGCGAATTTCGACGCCAATCTCGATCGTGCGGCCCAGGTTCTCGGGGCGAGCAAACTGCAACGCATCCGGCTGGTGGTGTTGCCGATGATCAAGCCAGGCGTGCTTTCGGGCGTGACCTTCGCCTTCATCATCTCGTTCAACAACATCCCGCTTTCGGTTTTCCTGGTCAGGCCCGGCGACAGCACCTTGCCGATCACCGTGATCAACTACCTCGAATACAGCCTCGATCCTGTGCTCGCGGCGGTCAACGTCGCCTCGATGGCCTTCATCCTCTCGGTCATCTTCCTCTTCGAAAAAATCGGCGGTTTTTCCGCGCAGCTCCATGGTGGCAGCAAATGAACGCACTCGACATCGAACTCGTCTCGGTCAGCAAGTCCTACGCCAGCATGGCGGTCGTCAAGGATATCGACCTCGCAATTCCTCAAGGCGAGTTCGTCAGCATCCTCGGCCCATCCGGCTGCGGCAAGACGACCACGCTCAACATGATCGCCGGCTTTACCGCCCCATCACGCGGCGACATTCGTATCAAGGGACGAAGCCAGGTCCGCGTGCCGCCGGAACGGCGCAACATCGGCCTGGTCTTCCAGAATTATGCGCTCTTTCCACACATGACGGTCACGGAGAACGTGGCCTTCGGCCTCAAGATGAAGGGCGTTCGCAGGGAGGAAGCCGAGACGACCGTTAAAAGCGCGCTGCGCAGCGTCCACCTCGAGGGAATGGGCAAGCGCTATCCGCGGGAACTCTCCGGTGGTCAGCAGCAGCGAGTAGCACTTGCCCGGGCGATCGCGCCGAGGCCGTCGGTTCTGCTTCTCGACGAGCCACTTTCCAATCTTGACCTGAAGCTTCGAGAGGCGATGCGGATCGAACTGAAGGAGATCCAGCAGCAACTCGGCATGACCTTCGTCTACGTTACCCACGATCAGGAGGAGGCCATGGCGATGTCCGATCGAGTGGTCGTGATGTGGCAGGGGGCGATTGCTCAAGAGGGGCAGCCTGCCGCCCTCTACCGCGAGCCGAACTCGCGTTTCGTGGCGGATTTCATCGGCAAGTCGAACATTTTGGCGGTGACGTCGGCCGCAACTGGCGCGGCCCATCTCGAACTGGCGGTTGGTGATGGACTGATGCTGAAGGCACACAAGACCGTTCTCACCGGCGAGATCCGGTACTGCTCGATCCGTCCGGAGAGCATCGCGGTCCTGCCGACTGCGGCCGGCGGGAGCGAGTTCGCCAACCTTCTCAATGCCACCGTGCGACGTGTCGTTAACCTCGGTGCCGCCTTCGAAATTGATGCCGATCTCGGTTCGGATGTGCGTCTCCACGTGCTTCTCCGCGCGACCCGCGCGAGCGTTCCGCCGAAAGTCGGTGACGCCATTCGTCTCGGTATCGACGACGCCGACATCCAGCCGCTGAGCGCTTGAGGCAGATCGATAGGGTGGAGCAATCAATCCGAAGGCATCGTTATTGGAACCAGGCGATGCCTCCCGCCTACCATGGTCCCGACCTCAGAAGGTCACTTCAAAGGAGATGAAAATGCTTGATAAACAGAGGCTTCGTGCCGTTCAGCATGAATCGAATGTCTGCGCCGACATCGAGGGTTTCGACTTCGACAAATACACTCAGCAGGATATCGACGAGGTCCGCCGCTACTGGCTCCAGCACGGCGTGCTGCGGTTCAAGAAGACGTCGATGACCGACGCCCAGCAGGTCGCCTTCTCCAGGAATTTCGGGGAGTTTGTCATCCATCCGAAGCAGCTCCAGGAGGGCGGGCATCCGACCCACAAGGAAATCCTCGTCATCAGCAATGTCATGACCGACGGCAAGCCGAGCGGCGCCATGGGCAATAGCGAGGCGACCTGGCACACGGATACGTGGTTCTACGAGCGGCCGCCGGCCGGCGCGATCCTGCGGGCGGTCGCCGTCCCGCCGAGCGGCGGCGACACCTACTTCCTCTCGTCCTATCGCGCCTATGAGAGCTTGCCCGAGGCCTTGAAGAAGGTGGTCGACGGCCGGCAGATCTTCTTCCAGAACGTCTACGACAAGACCGGCAAGCTTCGCCTCGGCAAGTCGGCCCCCAGCACCCGCGATTTCCGCGAATGGAGCGGAATGGTTCATCCGCTCGTTCGCCTCCATGGCGAGACCGGCCGCAAGGCGCTTTATCTTGGTGGAACGTCCGAAGGCGCCTGGATCGTCGGCATGCCGCTCGACGAAAGCGAGTCCCTTCTCGCGGATCTTTGGCAGCACACCACCTCGACCAGCGAGGTCTTCGTCCAGCAATGGGATGTCGGCGACATCATGATGTGGGACAACCGTTGCACCATGCACCGCCGGGACGGCTTCGATCCGAACTCCATTCGCATCATGCATCGCACGACCACATCAGGCGAACGCCCGATCTGACCGAAAACGACATCAGGAGGTCAGACATGCAACCCTACCGGATCAATGACAGCCAACCTCCCCTTCCCGAGGAGCTCGTCGCATTGATGGAAAAGACCGAGACCGCCACGATCGGCCATGTCGAGCATCTCGGTTTCGTCAGCCAGAGCGTGCTGCCGGTGTTCGCGGCAAAGGCGGCCGGTTCGGCAGTCACCGTCGCAGCCCCCGGGCGGGATGGCACTATTATCTATCGGGCTGTCGACCTCCTGATGCCCGGTGACTTTCTCGTCATTGCTCGGGTTGATGGCGACGATATCGCATGTGTCGGAGGTGGTGTCGCAACCGCCGTTAAGGCAAGGGGTGCCGCCGGCATCGTCATCGACGGTCCCTGTACGGACGCCGACGAGATTGCCGCGACAGGCCTGCCCGTGTGGTGCCGCGGCGTCTCCTCAAAGACCACCAACCGACGGGTCTCCATCGGCGGTTCGATCAACGAGCCAATTGCTTGCGGCGGAGCGGCAGTGTTGCCCGGTTACGCTGTGCTTGCCGACCGGGAAGGCGTGTTCGTGGCGCCCCGCGACCATATGTTCGTGCTGGCGCGCGCTGCGATCGCGCGCCAGCAGATTTCGATCGCCGTACGCCGGCACCTCGCGGCCGGCCATTCCATCTTCGACTTTCAACCGGATCCCCAGACATGAAAATCGCTCTCGTCCAGATGAACTCCCAACCTGACCGTTCCGCCAATCTGCGGCAGGCCGAGGCACTCATGCGCCAAGCGGTTGCGGGTCGACCGGATCTCATTGTCCTGCCAGAGCATTTCGACTGGACCGGTGGGACGCCGTCCGAGAAGCGATCGGCGGCCGATCATGTGCCAGGAGGCGCGGCCTACAATCTGGTTCAGTACTTTGCCGCGCAACACCGGGTCGCCATACATGCAGGAAGTCTCCTGGAAGCGACCGGCACATCCGACCGGATCTACAACACCAGTGTTGTGTTCGACGCGCAAGGCAAAGAGATCGGGGCGTACCGGAAGATCCACCTCTTCGACATCGTTGCCCCCGACGGCAAGATCTACAACGAATCCGCCACTGTCAGACCGGGAAACAGCCTGTTGGTCTACGAGATCGGTGGAATGAAGCTGGCCTGCTGCATTTGCTACGATCTGCGCTTCTCCCGGCTGTTCGATCGTCTGGCAGAAGAGAATGTCGATGCGTTCATCTTGCCGGCCGCCTTCACCCAGCAGACCGGAAGGGATCACTGGGAGGTTCTATGCCGAGCGCGCGCGATCGAGTTTCAGGCCTATGTCATCGCTTGCGGCCAATGCGGACACTATGAGACGGCCGCCGGCGAGCGGCGTCACATGCACGGTCATTCGATGGTCTGCGATCCCTGGGGGAAAGTCGTCGCCGAGGCAGGTGAGGATGTTGGCGTGTTGCAGGCCGAGCTTGATCGCGATCGTGTCGAGGCCGTTCGCCGCCTGATCCCTATGGCGGCGCATAGGGTCGATGTTCAGAACCTGGAGCTTGTTTATCGCCGGGAACGTTGAGATCCGTCAGTGCTCGTCTTCACTGTCGGGCCGGACAAGCTCCATATGGCTCACCCCAAGCGCCTTGGCGATCCTGTAAAGCGATTGGATCGTCGGGTTGCGTCCACCTCGTTCAAGACCGCTCACATATTGCTGGCTGATATCAGCTGACGCGGCGATTTCTTCCTGCGTCAGTCCTTTTTCCCGACGCAGGCGCGCAAAATTCCGGCCAACCAACTTGCGCATATCCATGCGCCACTGATGGCAGGAGCGAAACTTTGAGTTTATCAACTATAGTATGTAAATGCATGCTATGCCGTGGCGCATAGCTGTTTCAGATCAGCATGTTCGCTTCGGTCGAGAGGTGTCGGAAAGCGAATGGGCATGCGACCTCCACGGGTGGATGATGCCGACGCTGAGATCGGCATGCTGATTGCGAGTCTTCGGCGCGAAGTCGGGATGCGGCAGTTGGATCTTGCTCTGCACCTCAACGTTTCGGTCCAATTGGTCCGGAAGTACGAAAGCGGTCGGATCAGGATCGGGGCCAGCCGCCTCGCCGCCATTGCCACTGCCCTAGGCGTCCCAATCGCGGCACTCGTCGATCGCGACGGGTGTAACTATCAACGAGGGGCAAGTGAGGAGTTGACGGAGTTGGCCGCTTTTCTGAGGACGAATGAAGGGACTGCCCTGAACATGGCGTTTCAACGCATTACGTCAGTTCAAGTGCGTCGCTCACTGCTCGCTCTTGTCAGAGTATGTAGCCAATCTCTTTGAAAAGCATGGGACAAACGCATTGGCATTGTTTCGAGATCGAGAATGTATCATGCTGCGATACAATTGACTTGACCCAGAAATGTATCACGGAATGATACAAAACGACAGTGAGGCAATTGGTGATTCGATCGTACAAGGATGTCGCGACCGAAGTTGTGGCAAGCGGGAAAGCTCCCAAAAGGTTTCCAGCTGTCATCCTCAAAGTCGCTATCCGTAAGCTCACAATGCTTGAAGCTGCACATGTGTTGGACGATTTTCGTTCTCCACCAGGTAACCGCCTAGAGGCGTTGAAGGGTGATCGTGCCGGGCAACACTCGATCAGGATCAATGACAATGGCGGATCTGTTTTGTCTGGAACGATGGTGGTGTCGAAAATGTCGAGATCGTCGATTACCACTAGAACCGGTATGAAGGAGACCAATAGATGAGCAGTGTACTCCCCCCGGTACATCCAGGCGAAATCCTTCGCGAGGAGTACCTCCTCCCTTATCACATGAGCGCTGGAGCGCTCGCGAAGAAGCTGAACGTTCCTCGCACCCGCATTGAACGCCTGGCTAATGAACAGACTGCGGTAACTTCAGATACAGCACTGAGGTTAGCCAAATTTTTCCGCACGAGTCCTGAATTCTGGATGAACCTGCAAGCCAGCTATGATCTCAAGATTGAGGCAACGGTTTTGGAGACGGATCTTGCTGCAATACCCGAGATAGATCTCGAATACGCACTCGCCTCATAGCGGACGGGATTCCCGACGGATTGACCAATGTGTTTCGCGCTCAGCTCCAGCGCTGCTAATCTGTGATCGGCAACTCAGCGATCTCAGGTTTGGTTCGTGTTGTGACCGTGATGTCACCTGCGTGCCCAAATCTTCTCCAAACCTTCGCCTCACCGGCTGCGCCCTTCCCGTATGCTCGGCTCTTCATGTGTGGGAGGCGAGTATGACTTTGCACGAAGCGGTTCTCAATTTCGTATCAACCGAAGAGCTTCGTCGTTTTGGTGCGGAACTCACAGTGGCAGAGGCGCATAAGGCTGTCGACGCGGCTTGGCGTGACATCAGGAGCGGGAGGGCCGTCGGCGGAAAGGCGGTACTTTCCCTACCTGAGGACGAATTCTGGGCGCTCCCTGAATTTGAGGCTGAACGTGAGTCTTTCGCCTCCGAGCGACTTGGGTGGAAGCTCTCGTCGCTCTACAGCGTCAATCCTCGGTTTGGTGGCGTCAAGATCATCGGCGCCAACGCGTTCAATCGTCGGCGCGGTCTGCCGCGGTCGACGTCGACCTATCTTCTCCTCGACAAGACGACCTTAAGGCCCGTTGCCATCTTCGATGGAACCGCACTTTCTGCCGCGCGCACGGGGACCTATGCCTCGCTGGTGTTGGAAGCGTTCGTCGAGACGCCGATGAAGATATCGGTCTTTCTCTTCGGTGCCGGGCCGGTTGCGAGAAGCGTCATCGACTGCCTTTCGTTCACGGGTTCAGAGCGCATCGAGCGAATTTTCATACGAAGCCGGTTTCCAGAAAGTGCCGCCCGGCTCGCGGATGCGGCAGCCTCTGCTACGACCATTGACCTGGTTCCGGTTGAGGACAACGCCGCGCTTGCCGACTGTTCCTTCGTCGTAACGGCAACGAATGCGCGCGACCCGGTCTTCGATGATCATGAGCTTGCGAAGGATGCCGCGACGCTGCATCTTGGCGGCGACGAGGTCCCTGAGGCCTACTTGAAACGTGCTTTACGCACGGGCGCTGTCATCTGCGACGACTTGAAGACCGTCTCCCGCCGCAACTCCCAGAGCATTTCACTTTATTTTTCACGCATGGGCCTGAGCCTTGAGACCGCCGGCCCGATTCTGGGAATTGGCGAAATGTCGGCGCCGTCCGGATGGCAGGATCCGCGTCCCGGACCAGTTTGCGTGACCTGCGTCGGGCTTCCCATGCTCGATCTCTATGTCGCCGAAGCGACTTGGGAGAAGCTCGTGAAGGCGCGTAGTTAGGGAGCCAAGGTCTGGCGTCGGAGGTCACGTTGCCCCTAATCACAGAAGTTCTCGCCGTACAGATTCTGGCCGCCTCGCGCAGCGCGCCGACCTGCGACGAGAGAAACGTGGCGCTGAAATGTGTCCTTGACCTTGTCGGCGCCGCAATTGCTGGGCGCGACATGCCGGGGCCTGCGGCCGTCAGAGCTTCAGCACACACGCTTATGGGCGCCGGTGCGAGTTCCGTCTGGGCAACAGGTCACACGGCCTCGCTGGCAGGTGCCCTGTTCGCAAACGCATCGGCAGCCTCCGCACTCGACCTTGACGATGGACATCGGTTGGCCCGTGGGCATCCAGGAGCGGCAGTCATTCCGACGGTTCTGACATTGCTTGCGGAGACCAATGCCGGGGCAGGCGATCTCATCGCGGCGATTTCCGTTGGCTACGACATTGGCGTTCGCATCGCATCGGCGCAGATGCCGAACACTATCGCGACCCGCCAGACCGGGCGGTGGGCGTCGGTCGCAGCGGCGGCTGCAGGAGCGCGACTGTTGCGTCTCCGCGAGGATCATGTCGCCCAGGCGCTGGCGATCGCAGCGGTGCTTGCGCCCAATCAGCAGGCAAACGGCAGTTCGGGTTATTCCCGGTTGACAGGCAACGACGTCAAGGAAGGGATTGGCTGGAGTGCAGTCCTGGGGCTCGTCGCCGTCCACCTGGCGATCGAAGGACACACGGGGCCTGCTGATGTGTTCGATCATCCTGACTATTACAATCGGCAAGCGATCCTGGCTGGCCTCGGTGGACGGTCCCATTTGGTCGATACATATTTCAAGCCCTACGCCTGCTGCCGCTATATCCATGCCGCGCTGGACGCATTCCTGATGCTTGCCGAAGGCAACAGCATTGGTGCTGAGGATATCACCGGTGTCGATGTGGAGACCTTCGGCTGGGCGTTGAAGCTCGGCAATAAGCGGCGGCCAGCCACGCTGGTCGACATCCAATACAGCCTGCCCTACTGCATCGCGATTGCCGCGGTCGAGGGGCGCGATGCATTGGCGCCTTTAGCGCCCGCTCTCATAGGGCGCGACGACCTTTCGGCGTTTTGCGACAGGGTGCGCCTGTCGATCAACGACGAAATGGATGCTCTGTTTCCGGGCGAGACACTAGCACGGGTTACAATATCGACGCCTTCGGTGTCGCTGCGCTCTGAAATCCTGAGGCCGCTCGGAGACCCGAAGCGGCCGATGTCGTTCGAAGTGATCGAGGAGAAGTTCCTCCGGGTGACCCGTCGCGTGCTTGCGCCAGAGCGTCAGCACGAGATCATCGGTGGTGTTCTCGATATACCCGATGACCACGGCTCTGGTCTGCTTATGGCCCTTCGTTAAGGCGTCGGTCTTCAAACAATACGGGCATTCTCGACGACGAGGCGGCCCTTCGCGATGACATGACGCACGCGGGCGAAGTTATGGGCATCGCAAATGATAATGTCCGCCTGCTTGTCCCGCTCGATCAATCCACGGTCTCCAGCAAGTTCGGGAATAGCCTTGGCGACGTTGCCCGTCGCAAGCGCGATGGCCCGGGGTGCCGGCATCTGTTTCTTGGCGATCATGCGATGGATCGCAGAAAGGATCGTGTCCCAGTCACCGCCGGCATAGTCCGTCGACAGCGTGTCGATGAGCCCTTCGGTCGCAAGATGATCAAGATTTTCGGGGCCATTGCGCCACCTTGTCGTGATACAGTCGAGTGTCGACACGTCGATCGTCACGCCTCTGTCTTTGAGCAACCTTGCCGTTGCGACCGCCTCTTCGGGCAGGAACATCGGGTGGTTAGAATGCCCGGCGATCATCCGGGCCCGCGGATAGGTCTCCGCCAGTTGCACAAGAGTTGCAGCAGTTGGTGCGGCATTGTGGAATATCGCAGCCATTCCGACGCGCTCTGATTGGGCGGCGATCTCCGCAAGCCCCCTTATCGCCAGATGCACTGGTGGCATGACGGTCTCAACGACGATCCCGCGAAGCAGTACCGCCGTCAGATGGCCATCGAGGGCATGACGCTCAAGAAGTGCCTCGAGTTCATCGTTCGAAGCGGCCGCTGCGCCGTCCAGCCTGCGCCCCAGGACGGCTTCCTTGAACGACCTGGCGACCTTGGGGTGGACGGAAATACCGGTTGCCTTCTCAATGGCAAGCGGCAGATAGCGGTAGTCCTGTGCGCCACCGCCAAGCGTTTGACCGCCGCCGGCCTCTCCGAGCGCCTTGGCGCCACGTGCAAGCATGTCGTCAATGGTGGCTGAGAGGTGCTGCGCCGAAAGCCCCGCTCCGTCCGCGATACCGGCAGCCGCTATACTGCTCGGCGTGTGGGCTGTCGAAACATGGACGTCCAATGCGTGGGGTGAGAGAACACTGCACCCTATTTCATTAGGGGTGGCGAGGCCGCAGACATTCAGGAGTGTGGTCGTGCCGCTGAGCAGATGCCGGTTGCGCTGGTAGGAGATGTCTTCAGTCGAAAGTGGCAATGAACCGGATGGCATCGAAGGGCCGGCGATGCAGCCATGTGCATGAGCATTGACGATTCCTGGTAGTACGACGGACCCGCCGGCATCGATAATCCGGTCCCCCTCGTTCGATGCCTCCTGGTATGGGGTAACATCAACGATAATCGTTCCTCGGATTCTGACACTCGCCTTCTCCAGAAAGGTGACCCCGTCTCCGGTAATCAAGCTGCCATTGACGATGACCGTATCCATGTCACGCCTCCAGTCGAAAATTGGTGATCTGGTTAGAATCCGATGGATGATCGAGGCTGAGCGCAAGCGGCGCCAAACCGTAGCCGACACCCCGCACTGTGCGGATCCAGTCGTGGCCGGTGGTCGCGAGGAGCGCCTTTCGAAGCCTCGCGACGTGGACGTTAACTGTTCGCGTGTCGACGAAGATGCCGCTCGGCCAGACCTGTTGGATAAGTTCGCCCCGTGTGTGAACCTTGTCCGTTCCCTCGATCAATGTTTCAAGCAATCGAAACTCGAGAAGGCCGAGATGGAAAGGGTCTCCACGCCAGGAGGCTCGGTGGCTGTGGACGTCGATCTCAAGGCTGCCGTAGTGCAAAACCGGATGAGTTTTTGTGTCGTTCGAAGACGTTAGATAGTGCTTGATCGCGTCGAGGTACCGCTGTGGTTCGACCGGGCAGACGAATACCTCGTCAGCACCCGCGCGGACCAGCGCCGGAAGTGCGACAGCGGCCTTTGCTCGCAACAATGCGACGATTGCCGCCGATCTTGTCGAGGTGTCCTGCTTCAGTCCCCGGCAGAGGCCAGCCGCAGCGGCGTTCGGCGCATCGAGCAGGATGGCCTCGACGGATCGTTCGCCTGTGATCGATGCAAAGTCGTCGAGGCCGAGCGCAAGGTCGGTCGAGTAGCCCGCGGCCGTAAGAATGTGGCGATGCGTCAGATTGAAGCCCGCGTCGCGGGAGCTGACTACGATCAATCGTCCGTTTACGGCGGTAGGCATCGCTCGCCTCCCGGTCGCGGTGCATGACGCTATGATCGATGATTGCACGCATAGGTTTGTGTCTCAATGTTATCTGGTTCGAAGTTCTATTAAGTATTGTTGCAGAGGGATCCGACGTGATCCTCCCGACGGGGTAACTGATCGTCACGTCATATGAATGTGTTGCATGGTCAATTGGAGGCTTGGCGCCAGCAGGTTCATCATTCGCGTTACCTTGGAGGAGGAGCGCAATGCCGAACCGGGAACAGGTCACGGATATGAGTTTAGCGAACGAGTGTAAGTCGTTGCGGGCGAGTGAAAGTTCACAGCCTTCTTGCCTTGTGTGTCCGCGATACCTCGCAGGAATGTGCCAAAAAGCTTCGATTGAGGGTCGCAGTGAAGATTTTCGCAACACACCGGTTGGATCGGTCGAACCGGCCGTTGATTGAACGGGCAACGAGGCACTGGTTTGGCAGGGTCAGCACCTGTCTCCTTCACTGAGTCGCTTGACACAAGTCGAGAGAGTTATAATGTTTTTGCGAAAGCAGTATAACGGGTGAACTTCGGCAATGCGAGAAATCGATCTTGTCTTCAGAACGATGCTGGCTGAGCTATCTCAGCGATCGCTCGATGCTCAATTTCAAGCCGACTTTCCGCTTGATGGGCGTTTCGTCACTGTACCGGTTAAGGGTAACGACTACTGGTATTTCGACCGTCCGACACCGGATGGCGACAAGCGACGCTATGTGGGCCCGGCCTCAGATCCTGAAATCACAGCGCGGGTCAACAACCACCGCGAAGTCAAAGACAACCTGCGAGAACGCCGGCGGCTGGTGTCCACGCTCATCCGTTCAGGTGGCATGGTTGGCCCGGATCGCTTCGCAGGCGATGTAACGAAAGCCTTGGCAGATGCGGGTTTCTTTCGGCTAAGAGGTGTCCTGGTCGGCACGGTGGCATTCGGCTGCTATTCGGGTCTTCTCGGGGTTCGGCTTCCCAACACCGCCCTGCAAACAGGCGATGCCGACCTGGCACAGGATTTCGCGATTTCGGCTGAAGTAAGCGATACCTTGCCGCCTATCCTTGATCTTCTTCGTGGGGTCGATCAGTCATTTCGTGCGGTACCGCACCAGGCCGACAAGGCCCAAGTGACGGCGTTTGTGAATGCCAAAGGCTACCGGGTGGAATTTTTGACAAGCAACCGGGGGACTGACGATTACACAGGCAAACCGTCGCGGATGCCCGCCCTGGGCGGAGCGTCGGCGGAAAACCTCCGTTTTCTCGACTACCTGATCTATGAACCTACAAGAACGGTGTTGCTCCACCGCGAGGGGGTTACAGTGAACGTGCCCTCACCCGAGCGATACGCAATCCACAAGCTCATTGTCGCATCCAGGCGGCTCACCGACACAGTGGGTCGGGCAAAGCGTGACAAGGATCTGTTGCAAGCGTCATCAATCTTTCAGGCGATGCATCAAACCCGACAGGCAGACGTGCTGGTGGATGCCTATAGTGAGGCATGGGACAGGGGCCCTTCGTGGCAGAACGCAATTCGTCAGGGTGTCGCGATGATCCCAGAAAAAGGGAAAACTGCGCTTAGAGACTGCGTCGGCGACCTAACACTGCCTTAGCGGATAACGCGCGGAAGTGCTCTCAACTCCGCACCGCGATTTGCTAGCGTTGATACCGTTCTAGCGTTGATACCGTTAAGGAGCATTTCTGTGCCTTGAGCCGATCGTATTGCGACGTTAACTCCCCAACAGGTTGCATGGCAAATTATTGCCATTGCCGACTTGGCAGGGAGTTTCGTTGCTGAGAAACAAGCGGATAGCCGGCCGTTCACCGGTCGTTCTGGCAGTGATCGACGACGAGGAAACGCGTCGTCGGTTTGTCTCACTTCTGCTCGGTCATGGCTACGACATCCACCTCACCAAAGCCACATTGGTTCCTCGGCTTCTGAAAATCCGGAGATACGACCTCCTCGTGATCGAGGGCAAGACGCCGTCGACGGAATGTCTCCAGTTTTGCCGGCAAGTACGAGCCCTGAGCGACATTGCCCTCGTTCTCATCGTTGACAGGCATGGCGACAGTATCGTTGTGGAAGGACTGAATGCAGGTGCGGATACCTGTGTCTTAAGGGTCGGCGAAGACGACGCTACGCTTGCCCGTCTACGTAGCGTCCTGCGTCGAGCCAGCTTAGTCTCGGGTGACGCCGAAGATCCTAGAATTTTGGTGTTCGATGGCTGGCGTATAAATCCAGGCAAGCGCACGCTCCACGACCCAGATGGCCAGGAGAGAACCCTGACGGCTGGCGAGTTCGATATACTTCTTGCGCTTGCTCGCAATCCCGGCAGTGTTCTGTCGCGGGAGCAATTGCTTGACGCCACAAAATTCGGGCTCGCCGGCCCATCGGAGCGCAGCGTAGATGTGCACGTTCGGCGGCTGAGGCAGAAGATCGAGCCCGCGCCTGACGATCCGATCTATGTGAAGACGGTGAGGCTCGGCGGCTATTTGTTGGCGCATACCGTGGAATATGAATGACTTAACGAAAGTTTCGTTCAACGCGAAAAGTTAAGTTTTGTTGCTTCGGCGTTACAAATGATTGCGTTTAAGTCACGCCACATCTAGACCGTGTGTCGTTGCCCGCCTGCGAAGGGCTCAATCCGACCAGTGCGCGCCGGAGGTGAAATCGCATGAACGAACGACGCATTTTTGAACGCGTAATAGATCTCTGCCAGGTCCAGTCATCGTCAAACGCCCTGAACAATTCCCTTGTATGTTTGGCGGGCGCTGCCGGGTTTGACCACTATGCCTACTTCCGGGCCCATCCGAACGACAACTTCGTGGCGACTGACTATCCGATCGAGTGGCAGCGGCGCTACTTCGCGCGCTCCTACATGACGCTCGACCCTGTTGTGACCACGGCCAAGCGCGGAACCCAGGTCTTCTATTGGTCTGTCGACGACGTGCGCCCAAGGGCCTGCCGCGATCAGCGGCGTTTCTACACGGAGGCTGCCGAATTTGGGCTGAAGTCAGGTCTGTCGGTATCAGTGTCGGCCGGCTTCGGGAGGTTCGCCATCCTGACCTTTACATCCTCGTCCCATGGCAGAAGGCGTGGCAGTCTTGCGGGGGAGACATCGGGGCTCGGCATAACTGCCGCTGCCTTTCTCCATTCACGGATGCGACATATGGAAGACTTGGAATGCAACGGTACGGCATCGTTGAGCGCGACCGAGCTTGCTTGCCTCAAGTGGTCGTCGGAGGGAAAGACGATGGTTGAGATCGCGGCAATACTCGATATCACCTACACGTGCGTTCGCCGCAATCTGCGAAGGGCGATGGACAAGCTCGGCGTCTGCAAGCTGTCTCAGGCGACCGCGGCCGCCACCCGTCGTCTGCTAATCTGATACCTAGAACGATGAGAATGTGGGCGCAGCGAGGCGTACCTGCTGGCCAGCGGCGGATCAGCGATAAGCGCTAGGAAAGATAATATCCTGATCGACGAGGACGTTGAAAATGTATCCGGGCCTGATGTTGAGCGTAGGCTGCACATCGAGGTTTTTTCCAATGGTGCGCTCGGCCACCCGGCCGAAGGTTTCGGCAAAACTGCGACGAGCAGCGTCCGAGGCGGTATCGCGACCTCTGTCCCGATAATCGGCTGGGAGGGACATATCGATGCCCGCGCCGATCAGGGCTACAAGCGCCGCAGAACCAAATGTTCTGAGGATATGTCGATCGACTTTGTCCTTGAAACCGCCATAGCCTCCGGCATCGGTCCCGGCCATCCCGCCGATCTGCAACGTAGAGCCGTTCGGGAAGATTAGATCGGTCCAGATCACGAGAACGCGAGACTGCCCGAAGGCGACCTCACTGTCGTAGCGGCCGAAGAGCTTGGTCCCTTGCGGGATGAGAATATGGCGGCCCGTGGCGGTGTCATAGATCGGATGATTGACCTGGGCGGAAATCCGACCGGGCAGGTCGGCGTTGATGCCGGTAATCAAGGTCGCGGGAATGACCGAGCCGCGCTTTAGCTCGAATGGAGATTGCGCCGGCACGACGGTGCTTGGCAGGTATCCGAGCTCCTTGATGTCAGCGTTGAAAAAGGCGTCCTTGGAGGACTGAAGGTTGACGTCACCACCCCTCCCCTCAAGCGCTTTCGACAGAAGCGCTGCGGGATTGGGAGATGCGGGTGTGTCGCTGCTCGGTGTGCTCCCGGGATACTCCATGGGTTCCGGGCGGTTTTTGATTTCAACCGCAAGCGGCGACTCAAAGGCCGCATTCCGTGCCTGAATTCTTGCCATGTCCTGCCGATGGCGCTCGCGCAGCAGTTGTTCCCGGCGTTCGCGCTCGAACTGGGTCAGCCAGTCATGCTCATTCCCGTGGGTTTCGACTTGCGCAACGTTTGCGGGAGGCGGTGTCGTCTCCGGGTCGATTTTGACCTCTGAGTGAGCCATTTCTGTCAGGGTCCCGACCGCAGTGTCTTCAGCAACCGATGTCGACGGCTCGGCGATGATGCCGTCGGCGACGCCACGCTTGATGTTCTCAGCAAATGAAGACGCTGAACCACCTGAGGAAATCTCCGCGTCGAGGTCGGCCCGGCTTCCGATCCCGCGCGAGGCGAGGCCGGCCACAATGACGATGAAGAAAATGACGATCATTGCGCCTGCGATGAAGAGCGGTAACCGATTGACCCTGCGAATGTGTTTAGGGGCGTGAGAGAGCTGTAGCGATTGAGCCATGACAGGTTCCTACGGATGCCGCGTGACGGCGAGCGGTGTCGCGGGCTGCGCGCCCGTTGCATTCGCCCGGTAGGCACGCGTCAGGGTAAGTGCCGGCGTCGATAGCCGCACGAGAACGACGTCTTCGAACACCGAGGTGCCATAGGTGACCTCTGTGGCAGCTACCTTCCCCTGAGCCTGTTTATCTTGGCCGAGCGCCGGGTATCCCCACAGCTTGAGTGCGCTTTCGAGTGCTTCTGCAGAGGGGCGCGCGGTTTGGGAAAGGTAGAGCGACTGCGGTTTGTCTTTGCCCATCACTTCAAAGAAGCGGTTAGCCATGTCGCCGGCAATCGCTGTTTCGGCATTCGCCGAGATTTCGTGCGAGCGCTCGTCAATCAGCGGCGAAGCGCCGCTGCCCTGGCAACCGCTGACGAAGACGGCGATGAGAATGGATGCGACGGTATGAGGCTTCACCACTTACCCTCCCCTTCTGATCGTGACTTTCTCCTGGCGCCATCCGACGCCCGATACCAGCACCGCGCGCTCGACATCGAAATCGACGATCATCACTCCGTCCTTCATCCGGTAATTGACGATCCTGTTCTGGCCGCCGGAAACGACGAAGAGGACTGGCGCGTCCTGGTTGGCGATCGACTTCGGGAACTGGATGTAGGTTTTCTGACCGTCGGAATAGATGCGTGTCGGCTTCCAGCGGGCGCGACCGTTGATGGAATAGGTGAAGTTGAGCCGTTCGGCGGAAAAGCTGCCAGTGCCCGCCTCCAGCCGGGCATTGGCATCGGCAAAGCTTGCCGACCTGTCTTCCGGATAGGCGAAGCCGACGCGCGCCATGTAGTGCGTCGGGTGAGACTTCAGCTGGATATGATAGGTGCGCCTCGACGTGGTGACCACCATCGAAGTTGCAATCGAAGGTTCGGACGGCTTGATGACAAGGTGGATTGCCTGGCCGCCGGCGACACCTGACGTCGCGGCTTCGATCTTCCAGCGAACCGTATCGCCAACAAGCACGTCACGCACGATCTCGCCCGGTTGAAGCTCGACATCACACACCTGGAGCGGTGAGCAGACGACCGATGGCTGGCTTGCGCCGTAAAGGAAGATGACCTTTCCGTCAGGCCCGGTGGTGATGACGCCGGAAGCTGCCCGCCATTTTGCAGACAGGCGTGCTGCATTCGCCTCCTTCGTCGTGATCGCTTCTCCGTAAGCGGCTCCGAATGGTAGCGTTGATGCCAAGATCAGTGTCAGCATGGCTGCTGTGTTGTAGCTCAACCCTTCTCCCTTCCTCATCATAGCTGCGCCGTCCAGTCGAGATCCCTGAGGTAGAGGCCGATCGGATTGAGCCGGATCACAGCCTCATCCTGCGGCGCCGTGAGCGTGACCGTTGCGATCCCGCGATACCGCCGTAAGCCGGTTTCTTTTCCCGTCCGGTCCCGTTCGAACTCTGTCCAGTCGACCTGGTAGGTTTGTTCCGAAAGCGCCACCACGTTGTTCACCTCGATCGCGACAGTTGCTCGCCGCGCCCTCTCGAATGGGGAGTTGTCCCGGAACCAGGCGTTGACCTTCCCCGTTGCCGGATCGGCGTTTCTAAGCAGCGCATAGGTTCGGTCGATGTATCTTTTCTGTACGACCGCGTCGGGTGTCACGGATCGGAAGCTGGCAAAGAAGCCTGCAAGCGAGGCGCGCACGACACGCTGGTCGGCGTAGTCGAGCTGCTCGGGAAAGCCGGCGGTGACGGCTGCTCCGAGTTTGTCGACCTCGACGATGTAGGGCACGAGCTTGACCCTCGAGCTCTGGTGGAGCCCATAGACGAAACCGATGATCGCGATCGCCATCGAGGCCGTCCCGATGATGCGCCAGGCGATCGCTGAGCGCACGAAGGAGCCGTAGCGTTCGTTCCACTCCTGACGGGCGGCGATGTAGGGGTTCTCGGGGGCCTCTCGATCAGCCATCGATCATGATCCTCTTCAAGTGCTTCAATGGTCTGTGGAGCCCGGCGAGGATCGCCTGCCTGCGCTTGGCGCTGAGCCCTTGTTGTCGAGCTTGTCGTTGGCAAGCCCCATCAAGGAGGCGGCGTGGGCGCCGGGCGCACCGATTGCCTTGTCCTTTGCTGCGGAGCCCGCCGCCTGCAAGCTTGCGGCGGCGCTGTGTTTCATGCCTTGAAGTGCCGCGGTCGCCGCCGATGCACCGGCCGCGCGAGCGGACCTCGCCGCGGCAATGCCGGCGGCTGTCCCTCCGGCTGCCAGGAACGCAGCGCCGGCCGCAAAGGATGCCGCCTGGCCGCCGTGCCGAATTGCTTCCATTCCGCCAGTCACCGAGGCGCCCTGGACGACGCCCTGCAGAATGTTCGGAACGTAGATCGCGATGATGAAGACGACGACCGAGATGCCTGCGATCGCGAGCGTGGTGACGAATTGCTGTGTTTCTCCTGTCGGCGCTCTGGCAAGCCCCATAAGCACATCCGATCCGATGCGGGCAATCATCACCAGTGCCATCAGCTTCAGCCCGACGCTGAACGCGTAGATGAGATAGCGCACGGCAAAGTCCTTGGTGTGGGATGAGCCTCCCAGCCCGAGCATGATCATCCCTGCCAGGAGCCCGACATACATCTCGACCATGATCGCGACGAAGATTGCGGCAACGAGCGAGAAGGAAATCACCACCACGACCATCGCAAGGACCGCCGCGATCGCCAGGGCATTATCCTCGAAGAGCCCGAATTGGATCTGTTGCGACATATGCGAAGCGACCCGGATTCCTGCGTCGAATATGTCTGCCGGCGAGGCTGATCCGCCGCTGGCGCCGATCTGGAAGAGGCTGTCAACGATGCTCTTTGCAAAATCGGGACCCTGTTCAAGGGCAAACGCGAAGAGGCCAATGAACATGATCCGGCGCACGAGTTCGGCGAACCAACTGTCGAGCGATGCTGCCTGTAGGGCGAGCCAGACGGCAGCGACCGCAACTTCGATCCCCGCGAGGATCCAGAATAGTGAGCGCGCTGCCGCGAGCACCCGCGCCTCCCAACCCTTGGCCGCCGCAGAGACTTGGTTTTCGAGTTCGGTCAGGACACTTCCATCCTGGGCCTGAACCTCGATCGCGGACGAAAGCAGCACACAGGAGACGAAGAGGGCTATGCGCGGGATGTCAAAGCGCGCTCGGGAACCACCCGCGTGGTAGAAGAGAGCACTCACCAGCGCGGCTCCAACTTCTGTCCCCCGGGACCGAGAGGTGCGCGCCCATCGAAAAACCGTTCCCGCCTGGCGTGGGCGAGATCCTTGTCCGTCTGGCTGGTTTGGTACCAGGTCGCCGTCAACGCCATCTGCTGGGACACGAGGCCACGTAGTTTCTGGATTTGCCCGACCTGCTCGGCTGCAATCTGGTGGCCGACCTGGAGTGCCTTCATTTGCCCTTCAGAGGTTTCCGAAAGAGAACGAAGCGAGCGCATGGTCGCTTCTTCGCTCGAAAACTGCGCTGCCGTCAGGTTCGCGGCCTTCAAGGTACCGGTGATGGTATCGCGATTGGTGTCGGACCATGTCTGATACTGCGAGGAGAAGGTCTTTCCGTCAGGCAAAGCGGTCTTGAAATCGGCGTAGCTTGCGAAGCGCTGACGCAGGACATCATCGGCGTTGCCCATCGAGAAGGATATTCCGCGGCCGTGATCGACCACCTGTTGCAGGCGCTGGAGATCCGCTTCGATCTTCCCCCACGCATGCTGCGGCAAGCGCGCGGTGTTCTGCAGCATGTTGTCGTAGATTCTCAGCTGGTTCTGGATCTGCTCGGCAAGTTGACCGATCTGCTTCACCTGGTTTTCGATCTGGACGCCGGACTTTTGCAGGAGGTTGATCAGTTCCGCATTGTTGGCAAGTTGGGTCCATTCGGTAGCTGCACCCGTGGCACCGCCGGCATATGTCGGGTGAGGGCTGATGACCGTCGCAAGGAGAACGAGGACCGCGACTTCAGCCCTTTGTAAGAAGCGTTTCCGCATTGGCAATGCCTCTCAGTTTGAGCCATTCGGTGGGCCAGTTTTGGCCGTGATCGTGATGAAGAGCGTGGATGAGTTTCAGATCGTCCTTGCCGGTCGCTGCGGTGAAGGCGAGCGCGATCGGGCCGAGTGCCATGTCGAAGAGGCGCCGGCCTTCAGGAGATGTCACGTAGTAGTCTCGCTTCGGTGTCGCGGCCGCGATGATCTCGATCTGGCGTTCGTTGAAGCCCATTCCTTGATAGAATTCGCGGGCGCCAGGCTGGCGCGCCGCCGCATTCGGCAGGCAGATCTTCGTGGGGCAGCTTTCCCTCAGCACGTCGATAATGCCGGATCGTTCTGCATCCGAGATTGACTGGGTTGCCAGAACAACGGCGCAATTCGCCTTGCGCAACACCTTCAGCCATTCGCGGATACGATCGCGAAAGACCGGGTGGCCGAGCATCAGCCAGGCCTCGTCCAGGATGATGAGACTCGGGGCGCCTGACAGGCGCTTCTCGATGCGGCGAAAAAGGTATGTGAGCACCGGAACGAGGGTGCGCTCGCCAAGGCTCATCAGCTGTGCAATTTCGAAGGTCTGGAACGCGCCAAAGGACAACGCGTCGGTTTCGGCGTCGAAAAGGCTGCCCAAAGGTCCATCGAGCGTATAGTGACGCAGTGCGTCCTTGATCGCCTTGAGTTGAACGCCGCTCACGAAATCGGACAACGACCGCCCGGATGATGAAGCCATCAGTTCGATCTGCCGGGAGATTGCGTTGCGCTCATCCGGACCGATCGAGGCTCCTTGCAATTCAGCCAGCGCCTCGATCCATTGGCTCGCCCATGCACGGTCCCCCTCCCCTTCCAGATCGAGAAGCGGGCAAAAGCAAAGGGCAGCGCTGTCTCCTTCTCCACCGATCTCATAATGGTTGCCGCCGATAGCAAGCGTTAGGGGCAGCATCGAGTTGCCTTTGTCGAAGGCAAATACCTGGGCGCCGGCGTAACGGCGAAACTGCGCGGCAATCAGTGCAAGCAGCGTCGACTTTCCAGATCCTGTCGGTCCGAAGACGAGCGTGTGACCGACGTCGTCGACATGAAGGTTTAGCCTGAAAGGTGTCGAGCCGGAGGCGACCTGCATCAAAGGCGGCGATTGCGGCGGGAAGTATGGACAAGGTGCCGTTGGGTTCCCGGCCCAGACCGTGTTGAGTGGGATGAGGTCGGCTAGATTGCGGGTGTTAATCAAAGGTTCGCGTAGATTACAGTACCAGACGCCCGGGAGGCTGCCGAGATAGGCCTCCGTTGCGTTGAGTGTTTCTATCCGCGCCCCGAAACCCTCCGCCTGGATCGCCTGCCTGATCATCTCGCATTTGTCGCGGACACCGGCGCCATCGACCCCGAAGACAATGACGACCGGCGTGTAGTAGCCGTAGGAAACTAGTTCGGACGAAGCCTGGGAGATCGCATCTTCGACCTCGGCGACCATCGCGATTGCATCCTGGTCGACGGATCGACTGTCGGTCTGGAAAAGCTGGTCGAAGAACGGGCGGACCTTTTGCTGCCATTTCTTGCGTGTGCGTTCGAGACGTTGGCGAGCCTCTTGCGGGTCCAGGAAGATGAAACGTGATGACCAGCGGTAGCTGAGCGGCAGTCGATCGAGATTGTTCAGGATTCCGGGCCAGCTTTCCGAGGGCAGACCATCAATCGCCACCACGCCCAAGTGGCGATTGTCCACGACAGGATTGAGACCATGATGAAGCTCGGCCGTTGCCAGCCAATCCAAATACATCGCTATGTCGGGCAGTCTGACCGGATGGTTCTCCCCGGTGATACAAAACCGGATGAACTGGAAGAGCTCATCAAAGCGCTGCCGTCGTGCCCCGGTGCCCCCATCCTCTCGGGTTGCCATGCGGCGAAGCGAGATCCAGTTCGCCAGATACTGTTCGACCTCGCGGGTACGGGTCCGGAAAAGATCAAGCGCGGTGTCGGCGAGGCCCCTGTTGCGACTTTCGGCGTCGGCATAGACATATCTCCCGAGCCCGCGTCGACTTGTTTCTTGAGGACGTTGGGTGAGGATGAGCGCATGGCGGCTCTCGAAATGGCCCCCTTCCCTTTCAAAGTGTGCCCGGCGCTCGGCATCGATCGCACGCGCTATCGGATCTGGAAAATGCGAGCGGTCGGCATCCGGGTAGGAGGCCGTGCCCAAGCGGACAGCTTCTATCTGGATCATCCAGCCAGACCCCAAACGGGCGAGGACCGTGTTGATCTGGCGGGATATCTCGTTGCGCTCAAGGTCCGTTGCGCTCTCGCTGTCCGGGCCCGCGAAGTACCAGCCGGCCATCAACGAGCCGTCTTTCAAGAGAATGACCCCGTTGTCGACGAGTGCGGCATAAGGCACGAGGTCGGCAAAGGATGGATCGGGTGAACGGAAGCGCGCCAGGTTGACCATAGCGACACACTCAGCCTTTTCGCCACGGGGTCGAAGTCGGACGATAGGTTCGCCGATAGCGCACGTGACGCATGTAGATCTTGCGCATGAGGGGATCAGCTTTTGCCATGCGCCTAAAGACGCCGATGGTAAGGATCCAGAGGGCGAAGCCGATCAGTGCCGAGTAGATGGTCAGGACGACGAAGACCAGGATGACAGTTGCCAGCCCCGCGGCGAGAACGAGCTCGCGATCGGCACCCAGCAACAGGTTCGGGCGAGAGAGGGCACGATGGATACGGTGTCGTTCAAGGTGTGCGAACGCCTCAGGCATCGGATCCTCCGGGTGATTTGAGGTGAAAGACCAAGGCAAGGTCGTCGATCGACGAACCGGTCGCGCCGAACAGCTGGACGATTTGCGTCGCACCGAGCAGGAGGCCGGCGACGAGTACGATGTAGAAGAGCCGCCTCGCAAAATCGTTGAGCTCGCCGCCGAAGATCAGCATACCGCCGGCCACGGCGACCGCGGCAAGAGCGATGAACCCGGCAACGGGGCCGGTAATCGATTGCTGGATTTGCTCAAGCGGGCCCTCCCATGGAAGGCCGCCGCCCGAACCGGCGAGCGCTGGTTCCCAGCCGGAGAAAATCAGGAGCGTCGCAAGAGCCACCGCTACTGAACGCTTTTTATGCCGCATCTCGTTCCCCTTCCTGGTAAGTGTCCAGCCGATAGGCCGTCCCGTCGTGTCCAACGACGCGCATTGGATCTCCGAGCCGACGACCAGTCGCCGTGCGTTCAATCGAAACGACGAGATCGATGGCTTCGGCGATGACGTCCTGCATCGGTTGCCGGCTTGTCTCCGCGGTGAGCTGCTCAAGTCTGCGAAGTGCCGAACGCGCGGAATTGGCATGCACCGTCGCGATTCCTCCCGGATGTCCGGTGTTCCATGCCTTGAGGAGCGATAGAGCCGCCGCGTCTCGTACTTCGCCGACTATGATGCGGTCCGGTCGCAATCTGAGTGTGCTTTTCAGCAAGCGCGACATGTCAACGTCGTCGCTGGTGCGCAGCGAAAGGACGTTGTGCGAGCCGCAACGGATCTCGACGGTATCTTCAAGGATGATGAGGCGATCATCGGGCGCGACCGTTGCAATCTCCAAGATGAGCGCATTTGCCAGCGTCGTTTTGCCGGAGCCGGTCCCACCCGAGACGAGGATATTCAGGCGATCGGCAACAGCGCGTGTCAGAAGGCGAGCCTGTCTTGCAGTCATGAAACCGTCGACCACATATTGCTCGATGGGAATGAGGCGCGAAGCGCGTTTGCGTATGGAAAAGGACGGAGCGGCAACGATGGGCGGTATCAACCCCTCAAACCGGTGCCCGCTGATCGGCAACTCAGCCGACACGACTGGCCTGTGTTCGTCGACCGCCGTACCGGTCGCATGGGCGATGCTGCCGATTGCAATCTCGGCAGCCGAGGCAGCCATTTCTCCGAGACGCGCGATCGGATGACCGAGGCGCTCGACGTAGAGATTGCCATCTGCATTGAGCATGATCTCGACCACGTTTGGGTCATCGAGCGCCGCCCGAATGGCCGGGCCAAGGGCGTCCTCGAGCTTGCGGACGAGCCGGGGCAGCGAGCGGCTATGTGTCATGAAGACACCGTTTGGCCGGGCAGCGAAAAACGGCTGAGATCCGAAATGTATCCGGGCGGTTTGACCCGTCTGAAGATGTCCCGGTCTACGGCGAGAATGCCGGCTAGTGCCTTGCCAGCGCCTATTGTCTGCGCTGATCCCAGCCGACGAAGCGTCCATCCCGCACGCGCAAGGATACGCTCGATGGCAAGGTCAGTCACGGTGACAACTTCGGTATGTCCGCGCGAAAGGCACCATTCGAGGATGCCGGCAAACATCAAGCGGGTAACATGATGAAGTCCGCTACGGCCCTTTCGTTGGATGGTGGTGTCGACGCAGAAGCGCGAGCTCTCGACCATTTGAGCGTGCGGAAAAAATTGCGGGTCCTCGATGAGTTGCGGGAACACCGACGAAAGCATCGTCTTGCCGGTTGCCGGAAGAAGGCGCGCGCAGCCGACAACCTCATCATTTCCGTTGGCGGCCAGAATGTAGACAGCATCAAGGTTGTCGAAAAGATCGCGTTCATGACCGTCCGGGGCAAGAACTGTCCAGCCCAAACGCTCACCGAAAACCTTCGCGCGCAGCGCAAACATTCCATCGAGGAGTGACCTGGCGTCACTCGAACTGCCATTCTCAATGGCAATGATCATCATTTGTGGGTCTCCTGCGTTCATTGCAGGAGAAGTGCTACGACTGAGGGGGCCGTTGCGAGGGACAGAAATGCTCCCGAGATTTCGCTACGTGGTTTCTAGGGGGCTTAGAACCATTCCTGACCAGACAGATGTCCGGCTTCCACAGTCTACCGGTCCATCGGCGCCATTGCGATGCCGCCGGCCGCGACTGATGCATGAGTGTTGATTCGGGCGATGGGCCGCGATTTTCAGTGGACCGCCGACCCGCTGACCTCGGTGCGATGAGCAAAAGTGTGCATTAATTCATATCGGAGGCCCCGTCGGATTCTTTGAAAAAGAACGCAATATCAGGGCGTAGACCGGTGTTCTTGGCTGAGACCCCGCGTTGGGCGTTAAGGCTTTGTTAACCCTATATTTCTGGACGGTGCAGGAGAATCGTGTTCTATCTCTTGGCGGGCAACAGTCGGCAAACCGGCTTTAAGCCGCCAAGAGGGAAAAATGGCGATAGCGATACGCGCAGAAACTGACGTTCAACTCAAGGAAGACGCTGCCGAGAAGATCTTGCGGCATGCCAGTCTCTTGTCGAGTCAGCTGCAGCAGCTACGTACCCGTATGTACCCGCCGACAGCTGAAAAGACCTTGAGATCGTTTCTCACGAACGAAGTTTCGAAGCTGACATCCATACCAGATTCGACACTGAAGCTGATGTCGTCCGAGGGACGCGGGCCGACGCCGAGCCGCCTTGAGAACAATCACCGCGTCTACACGCTCGCACAAATCAACGAGCTTCGGGAGTTGTTCGCCAAGCAGAAACCTGCCGATGCCCTGCGCTTTCTTCCTCGCCGGCGCCCGGGCGAACACTTGCAAGTTCTCGCGATTGCGAACTTCAAGGGCGGAAGCGCCAAGACGACGACCTGTGTTCATCTTGCGCACCATCTCGCCTTGCAAGGCTATCGCGTTCTCGCACTTGATCTCGATCCACAGGCATCGCTCTCGGCGATGTTCGGCGCGCAGCCGGAAATTGACGTGGGTGCCAACGAAACGATCTATGCAGCGCTTCGCTACGATGAAGCTGAACGGCGACCGATCCGAGACATCATTCGCAAGACCTATTTCGATGGTGTCGATCTCGTTCCCGGCAACCTCGAAGTCATGGAGTACGAGCACGAGACCCCTCGCGTCCTGGCCAACAAGTCGAGCTCCGGTGCGATCTTCTTCGAGCGCTTGAAGCTTGCATTGGCGGAGGTCGAACAAGACTACGACATCGTCATTCTCGATACACCGCCGTCCCTTGGCTTCCTAACGCTCAGCGCGATTTACGCTGCAACAAGCATGGTCATAACCGTTCACCCCGCCATGTTGGACGTGGCTTCCATGAGCCAGTTCCTCCTGATGATGGGTGATCTGATCAGCGTCTTGAATGAAAGCGGCGCTCAACTCGATCAGGACTTCATTCGGTATCTCGTGACGCGGCATGACCCTAACGATGCCCCTCAGTCGCAAGTCGTTGCTATGTTGCGGCATATGTTTGGAACAGATGTCCTTCTGCCGACCGCTATCGAAAGCACGGCCGTTGAGGCGGCGGGCTTGGCGAAGCGTTCGATCTACGAGCTCGAAATGGGCCAGATTGGGCGTGATACCCATAAACGTGCGCGTGAAGCGGTCGATGCTGTCAATGAAGCGATCATCCGTCTTATCAACGATAGCTGGGGGCGGCCATGAGCAAGTCTTCTCGCAAGTCACTTGTCGCGAGCTTCGGTTTGCTCTCTCAAGAACTGGAGAACAAGCTCGCAGACGAAACGCAACCTGCGCTTCGTGCCCCCTCGCCCCGTGTCGGCGCGGGCGTCGTCGGTGCAGCACATCGCGCCATCGATGACATTAGGGCAGAGCGCGACCGATTAAAGGCGATCGTCGAGTCGGGTGGGGGCGCGATCCTTGATCTTGATCCCGCGTTCGTCGATCCTTCACCCTATCCGGACCGGCTGGAGGATGATGACGCTACGGATTTTGAAGCATTCAAGCGTTCGATCGATTCCGAGGGTCAAAAGGTACCTATTCAAGTCCGCCGTCATCCGTCGTCGGCTGGGCGCCATCAAATTGTATATGGTCACCGTCGCTGGCGTGCTGCCAAGGAGCTCGGCAGGGCCGTTCGCGCGCTCGAGGTGGAGATCTCGGATCTGGATCTCGTGGTCGCCCAAGGCATTGAAAATGCCAGCCGGCAGGATTTGACTTGGATTGAACGCGCGCTGTTCGCATCGCGAATGGATGATGCTGGCGTCAAAGCGCGCAACATCTATGCGGCGCTATCGATTGAGGACGCAGAGCTCGCTCGGATGCGCAGCGTCTATAGGGTGGTCCCTCTAGATGTGATCGAGACGATTGGAAGGGCTCCGAAGGTCGGACGGCCGCGCTGGGTGGAGTTCGCAAAATACATCGCTGGCGATCCAGCATCTCTAGATGTGGTTCGCCACGCGCTCACCGATGCAGGCGACGGCGTCTCCGTGTCAGATCAACGCTTCCAGCAGGCGTTTGAAGCGATCAAGCCGCCGCCCCATTCGCGACGGGAGGAAAAAGAACTGACGGACGGTGCCGGCAAGAAACTCGGTGCTTGGAAGGTTTCGCCCAAAGAGCTTCGGATCTCCGCGGATGGCCCTCTCGGTCAGGACTTCGTGAAGTTCGTCGGCGAAGCGTTGCCGGGTCTCGTTGAACGCTTCTCTCGTGAGCGTGAAGGTTAGAAACCCAGACAGCTGTCAAAGGGTCGCATCGACAAGGGAATACGGAAGGAACACCGCAAAAGAAAAAGGCCCCCAAACGTTGCCGTCGTGGAAGCCTCTCTCATATCTGGACAATCTGAGAATCGCATTTCCACGAATCCCCGTCAAGAGTGATTGGCACCTAATTTGGTGAGCGGACTTCTTTTGCCTTTTGAGAGGTGAAGGAAATGCAGAGTGGAAGTGTGACGACGCCTTTTGGGCGGCGGCCGATGACGCTTGCCTTGGTCAAGAGGCAACTGACCATCGCTGAAATCAGCCCAGGCAAATCAGCAGAAAAGTGGAAGGTTTTTCGAGATGCCTCGGAAGCGAGGATATCTCTTGGCATTCAGGATCGAGCGCTCGCCGTTCTCGATGCTCTACTGACGTTCTATCCTCAACCCGAGTTGTCTCACGACCACTCTATGGTCGTTTTCCCATCCAATGCGCAGCTTTCCGTTCGCGCGCACGGGATTGCCGGAGCAACGCTTCGGCGTCAGCTAGCAGCGCTCGTTAATGCCGGCCTGATCAACCGAAAGGACAGCGCCAACGGCAAACGCTACGCTCGTAAGGACCGGGAGGGGGATATCGAGGAAGCCTACGGTTTTGATCTCTCGCCATTGCTTGCACGGGCCGAAGAGCTCGCTCTGATGGCGCAGCAGGTCGCTGCCGATCGTGCGCAGTTCCGCAGGGCCAAGGAAGCGCTCACAGTATGCCGGCGGGATGTTCGCAAGCTCATCTCGGCCGCGATGGAGGAGGATGTCTCTGGCGATTGGGTAGCGATCGAGGCGATGTATATCCAATTGGTCGCCCGCATTCCCCGCACGCCGACGATGAGTGCTCTTGCTGCGATCCTCGATGAAATGGAAATGCTTCGGATCGAGATCCTCAACCGCCTGGAAAAGCAGCTAGTTTCCGAAAATATGAGCAGCAATGCTGCTCCAGATGAGCGTCACATACAGAATTCAAATACCGAATCCATCAATGAACTTGAACCTAGCTCTCGAAATGAGCTGGGGGCGAGACCAGAGATCAAGCCGGGGCCGAAGCGCGAGCCGATCAAGGCGTTCCCCTTGGGCATGGTGTTGCAGGCCTGCCCTGAGATTGCGATGTACGGACCAGGCGGAGCTATTTCGAGCTGGCGCGAGCTTATGACTGCCGCCGTTGTGGTTCGATCGATGCTCGGGGTCAGTCCGAGCGCCTATCAGGACGCTTGCGAGGCGATGGGGCCAGAGAATGCGGCGGCGACGATGGCATGCATTTTGGAAAGAGCCGGCCATATCAATTCGGCGGGCGGCTATCTTCGAAACTTGACGGATAAGGCTCGACGAGGTGAGTTTTCTCTCGGGCCCATGCTCATGGCACTTCTCCGGGCATTGCCAGGGTCCTCTGCCCGTGCCTCTTAATGCGACCGATGACCAGCAACATATATGCCCACCCGAGTTTCCCCATGAACTCGGCCGACGAGTGGTTTTCCTCTGAATCGCGTTCCCGCTTAAGCGCCGTTGATGCATTTCCGGGAATGAATATTGCCGAAGCACTATCGCCCGTTGACCAGGAGTTTGATCAAGGAAGGCAACAGCCGGGATACAGGCATGACCAGAACATCAGAGCAAACAACGGTCGTTCGGAAGTCGCTGGCAAGAATGTTTGATACTTCCGTTTCGCGCGGAACGGTCGGTATCGTGTGCGATACCGACGTGGGAGATGTGTCGAGGATTTTCTGAGAGGCCGTCAGGGTATCACGTCGACGCCCGCAGAAGAATGGCGACATTCAGCCTCCCCTCCTTCCGACCGCCGTCGGATTGGTCGAACTTATTCGCCGGCTAAAATTGAGGATCTTTAACACTGAGCGGGCCCTTGGGCCCAAGGTCGCCTCTAGCCGGATTGGAAAGTTTGTGCGTGAACCACTCCAAAACCCTGACAGCTGTCAGGGTTTTGGCGGAAAAGAGAGAAGCGGCGGCAATCGAGTGCAACTTTCGTATTCGGGACGGTGTTTGGCTCGGCAAACACCCGTTTTGCAATGATAGAAGAAGACAAGTTTCGATCTATGGGGACTGCGAAAACCCTGACAGCTGTCAGGGTTTTATTTCGATCAGCCAACCAGCCAGCGTCACAATAAAGATCGCTACGGTTTGCTTGGCCTTGAGCTGGCCAGGACCTTGTTGATCTCCTGAGCCAGTTGATCCTGCGAATACGGCTTTCCTAGTCTAGCGACCTCAAGCTCCAGACCAGGTGGTAATTCTGAGTAACCGGACGCAATCAGAATCGGAAGATTAGGCGCGATAGCCCGGACGGCTTTCGCCAATTCTCCGCCTGTCATACCCGGCATCGAATAATCTGTAATGAGCAGGTCGAAGTCCCTACCCTCGCCGAAGAGTTTCAGCGCCTCGGCGCCGGAGTGAGCCTCGACGACATCGTGCCCTAGGTCCATCAGCATGTCGGCGGAGCTCATCGCGATCAGAAAGTCATCATCCACAAGCAGTATCCGTTTCGGTCCGGAGGGCTTGCCGGTGGCTGGCGGTGCGATGGTCGGAAACACCTGCTCTGCCACGACGGAATTTGATACCGGTATCCACAATTCGGCTGTCGTGCCCTGTCCGAGAGTGCTCGCCAGGTTGAGGTGACCTTTCAACTGAAGTGCCAGGCCGTGGATCATCGAGAGGCCGAGACCCGTACCCTTGCCAAGCTCTTTCGTGGAGAAGAATGGTTCGACTGCTTTCTTTAACGTCTCCTCACTCATTCCGTTGCCGTCATCTGTGACGGAAAGAACGACATATCCTCCGGGTGAGAGCTCAACTGTCGACGATGTCAGGTCGGTTTGCCGGAGTTCAATTTGAATGGTCCCACCTTCGGGCATGGCGTCGCGAGCGTTGACGGCAAGATTAAGCAGCGCCAGTTCAATCTGGTTGGCATCAGCAGACACAAGTGGAAGATTGTCAGGCGCGACAGTGCGAATGACGATCGTGGATCCGACCGAGCGCCTTAAAAGGTCTTCCATTCCAAGAACCAGCGCCCGCATATCCACGTCGTCGATACGAAGATCCTGCTTGCGAGAAAATGCCAGGAGCCGTTGGGTGAGGGAAGCGCCGCGTTGGGCGCCCTGTTGGGCTCCGTCGATCAATCTAAGCGCCTTGACGTCCTCGCCCACATACTTGCGTAGCAATTCGAGATTGCCGAGAACCGCCATGAGGAGGTTATTGAAATCATGGGCAACGCCGCCCGTTAGCTGGCCAATAGCGTCCATCTTCTGCGCGTGACGGAGTTGTTCTTCCGCGCGTTCCCGGTGATTTACCTCCGCCATCACAGCGGCATGCGCCTGTTCCAACTCGCGCGTGCGCTCCGCAACACGTTCCTCCAAAGTCTCGTTAAGTTGCCGCTGATACTCTTCTGCTTCTACACGCGATGTCACATCCGCTGAAACACCGACCAGTTTTGTCGCCTTGCCAAATCGGTCTTTGTAGAGCTGTGCACGGACTTCGGCCCAATGGGTAGAACCGTCCTTCCAGAACGTACGATACTCAATGGAATAGTCCGCCCCGGTCTCAATGGTCGCCTTGACCGCCGCTTGCATGCGTCCAAGATCGCTGGGATGGATAGTGGCGAGCAGATCGGTATATGTGAACCGTTCTTCCGGCGCGTGCCCGAAAATAGCGCGACAGGTGGCTGAGGTTGTCAGCTCGTTCGAGGCAAGGTCGAGTTCCCAAGCGCCGAGCCGGCCAGCACTAAGCGCGGTCTGTAGGCGACGTTCGCCCTCATCGAGAGCCTCGATCCGCGATCGCGCCTCATATTGTCGGCGGCGTCCCCGCATTGCCGACCGTGCCACGCTGATGAATGTCGTCGCGTGGAACGGGCGCTCAACGAAGCTGACATTGCCCAACACCTCAGACAATCTGGCGGCAGCCGGGTTGCGTTCTGGTCCCCCACCACGATTGGTCAGGATGATGAAGGGAAGGTCTGACCAGCTGGGTTGCGTCTCAATCCAGGCCGCAACGGCTCGCAGATCGGCAGACCGAAATGCTTCCTCGGTGAGGACAGCGAACGCGACCTCATCCCCCAGGCTTGCGACGAAAGACGAGAGATCCGACGTGATCTTCGATCTTATGCCCGCCTCTTGTAGGAGGGACGCTGCAATTTTTGAATCTCGGCCGACTGGAGCGTGGATCAGGCCGACTACGTCGCTGTTAGGAATGGTTGTCGCCCTCGTCTGCTATCGGGAGGAGGGGAGGGTGCTCTCCGACGAAATTGGGAACGCCGCGAAGCACGCCTTGAAAGCCGGAAAGCGGCTCGCCCAGTGTAAGACCGGCATTGGAGATCCGAAACTCGCGTATGGTATCCTCGTGCGGGCCGGTCCGCTTCTTAATGACCGATACCGCGCGCCGTACTTTGCCAAGCGCCTCGAAATAGCGCAGCAAAACAACGCTATCTGCCAGATACGTGACATCCACGGGCGACTTCATATCCCCGACAAGGCCGTGCTGGGCCACAGTGAGGAAGGTATTGGCGCCCTGCCGATTCAAGAATTGCAAAAGCTCATGCATGTGCAGGATGAGTGCATTTTCCTCCGGCATGGAAGCCTGATAGCCGTTGATGCTGTCGATTACGACCGTCTTGGCATCGAAGCTGGCAACGCGGCTTCGCACACGTTGTGCAAATTCGCCCGGGGACAACTCTGCCGCATCCAACTGCTCGATGTGAATGAACCCGTCGTCCTGCATTTTTTCGAGATCGATGCCCAAGGACTTGGTGCGCGCAAAAAGCAGCCCCAGCTCCTCGTCAAAGATGAAAATCGCGGCTCTTTCCCCGCGTTGTACTGCCGCAATCACGAATTGCAGAGCAAACAGACTTTTGCCGGTCCCGGCAGGGCCGATCAGCAGGGTGCTCGATCCTCGCTCAATGCCGCCACCCAAAAGGCCGTCGAACTCCGCCAAACCGCTAGAGAGCGTTGTCCGTTCGAATTGCGTTTTGTGCTCGATGGCCCGCAATCGGGGGAAAACAGCCACGCCGCCGGTCTTGATGATGAAGTCGTGGTAGCCGCCACGGAATGATTGGCCACGGTACTTGATGACCCTCAGTCGCCGCCGCTCCGATCCATAGTCGGGAGCGAGTTGCTCGAGGTGGACGACGCCATGAACGACACTGTGCACGGTCTTGTCGAGACTGTCGGACGTCATATCGTCGAGCAACAATACCGTTGCGTCAGATCGCGAGAAAAAGTGCTTCAGTGCCAGAATCTGGCGGCGATACCGAAGTGAACTCTGCGCAAGAAGCCGAATTTCAGATAGGCTGTCTATGACGACGCGCTGTGGTTTGATCCGCTCAAACGCCTCGAAAATGAGCTTGGTTGTTTCGCCCAGCTCCAGGTCGGACGAATAGAGCAGGCTTTGCTGTTGGTCGTCGTCAAGGAGGCTTTCTGGTGGAACGAGTTCAAAGATCTCAATCCTGGGATTGATCTCCATACCGTGGGATCTGGCGGCGTCTCGAAGCTCTGCATCGGTTTCGGAGAGGCTGATGTAAAGGCATCGCTCTCCTAGGGCGGCACCTTCGAGGAGAAACTGCAATGCGATGGTCGTCTTCCCGGTTCCCGGCGACCCTTCGAGCAAAAAGACGTGTCTGCGGGTGAAGCCACCGGAGAGTACATCGTCAAGACCTTCTACGCCCGTCTCCGCCTTTTCGCTCAAAACCTGATCCATACTTCCTCCGAAATTTCCCCTGTCACCTAGTGCATGCAGGTAGAGAAACAAGGCGGTGGTGGTAGCCTCAACGTTCAAAATCATCGCGCACGCCGGCGGAAGTTTGAGGTGATTGCGCGTGCGCCGATAAAATCCGCGCGCCCAGGAGGACCGCGTTCGACGTCCCGTGTGACAGGCGGTTAGACGACCAGCCGCGCGGCCCGACCGTGTCTGCGTTCCGCGTCGTTGTAATAGCGAGCAGCTTGCGTCACCGACTTGTGCAGCGATTGCTGCATTGCTTCGGGTAGGGGAATGCCGCGGTTGGCGGCTTCGGTCATGTAGCCGGAGCGCAATCCGTGCGCCGAGAACATTGTCGGATCGAGCCCAGCCTTCTTGCATCGGCTTTTCAAGATCAGGTTGACCGACTGCGGCGTGAGCGCTCGTCGATCAATGTTGCCCCATTGGTCGACACGCCGGAATACCGGTCCTTCGGCAATGCCAGCCACGTCAAGCCAGCTTTTCAATGCCGCCACTGGCCGGCCGATGAGGACAACATGCTCGTTGTCGTCATTCGTCGTCGTCTTCGTTCGGCCGAGGCGGATCGACATGCAGGGGAGGGGAGGGGAATCAGGATCGGCCGAATCTGCCCGCACGGGGTCCTCGTCCATCAGGTCCTCGACGCGCAACGCCGCGACTTCCGATCGGCGGCGGCCACCGGAAGCGAAAGCCGTCAGAAGCAGCGCGCGATCGCGCAGGTCGACCACGCGTTCGCCGGCGCAGACCTGCAGCAGCTTGGTCAGGACATCGGCGGTCACCGCCTTTTTGCTCTTTCGTTGACGCGGCCGACTGCTGGCACGGACGGCAAGTCGCAGCGCCGATTTGAGCGACGGACCATCGAAGGCTCCGGCTAGACCGCGCCAACGGGTGAGGATTGACCAGCTCGTCAGCCGCCGCCGTACGGTCTCGGGCGCATGAGGCCCGTCGGCACGCAGGAGGCGCAGGCCCCGCAGGCCGTCTTCAACCTCCGTCGGCATGCCATGGGATGGATCCTCTGCCCGCTTGATCGGGTCCCATAGGTGATGGGCAACAAACTTCAACAGGAGGGCCTCTGGTGCGGGCCAGGGTAGGGGAGTGCCCGCGGCGAGCTGGCACCAGGTCTCGAGATAGCCGAGGTCGGACGCCAGTGCCCTGAGCGTATTCTCGCCCATGCCTTCGCCAGCGAGATGCTTGAGCGTCGCGACGTCGTCATCGGTGAGAAGCGTGGCGAGTTGATCGCGTCGATCAAACGGCAGGATGGCGTCCAGGGCGTCGAGTTCTACGGCACGCCGTTGGACGGCATCGGAAGGTAGTTTTTTCGCCAATTTTGCGTCTCCGCCAACTGTAACGCAGCGCTTTTTTAGGCGATTTTCGACTCCCTGGCCATTACTATCAATACGTGATGCCCACCCTCGTTCTCGAGCCGTCAAGGGGCGAATTTGGAGACGCCGAATAGGGTCGCCGAAGAGGCTAACTGAAACCTCGCCCTTGGAACTGGTGCAGAGTTCCCTCCGAAATAGAGGTTCATGACCCTAACGGTCGCTTGCCCAAGGATCAGCTTTCTGGAATTAGGTTGGTGCGTGCCATGACGTTTTCGAGCCGGGCGAGATGCTTGTGCGGCGGCATCCGCCATGGGAGTGGAAAGCAGTCTGTAGAGAAAGCGATCCGCATAGGAGTTGTGATGGCCGTTTTCATTCGAGAGGCACATGCCGAGGACAGGGATACCCTCGGAGCACTTAAGCTGCGGTCTTCGCTGGCTTGGGGAGATCATGTTGAGGAGTTACAAGCACTTCCTGATGCGAGAGAGGTCCCGGTCGCTCATTTGCAGTATGCCATCGTCGCCGAACTTGAAGGGGAAATTGTGGGCTTCACAACGGTCCTTTCGGGTAAACGGGCTATGCAGGCCGAACTTGAGGACCTGTTTGTCGCGCCGGAGGTATGGCGAATGGGTGTAGGCAGAAAATTACTCACCGAAGCTGAGGGTCGTGCAATAGCGCTCGGGGCTCGTACGCTACGAGTCGTCGCTAGCGAACGAGCTCGTCCATTCTATGAAGCTTCAGGCTATCGGTTTGCTCGAACGATCGCGACGGATTTTTCGCCTGCGGTCGAACTGCATAAAGACCTGCGGTAAGATGCGGCGGGTCGAATTCTTCCGCGATAGTGGCGACGCTGCTACATGAAGCCGTGCGCCGCTCATGACAGACGCCTAGTTGATCACGCCGTTCGGCCGAGGTCTAATCTGCTGGCATGTCGATCGCTTTGCAGCGGCCGGCCACCTTACCTGTCATGCCACGGGTTTATAATCACCAAACCGACAGTCTCGAAATCCGCCACATTCCGAGTTGCCAGTGCGGCGCCACGGGAAAGCGCGATCGAGGCGATCTGTGCGTCGAACTGACTGATTGGGCGCCCCGCCTTGCGGCGCTCCGTTGCAATTGTTCCATAAACGTCTGCGGCCTCCCGATCGAACGGCAGGACGCGACCGGCGAGATCTTGCGTAAAGATCGGCAAGATTGCCGCTTCAAGATCACGCCGGCGCCGACCATCGGGAAGCAGGCGTAAGCCATATAGGATTTCGGCTTCTGTGATCGTCGTCGTGAATACGGCCGCTGAAGGCTGTTCCGCTAGCCAATCGACAACCGCGGGCTCGGGAACCGGCAATAGCAGTTCAGATAGAATGTTCGTATCGAGAACTATCACAGCGCGGAGAAATCCGGGGCGTCACGGATCGGTTCGCGAGCGGGAATTTCCAGTTCGACGCCGCCGAGCGGCTGCAGTCGCGCGCGGATCGCGCCAGCGAGGTTTCCCGGCGTTGTCTCCTGCTGAGCCAACACCATTTTCAGGATATCACGGGCCTCATCTTCCATCGATCGCCCATGAGTCGCTGCGCGGACACGCAGCCTCTGTTTCAATCGATCGTCAATGTTGCGAATGGTCATGCTGGCCATATAATTCCGTCCCCATTCATCATTGATTGCATATAGTGCAATGATGGCACTTTTTCAATTGTAGTGACAGCGCGTTCAAGCCGCGCGCACGAGCGGGAAATGTCCGCGACACAAACCTGCTGTCGGCGCGAACACACAGTTACTCAAAGCTGCAGCTGATTACAGACTCCAAAACCATCACTATCGATACTGAGTACCTATCGATAGTGAAGGTTCCAGCTATGGGCCATACGAAGTGAAGAACCATAACTTTCAGATAGAGTTCGCTTAGTAAATCATTTACCATGATTTCAATGCCTTACGATCTCGCCAAATTGCCCATCCAGACCCTGCTGCGGCCAATCTCCGACGCCGGCATTGCGCTCGCCCGTCTCGACGAGCGCATCGCCCGCTCACCGGTCGGCGAAGGCTTTCTCGAACGCGCCCACTTTGCAGACGCCTGCGCCTCGTTGTGGATCGACGGCGAGCTCGTCCACCTCGAGGATCTGGTGTTGCATGACGCCGGCCACGACATCCGCACACCCACCCACGAATTGACGATTGCCCGCGACGTGCTGCGTGGTCGCCGACGCATCGCCGCTCAGCCGCCCGGCTGGGCCGTCAGCCCCGACGGACTCCGCACGCTCCGGCAGGTGTGGCCCGCGGCATCCCTTCTTGTCGACGGCCTCGTTGGAAGTGTCGCGGCCACGACGGATCCTGCTTCCGTCGAAGCAGGGGAGGGGGAGGACCCACCCAAGCAAAGTTCCAGTCCGTTCGACGCCGAGCTCGCCGCCATCGATGCGCTGCTGGCGCGATCGGACGCCGCCATTGAAGAAGCAAGGCGGACCGGCCCCGCCAAGAGCGCTCGGGCCGAAAAGGATCCGCTGGTCTACGATCTCGATTGGGACGAGGACGAGCGCCTCGCGGAATGGCGCGGCGTGCTCGCAATGATCGGTGATCTGCCGTCGGTACTGCAGGCGATCGTTGCTCTGGATGCCTGGAACGAACTGGCTGTGCTGCAACACGCACCCTGGCTCGGTCGGCTGCTGGCGGCGTCGATCCTGCGCCAGGCCGGTCTCACCACCTCGGCGCACCTCACCGCCTTTAATCTCGGCCTGAAATCCATCGCCGTTGATCGCCGCCGGCATCGCGATCGCGAGACCCGCCTGCTGGCGATTGCTCAAGGGTTGAGCGCGGCCGCCGAGATCGGGCTGAAGGAGCACGACCGGCTCGCACTGGCGCGGCAGATGATGGAGCGCAAGCTCATCGGCCGGCGCATCTCGTCAAGGCTGCCGGAACTGATCGAGCTGGTCATGGCAAGACCGCTGGTCTCGGCCGGCATGGTCGTGAAGACGCTCGAGGTCACGCCGCAGGCGGCGCGGCGAATTGTTGGCGAGCTTGGTCTTCGCGAGATGACGGGGAGAGGGAGGTTTCGAGCGTGGGGGGTGCTATGATCAATGACGCGGGTCGCCAGCAGAAATGCGACAATTCTTTAGCTTACGATCTCTTGGCCTACACGTCCCTTCGCGTCTCGGTCAGGCTCCAGCAACCCTTGTGATGTCCGTGTGATATTCAACTCCGGCCAGAATGCGGGATTTACAATGTATTTTGCATTCGGATCGCGGTTCAGTCTGATTTTAATTGGTCTCGGGTCGTAATTCACCGTGTAGATATAATATTCGCTTCCCGATGCCCTCACTCCAAGGATCCCGTAATAGAGGAGGAAGTCGATCACGGCCTCACAGCGATCGTCTTCGATCCCGCTGGTCTTCAGTATGGTTTTCAGTTCCTCGTCCGAAAGGGTGTCGGGTGCGTCGAGGAAATGATAGAGAAGGTCGCGAGCTTCAGGGAATACATCCGTGAGCTCCCGATCCAGTTCCGAGGTGATGTCGGTCGAGTAAGCCTTCAAACCCTTCTCTATGTCCCCTTCCTCTATTCGGTCATGGCGAAAGCTTGTCGCAAAGCCACGGCAGTGGCTGAGAATTTTGATGATGTTGCGGGGTCTCATAAGCGATCGCTCCGTTAGAAACGCGAAAGTCTCCTCGCCCTGAAAGTGCGGCACGCAGATTTGGCGCCATATTGCGTCGAAAGCTCGTTCAGTGCCCTCAATGCCTGCAGCGAGGCGAAGCCGAAGCATCTCCTTCAGCAAATCTGGGTCGGACCAGTCGAGTGTGGCCCTCATCTCCTTACCGTAATCGGTAGAGTGCCTCATCAGATGGTCGTAAACGTCGTTCCGAATGAAAATTACACAATGGAAATCGTGCTGGTCCCGTCGCATTTCCCGTTCGAGCTTGCGTCCAGCATCAACAAGGCAGCGCAAGACGATAGCATCGAGGGCGTCAAAACCCTGCGTGCTCCACCCACGGTCTAGATTGTCAAACAGTACCCATACCGACTTCTTAAATTCCAGATACTCTGACACCCTTCGACGTAGCTCGCGAAGGTCATGCGAATAGAGCAGCTCCGTAACCTGAGCGGTTGTCAGACGTTGCCCCTCATTATTGGAGAAACGAGCTCGGTACTCGTTGACGATACGCTGAGAGAGATTTGAAAGGCGCTCTGCAAAGTCACCGTCGGTGGAGAGGTCCGGTGATTTATAGGCGTCCGACAAGTCGACGTAGAGCTGATATAGCTCATGGTCTTGGCGGTAAATCTGCTGGTCCTTCTCAAGCAGCTTGTAAGCAACTTCAAGGAGAATAAGGTACTCCCAAAAGGCGGTAATGAGATGCTCGCGAGCGCCTTCTGATAGGTGATCGAAGATTTCTTCCTTAAGCTTTATCAGCTGATAACCATCGGGCCTAAGATCGACAACAATGTTGCGCTTGTCTTGCCTGGTTTTGTCACGCACGCTAATCCACAGCGCAGTTTTGCCAGATCCTTTCCTACCTACCACGAGGTTGACTTCGCCTTTTAGGGCGCGCTCATACTCATGGGTTCTCAAGTAGTAGCGTCCGAGAGTGGGCATCTCATTTTCGGCCCGAGGATCTCCGAACGTTAGGGACTGTAGCTTCGTGAGTGGTTCTTCAGATGTTGGTTCGAAACCAGCGTTGTAGGCGACTATCGACGGACAAAAATCGGCGACCGCATTTACAATGTCTTCTTCCCGTTTGAAGGGACGAACGACGTCACGGATGTCTAGGGGTACGGTGAACGTACTGGGCGCTACGATTAGAGTGGGTTTCTCCATCCCATGCGCGAGACCCGCAGCGAACATTATCCTTATGTTATGCACCAAGAATCCAGATGTCGCTTGGCCTTGGAGTGCTAGGAATATGCCGGATGATTGGCTAATTTGCTGAATGGCATCAGTAGCACTGAGCCGAAGATCTTCGTCGGCGTTAAAGCTTCTATAGGAATAGAAACCGGCTTTCTTCATCCGCGATACGAGAAGCTTTTCTGCTTGCCCTACAACCGGAGGATCAACGGTATATATAGGCGCCTTTTTGTTGAGTAGAGTGGTGATAGGAAGCGGGGATTCGTCGATGTGAGCCGTCAAGCGAGCTTGAAGGTCGTCAACTGTGGAATATTGGTGGTAGCCGAGCGTGTCGAAAATGCCGACTTCACTAGCGAGCGATTTATCACCATCGGTTTCTCTATGCCGGACTAGGAAAACTCGCTTTCCACGCCCAATTGCGAAACCCACCTCATAGACAACGTTTAAATTGAGCGTCGTGATATCAGCCACAACGAACGGCGACTCCGAGATTTTCCCGAGGATTGGTCCTACCAATTCGGTCCCTGGGACATCGTTGAATTCCCATGGTTCGTAACGAACCGGTATAGGTTTGGAGTTGGCGCGTCGAACGGCATCAAAAATGATCTTAGAAACCGCCGGTTCTCTGGAGGCGTATGCAACGAAAGCAATCTTGGCATCTGTATTTGACATGCTGGCGGCCCCTCCTGTCCCACAACTTGTAGCCGAGCACTTGGGGAGCCGCCACGCTTTTCTGGCGCCTAACTCACTAGTCAACTAAATAAGTGGCTATATCAGCCGCACGAACACCCAGCCACTATTGACTTTCCATGATCGCGCAAGGCCTCGCTCCACGAGCTTGCCTGCTGCGCGATTGACGTCCCAGACGAGTTCATCGATTGCATCGGCTATTTCAACGGCATTGCGCGGGTGAACTTCATCCATCGCGCTCAGAACAGCCTCCTCAATCTCCGGATTGTAAGCCGGTTCACTATTTCCTTCTTCAAATCGGTCACACCACAGAATGTGCCCACGCCACACGATGAAGTGGCTTTCGCATCCTCCTTCGCGCCATACCGAGGGAAAGAGGGTAAGTCCTTCTCCCCGCATGTCAAAGCGCCACGCCTTGTCGGCGCGGCTGTCGAGATTGATTACCAGGGTCTCGCCGCACCCATCAGGGCACGCCATGACAATTGATCTGGGCCGTGAGCGAAATACCATGGATGTGTCACCTGGGGCGAGAAGTGTTGCTTCAGCCTGGTCTCGATACTCGGCATCACCGATCATCCTGACCATTCGTGCGGGGGCTGTCATTTGTCGCTCCTATTGTGACGTGTCGGCCGGACCGGCAAATGCCAGGTCGGCCCTTTGGCGAGGGCGCCCACGGGTGAGCAAACCACACAGTTCGGCTGCACGGCGACAGCCATCTCCTTCACTCGACCACGAATTCCATCATAGACCTGATAGCGCGGTTTGATCGGAACCGGCGTAACAGCCCCGAGCAGCATGGTCATTGCGAGCGAACTCACGGTAGAGTTGATCGATAGAACCGCGGGTTGGGGTTCGCCGGCACCTTGGACATAAGGGTCCGCCGCACGTTGTTCTGGTGACAACATTTCGCGCCTGATCGCCTCACCGTCGAGAGCGCCCGAGCAGGTCAGGCACGGAAGGCCTGGGGCGAGCATCTGCACGCGTCCAGTAATGTGACTGACGGATCCGTTCGCAACAGTAATGCTGACGCCCATATCGATCACGGGTACCAAATACTGATACGCCACTTGGTTAACGACCGCCCGGCTTGCGTGGGAGTCTGTGCATAACAGTACGAAATCGAAGATGCTGATGAGCTCCGCGACTTCCTCGTCGACGATGTCAGCTTGAAGCGGGACCACCGTGGCATCAGGGTTAATGGCGCGGATCATTCTGGCCGCGACCTCGACCTTCGGCTGGCCAACGTCGGAGGGGATGGAGCCGACGAGACGGTTAAGGTTCGTCTTCGCTACTAGGTCGTGGTCGATCACCGTGATCCGCGTGGCGCCCAGATGGGCAAGTTGCTGGCACTCGAGCGATCCCGTCCCACCCGCACCGATCACGCCGAAGTGGAGGCGGCGCAACAGCCGTTGCCCAGGCACTCCGAATGCCCGGACCTGCCGATCGTCGCGTTCCTGATCGGAGACGCCCTGCATGGGCGAATGGAGCAACAGCCTCTCTCCCACCTCCCATACGTCGATCTCATCGTCGTTTCCGAGAGAGCGCGCACGGCATCCCTGCGTCCCGATCACCAGTGCGACATGTGGCACTGGTGCCGCTCGCCGAGCAAAATACGAATCCAGTTCTGTCTCGCCCGCGTCGTCGATCGGCGAGAAACGCGGATGGCCGGGGCTGGCGGGATGCGTGTGGATCGCGATGACGGCCATGCCGGTGACCCTGCTGCGGTTTGCAACCTCGATGAGGAAAGACGGTTTGAGGATCGCAGATACGCAGGTGCGGCTCTCATATGCGTCGTCTGGCACGGGTCCGGCGTCGGCGACGATCCATGTGTCGCTATGCGCATCGTGATGGGCATACGCGATGGCACAGCTCTCCAGGTCATTGGTGTCGAGCAGCGTCGACGCCAGTTCGGAGTAGAGAGGTGCAGGAAAGCGGACGCGGCTCATTGGACCTGCCTCATTCGATCGATCACCACATTCATCCACGTCGACAGTGTGTCGCGGTTGGGGTTCCATGGCCCCGTCAAATGCCATGAGAACCACAGTGCTGGCTCGACGGTCTCCGGGACGGGAGTTGACGCGGAGTTCTGTGGTGGACCTCCATGCGCAAGAAGGAGATCGGGATCCGCCCAGAAGCAGTCGAGCTGCGCAAATGGATATCCAGGCGGGACGATGAAGCGGATGGTGGTCGAAGACTTCGACCACCCCTCCGGCAGGCGGACGCCCGGCACGGTGACGAGCGTGGTGCCGCTCGGCAACTGCTGGGTCTGAACGTCGCCGAAGCGCTCCCGCAGCTGCTCCAGCTGCATGTCGAACACGCCGGGCATCAGCCGAAGTTCGCCTTCGGGACCGACGAGAAACGGCGGACGCCATGCTTCGGAACGAGGCTCACAGCCTCATCATCGGCGATGATGCGATCCGGGTCGTCGCCCTCACCCTCCAGCGACAGGTCATGCTGCGGATCCCAGTCAGATACCATCGCCTTGATCTGCGCGCCGGTCAGCTTCTTCTTATCGGTCTCATAGGGCTTCCCGTTGACGAAGAAGATGTAGGTGACGTTGTTGGGCGCAGTGATGAACTTCTCGACGCCGTTGGCGGCGAGATCCGCATCAGTGCCCGGTTCGATCAGCTTGTCCTTGCCGCCACGCACCTCCAAGAAGACCGCCTCATCGTCGTTGATGCCAGCGAGCGTACGCAGCACTGCTTCAGGGATGGAGGAACGGCCCCACACGATGCGCGCCTCGTTGAGCTTGACGCGGTAGAGCGGGTCGGTGCTGAAGGTGATGAAGCGGTAGGCAGCACGGTCGCGCAGATCGACCTCCTCGTCCGCCCGGACATCCTCGAAGTCGCCTTCGGAAGTGATCACGAACAGTGAGTGGCCGTCGATGTCGTTAATGCCGGCCTTCTTCAGGATCTGGCGGCCGAGCGGAACCGGATCGTCGAGGATAAGCGGGTGAAAATCGACGTTATCGACAGCGAGCGAGACCCGGTAGCGACCGGGGCGCAGGGGGCGATCTTCCTGCACGGCGAGTGCGACATCATCGATGTCGGAGTTTTCGATAAGAGACATATTTCTATTTCCTGTGGACCTCGGCCTGATTGCGTCGGTCTCACAGGGTCAATCTCGCCAGCATCGGCCGACCGGTAATTTTGGTCAGAGATTTTTTTGCAGGCTGCCGTCGGCCACTGGACCGCAGGTAAAGAAGGCGGGACAGAAGGGGCATGTGCGGTCGGATCGCTCAGGTGTGAAGCTTCCGCTCTCGATCGCCGCAAAGACTTCGGCAAGCTTTTCCGTCCTCTTGCCGAGAGCCTTATCGTCGAACTCGACCCTTGTAGTGTGATCGTCGTCGCCGAGGTGGACGATCTCGACCGTACAGCCGGGAAGTGAGTTGGCGGCCGCCATCTGGAAGGCGGCGTCAGCGAGGCTTTGTCCGGTCTTGGAGGATCGGTGACCCGTCCGAACCATCCGCACGATATGCCGTCCACCAGGAGCCATCACGACATCGTCTGCACTTGCCGAGACCGTTGTCGTTCCGATGCCTGCCCGTAGAGAAGGCGGCATCGAGCGAGTTGTGCCTGCTCGCATCACCACGAATCGCTGGACAAGCAGGGTCGCGACTTCGCGGTGCAGGCGATACTCGTCCCCAGCCAGGGGCCCTTCAGACCATCTTTGCTCCAGTAATCTCTCCATGTCACCAAGCGACACGATGGAGGGATCAGTGGCGGCTATCTCTGTCACGATGGCGCGCACTAGATCGTGCATTGTCGTCATGGTTGTTGGCGTGCGTCGACCGCCGACGCCAAGCACATGGGTGTACAAAAAGCGCCGTGGGCACCGATCATACAGATCCAGTTGCGCTGTCGTGATCTTGATTTCGGGCCCCAATGTGATTGGGAGCGGCTCATCCTCGGGGTCCGGTTTCCGGTTCGCATGCGGCGTTGCCGCGCGAGTTGTCGTTACGCCCAGCCGTGCGATGAAATCCGAGGGATTGCGTCGATTGCCGTTCGCCATTCGGGTCGCCGAGTAAAGTAGGAGGCGGTCCCGTGCACGAGAGGCGGCGACATATAAAAGGCATTCCTGCTCAAGTGCGTGATCCGCAGCGGCCACAGCAACCGTTCCGCCTTCTCCGCCAGCGATCATGCCATCTGGAATCGGACAGGCCGGCTTGCGTGCACTGCTGGGCATGCTCCCCTTGTTCAGACCCATGACGTGCACCACGGGGAATTCGAGTCCCTTGCTACCGTGAATGGTCATCAGCCGGACCGCGTTGATGCCCTGAGCGGCCAACGGAATCTGTCGAAGATCCCGTTCATCGGCGAGCTGGACAAGCCGCCTGATCCCGTCGAGCGTGCGCTGGATCGGCAGGCCCGGCCCTGGACGTTGAGCACGCAGAAAGCCCATCAGCTGCCAGATCGCCACTCCCATGGCGCGACTCGAGATATTGTCCGTCGATGTGATCAGCGCCGCCGTTCGTGTCCGGTCAAGCATGACATGCGCCAGCACGGACCAGGGATGCGCATCGGTGTCAAAGCCGTCCAGCATGTCGCCCGCCAGGCGCATGGCGTCAGTGTCAGCGGCGTCCAAGGTTGGTAGCGAGCGCGATGAGCCGGCCCAGGCGAGTGGTCCGGCTTCGGTCTGCCGGAGGTGCTCGACCACCGTTGCGGCACCCGCCAGACTCAGCCCCGTCGACAATCCCTGGAGCGAGGGCTTGCGCACCACTCCCATGGCCCGCCTGTCGACGAGCAACGACAGAACGGACAGCAGATCCTTGACCTCGGGTCGTTCAAAGAGATTGCCGAGGTAGAGAACCGGAATTCCTCGTCGCTCCAGTTCACGACCCATGCGGTTGAGCCGGTCGTTGCCGGGGCAGAGCACAGCCTGGTCGCGGAAGGCGACGTCCTGAGAATGGCGCAGAATTTCGTCGGCGAGTGCGTCCGCCTCGTCGTCGTTGTCGCCGAAGGTAACATGCTCCGGCGGGGCACCGCTGGACGGTCGATCTGCTTTGAGGGAGGCATCGCCGGTGCCAGCCTGCATGCTTCCGCCGAAATTCGAAAATGCTCCAACGATCTCGGGAGTCGAGCGATAGTTAAGACGCAGCCTATCACCAGTGCCACCGGGGAAGTCCTCGATCTTGAAGCGCGACATGTTGAACGAGGATGCGCCACGGAACCTGTAGATGGCCTGCCGCGCATCACCAACGGCCCAAAGGTTTTTGCCACCATCCGTCAGTCGCTGGAGCAGCCTCACGCTGCTGCGATTCACGTCTTGATACTCATCGACGAGGATATGGCTATATGTCGCGCGCAGGATCGAGACTGCCTCAGCATCGGACTCGAGCAGCTTTACGGGCAGTGACACGAGATCGCCGAAGTCTACCGCACATGCCGCGAGCTTCAACTCCTCGTATTTCTTATAGACAAGCGCGACTTCGGCGCACCGCTCAGCGGCATTGCGGGCCTCGGGGTCGGTGGCCTTGTCCAGCATCTCCCGCGCCAGCGCGGCATAGCGGTCAGCGTCCGCGACCTCGTCTTTCGCCCGGGATATCGCGGTGAGCATGTCCTTGAGGGGACGGTCGGGATTCATGAACTCCCGATGATGGGTGAGGTTGAGTGCGAGATATTCGCGCTCCATGATCGCGATCGCCTCGCTGCGATCCATCATGCGGGGCTCTCTCGGGAAGCCCAGCTGCTTGTGGTATCTTCGCACCAGATCGAGACCGAATGCGTGGAATGTCCCGACCCACATCGCCGACGCTGCCTCTGGCCGCAGTCCAGCGATGCGCTCAGATAATTCTCCGGCAGCCTTGTTGGAGAAGGTTAGAACAAGGATCGATCGGGGATCGATTCCTTCATCGACGAGGCCGGCGACCCGCCCGACGAGCGTCTGCGTCTTTCCCGTTCCTGGCCCGGCCTCGAGAAGATAGGGGACCACACGATGCCGCGCGGCCTCGCGCTGCTCGTCGTTGAGCGGCTTTGGAGGTTTTACCTCGGTCGCCTCGGCTTCCGGCTCGACCGCTGGAAGCAGCAGCGCGTCGAGAAGCTGCAGCGCGACGACGTCGAAGGGCGCCCCCAGCTTCGTCGCAATCTCCGACGCCGTCATGCCCTCAAGGTGGAGTGTGCGAGCCCGTTTGCGCGGCAGCAGGAGCTCGCGACCGAACAGGTCCATCTGGACCTCGCGGCGCTGCCGCCTGCTGTAGTCGACGACCCGATCCTCGCCAACGGGGGCAGCTTCCGCTGGCCGCGTGGGATCGACGTCGTGGGCGACGTGCTCGATCCGGTCGTCGCCGAGCGCGGCGTGACCGAGTTCGTGGCCCACCAGGAAGGCCTTGAAGAAGGTCGTTCCCGAGTCCTCGTGCCTGATGGCACGATTTATGGGATCGAACTGTGCCCGGCCGCCCTCTAGGATCGCGCTGCCTGGCTCGACGAGCTCGATGTCCAATTCCAGACTGGATGCGGCGGCTTTAACGAGCGCCTCGGGATCCCAGGGGTCAGCGCCCTTGGAGACCACCTCATCGTGAAGCACTGCGGCACGATGCCGCGCGAGTTCGACAGCGTCCATGGGTCAATCCCGTGAGACCAGCAACTGCTGCCGTCGCTCATCCGGCACCTTGCACTGCTTGAGCAGGTCCTCGAACGTGATTTTCTCCTGCTCGGCAACTGGAGCATCGTCGGCCTTGTAGCTGACGCCAGACGCAAGTCGAGGTGGTGCTGCCATGAAGCGGCGCAGGTCGTCCACGGTGGAGCGGAGGCCGCGCGCAAGAGCGTCAACGAACCAAGCGGGCACGCTCGCGATGTCTACGAGTCGGGAGCTAAATCCCTGGATCACGCCGCTGGGCACATCAAGGGCACGACGAAGATTAACCAGGTCCTGAGGGGAGACGTTGGCGAAGGGATCGACCACCGGCGCGGGTGCTTGGCTCGGCGACGTGGCACGGAAGGCAGCAAGGGACGCTTCTACCCAAGCCTCGTCGGCCGGCACGGTGGTCCCTTCGGTCGCACGCTGCAGTCTCAGATCAAGAGAAAGGCTGATCAACGCGTCCGAAAGGCCGGGATACAGCCGGAGGTAGCGCTCAAGGGTCGCTTTGTCATGCTCCTGCTCGACTGCGAATGAGAGGAGGATCTCCTCTGCGTTGTCTTTGCGGCTGTCAGTCATGGTCGTCTCCAATCGACAGAGCCTCGCGTAGCAGTCGGTATGCTTCGTCACGTCGATTCCGAACGGTTTTCTCGGATTTGACGCCTATCGCCTTTCGGATCGTCATGACGCTATCGTCCGAAGAATCAATTGGCATGTCCCTCATGATCATTTCAACGACTCTGCCTAGCTTGTCTGGTAATGCCCTTATCGCGTCAGCAACTCGAGACCGGTAAATCGGGTCGTTGGAAAGAAGCTCTTCCTTAAGGTCAAGACTTCCCACGGCTCGCTCCACCGCGGCCGAAGGTTCACCGGTCTCTTCATCAGCTTCGATTGACTCTGTGCGAGCAGCCTGTCGCGTCGCCTGAAACATCGAAGTCTTGCGAAGTGCGGCGATGGCGGCAGCAAACATCACCTCAAAATAGTCAAGGTCAGTCCCTGGCTCGGCCCTGTCCTCAATTAGCCTCTTAACAAAAGTATCTCTGACGCGGTCGCGTGCGTTCGCTGCGTGGACGTTCTCCGAACGATCGGCGCTCTCGCCCGTAACACGCGGCAGTGCCGCGGAAAGCCGACGCATGAGTTCGCGGAAAAGTTCGTTGAAATAGCTTTCGTCGTTATCATGCCGTGTGCCGCGGATCAGATAGACGATAGCCTCAGACGCTATATAAAGCGGTGATGATGCATCGCGGATCTTCAGGGCAGTGACGATATTTTCGCGAGACTGCTCGGTTAGCCTCTCCAGCGCTTCCTCTACTTCCCTACGACGCGTATAGGGTGTGCCATCAGATCGTCGTTTCGTTAATGGTTTTACGCGTCGAGCACTCAACGGTCACCTCTATCCAAAAAACTCATCACGGCCGGTCTACCCTCCAAATACAGCGGCATTGATAGGGCGTATCGACTCTCAATCACGAACCGCTCGATTCGGCATTCCATTGTAAGTTGGGATTTGCGCGTGGCCAAGCAAGAGGGTTTTTGTATCGAAAAGAGAGTGGATACTTGGCGTTGGCACTTTTATGTAACCATTCGCTTGCTCAGCGGTCGACTACGGAAGCAAACTTTCTGCGCGAACTCTGTTCTCCTGACGGAGCCGAATTGACCGACGCAATCGGCCTCCGGGGTTTCAAGCCCTCGAAACGCAAAAGCCGCGAAAGGCCTCAGGACCTACTTGCTTCCAGGCGAGCCCAGTATATCTCAAAGCCTTGTTCCGGTAACTGACGTTTGGCGGGCCACGCTGCACAGCATTTTCGTCACCTGCAAGACAACATCGCGACTGCCGTATCCCAGAACGTGTGGCTAAATTAATCCTGTGGGACGGTCTCAAGGTACGCCTTGATGCCGGCTAGAGCTACGTTCATATCGATCCGATCTGAAAAGGGATCCATAAGCAACAGGAACTGCAGCATTTAGATCAAGCCCATCGCGATGTTATTGCAGATCAGTCTCCGCTCGATCTTGCGTGACAACCTAGACAGGCAATGTTTACTGGTATTTCGATATTCTCGAAAAACTTGATTCTTTCGGTATTGCCCCGCTCAAATGACCCTCGACGGATTCCTGACCTTCCTCGGACTAGCTGCTGCAGTCTTCGCGATTATTCCGCCAGTTGCCAGGTTGCGGATCCGCTTGCAGCTTGTTCCGCAAGCCTTCCTCGCGGCCGCGGCATTGGTGCTCGCCCTCTACTTCGAGTTTTTTCAGTTTCTCGCCCTGCCTTGCCTGCCGGCTTTTCGGATTGTCTGCGACGGGCTCGTAATCCAGCCCGGCGGCGCCTTTACACCTGCGATGGCTGCGTTTCTCGTTGTATTGGTCTGGATGCTACTCGCCTGCTTGGTGGCGATATGCCTTCCACCGAGCCAGCGATCAATCCGCGGAATGGCAGATCTCGTCGAGCAGCTGTTCCATCAGCAGCGCTATGGTGAGGCGGTGGACTTCGTCCTTCCGCACGTGCGTTTCTTGGAACGTGCCCAAAACCGCAAGCTCTGGAATCAAAAGTTGAAAGACCGGTTCACCGGCGAGCGCATCCCCGATCTGGAGGAATGGCTAAGTAATCCCGAACGCGCGGAGAAGAAGCGGAGGTGGCTAGCGCCATTTCGGCTATTGTCGAGGGGCATTCCAGAGGGAGGACATGCGCAGGAGCACGCCGAGCGAATCTTGAATTCCCTTTACCTAAGCCGTCAATTTATGGATTACGCCGCTCTTCAGCGCCCCAGTGTGACAGCGGTGCTCCTGACGCTCGATGCCCATCAGCGTTTCGACTTCTCCAATCGACTATTGGCAAGCCTCGCATCGTCGCAGGGAAGCCGCCTGTATGAAGAAATTGAACGCAACGCCAAATATGAAGGCGTCGGCGACAATCTCGTGGTCGGCCACAACTTCATCTTGCGCGCGTATTTCTTGGACGCGAGCGTGGCCGAAACGCTTGCGGCTTGGAAGCCGGTCGGCGATTTTGTGCTCGATTATATCAGGAGTGACGACCCCGCCGTGCGAGCGCAGCTCCACGGAAAGAGCGATGGTTTCGACCAACGGAGGTGGCGAGACCCTATCGCCTTCGCCATTGCCTACTTCGATTTGATGATCCGTTCGGCGTTCAGTCAGGACATCAAGGATCACATGTGGCTAGCCTACCTCGACCACTTCGTTGACGAGCTCGTTGGGGTTTACGATGCCACCGGTCCGGACATCGATCAGGACGATGAATTTCCCACCTGGAACGCTCATCTGATCTATGAATGTATCAATACCTTGGGGCACTGGGTTCAGTTCATTCGCGAAGCGCCCGCAGGATCGGTTCATCAAAGTTTTCCGGAAAGCCTTCACCAAGGATCGGCAGGCATTCCCGCGAATGCGGCGCGTTGTCTTGGCACGTGCCTCTACCATGTCCTCCGATCCGACCGGGTGGGCGATACCTTTGCAAGGTATATGGTCGAATGCGTCTTGAGGGACATCAGGTATCTCGTCCAGCCCGGAGACGCGGCAGCTCGAAAATTCCTCATCCGCTCAATTGTCACTGGCGGCGGCCGCGACAATGCACATGATTATGGAGATAGGCTGGCATACCTACTCGGCGGCATCGATTGTATCCTTTTGAATGATGTCCCAGATTTTCTCGATGCCGCGAGAGTTGCCCACCCTCTAGCGGATTTTCCCGAGTAAAGGCCTTATGTCGATCTCGGCGAATCGGGAGTAACTTTCGATTTGGGGTAAGCGGTCAAGAAGCCATTGCGGGATTTGGTTGAGCCCACGTATAGATACGTAACAAGCCGACTTCCTGGGCCACTAGGTCTCGCCGATTATTGTGAGTATTGAGGCGTTGGAAGATTTCATAGCATTCGAGAAACATGTCGATGCTTTTGTTGAGGGTTTGCCGATTGCGAAGCTTTCGGCTCCCACACTACTGCACCAGTTCCATCAGTTTATCTTCTCAGCGATCCATATGTCCGGCGGCGATGAAACCAAGCGGGTCGCTGGCGAGACGATCGCATATCGAATGAGCTATTTGCTGCCTTGGCTGGCCGGTCGAGACTGGATCCAACCGGCCTCGGTTCCGGAAATGATGGCAGCCTTCAATGAAGCTGACCCAAAGAGAGATCAGTTCAGAACGCTTTTGAAGTACAGCCATTTTTGCGAGTTCGTGCCAGCGGTTCACCGGGGCCAATATGTCGTTGCGCGATCCGAATCAGGGTTCTCCTTCAAATACCGAAATGAAGCGCTCGAAGAGGCCGAAGCGAAAGACATTATCGTCAGCGAGCTGGCGATCAATTTCTTGCTGGGAGAAGCGTTCGATTTTGATGATCGGCTCTTTGCATTCGTTGAATCGAACGCAGACATCGATCCTGCGCAATTGGTGCCGATCGCAATTGAGCGCGCGCAACGGTTCGCAAGAGATCTCGTGGAGCAGCCGCTGATTACGGATGGTGGCATAGGAGAGGTTTTCGGGTTCGAGCGCGAAACCTACAAGCAATTGCAGGCCAGCCTGTTCGGATTGGCGTCGGTCGCGGGTGAAATTGCGACTATGTTCTGTGGACTTTCGCTCATGCAGAACAATAGCGAGCTCTTTGATCGCAGCATGAGCTGGTCGACCATCCTGTGGCAAGAGCCCGTATGGACTCAGATGCTCGAGGCCATCTCGGGACAGGGGGCCGAGGTGATCGAGAGTTTTCTGAATGCCTTTACCTACCACTTCGAACGCCCGACGAAACAGCGGGTCGGCGGAGAAGGCTACACGCCACCTTTTTACAAAATAGGTTCCTCCCGCTTGGCCTTCGTCGACACTATGATGGTGTTTTGCCACGAACGGAATGCGATTCAGGGCTTTATGCGAAGCCAGCCTTCCCGCTTTGATGAACTCGTTTCACATGACCTTGAACCCACGCTGATTTCCGCTTTCGAGGAGGCGCTTCAAGGCTCTCCAGATTTGCGTGTGTTCAAAAATAGAAAATTCAAGGGCGGTGAGTTCGACCTTCTCATCATCGATCCCGTTACGCAACACATCATCATCTGCGAAGCTAAGGCACCTATGCCCCCGCAGGGTGTGCGCGGGACGGAACGATTGGCAGGGCGGATCCGCGAGGGGATGAAACAGTTGTCCAGCTTCATTGCCCGGCCAAACGAAGAGAAACTCCGCGTTCTTCACGAAGTTACAGGCCTGCGATTCGACAATCCAACCTTGGATTACGCAATTTTAGGGAGGGCGTGTTTCGGTTTGCTGGATGTGTGGACACAGAAAGAAATCACGCCCATCACCCTGCCGCTCATGCGCTTGGCGATTGCACGCCTCAGAGAACGAAAAACTGGGATCGCGGCCAATCTGACGACTGTGGTCAACGAGATCTGTAATGAGATTTTCGCCGAAGCAAAGTGGTTTTGGCGCCTTGAGAAGATTGAACTCTGCGGCTCGGTGATCGAAATCCCGCTGCTGGCTTACGAAAGAGACGTTATCGAGAAATGGATGCGTGCCGCCGGCGGTCGTTTGCAGACCTAAGCGTGGATGCGCCTTACGGGCCGGACAGAACTGTGCTTCCAGAGCAATGCAAGCCTTGTTGCCGTAATGTTCACCCTTTGGGCCACGGGGATCGCATAATGTATCGACGGGAACGTCCCGGCGCCGGAGGGTTCGGTCTCAGTTTGGCTCAAGTTTGGCTCATGAACGTCAATTGAACCAAGCGAAAATGCGCAACTTTTTCAGATGGTTATAACGTAGTCTTGGCCGGCTTGGCGCATGATTTTGGTGCATGATCGAACGATATACCTCGTTTTGAGCCAAACTACGGGAGGCTGTAACGTGTCCCACTCCGAACGCCTTCCGACTTCAATTTGCCATCTCTTACCAGTTGCTCAACGCTCCTTCGAATTCTCGATCGCGGAATCCCAACTCGTTTGTGAATATCTCCGATTTTCGATTGAGGGTACCGGCCGACGTCTTCAACAATAAGTGCAACCAACCGATGCGGTTCGATGCGTTTCAGGGTCGTTCCACTAATGAAGGCATGGCCGCGTAAAAGAGCCGGATCCACGAAGTAGCGCGTCGCCTGTGTTCGCCCAGAGCTTTGTACGAGGTTCCATTCCAATAGACGCCTGATCCAGGGCTGCATCGCCTCGATCGATAGGAGCTCGAGTTGTCCGGCAAGTTCCCGCGCCGTTAGCGCCTCATGTTGAGCGAGAAGGCCAAGAGCAATACGTTCGCGCTGGGTAAGATGAAATGTCTCATCCGCCTTAGCGATGAAATCGATAACCTCAGGTTTCAGGATACGTCTGAGTATCGTGACTTGAACGCGATCATGCATCTCTGCTAGCTCAGGCGCCGGACGCCCTTGGGAGAGCAGAACCTCGTACACTTTGTCGTAGCCGCTACCTTCACGCTCCATTAGCTTCAGATCATGAAATAGTTTAGCGAGATGCTCGTTACGGCGCACGGTCGTATGGAGCACATTTTGGGGCGTGACGCCGAGCGGCAGAAGGCCAGGATTTACAACCTCCAGCCTATCGGGGTGCAAATTCAGGAAGATGTCGCCTCGCTGCGTATATGGCCGGTGTACCAATGCATTGACGACCAATTCGCGGACGACCACTTCATCAAACGCTGGCACATTTTGGCGGAAGAGTCCGTCGGGTAGCTCGTATGACTCTTTAAAGTCCGGCACTTGCTGCCAGACCTCTTCGATAAGCTAAATGGGATTTAAAGTGTGGTCGTCCCATACCAGCTTGTTAACCTTCTGGCCCTCTTCATCATACTTTAGAAACTGAATAACCGGAGCAGTCGTCAACTGTGCGCGGCGAAACTGCTGTCCGACACACAGAATACCGAGATTTGTGAGATATGGCCCTCGAGCCATCTGATAGTGATCCAGCAACTCGTCGGCCGACTTCTCTTTCACGGACGGTTTGACCCGATCGGACGTGCGAAGTGCTGAGAGTACCGTCTGAAGTTTTGAGGGGTCGGCATCGGAGCGCGGTACACTCAAGGATGTCTGTGTTTCCCACGGCAAGGCCGCCCGCTCAGATGCCAAACGCATGACATCGTCCCCAGTCACCGGCTTGCTCTGATCTGCGACTCGAAGGTAATAACGCCCGTCTGTAGTTGAGGCGACGCCTGTCGACCGAGGAACCGAGAGTTCGATGTATTGGCCGCCGTTCACCGCAGTGGTGACATTTGGCAATGCGGTGACGTTAACGGTCCTCTCGCCTAGCTTACGTCGCAGCAAATCTGGAAGATCGGCCGGAATTTTCTGGTTGGGTTCGGGGACCTCTTGACCATCTTCAATGCCGATACTCAATGTACCACCTGCGGCATTTGCAAAGGCGACGCAGTCCTTAGCCAATTCGTTCCAGTCCGCGGTTTTTCCGGTTACCGCCCGAAGGGACTTCTGGTCATGGAGGTGACCCTCTAAGCTCAATCTTGTTGATCCCTCTAACATACTCGGTAGTCCGGCGCTGGCGCGCAGTGAACAACACCGAACGGCATTCAGCTACTATCAGCTATTCCACTGTGAAACCACTATTCGAATGGAAAACCAAAATGCCACCAAGATCTCTTACCCCAGGTAGAATTCAGAAGTATCTAATTTAAACTCGTCCTCAATCCCTAACTTCTTTAAGATCGCTGGCAATACTTGGTGGATCGCTCGCATTCCGCATAGAAGTTCGTTCATATAAACATCAGGGTGTATCCGAGAAGAGTTAAAGCCGAGGCTCTCTCGCTCTGCTTCCACGCCGAGTGCTCCGTGCGACGAGTACACCATGTTCAGCAATTCAGCCCGAAGTGGAATACCGGCTCGAAACGCTTTATCTTTGACGATGTTGAGCCATTCTTCGAATTCTTTCGTGGTGCGCCGCTTAAATTCGGTAAATTTCGGGGCAAAAGCGGGTTCAACTTCCAGCTTGGAGGCAGCGAGAAGGATAAGCGACGCCTCAATATTTTCGGCGTCGGTATCAAATAGCTCTAGATCTTCATCCATCATCAGTTCGGCGACATAAGCGGCGTAGAAACCGTAAACGTCATTAAGTGACTTGTAGATCTTGTATACGAGTGTCGCATGAGGATTTCTTTCTAGAGCTGTTTCCTTCGTGTCATCCTCGTCGTCGAAATAGATTTCGTCATAATCGAAGTCTAGGTCGCCCGGGAATTTCGAAGGAATAGCCACGCCCATTTCCCGCAGAACATCAAAGGTGCTCCAGCTCAATAGGCCCAAATCATCGTTCAATGGCTGAGTCTCATATCCAGTCTCAGCGCTGTCGTTGGCGTTTCGAGCCAGATGATGGAACAGCTTATCCCATTTTTTGGCGTTCTCCGGAGAGCCAGCCCAATAGACAAATGAAGGCTGTTGATCGCCAATCTTCGCTAGCGCTCGCAGGCGATCCTCCATCTCGCGTGACATGTGCTCACCCTTCTTCCACTTGCTTACTTGTGTGGGCGAGACGTTGAGCGTTATGGCCAGTTCCTTTTGCGAACATGACTGGGCTTGCAGCGCCAGTTGGACCAGGGCTTCACTATCCATACCAATGCTCCAGAATTTAGTGTGCTTGCGTGTAAGTGTAGGTGATAGATAGCGACCATTTAGGTTATTTGCAATTCAATTTAGTAAACATTCCGGGGTGCGCTATGCCGCCTCCCAGACTTGGTTGAGGATCCTGGCAGCAAGCGCCGCCTTGTCCTGCGGCAAGAAGCGGCCGTAGTGGTTTGCAACCATCTCCGGCGTATCCTGGATGGCGTAGCTTGCCTGCTCGTAGGACCCGGTTTGCTTGAGGATATGCGTCGCAAGGACATCTCGGACGTTATGGGGACCATGCGGAAGCAAGCCCTTAATGGCGCCGCGACCGGTGTAAGGGTTGTAGATGCCATAGCGTTGGATCGCCGTCCGCCAAGCCTCGTAAAAGGTCGTCTGGTCGTAGGACGCATCCTTGGTCTTGGTTCTGACCGTCTTCACGAACAGGGTGCCCGGATCTTCGGCGCCGGCGAGCAATACGGCGCGATGACGCTCGATATACGCGTTCAGATGGGGATAGAGGTCCTGCAGGTTCGGAAGGACCAAGCGGAACGGTTTCGAGCCGAAGAATGACGAGTTCGCATTCTTGAAGGCGTTGGAGGGGATCAGAACTTCCCAGCCGCCATCGCGCTCGCTCCAGCGGATCTCACCACGCTTCATGTCTTCAAGACGGCGCTCCGACGTGGGGAAATGTCCCCGCGGGCAAACAAGGAGTTGCCGGAGGTTCTTCTGGCGCAGTCCGAGATGGAGGCCAAGGCGCAGCATCAGGAAGGATCGAACGGCCTCGGCAGCGGGACGCGGATAGCGCTCCTCGTGCGGCATCCGCCTGATGATTTCGTCGGTGATCTTGCGATACTCAGCGAGCGGACTATCGGCCTCGAGCACGGACATGATCGGCTCGAAGGGGTCGCGGTGCACACGCGCGACACGCTGAATCTCCCTCGAACGTTGCGACGCATGCTTGAAGACGATGTCGCACGACGCATGCCAGTCCTTTTGAGCCGCAGCGATCTCCGCAGCTGTCACCAGGCCGGGGATTGGTCTCGTGTTCTGGACGAGCTCCGGATGTTGCCACATCCATCCGGTTTCGGGACGAACCATGCCGAGAAGCACGCTCAACATGTCTTCTTCCCATGTGGTGTAGAAGCCACGGCGCTTCTCTCGCCACTGAAGGTACCAATCCCATATCCCCGGGAAGACAAGAAGACCGAAGGTCAGTTGGCTGAGGGGCACACCATAGCCTTTGACAGCGCTCTTAGGTGAAGCTGCCAGGGCGCCGAACATGAGGCCCAGATGCTCAATCTTCTGTGCAGCCGTCTCCTCTCCCCAGACGCCATTGCGCTGGAACCCGAGCGTCGTCAGGGTCGCGGTCTTGAAGCGTACGAGGTTTGCCATCTCCATCGCGAGCCGGGGAGGGGCATCGACAACGCCAGCAAGCAGGTCCGGATCTTCGATCGCCGCATGATCGGATGTTCCACCCCATTCTAAGTCGTTCGATGCAAGCCGCGGCGAAAGCGAGCTTCCATAGGAGATGCCAGGAAAGCGAATGGCATATCGCTGCCGGATCGCGGCTGCCTGGAAGCGTCGATAGTCGGTGGTGCCGGAGATGATCACGCGGCGTACCCAATCGAGGATCTCTTGGCGCTTGCTGAAGGGCAGGCTGTTGAAGTCATCCGGCAAATGCCAGGCGAGCCGTCGCCGCTCTGCAGGGCTAACGTCACTCTCGAACTCATGTCCGGACGCCGATCGCGACTGATGTGGCAGCCGTTCTTTGAAGTATCCGACGGGGAGACGGTAGCGTCGTTCAATGAGGGCGAGGATCTCGAAACTGTCCGTCGATCTTGGGACGCGCGTGCCGTTCGTCCAACTCAGCAGCGTCTTATTGTCGAAGGTCGGGTGGTCGCCGGCGACTGCGCGATGAAGATGCCAGTAGGTGTCACCATGCCGGCGCATGTGGTAGTTCAGCGCTTCTCGGAAATCTAACGGATTTTCAGTCCAATTGAAGAGGGGAACCGGATGCTCTTCGATCGCCCGTGGTGGGATTCCAGGCTTTGCCTTCGGCTGCGTCGAGGGTGTTGGTCGTGGTGCGGTTGAAGATTTGCTCGCCTTGACGTCAGGTTCGCGGCATGCGCTGTGCGACGCTTCGATCGGCGGTGTTGGTGTTGGCCGGTCATGCTCGACTGGTCGCTCGTGATCGATCCAGCGGATGATCGCTTCGAGCCCGGATTGCAGACCCTTCTTGAGCGCGGGGGTCATCTCGTCTTCCAAGCCGCAGGCGTCAGATACGGATCGCCAATCGATCCTGCCCATCCGCATCGGCGGAGGCTTGCGGTAAAGGATCAAGCTGGAGAGATAAGGCTTGATGTTTTCCAGGGTTCGCCTGGAAACGAGTGGCGCGACGCGGACGTCGCAGAAGTCGGAAATCTTACGCTGAAAATGAAGTGATGAAGCAGATTGGGTTTTCATGAGATCCAGAATTCGTATCGCTGATCGGCACGGGTGCCGGGGCGTGGCCTGCTAAGGCCATGTGGTAAACGAACTCTAAATTCGACCTAGAGATGCGTGTGAAATCGTATCGGCAAACGCTCAGGCTGTGCTAAGCGTCAATCATGGGATTCGGGGTCTTCATTCATCGCTCAGATTCGATCTACGACGACAGCCCGGCAGAACAGTACCAGTTTCCAAGCCAATATCTTGGACGGGTGCGCGCCTGCCTTGGCGATTGGATTGTCTACTACGAGCCGCGCAAGGTTGCGGCGACGCGAGGCTATTTCGCTGTCGCCAAGGTGGCCGAGGTCATCCCAGATCCAAAGGCGCTGGGCATGTATCTCGCGCTCATCGAACCGGGCAGCTATCTTGACTTCGTCAATCCGGTTCCTTTCAGCGGAACAGAAGGTGTGGTTGAGCGCGGCGTTCTAAACGAAGAAGGCAAGATATCTGGCAGGGCCCAGTCTGCGGTGAGGCCTATTTCGAACGCCGACTTCAACCGTATCGTGGGCATTGGTCTTGACGAGCAAGAGCCAGAGTTGCCGCGGACCGGGGAATTGGACAGTAGGACCTCGGTTGAAGGACTGGGGGAAGGCGTTCAAACGCCGTTCGTATTCGAGCAAGAGCGCAACCGCGTCACACAGCTCTCGTCACGAATTGTTCGTGACCGATTGTTCCGCCGCCTCGTCGTTCAGGCCTACGACAAGCGCTGTGCAATCACTGGCTTGAAGCTCATCAACGGCGGTGGACGCGCCGAAGTCGATGCAGCGCACATACGGCCGGTTGAGGCGAAAGGGCCTGATATCCTGACCAATGGTATCGCTCTGTCCGGCACGGCGCACTGGATGTTCGATCGCGGCCTGATCAGCCTTTCCGATGACCTCGACATCTTGGTTTCCAGGCATGCCAACGATCCAGACAGCATTCAAGGGCTGATCAACAAGACTGGGCGGGCGATCGTGCCCACGCGGGCATTCGAGAGGCCGCATCCACATTTCCTGCGCTGGCATCGCGAGAATTGTTTCAAGCAATAATTCGTCGCCTTGGCTTTCAGTGGAGGAGAAGAATGACGGGGGACCCGCCATCATGCGCGTCGGAATATGAGAGGGAGCTAGCATGAACCGCAAGGAATTCGTCCAATCGCATGGCGCTGACTGCAAAAATTGGAACTGGAGCTGGTCTTTCGTCAATCATCGTGAGCGTTTTGTCATTTTTGGTATGTGGCAGAGCGAGCAGAAGAACCGGCTTGGCTGTATCCTCCGCAAGAACTGGGAGATCAGCGCTAAGGGACGCAAAAATAACGGATACGGCCAGGCTCTCGAGCATATCAGGCTCATTGAAGCCGAAGGCTACCGGCTTCAAACCTTCCCTATGCGAGGGGTGGCGAGAAACCCTCAAGAGGGAGAGCTTTCACCCGCAGCGATTGCTGAGTTTACCCCTGAACTGTCCGAAGGTCGGTTGGTTGTTCTCGCAGACGGCTGGTATGTGGACGTTGACCAGGATGTTTATGAAACGATCGCAGAGGTCATCGATTCCGATGATCCGGACAGCGGCTTTCGCGAAGGGGCGATGTTCACCGTGGTTGTCAACGGGTACGAGCGCAACGCCGACGCCCGTAAGGCCTGCCTTCGACACCATGGCCTAAGCTGCAAGGTTTGCGATGTCAATTTCGGCAACACTTATGGTGCTCTTGGCGAAGGATACATCCACGTGCACCACATCAAGCCCATTCACAAATGTGGTGGCGAATACATTGTCGATCCGATCGAGGACCTCATACCAGTGTGTGCCAACTGCCACGCGATGCTCCATCGCCGTAGTGAGCCACTGACGGTCGATGAGCTTAAAGCGATCTTAAGTGCTCAGAGGGCGAACGCCGCCGCCAGGAAGAGCCACACCGCAGACGATCTGGGAGGTGTGGACTCCCGACGACATGACCATGCCGGTAACGGTACTGCGTGTGAATCCGCTTAACCGGGCAGTGGACCTATGGCGGGTTCGTCAGTCGAGTCCGATTACCTTCGCCGGTGCAAAGGTCTGGAAACTCTTTACCCCGGAAATCATACCGGACTTGAAGAGAGGTGTGCTGACGGCCCCCTTCATCCAGCATTCCCTCTTTTTCTTGAGGTAGGTGAAGGCAGCACACCGGTCATTGTCGATGCAAGCCAGTCGGCACTGAAGTGGCGTCGCGTTCGTGATCGACGCGCGAACGCCGAGGTCGCCTCCAGGCAGATCGACATCCTCGAACAACGCCTTCTTTGGATCGATCGTACCCATGCTAAATGGCGTTGGGTCTGGATCAGCGCTCGCCAGGAATTTCCCAGAGATAGCGACCGAATTTCCATCCGCGCGACCTTCGTTTGCTTTCAGAAAGCAATTCGGTCCGCGCACAATCTTCGGATTGGCATTGAAGGTGAACGCTTTACAGGTGCCATTCATTTGCAGGCAGGTTGAAGCACATTCAACGACGTCGACCGTCCTCTTCGAAGCGAGGTCATCGCCAAACAGGTCAAGGCCAGTGTAGACGGCGATCCGCGTCGGCTTACGGGCGAACTCTTCAATTGCCGACAGCTTGTCAGTCTGACCGGGATCGATCGGCGAAGGGTTGGTAGCGGCCACTTGTTGGCTGTTTGGTTCAGGGGTGGGGACTGCGGTTGAGTTGGCCGTCGAGGGTGGTGCGCCCTCAAGACCGGCGGCCGGGGTTGTGGAGACCGGCTCGTTCGAAGCTGTCGCGACACCCTTGCTATTGAGCTTGTAGCGAATGATTTCTTCGCTCGAGAACACATGCATCTGCGACGGAGGCGTCTTGAACATCGTTGTCATGACTTCCGCCGGCGTATCAAAACGAGCGAGCATGTCGATGATATCGGAAATCGACAGCTGTGCGTTCACCAGGTCGTTCGTTTCACTGGAGATCTGGTGGACGCCAAGCTCACCGTCTACCTGGCGCTCGACACCCGCCATAAAGATAAAGGCGCAGGCGGAATAGCAACCTTTCCCTTTCGGGATAAAGGTGGAGAGGCGCCTCTCATGCACGTCGTCAGCAATCAGCAGTGCCATCTGGACAGCGCCGCCGACGCTGTCGAGCACCAGCAATCTGGCTTTCTGAGAAGCATGCAGCGCCCGCCTGAAATTCAAAGCGGAATAGAGGTCGATCTCGCCCGCGAGGGTGATGACGCTGGGGTCGCTCTCCTCGAATGAGAAGGGACCAAATTTCTTTGTGGCAGCGAGCGCTGGATTACCCACAAGCGAAAGGGCCAGGCAGAATGCCCATATGCGAATGAGGCCGAACGGAAAACTCGGCAAGATTGATACTCCCCTGCTCTGTTTATATTCAGAGAACATTGATCAAATTGAAGTTGCAACACAAAAAAGCCGCAACGGTTAACAGAGGGACGGGTCAAGGATCTCGATCGGAGATTTCCGTGTGTGTTTGAACGATAGTGCGGATAACGGTCACGAGCCCGGCTACTATTTCGTGGCTTGCCGTCTTCCAGAAAGCGTTAAATGATACAACCCAGGGGCGGGGAAGGATCATGCGACGATTTCTTGTTGGCGGGGGCGTAGCTGCAACATTGATCTATTGGCTCGGCACGAATAGCGGCGAGCGAGCGGCGGTCAATGAAACGCGGCTGCCTCCGGCAAGAATTGTTGTGGGGTCTGCGCCTCAGAAAGACAAGTCCTCTGCAACGGTTCAAAGCGCCGACACGGAAGTGATCGCCACGGTTTTCGTGCGCGGCAAGCGCGTCGCCTTACGAGAGGGACCGGGGAAAAAATTTCCGATCCTCGATCGCTACGATACCGGTCGGCCGGTCCGCTTACTGTCTGTCGACGGCGAATGGTCGTATGTCCAAGACGACCTTACACGGCGGGAGGGGTGGATCGCATCACATCTCCTGAGTTCCGACACGGAGCCAAAGCGCGACAAATCTGCATCCGGAGAGTCCTCCCGTGTAGAGCCAGGCAAAGTCCCGCGGATTTCCGATTCCGTGATCGTGCAGCGCATCATCGCCGAGTCGATCTCCGGTTATAGTGGCTCGTGCGCATGCCCGGAGAGTCGCGATCGCGCTGGGCGGCGTTGCGGGCGTAGGAGCGCGTATTCGAAGCCGGGAGGTGCTGCTCCAATCTGCTATCCCAGCGACGTCTCAAGAGCGATGATCGATGCGTTTCGCTCGCGATTGTAGGCTCTGCTATGGACGGCGCTCGGGGCCGCCAGCACTCGACGTTCACCGAGGGCCACGGGAATTCATGATCGATTGAACGCGGAAGTCCAGTGCGTGCCCTGCGAAGAAGACGTTAAACCGCGGCAGCGGCGCCTTCAACGAAGGACTTGTTCATTTGATGTTCGCGCTTTGTGCGTTTAGGATCGCATAATGTATCGAGCGGAACCGTTCATTGACCGGCAGTTCATGGGGTGTAGGCCAGCCGCCGCTCTCTAATTTCGAAAAGCGCTCGTCGCCATCTAGCCTCCGTGATGCTTTCCGCTCTGCAGCTGCGCCTGCGACTGTCATCTAACTTGCAGCCTATGCTGGAGAAAGTTCGGGACGATTGCAGGTGGTGGTTGCGGAGAAACATGCAACGTTTGGCCGAAGCCATGCGCGAGGCCGAGCAGGCGGTGCAGGAACTCGCCAAGGCCAGCCGGCGACTGTCGGCCATGACCATCCGCAGCCCGGAAACCGGAGTAGTCCAGGCATCGGCGATCACCACGATCGGACAGGTCCTGACACCGGGCACCGAACTGATGCGGATCGTGCCGAGCGAACAGAAACTGGAGATCGAAGCCTACTTGCCAAACCGCGACATCGGTTTTGTCGAGGCGGGGCACGAGGCCGTCATTAAGGTCGAGGCGTTCCCGTTCACCCGATACGGCATCCTGCACGGCAAGGTCTTGCGCATCGCCACCGATGCCATCCACGAACCGGACGCTCGACAGCTAGAAGAAATATCGTCTGGCAATCTGCAATCGACCGTTCCGGTCAGCAACGCCCAACGCGTCCAGAACCTCGTCTATCCTGTTATCCTCGAGCCGATTGAAACCGACATTCAGGTTGCTGGCAGAGCCGTTCCACTGGCACCAGGCATGACGGTGACGATCGAGATCAAGACCGGCCAGCGCCGCATTCTCGAATACCTGTTCTCGCCGCTGGCCGAGGTCGCGTCAGGGGCAATGAAGGAACGGTGAGAGTCATCAAATATTAATGACGATCAGGTGTTCGTTGCTGATCCTTTCGCCTCGCCGGTATAAACACAATGGCCGTGCAAACCGCCTTCAAATGGGGCTATCGAACAAAATCGCGCGACTCGGAATTTTTATCTTCATCGCTCTTTCGCTCTCCGGATGCGAGTGGCTTGGGTTCCGCAGCTGGACGTGGAACCAAAAATTGACCGTGACGGTCGATACGCCAAACGGTCCCGTTTCAGGCAGTTCCGTTACGGAAGTGGGGGTAACGATCCCGCCCGAATGGTGGGGTGTTGGTGACTTCAAAGGTGCCAGCAGCAGCTATGTGTCAGGAGAAGGCGTCGTCGTGGAGGTATCGGAGGGGAAGTATTTGTTCGCTCTTCTCTATGGGCATGACACCGCATACCGGGCCTTTGCTCTTCCTGCAACAAAGACGAAAACGACGGGAAATGTGTTTCAAGAATATGACCGACTGGAACGCTTGCGGGCGACACGCAGTCTGAAGCCTGAATGGTACCCCATGCTTTTGGCGTCGACCAATGACATTGATCGCGGCGATTTCGAGGAGGTCGGACCGGCAAACTTCTCAACGGTGTTCGGGCCGGGATACAGACTGCGCTCTATCGATATCTCGATCACGGATGAGGATGTCACGCACGGGGTCCTAGTCAAGTATCTTGGCTGGTGGGAAAACTACAAAGACGCAAACGGCAATAAGAAGATCCCAAGATATAGGAACGTCAGTCCTAGAGGTTGGGATAGTCTTGGTGAGCTGCATTTTTGGTCGCGAAAAAACATTCCTTGGTAGGATTTTACATGTCGGTTTCAAACGAATGTTCCGGGAGAACGGAACATTATGGCTAAGTGGTCTTTTGTTTTCGGAATTGTTTCAGCCGTAGGTATTTTGTTTGGTGTTTTCAGCTACCAGCGGGGCGACATTTTCGGATTTCGCTTCTGGTCGTGGCATCAGAAGCTAACGGTCACGGTTCAGTCGCCAAATGGACCGATTTCTTCAAGCGCCGTTGCCGCGGCATCTTGGGAAATGCCCCCGAGATGGTTCAAAATTGGTGACTCCGGGGGCTGGCACGGGGCGGGAAAAGTCCGAGGGGAGGCGATTTCTCTTGAGGTCAGCTCTGGCAAGTACCTGTTCGTTCTTCTGGATAACTATTCCGCGAACACAGCAATTTGGACATTTGCAGAGCCTACGCTTAATCCCGAACATCCCGACTCATACAAGCGCACGCTTGATCGATTGGAGGACACCCGGGAAATCCGCCGTCTGGCACCCAAACAATATCCGCTGCTAGTGACCTTCGTTGATGTTTCAAACCCGGCGAGCGTTCAATTGGTAGATCCGAGCAATCTAGCTGGCACTTTCGGTCCGGGTTATCGACTCCATTCAATTGCCCTCTCGATTACCGATGAACCAGTGACGGATGGCAATGTGGAGAGCGCCTTGCCGTGGTTGAAGCGAATAGGCCAGACGCGCCCGACGCTTATTCCCAATCCGCCGCTCTACCGCAAAGACGCCAAAAATCCCGATCTGCAATACCTAATGCCTGGCTCGTTCTCAACGGAGTTGTACCGATGACTGTTTCTCCGAGTCTTATGATGGCAATCCTGTCTATGGACTCTCTACATTCGTGGAGACGGAGCGGGGGTCAGGTCGACGACCAGTATGTTGGCAACGCTCTGACTATTGATCCAACCTCATGGGAACTGGCGCCGTAGAGAACGATGTGTGGCAGCCCGCTGGTTTTACGCCAGTGTACAATCGGGACTGTAGGACGGTTATCTGTTAGCGGTGCGCGCCTTACACCTTGACATGATCTTTTTGGCTACTTCGACAATTATCCCAGTTATTTAAGGTCGCAGCGATTTGCCTTACGCGCTCATCGAGTGGTTTAGAATTGCGCAGTAAAGTTCGGCCACATTGGTAGCGACGATTATGAGCTTGTGTTAGGAGCGAAAATGCGGAACGCCGTTCTGTCGTACATTGTTCTAGTTGTGGTCATCAACGGATCGCCCGTGCAAGCGCAGACGCGAATCTCATATGAGAAAGCACCGTACAATGACACAGTAATTCAATGCGGTGCGTTGTTCGCCTTACTTGCCGACGGCTATGAAGACGCGGGCGAGAAAGGTAAATTGGCCGAATATCGAGAGAAGTTCGCTAAGCAATTGAAGGCATCTGAGGAAGAATTTGAAAGCGTGGGGCGGCCCAAGCAAGAAGCGAAACAAATTTACCAGGAACGTCGCGGCATTCTGGCTACGATGGTGGAAAAAGATACCGAAATGACGGCGGGCCTCATCCGCTTCTGCGATCAAAAATATCCGCTCTAAGATCTTCCCACAGTGAAGGGGCAGACGCCATTTACCCAAGTTTTTTCCGTCTGCGCCGGATCAGTCATGCTTTAGCAGTTTGCGCGTTCAGGGTAGTAGAACGATAGCAGTTCACTGACCTGGCTCTGCTTCTGACCGTTGACGATGGCAGTGAGGTAATCAAAAGGATCGAGCGTTGAGCTTGCAAGTCTCGGGAAACAATGGTTGCCCAGTTCTCGGCTCCGGCACCATGCCCCGCCGAGCCGCTAAGCTCAGATGATCGTCACCTTCTTCCTAGGTCTTGTGGCAAAGCTGCGGTTTTGTTTGCCGGCTTCTCGACATCGCTCGCCATCCCTACGGCACCGCTGCGCTCCGTGTTGCTCGCGTTCTGGGCTCTTGAGTCACATAACGTATCGAGCGGGAAGGCTGTGATCGATTCGCTCATCACTCCAACGCAGAAAGCCGGTCGAGGGCCTCGTTGGGGTTGAACCGGAGTATCGCTGCGATTTCGAGAAGCTCTACAACATCCACACGGCGTTGGCCACTTTCGAGGCGGGCGACGAACGACTGATACTCGCCCAATTTGGCAGCGAGTTCCGTTTGCGTCAGGCCTGCGGCCTCACGCTTTTCAATTAACAGGGCGATTAGCGCCTTGTGCCTCGTCGTTCCAAGCGTTTTGGCCACAATGCCCACCTTGTTCAAGATGGGGTTTTCATCTATATCTGATTTTCAGTTATCTTAAATTCAGATAATCGTGAGTTGCCCGGCCTCACGACCCATGGAGCGATGTAATGGAACTTCGCCAACTGAGTTACTTCGTGGCAGTTGCCGAGGAGCTGCATTTCGGTCGGGCGGCGGCTCGGGTGTGTATCGCTCAGCCGGCGTTGAGCTGTCAGATCCAGTCACTGGAAAAGGAGCTCGGCGTGCAGCTGTTTATCCGCTCGACGCGGCGGGTGGAACTGACGAGGGCAGGGGCGGTCTTCTATGATCGCTGTATCCGGATCCTTGGCGACGTCGATCTGTCGGCCGAGATGGTGCGCTCGGTTGCCGGCAAGGCGGTGAGGAAGATCCGGATCGGGACGGTCTATCCGGCAACCATCGGCGTGCTGCCGGCGTTCCTGGCGCGCATCGGTCGCAAGTATCCTGATATCGAGCTGCACATTTCCAGTGGCTCGACCAACGACATCATTCGCGGGCTGGAAAACGGCCAGATCAATCTCGGCTTCATCCGCCCGGTCGAAAACATCGGTTCGCTCCGGTTCTTCTCGATCGCCCATGAGCGCTACCTGCTGGCGCTGGAGAAGAAGAGCGCGCTGCTCTCCCGAAGCGAGATCGACATTGAGGATCTTAAGGGCGAGAAGATCATCTCGTTCTCGCGGCAGAACCTCTCCTATACCGAGCGCTATTTCGCAGAGAAGTTCGAGGAGCATGATCTGGCTAAGAGCGTCGCCTATACCTGTGACGACACGTTCTCGCTGGTGTCGCTGGTTTCAGCCGGTCTTGGCATCGGCTTTGCGCCGGAATGGACGCTGGATCTGCCCAATCGCAATTTCGAGCTTCGTAAGGTGAGGGGAGTGGACTTCAGGATCGGGCTCGGTGTCGCCTGGTCGAAGGATGATCCTACGGCCGCTCGCGACGACATCATCGATATCGCTCGGTCGTTGGTCAGGGCGGGCAGGTGAGACGGGGGGAACTTAAGGGGCTGGACGTGAAAGTGAAGGGCGCAAGATGGACATTCCCATCACGAGCACCGCCTGTTGCAGGTCGGCGGCGACGACACGCTGATCGGCGGACCGGTTAGCGACATGTATGTTTTTTGAATAAGGGGACGGTCACGACAACAGTCCCGATCTAGAACAGACAAAAACTCAGCCAGGTTCGGCGCTCGCGCCGACGAAACAACCACTGCAGGCACTTTGCCGAATTCATTTTATGCGGCTCCGCCGCTCGATATCAGCGGTCACTGCGGCCGCTTCCCTACCGATCTCCCTAAGCAGGCCGGTGACCGGATTGTGGAAGCCGACGAAGTAAAGGCCGAGCTCGGCGGCTTGGCGAGTGACGCCGCTCTTGCCAGGCCACAATGCCGTCGGCAGGAACTTCGCGAAACCCGGCCGATAGCCGGTGGCGAAGATGACGCTGTCGAACTCCCCATGCTCACCGGAAACGAAAAGGGCACCACGCTCGGTGAAACGCTGGATGTCCGGTGCCACTTTGATGTTGCCGGATTTGATTGCTGCCACCGTGCCGACATCGATGACCGGGATACGTCCGGCGTTGATCTGCTCAAGAATGCCATGGTTCGGCCTGGCGATGCCATACCTTTCGAGCTTACCCAGCGCGAGGTCGAGGATGATGGGGAACAACCTGTCATTCACCGCTCGCGGCAGCGGTTGAGTTGCGATGCCGACGATCTGAATTGGCACGCCGAACAGCTGGCGCGGCACGATGTGGACGCCATTTCGTACCGACAGCGTCGGGCGGGCGCCGCGCTCGGCAAGGTCGAGCGCGATCTCCGCGCCAGTGTTACCCATGCCGACGACCAGAACCGACTGGCCAGCGAAGGGCGCAGCCTCAGTGTAATCAGCGCTGTGCAGTCGTCTACCCTTGAAAAGCTCCATTTCGGGTAGGCTGGGAACGAAGGGCTCGGCGTTGCTGCCGCTGGCGATCACGACGTGGCTTGCGTTGAAGGTCTCCGTTTCGGTCTCGAGCACGTAGCCATCCTCCTTGCGTCGGACGGACTTGACTGTCTCGCCGAAGCGCGGTCGTAGATCGAAACGCTCGGCATATGCGTCGAGATAGGCGACCATCTTCTCGCGCGGCACATAGCGCGGATAATCCTGCGGGAATGGCGCGTGCGGCAGCGCGGAGAAAGCCTTCACCGTATGCAGGTGCAGCCGCCGGTAGTGACGCCGCCAGGCCGGGGCGATCTCATGCGCCATCTCAAGGATGACGAAATCGAGCGCCGCCCGTCTTAGGCAGGCGCCGACCGCAAGGCCGGCCGGCCCCGCTCCGACAATGACGACATGGGTATCCACGCGATGGTCGCTCCTAAGATGGAGTCTAATTTGACTGGGGTCGGCGGACAAGTAGGAGGGGGCGCCGTCTCCCGGCATACCCCTACTGCATTGCCTGGGCAGCGTTTCCATGCTTTCGGCGAAACGTTGTATTGGGGCGGACCTTGGCAAACTGCGAGAAACTGATCGGAGTAGCCGTATGAGGGTTCTCTTAGTCTCACGATGTGAAGTTCTTAAACGGCATCTTAGGTTCGATCCCGTTTAAGGCGAGGAATAGGGAGATCGCCATAAACCCTAGAGTATCAACGATTTCCCGGCGCCTTCTCGGAGCTTGCTCCACCTGGCCGTTGATCGGTCAGCGTTCGAAACACGGTCAATTGTGACTTGAATGCTAATGCGGACAGCCGCGGCTGGCGAAACTGCCGCCTCACGACCAAAGGGAACATTTGCAACAGAATTAGACAACTGGCAGAGGATGCCTGCGTCTGCGCATTTGTCGGAGCAGATGTGGAACAGCGTAGATGCCGGGTTCCTTCTCGCGTGCATGCACCGTGAATTTCTTGCTCAAATACTCAGCCCTCGAGGCAGCGATCGGACGATGACTTTTCTACCTCGCATGCAAAACACAATCGACGGCTTCACTATCACGGCCAGCGACTCGCGGTCCTGGAGCGGTGCCAGTGTCACCATCTGGGACGTGGCGTGTGCGCCTTCGGTAGGGGGCTCTTATCTTGGGGACGATCCGCGTCTGTTCATCGTGCTCGATGCTAGAGGTGGGCCACGGGGAATGCGCATGACGCTCAGGAATGGCCGGACGTTCTCCAGCCCCATCGAGAGGCCAACCGTCTCCTACATACCCGCCCATCTGGAGCTGGAACTCGAGGTTATCGATCAAACTTTTCTTCGCCATCTCGATGTCCATTTCAAGCTCGACGTTCTGCTCGGACAATTTGGCGACGACATCGATCCCGACCGCATCAACACGCCTCGCCTGCTGATGGACGATCACCGCCTGATCGGGCTCGCTAGGCTGATCGCGGAGGAGTTCAACAACCCTGAACCCTTGCATGGGCTCTATGGCGATGGCCTTTGCCTGGCGTTGATCATCGGCGCCCTGAACATGGAGATCTCCAGCCAGTCCAAACGCAGCGGGCTTACCGACTGGCAGTTGCGACGGACGCTCGAGTTCATCGAGGCCAACTGCCAACGTCCCATCCGCCTGCAAGAACTGGCCGATCTCACCGGGCTGTCACCTTCGCTTTTCAGTCACGCCTTTAAGGCGACGACCGGCGTGACGCCGCACCAGTGCCAGATCAATGCAAGGCTCGGAAAGGCAAAGGAACTGCTGGTTGCCGGTAAGTTGCCGCTGCGGGCGATAGCTGCTGAAGCCGGGTTCACGGACCAAGCCCACTTCACGCGCATTTTCCGGACGGTCGAGGGAACGACACCGGCGCGCTGGCGCCAGACAAAGATGCTCTGACGGCTCCGCCGCGACTTGGATGAGTTGCCTGTGCATCTCTCCAAACCCGTACAACGGCGGCCGGAAAGGTACAATCCTCACTCAATAAGTTGACTTATTTGCTCATCTTCAAGGTCGACTACCGCAGATCGGCCAGCGCAATCGGGATGATGCAGATGAACGGTATGAAAAGACACTCAGTCACGCGGGCATGGGGGCGAAGCCTTTTGGCCAGCGTGGCGGTCGTCGTCGGAACGGCCCCGGCGGCAGCGCGAGACCATACACCAGCTACCGAGCTGGAAGCCATCGTCGTCAGCGGTACTGTGCTCGGAGATGACGGTCGCGGGGCAGTCGATGGTTACCTGGCCAAGACCTCGCGTGTTGGCACCAAGACCTCCACGCCGCTGTCGAAAGTAGCGCAGTCGATCAGTGTTGTCGGCAGCAAACAGATCAGCGACCAGGGCTCCACCACGGTGATGGAGGCGTTGCGCTATACGCCGGGCGTGCGCTCGGACTCCTATGGTGCCGACCAGCGCAATGAGTGGTTCCTGATGCGCGGTTTCGTGGGCGAGACCAGCGGCATGTTCCTCGACGAATTGCAACTGACGACATACGGGTTCGCCACGTGGAAGATGGATCCGTGGTTGCTCGAACGCGTCGAGGTGGTGCGCGGCCCCTCCTCCGTCCTTTATGGCGGCAGCACCCCGGGCGGCATCCTCAACATGGTTTCGAAGCGGCCGACCGGACAAAGCGGCGGCGAGGCTTTCACAACGGTCAACAGCCATGGTCATGTCACGGCAGGTGTGGATGTCGAGACGTCAGACGAAGAGGGCGTCTTTTCGGCTCGCTTCGTCGGCCTTGGCGCCAAGGGCGCAACCGAGGTCGATTTCAGCGACAACGACCGCCTGGCAATCGCACCGAGCATTATCTGGAGCCCGACGGATGAAACGCGGCTGGAAATCTATGGCAACTACCAGCGCATGGACACCAACGGCCAGAATTTTTTGCCCTATGTCGGGACCGTCGTCGACGCTCCGATCGGCCGGATCCCGCGTGACTTCTTCTCCAGCGACCCTGCGGTGGATGAGCATCTTCGCCGCCAGGGGATGGTCGGATATCGCTTCGAGCACAGCTTCGACAACGGGCTGACGGTACGCCAGAATGCCCGCTATGGCCGTGTCGCGGTCGATTTCACGACGCTCTACGGCGCGGGCTGGGCGCCGCCGACCGACGGCCGCGAAAGGCTGAACCGCTACTGGTTCGGCAGGTACGAGCGTGCTCGTGTTGGCAACATCGATACACAGGCGGAGTTCGCTCTTTCGACGGGTGCCATCGAGCACACTATCCTCGCCGGCGTCGACTATCGCGTTTCCCGTCACGAGCAGGCGGGATTCTGGATGCCGGCGCCGCCGATCGACGTCGTTGCGCCCATCTATCGCGAACCCCTCAAGCGTCCCACCCCGCAGGCGGAAGATACCACCACGAACACTCAGCTCGGCGTCTACCTCCAGGACCAAATGGAGTTCGGTGCGTGGAATGCCGTGCTCGGCGGGCGCTATGACACGGTCTGGTCACGGTGGCGGACCCCACAAGGTGCCCAAACCCGTGGGATCGATGGCGCCTTCTCGGGTCGCGCCGGATTGATGTACCATTTCGACAATGGCGTCTCCCCCTATGTCAGCGTCTCAAGCTCGTTCGTGCCGGCAGTCGGGACGGACACGGTGACCGGACGGCCCTTCGAACCCGAAACCGGACTGCAATACGAGGCAGGAGCGAAGATCACGCCGGCCGGCTTGGACAATACCTCAATCAATCTTTCCGTGTTCGACCTCACCCGCAACAACGTTGCGACGGGCGACGGTCTCGGCAACTACCGTCAGCTTGGCGAGGCCCGCTCGCGCGGCCTCGAGATGGAAGCAATCGCCGAATTGACCCCGTCCCTCTCCCTCATCGGCGCCTATACCTGGTACGATATGAAGATCACCGACGGCACCCCCGATGAGATAGGCAAACTGCCAACGGGCGTGCCGCAGCAGTTCGGCAGTTTATGGGTGAACTACGCTTTTACCGGCGAAAAGACCGAGGGGCTGTCAGTTGGCGGCGGCGTGCGCTGGATGGGCAAATCCTTTGCCGACGTAAAGAACACGCTGGTGGTGCCGAGCTATACCGTCGTCGATGGCGCGCTTCGCTACGAGAAGGAGCGCTTTTCGCTTGCACTGAACGTCAACAACCTTTTCGACGAGCAATATGTCGGAGGCTGCGCCAGTCCGACCGCGTGCTACTACGGCAAGGGGCGTGAATTCCAACTGACGTTGAGCACGAAGTGGTGAGGCCCCTGGTCGCGACAGCACATGAGCGATGATAGGCTGGCAGCGGAACGACCAGTGGGCCGCAATACGAACACGAGCCGCCGGGACAAGATGTGCCGGCGCCGTGCTCTGATCCTGCAGCCGGCGAGCGGGGAAGTCGATCCGGTCCAGTCGTACCTTCGGCTTCACAAGCTTACTGACGCTTGCTCGGCACGCGTTTTTCAAACCTCGATGATGTCCTGGATAAAGTACGGCTCAAACATCCGCTGTTCACGATCAAGGGCTGACAGGTGCCGTACGCTGCAGCGCAAGATCGCCGAGCCACGGTAGCCCGGCGGTCTTGCGTTGGATGAAGGAATGGTGGTCCGAGAGGTGAGGGGGCTCCATTCTCTGCCAAGCCCGGCAAAGCGTACTAGCGATGAAATGCCGGCGACGCAAAGCCGCTTAACCCGCGACACCTTCAGCGATATCGCTGCGCACGCCCGCGGACCGCTGGATGCCCTTTGACTTCTTGCGCCCGCACTCAGCGTTCAACAGCCACATCATGAGGCAAGGCAGGAGTAGAAGCGTCAATACTGTCGCACTCGCCAAGCCGCCGATAATCGCGAATGCCATCGGTCCCCAGAAGATCTGCGAGGCGATAGGTATCATTCCGAGAATTGCGGCACAGGCGGTCAGCACGATCGGCCGAGCCCTGTGGACGGATGCCGCCACGACAGCGTTCAGTGGGGACATGTCACGGGCGACGTTTTCGTCCACCTCCTGAATGAGGATGACCGCGTTGCGGATAATCATGCCGGCGAGAGCAATCACGCCCAGCTGTGCGACAAAACCCATTGGCGTGCCCGTCGGAAGCATGGCGGCAACGACACCGATGAGGCCGAACGGTGCCATGAGGACTGCGAGAGCGGTCCGAGTGAAGCTCTGAAGCTGCAGCATGAGAAGTGCCAATATGACGACCAACATGACCGGAACGACGGCGAACACCGAAGAGTTGCCCTTTTCAGCTTCCTCGACGGTTCCGCCGGTCTCAATGGCGTAGCCGAGTGGAAGTGAGGCACGCAATTCGTCCAATCGGTCACTGATCGCCAGATCTACCGATGCGGCCTGCGCCCCTTCGGCGACATCCGCCTGGACAACGATCATCGGTTTGCCCTTTTGCCTCCAGATGATCGGATCCTCCAATCCGTAGGCGACAGTGGCAACCTGGCGCAGCGGGACTGCGGTCCCGTTGGACGTCCGCAGGGTCATGTTGTCGAGCGTGGCGATCGATGTCCTGTCGGCAGAAACGCCTTTTAGGACGACGTTGACGAGCCTGTCGCCATCACGGATCGCGGTCACGTCGGTCCCTGCAAACGTCGCTGCGATCTCGCTGGCGATCGACTCCGAACTCATGCCGAGTGCACGCGCCTCGATCTGGTTGACAAGAACGGTAACGTTTTTTTGCGGTTCGCCGGCGGTCATGTTGATGTCACGCGTGCGGCGATCCTCGCCGGCGATATTGGCCACCTGGAGCGAAATCTCGCGCACCTTGGCATAGTCGGGACCCAGAACCCGGTACTTGAGCGGCCAACCGACCGGCGGGCCAAGCTCGAGCGGCGACACGCGCGTAACGATATCCGAGAAGTCAGAAGCCAAGACCGCCTCAAGGCGTTTTCTAAGGTCGTCTCGTTCCTCCACACTCTTTGCCACGACCACAAACTCCGAGACGTTGTCGTTGTCGAGAAGCAGGTCCATCGGAAGGTAGAACCGTATTGATCCGGACCCGACATAGGTCGTGAACTGATGCACGCTCGGGTCTGCCCCCATAACGGCTTCGAGCTGCCGTGCACGTTGTTCCGTCGCGTCGCGAGATGCATTCTGCGGAAGCGTCAGGCTGACAAGGAGTTCGGCGCGATCAGATGCCGGGAAGAACTGTTCTTCCAGTTTAGTCGATCCAAACAGCGAAAGTGAAAAAAGCACAAGTGCCGTTCCAAGCGTGAGCCAGCGATGGTTCAGCGACCAGCCGAGGAGGCTGCGATAGGCATTCAGGATTCGACCGTTGCCGTGGTTCTGGTGAGCTATGCGGTCCGGCAAGATCCAGATTCCGATGAGGGGCGAAAACAGGACCGCGACGACCCAAGAAGCAACGAGCGCAATGAGCACCACCATAAACAGCGAGAAAGTGTATTCCCCGGCGCTCGAAGCGGCAAAGCCGATCGGAATGAAACCGGCGATCATCACGAGCGTGCCCGTGAGCATCGGAAAGGCCGTGGTTTCGAAGGCGAAGCTGGCCGCGGACGACTTGCTGTCGCCGTGCTCGAGCCGAGACACCATGGCTTCGACCGTGATCATGGCGTCGTCGACGAGCAAACCAAGGGCGATGATCAGAGCGCCGAGAGAAATGCGCTGCAGACCGATGCCCGCCATGTCCATACCCAAGAAGGTGATCGCGAGGACCAAGGGAATGGAAGCGGTGATGACAAGACCGGCACGGGTGCCAAGGGTCACGAACGACACCGCGAGGACGATAATGATGGCTTCGATCAGCACCTTCACGAACTGCCCGATGGCGTCCTTGACGACGGAAGCTTGGTCTGCGACCTGCTGGACTTCGATGCCATGCGGCAGCTTCGCCGCAACGGCCGCCATCGTGGACGTGAGGGCTTCGCCGAAGGTAAGCAGGTTACCGCCTTCGGCCATGGAGATGGCGAGCGCGATGACTGGAACGCCGTTGACGCGGACGGAAGGTGCAGGTGGGTCGACGACACCGCGAGATATGTCGGCGACATCCTCCAGCCTGATGTAGCGGCCTTCGACATGAATCGTGAGGTCGCGCAGGCTCTCCTCCGACGTGAAGGCACCGCTCACGCGCAGCGAGATCTTTTCTTCGCCAGTCCGGACGACCCCTGTTGGCGCGACCGTATTCTGAGCGCGGATCGCATCGATCATCTCCGTCGGGCCAACGCCCCAGCCGGCAAGCTTCGCCGACGAGAATTCGATGACGATCTCTTCTTCCTGAACTCCGAGAACATTGACCTTGCCGACATCCGGAAGCGTCAGGATCTCAGCGCGGACGCCGTCCACCTGATCGCGCAGTTCCCTCGACGAATGGCCTTCGGTTGAGAATGCGTAGATTATCCCGTAGGTATCGCTGAATTCGTCGTCAAAAAAAGGCCCTTGAACGCCTTCCGGAAGCGTACCAGCAACGTCGCCGATCTTTTTCCGCACCGTGTACCAGATCTCCTTGACCTTGGCGGGAGGTGTGTCGTCGCGAAGGTTGACCATCACGACCGATTGGCCAGCGCGCGTGTAGCTTTGCGTGTAGTCGAGAAAGGGCGTCTCGTTCAGCTTCTTTTCAATCTTGTCCGTCAGCAAATTGACGGTATCGCTCACATTTGCGCCCGGCCAGGCCGCGGTCACGACCATTGTCTTGATCGTGAACGGTGGGTCCTCGCTGCGCGAGAGCCTCAGGTAGCTCCATGTGCCGCCGAGCATGACGGCAATCATCAGAAAGACGATGAGTGACTGCCGCTGAAGGGCCCAAGCAGAGAGGTTGAAGTTCTTCGTAGATGGAGTGGCACTCATCGGCCTGCGTCCTTCTCGATGACGACCGCTTCGCCGTCACGCAATTTGCTCACGCCGGCAATCGCGACGAGCTCGCCATCGGTCAACCCATGTGAAATTAGAACCGACGTTCCCGTGTAACGCTCCGCCGTGACGGCTCGGCGCTTAACTGTGTTCGTGTCGCGCTCCACCACGAAGACTGCACTTCCGGTGCGATCCTGCGTGATCGCGGACGACGGTATGGAGATCACCTGCTTTGGTGACAGCACCACTTTTCCGCGAACTGCGGCTCCGAAGGGCATATTCCTTCCGCTGGCGTCCAACCCGATCTTGAGCCGGTAGGTGCGCGTTGCAGGGTCGGCAGAGGGCGTGACCTCCCGGATAGCCCCCTTTGCCGTAACCGACGGATCAGATACCAGCGACACAGAAACGGTCGGAACGTTTTCTTTGAGCTGCAACAACTGAGCGGGAATGTCGAAAACGGCATCGCGCTCAGTTTCGGAGATCAGGGTAACAACCATTTGGCCGGCACTGACGACCTGGCCCTGGTTTGATCCCACCGCCGAGATCACGCCATCATATGGGGCCCGAAGTTCGGTGTAGGACAGGGTCTGTTCGGCGCTTGCAAGCCCGGCTTGCGCTGCGGCGAGCTTTGCTTCGGCGGTCGAACGGGTCGCATCTGCCTGCTGCAACTGCGCTTTCGATGCGGTGTTTTTCTCGAACAGGTTTCGGGTCCGCTCGGCGTTCAACCCTGCAAATTCAAGCTCCGCATTCGCATTCGCAAGGTCGGCGCGGGCGGCAAGAACGCCGTTGACGCTCGGACCACGCTCGAGCTTTGCAAGAACGTCGCCAGCCTTCACCAACGAACCATTTTCGACCCGGAACTCCACTTGGCCGTGCAGCCGAAAGCTCAACGCCGTTTCGAGACGGGGACGAACCTCGCCGGTCTGCTCAACTGTTTCTCCGGCCTCATGAAATTGCACTGCCACGGCGCGCAAAGGCCGTGCCGGCCTTTGCGCCTCCGACTCGTCCGAGCATCCTGCAAGAATAGCCGCCCCAAGCGAGAGAAAGCCAACAATAAAGAGCCGCATTGTCATCACTCCTGGGCCGCCAGGCCGCGCAACATGTTGTCTATGATTGTGGAGAGAAGATCGGCCGGCTCAGAGAGCTTCATTGTCGTTTCAGTGATAAGAAGGGTTACGCCTCCATGCGCCGCCGCCCACAGGGCCTGGGCGACTGCCTCCGGATCGGCCCCGCGAAAGGCCCCGGCTTTCATGGCTCCATTGACGCGCTCGACCAGGTGCTCATAAGGGAGAAGGTCCTCCGGATGCGAGTATCCGTCCTCCAGGCCTTGGCTGTTCTCCAGAAATAGAACCTTGAAGCGATCGTGGTCCTCCAGGCAAAAGCTGGTATAAACCGCAAAAATCCGCCGAATCGCGGCGATCGGATCACCTTCATCAGCACCGATTGAGTGGACGCGCCTCCTCAGGTCGGCCAGCGCATCGGCCCAATAGGCATGAAGTATCGACTGCTTGGATGGGAAGTATCGATAGAGCGCACCGGGTGTCAGTCCGACGCGACCGGCAAGCGACCTCATCGAAAGCTCGGCCAAACTGCTTTCACCGACGATTGTCGCTGCTTCCTTTAGAATTCGCGCTTTCGTGCGCTCGACTTCAACTTCACTCATGGGTTGACGTGGCATCGGATTCCCTTTCTATAAACGCGTTCAGTAAACGCGTTTATAGAATAGTCAACCCGAGAATATCAAAAAGGGTGAGGCTCACAACGGCTGCCTCCGCGCCGAGCGTCCGGACCACGCCGGTTTCCGTCCGTTAAGAGTGCATGGGCAAAACGGAGGATCGGCGCAGACGCGATGCGTTCGGCCCCAGCGCAATCGGCGAGAAATTCCAATCGTGCTCAGGAAACCAAAAGGTTTGCCAGCCCGCCCCGTGGAAGAGCCCAAAAGGCGAGCGTTTGCTGGTCCAGAAACATGGGCGCTTCAGGAATGGCCCGTAGCCGCAGTTCAGGGCTGCGCCTCAACCTCAAAAGGCACCGTTTCACCGCGGAATGGTATGATCTCGGATAGACCATACGCGGGTCTATAATCTCCGGTCTGCACGATGCGGTATGTTCCAGGCGCAATTTTGTCCGGGATCTGCCAGGTAACCTTGGCGCTGAGGCAACTGATGCTGGCGCATTGCCACAGCGGAATCGCCTTCCACTGGATCGTTATGCCCCAGCTGCCACTGCGCTGGATTACCTCCCATTTGCCATCGGCGGTGCGCCGTTCGACGGCGGCAAAGCTGTCGCCCGGACGCAATCGGTTCATCGGATGCCCACTGACGAATTCTGCGCTGACGAAACGACGTTTGTCCGAGACTTCCAGCGCCACCGTTGGATAGGTGGGCGCCGGTGATGTGATCACCCTGCCCATTTGCTCGAATAACGGCACGCCGTCCCACCGCGTCGGGCGAGGCAGTTGGTCTTCGGGAGTGTCGGCAATCTTGACCAGAAGATCGTCCGGCCTGGGGGCGAGGATCGTTCTTGTCGGCGGGGCGTTGCCGATCAGCGTTGCGGCAAGCCGGTCGAGCGCCTGTGCCAGCGCCGGCTGACTCCACTTCCCCCACGCGGTGTAGCCGCCCTCATATTGCATGCTTGAATATTCCTCCGGGGTGACGATGTAGCCTCCACCGGAGTCGTCGTCCGAGGTATTTGGTGCTTCGCCGGCCGCATAGCCGAGCACGAGCACATCATCGACGTTGACACCTAGGGTCTCGGCCAAGTGGCGACGGATCCGATAGCCCGTCATGACCGTCAGTTCGAAGGGCACGACAGCAAAATGCATCTTTCCAAGCTTGAAAACCTGCATGCCGACGGGGCGTGGTTGCAACGCAAGGACGGCTTCCTTGGGAGCTTGGCAATCGATGAGCTCATCGGATGTCGGGACATTCACGAAACTGCCAAGTCCGGCCACCTGCAGCATGGTTTTGACAGGTTCGGAAACGACGGATGGGCCGTTCAGTGCCCAGATGAGGTATCCCGCAGTACTGTAGCTGTTGTCAGCCCCTTCATCGGCCAGTGTCGTGCCAAGATCCTCGGTGCTGCCGGCGGCATGCGACGCGCCCCAGGCCGGCGCACAGGTCGTTTCTTCTTTGCCGCCCGTGTACTTGGCAGCGACGCGCACGCTTGCCAAATCAGCGAGGCCCTTGCGGTAATTCAAGCCTTCCGCCCCTATGACGACGCCATCATCGACCGGCCGTGCCGGTTGCTCGACCTGTGCGTAGCCGTTGCCGTCGGCAGGGGTTGATGACTTCGCGGTCATCAGCGCCATGGCTTGGTCGGCAAGCGCCTCGCCGACGGCTTTCATGCTCTCGAACGGGCCATGTCCGCTGAGGCCGCGTGCGCAGCCCCATTGATGACGCGAAGCTTCCGTGCGGTCGGTACAACGATCGAAATGGATGTTGCTCGTCTGATCACCGGCATTGGTTTGGGCGAATGCCGCAACAAAACGCTTGCCGTGCGTGTCCGTGCTCATCTCGCTTTCAATGCGGTACGCGGCATAGCCGTAACTGTCGCTGCTGATATAGGTGAACCCCTCGTCCACCATCGTTGTGGGGTGAACGCCAAAGAAGTTCAGCAGGCCCACCGACTTGCCGTCGCGCCAGAAGGCAAGCTGTGTCATGAGCGGATCAATCTTGAGCGGAAAGACGCGCCTGTCGGCTTCCGCGTTCAGGTCGAATGCCTGTTCGGACCGGTTGCGGGCGATTGACGTGAGGTTCCCGCGGCTGACTGTGATCTCGCCCGGTGCCTTGTCACCGACAGCGGCGACGACCGCGTCGACAATGCCGTCAACGACGGCCTTAACGACCTTCGGCTGGTCCGTGTCCTGGGTCGCCGGGGCGCCATGCGTATGGGTGCCCGCCAGTACGAAATTTGCTTCGGTGAAGCGGCCCGGATACTTCTTCTGCAATTTGTGAAGCACTGCATGCTTGATTGGATTGTTGCCGTCCGCCGATTCCACAACAACAAACAGAAGTTCGGTCTTCAGTTGCGGATCGCCAACAAGAAAGGCCCTGGCAAACAGGCTTGATTGCAATCCCTCGAAATCCTCCGTTATGGTCCAGCCGGAACTGACCGAACCCAACGCAACAACAGTCAGTTCGCCGGCGCCAAGGCCAATTTCGTAGCGCCGCGATGCTTGCGCGGCGTGTGGCACTCCAATCGATAGTACCAAGACGACAATCTGGATCATCAGGTGCCAAATCATCATTATCTTTCCTCCCATGGAAAACGACGAAGCAAAAGTGAGTACAAGTCAGCTTTTGTGAAGGTGGCTGAATGTCAGTTACTTGAGGGTCGTGTGGAGGAAGCAGCGGCTTTTGTGCATGGGTCCCCTGTGCACAATGCCCTTGCGGCGAGCCCGCTCCCCCAGTGGCATGCGAACGACCGGTTGTCATCGCTGACAGGCCGCCAAGACGGTCTGCTCGTGGAGACCGTCTAGAAACTCAAATTGTAGGAAAGGTTGACGCCGTAGGCCCAGCCGGCGGCCGCAGCCGCGTTGGCTGCGCCATTTTCGGTCTCGGCAAGAGGCGCCAGGTAGGCCGCGCTCAAGCCGCCGCGCAGCTCTCCGCCGAATGCGTCTTTCATCGATCCGCCGACCGTACCGATCCAGGTGTTGCCGCTGCCAAGCTCCCATCCAGTCGAAGTACCGTGATCGTAGCTCAACGCGATCAAGCCCGACGCCTGTTCTGTAAACGCATGACCGACACCGAACGTCGCCGTCCAGCCGTCGCGCCAATTGTGAATTGAAGTATCCGAAAAAAGCTCGCTGTCGATGCTGAACTTCTCCAGCTTGCTCCAGTCCTGCCAAAGCAGCGAGCCGAAGACCAACCAGCCGGGGGCGATGCCCGTCTGGGCCTGGAGCTCGATGCTTTGGGGGACGATGCCCTCACCGTAAGCGGAAACCGTGACGCTCGGATCTGTCGAACCCACCAGATCACCGGGCGCGGTAAGCCTACCCTGCGCGCCGTAGGACGTACCTGATCGATACATCAGCTGGGTCCTGAAAGCGATTTCGGGAATGTCGTAAGCCACGCCGACACGCAGGCCGTACGCTGTGCCATCGAGATCCACATCGGCCAGAGCATTAGGGGCCAGCTGACGGGTCAGATCATAGGAAAGCCTTTCCTGGAACACGCCGGCGAGCAGATAGACGTTTCCCGTATCGAGCTCAAACCTGGGGGCGCAGGTCAAGGCGGTTTCGGTTATCAGCAATATCTCATCGAGTGTGCCATTGGCTGCCGGAACGGAGGCCTCTGTAAAGCCGCCATAAGGCTGGGAAACCGTAGCCGCGCAGCTCAATCCCTCGAAAAGCGTCAGCTTCATAGCGCCCGAAAAATAGGAGAAGGACGCCGCCGTATCTTCTCCCGCCTGGGGGCCGCGGTCAATCTTGCGATGCGGTACGACATAGGTGACACCTGCGCGCCAACTGAAACGGCCGGGATCAAACAGGATATCCAGTTCTGCAGCGCCCATGGCGTACCCCCCGGCACGGGCGGAATTTGTGGTGCACCCTGCCAATAGGGCGATGCATGCAATGCGCGTAGTCCACTTCATAGTTGCTCCTCCCAGTGTGGTTTCTCGCGTGCTTTTGCACGACGTTTTTTGTCTCCTCGCCGCCAACATAATCCGACAATGTGTCATGTTGCAATAGATGACACATTGTCATGTTGGATGTTTTCGTGTGCCCTATGGTTGGTAGACCTGCTTTTTTTGTTGACAAAGAACCTGATCAATCATCACATAAAAGATGACATATTGTCATGTTTTGGAGTTTGATAGGGAGAGTAGGCATGGCGTCGCAGAAATCATGGGCTCACCATCGACGGCATGGAGGAGAGCCGTGACGGTGCGCTGGCAAAATTGGTCAGGATATCATTCGTCGACGCCGCGGACTCGGGTCGAGCCCACGGACCTCGGTGAACTTTGCGATGTTGTTCGCACGGCTTCAGCACCGCTCCGCATCCTGGGAACCGGCCACTCGTTTACGCCGCTGGTCAAAAGCGACGGCACCATCGTCTCGCTCGACAAGTTTTCCGGGATGCGCAATCACGACGCGGATGCGTTGACCGTCACGGCCGGGGCGGGAACGAAGCTCGGCGAGCTGGCAATGGCGATGCACAAGATCGGGCAGGCCTTTCCCAACATGGGAGATATCGACAAGCAGGCTTTCGGCGGTGCGCTCGCGACCGCGACACATGGCTCCGGCGCAACGCTGGGTGCCTATCATACGCAGTTGGAAGCGATTGAGATCGTCGATGGGCGAGGAAAAGTTCGCGAGTTCTCGCGCAAGAAGAACGTCGATGATCTCCTTGCCGTGATCCCCGGCCTCGGTGCGTTTGGGGCGGTGACCGAAGTCACATTCCGCAACGTCGCAAGCTACCGGCTGCGGCGGCGCCGCTGGACCTTGTCGATCGAGGAGATGCTCGATCAGTTCAACACGATGATGACGTCACATCGTTCGGCCGAGTTCTATTACGCCCCGTTCTCACGAACGGCATTGTTCGTCGCCTCCGATCTTTCGGATGAGGTCGCAGTGACGCGGCCACCCGACGAAGACGATGAAACGATGGCGATGCTCGCCAGGGTACAGCGACTGACCGGTTGGGCACCCTGGTTACGCAAGACGGTTCTCAAGACGGCGCTCGCCGGGATCTCCCGCGAGGACTACGTGGCCGACTGGCTGACCGTCTATCCTTCGGAGCGCAACATCCGCTTCAATGAAATGGAATATCACGTTCCGATCGAGGAGGGGGCTAGCACCGTAGCAGAGGTGATTGCGCTCATGGAGGCGCGCTTCTCTGATGTCTATTTCCCGATTGAAGTCAGGGTCGTTGCGCCAGACGAGGCATTGCTCAGCCCGTTTTACAGGCGTCAGACGGCGTCGATCGCCATCCATCACCAGGCTGGCTCCGATCCATCGCCCTACTTTAATGCGATGGAGCCGATATTCCGCAAGCATGGCGGGCGCCCGCACTGGGGCAAGATGCACAATCTCACCGCCAGTCATCTTCAGGCGAGCTACCCCCGCTTTCTGGAAGCCATGTCCGTCCGTCGCGATATAGACCCTCAAAACCGCTTTGTTTCACCTTACATCGCCACGCTTTTCGGGATCGACCTGTGAGCCCCGGCGCGTATTTCGGGTATGTGACTCAGGCCTTGCGCAGGGCAAAGATCCATCAGCCCGCCCTGGTGCTTGATCGCGATCGCCTCGACCGCAACATTGCCTTGGTCAAGGCCAGGATGCCTGCGACGATGAGCTTGCGTCTCGTGGATAAGTCGCTGCCATCGTTGCCGCTGCTGAAACGTATTTCGGACGCGTTTGCAACCAGGAGAATCATGACCTTTCACCCGCCGGTCAGCCGAGCGGTTCTGGACACGTTTGCCGATGCCGAGTTGCTGTTTGGAAAACCGATGCCGGTCGATCTCGCGCGACAGGTACTAACGCAATGGCCGCCGAGTGCCACGGACCGGATTGTGTGGCTGATCGACACCCCGCAGCGGCTCGCCGAATATGCCGGATTGGCAACCTCCATTGGCAACGCCTTGCGCTTCTGCTTCGAGGTGGATGTCGGTCTGCACCGCGGCGGCTTTCGCACCGCCGACGCGTTGGCAGAAGCACTGGCCGGCCTGGCGGAGATGCCTAGCCTACAATGCATGGGGGTGATGGCATATGAGGCTCATATCGGGCACATGCCTAAGCTGTTCGGCGGTCCATCGTTGGCGCAACGCAACAGCATTCGCCAGTTTCGCCAGTTCGTTGCCGTGCTGCGGTATGATCAGCGCGACATCCTGAACCTCGGCGGATCAACCACGGCGTTGACCTACGAAGCCGACGTCGGCGCCAACGAACTCTCACTTGGCTCTGCGTTTCTCAAGCCGACCGATTTCGATGTGCGAAGCCTGGCTCAGCTCTTGCCTGCGATCCATATTGCCACTCCCGTGCTGAAGGTTGGTGAGGCGCAGCTGCCGGGACCGGCGATCGCTGCGCGCCTGTTGCTTGGCGCGGGCATCGCTCCTCGCCGCGGGTGCTTCGTCTATGGCGGAAAGTGGATGGCCGATCCCGTCTGGCCCGTCGGCCTGACACGGAACTCGACTTTCGGGCAATCCACCAATCAGCAGTTCTTCGCCCTGTCGAATGCCGCGATCATCAAGGTGGACGACTACGCCTTCCTGCGACCGACGCAGAGCGAGTTCGTGCTCCAACAGTTCGCATCGATCGCGGTCATGTCGGGAGGAGACGTCATTGAGTGCTGGGACGCGTTGCAGATGCAGTGAGGCCCGCAAACTCTGCGTGATTTTCGGATTGATGACGCCATGCGAGAGAATTCCGCGCCGCCATTCATTGTCGCTCCAGAGGCGCGAGAGCACGAAGCATGCATTCGTCTGACCAATTCATGAAAGGCGACGGTGATCGCCGCCTAGGGAGTTAAGCGATGAACACACACACGGCCGAGCCGCAAAACGCGATGCTTGTCGAAATGGCCCGCCGTTTCGAGCTGCAGCACACGCTGACCCGCGGGGGTCCGGCGCCGACACTGGCGCAGCGAAGACACGCGCTCGACAGGTTGCGGCGCATGCTCGTCACCCATCAGGCGGCGTTCACGAAAGCGATATCCGAGGATTTCGGTAATCGTTCCGTCGACGAAACGCGTGTGCTCGAGATTGGACTGCTGATGGCCGCCGCCCGCAACGCTCGCAAGAATCTCCATCGCTGGATAAAACCACGGCGTCGCCATGTCGATATAGCGTTCCAGCCGGCGAGGGCATGGGTTCGGTATGAGCCGCTCGGCGTCATCGGCATCATTGCCCCGTGGAATTACCCGCTCTTTCTTTCACTTGGGCCGCTCATAGACGTCCTTGCGGCCGGTAATCGCGCCATGATCAAGCCGTCCGAGCTAGCCCCACGGCTTTCCGGCCTCCTGGCTCAAACGATCGCCGAGACTTTCGATGAGACCGAGGTGACGGTGATAAACGGCGGGCCGCAGATCGCCGAGGCCTTTTCGGGCTTGCCGTTCGACCATCTGATCTTCACCGGGTCAACGACGGTCGGCCGCAAAGTCATGCAGGCAGCGGCTGCGAACCTGACGCCGGTGACGCTGGAACTCGGCGGGAAGTCGCCTGCCATCCTGTGCGAAGACTTCGATATCACTAGAGCCGCGCGAAGCGTCGCCTTCGGCAAGTTCTTGAATGCCGGCCAGACCTGCATCGCGCCCGACTACGTACTTGTGCCGGAGCACAAAGTCGAGGCGTTCGCGCAAGCGGTGATCGCACATGTCGGCAAGTCTTATCCGACGTTCGCGGACAACGACGACTACACTTCGATCATCTCGCAGCGCCCCTACGCTCGTCTGGTGGCGGCGATTGACGAGGCCCGGGCGGCAGGAGCGACTGTGTTGGCCTTGCCTGGCGATCGTGGCGCGCGCAAAATAGCACCGACGGTCGTAATCGGCGCGCCGGCAGATGGCGTTCTGATGCGCGAAGAGATATTCGGGCCGGTGCTCCCTGTAATCGGCTACGAGACTATCGGAGAAGCGCTCGCCTTCATCAACGGCCGCGATCGCCCGTTGGCGCTTTATGCATTCAGCAAAAATGACGACATGCTGGAGAGGATCCTGGACGGTGCTATCTCGGGGGGCGCGACCTTGAATGGCACCCTCCTGCATGCTGGCCAGGACGGAATGGCCTTCGGGGGTGTCGGTTCGAGCGGAACCGGCGGCTATCACGGATATGACGGCTTCCTGCGCTTCAGCCACGCCCGCTCAGTGCTGAAGATCGGATTCGTCTCCGTCTTCGAAAAATTGGGGCCGCCTTGGGGCACACTGGCGCGGCGGTTGTCTACAATTCTGGAATGGCGAAGCAATCGCTAATCTACCGATCAAGCCCAAAAATACAGCTGTTGTGCAAGAGTTCATTACTCGAAAATGTCCGCGACCTGGCGGCGCGTCAGCATCTTGTAATCGTCGAGCATCCGCCGCGCCTGTTGGTCGTCAAGGCTCAACAAAAGCCGCATCAAGCCGCCGATCAGGTGGTTGAACATGAAGAGGATCCGCCGGAACTCGTCGCGTCTCGCGGGAACCACCCTATGCTCGATTGAATCGTAAAGGACATTCGCGTGCCAGCGACTGTCCTGAACATCCAGGTGGCCGAGCGTCTTGTCAGCCAACACCGCGTTGATCAGGTCTGCCATAGCCGGATGGCGCCGCACCGTCTCATAATACTCGTCCAAAAGCTGTTCGGTGGCGATCACAAAGTCCGCGGGGTCTTTAATGGTGGCCGCAACGGCGGCCGTTCGCGCCCTGGAATGCGCCGTCATTGCGGTGAAGAGCTTCTCGACGATGGCAGATTTGTTCGGAAAGTACTGATAGATCACGGAAAGAGGCATAGCCGTCGCGCGTGCAATATCGCGCATTGAAACTGCATCGACGCCCTTTTCTCCGATGAGCATTGTGGCGGCTTCGAGGATGGCCTCCACTTTCTGTTTTGAACGCGCCTGCTGTGGCCGGCGACGCGCTTCCGCTTCGCCTGTGCCGTTCTTGCCAGCGATGTTCTGGGACCTATCCATTGTTCGTACTTAATTTTGACGGGCGACAAGATCAAGCCTCGCGTGTCGGACGTGGCCGGGCGAACCTTGCTCCCGTGCGGATCGCGCAGTCTGCAGCGTCAAACTTCACCAGAAACAGCAACTCCTCGAACAGCGGATTTGCACGTGTGTTGGCGATCGCTGCTGGCCTTGGACCTTAGTGCGGTGGGCTCAAGTCGCCGTGCTGGCCCCGTGTTTTAGGAAAAGACTCCTGCATCGTGATCCAACGTCGGCCGATCGCCGACGCGGCAGGATCGGTTGGAGGAGCGTGCAGGTGACAGCGTTTGTCGTGATTGTTCTCAAGATCGCCGCATGAGCGTAGCGGATGGCGTTTCACCGAAGTGCCGGCGGTAGCTTTGAGCAAATCGGCCGAGTTCGAAGAAGCCCAGCTGGGTTGCGGCGCTGGTTACGGTTTGCGACTCGGAGTCGGATAGCAGCAGCTGCCGGACAGATTCGAGGCGGCGTCTAGTGGCATAGGCGTGCGGCGAACAGCCGTAGAGTCGCTTGAAGCTCTTTTGCAGCGATCGCACCCCGACGCCAGCCGCGGCGGCAATCTCCTCTACGCCGAAAACCTCGCTCAAATTTGCGTCAATCCACTCACGCGCGCGTTCGGCCTGAACTTGACTGCCTTCGCAGACGGCCTCGCTTTCGAGCGGTGCTGACTCGGCCACACACTCGACAAAGAGGCTGAGTAGTAGGCGCTCGGCATGCAGGCGCGGTTTCCCTAGTTGCACAAGCGGCGAGCTTTCGTTTTCAATTTCCTTCGCCAGCCAAGCGGTCAGGGACCTCAGGGATGCGAGATTATGGGACGGCCGGAGGCCGCCAAGCCAATCCACGTAGTCCGGCAGCTTGCGAAAGCGCTGTGCCATTGCGTTCCTGACGGAGCGCCCGTCAAGGCTCAAGAGCAGCAGTTCAAAGGGCTTGATGTGCATCGACAGGTCCATGCCGGGGCAATGGACGGCGGCCGTGGTCGGATCCGATGTGAAGGCGCGCCCATTGACGCCGTGGTCAATGCGTCCCTTTTGATGAAAGAATGTGCGGAAGTGATCGGACAAAGGCCCCTGCGCTTTAAGTTCGACGGCGCAATCAAGCTCGACGTAGGAAAGCTTGATCTTGTCGCCGACAGCCTCATTCCATCGCAGACCGTAGCGACCGTCACTGATCGTGCTGTGGTTTTCCTCCCAGATCTGGCTTGCGAACTCCTCGCCTTCGTCCAGATCCGTGGTCGAAAACAGCCGATGTCGATACAAGGGTTCCAGGTCCGCCCCTCCCGCAGCTTGATTGCTTTCGTATCCTTTGACAGAGGATCCTATGCTTCAAATTGCCCCTGTGCTGACAGAGACAACAGGACAAGCATCGCCCGAAATTCGAAGGATTGGTCAGGAAGTTCTCTGTCCACTATTCTCGCTGACTCCTCGGTTATTGTTTGAAGTTCTTCCTCTCCAGCAATTTGGACCAGCACCTTGACTGCCTCAACCGTGGCGCTGTTCACTTTTTTGTCAGCGAAGTCGGCAAGGACTGCAAGCGTGGCGTCCTGTTTCAGCTCCTTCTCTGACATCAGCAGGCACGCCTCGGCTCCAATATGCGACAGTGCAGAACCAAGCTGCGACCAGGTAAGGGATGCGCCCACGCCGACGGCATCGCGGCAGACGAGAACGACGCTCTGGCGTAATCTGCCCCAGGCGGCTTCCCCGACACGACTGCGGAAATCCTGGTGGATCATGCGTTCCTCCATCGGCAGTTAAGTATCGTCGGTCCTTCGGACTTGGGACGCTATGCAAATAACGAACGCTGCCGCATTCGCAAATCGCATAGCGATTGCTGTGCTCGTCCCCCTACGCTCCGTTCAGACGTTTGCCGGGCTTTGCCTGAAGCGTCCGGTCAAGGAGACCAATCGAGTACAGAGGTAGGGACTAGACATGAAGCAGCACCTTTTCAGAACAGCATCCGTTGTGACTTTCCTGGCGGTAGCGCTGGCGCAGCCGGTCTTCGCACAAGAGGATGTCCGCAAGGACGCAACCGAAGCGACCAAGTCCGCAAACGACCAACTGCTCAAGCAGCTCCCGTTCAGCGACACCAGCGATTTCGACGACGCCAAGCGCGGCCTGATCGCGCCCCTGCCGGCCGACCTCATCAAGGGCGAGAGCGGCAACGCGATCTGGAATCCGGAGCAGTACGGCTTCATCAAGGAGGGTATGGCGGCGCCGGCGACCGTCAATCCGAGCCTGTGGCGGCAATCCCAGCTGATCACCATGAGCGGCCTGTTCGAGGTGACGGACGGTATCTACCAGGTGCGCAATCTCGACCTCTCCAACATGACGATCATCGAAGGCAAGGAAGGCATCACCATCGTCGATCCGCTGGTTTCGGCCGAGACCGCGAAGGTGGCGATCGACCTCTATTACAAGAACCGGGGCACCAAACCGGTGAAGGCGGTGATCTACACCCATAGCCATGTCGACCACTATGGCGGCGTGCGCGGGGTGGTCTCGGAAGAGGATGTCGCTGCCGGCAAGGTGAAGATCTACGCGCCGGAAGGCTTCCTGGAGGCGGCGGTCGCCGAAAACGTGATGGCGGGCACGGCGATGAGCCGCCGGGCGAGCTACATGTACGGCAATCTCCTCAACCCCGATCCCAAGGGGCAGGTGGGTGCCGGTCTTGGCACCACGACCTCAGCCGGTACTGTAACGCTGATTGCGCCGACTGACATCATCACCAAGACCGGCCAGAAGGAGACGATCGACGGGCTAACCTACGAGTTCATGATGGCGCCGGGCTCGGAAGCGCCTTCGGAAATGCTCTGGTACATCGAGGAGAAGAAGGCGATCTCGGCCGCGGAAGATGCGACCCACACGCTGCACAACACCTATTCGCTGCGCGGCGCCAAGATCCGCGAGCCGCTGCCCTGGTCGAAATACCTGAACCAGGCGCTGGTCATGTGGGGCGACAAGGCGGAGGTGATGTTCGCCCAGCACCACTGGCCGACCTGGACGAACGCCAAGGTGGTAAACCTGCTCGAAAAGCAGCGTGATCTCTATCGCTACATCAACGACGAGACGCTGCGCATGGTCAACCACGGCATGACCATGCGGGAGATCGCCGAAACCTTCAAACTGCCACCGAGCCTCGACAATTTCTGGGCGAACCGCGGCTATTACGGCTCTATCTACCACGATGTGGCCGCGACCTACGTGCTCTATCTCGGCTGGTTCGACGGCAACCCCTCGACGCTGCATGAGCTGCCGCCGGTCGAGGCGAGCAAGAAATACGTCGAGTACATGGGCGGCGCAGACGCGGTGCTCGAAAAGGCCAAGAAATCCTTCGCCGACGGCGACTATCGCTGGGTGGCCCAGGTCGCCAACCACGTGGTCTTTGCCGACCCGAACAACCAGCCGGCCAAGGACCTTGTCGCCGATGCGCTGGAACAGCTCGGCTATCAGGCCGAGTCCGGCCCCTGGCGCAACTTCTACCTGACGGGTGCGAAGGAACTGCGCGAAGGCGTGAAGAAGCTGCCGACGCCGAACACGGCAAGCCCGGATACGGTGAAGGCGATGTCGCTCGACCTGTTCTTCGATTATCTCGGCGTTAGGCTCAACGCCGAAAAGGCGGTTGGTGCGAGCGCCACGCTGAACTTCGATTTCGGCGATACCGGTGGCAAGTATCTCGTGCAGCTTGAAAATGGGGTCTTGAACAACACCAAGGGCGCGCGGGCTGAGAAGGCCGATGCCACGGTAACGTTGAAGCGCGAGGTGCTGGACAATCTGGTGCTCGGGTCGACGACCCTCGAGAAGGCAGTCGCTGCCGGCGAGATCAAGGTCGATGGCGACGCCACCAAGCTTACTCAGGTCGTTTCGATGCTCGACAACTTCGACTTCTGGTTCAACATCGTCACGCCGTGAGTTTGCAGTCCCGGGGGGTGCCTGCCCCCCTGCTACTACGCCTCGATCGCGCAGGAGACTGCGCGATCGTTCATCTGTGGAGGTCAGTCGAATGCGCCTCACAAACGTATTGTTGCGAACCCGACGCGAGCCGCAGCACTTCCAATGTCATAAGTCGCGTCCCGGACAATGAATGTGCGTCGAGGTGTGGGGGCCGTGCACAGGCCGGTTGTGTGAAGCGCTAGGCTAGCGATCTGCAACTCGGCTGGTCAGGTGTGAGATCAGAGGCCCAGCGGCGATTGCCATCCAGACCATTGTGTAGGTATTTTAAGGCCAAGTGAAAAGCGAACTGCTTTCGTGCCATCCTCACGGACCTTTCACATTAGCGGGTTCGGGAAAGCTCGGGGTTCTTCTTCTAAAGTCTGGCTCATGGGATTTTTACGCACGCTATGGTTCCATATTAGAACCTACGCCTCAACTGCTGTTTTGATTATGATCTGTTCCGGGTTGATCGCATGTTGATCGCATAATGTATCGGCTGGAACTGCGCGTGCCGATCCTTTCGCGGAAGTGTAGCCCTAAGACAGCATCTCTAGGCCGTGTTTTCGGACGATCGAGAGCAGCTTCAGTGCGGGGCCGCTCGGCCGCTTCGCGCCAGTTTCCCACTTTTGCACGGTCGACTCGCTTGTGTTCAGGTAACGCGCGAAGACTGGCCGGCTGACATGGTTGTTCTCGCGCAGCGCCTTGATCTCTTTTGGAGTCAGTTCCTGTGGGATGGACAGGCAAGTCTCATCAAAGGTCTTCATGGTTTCCTTGTCGATGGTGCCTGCCGCATACATGTCTTCGACGGCGCTATGGATCGCCTCAAAGGCATCGCTCTTGAACTTGCGCTTAGTCGTCATTGCAAATCTCCAATAGGGCGCCGGCTCTGATTTCGGCATCAAGCTCGACCTGTGTCTTGCGCCGATAGAGTTCGGCGAGCTTCCTGAAAGCCATGAGCTCGTCGTCATCGATGTTTGCGCGGTCCTTCTTCGCGAACAGATAGGTGAACACCCAATATTCACCGGCTTTTGCCAGAACGATCGAACGGTGCATGTTGTCGTTGAGCCGTTTCTTGAACACGCCGCCACCGAAATCGTCAGCCTGTCCGCGTGCGACTTGCTCAATCGCCTTGCAAAGGGCTTTGTCGGAGATCCGCGCTTTCTTCGCTGCCTTGGAAAACCACGCGGTTTTGAAAGTCCATTCTGATATCGCTTTATATAGCACTGGGTGCTACACACTATCAAGTTGTCGGGAAAGATTGTGGAGACTACGCTGCTTCCCATACCGGATTCAAAATCCTGGCAGCAAGCGCCGCCTTGTCCTGCGACAAGAAGCGGCCGCGCTCACCCACCTCTCGTAAGGTCGGCGCCTTGCGCTCGCTGAATTCCGAGACGCCCGGCGCGTGCTCGGTGACGAGACCCATCTTCTCCCGCTTGGCGTTAATCTGCGGCCAAAGCTGATGGTCTCAAGCGGAGATAGCTACCTCTGACCCGCCCTAGAGAAACACCCCGGCTTCGCGCGTGAAGGCGTCTATCAGAAGGCGCACGCCAGGAAGCATGCCGCGGTTGGCGGCATGGACCAGCGAAATGTCAAGGCTTGGGCCGGCCCAACCCGGCAACACGTGGACGGCTGTTCCCTCAGTGACCATCCTGCGGCCGACGAATGTCGGCAGCCGGCCGACGCCGAGCCCGGCTTCGATGGCCTCCGATATGGCGCGCACGTTGTTGGCCGACATTCGCGGCTTGAACTCGATTTTCAGGGGCTTCTGTGCGACATGGTGAAGCGTCCAGACTTGGCTATCGCCGGGGGCAATCTGCTCGCCGATCAGCGGGTAGCTGGCGAGTTCGTTTGGACGTGACGGGATGCCATGATCGGCGATCAGGGACGGGGCGGCAAACATCGATGCCTCCGTGCTGCCGATCTTGCGGCGGATCAGTGAGGAGTCCTTGAGGTTTCCGACGCGCACGGCAAGGTCATAACCCTCAGCAACGAGATCGACATAACGGTCGGAAGCGTCGATCTCGCAGCGCAGCTTCGGGTTGGCGGCAATGAAGCGCGCCACGATCTTGCCGAGGCCGGCCTCGACCAGCACCGTCGACATGGTCAACCTTAGCCGCCCGGAAGGCTCAGCCACCGCATGAGCCGCCTCGTCTGTTGCCCGCTGCAGTGCATCGACAATCAGCCGGCCATGAATGAGAAAACGTTTGCCGGGTTCGGTCAGCGACGAGCGCCGCGTCGTGCGTGCGATCAAACGGACGCCGAGATGCTCCTCCAGTTCTGCCACGCGCTTACTGACGGTGGCCAGCGGTATACCCATGGCACGGGCCGCGGCGGTGAAGCTGCCCGTCTCGGCGACGCGGGTAAAGATGACGACGGCCTCCACCGGTGGAAGGCGCTCGACGAATGGGACCGGCGTCTTTCGATTATCTACAGCCATATAGACTCATTCCATATTATCTCAATTATCGCGCCCATGGGGATAATCTATTTTCTTCTCATGAACCAGATGTCTTCACGCTCCTCACCCGAAGCCGGTACGCCGGCACAATCCGCACTGTTGACGCTCGCGATCATCTGCGGCGCCCAATTCCTTGTGGTCATCGATGCCGTCGTCCTGATGGTTGCCGGCCCGGCGCTGGCGCATGCGTTCGGCGCAAGCGAGCGCGACCTGCAATGGGTCTTCAATGCCTATGCGCTTGCCTTCGGCGGACTGCTACTTTTTGCAGGCCGGACTGGCGATCGGCTTGGCCATCGTCGTGTTTTCGTTGCCGGCGCTCTTGTTTTCGCGCTCTCCTCGCTCATCGGTGCGTTCAGTCAGTCGATGGCGATGCTGATCGCCGCAAGGACCCTGCAGGGAGTGGGGGCCGCCCTGCTCGCCGCCACTTCGCTGGCCCTGCTCACCCTGCATTTTCCTGCTGGACCGTCGCGGCTCCGCGCGCTCGGACTATTTGCGTCCTCAGCCACCGTGGGCGTGGCCTCCGGCACCCTGCTCGGCGGCCTTTTGACCAACTACTTCGGCTGGTCGTCCGTGCTCCTGATCAACGTTCCCCTTGGTCTCGCCATGGCCTGGGCAACGACCAGGGTAGGTGGCCGCAGCGAAGCCAGAACTGTCACCGTACCGGGGATGGACTGGGCTGGCGCAGCCACAGCCACGCTCGGCTTCGGAGCCCTCACACTCGGCGTCGCCGACCTCGCCGCTCCCACACCCGTCGCTTTCAGACTTCTGGCCTTGGCAGCCGGACTGCTCGCTGCCTTCGTCGTCATTGAACTTCGTAGCACGGCCCCGCTGCTCGACCTCAAGGTGTTTAACGTCCGTCAGGTCGCCGCCGGCAATGCACTTATCTTCGTCCACTCCGCCGGACCGCTGGTCACGCTGTTCTTCGGTTCACTCTACTTCCAGCAGGTACGCGGCATGGGGCCGCTCGAAACGGGACTCCTGTTCCTGCCCATGGCTCTCGCTTCGGTCGCCGGTGCCCGTTTTGCTCCAGCTATTATGGACCGCTTCGCGGCACGCCTCGTCTCGCCGCTAGGTTTCGCGCTGATGGGCGTCTCGTCCCTCATCCTGTCGTGGCTGCCGGCCGCACCTGAGCCGTTTGTCGCCGTATCCGCGTTTGCCCTGGCCATTGGTGGGTTTGGCTCGTCGCTCTCCTTTGTCTGCCTGACGGACGTGGCCACCTCATCGGTCAAGCCGGGCGAGGCCGGCATGGTCTCCGGCTTGGTGAACACCTCCCTCCAGATGGGCGGCGCCTCCATCCTCGCCACGATCCTCGCCGTGGCGGCCGCGGTTGCGTCGGCTCCTCTCGACATACACGCCAGTGCCTTCACCACGGCGGCTGTTATCCTCCTCGCAGGTGCGGTTGCCGGCCTTCTCCTTCTCACCGGCAAGTCCGGCCGGTGATCGTTCTTTACAAACACTTGGGAAACCAACATGCACCTCAATCGTAGGGAATACACCGCCATGCCCTTGCCCGCTCTCACTCTTGCGACCGTTGGCCCGGCCGAAACCGCCGCGCCAACGCTGCGTCAGCCCTCCGCTGTCGACCCGATCGATCTGGTCGATCCAGAACTCCGCCCCATCCTCAAGCAAATACCGCCTCTCGATCTCGGCCTGGGCAATCTCCAGGCCGTCCGCAGCACCCAGTTCCCGCCAGCGCTGCCAGCACCGGCTGTTCAACCAATGGATCGCTACATCGTGGGCGGCAAAGGCAATCCGAAGCTCAGGTTGGCCGTTCTCGACCCGGCGCCGCAGCGCTCGGACAAGCCGGCGATCCTGCACATCCATGGCGGCGGCCTCGTCGTCGGCAAGCCGGAGGTCGCGATCGTCGAGCTGCAGCAGCTATCTGCGGAACTGGGCGCACTTATCGTGTCGGTCGACTATCGCCTGGCACCCGAGCATCCCTTTCCTGCAGCGCTGAACGACGCCTATGCCTCACTCGCCTGGCTGCATGGATCGGCGGCGGAACTTGGCGTCGACCCGGACCGCATCGTCATTATGGGAGAAAGTGCAGGTGCCGGTCTGGCCGCAGCGGTTTCGCTGAGGGCGCGCGACCGCGGCGAACTGCCGATACGTTTCCAGCTGCTGCGTTATCCGATGCTGGACGACCGCACCGCCCTGCGCGCGCCGCCTGGACATGTCGGCCGCTTCATCTGGAACTGGCAGTCCAACGCCTTCGGCTGGACATCGCTGCTGGGGCGCAAGCCGCTCATGGGCAGCGCCCCGGCAGAGGCCGTTCCCGCGCGTGCTGCCGATCTCGGCGGCCTGCCGTCCACCTGGATCGGTGTCGGTACGCTCGATCTGTTCGCGCCGGAATCGATGAGTTTCGCTTCGCGCCTGATGGAAGCCGGGGTGCCGGTCGAAATGTCGGTGGTCCCCGGCGCGTATCATGGCTTCGACGCCATGGTGCCCGAGGCGCGCATCTCGACGGAATTCATCTCCAGTTGGAAGGCTGCGCTCGGTCGCGCGTTGAAGACCGTCTGATCTGTCATGTTCGCCCGCTTCCGGTCAAGAACAGGTGGCTACACTTTTGGTTGGTTATGGAATGGCCCACCCTTCCGAGGACTTCGAGTATGATGTCGTTCTCTTGAACGTGACGGAAGCAAGCCCCGACCAAGACAATGCCGTGCAGACTTGGCGGCATGTTGCTGATCACCTCCGCGCCAGATGCCCGAAGGTCGGCATCTTCCCGAACGAGGACAGCATCGCGCGCCTGATCGGCGCGGCCCCCCTCGAAGCCAACGACGAATGGCAACTCCTGAGCCGAAACATGCAGGTCGAGTCGATGGCCGAGCTAAATCCACCAAAAATCGAGGAAACCACTTCAAATTGCACCCAGAGCCGCCTGATCACCACGGCCCGGAGCTACGCCCGAAATTACGCCACCTTGACGGATCCTTTAATCTCAAGCCTGGCAGGCTGCTCGAAGTGTGCGGGTAGAGCGAGCCCTTGATTAAAATATACTAGTGGTTGAAAACGGTGGTGTGCTTGCGTGCGAGGTTGAAAGAACATGGTTAGGTTTTGCCTGTCGTTGTTTGTCGCCAAGGCCTGGTTTGGTGCTGAGGTAGGTTTTGCGCTCATCAATTCATCGGTGAACGAGGCCGGATGACGATGGTGTCGAGATGGCTACCGGCCTCCCTTTCTCCTCTCGCAGTTCCACGCCTGCGCCGGGTTCTTTTAGCCCAAATACCCGCCGATCTCGCTGATTGGCTAGACTTTGTGGCCCTAGCCTCATTATTGGCGTTTCACTGGAACCTCGGGCCTTCCGCTCTAGCTGGCCTGACCTTGGCGCTGGCTCTCCCTTACGTGTTGCTCGGGCCGTTTGTCGGCGTCTTAGTTGACCGCAGCGATCAACGCACCCTACTGGTCGCCAGCAATCTTCTAAGAGCTGTGGCGACCGCGTCCTTTGCGATCGCTCCGAATCTCGAGGCCCTGCTCCTGCTTGTCACCCTCAAATCAAGCGTTGATGCCGTATTCACGCCTTCCAAGCAGGTCACTTTGCCTTTGCTGAGCTCGCTGGATGGATTGGTCGCGGCGAACAGTCTGAGCCATACTATAAACCAGGGTACGAAAATAATCGGACCTGCCTTGGGAGGTGTATTGGTCACGCTGATGGACCCGCAAGGCGTCTTCATCGTCAATGCGGGCCTGTCGCTTATCGCGGGGCTGGCCCTTCTTGGATTGCCTTCGGGACTTCGGCATGCACCAGAGATGAGCGAGCCTAAGAGCTTTGCCCGAGAATTCATGCTCGGTCTTACCATCATCAAGGAGCGGCCGATGCTGTTTGCCGCCATTGCATCGATGGCCACAGGCTTTTTCCTGATCTTCCTCTATGATGGGCTGTTTGCACTGCTCATTCGAGAGATCGGTTACTCCGATTCAGCGCTGGGTCTGGCGGTCGCCGCTACCGGTGCGGGCGGCGTGGTGGGCGCGCTTGCCATCGGACAATACGCCACGCATGCAGATCCTCTGCGATTAATGGCGGTGGGGGGCATTTTCTTCGGTCTGCTTGTTGCAGTCGTTGGCCATCTGGGACGTGGCGATCTAACGCTTTCCCCAGTTGGCTTCTATCTGGTTCAGTTTTGGATTGGGTTTTGCAGCGCCGGCATCTTCGTACCCTACCGAACATTGATCCAGCGCGAGACACCTCCGGAGGCTATCGGCAGAGTGACTACTGTCAGCGAGGCTATGAGCGCCCTTGCGACCGCAACAGCCCCCCCGTTAGGAGCATTGTTGGCGGGGTGGTCGGGCGTTGCTGCTCCCTACCTCCTTGGCGGTTATGTCTCGGCCATGTTGGCCCTAGCCTTGTTTATCTTTAGTTGGGGTATTCGCTCGCGTGGCAAGGGGCCCAAATAGGGGGCGAGGTCTCAGGAAGAAAGAAAGCCGCACCGGTGATGGGTGCCAAACGCGCCCTGGCAAAAAGGCGCGGTGGAAAACGTCAACAAGCGCATTCGCCGCTTCATGCCAGGCGATACGGATCTTGCAGTCGTATCGCAACGCCAATTTGCTCGCAATCTCAACGACCAGCCGAGAAAGTGCCTCAACTACAGCACACCAACGGAGTCTTCTGGCGCATTTGCAGGAAGACGGCTGAACACCTAACCTCAAAACCACAATGAGGCACTTCGGTTGGGTTCTCCACACCCGTTCCATCGGAGCTACTGTCACGTTCGTTTACCTCCTGTTGCCACGCCATAGCCGGATACAAGTGATCGACCCCAGCGGTTTACCATTTGCGGAAGTGACAGCAGCGAGCGGAGGGTGGTATCCGCACGCGCTGAGCCGAACAGGTGCGAAGTCATGTAGATTGGCATTTAAGAAAACCGAGAATTACTCAGACAGCATGTGCCTGTCGGTACCGGAGCAATACTCCCCAATAGTGCCGTTTGAATCTTCCCCAGGTGCTGCGGCCGCCGGTCTTCCGGGGCGCGCCCCGGAAGACCGGCGGCGCGTCATCGCCGATACTCCTTCCGATGGTCGGAAGGGGGATGTTGGTGATCAAGCTGAGGGAGACGATCATGATCCTGGATCTGCATCAGCAGGGCCTGACGGTGTCGCCAATTTCCAGAGAAACCGGTGTCGATCGCAAGACGGTGCGCAAATACATTGAGCCGGGCCTCGAAGCTCCGGCCTATGGTCCAAGAAAGCCTCGGGCAACGGTTATCGACCCGTTCGCTTCATACCTACGGGAGCGGGTCAAATCCTATCCCGGTTTGACCGGCAGTCGATTGCTTAGAGAACTGCGCGAGCGAGGCTATACCGGCGGCTACACGGCTGTGACGGATTTTCTCCGTGATGTGCGCCCTGCTGCAAGTCAGGGCTTCGAAGTTCGTTTCGAGACGCCGCCCGGAGAGCAGGCCCAAGTCGACTTCGCCCAGTTCCACGTCGTTTTCACCGACGAACCGATGACGCCGAGGATCGTCTGGCTGTTCTCGATGGTGCTGGGTCATAGCCGCCTCATCTGGGCGCGTTTTGTCATGCATCAGAACCTACCGACCGTCCTGCGTTGCCATATCGCGGCCTTCGAGGCTCCTGGTGGCGCTCCCAGGGAGGTGCTTTACGACCGGATGAAGACGGCCGTCATCGGTGAAGGCCAGACAGAGGGCATCATCTATAACCGTGCCCTCATAAACCTGGCGCGCCATTACGGATTCCATCCCAAGGCCTGCAAACCGTATCGTGCCAAGACCAAGGGCAAGGTCGAGCGGCCATTCCGTTATATTCGCGAAGACTTCTTCCTCGCCCGATCTTTCCGTAACCTCGATGATTTGAATGCTCAGCTTCGGCATTGGCTGGATACCGTCGCCAATCCAAGGAAGCACGCCACGACCCTGCGCGTCATCAATGAAGCCTTCGCCGAGGAACGGCCGCACCTGCGACCATTACCGCTGGCCCCGTTCAAATCCGTCCTGAAGCTGGAACGCCGCGTGTCGCGCGAAGGTATGGTCAGCGTCGGCGGAAACACCTACAGCGTTCCGGATGCTACACGAAGCCGAATGGTGGAAGTCCATTCTCTCGCCGACGAGGTCCGCATCTTCGAAAACGGCATCCTGATCGCAGCCCATCCTGTCCTGGAGGGTCGTAAACAGCGCCGGGTTCATCCTGACCATCGACGAGCACTCGTGCCGCAATCCAGGACACGGGACGACGCCATTATCGTCAAGCCTGCCGGCGACACCGTACTTCAGCGATCTCTCGCCTTTTACGACGCTGTGGGCAAAGTCCTGGCACAGGAGAACCGCCCATGAGCGCGACCCTCGATGCCATTCCGTCCATGATCGATCGCATCCGTCATGATCTCGTCGGCCTGAAGATGCCACGGGCGCTGGAAGCTCTCGACCATGTCGTGCGCCGCCTCGAGCACGGTGAACTATCGGCACTTGAGGCCATCGACATCCTCCTGTCCGAGGAACTGACGCTGCGCGAGAACAGCCGCATCAAGACCGCCCTGCGAATGGGCAGGCTTGCAACGATCAAAACGCTAGCCGGCTTCGACTTTACGTTCCAACCCTCGCTCGACCGAGATCGCATCTTTACCCTGGCGCAGCTCGGGTTTGTCGACCGTCACGAGGCAGTTCATTTCCTCGGTCCACCGGGAACGGGAAAGAGCCATCTTGCCACAGCGCTGGGCGTCGAAGCCGTGAAAGCTGGAAAGAGCGTGTACTTCACGACGCTCGCTGACCTGATCGGTTCGCTTGCGCGTGCCGAACGGGAAGGTCGGCTCCAGGAGCGCATTCGCTTCTTCTGCAGGCCAAGCCTGCTGATCGTCGATGAGATCGGCTATCTGCCGGTCGTCTCGGGCGGCGGCAATCTGTTCTTCCAACTCGTCAATGCACGATACGAACGGGGGGCAAGGATCCTGACATCAAACCGCGGCTTTGCAGAATGGGGCGATGTCTTTGGCGATCCTGTCGTCGCAACGGCGCTGCTCGACAGACTGCTTCACCACGCCGTTGTCGTGCAGATCGAAGGATCCAGTTACCGGTTGCGCCAGCATGCCGAACTCATGCCGGAGCATGTCAGATCCAAAGCCCTCATCGCACCACCGGCATTCGCCCCGCCTCAAAAGCCACGCGGGCGGCCCCCGAAAAATCCTCAGTTCTCCTTGACGTCCACGTCGGCATAAGTGGGGAATTTTACTTCGGCACTTCTGGAGAAAATTCACGCGGCATTGACAGTGCCGTCTGTGCTTCGAAGATCGCATAATGTATCGATTGAAACCGCAGCTTCCCGCGCGCGGATGTAAACCCTTCCCAGAAGACTTAAGCCTTGGCCAATCGGACGCCTGGGCCATCGTTGGGCGCTGGGCCTTCCTCGAAGAACACAATGCCCCGCGCCTCATACACCCGTCTGATTGCTTCAATGGTGACCGGTTGCGGTCCTCTTGGACGGCCTCGTCTTGCTCCACCCTGCTCACGGTGTTTGCTGTCACCTTTGCTAGCTCCGCTACCTCGCGTACTCCGAGTTTTAAAATAGCGCGAGCGGCGCGATGTCACGTTGTCTGCAGCTTAACGGTTGAGGGATAGTTCGGCTGACATGAACTCGTCGACTATCAGCTACAAGAACCACCGCTTGCCACCGCAGTTCATCGCCCGTGCGGTCTGGCTGTATTACTGGTTCCCTTTGAACCTGCGGCTGGTTGAGGAAATGCTGGTGGAGCGCGGCATTGTCGTGTCTCATGAAACGATCCGGCGATGGGGCCGCAAATTCGGGGCGGATTACACCAAGCCGTTGCGCAGAATGAAGCCGTCGCGACACGATATCTGGCATTTGGACGAGGTTGTGATTTCCATCGGCGGCCGAAAACATTGGCTGTGGCGTGCCGTTGACAAGGACGGTTATGTTCTCGACGAGATCGTCCAGGCCCGCCGCGATACCAAAGCTGCCAGACGATTGCTGGTTAGACTGCTGAAGAAACACGGCTTGACGCCGAAGCGCATCGTCACCGACAAACTACGCTCATACTGAGCGGCAAGACGGGACGTGATGCCCCCTGTCGAACATCGATCGCACAAAGACCTGAATAATCATGCGGAGAATTCTCACGTGCCACTACGAAAACGAGAACTGATGATGGAGGGATATCGATCGGTCGGCGGTTTGCAAAGTTTTATCTCAGTCTTTTCTGCAGTCCGAAATCTTCTCGTCGCACCGCACCAGAAACGCTCAGCCCTCGCCACCCACGTTCATCGGATCCGCGCAATGGCGCAGTGGAAAGCCGTGACCGGCGCAACTGCTTGAGTTCACAGGCAAACGCCTTGTTCGGAGGGTGATGAAACAACGTGACATCGCCGTCGAGCGGCCTGCCGAGCAGATACCCTTGGGCCGTTTGGCATCCGAGCTCCACCAGGGTAGAAAGTTGATCCTCATTCTCGACGCCTTTACCCGTCGTCTAGCCGGGGGGCTGTGCGTGGCTTGAGATGCCATGGCAGCTACTGATCCCCGGTTAGATCTCGGCATAACCTTCGAGATAGAAAACGCAACTGCCTTCAAGTTCAACTCGATCGCCAGAAAGTCTGCATAGAACTTCGCCCCCGCGGCGAGAGGCTTGATATGCGTGAAATGTGGACTTTCCGGTAATCGCTCCCCAGTACGGTGCAAGCATGCAGTGCGCGGCCCCTGTGACCGGATCTTCCGGATTTCCTCTCGCGGGAGAAAAATAACGACTTACAAAGTCATAGCGTTCATCACCGGCTGCCGTGACGATAACGCCAGGACGATCGAGAGCTGCGATCGCGGCCAAATCGGGGGTGAGTGCGCGCACCGTTTGGGCATCACTCAATACGACAAGATAGCTGTGATGGCCGCGATACACCTCAACTGGAACGGCATTCAATGCTGCGGCCATGCGTGGCGGGGTGGCTACTTTTTCACATGGTCTCGACGGAAAATCCATGACGTATCCATCTTCCTTGCCCTGGACGGTCAACGGGCCGCTCTCCGTTTGGAAGATGACGCATTTTCGGCCCGGCTCGAGACGTTCCATCACAACGGCCGCACTTGCCAGGGTAGCATGACCGCACAGCGGAACTTCCACAGCAGGGGTGAACCATCGCAATTGATACTGCCCGTCTCGCTCCACTAAAAAGGCGGTCTCGGCGATGTTGTTTTCGGCCGCGATCGCTTGCAACGTCGCGTTGTTCGGAAAACTCGGCAGAACCATGACAGCTGCTGGGTTTCCCGCAAAGAGCCTTTTGGTGAAGGCATCGATCTGAAATAGAGGGACACGCATGGTATGCCATTTCCTCGTACTAAAGTGCAGATTTCGAAAAGGTCGCTGTTTGTCCTGTGCGCCAGGCAAGCCAGTGTCTCAGCGATCGATCTCAGAGGACAGGCAGTCTTATACTCCCCGGATCGCCCCACCATCCACCCTGATCTTCGACCCTGTAATGTAGGAGGCGCGCTCGGACGCCAGAAATACGGCAACATCCCCGAATTCTTCCGGACGTCCATAGCGACGGGCAGGAATGCTCGTTGCGGATGCTGCAGCGATATCCGCTTGGCTTTTTTCAGATCGTCTCGCAGCTATTGCGTCAAGTTCGTCGACGCGCTGCGTGTGAATGCGGCCCGGCAGGAGGATGTTCACGGTTACACCATCGGCTGCGACTTCGTCGGCAAGTGTTTTCGACCACCCCACAATGGCCGACCGTATCCCGTTCGAAAGCGCAAGTCGCGGGATCGGCTGCTCGACGCCGGACGATGTCAGCGTGATTATTCTGCCCCATTTCCTTGCCTGCATGGCGGGCAGAAGCCGGCCGGTGAGATGAAAGATGTTTGCGGCCATCGTTTCGAACTGAGAAAGCCAGTCGGACCTCGTGGCATCGAGGACGGTACACGACGGCGGTCCGCCGGTGTTGTTGATAAGAATATCGACACCACCTTTTTCCAGAAGGTCGTCGACAAGGCCATCTATGCTCTTCAAATCGCTGAGATCGACTGCGCACGGGAGCACCGGTCCTGCATCCTCCGGTAGATCGATGCGCCAGGTCTCGACTTTTTCGACCGATCTTGCTGCAGCATAAACGGTCGCTCCCTCGCGAGCGAGACCAGCCGCGATGGCGGCGCCCAATCCACGGCTGGCACCCAGTACCAGCGCCGTCTTGTTTACTAGTCCGAGGTTCATAGACCAAGCTCCTGCAGCCGTCGTGTCTGTCGTTCAGTGAGCCGTTCGATTTCGTAAATGTCGTCCTTCGAGAGGCTGGCACCGGGTTTGCGCAGTGCAGCGAACGCGATCGCGCCGCGCTTTGCCATGATATATTTGCGGATCGAAAGCCCGAGACCGGGCTGCTGTTCGTAACGCGCCAGAGGCAGATAGGCGTCGAAGATATCTTGTGCCCGGGTAAGGTCGCCCTCGCGCTGGAAACGCACGACGTCCCGCATCATCTCGGGATAGGCAAAGCCGGTCATAGCTCCGTCGGCGCCACGCGCCATTTCTTCCGGAAGGAACATGCCGCCATTGCCGCAAAGGATCGAGATGCGGCGCTTTCCTTGCGTTTCCGCAGCTTTGCGTAAGGCTGTGATCTTGCTAAGCCCCGGCCAGTCTTCGTGCTTGAGGCAGACGCAGGTGGGCACCTGGTCGATGATGGTCTGAATTACCGAAACCGGGATCGTCACGGAGGTGACGAGGGGAAAATCCTGAAGAACGAAGGGAACGTCGCCAAGAAATTCGGCCGCCTGCTGGTAGTAGCCAATGATCTGCTGGTCGTTTCGAAGCGTCGGTGGCGGCGCTATCATTACGCCCGCGGCGCCGTAACCGATCATCATGTCGGTCAGCGTCTTCATCGGGGCGAACCCCGCGGACGAAACGCCTGCGACCACCGGCACCCGACTATCGACGCGCTTGAGGATGCGCTTGACGTAAGTCTGCGATTCCTCCGTTGTCAACTTCTGGGCCTCGCCCATCATTCCGAGGACGGTCAGTCCCGTGGCGCCACGTTCCATGTAAAAATCGACCAAGCGATCGGTGCTGTCGAGATCGAGAGCGCCCGTGTCGGTGAATGGTGTCAACGCGATGATATAGACGCCATTTGCGTCCTCAGTCAGTCTTGCCATGGGGGCCTCATTCGACGGAAGGGGTTGCGTTCGGATAGCGGGCTGCGCCGAAAAATCCTTCGGGCAGTCCGATCATCGATTTCAGGTTCATGCGCCCAATAAGCGCGTCCGCCTCGCGGTTGGCGGCGGCGAGGATCGCAGCTGTATCTGCCTTCACTGGCCGACCAGCCTCAAGCAGCACTTCTCCGTCGATCACGACCATGTCGACATCGTTGCCGTTGGCAAAATAGACGGTCCGGAAAGCTTGCATCTGGAAAGGCGCCAGATGCGGACGATGCATGTCGATCACGACTATGTCGGCTTTCTTGCCGGCTTCCAGTGAGCCGATCTCGCCATCGAGGCCAAGCGCCGTTGCGGCATCGGTAGTTGCCATTTCCAAAGCTTTACCGGGTGGGAGGACAGAGGGGTCGCGGAAGAATGTCCGATGATAATGCATGCATTGCTGCATATGGCGGAACATGTCGCAGGTGCGATCCGGTGCCGTGGCGTCGGAACCGAGCGCAACCACCGCGCCGGCTTCGATCAATTCGGTCGCCGGGCATCGACCGAGAATCGAGGCGATCGCGCTGGGATTGTGCGCAATGCGCGTGCCGGTATCCGCGATAATCTGGATTTCTTCTGCGCTGAGGTCGATCGCATGCGAGAGCAGCGCATCGGGACCTAGCATGCCTATATCCTTGGCCCGCACGACGGAGCCACGCCAGTGGCCGTCTTGCGTGAAGATCACTCCGGCGTCGCGCGACAAGGCCCGCATCGTCTGCGTCTGAGAAACGGCAGCTTCGTAGTCGCTGGCGGAGAGCGTTTCGGCGTGCTCATTGCGCAGCACCGGCGTCAACAGGGCAATGCGTATGCGCCCTTTGCCGTGCCAGTCTTCCAAGAGCGAGCGCGAGACTGCGAACTGATCCTCGAATGTGACAGGATGTTGATGGCGCGTGCTTCCATCCCAACGGGCATAGGTGCGCGGATGGGGGGGGCGCGTGGAACCTACGGCAACTACGGAACGTGTACCGATGGAGGCCACGGCCTCACAATGGGCATGACCATATACAGGATCGTCGGTACGCATGATCGTGTCGCCGCCACCCAGCAACGATACGCCGCAGGTCACGCCAAAGCGAAGCCGTTCCAGGGCGGCAAGTTGCGCTTCGGCATGCCAGAATTCTGGCGTCGTGCCAACGGTATAGGCCATGTTGACAATCTCTTCCCAGCAGTCGGCCTGTTCCATGCCCATCGTTTTGATCAGGCCGTGGCCGGCGTGGGCATGGACATCGATCAGGCCGGGAATGACAACCTTGCCGGAGGTATCGATGGTGCGGCCGGCACGATAGCGCGATGCCAGGATATCTGCGGGCCCAACGTCGACAATCCGGTCGGCGAGGACTGCGACTGCGCCGTCGTCGATCACCCGGCGATCGGCATCCATGCTAATGACGGTTCCGCCGCAAAACAGCAGATCGATATCAATCACGACAATTCCTTTCCTGGCCGAATCCTGGCAGGGCGGTGACGTCGAGGACGGCGTCTGGGCGCATCCGCCATTCCGGATGGTCGCCGGCCAATCCCGTTACACGCAAGGGGTTATAGAGATAGAGCCAAGGCGGATCCTTCTGCAGCAAACGATAGGCGTTCTCGTAAAGCGCCCCACGCGCGGTGTTGCTCGTGGTGCGTCGGCCCACGTCGATCAGTTGCTCAACCTCGTTGTTGTGATAACCGAGCCACCAGGAGCCGCGGGCACGTGCATCGATCTTTTCGGCGAGCACGCGAAAGGTGCTGAGCGGACTGGAATCGAAGACGCACATGTCATGCACCTGCTTCAAGCGCACCCCATGGGCATACGCCTCGCGGTCTTCGTGCCGATGGACGCGGAAGGATATGCCGATTTTTGAGAGCTGTAGTTCAACGGCAGCGGTCAGCCTTTCCGCTTCGTCCGGCAGGCGTGTCGGGCAGTCGACGTCGATGACGAAACCATCGCCATGGCCCGCCGCCGCAAGCAGGCGCTTTGCTTCGACAAGATAGCATTCCAAACCGCCGGTGGCATCCGTGGCGCCGAAATGAGCGGGGCTTACAAAACCCGTCAATGGCCGCGCCGCACCACCGACCACGGTTTCGACCAACGCTTGCCGGTCAAGCGCAAGATTGGCTGCGCGCCGAACCCGCTGGTCGGCGAAAGGCCCGCTGGCGCTGTTGAAAAGGTAGATGATCGAGACCGGGACCAGAGAAACGGCGCGGGTAAAGCCATCGGCGCGATCAAGCGCTTGGGAATGATGGAAGTCGAGGCTATTTGCGACCTGGGCTTCGCCAGCAACAAGCATAGTCTGACGTCGGCCGGCATCCGGTTCGAAAACAAAACGGATGTGTGCGTTTGCAGGTTTCTTGCCGTGCCACCCCTCAAAACGGCGACCGGTGATGTCGAGGCCGTCGCGGAAATTTTCGAAAAGGTAGGGACCTGTGCCAACCGGGGCCGAGACATCCCCGCTTTCGTAGCGTTCGAGTGCACCAGGCGCGATCACATAGCCGTAGACAAGGACGTCTAGAAGATCGGCCATGGGACGAGCGAGAATGATTTCGATCGTCCTGGCATCCAGCGCAGTGATCTGCGCATCGCCGAGATATTGGCTCCAGACGCCGGGTGCACCTAGCGTGTACCCCTTGTCTGCTCGTGACATCCGGCGCAGCGAAAGGATAGCTGCATCGGCATTGCAGGTGGTGCCGTCGTGGAAAGTCAGGGCCTCGCGCAGACGGAATGTCCATGTCCGGGCATCGTCTGACACGTGCCAACGCTCAGCGAGCGCCGGAACGTAGGTGCCGTCATGGCCATACCGTACGAGGCCATCGAAGAAGGCGTCGAAGATGCACAGCACGTCGTTTGCATCGGTGCAGTCGTGCGGGTCTTCAAGTCGCAGCCGCGGTTGGACGATTGTAGCTGTATTCATGACGCGAAAACCTCCGGGTGGGGATCGTGCAGATGGCAGGCAACGCTGCCGCCGCCCGGCTGCGGACGAAGCGGCGGGCGCTCCACCGAGCATCGCGAGAAGGCGAGGGGACAGCGGGTTCTGAAGCAGCAGCCCGAGGGAAGTTTCAATGCGCTCGGCACCTCGCCGACGATTTCCACCTCAGTTTTACGAAGCGACTTGTCAACGCTCGGAGCTGCCGAGAGCAAGGCTTGCGTGTATGGATGTCGCGGATTGGCAAAGAGCTGGTCGCGCGAGGCCGTCTCGACCATGAAACCGAGATACATAACGGCGATCCGGTCGGCGATATGGTGAACCACCGACAGGTCATGGGACACGAAAAGATAGGACAGTCCGAACTCGTCGCGCAGATCCATCATGAGGTTGAGGATCTGCGCCTGGATCGAGACGTCGAGCGCTGACACTGGCTCGTCGGCGATAATCACCTTGGGTCGCACCGACAATGCACGCGCAATCCCAATACGCTGGCGCTGACCGCCGGAAAATTGATGGGGATAACGGTTTGCCTGTTCGGCGCTCAGTCCAACGCGTCCGAGCAACTTGATCGCCTCCGCATCGAGTTCCCGGCCGCTCATTTTGCTGTCCGATTGCGCGCGCATCGGTTCGATGACGATGTCCTTGATGCGCTGCCGCGGGTTGAGAGACGCGTAGGGATCTTGAAAGATCATCTGGAGTTTCCGCCGGAAAGGTCGCAATTCCTTCTGGTTGAGGCTCGAAACTTCTGTTCCGTCGATATAGATATCTCCGGATGTCGGAGCGTGTATGCGCGCTATTGTCTTTGCGACGGTTGATTTTCCACATCCGGATTCCCCCACGAGCGCCAGCACTTCGCCGGGCGCAATCGACAGCGACACCCCGTTGACAGCGTTTAACACCCTTTCCGGTGCAAGCAACTTCCCACCGCCGAACTGCAAGCGATCGAAAAAACCGCCGCTGATGGAGAAGGCTTTCACAAGGTTGCGGACATCAAGCACAGGTTGCGTCATCGTGCCGCCTCCTCAAGTGGAAAATGACAGGCGGCATCAAGCGATCCGCGAACATGGGCAAGATCCGGTGAGCGTTCGGCGCATATGGGCTGGGCGCGGGGACAACGCTCGCGGAAGGAACAACCGACACCGATCGCGCGGATATCCGGGACGGTTCCTGGGATTTGCCGCAAGCGATGCTGCCGGTTCGCAATACGGGGTATGCTGTCCAGCAATCCGCGGGTATAGGGATGTGCCGGATTTGCAATGATCTCGTAGGTCAACCCGCGCTCGACCACTCTGCCGCAATAAAGGACCACAACGCGGTCCGCCATTTCCGACACCACCGCCAGATCGTGCGTGACGAGGATCATGGCCGCGCCGGTGTCTTCGACCTGGCGACGCATGAGCTTAAGGATTTGCGACTGGACGGTTACGTCAAGGGCGGTTGTCGGTTCGTCGGCAATGATCAGACGCGACCCGGCGAGAAGCGCGATGGCGATCACGACACGCTGGCGCATGCCCCCGGAAAACTGATGCGGATAGGCGTCCAACCGCTTATCGGCCTCGGATATGCCGACATCCTCCAGCATGCGAATGCAGTGCGCGCGCCGGGCGGCCTGATCTAGATCAGTGTGCAGACGCAGCACCTCGTCCATCTGCCGGCCGACGGTGTAGACCGGATTGAGCGAGGTCATCGGATCCTGGAAGACCATGGCGATCTCGCGGCCGCGCACTCTGCGCATCGCGCGTTCATCGAGGCTGGCGATGTCGCGGCCATCAAAACGGATCTCTCCGCCGACAATTTTCCCCGGGGGATCGATAAGGCCGAGAATCGAGAAGCCGATCACGGATTTTCCGCCACCAGACTCCCCGACAAGACCGACGATCTCTCCGGCCTTGACGTCGAAACTGACACCGTCGACGGCCTTCACCAGCCCGCCAAAAGTGTGGAAATGCGTTCGCAGGCCCCGGATGTCGAGCAAAGGTTTTGCCATCTGCGTTTCCTCCCTCATGGCTTAACGCAGCCGCGGATTGAGTTCGTCGCGCAGGAAATCGCCGAACAGGTTGATGCCGAAGACGAGGAACATGATGAACAGACCTGGAAAAGCAGAGGTCCACCAGATTCCTGAGAAAAGAACGTCGAAACCTTCCTTGACGAGTAGACCAAGCGATGGCTCTGTGATCGGCACGCCGACGCCAAGGAAGCTTAGGGAGGCTTCGATCAGAATGAAGCTTCCGACTTGAATGGTCGAAACGACGATCAGTGGTGTGAGGACGTTCGGGAGCACATGGCGTCGGATGATCTGGGCATCGCTGAGGCCTGCAACGCGTGCTGCCTGGATGTATTCCTTCTGGATTTCGCTCAGCGTCGAGCCGCGCACGGTGCGCGCATAGACGACCCAACCGACTGCGGTGAGTGCAATCAGGATCATGCCGATGCCATTTCCGAACGCCGACATAAGGAACAGCGCAATCAGCATCGATGGAAAGGAGAGCTGGATATCGGCAATCCGCATGATCACGGCATCGAGCATACCGCCATAGTAGCCGGAAATCAGGCCGAGGGTGGTGCCGATCACACACGAACAGATCATTGCCGCAAGACCGATAAAGGCGGAGATGCGCGCACCGTAGATGATCGAGGCAAGCACATCGCGGCCCTGGCCGTCGGTGCCGAGCAGGTAGCGCGGATCGCCACCCTCCAGCCATACCGGGGGTTTGAAGCTGTCCATCAGCTCGAGCTGCGACACGTCGTAGGGATCCTGCCAGACGAGAAACGGTCCGAGGATGGCTAGGAACGCGAAGACGAGAACGAGCACGGTGCCAAGCACGGCAGGGATGTTGCGACGGTAGTTGTAGACGAACTCGGAGGAAAGCAGGCGGTTCATCTGATCCTCACTTGACCGTTATACGAGGGTCGATGAGCGTGTAGACGATATCGACCAGGAAATTGATCACGACAAAGATAAAGGCGGTCAGCATCAGGTAGACGACGATGACGGGCCTGTCTCCGCGATAAATGGAATCGATCAGAAGCTTCCCGGTCCCGGGCCAGGCGAAGATCGTCTCGGTGATGGTCGCAAAGGCGATGAGGTCACCGAGTTGCAGGCCGAAGATAGTGACGACCGGGATCAGAGCGTTCTTCAGGCCATGCGCAAAGAGGATATGGCGGCGCGAGGCGCCCTTGGCACGGGCGAACTTGATGTAGTCCTGCCGCATCACCTCCATCATGCCGGCGCGGGTGATGCGCAGGATGATGGCGAGCGTGGCAAGCGCCAACGTGATTGCCGGCAGAATTATGTGCGACCAGCCGTCTGCCGTGAAAATCGAGAGGCGCAGCCCCAACACCTCGACCGTATCACCACGCCCTGAAGAGGGCAGGAACTGGTAGCGGACGGAGAAGAAGAAGATCAACATCATGCCGACCCAGAACCCCGGTAGCGAAATACCGAAGAGTGAAGCGGTCATGATGCCGCGAGAGGCGGGGCGGTTCGGGTTGGCGCCGGCATAGACACCCAGCGGAATGGCAATGACAGTGGCGATCCCCATGGCGACGAGCACCATTTCCATGGTCGCGGGCAAGCGTTCAAGGATGAGATCCATCGCCGGTTGGCGGAACACATAGGACCGCCCGAAATCGCCCTGCAACAGGTTGGATAGGAAAATCCAGTATTGGCTGACGAGCGATCGATCGAGGCCCAGCAGGCGGCGCGCCTGCTCAATCTCGGCAGCGGTGGAATCGATGGGAATGACCATAAATACCGGATCCCCGGTGAAGCTCATCATCAGAAAGACGATGACGGACACCACAAAGAGGACCAGCACCATCTGTAGGAGCCGTTTTACTGTATAGCCGAGCAAGGTCGAGGATCCGTCAGGTTCGTGACTGGAAGAATAGGTGCCGGATCAACCCGGCACCCTTGCGGATTTATGGACTATTCTTTCACGTCGATATCGTAGGCCCAAAGAAACTTGTCGGCCCGCGGGGTAATGTCGACGTTGGTCTTAGCCGCGTAAAGATCCTGTTCGTAGTGGATCGGGATCATCGGAATATCCGCCATCAGGATCTTGGTCACGTCCTGCAGGTACTTGTCACGCTCATCAAGCTTGGCGGTCGCGTCTGCCTTGTCGATCAGGGCATCCACTTGCGGATTGGAGTAGCTGCCGCGATTGACCTGGCCGTATCCTTCTTTCTTGTCGCGCGTGTAGAACATGACGCTGTACATTGAGCCGCCGTCGCCCGATGGCACGTCCCAGCCGCTCATGATGAGGCTGGACTTGTCGCTAGGAACCCGGATGTATCCGAAGAAATTCGATTTCGGCATCAGGTTGAGCTTCAGATTGATCTTGATCTTGCCGAGCATGCTGGCCAACGCCTGGACGATCTGCTGATCATTTACGTATCGGTTGTTCGTGGCATCGAGGGTAACGGTGAAGCCGTCTGCATAACCGGCTTCCGCCATAAGGGCCGTCGCCTTTTGCACATCGAACGGATACATGTCGCGGAAACTCGCCCCGTCCAAATAACCGGTATGGGAAGCGGGCACATATTGCGCCGATGGGGTGGAGAGCCCGTTCATGATGACCTTGTTTATGGCGCCGACATCGATGGCGCGAACCATGGCTTCGCGAACGCGACGATCGACCATCGGATTCTTGTCGAGGTCGATGGTTGGACTCTTTTCGCGCTGATCGATCGACAAAACGACATTGAGCAGGCTCGGCTGGGCAAGAACCTTGTATCGATCATCGGCCTTTACCCGATCGACGTCGCGTACGTTCAGATCCTGGATGACATCGACTTCACCCGTCAGGAGCGCGGCCGTGCGGGTTGCGCCGTTGGTAATCGGACGGAAGGTGACGGTGTCGAGCTTGGCGGGTCCGGCAAAGTAGTCCTTGTTGGACTCCAGCGCGATGCGATCTTCCTTGACCCATTCGACGAGCTTGTAGGGTCCGGTGCCGATCGGCTTGAGGTCGGCTGCCTCGTCGCCGGCTTCCTTGACGTACTTCTCGTTGAGAATGAGCACGGCGGCAAGGTCGTTCGGCAAGACCGCGTACGGGCGGGGTGTCTTGATCTCGACCGTGTAGTCATCGATCGCTTTGAACGCGGAGATGTTGGCGCCAAGATTGGCCATCAGTGACTTTTTCAGCCGGTCCAAAGTGAATACGACGTCGGAGGCCTTGAATTCCTCGCCGTTGTGGAATTTCACGCCCTTGCGAAGCTTAAAGACCCAGGTTGTGTCGTCCGCGAGCTCCCAGCTTTCGGCAAGACCGGGACCGAATGAGAGATCCGCGTTACGGCGAACGAGCGGGTCGTAGATGTGGTAGAAAAGGATATTGCTCGACAGTTCCTCGCCGGCTTGAGGATCGAGGTTCACCGCGTCGGAGGTAAGCCCCACCGTGAGTGACTTGGCCTCGATAGGGCCGGTCAAGGAGGTGGAGGCTAGAAGGAGCGCGCCTGCGAACAGGGTGCCCTTGGTGGCTATCATGCGTAGATTCATCATCGTGTTCCCCTTTTTTTGGTTTGGTGATGAGAAGCGTGCGGAGCGATCTATGAAAGTGCGGATTGGACCTCGATCTGATAGCCCTCCGGATCGTCAAGGACGAAGGCGCGAATGCCGAGCGACGCGCTGTCGCGTGGCTCCGTCAAGCCGGAAGCTTGGTGGCCGGCAAGATAGGCGTGCCACTTGTCAACAGCAGGGACGCGGATGCACAGCTGCACCGGCTTGACCGGATGGGCCCGATGCATGCCGCGCGTTTCGTCCACGAGCCCGACATACGCGTTTCCGGCGATCCTCAAGATCTTCGACCAGCCTTGGTCGATCTCCAGCGGGAAGCCCATGACCTCGGTATAAAAGGCAAATGCCTTCGGCAGGTCCTTGTAGTAAAGAAAGGTAATCGCCTTCTCGACCTGTCCGCCATCGGGGCGGGTCGTATGTTCATTGCTCATTGGTTCAATTCTCCCGAGAACCAGCTGGTGGGACCACGAGCGGCATAGCGGCCGTCGCCCGGCCGATTGAGGACGCGCGTGCCATCGTAAGCAAGGCGTCCGGCAAGAAAGGTTCCGGCGACCCGGCCGGCGAATCGACGGCCGTCGTAAGGGCTCCAACGCAGCCCGTCTTCGGCATTTGCCGAATCCCAGACGACTTCGGCCTCCTCGAAGATGGTAAGGTCTGCATCGGCACCCGCAACGATCGCGCCCTTGCGCGGCGAAAGTCCGAAGAACCGGGCAGGCCGTTCGCAGAGCTGCTCGACGGTCAACCGGATCGGGTCTGCACCCTTCGCCTTGGCAATCGTGTAGAAGGCTGGCAGGAGCGTTTCCATCCCGGGCACGCCCGCTCCGGCATCAAAGATGCTGTCGGCGAATTTGTTGTCGATAGGCCAGCTTGAGTGGTCGGAGCTGACAAAGGCGACACGGCCAGACAGGACCTCGCTCCATAGCGCATCAATCATTCCCGGCCGGATTGGTGGATTGACCTTCATGCGCGCGCCGAGTTCTGCGCCGTCGCGGTCCGGGTCAAACCAGAAATAATGCACGCAGGTTTCGCCAGTGGCCCGGTAACCGTCATGGCGATAATTTTCCACCAGTCGGAACCCACGTGGCAGACTGATATGAACGATATGGGCATGGGCGCCCACTGTTGCCGCAAGCTCAAGGAAATGTGCCGTCGATGCGAGTTCTGCAGCGGGCGGCCGGCTCTGGGAGTGAACCCCGATACCGTCTTGACCAGCACCACGCGCACGCCCGATGCGCGATCGCACGATCTCCTGGTCTTCGTTGTGAAGGCCAACCGGCAAGTCCGTATTGGCAAGTGCGTCGAGCAGGTCGAGCGTGAGCGCGGCGTCGATGCGCGGGAACCGGGTTGGGCTGCTTTCGAATGCGGATATCTTGAAGGCGACGACGCCACTTTCCGCAAGCGCCTTGATGTCGTCGATGGGCTGGCTTGGCATGACGGTGGCGTAAAGAGCGACATCTGTATGCGCGTACCGACCGATCGCCGCCATCTTGGCCGCCAGATGCGCAGGCGTGCTCAACGGCTCTGGATTGTCGTATGGCATGTCGACGATCGTCGTGACGCCACCGGCAATTGCAGAGCGGGTCGTCGCCTCGATGCCCGGTAGGCCCAGATAACTGCCTGCATGCGTTTGCCCATCGACCACCCCGGGCATCACGTAGCTTTGACCAGCATCATGTGTTCGGGCAGCGTCCGGCGCCTTACCAGCGCCGACAGCATCAATGCGGCCGCCGCTTACGCTAACCCACCCGTTCTCAAGGATGCCTTTGGGCGTAACGACACGGCCACGCACGATAAGGTCCAGCATTATCGTGCCCTCCGGACATAATGAAGATCTGCATGCGTGCACGCGAGCGCGACGCCAGCCTGGACGGGATCGATCACGGGCAGGCCGAGGCTGTCCTGTAATGCCTCGCGGTAGGAGCCGAGACCGGCACAACCGAGAATGATGACGTCGGCGCCATCCGCGTCGCGCAATTGTCCGGCAATCGCGGATACACGCTCAACGACATCGGTTGCGACGAGCTCAACGATCGTCATGTCGATGGAGCGGTCACCGGCAAGGCGCGCATCGAGTTTGAGTTTTTCAAGATAACGTCGATGCCTCAAGATCGAGGACGGGCCGAGCGAAACGATCCCGAAACGCGCGCCAAGACCGAGCGCAGCGAGGTAAGCGGCCTCCGCTATACCGGTTACGGGCACACGCCCTGCAGCACGCACCACATCTATGCCCGGATCGGAGAAACAGCTTACGACGATCGCATCAGCCGTCGCATCGCGCACGGCTTCAACGAGATGCGGAATGACCTCGGCAACATGCGCGTCGGTTTCGATTCCTGGCGGAGACTTTGAAAGCTCGATGCAGCGAATAGCGTGCCGCTGGTCGATCAAGGGCTCCAGGCAGGCCTCCATGGAGCGTGTGACCGCTTTTGAGCTGTTCGGATTGATTACGAGAATGTCACCCACGCGGCCTCCTGCGGCCCAAAAAATCCGGCCCCCTTTGATATTTCACGTAATATACTACGAAATATTCCATGTCAAAGCCTGATGCGATTGATTGTTCGTCGAACATCGCCCAAAACAGAAAATCAGCGGGCGCCGCAGGAACGCGTCGCCGCATAACCGCATGGGAAACGAATGTGGAGGTAACATTGGCGAATGCGGACGGTGCGACAGGCAAACCCCGCAAGCAGTCTCTGACGGAGACTGCCTACGCATCCGTGCGCGAACAGATCCTCATGGGTGTACTTCGGCCGGGAGCAGAGTTTTCGGAGCTCGAGTTGGCGGAGCGACTGGCGATGAGCAAGACGCCGGTGCGGGAAGCGCTGGGCAGGATGGTGGCGGAGGGGTTGATCGAAGCCTTTCCCCGCCGCGGTTACCGGGTCACGCCTGTCACTGTGAAAGATATCAACGATCTGTTTGCCATCAGGGCAATGGCTGAGGGAACCGCGGCCGCCATGGCTGCGCTCAATCTCGGTGCCGACGATCTCGATCATCTCGACATGCTTGCAAACGCACGATACGAGCCGTCGGAGGGACCGACTATCCATTCTTTCGTCAAAACGAACGGGCAATTTCACATGGCCATCGCGCGGGGATCAACCAATCCAAGGCTGGTTGCGATGATATCGGCGCTTCTAGATGAATGCGCGCGGCTTTTCTACCTGGGGGCTCGCAGCCGGGACGTGAACCCTGAAACGAATGATGATCATCGGCACATTCTTCAGGTGTTGCGCCTGAGGGACAGCGAAAAAGCGCGGGCGGCGATGGTCGAGCATAGTGAGCACACCCGACAGGGCGTGCTCAAGGCGCTGATCTCAAGTGACGTCAGCAATCTTAGCATCTGAAGCCATGGAGCGTAGAGCTCTAAGGTCGAAGCGCCGCCGCCAGCGGTGGTTCCTATACTCGATCGGAGATGAAGTAGATTATGTTGCGCCGACCGCACAGTGAAGCTTGGCGATTTTCAACCGGTACCTATGCCGACGTCGAACGGGTTCGCGCCAGATAGTTACCTAGGCCCTTGTCGGCGACCAACGCGTCTCCATCGATTACTGTCTTGCCCCGCACGATCACCCGAACCGGCCAGCCTGTCACTTCAACCCCTTCATACGGCGTGTAGTCGGCGCCGTGATGCAGTATATCATTGCTGATGACCACGGATTTCATCGGATCCCAGAGCGCGATGTCAGCATCGGACCCGATGGCGATCGTATCCTCGCGCGGGTAGAGGCCATAAAGCTTGGCATGGTTGGTGGAGGACAAGGCGACGAAACGGTTGATGTCTATGCGGCCCTTGCCGACGCCCTCCGAAAACAGGATCGGCAGCCGTGTTTCGACGCCGGGAATACCATTCGGTATCCAGCGGAAGTTCCGCTTGCCTTCATGGTTGAGCTTGCCCTCGTCATCGTCGTAACGAAAGGGGCAATGGTCGGAAGAGAACAGGTCGAACGTACCGTTCTGCAGGCCCTCCCAGCATGCGATCTGGCTATCCTCGTCGCGCGGCGGTGGCGAACAGACAAACTTCGCGCCTTCTAACTCCGTGGCGTCGAGATCGCTGGCGGTGAGCATCAGGTATTGCGGGCAAGTTTCGCCGGCTACCTTGGTCCCTCGCGCCCTTGCGCGCTGGATTTCCTCCATAGCCTGTCGGTTCGAAACATGGACGACGACGATCGGCGTATCTACAATCTCCGCCAAGGAAAGGGCGCGGTGCGTGGCTTCCCGCTCGGCGGCAACCGGGCGGCTTTTCGCATGAAACTTCGGAGCGAGCTCACCATTTGCTTCGTGACGGTCGATCAGGAAACGGATCGCGTCCTCGTTTTCGCAATGAACCATAACCAGGGCGCCGGACGTCCTGGCACTCTCAAGCGTTGCCAGGATTTCATCGTCACGTAAGCGAAGGTTCTCATAGGTCATGAAGACCTTGATCGACGTGTATCCAGCCGCCACAAGAGCAGGCAGCTCCTGCTCGAGTACATGTGCTGTGGGATCGGAGATAATGATGTGGAAGCTGACATCGACATAACAATCACCTTCCGCCTTGGCATGATAGGCCTTCAGAGCCTCCCGCAGTGTCGAGCCTTTTTCCTGCAGGCAGAATGGCATCACCGTTGTATTGCCACCAAAGGCTGCGGACAGCGTGCCGCTGGCGAAATCATCGGCCATGACGATCCCGCCGCCAGACGGTTGGGCCAAGTGTACGTGACTGTCGATGCCGCCCGGCATTACATAAAGGCCGCTGGCGTCGATGATCTCCAGGGCATCATCAACGTTATCGGCCATTGCGGCGATCAGGCCATTGCGAATACCGACATCGCACCGGAAGGTGTCGCTGGCGGTGATGACGGTCCCGTTGCGGATGATCGTGTCGAAGGACATGCTGGCTCTTCCCGGTTTTTCAGGCGGCGGTTGCAGAGCCGGAGGGCGATCCGAGGATAGTATCCAGCGCCTTCGTCATCTGGTCGACTTCTTCGATGGTGTTGTAGTGGACCATCGAGACCCGGACCACTCCGTTGCTTTCAGTGAGATCGAGATATTCCGCTAAGCGCCGGGAGTGGAAGTCGCCGAACCGAATCGCAATTCGGTGAGCGTCCATCGCCTTGCAGATTTCCGCCGAATCCCGACCATCGAAGACGAAGCTGATCGTCGGGATGCGAGTGCCGTCCCTGTTGGCGCTATGACCGATAATACGGCAGTCGTTGCGGCCGCGCAGATAGGTCAGCAGTTTGTCGACAAGCGCGTTTTCCTGCGCCGCTATCGCGCCATAAGCTGCGACTATTTTTTCGCGGGTGGAACCGGTTTCGCCGGCCATTTCACCTATTTCGATCAAGTAGTCGACAATCCCGCATGTTGCATAGGCAAGCTCGTAGTTCGGGTTTCCCGGTTCCAGTTTGCCCGGCACTTTGTCCTTGCCATAGAAGTAGTGATAGAGCGTATCCAGTTCCAGAAGGTGGTCATACTTGCCGTACATCAGCGCATAATGCGGGCCGTAGGTCTTGTAGAGACTGAAGACGTAATAATCGACATTGAACGCCTGGACGTCGACCGCGCGATGCGGCGCATAGGCAACTGCGTCGACACAGATGCGCGCGCCCCTTGCATGGACGAAATCCGCGATCTCTCGAACCGGATTGATCGAGCCGAGAATATTGGAGGCATGGGTGACGCAGACAAGCTTGGTTCGAGCTGACATCAGCGGCTCAAGATCGATCAGATCGAGCGTGAAGGTGTCCTTGTTGAGCGGCCAGGTCTTGATGACTATGCCTGCGTCACGAAGTCTGACCCACGGACCGATATTCGATTCATGATCGGCAATTGTGATGACGATCTCGTCGCCGGGCACAAGCTGGCTTGTCATCGCGCGGGCGAGATTCTGCAAGAGCGCCGTCGTTGAACTGCCGAAAACAATTTCCTCCGGCCTTGATGCGTGGACCAGATGCATGGCGGCTGTGCGCGCCTCGTAAAGCGCCTTTGCAGCCGCCTGCGACACGTCGTAACTTCCGCCGATCTGGACGTTCTTGTCATAAAGGAAGGTATTGATCCGCTCGACGGCCTGCTTCAGGATCTGCGACCCGCCGGCATTGTCGAAGAATGTCCAACCATGAGACAGTCCGGGAAACTGGCTACGGACGAAATCGAGGTCTAGCTCGCCTTTAGCGAATGAATTTTGGTTCGGCATGTGGTCCTCCAGACCCAGTGTTGTTTTCAGTGGTCGAGAACAGAGCGCAGGAAGCTACGCGTCCGCTCTTCCTTGGGATTGTCGAAGATTTCGGAGGGCATGCCCTGCTCGATAATGCGGCCGCCGTCCATGAAGATGACGCGATCGGCCACCTGACGGGCAAAGCCCATTTCGTGGGTGACGACGACCATCGTGACGCCGGTACCGGCAAGCGTCTTCATCACGTCCAGCACCTCACCGACCATCTCCGGATCGAGTGACGAGGTCGGCTCGTCGAACAGCATGACCTTGGGCTCCATCGCCAATGCACGTGCGATCGCGACGCGCTGTTGCTGGCCACCGGATAGCTTACCCGGATATTTTTCCGCCTGTTCCGCAATGCCGACACGGGCAAGCAGTTGCCTAGCCTTTCGCTCGGCGTCCGCCGGCTTCGTACCGCGCACCCGCATCGGCGCCAGCATGACGTTTCTCAGCACCGTTAGGTGCGGAAACAGGTTGAACGATTGGAACACCATGCCGACTTCAGCGCGCACCTTTGCTAGCGTCTTGCACGGGCCCACGACAACGCCATCCACGACGATACTGCTCTCGTTAGAGAAACCCTCAAGCCGGTTGATGCAGCGAATAAGAGTGGATTTGCCAGACCCGGACGGGCCAATGACACAGACGACTTCGCCTTCCGCAATATCGAGATCTATGCCGTGAAGAACCGAGAAGATGCCATATGCTTTTTTCAGGTTGGTGATTTTGATCAGGGGGGTCATGAGTGTTTGTCCTTGCCAAAGCGTGTTTCCAACCGCGCGACGATGGCGACCAGGGGCCACAGCAAGGCGACGTAGATCAGCGCTGCGCCAATCAGTGGGGTCGGGTTGGCGGCCAGTGCCTGCGCCTGGGTGGCCTGTTTGAGGAGGTCAGGCATGGCGACGACGGATGCTAGTGCCGTATCCTTGAGGACGTTGATGCAGTTGTTGGTCAGTGGCGGAATCACGATCCTGATCGCTTGCGGTAGGATCACATCGACCATCATGTGGCGGTTGGAGAGGCCGAGCGCCTGTGATGCTTCGAACTGCCCATTGGGTATGGCTTCAATACCCGCGCGAAAGATTTCCGCGGTGTAGGCGGATGAGACGAGTGTAAGCGCCACGACTGCAGAGACGAAAGGTGAGAAGCGTATGCCGACGAAAGGCAGAGCGTAGTAGACAATTATCAAGAGCACCAGAAGTGGGATCGAGCGGAAGATGTCGATGTAGATCCTGGAGAGAAAGGGAGATGGGCCCGGCCCATAAAGCCGGATAAGGGCGAGGAGCAACCCGCCGACGAGACCGGCAACAATGCTGGTAACGCCAATCTTCAAGGTGACGAGCAGGCCCGACAACAGAAGCGGGAACGTGTCGAGCAGGATCGGAATATTGAAGAAGGTATTGAGGAGGTTCATGGGGCACCGGCTGTCGCAGTGGAATTGATGGCGGAGTTGAGATGCCGCCATCACGAGGAGGTTCGGCTTACTTTGCGGCCGGCATGTCCATGACCATGACAGTCGAGGTAGTCTCCTCGGCTTTGGCGCCGAACCATGTTTCGTGTAGTTTGGCGACGAAACCTTCTTTCTTCAGCGTCGAGATCACCTCGTTGACCTCCTTGGCCAGCGGGTCGCCTTTGTTGAACATGACCGAATACTTCTCGCCGGTGGGAATGCGTTCGACCACCTTCAGATCCGGCTTGTCCTTTACGTAATAGAGAAGTGCCGGGATATCGCTGATGTATCCGTCGACGCGGCCGGCAACGAGGTCCAGCATGGCGGGCGACAGGCCCTCGAACTTGCGGATCTCGCCCAATTTGTATTGGGCGGAATTGTTAGTCGCCCACATGTCGCCCGTCGAACCGGTGTCAACGCCGACAACCTTGCCTTCCATTCCCGAAAGGCCAACGATGCCGCTTGATGCTGTGACCGTCAAAGACTGGTCGCTGTCGTAGTAAGGCTGCGCGAAGGTCACAGATTCCAGTCGCTTGTCAGTGATGGTGATTGATGACACCGCCATATTGATGCGGCCGGATTGGACGGCTGAGAACAGGCCGTTGAAAGGAACGTTTACGAACTCAACCGACTTGCCAAGTCGCTTGCCGACCTCGTTTATCAGATCAACTTCGAAACCGACGATCTCGCCTGATGCATTCTGGAATTCCCACGGTACGTTGCCGATGTTAGCGCCGACGGTGAGGTCGGCAGCGATGGCGGAGGAGGCAAATGCTGCAGTTGAAAGCAGGGCGGAGATGGCTGTGGAGGTAATGAGTGTAAGCGCTTTCATGACGTTCCCCCTGATTTTTTTGGAATGAAACGATTACGGTTGGTCGTACTGGTCTGACCAGTAAGACCAAACAAGCATGCTTGTTTGGCAATTGCAAGAGATGGCGTCGATAAAATAGACTTGGCGCGAGATCAGCTCCTTCGCGATAAGAAGGGCTATATCGCAGGGACAGATGGAAAACACACAATGCTGAACAAGACTCTGGTCCCACAATCCGTCGCCCGCGAAATCCAGAACATGATCCAGAGCGGCAGCCTGAAGCCGGGGGAGAAAATCCCATCGCAGCGTGAATTCTCACTGAAGTTCGGAATCAGTCGCGCTTCCTTGCGCGAAGCCCTGCTCACACTCGAAACTCTCGGCTTGCTGAAAACGGAGGCGGGACGGGGGACGTTCGTTTCTGGTGGCCCGTCCTCCGCCTCCAATCACATGGGGCCCTGGCGCTACTCCGACAGCTATTCGGTTTTCGACGTATTCCAGACCCGAATCATGCTGGAGGGCCAAATGGCCAGTCTCGCAGCCGGGCGGCTGATGGCCAACCAACTGGACCAGATGGAGAAAATGACACGGCAGATGGAGGAGGCGTGGGCACAGCAGGATCTCTTGGCTAACGTCGAAGCCGACCTGGAATTCCACGCGATCATCGCTTCCGCCTGCAGCAATGCAATGCTGCGCGCACTCTACCAGACTGTACGCGAACAAGTGACCGCGACCCAGCGTCAGCCAATTCCAATCACCGATCCCGAGCGCATGGATGAATCCATAGCGGAGCACCGCCGAATCATCGCGGCCCTACGGGCTAACGACTCAGTAGCCGCACGACTGGCAATGGAAACGCACATCCGCAATACCGCGCGTTGCGCGGGGCTGGAGCCTTAGAAGGTGCGAAATTTCAGCGACGCAAAAGCTCCAGGTGTTAAGTGTGCAGGCCGCCTGATGGCAACTCAAGAACACGGAAGGCTTGCTTAGCGCGATATGCTGTAGCGACACAACAACGTTGAGGGCGGCCAGTCGTCAGGCAGCTCTTTTGCCAGTCTGCCGGATATGTTGCCATCAGGTGCAGTCTTGGTGGCGAACCAATTGAAGCTTATTTTGTGGTCAATGGCCATCGTCATGGCCGCACCGCAGCTTCTGTCCGACGTTCTAAGTCGCGAGATTTGGCGCGAAAGCATGCTCGCTGCTAAAATAGGTCGATTGCCGAGCTTGATATACAGCTCCACCGCGCGAATTCTGTCTGGATGGGGTCCAATTTTTCGTCCGCATCCCCCTCTTTGGTCCGATATAAACGATCCCGTCCTGATCGAGCCGAACTCCCTCAGTGAGCCCGAAGACATGGCATCCGCGTTGGCCGCAGTGGAATTATGTCGCGAACTCGGAAGAAGCGACGGCTTCAGACCTTTGGTAACGGGTGAAACCGCTCCTGGCCCGCGCAGCAGGTCAGATATGATGGATTTCATTAGACGCTCGGCCGTAACCTATTGGTATCAATCCTGCACCGCCAAAATGGGACGTGACAATATGTCGGTCGTCGACGGCGAGCTCAAGGTCTACGGGATCGAGGGTCCTCGCATTGCAGACTCCTCAATCATGCCGCAGATCACCACCGGCAATACCATGGCACCTTGCGTCGTTATCGGGGAGCGCGCAGCCGATCTGATCGGGAAGTCGCATGGTCTGAAGGCTCAGAGTGCACCCGACGCTCAGACGGTCTGATTTTGGATTCGGAGAGCTTTGCGCTGCATCGGCGGCGCAAAGTTTATCCTAGGCCGAAAAACCAGCAGCAGGTCATCCTGCGGCTCTTCGGCGCAGGCCTCAAGATGCTGAAGCGAGCAATCTACGGGCGCGCCGGCCCACAACTAATGAGGGCGAGAATGCTACCACCGAATCACATAAATTGAGGATGAACTCGGTTAAATGCAAATCGACAGATCTAGGTTTTCGTAGCGAAACTTGCGCGGTTCTGGTCACTTGACGGCATAATTTATCCATCACGCCTGAATGGACATACAAATCTCGCGATCTTTGACCGCACCATCCCAGAATTGTCGGTGGTGCGCGTGGTGACATTGATTGGAGCACCCGGGCATGGCCACCGTCATAAACGATCGTCGCGTGAGCCTCGTCGACATCATATGTGATCGCCACGATGGCCGAAGATCTGGATCCCATGTAGCTCTCGTGCCGTTCATAGGAGGTCAGCGCGAGGCGTGTTCCTGGCTGCGCTCTGTATAGGCCCAGATAGTCGCACAATGTATCGACGGGCGGGAACGCCTCCTATCCGGCCGGTTAGAGAGCCAATCGAATTCCGGGCCCGCCATCTCCGCTGTATTCGCCGTCAATGAAGATGACGCCAGCGGCTTCGAACGCGGAGCGAATGCTGGCAACCGTGCGGGGCTTCAGTTCCTCGCCGCGCTCAAGTCGGACGATGGTATTTGTTGAGACATTTGCCGTTTCAGCAAGCTCTTTGACGCCCATTTGGAGGGCTGTGCGAGCCATCTTGCATTGAATGGGCAACAAAATCGCCTCTCCATATCGATTTCGCCTTGACGTGGCGATTATTGGATCGTATTTACAACTTCGAGGCGCAATGCGCTTCGAGGTGATTCTATCCCGACTATAGCGGGGCTGCAGCGTACGCGCGAGCGTGGGCTCGCACGCGCTTTGGATAATCGTTCAACCAATTCTCTGGGAAACATCGCCGGCAAGTGGACGCCGCCGATTAAACGCGGAGTGTGACATGGAACTTCGCCAACTAAGTTACTTCGTGGCGGTCGCCGAGGAGCTGCATTTCGGTCGGGCGGCGGCTCGGGTGTGTATCGCTCAGCCGGCGTTGAGCTGTCAGATCCAGTCACTGGAAAAGGAGCTCGGCGTGCAGCTGTTCATCCGCTCGACACGGCGGGTAGAGCTGACGAGGGCAGGGGCGGTCTACTACGATCGCTGCATCCGGATTCTTGGCGATGTCGACCTGTCTGCGGAGATGGTGCGCTCGGTTGCCGGCAAAGCGGTGAGGAAGATCCGGATCGGGACGGTCTATCCGGCAACCATCGGCGTTCTGCCGGCGTTCCTCGCCCGCATCGGCCGCAAGTATCCCGAAATCGAGCTGCATATTTCCAGTGGCTCGACCAACGACATCATCCGCAGGCTGGAAAACGGCCAGATCAATCTCGGCTTCATCCGCCCGGTCGAAAACATAGGCTCGCTCCGGTTCTTTTCCATTGCCCATGAGCGCTACCTGCTGGCGCTGGAAAAGAAGAGTGTGTTGCTCACCCGCAGCGAGATAGACATCGAGGATCTGAAGGGCGAGAAGATCATCTCGTTCTCACGACAGAACCTCTCCTACACAGAGCGCTATTTCGCGGAGAAATTCGAGGAGCATGATCTGGCGAAGAACGTCGCCTATACCTGCGACGACACCTTCTCGCTGGTGTCGCTGGTTTCGGCCGGTCTTGGCATTGGCTTTGCCCCGGAATGGACGCTGGATCTGCCCAATCGTAATTTCGAGCTTCGCAAGGTGAGGGGAGTGGACTTTCGGATCGGGCTCGGCGTCGCCTGGTCGAAGGACGATCCGACGGCCGCGCGCGACGACATCATCGATATCGCGCGATCGCTGGTGAGGGCGGGAAGGTGAGCGACGACATGATCGCGAAGCAGCTAAGGGGTAAAATGCATATGTCCGCTTCGTGGAGGATCGTTCGCATCGAGAAAGCTGGCTACCTTTTGCGCGATGTCTTGACTGCTTTCCGGTCGCTCTCGGCATTTCTGCGCCCAAGCGCGACCAGGATGCAGCACGTCCCAAAGAGGGCGCAGTCCATTGTACCTACCAGCGCCAGGATCATGGTTGCCGAAGCCGTCCAACACTCGATTCCACAAGGGCTTGAATGTGGAAATCAACAGGCTTTCGCCGAGTGGTATCCAGATGTCGTCGACGATAAGGAACCGGGCTTGGAAGTCGGCGACCCTCAGGTTTTCGGGTGTATTGGCCTCGACAAGCGCGATGCTCTCTCGATGTTCCTCGAGGCGTTTTTGAAGCCAGCGTCCCTTGGTTTCGCCCTTCAGGTTGGCGCCACGGCGCGAACCGCTCGGTATCGCCTTGCCGATATAGATCGGCCATCTCATTCCATCTCGATTGGCATTTGCGATGGGGCCATAAAGCGCTAGATCGCCGTGGTAGTAAATGACGTAAATTCCCGCGCCCTCGAAAGAGGGTATCTCACCAAGTGGACACGGCTCCCGATCGAGGAGCGCCTCGGCCACCGACTTCCCCAGGTTCAGCTTATCGAGCGGGTTATAGGCCGTACCGCTCATGCCTTGCCCGCTTGCATCGTCGACGCGATCAAATGGTCACGCACGGACTTGGCGACGACCTCACTAAGCGTGACGGGAACCGCGTTGCCGAGCTGACGCATTGCCTCGCTCCACGCGCCGTGCAGCGCGTAGTTGTCCGGAAACGCCTGGAGACGAGCGCTTTCGCGGATCGTGAAATATCGCACACTTCCATCCGCGCGACGCAGCATGTTCTCTCCACCCGGAACGCCGTGAACGCCCGCCTTGAGCGTCTTCGCCGGCTCGTCTAGCGAGCTTCCGGTGTGACCGACATAGGATCGAGCGCCAGGTTGTAGCTTGTGGTTGAGGATGCCGTGATCCTTGTCGCGCGGCGTGGGTTCCGGCAGGCCGGCTAAGGCGTCGCGCACCGTTCGCCAAGGCAGCTCGGATGGCTTGGCGCTAAGCCGTTGGCCACGGGTCTGGAAGCGTTCGTTGATGACGCGATCCTTGGTCGCGACCTTATGCCCATCCCAGTATTCTCCACTCTTGAACTGGGAATGAAGGAGGGCGTCGAGCGAGTGGGTTTCCCGGGGGAAACACCAGTCCGCCTCGATACCTTCGGCGAAGCCGACGAAGACAACACGCTCGCGTTTTTGCGGCACACCATGGTTGGCCGCGTTCACCAGCTGATGGATAACCCGGTATTCGATCTTGCCACCTGAAGTATGATGTCGTTGCAAGCGATCGCGGTGGTCTTGCCAATCCTCATCCGGCCCGAGCTTGATGGACGGAAATGTTAGCTGCAACAGGATGTAGCCGAGGTAGGTGGAGAAGGTCTCGCGGGTGAGGCCCTTGACGTTCTCAAAGATGAACGCCCGCGGGCGCACCTCGCGAACGGCGCGCACAGCCTCGGGCCACATGTCACGGCTATCATCGTGCGCGCGGTGGCGACCGCCGATTGAGAAGGGTTGGCAAGGCGGGCCGCCGGTGATGAGCTCGATTTTTCCCTCGAATGGGCGGTAATCGACGTCGCGGACGTCACCCTCGATGGGCGCCGGCCACTTGGCGATGATCGATTCCTTGATCTTGCGGTTCTCGCGCAGCGTGTCGCAACACCAGCGATCCCACTCGACGATAAGCTCCGGCTTGAAACCGGCGAGGCTAACGCCCATGCCGAGGCCACCCGCGCCAGCAAAGAGTTCAATCGCCTTCACTTTCGTCTCCCTTGCCGCCGAGGAATTCGAGGATCTCGCGCCTCAACTTTCCTTGGTCCTTCACTTCGCATTCCCAAATAACGAGCACACGCCATCCAAGCGCCTCGAGCGCCCGCCGCACGCGTTCGTCACGCGACTGATTCGACGCGAGCTTCGGACCCCAGAATTCAATACGTGATTTGGGCATGCGCGCAAGGCGACAGTCGGGGTCGCTGTGGCGGTGCCAAAAACATCCGTGGACGAGGATAACGGACCTGAACCGAGGCAACACGATGTCCGGCGATCCCGGCATATCGCGACGATGCAGTCGAAAGCGGTAGCCGAGCGCATGAACCACGCGGCGAACAACTAGTTCGGGTTTGGTGTCGCGTCCACGCACTCGGGACATGCGGTCTGATCGCTGCGAGGGGGTGAGGGTATCAGTCATCTTGCCACTAGCTTGGTTGCATGATTCGACTTGCGTCGCGGCCATGCCGCGATGCTCACTGGCGGCTCTTGGGCGATGTCTCCATATAGTAGCCGCCGGCCGATCTCGCCATCGCACGGGAGGCGGCGAAACCCACGCCTGTAATGTCGATCTTACCAGCCCGCGAGACCAACCAACGGGTCATCTTGGCGCCATTAAGAAAAATTTGCGGTTGCGCGAATCGCGGGTCCATAAATATCTAGGGTAGATTGGTCGTGCGTGGGAAGGGTTTGTGTCGCGCCATAGTCGCTCGACGAGCGTTCCGGCGAGCATTTCGCGGCTATTGATACCGTTTTCGAGCGCTGCCATCAGGAAGCGCGTCGCGGTGTGCCTTCCGCAAGGATCTGCCTTGGCCGTGGTTCCATAGAAGCCGGCGGCAGACCTAAGCGTCGACGCGCTCACGGGCCGGAGAGAACTTTGCTTCCTAGAGCCCTGCAAGCCCTGTTGCTGTGATGTTCACTTTTCGAGCCAAAATAATCGCATAATGTATCGGCAGGAACGCTTTAGCCGCTTGCTCCCTCGCTCAGTATTTCCATGTACGCGCGATAGACGAAGACTCGGCCACGCCGTCGACCTGTTGCTTCTTCGACGATCCCAAGTTTCTGGAGTTGGTCTAGAGCTGCGTTGACGGTCGGCATGGTTAGTCCGCTCCGCTTCATCGCCGTGGGGGCGGTCAGATAAGGGCTGGTGCGCATGGCTTCGTGGATCTGAAGGACTGATCCGGTACGCTCAGACTCCCTTACGATGCGTTCGCGGTCACCGTCGAACAGTCGTGCAATTTGATTGGCAGTCTCAAAAGCTTGTTCCGCTGTTTCGGCGATTCCATCCAGAAAAAATTCGAGCCACGCTTCCCAGGTGCCGTATTCGCGGACTTCCTGCAGCAGGCGGTAATAGTCGGACCTGCGCGATTTGAAATACAGGCTGAGGTAAAGCAGGGGTTGTCGAAGCACGCCGGTGGCGCAAAGGAATAGCGTGATCAAAAGCCGGCCGAGACGGCCGTTGCCGTCCAGGAAAGGATGGATGGTTTCAAACTGAACGTGAATGAGTCCCGCCTTGATCAGAGGTGGAATGTCGGGCGTATCCAGATGAACAAACCTCTCCAATTCCCCCAGGCAGTTCATGACTTCATTGGGAGGAGGGGGCACAAACATTGCGTTTCCCGGCCGAGTTCCGCCGATCCAGTTCTGGGACGTGCGGAATTCACCAGGGCTCTTCGTCCCTCCCCGGCCGCTGTCCAACAATCGCTGATGCATTTCCCGAATAAGGCGCAGTGATAGCGGCAGCTGCTCCAGGCGCTTGAGACCGAACATCATGGCGTCGACGTAGTTGGAGACTTCCCGGATATCGTCGACCGGCTGGCCACCGATCGCTTCCGACCGCGCGCTCGGCCGCGCTTGGACGTGTGACCAGGCCGGTGATCGCGATTGGCGGAACCGGGGGAAGGGCAGGCGGCACGAACGCTTTGAGGCGTTCACCGCCGACAGCGGTTTCAACAAAGCGGCCCAACCGTCCATTGGTATTGGGGTCGTTTCGGTCCATTGCCTTCCCGTGTCGATTGTTGTGGTGGAGTTAAATAGCATCGCGCCTTAATTAACGAATAGCAATTTTGTTAATTAGTGGGATCGCTTAATAAACGACGGGCATGGAAGCTGGTTCGAATCTCTCGAGGCGAGGGTTTGAAAGCTGGCTTAGGGGCCGAAATCGGCCTGTCCGCTGTAGGACATTCAACACGACAAGCGGACACCGAGCTTCTTGACGCAAAGGTCCCGAATCGCCCGCCAAGCGTGCATGGCTTGACTAAGCGCAACACTTCCTGTCCGCCGAAGAGCCGCAGCATGGGTACTCGGTGGACGTTCGCTCTGCCAACCAACGGTCCCGTGGTTTGCAACTCGCAGGACGCGGCGTCAATGCTACATAGAGAGCACCGTCCTCCACGACGGGAGCGTTTGCGCAGAACAGTTGCATCGGCCGGACGCCATCGCTCACTTCGAAGGTCAACTTTGCGGAGCCGTCGAGATGGACGTGTTCGGAAACCTTTCGGACGATCGCCGAGAACTTCCCGGCCGTCATATGGGTCCGCTCGCCCTCCTCGATATCCCACAGCTGCACGAAGATTTCCGACCAGGCTTCCGGATTTGCCCCGCAATCAAGCGCGGAGAACTGACCGGCCTTCACCTCGGTCATGTGATAACCGGGCTTTACGGGCTTACCGTCGTAGGTGAAGACCAAGGGCAGTTCCGGAGTTTCTGCGGCTCTGCCGAGTAGCTCACCGAGCGAGATATGGGTTTTGTCGGATTGGCTATTGTCGATCGTGCTCATTTGCGGCTATCCTCGATTTCAATGATTCAAGGATTATTGAAATATGGATGATCGTCAAGCCCTCTCCTCCTTCGCCGCGCTTTCTCAGGAAACCCGACTGTCCATCGTGAGAACCCTGGTCGTCGCCGGTCCTGAAGGTCTGGCCGCCGGCGCGATTGCCGAACGCATGGGCGTCTCTCCATCGAACGTCTCGTTCCATCTCAAGGAACTCGAACGCTCTGGTCTCATCACCCAGCGCCGGGAGTCGCGCTCGATCGTCTACAGCGCGAGTTACGACACGTTGGCCGACCTGGTGACTTTCCTGATGGAAGACTGCTGTGCGGGGCATCCCGGCATCCGTGGGTCCGTCGAGCGATCCGCTAATTGCTGTTCGAGCGAAGCATAGGCCGTCAAGGAACACGTCATTGCATACGATCAAGGTTCCGGCGGGCATTGTCTCCGCTCTCGGTGTCACGCAGATCATCGGCTACGGCACTCTCTACTACTCCTTCAGCATCCTCGCCCCCGGAATGGCCAAAGACCTCGGCATCAGCCTGGAGCGGGTCTTCGCCGTCTTCTCGGTCTCGCTGTTTATAGGGGGCCTGTCCGCCCCGTTCATCGGCAGGCACATGGACAAGATCGGTGCGGCGACAGTGATGACGCTGGGGTCGGCGCTTGCGGCGTTCACGCTGGCGCTGTGTGCATGGTCGCCGTCCGTATCGCTCTTCGCCCTTGCGATCGTTCTGCTGGAAGTGTCCTCCGGGATGGTCCAGTACCAGGCAGCCTTCGCCACACTGGTCGAAAGTGAACCTCGAACTGCGTCGCGAAGCATCACCTACCTCACGCTCATCGGCGGCTTTGCCTCCACCATCTTCTGGCCGATCGCCGCGACACTGACCGGATATCTGTCCTGGCGGGAAATCTATCTGGTGTTCGCCGTCCTGAACCTTCTCGTCTGCATGCCATTGCACTACTGGATTATGCTTGCCGGAAGAATCGGTTCGAAGACGGACGAGACAAGAACCCGCGAGGTCGTCGTTGGCGCTCTTGAGCCACAGGCGCGCCGCCGTGGCATGTTGCTGGTCTCCTTTGCCTTCTCTCTTTCGGGCTTCACCCTCGCCGCAATCCTTGCCCACATGGTGCCGATGCTCGGCGCGATCGGACTCGGCAGTGCGGCGGTCGTGATCGGCTCCTTGTTCGGTCCGGCCCAGGTCATGAGCCGCCTGATCAACATGGTCTTCGGAAAGAGCCTGTCGCCGCCCGCGCTGGCGATTGTGTCCGCGGCGCTGATGGTCGTCGGTGCGGTTATACTCGGGTTGTCGGGTGATTGGCTGCCAGGTGCGGTGGCTTTCGCCATCTGTCTTGGGCTTGGGTCAGGGATCAACAGCATCGCTCAGGGGAGCTTGCCGCTCTATCTCTTCGGGTCGGCTGGCTATGGCGCGATCACGGGCAAGATGGCCGCGGCAAGGTTGGCGACTGGCGCAGCCGCCCCGTTCGCGTTCGCGACTGCAATGGATCAATTCGGGATCGCCGTCTCGCTTTTCGTCATCGCCGTGCTGGGTGCGCTCGGAATCCTCGCATTTGCCGCTGTAGCAGCTTCTGTTCAGGGCGCGCGCGTTGCCTGATGAGAGGATGGCTGCCCAGCCTCGTCGGATCGATAGACGTCTCGTAGAACAGTCTCTATGGGGTTGCGGCGCATATCCCGACCGCCCTGTGACCAAGCGACCCCATCACCCTGAGCTAGTTACCACTTGGTGATGGCCCAGCCTTAGCTGTTGCCATAACCAACGGGTCAACGCCTTACGGTTTTCATCGATCGGCGTTCTTTCTGTCGAGTTCTGACGCTTGTTTCGGAGTAAGCCCGATGTCGTCAAGTTGGCGCTCGTCGAGCATCGATAGCGTCTTAGATTGTTGAATAGCGGTCATGCGTCCGGCCAACTCGATAGAAGGTTCGACGATATTTCGCCTCAGCACCATCATGACAGCGCCGAGGATCAGGATGGCTCCCAACCACTGTGGTGGCGTCAGGCGCTCACCCAGAAAAAGGAACGATCCGACCACCCCGAATACCGGGATGAGGCTGAAGAAGCTGCCGGCAACGCTCGCGGGCATTGACCTGAGCGCATGCAGATACAGCCAATAGGCAAGTGCATAGTAGAGAAGCCCTGAGAGAACAATCGTTCCAACGTCCTGGATTGGCACGGTGGCAATGTCGGGCGGGGCGACTGCGTACAGTTCAAGCGTCCAAATCAGAACCATCCAACTCAGTGCGACGGTCTGTTGTATGGCGACCGTGAACAGCGGACTGGCGGTGAGATTGCGCGCCAGTACCGTGTAGATCGCACAGCACAGCACCCCGACCAGGATCAGCGCTGTTCCCAGGTTCGTGCTAGAAGACGGCGCACCTGTTAGGGGGCCGCTGATCAGAAAAACCCCGCTTGCCGCAAGAGCCACGAGACCGGCGAGTTGGCCGTCAATTCGCTCCTTGAGAAATATCCAGGCAAGGCCGAGAATGAGGATCGGCTCGAAAGCCCAGAGCAATGTCGCAATGCTCGCACTGGTTTCCGCCAGGCCGAACATGCTGAACGTATAGGCCCATCCAGGATTGAGAAGGCCGAGCAGCCCGATGGGCACCTTCGGATCAACACCCAAGGCTGTTGCGAGGACGTTGGTCTCACCTCCAAACTTGCAGAATCGGCCATTGACGCGCGGACCCAGCCTGCTTTTATGCAAGAATGACTAAGAAGCTTTCCGATTTGAAGTTGAGGCCGCGGCTAGTCGCCGAGCTCAATCGGCATGGATATTACACAATCGAGGACTTAAAGAACGTTCCCATGACAGTCCTATTGCGAATAAGGGGAATGGGCCGAGCGTCGTGGCAAACGATTTGCGACGAACTCGGGCGCAAACCGTATTCCGACGGGTGAAGTTAAAGGAATGTCCTACCAACCACGCTACCATTGGCGCCGCACCGGGCTAGATAAGAACGAGCTGCCGGCCGATCCCGATTGGCTCGGGTTTGACGGCGTCGGCTGTATCGGCCGCGTGCGGAAAGAGACCGCCGGACCCGACGCGGGACAGTGGCATTGGGTTGGCTCACTGCCTCGGACCTTTCAAGGAACGCCGCCGATGCCGAATTCCCAAACCGTCTTAGCGGCGCAGACGCCGGTGAATGTTGCGTGACGTATCCAGGATTCTGGGCTCAGAGGCGTCCCGGCGGGGAGCGTTCAGAGCTATCCCTTCACGCCACGCGCCTGTTTTAGCGGGGTGTCCCGAAGTATGAGCATCGCCATGTGCAGATCCAAGACCACGTCGGCGCGGCGAGCTTTCTGTTGGTGCAAACCGTAGGGGCGGGGCGATGCGCAGCCCTGGAACTCCTTCTACTCCGCGTCGAGCAACAACGGAGCAGTCGGGTCGACATCATCGATATCGCGAGATCGCTGGTGAGGGCCGGCAGGTGAGGGCCTGGATTTCGTACTGTTGGTCGTGGTGCGTCCTTCATCAAACGGAGCAGCTTGCCGAGCCTAGCCTTGCCGGATCCCGGCTGCTAGCCGCGAGACTAGGCTTTTAGACGATCAAGCCGAGCGCGAACGGCCTGTCGCAGCGAGTTGTCCGCCGCCAGTTCCATTCGCGCATGTTGAAGAATACGAGCCGTCATCCCGTGCAAGATCCGTTGCGACAGAGAAAAGGGCTTGATTGCAACGGAGTAAAACGCTTCGCCGAGATCGGGGGAGGAAGGTGGATCGTCTACTCGGTAACTGTCAGCATGGCATGCATACCGGCTTCGTAATGGCCTTTTATATTGCAAAGAAGTGCATAGGAGCCCGGCGCGAGCTTGGCCGTCAGCTGACCTTCGGAACCGGGTTTTAGCTCGGAAACCTCGCCCATGCTTTTGAGCGTCTTTTCGTCGATCCGTCCCTTGGCTGCATCAACGACAAGCTGCTGATCGGCTGACTTCAGCTTCACGAGTACCATCTCATGCTCTTCGGTAATGGCATCGTTGTGGACTAGGAATGTCGTCTCACCGGCCTTGATCGTGGAGTGATCGAGGGTGAGAGTCATCGGACCGCCGGTTTCGCCCCCCTCCGTGACCTTGACCATGGTTGCGGCGAATGCTGGCGTTGCAAGACAGGCGATTGCAAAGGCGGTAGCTGTGTTGCGCAGGTATCGCATGCAGAGTCTCCTTTTGAGAAGGTCGATTCACCACGTTGCGTGGGGCAGAACCTAGGGGCTCCGTCCTGTCGATTCCCTGTCAACCCAGCTAATGGACACGGGGCCTTGGAGTGCATGCGATGAAAGTCGAACTTCGTTCAAGGTAGAATAGATGGCCGGTATTTCTTGCGAACCACATCAGTGGCAGGGAGAGCGAGGACCTCATGCGCTGAACAGCCCAACATCGCGTACTCGCAATCGGCGGCTACCCAGGCAGTTCTTGGCTGGCCTTTCAGCCCTGTCGGGCCTTGCGGTTGGCGTAGCGCCGATCGCGTTCGGCCTTGCGCGCAGCTTCGTCTTCGATGACGCGTGAAATGCGGTTCTTGTCAGCGGCTTCTCGTGCATCGGCTTCGGCCGTTGCTGCAGCGACGATTGCTGCCTCGCGCTCGACTGCCTCCGCCTGCAAGCGCTCGCGCTCCTCGGTCTTTACCCGCTCGCGATTGATGCGCCGTTCCTCGCGGGCGGCAGCGACCACCTGGCGTTCGGCCTGACGGGCGAGCTGGGCCGGTTCGGCTGCTTCCTTGGCAGCGCGATAGGCCTGGAGAAGCGCTGCCTTCGCATCGTTGGCGGCGCTGCGACGGTCGGTGAGTTCACTGTTTCTGATGTTTCTCAAGTCTCTATTCCAGTTGAGGTGTCACCCTGACTGAAAGTCAGGCCTTTCTGACACGTTTCGAAACGGGGGCGGCGGAGGCCGTCAGGCGATCCTGCAACTCTTTTGCCAGGCGGGCCTCCCGCAAGCGCAACGTCTTTTCTTCGCGAGCCTGGACGATGGAGTCGAGCTCTTCGACCGCGCTGTCCCGGGCGAAGAATTGCGATTGCTCCTTGGCAAAGGCGATCTCCGCACGCTGGCGCGATTTGGTGTGTATCTCTGTCATAGGGTTTCCCGACCTAAAAAGGGCTCGCCAGCGGTGGTACACCTCGACACGGAGGCGCGCGGCAACCGCGCTATCCCTTTTGTTCCCACATGGTTTCATCTCCGGCGCGATTTCGATCGGCGGGATCATGCAGGCAACATGTGGGAATAAAAAAGGCCAGGCATATTTGCCTGACCTTGATGGGTATCATGCTCTCGACAGTGCCAGTACATCCGTGGTCAAGGGAGAGCCGATACCGATTTAAGCTGCCTGAAGGTTGCAGGCAGACATCTTGCCCGACTTGTTGTCGCGCTCCATGTCGTAGGCGAGCTTCTGGCCCTCGACGATTTCGCGCATGCCAGCGCGTTCGACGGCGGAGATGTGGACGAATGCGTCCGGGCCGCCGTTGTCAGGCTGAATGAAGCCGAAGCCCTTGGTGGAATTAAACCATTTAACTGTGCCAGTGGTCATGATGAACCCTTTCATAGCATATTGAACGACCGCCGCGCGGAAGCGCTGCGGATGATGATAGCGATTTTTGAAAGGAAGGTTCGTCAGGGCGCGGTTGCTAAATGCGCGGTAACCAAAGCTCAGCAAGCAAATATCGGTAAATCACTGATAGAGGCAACCGACCTGTTAGTCAACTTTTAGTTTCCGCCAATGATGGCGCCGCCAGGGGGTCCTGGCCGACGCGCAGTCCGTCGGCCCGCTCGAGAGGGTCTGTCGACTCGGCATCTGCGCTTGTCCATGGGCCGGCATACATCTTCGATGCCGCGGCGAATCGTCAGATTAACGCCGCTGTTGTCGTCTCGCAAATGCATGCCTGACTGCCTGCTGGTAATATCGCCGGATCGCCGGGGAGACCGTATCAATCCTCGCGACTGCCAATCTGCTGAATAGAGAAGGGTGCCCGGCGCAATCTATCCATGCGCTGATGGGGGCTCAAAACGATAACGAGTGAATGGAAACGCTATGCGTTGCTGAACCTCCCGAGCGCTGAGGAGTCTTGGCATCAGCTTTGCAGATTTCGAAAAATGACAACAACGGCTTCAGCGGTTTGCCACTAGTGACGCTTGCGGGCGATCAAGACGACGCCGGCGCCTAGCTCAAACATCTCTTCACCCGTGTCCATGGACAGGAAATGATTATCCGCGAGGTCGATGAGAGCTGCTGCAACCTCTTCAGGCGACCAACCCGCTGCCTCGGCCCGACAGGCCAGCAGTTGGAATTCTGTCTCAAGTGCCTTCTGGCACTGCGAGCCACGGTCCGGATGACATGCAGGAAGCTTGGGCGGGGCTATCTTCGGCATCGATCTCTCCTCCTTGCTACAGGATAGTGCGATGAAATCGCTCGACAAGATGTCAATTCGTCCACGCAAAACGACGGGATCCTGCTCTTGACATCGATGCAGCTCGCGCCAACATTTTTAATGCTTCTTTTTCATCCGGGTGTTGTGTGCGAAAGGAGGATGCCATGTTCAATCCGGAAATGATTTGGATGTCGCCCGTCTCACTCCGTCTGAAAGACGGAACCGAGCACATTTTCTCAACCGTCAACGACGCGCTCGATTTCCTCGAAGCGGATTGGTCTATGCTGCGCGGCAGAAAGCACAATCGTGCGGTTCAAGCCTGCCGTCGCGCCCTGAACCGGGTAACGCCGGTTGCGATCGCTCGAGAGGCGTTTATTGACGCCTGTCTTGACGCTGGCATGTCTGCGACTGCCGCAGAAGCTAATTTCGCTCGCCCTGGCTCCGGCGGACAGCGATCAGTCGCCTGAAAAGCGCTGCGATTGGGGCACTATGTGTGTCCCAATCAGGCTTAGAAATGTGTGATCCACTCGCAAGGTTGCCCCAGGAATATCCGCTTCGGCAACCGTCTATTGCTCATCTGGGGGCGCCCGCCACGTGGCGTCCTGTCCTTCCAGAAGTCACCCCCCGTCGACACTAGCAACAGTGGCCTGAAGCCTTTTCGTGGGCTGTTAAAAGGGCGCTCTTTTTTGCAGCTGAGCTCTTGAAACAGAATGTGACCAAAACCAACTCAAATTCGCTGGCTGCCGTAAGGGTCAGCAATCGCTGGGGCATCAGGCGTCTGGCGCCCCCGTATCCATGTTGCTTCAAGGAGGATATGGTTATGGCAACATCTTATGACTATGCACCACTCTTCCGCTCGAGCGTTGGCTTCGATCGCGTATTCAATCTTCTGGAAAATGCGCAGCGTGCCCGCACCGTCAGCGACTGGCCACCCTACGATATCGTCAAAACGGGTGACGATACCTACCGCATTACGGTCGCCGTCGCCGGCTTCTCGCAGGATGATCTCAACCTCACATTTCAGTCCAACCTGCTGACGATTGCCGGCAACAAGGGCGAACCTCAGGGCGAAGGCTATCTGCATCGCGGGATCGCGGGCCGTCCCTTCGAACACCGCTTCGAGCTGGCTGACCACGTCAGGGTTTCGGGCGCTGATCTGACAAACGGGTTGCTGTCCATTGATCTGATCCGGGAAATCCCCGAGGCAATGAAGCCGCGGAAAATCGACATCCAGACGAACGCAACTCTCGCAGAGACGCAGAACGCTCCTAAGATCGGGAGCCGAACGGCCGCCTGAGATGATCGGTGCATGCGTGGGCGCCGTTGTCGGCGCCCCCTTTTTTCCGCTCAACGATCGGGCTTATGAAAGGAGAACACGATGAAACCCGATATGTTCGAAGCACCTGTAACCATTCTGACGGGCCTCGGTATACCGACGGAAGTCCGCACGGTGATGCATGCTTACCGGCTTCTGATGGACTGGCCAGCTTCCCCTCATGATCCAGCCCGCGCATTCGCGTTGAAAGCATGCCGAGCCGCACTGAGGGACGAAATCGAGGCGGAGACCGCCCGAGGCGTTTTTGTTGCCTTCGCGGAAAAACATGATTTGATCGCCCCAACAGTCGACATCGCCGTCGCGAGGCGCAACACGCGCGGCAGCAACCAGCAAATGCTATAGCTCCGAGAACGCCTAAGCGTTGGAACAGCGGCGCTTGGGTCAATGATACCGCAGGGCGTCGAGGATGCCCTGCAGCGTGATGACCTAAATGTCTGCCACGACACACTTCGTTAGTACAGATCGAACTCCCCATCGATCTGGTGCCATTCGTTCGGGCCTATCAGCCGTCTGTGCGAATAGCGTATGGAATGGAGTGGGCCATCGAGCTTCTGCTGCCAGAAATTGAGAAATCTTCGCAACGTCATAGTGCTGCCAGACATAGGTCTGCAGCACGGATTCGAAATCGGGAATGCGGTAGAGAATATGTGCTGTGGTCAGGCCATATCCATGGAGTTGTTGCTCCAGGTCTGATGAAAACTTCATGCTCCATCTCCATCCAACAAACAGGACAATGCTGCCAAAGGTGCACTCCCTGTGCAATCAAAATCGGTCGTTCGGGCGAATTTCCGTTCCGGAACAGTCGCTTGGCAGAAGAGAAGTTTGACTGCTATTTTTTTGCCCAAGACCCTTGAAACCGGAAATCTGCAAAATTAAATCGATCGCCGCCGGATGCCTCATGGGTCCGGCACCCGTTCCGGATTGGTCTTCCGGCCGGAAAGGGAAGTATTGATCATCATCGTTTGTCCATGGAGGAAAACATGACGTTCCGACCGCTGCACGATCGCATTCTTTTGCGCCGTATCGATTCCGAGGAAAAGACAAAAGGCGGCATCATCATCCCCGATACCGCCAAGGAAAAGCCGCAGGAGGGCGAGGTCATCGCCGTGGGTTCCGGCCTTCGAAGCGAGGCTGGCCAGGTGCTGCCGCTCGATGTTAAGGCCGGCGACCGTATCCTGTTCGGCAAATGGTCCGGCACGGAAATCAAGATCAACGGCGAAGACCTGCTGATCATGAAGGAAAGCGACGTTCTCGGTGTCATCGAAGTCGAGGCGGCACAGAAGAAGGTCGCCTGATCGGCCGGCACTACAACCCATCAGTCAAATCTAGCTGCCTGTTGAAGGAGTGAACACATGGCTGCGAAAGACGTCAAATTCAATGTCGATGCCCGTGAACGCATGCTGCGTGGGGTCGATGTTCTGGCAAACGCCGTAAAGGTCACGCTCGGCCCAAAGGGCCGCAACGTCGTGATCGAAAAGTCTTTTGGATCTCCGCGGATAACCAAAGACGGTGTCTCGGTTGCCAAGGAAATCGAGCTTGAAGACAAGTTCGAGAATATGGGCGCGCAGATGTTGCGCGAGGTCGCCTCGAAGACCAACGATCTAGCCGGTGACGGCACAACCACCGCCACCGTTCTCGCCCAGGCTATCGTCAAAGAGGGGGCAAAGGCTGTCGCATCCGGCCTGAACCCAATGGATCTAAAGCGCGGAATCGATCTTGCCGTCGACGCTGTCGTGAGGGAGTTGAAAACCAACGCCCGCAAGATTTCGAACAATTCGGAGATCGCCCAGGTTGGAACTATCTCGGCCAACGGGGACGAGGAGATCGGCCAATATCTCGCTCAAGCGATGGAGAAGGTCGGCAATGAAGGAGTAATCACTGTCGAAGAAGCCAAGACGGCTGAAACCGAGCTTGAGGTGGTCGAAGGCATGCAGTTCGACCGCGGTTATCTCAGCCCCTATTTCGTGACCAACCAGGACAAGATGCGGGTCGAGTTGGAAGATCCCTATATCCTCATCCACGAAAAGAAGCTGTCCAACCTGCAGGCTATGCTGCCGGTACTCGAAGCAGTGGTGCAATCCGGCAAGCCGCTTGTGATCGTTGCTGAAGATGTCGAGGGTGAGGCACTGGCAACGCTCGTCGTCAACAAGCTGCGCGGCGGGCTTAAGATTGCAGCCGTCAAGGCTCCTGGCTTCGGCGATCGCCGTAAGGCGATGCTGGAGGACATCGCCGTCCTCTCCGGCGGCACAGTCATTTCCGAGGATGTCGGTATTAAGTTGGAAAATGTCACTCTCAACATGCTTGGTCGGGCGAAGAAGGTGGTGATCGAGAAGGAGAATACGACGATTATCGATGGTGTCGGCTCAAAGGCGGAAATCGACGGCCGGGTGGCTCAGATCCGAGGGCAGATCGAAGAGACCAGTTCCGACTACGATCGCGAGAAGTTGCAGGAACGCCTGGCCAAGCTCGCCGGCGGCGTGGCCGTCATCCGGGTCGGCGGGTCGACGGAAATCGAAGTCAAGGAGAAGAAGGATCGCGTCGACGACGCATTGCACGCAACCCGTGCTGCCGTAGAGGAAGGCATCCTGCCTGGCGGCGGCGTGGCGCTGCTTCGCGCCACCAAGGCCCTAGACAACCTTGCCTTCGCCAACGACGAGCAGCGTGTCGGGATCGATATTGTCCGGCGCGCGGTCGAGGCCCCGGTTCGCCAGATCGCGGAGAATGCCGGCGCCGAGGGCTCTATCGTAGTCGGCAAACTTCGGGAAAAGTCTGATCTGCAGTTCGGCTGGAACGCTCAGACTGGAGAGTACGGCGATCTGTTCGCAATGGGGGTAATCGACCCGGCAAAGGTTGTAAGGACGGCTCTCCAGGACGCAGCCTCCGTGGCGGGCCTTCTTATCACCACGGAAGCAATGATCGCCGAAAAGCCAAAGCAGGAAAAGGCTTCTGCGCTGCCAGCTGGTGCTGGCATGGATTTCTGAGCCTTTGACAACGAAGGGAGCTCGCCTTGAAAGGCGGGCTTCCGGTCCTAGGAAGCTAGGCTCTACACCGCGACCAGCATTTCCCTCATCGTCGTTATGACGCGGGCGTGATCATAGGGCTTACTGAAAAACCTGCCCTCCACTGGCAGTCGGTCGTCGCTCAATTGGCGGTGACCCGAGGTCACGATGATCTTGATCGGTGGCCACCTGTCTCGAACCGCTTCCGCGAGCTTCAAGCCGTCAATGCTACCTGGCATGTCGATGTCAGTGAACATCAGCCTGATGTCGGAACGCGCGTTCAAGATTTCGATCGCTTCGTCCGCATTCGAGGCCTCGAAAACAGTAAACCCCTCGTCCTCAAGCGACATCGCGATATCCATCCGGACAAGTACCTCGTCCTCCACGACAAGAACAGTGATCCCCGTATCCATCCCTGACCGTCTCCGTCTTTCGCGCTGTAAACATGCTTGTTCTTAAAGTCGGAAGAAATGAAGTAACGCGTGCAAGACAGGAACGATCCAATTGGGAACAGCTATTTTTTCAGGGAATAGGAGGGGTTAACACTTTGAGATCGAACAGCTCGTGAAGTCGATCTTACGGTGTCCGGTTTTTCGGCGAGAACCGTGACAGCGGACCGCTCACGTTGCACCGAACGCCACTCGGGGCAAAGGTGATGGCAGGGGGCGATCCGAACAGCTCCCCTAAAGCTGAACGCACATATCGAGTTCCGTACCCCTGTCGCGACGGTTCACGCACGGTGGGCCCTCCCACTTCTACCCAACTCAAGGAAAAGACTGGGTCATCCGTGCTGGAGAGTTCCCACACGACATCGACCTTTCCATCGGGAAGGCACAATGCGCCGTATTTGATCGCGTTTGTAATGAGCTCGTGCAGACACAGTGCTATGGTCGTTCCTGCCTCCCGCGTGACCGTAATATCCGGACCTTTGGCTTGGATGCGGCTTATACCATCGTTGTTATAGGGAGAAACCGTCCGCTCCACGACGGCACTAAGCAAGACCTCTTCTCCTCCTGCCTCAAAGACGGCCGTATGGACATTGGAGAGTGCCTGAAGGCGACCTGTAAAATCGCTTGCCAGGTCCTCGACGGTCATCGTCCCGCGTCTCGTCATCTGGAAGATCGAGGTGACGCTCGCCAGAATGTTCTTAACCCGGTGATTGAGCTCTAGACGCAGCTCCCTTTCCCGCTCGATGGAATCGCGCACCTGGCGCTGACGCATTCGCACCAACAGATTTGACTGAATCACGTTGACGAGTTCCAGTGGGGCTATGGGTCTCGTGTGGAACAACAGACGCGACCCCGGCCAAGAGATTTGCAATTGACTGCGGATACTCGCTATCGGCGCGGCGCGTTCCAAGAGAATGATGATCGGCACTTCCGACCAGTCCGGTTGTTCCGCAAGATGCTCCGCAACACTGGCGACGATTTCGGGGTTGAGCGCCTCATGCGTAATGATGATGACGCCTGGAGACAGCTGGAGATACTGGGTCAAAGTGCTGCCCGCCTTGGCGGCTCTGACCTCTACCTTCTGTTCCTGAAGGAAGGCGGTGATATAGTCTGCGTCCTTGCGAAAGGGAGCAAGGACGAGCACCCAGTTCAGTGCATCGGCGGGGGGAGTTGCATTCATTTCGGATCAGGCAGGGGATTATAGGCAACGACGCTGACACTGCCGCTTTCAATGATCAGTTCCTGGATGTTGAGGTCATGTGGCCCGTGGCGTTTTTTCACCACCGTGATGTTCCGTCGCAAGCGCCCTTCATGCTCCAGGATCCGCAGGAGAAGAACGGTGTCGCCAAGAAAACTGACATCAACATCGATCCCCACATTCTGGCCAATCAAGCCATGCTGAGCGACGATCAACATGGTCAAGACACCAGATCTCGCAAGATATTTCAGCAGCGACTGGATATCACGAACCGCTTTCTCGCGGTGGGGAAGTGAGTTCAGATATCCGGTCAGGCTATCGATCACCACGACGCGCGCTTTATTCTGCGTGACCGCCTCCTGAACGATCTGGCCGAATTCACCGGGCGAGATCTCATTCGGGTTGAAATCGCGCAGGATCAGTTTGCCATCCTTATGAAACTGCCGTAGTTCCATGCCCAGGCCTTCGGAGCGGCGGAAGAAGGTTTCCAACCGTTCTTCGAACAGAAACAATGCAACATTTTCGCCGCGTTTCAGGGCCGCGGTCGCATAGAGGGATGACATCGTCGATTTGCCGGTTCCCGACTGCCCGATGACCAGTGTCGTTGTTCCCGCTTCCTGACCGCCACCGAACATCTCGTCAAGCTCGGTGACGCCGGACTTGATCAACTGCGGCTTAGAGCTCTCCGATGCGGTATTCGGCATGATGCGGGGGAAGACGACAACGCCTTTGCCCTCACGAATAGCCATATCGTGATAGCCGTCGGCGACCGGCACGCTCCGCATCTTCGAAACTTCGATGCGCCGGCGCACTCCACCATACTCCTCAAGAGATTTGTCAAACCGGATGACACCGTGGGCGAGCCCTTCCACCTCCTCTCCGCTTCGATCATGCCCGGTCGTCTGCGTGTCCAGGAGCAACGCTACAACATCCTGTTTCGCAAGGAAGGCCTTGAAACCGATCAGTTCGCGCCGGAAACGAGGTGAATCGCCGGTGATCAGGCGGATCTCAAGGAGTGAATCATAGACGAGGCGGCGAGGCTTGTGTTCCTCGATCGCCGCTTCGATGGCCTTTCTTGTCTCGTCCAGACGGAGGTCAGCGGTCAGGAATATGCTCTGGTCATCAGCCTCATTGACGGTGCCCGACGTCGACAGTTCTTCAACGCGGATGCCGTCCAGAGACCAGCCATGTGAAGCAGCTATCGCCTCGAGTTCGGCGGCTGTCTGCGAAAGCGTAACATAGATACAGCGTTCCCCTTCCTCGACACCGGCGCGCAGGAACTGCAGCGCGGCGGTCGTCTTGCCCGATCCCGGCGCTCCTTGAAGCATGTAGAGGTTCGATGCGGGTAAGCCACCGCGCAGGATTTCGTCGAGCCCGGCAATTCCCGTGCTAACGATGGTGGGCTTCTTCCGTTTTGGCATGTTCGTCCCTTGCAACTCAAATCGATGGCGTGCATCATCCCTGGAAAGGCGCACAGATGTTATATTTGTCTTGTACGAAACATCAATCATGTCGGTTAGCCGCTTCGAATAGCGTGTAATAGGCGTATTCAAGAAAGTAGACGCCCGCGAACGAAAAAACTAAAAGTTGACGTTCTCAGACAACGCGCCTACCATTTTAGCTGTCGATATTTGCTTGATCAGCTTTGGTTACCGCGCGAGTGGCTACGCGTTTTGAACGAGCCTTCCCTCCAAACGTCGTATTCTTTCCGCAACGCTTGCGCGGAGCGGTGGTCTGTATTGCTTTGAAAGGGCTCATCATGACCATTGACCCGGCAGAGCGCCTCTTTCCGCCAAGGGCTTAGGCCTGCCAACGCGGCGTTGAAGCATCGTTCACATCTCTTCCGTCAAGCGCGCTTGAACCGCGAAATCTTCGAAGGCCAGACGATTGGCTTTGACGTGGAGTGTGAAAAGCAGGTCGGGCAAGATGCGTGCTTGCAATTTATGGGCTGTTTCCGTTGACCACGGATACGCTTCCACAGTTCCTTTTCATGCCCCGACGATAGCGCTGGTGTTGATCGCGATCGGCTACGCGGGCTCAACCATGTGAGATCTCATGACACAGAAACCCAACGAGCTTCAGGCAATTAACACGGCGTGGCAGATCGCCATGCAGGAAATTCTGAGAATGGTGGTCCGAGACATTTACAAAAAACGGCGACGAAGCAGAGTTTAGGTCGCATATAAAGCGCATTGAAGAAGCGGCGGTCGACAGCATCTATTCAGGCCTCATGTTGCGGTGAACCGACGAGTGGACGGAGGTTCTCGTCAAAGAGAAGGCGAGCAATTTCGTCACCACGCTCTTGACGTCGTTTAGCTACGACAAGGCGTGATTTACCGGCCAACAAGCTTCGCGCGGCAGACGGGCAGACCGGGTCAGTGCGCGCGGCTGAGAAGATCAGATGTCGGAACTGTTACGCTCGGCGCGTCAGCCCTTAGTCTCGTCGGGCGTGTTGAGAACGTCGAGAGCGGCTGATCGCTTCAAGAGATTGGATGCAGTAGCGATACCTGATGCTCGATCATTCAGAAACGTGCACTAACCCCTACCTTTGCGCCGCCAGATGTCTCGCCGTCGCCTTCGACGTTTAGCAGCAGTCCGGCATCGATCGACCATCCTTGCGGGCCATCGATCGACAGTGCCGCGGAAACGGAACCGAACACACCTTCTCCATCGAGCCCGGAATACCCGACAGTGCCGGCCAGCCTGGGGGTCAGGGTCAGGTCGCTCTCAAGGTTGAACTGTCGGGCAATCTCCGCCCTCAGGCTGACCCGCAGCTGTTCTTCGGTGAAGCCCTCGATGTCGATGGCGTTGCCGGCGCCATTCTTCACCCCATAATCGTCAACCGTTTCGGAGAAGTAGACGGCCCGCAACGCCGGTGTGAACACGGTGACGTCATCCAGCTGCCACTGCCCCTTGATCGCGGTGTCCATGAGCAAGCGGCGGGTGCCGAACGTGCCGTCCCAGGCGTTCGCATCGATGGTGTTGGACGATCCGCCATAAAGCAGGCTCGTATCCCAGAAGATGCCCTTGCCGATTTCGAAGGAGGCATGGGGACCGGCCAGCCAGCCATTGCCGAAAAGCTCCATATCCTCGTCGGTCGGATCGGTCATCCGGTCATAGTGGAAGGACAGCCCGAGCAGCGCTTTCTCCGACAGCAGATAGTCCGCGCCGAGCGAGACCATGCCGAAGTTGCCCCACCTGTCGTCTTCGTCCTTGCGGCGGTGCATCAGGACTGTGCCGTCGAGCCAGATGTTGAATGGCGAGATTTCCGCCTGCTCAATGCCATCGGCCCTGTCGCGGGCTGCCTTCATTTGGGCAAGGCTGGTGGAAAAGCCAAGTGTCACGCCATCGGTCGAGGGTGTCATGCGGCTGGTCAGCGTCTCGGTGCCCGCGGCCATCCGCCGACGGTCGATCAGGCCCGGCACCTTGATGGTCGAAGCGATCAGGTTCTGGCGTGTCCGCACGAAGTCTCGCACCAGCGCGTTGATCTCCTCGGCGTGCTTGGAGGCATCAAAGGCGAGCTTGTAGGTCACGGTCCCGGTGTTGGACGCACCAAGCGCGCTGACGAGACGGAAGCCGACGCGCACCTGGCCGGAATAGGCCTTGTTGGGCGTGAATTTCAGGTACCAGCCAACCGGAGGGGCAACTGGGCCAGCCTGCGCCAGTTCACCCTGGATGATGGACGCGGTCCCGGCCTGGGCCGGCTCGACGAAGGTTGCTTCGGCCCCGATGAACGGACCGCCGGTGGCGCCGCGATTGAGATAGACGTCCGGCGGTGTAGATCCGGGTGGAACATCGACCACCTTATCGGTGACGTAAATCGCGCCAGCCTGCACTTTCAGAGTGTAGTTTGCCGTTCCCGTTGCACCGTTGCTGTCTCGAACCCCAATGGCGAAGCCATAATCGCCTCCAGCGTCAGCCGAGAGCGGACCCGTCAGTTCGCCGGTTGAGATATTCAGGACCATGCCTTTGGGCAGTGAGCCGGAGGCGAGGCGATAGAGCAGCGGAGCCGCTCCGCCTTCAGCAGAAATCGGCTGGCTGTAGGCCTCGCCCGCCATGGCCTGCCTGAGAGATCCGGCAGGCGGCGAGAAGGTAAAGCCGACAGGAGCCGGCGCAACCGTGATCGAATAGCGCGCCGTTCCTTCAGCGTTGTTGGCGTCCGTTGTGGTCACGGTGAAGGCGTGATTTCCAACCAACGTCGGGGTTCCAGTGATCGCGCCAGTGGAGCCATCGAGCGCGAGCCCCATAGGCAACTGACCCGATGTGACGGCATAACGATAGGGCGCTGTGCCAGCCGAGCCGGTAACAATGACGCCGCGATAGACGGTTCCCGCGGTCCCGCTCGTCAGCGTGCCGGCCGGTGGTGACAGGTTGAGGCGCGGTGCTGTCACCGTGATCGATACCGTTGCGGCGGAAGAGGTGCCGGTCGAATTGGCGGCCACATAGGTGAAGCTGTCCGCGCCCGAATAGCCCGCCGTCGGAGTGTAGATGATCGACAGCCCCGAAACCGCAGCCGTACCGCGGGTCGGCGAGGTCTGGATGGTCAGTGCGTCGGCGACGCCGCCGCCGAGATAGAGCGCGATTGGATTGGCCGTGGAGTTTGCCGCGACGGTCGCAGTTGACGGGTGGGCGGTCGGCGCCTGGATGGCGATGGCGATCGAGTAGCTCGCGGTTCCCGTGGCCCCGTTTGCATCGGTTGCCGTTACGGTGAAATTAGAGATACCAGCCATCGTCGGCGTTCCCGAGAGGCGACCGGTTGTGCCGTCGAGCGTGAGACCCGCAGGCAACTGGCCCGATGTAACGACGAAACGATAGGGCGCGGTACCGGCCGACGCGGCGAGGGAAATCTCGCCATAGGCAGTCCCGACGCCCCCGCCGGTCAATTGGCCGGTTACGGGTGAAACGTTGAGAGTTGGTGCGGTCACTGTAATCCACACCCTCGCGACGCCAGACGTGCCGGTGGTGTTGGTGGCCACGTAGGTGAAGCTGTCCGCGCCCGAATAGCCCGCTGTTGGGGTATAGGTAATCGCAAGTCCGGAAACCGCGGCCTTGCCGTTTGACGGCTGGGTGCGGATGGCCACGGAATCCGCTGCGCCGCCCGCGAGATCGAGCGTGATTGGGTTGGCCGCGGAGTTTGCTGTGACGGTCACACTTGCATCCTTGGCTGTCGGTACCTGAATGGCGATGGCGATCGAATAGCGCTCGGTCCCCGTGGCTCCGTTGGCGTCGGTGGCCCTCACGGTGAAACTGTAGGTTCCGGCCGTCGTCGGCGTTCCCGATAGGATGCCGGACGAAGAGCCGAGCGTCAGCCCGTCGGGCAGCGGGCCGGTGACCGAGTAGACGTAAGGTGAGGTGCCGGCCGATGCAGCGATGGCGACGTCGCTGTAAGCAGACCCGACTGTTCCGGTGGGCAATGCACCGGCAATGGGCGAGAAGCTGAGCGTGGGGGCAGTAACTGTGATCGTCACCGTCGCGACGGCTGACGTGCCGGTAGCGTTTATGGCGGTGTAGGTGAAGCTGTCGGAACCGGAATAACCCGGCGACGGGGTGTACCTGATCGACAGACCGGAAACCGCCGCCGTGCCGTGGGCCGGCTGGGTGCCGATGGAAAGCGTGTCGGCCGCGCCGCCGCCGAGGTTGAGCGTGATCGGGTTTGCCGCGGAATTTGCCGAAACCGTTGCGCTGACATCGCCGGCGGTTGGTGCCTGCACCGCGATCGCGATGGCGTAGCTTACTGCACCCGTGGCCCCGTTAGCGTCGATGGCCGTCACGTCAAAACTGAAGTTTTTTGCTGTCGTCGGTGTTCCCGAGATGAGACCGGAGGTGGGATCAAGCGTCAGTCCGTCCGGGAGCATGCCGGTGACTGCATAGATGTAGGGCGAGGTACCGGCCGATGCAGCGACAGTGATGCCGGTGAAAGCCGACCCGACCGTCCCACCGGACAATGTACCAGCGACCGGCGAGAAGCTGAGGGTTGGTGCAGTGACCGTGATCGTTACCGTCGCGACGGCCGACATGCCGGTGGTGTTGGTCGCGGTGTAGGTGAAGCTGTCGGAGCCGGAATAGCCTGGTGTCGGGGTGTAGGTGATCGACAGCCCCGAAACCGCCGCCGTGCCATGCATCGGCAGGGTGCCGACGGCAAGCGAGTTTGCCACGCCGCCGCCGAGGGTGAGCGTGATCGGGTTTGCCGCGGAATTTGCGGCAACCGTTGCGCTGACATCGCCGGCCCTCGGTGCCTGCACCGCGATGGCGATCGAATAAGCCGCAGTCCCCGTCGCGTTGTTCGCGTCGGTGGCCGTGACCGCGAAGGTGTAGTTCCCGGCCGTTGTCGGTGTTCCCGATAGGACGCCGGACGAGGCGTCAAGCATCAACCCGTCCGGCAGCGTACCGGTGGCGGCATAGCTGTAGGGTGAAGTGCCGGCCGATGCGGCAACAGTGACGCTGCCGTAGGCAGTTCCGGCGGTTCCACCTGGCAAGGCACCGGCAACGGGCACAAACCTAAACGTGGGTGCTGAGACCGTGATCGCCACCGTGGCAGCTGGCGAGGTGCCGGTGGCGTTGGTGGCCATGTAGGTGAAGCTGTCGGTGCCCGAATAGCCTGCCGTCGGGGTGTAGGTGATGGATAGGCCCGAAACCGCGGCCGTGCCGTGCGTCGACTGGGTGCCGATCGCCAGTGTATCGGCCGCGCCGCCGCCAAGGTTGAGCGTGATCGGATTGGCCGCTGAGTTTGCCGCAACCGTTGCACTCACAGCGCCGGCGACAGGCGCAGGTTTCGGTGTGACGGGGCTGGATGCAGTGGAGGCCGGCCCAGCGCCGGCGTTATTGGTAGCCGTGACCGTGAAAGTGTAGGCCGTGCCATTGGTCAGGCCTGTGACCGTGATGGGAATAGAGCCACCGGTTGCGCTTATGCCACCCGGATCGGACGTTACCGTATAGCTGCTGATCGGCGTGGTGCCCGGATTCAGCGGAGGGCTGAAGCTGACTACCGCCTCTGCATCACCCGGCGTCGCACTGACGCCCGTCGGCTCGTCCGGAACCGCGCCGGCGCGATTGACGGCGATGTCATAGGTCCTTGTCGTGACCGTATCTTGCGCCGTAACCACGATGCTTAACGTGTTGTCGCCGACCTGGAGGTTGACGGGAAGGCTGCCCGGCGCCGCGATGACGGTTCGGTTGACCGAGACGACGGCGCCGGGATGTGCGCTGGCCGGCGTGATGGTGATGGCGGAAACGCTATTGCCCACCGAGACAGTATAGCTGGTGGTGGCGGCGTCGAAGGTCGGGGTAAGCGTGCCGCTCGAAACGCCGATGCCCGAGAGGTTGGCGTCGCTCGAGGGCGGCGCGACGATCATGGGCGTACCGCCGGTGAACGCCTTGGTCATCTCATTGCCGGCGAAGTCCTTGATCCCGGTGCTGGCGGACAGGCCGAGCGCCAAGGTGCCTTCTCCCGAAGCATTCGCGATCTGCACCTGATAGGTCGATCCCGATCCCGACACACTGTCGATCGTGCCTTGCGCGGTTCCTGTTTTCGCCAGGGTGAACTTGCCGATGTCCACGGCCGTGACCGGTTCGGAAAACTTGACGTGGAAGGTGGCGGCTGTCGTGGTGGGGTTGATTGACGTTACCGTGGGCCGGACGCCGTCGATCCTGATGCCTGATGTATCGGCAATGTTGCGCAGTGTGATATCTGCATCCACTAGGCGGTTGTAGTCCGTGATCGTTGCCCCCCCGCGCGCCATTGACGAGATTGCGATTCCGTCTTCGTCGAGGTCGTTTTCGGCAACAGTGTAGGAAAACGTCATGGTGTTAAAGACGGCGCCGATCAGGTTGATCCGCTGCTCGACAGCCCCAAAGACAGCCTTAAGGTACGGCCCCCCGTTGCTAGCGATGTGCTGATCGAACTCCACGTCGAACAGCAGCGTGGCGCCGATCGCGTAGGTTCGTGCGGGCGTGTTGAGCGGTTTGACGCCGGTGACGATTGGAGGGGCGACGTAGGTATAGCCGTTCGCGCGCGTCACGGAGCTGTTGCCGACGGTCGTCACGGTCACATTGGCCGGTCCGGCGGTTCGTGGCGGCACGGTGGCGGTAATCTGGGTGGTGCTGTCGACGGTGAACGTGGTGGCAGGCGTGCCGCCGAACGTAACGGCACTCACACCGATGAAGTTGGTACCGGTGATGGTCACGGATTGCCCACCGGCACTGCTTCCAATCGACGGCGTGACGCCGGTGATCGTGGGAGGTGCGCTGCGCGTGACGACCACCCGATAGGTCCGCGTGACCGTGCGGTCCTCGGTCGTCACGGCAATGGTGAGTGTGTTGTCGCCAACATTGAGTGGCACGGCGGTCGATGTGCCCGATACGGCGCTGACCCCGTTGATCTTCACCGTCGCGGTGGTTCCGGGCGTTGACGGTGTTACGCCGAGGGTGGAAACGCCGTTGGCCACCGTGGTCGTATAGGTCAGGGTATTGGTGTCGAAGGCCGGCTCGAGGTTGCCGCTCGACAGGGCGAGACCGGAAAGTGCGGCGTCCAGCGGGTTGCTCTTCGTAACGCAGACGACGTCCATTCGCCAGGGAACGGTTGTCGGGCTTTGGTTTATGAATTCAACATAGATTCCACCGTCAACGAGGTTTTGCCCGGAAATCGATGCGGATTCATTGCCAGTTACAACACCGGCTTCATAACTGGTCATGAAGTATTCGGCGCCAGTTTCAGAGATCGCGGTGAAATACGCGCTGTCCCAGTAGGATGGATTGCGGATCAAATCGATATGAAGCCGGTCCGTCGTTAGAAAATCACTCTTGGGGTAGGTCTTCGAGAGAGCTAGGACGTCCTTCCCGTGCAGGTCGGCAACGATATCCTCACACCCTTTCGACGCAGCGAACGCTTCTCCCGCCACGGCCACGAGGCTGGAAAGAAGGAAGATCAGGGCCGTCACCAGCCGGATCTGATTGCGCCAGAACCGGCGCAACCTTTCAGCCTTCGGCAACGCCTCCACCGGCGTGGCGACGCACATTCGTTCGACGATGTCGTCAGACAGCATCGCCGAGGTGCTGCCGCCGCTTGCCCTACGAACGGCCGGGCTGCGGGAACGTGCGGCGGTGCCCGATAGGTAGCTTGTCATGACGGATTTCTCTCAACAAAAACCGCGCCATGGCAGGCGCGCTTCGTGTTAGCTCGGAGAAAGTGCCGTCTTCAATTGGTGGAGGCGGTCAGGTGTGGAAATGCGCACCCCGTGCCAATGACCCGGCATTTACCGCCAAATCGGTGGTCTCGACGCCGCGCCTACCGCTTGAAGTGCAGGTCCCTATCGCCCGATCAAGCCGATCCATTGCGACCAGTCGGTCGCCGACAGACCAGGCGCGGATTTCAGCAGGGTGGGATGATGCGCCGAAAGATGCCGTAGCTCCCTCGGAGACAGGCCGAATTCCCGACGAAAAGCCCGGCTGAAATTTGCCGCGTTGGTAAAGCCGTGTGCTAAGGCGAGGTCTGCAATCGCCACGTGCCTGTACTCCGGCGCTCGAATGTTGATGAAGGCACGCCGCAGGCGCTGCTGCGCCAGGAAAACCGAAAACCCCCCAACCAGTTCCAGAAGCCGATAGACCGTTCGGCGCGATAGACCGAATGCGGCCATGACACGCTCCACGGTTAGATCGGGTTCGAGCAAGTGGTCGGTTATGTAGCGCCTGACCGCGATCGACAGCGCATGGCCGACACCAGCTGCATTGCCCTCGCTCGTCTGGCTGTTGATCGCGGCGCCGGCAAGATCGAGCAGCGGAGACAGGACCGCTTCCGCTTCCCCGACGGAGATATGATCCAGTTGTTGGTGAAGGCTACCGAGCGTGTCCCTCAAGAGCGCGACGAGCGGCAATCTCGCAGGCAGGACCAGCTCATGGTTGTCGTCCGGGCACTTCAGACGGGGCGCCAGCATCTGGCGTGGGATGACGAGGCTCAGATGCTCGTGGTCGATGGTGGATGTCGCGAGCGGCTGCGCCATATCGATCACGTAAAGGTCGCCGGGGCGGGCGACGCTGCCAGCGGCTCCGCGGCTTGCACTTTGGCCGCTGACGTAGAACTGCACGAGATATCCATCCATGCCGTCCCGGGCGATCTTGTAGCGGGATCGATCGAAATCCTGGCTTCTAGATCGGGTCCGTGCAACGCCGACGCCTCCTATCAGCGCCGCATCGACGCTGGCAAAAAATGGTTCGTCGGACGGGCCGCGAAGCCGTGCGTCAAACAGTACGCCGATCGACTCGCGCCACATCAGATGGGCATTCTGCTGCCGCATGCCGGTCGTGTCGAACCGTGAGCGTGGCAATCCGAAATGCTCGGTATGTATGACCTCCGAGCCTGCAGTTGATTCAAATGACGGCTTCATGGACTTCATTCATTGCGGCGCGGGCTTGCACGCAAGGGTTCCGCAAGCTGCGATTGATTTCTAATTAAAGCGCAAGTTACTGAAAACCCGATGCAAAGCAACCACAGGCAGGGGATCGCGACTTGGGCATCGAGAGGCTGAGGTCGGCGATAGCTTGTTCGGACGTTTTCTTGGGCAACAGTTCAGAGGTCACCAGAAGGGCGATATCGGACCGTGCATTCAAGGCGCGCCCGTTGGGCAAACTGAAAATCTCAGTCGTTTCTGACTAGCCAGAGAATCGAGACGGTTTCCAGGGACACCAGTCGCAATGGATTTCGGCCAGCTTGATCCAAGCCATCGTAACGCCTGAGCCTCCACCCGATAATATGGCATGGTGAACACGCGAGGATCGCATGATCTTATTATTGGGAGAAAAGTTCGCCAACATTCCGCTCAACGCTCAACGCTCAACGCTCAAGCGCGGAAAGCCCTTCGGGCGAGACGGCCATAAGGAAGGCACCCGCGCGTCTCCTTGCCAGAAAAGTTCGACCTGACAACGGCGACGAATGCTGCAACCTGCACACAGCGCTCCGAGTACGGAGGAAGGCACCATATCAACTCCTCGTTCCTCTCTGCTCATCGTTACCATGCCTATCCTACTGGTCTGGGCATTCAGGCCCGCGCCTTATGTGTTTACAGGGGCTGCGCCGGCAACGCAGTCTGACAGCCTGACACAGTGAACATCCTTGAACGTTGCCGACCTGCAGTTCGACTGGTTCTGCCCGTCTCTGACAGAGATGCGGGGTTTCTTTCAGACCGTCACGTTGCTGCCGTCATGGAACCGCCACTGAAGCTACGCGTTCCTGTGCGTTAGACTTCGGGCACTACCGGCATTCCGCTGGCATCCCCGATGGGAAAAAATCATGAAAACGCTTCTAATCGCATTTGGCGTAGCCGCTGCTACGTCATGGTCCGCTTATGCCGCCGAACCGGCCAAGATGGTCGACACGAAGGTGGGCAAGGTCATGACCACGGGAAACGGCATGACCCTCTACACGTTCGACAAAGACACTAAAGGCAAGTCGAACTGCGACACAGATTGCCTGAAGATGTGGCCGGCGTTTCATGCCGCTGCGAAATCGAAGGTTGAAGGCGAGTGGTCGCTGGTCAAGGACGCGGCCGGCAAGGAGATGTGGGCCTACGACGGCAAGCCGCTTTATACGTATGCCGAAGATAAGAAGGCCGGAGACGTCAAGGGTGACGGCGTCAACGGTGTCTGGCGCCGCGCCAAGTAAGCCCGTTCAGTCGATGGAGGGTGGCGTTCTCGCCGCCCTCTATTCGGGCTGGAACGAAGTTACTTCTGGCGCGTTACATAACGTTGGAGTACTGCACAAAGTAGCGTCGTCCATCATTGTGATTGACGATCACCAGGGTACTCCCAGGAGACCCAAATGGATATCACCACACTGCTCGTTATAGTTCTGATCGTTCTCGTCCTCAGCGGTGGCTGGTACGGTCGCGGCCGTTGGTATTGAATATTCGTCAACGGACAGAATCGCGCATGCCCTTCCTGGGCTGATCGGGTTATTCCGAGGAGGTCCTCGAAGGGGCAATTGCCCCACATTGCGCGAGTCGGGCTTGCGAGTTCACGTCGCTGCGACCACTCAATTCTCCCAGTTTTGAAAAACGCCGCAGCTACATCGGTTGTTTCCATCCGGCTTGGCCAGGCTGGCCTACCGCTCAGCGTTCGCGCAGAACGGCGGGGGGTATGGTTGTGCGGATGTGTCGGAAATATGCCCCGAAACGAAGGCGGATCGGGCAATGTCAGATTCTCGCAGATGGATTGGACCTGTTCTCGGCACCAGCGCTCTTGCACTGCTGGTCGTTGCTTGTGCGCTGGTCCTTTGGCCCTTCCTATCGGCGATAATGTGGGCTGCAGTGATCTGTTTCTCGACGTGGCCGCTCTACCGCCACTGCGAGCGCGCGGTCGGAGGGTACCGCGCCTTTGCCGCGGCGATCATGACGATCCTGGTTGTCATCGTTGTGGCGGCACCACTTGCCCTCCTGGTAACCGCACTCGTCGACGGCACAAGAAATCTGGGCGAGGGAATTGCGCACGTCCTGGGTGAAGGGCCGCCCGCACCACCCAACTGGGTGAGGAGCCTGCCGGTCATTGGCGAAGGCGTGGCGGTTTATTGGGAAAACCTTGTACATGATGCGCCTGCGTTTATCGAGGAACTCAAGAAACTTACGGGCCCCGTCACCGATGTCGCCCTTGCGGGGGGAGCCGCCCTCGGTTCCGTCGTCCTTGAACTAGGGCTCAGCATATTCATCACCTTTTTCTTGTTCCTGCACGGTCGTCGCATGACCGGTTTCATGCGCCAGATCAGCGAGCGTGTTGCCGGTCCCCGTGGCAAGAGGTTGCTTGCGGTCATCGGTCTGACCGTGAAGGGCGTCGTCTACGGGATGATCGGGACTGCTCTTGCGCAGGGCTTGCTGGCCGGGATCGGTTTCTGGATCGCGGGCGTGCCTGAACCGATATTGTTGGGTTGTCTGACTTTCGCACTGTCATTCGTGCCGGGAGGCCCGCCCTTCGTGTGGGCGCCAGTTGCACTCTGGTTGCTCTTTCAAGGTTCCATGGGGTGGGCGATCTTCATCGCCATCTGGGGCCTCTTTCTCGTCAGCGCCATTGACAATTTCATCCGCCCCTACCTGCTCAACCAAAACAGCAACCTGCCGGTTTTGCTGGGGCTGTTCGGGCTCGTTGGCGGCGTGCTGGCCTTCGGGTTGATTGGGCTTTTACTTGGGCCGACCCTATTGGCAGTCGCATACAACCTGTTTCTCGAATGGGCGGCAGCTGAACTCGAGGAGCGGGCCCAAGCGGCTTCGCATTCCCCCTTGCCCGAGGACATCGGAGCCGGTCCAAGGGGCTAGTTGCCATCTCCGCCAACCTGCGCTGATGTTGGTGCGTCAGTTTGACTGAGAACTCGATGAGTAAACGCCGCGCCTGGACGGTGCCGCATTTCACCGCCTTTTGCACATTTGCCCGAGGCCACGTCGCTTCCGAGGGGCCGTAACAGCTTTTGCCCGGCTCGATAGGATCGGGCCGGGCTGATTTTCGCGTGAGAGCGTTTCTTTTTAGGCGACGTCAGAAACGCTCCACCTCTCCGCTCTCACGCAACTCCTGACTGAAGTACGCTTGCGCATTTTGCCTGGAAATACCCTAAGCCGCTTTTTCTGCGTTCTGATTGACGACCTTGGTGGCGATCGCGGTCAGAGCAATGTCCGTTGCCTGTTCTTCGTCGAGCGTCGTTTGAAGAAGCTTAGCGGCATCTTTCATGCCTAGTTCCAGCGCCCAGGTGCGCAATGTGCCGTAGCGTGACATTTCGTAGTGCTCGACAGCCTGTGCGGCAGCAAGCAATCCGGCGTCGAGCGCGGGCGAACCTTCATACTCGTCCATGATTGACGCACCTTCCTTGGTGATGCCCATGATGGCGTCACATGTCTTATTTTCAGGCTTTTTGCCGATGATCTTGAAGACCTCTTCCAGCCGCTCGACATGAACCTTGGTCTCTGTAAGATGCTTGATGAACGCATCCTTGAGCAGCTTGCTCTTGGCGGCATCCCGCATCTTCGGCAGCGTGTCGATGATCTTGCTCTCGGCGAAGTAGACGTCCTTCAATGTGTTGTGAAAAAGCACGTCCAGTGTTTTGATTTCCTTGGCCATGATGGCTCCTGTGGTTAGAGGGTTTTCTGCCATGCTCCAGGCAACATGCCTGGTCTCGCCGGTCGCCCCTCATGGGCGGCCAGGTTCTTGATATTCAGATAGTTGGTGGACGGGGCGAGCCGTGTCTGAGATCGGCGGGCTAGCGAGTGCCTCGATGATCCCGAGCGCCCGTTTTTACCGGCTGTCCGGGATCGCGACCCTCACGGGTTCTTGCTGTACGGATGTCGACGATCGAATGGCTCTTGGCTGCGGATGGAATGCGCCGCGTCTCGTGCCAAAGGGCACATTCAAGAAGAGACGATTCATCGGTGTTGCCGAACCGGAGTTCATCCATGATGAACCTCGCCAGGCGATCGGCCCGTATGCCGCGCTCCTGAAGTCGTGTCTTCAAACAGGTCGCTTCGAAAACTCTCCGCACCACTGAAAGTTCGCTGGGGCTGAGATGGTGGCCCGTCAGGCTGGGTAGTGTGTGCATCGCATTCTCCCGTTTGGAACAGTGGAAGGGCTGACGGCCGCTCGGTCGACGTTCAAGTCGGCGGTCAAGAAGGTAACTTGGCGGGGACGCTTGAGACTGCGCCGCCTTCGTCATCCCATCGATCGATCGCTTCGGCTTTCGTCTGTGCCGGCGTCTGATGCTCTCCCTTCGACGCGCTGCCACGCTCGAGGAGCGCTGCGGCGAGCAATTCGCGGCTATTGATGCCGTTTTCGAGCGCTGCCATCAGGAAGCGCGTCGCGGCTTTCCTTCCACTTGGATCTGCTTTGGCCGTGGTTCCATAGAAGCCGGCGGCCGTGAGCACCTCGACCAACAGGTTGAGGTCGTCTGCATCAAGATAATATTTCGGATGGCTGGAAGACATGACGTCCTCCTTTTGTTGGGGCACAGGCACATAGACCCGTTCGCTACAGCGCCCGCTTCAATCGCTGTCGTCAAAATACCCTGCGCGCAATATCGCACGGAGGCAATCGACATCAGTCAAGTGCGGATCATAAGCGCGTTATAATCGAACGTTGTACCATTGCCAGCTTTTGGACGTCCATCGCGTTAGCGAGATCGAGCCTGCGGGGGCCGGCCTTCGCAAAGATTTCCCGCGCCGCTAGCGGCGCCAGGCTGTAGGCCAGAATGAACTCTTCTAAATCGTAGACAGCATCCCAGCCGCGCAGCAACGCCTCTTTTTCATATTTGATATGCATTGTCATTGTACGCTCCCGCGTGTCGGATCTCGGCGCAAAGACGGCCATTTGTCAGGCGGCAGAGGAAGCGTCAGGAAGGTATGTATCGAACTAAACGGCGCGGGCGTCATATGGTTCCCAGGGGGCAGTATCCAGTTTGATGCTGTGACTGCCTTTATGTGCGGGCTTCAGCGTATTCCCGGCTTGCGCCGTCGGCTGCGGCAGCCTGCCCCCATCTTTTCCGAGCCAACAAGTCAGAACGTCTCGTTCCCATTCTTCAAGCAGGCGAACGATAGCTTCATAACTAGGATTTGTTTGAGGCCCTGGCATCGTTCTGCTGTCCAGGCGAGTAGCTCCGGATCCACGAAAGAAAAACCAATGTTTCACCCTCTAAATCAGCGCCCGGGCACTGCCCCACTGGCGTTAGCGGGGCTCTGACGTAACAACGGAAGCAGCCGTCAACCACCGTGCAAATTCGACAGCGAGCAAACTGCCCAGACATTGGGAAACAACGAAGGCCAGGACGTCTACGGGGCGAATACCCGCAAGGCTGTCTGTGAATGCCCTGGCTATCGTGGTCGCCGGGTTTGCGAAGGAGCTCGACGCAACAAGCGTAACTGACAGGACGTAGAAACCGACGAAGGCGGATACAGAGTTGGGGCGAAACCTGAGCCCAAGGAAGATCGTGAATATGAGGCCAAACGTGGACGCTGCCTCGGCGATCCAGACGGGAAATCCGGTTCGTACGTGAACGCCGACAGAGAGCAGCGGCAAACCGAAAGTGACATGGACGAAGACAACGCCGAGTACACCGCCGATCGTCTGCATGGACACATAGGCGGCCGCCTCCTTCCGCGGTATCTGGCCCTGAAGGAGCATTGCCAGACTCACCGCCGGATTGAGGTGGCCGCCGGAGATCGGCCCGAGCAGCTCGAGAAGGACGTATAGCGCCGCGCCGCAGGATATAGCGACACACAGCACAACCAACGCCGGAACATCCGTCATAGCACCGGCCATTGCCGCGCTTCCAACAGCGGATACCGCGAGCAGGCCCGTCCCGAAGGCCTCGGCAACAAGGCGTTTTGAAAGCGAGTGATTCACGGCGGTGATCTCTGTATTTGGTCTGTGATGGCGTTAGACAGATGGCGACTGTGTGCCCATCGCTATCGGTGACGGTGATGGGCACACAAGGTGACTTTTCCCCCAACAGTTTCTTGAGAACTGAAGAATAGATTTGCGCCGGAATGGATGCTGGATCTGCCCAATCGCAACTTCGAGCTTCGCAAGGTGAGGGGAGTGGACTTCAGGATTGGCCCTTGCGTCGCCTGGTCGAAGGACGATGCGACGGCTGCCCGAGCCCAAAACGATCGCATAATGTAACGTCAGGAAGCGGCTAAACTCCAAAGCCTCCCCTAGCGATGATACTGGATTTTGTCATGCTGGCGCATTGCATTGTGCTTGTGAAGGAGATTTGACATGGCTGCAAATGCACTGGTCCAGACGCGGATTGATGCTGACATCAAGGACCGCGCCACGGCTGTCGACAGAGCCCGCGAAGTCCTTCGTGGCCTCGCTGGTGACGAAGAACGATCCCTTGAGGGATCCCGGGACCGTTCCTGCCACACCCGAGCTCTTCTCTTGTTGCGGGGACATTGGTCTCACGTTTAACCTTGCAGAATCGGCCATTGACGCGCGGACCCAGCCTGCTTTTATGCAAGAATGACTAAGAAGCTTTCCGATTTGAAGTTGAGGCCGCGGCTAGTCGCCGAGCTCAATCGGCATGGATATTACACAATCGAGGACTTAAAGAACGTTCCCATGACAGTCCTATTGCGAATAAGGGGAATGGGCCGAGCGTCGTGGCAAACGATTTGCGACGAACTCGGGCGCAAACCGTATTCCGACGGGTGAAGTTAAAGGAATGTCCTACCAACCACGCTACCATTGGCGCCGCACCGGGCTAGATAAGAACGAGCTGCCGGCCGATCCCGATTGGCTCGGGTTTGACGGCGTCGGCTGTATCGGCCGCGTGCGGAAAGAGACCGCCGGACCCGACGCGGGACTGTGGCATTGGGCTGGTTCACTGGGACTTTTCAAGGAACGCCGCCGATGCCGAATTGCGGTTACCTCTCAACAGCTCGCTTGGCGACGAGCTTGGTGGAGGAATACTGGGATCGCGCTCTCGCGAAGTGAGGGCGATTGGCTCAGTAATGGTGGATGTCTGTGACGTATCCAGGAATCTGGGCTCCGGGGCGTCCCGGCGGGAAGGGTTCAGAGCTATCCCTTTACGCCACGCGCCTGTTTATTGTTGTTGGGGCCTTCTGCGAGATCTCCTCGAGCGTTGCCGGGATGCGGTTCCCCTGCGACAGCGTGGTCGTGGACTTTGGAACATGCCTGACGACGAGATACGTGGCCGCACTACACATCGTCGCTGAGACAAGAGTCTCTCTTATGCTTGCTGTGGCCAAGGTTCATCCTGTTAGAACTTCTATTCGTTGTGATGTTTCTGCCCGGATCATGTTTGAGGCAGAGCATCTCCTTAACCAGTCGCAGACTGACGGAACGAGAATAAAGCCAAACGACCCGATCAATTATCGAAGCTGGAAATCGATGGCGCTTGTTACGAGGCGACAGCATGAGCCACCGCCACTATTAGCCTGAGATAACCGACCATCGCTTCAATCGGCAATCGAGCTCCGCCATCGCGAAATAACCAGACGCTTTGCGAAGTACTCATTGGTTTGCCGAAGCTCGCCGTTCTCCCGCCCCAGAGCCTTCCTCTGCTCGGCCCGTTCGCTTGGGAGTCCGGGCCGGGACCGTCCTCCACTTCACCCATTCATTGAGAGTCTGCGCCGTGCAGCCGATCCGGGTTGCCAAGTACGACGGGAGAAATGCCTGTTCGACACTCAAGCTCCTCGCCGATTCCCTTGCGCTGGGTATGGCCAAATCATTGCGATCGCCCACAGCCCTGAAAAACCGTATATTCTGCGCTTCTCATCAAAGCTTCACGCCCTGACGTTGTCGACACGGATATCTGACTATATTTATGGCGCGAGATTGGCTTAATCCATGGTCCGCGCCCAAGCGTGGCCGAACTGGATGTAGAAGGTCGTATCTTCCGGCCCGCGCGCGACATCCAGCCCAACGTCGATGCCCAGCTTGTCAGCGATCCGGTATCTGATGCCCGCTCCGTAGGTCCAGATATTGTCCTGAGCCTCATAGAGCCGGGTGTTGTTTACAAAAGTTTGCCCATAGCCACCGAACACAACGACGGCCCAGCGAGGCGTGAGCTGACGGCGTAACTCGGCCTCCATACTTAGCGCAGTGTCGCCCTGATAACGACCGGATTGAACGCCGCGGAGATTGACGCCCGGCGACATGAAGAACGGCGCGGCGTCAGAAACATTACTAAGACTGACCATGGCACCAAGAGACCACATATCGTCCAAACGCTGGAAGGCGTGGATGTCAAGTTGCGCCGCGGTAAACTCCCGGTCGCCTCCAAATGCATCGGAATAGACGTCAACGCTGAAAATGGCGTTGATACCTTGCGTGGGCGAAAACGGGTTGTCGCGTGTGTCATAGTTCAATGACAGCCCGAGTGCAGTATATTGTTGTTCCTCGGCAAACCTGTCGATGACCGTGTTCACCCGGTCGGCAAGGGGACCTTGCGTACTGAGTGATACATCCGAGGTGCGGTATATGAAGCGCGGCCCGACCGAGAATGACGTTTCGGGAACTTTGTAGCGGATATTGCCGAAAGCAAATTTCATTGCATTGCGATAGTCGACTTCGTTACTGCCGCCGAACGGGAAGATCGGCAATGTCACGTCGGCAACGCCCAGGCCGAAACGATAAAGCCACTGACCCTCAGCAAGTGTCCCTTGACGTAACAGCCCGCCCCCCCAAGATCCGTTTCCGGTGTAGGCGCCGCCCGCGATTGTGCGGCCAGGCGCCACACCGGGCGTGGTCGAGGGATGGATAAATTGGCCGGCAACACCAATGCCTCCCTCGACCGCCGGTTCGGTAATGATGATCGGAACAGGAATGAAGCCGCCCTGGTTGAGCGAACCGGAAACATCCAGGTACCCATCTTCCGGGTCGATAAATCGGGATAGTGAGTCAGAAGCCAGCACGGGCATTGTGGCAAAGCCCAGAAACACAGCCCCGGCGAGGAACGCCCTGCAGAAAAGCGCTCGGTACGACCAAACTACCATGACATCTCAAACGACCTGAAGCTTCGAGTTTGACACCGTCTAAATTGAATTGGGCCCGCAGGCTACTTCCTGCATCTCTAAGAGAATCTCACATCCAACTCTGCTGCAAGAAGAATTGTTGCTCTGATGGGCCAGCAAACGCGTTCTACACGTGGCGCCGCGCACAGTGCTGACGCACGTGTACGGTTCTTCGCCGAAAAAGCTTATCAGCCTTGTCTGTGAGCCCAAAACGACGCGGTTCGCCGCTAGAGCCAGGCCTCTCAAACGTCCGTGGAAGCGTCAGACAGGGCGTGGCTCGCCGATGAACCGATCGGGGTTTTAGACTTCGATCGCAACACTCGATAAAATCGACCGTTGACTACGAGCCATCTGCTTTGCCTGACCGCCGTGCGATTATGTAAATGATCTTTCTCAGCAGACAAAGGAGGCATTGTTGCCACTGCTCGGTGGCAACCCCGAGGGCAGTCAGTCAAAAGTTCAGGATTTTGAGCTTCGGTCTGCGAAAGATCAGCTAAGATGCCGTTGAGGGGCATTCGCCGCCGCATCAGCATCCCTCGCATCGATAGCGTTGATTATCGCCTCGTGTTCGGCGATCAACCGCGTCATGGAACCGGGATGGCGCAGTTGCGGATTGGATACCCGATCCATATCGGCCTTGATGTCCGAAATGGCGTTCCGGGCGAGCCCACAACCGACACCCTCCGCGATCGCAATGTGGAACTATTCGTCTTCCCAGCGGAAGGCGTTGTGGTCTCCAGCATCATTTGCCGCTTTCTGGCGATCAAGGATCGTTTCGATCTTGCGACGCAGACGCGGAGCGAAGCGCCGACATAGTGAAACAAATTCCCGCCGGTCGCTGGGCGCGTCCCGACGACATGGTTGGTGCAGCAGTCTTCCTGGCGGCACCGGCATCCGACTATATACATGGCACCATCCTCCCGGTGGACCGCGGTTGGCTTGCCCGATAAGGGAACCAAAATGCAGCATTATTCCTTGCTTGAATATAAGGTCTGGACCGAAGTCCCGCCCGTCAACAGCCGCGTGCTGCTCCCGGTCCTGGAACGATGCTCGCGACCTTGGTCGGCTGGAGATCGCTGGCTGGGGACGAGCGGTGGTCGCGTCGGTTGCGCCATGCGCGAAGCTTTGGCACCGGTCAGGACCGGCGTGGTCATCGCCGGCGTCCTGTCGATCCTGCGGTGGTGATCACCGCCGCCGTCGCCTTCGCTTCGGCGATTCTAGTGGTCCGGGTGGCCGCTTTCCGGGGGTGTTGATCGTTGCGCTTCGGGGAGTCATCGGGTGGCTGATCGGCTAACGGCGTAGGTGGGTTCCGACCTCGCAACCACGTCACACAGGAATTGAAGATTCCGAAAACGTCAAAGGGTCGCGCTCGGTAGGCGCGCGGCGCTGCCGCAGGCCGGTTTGTGGAGGCGTTCAGGCATCCGCATTTGGTGATGCCGTCATCAGTGATGCCTCAAGAGATCGGACTTGCGCCAGGTAGCGTTGGAGCTGTGCCAGTACATCAGCGATTATCTGCTCGCGCGACATGCCCATAATATCATATCCACGACTGCCGTCCCCGAAAGTGGTCCTTGCTTCGTATCGCATTGCATTTTGATTCGCCTCAACAGCAGAGAATGCGGGGAGGCGATGCTGCGTGATACGAACGCCATAAACGAAATCGCGAATGCCCTCGGTGGATGCGGACAGGGTAAGAGAACCGTCCCCAGCTTCGGCGGTGACCACAGCGGGATGTGAGCGCTTGTCCAGTTCCCTTGCGACGGTCTGAAGCGCCGGAAGCGCAGTTTCGGCAAGAAATTTCTCAACATCCGCTTTTGATGGAGCGTTCAGCATCATCGCGAGCTGGCGTTGCCACGGTACTTCGGACGAAGGCCGTATCTGCGTGCGCCCGGCAGCATGCGCGCGGCTTTGCTCCATGTCCGCCCGCATTCCCATGAACAACGCCAGCACCAAAAGCAGCATGACAAATGCAAACGGTAGTGCCGTCGAGATGGTGACCGATTGCAGAGCCGAGAGGCCACCTGCTGCAAGCAGCACCGAAGCCACGACGCCCGCGACCGCGCACCAGAACACACGCTGTAGAGCGGGCGTCTCCGTATCTCCGCCGGATGCTATAGTGTCCATGACAAGCGAACCGGAATCACAAGACGTCACGAAGAAGACGCCGATCAGAACGATGGCAAGCGTGGACGTTACCGAGGCAAATGGCAGGTATTCAAAGAACTGAAAGAGTGCCACCGATAGGTTCGCCTTCACGTCTTTCGAGAGGGCACCGTTGGCAATCGTCGTATCGACGTACATTGCCGTGTTACCGAACACAGTCATCCAGAAAAACGTGAAGACGGCTGGAACAAACAACACCGCGACCACGAACTCCCTGACTGTTCGACCACGCGAGATACGCGCGATGAACATGCCGACGAAAGGCGACCAGGATATCCACCAGGCCCAGTAAAATAGCGTCCATTGGTCGATCCATGGCCGAGGCTCGTAGGCGTAGATGTTGAAGGTTCTAAGCATAAAGGTGTCGAGGTAAAGCCCGATGTTTTGGACGAAATCGCGCATAAGCAAGTTGGTGGGCCCAACGAAAAGCACGAAGATCATCAGGAGCAATGCACATAGTAGGTTTATCTCGCTGAGGATCCGTACTCCCTTTGCAACGCCTGTAACAACGGAAATCGTCGCGACACCGGTGACGACTGCCACAAGCGAGATTTGCACGAAGGCGGAGACTGGGATCCCCAGGAGAAAATTGAGACCTGAATTGATCTGGAGCACACCGAATCCGAGCGACGTCGCCAAACCGAAGAGCGTCCCGCAGATTGCGAAAATGTCGACGGCATGCCCGAGAGGCCCGTTGATGCGGTGCCTCAGGATCGGGTAGAGGCCGGATCGAACGGTGAGCGGAAGATTGTAGCGGTATCCGAAATAGGCTAGCGACAAGCCGACGACTGCATAAACCGCCCAGGCGTGAATGCCCCAATGGAAAAACGTCACGCTCATGGCCTGACGCTTGGCGGCAATGGAAAACGGATCCGCCTCAGGCGGTGATGCGAAGTGCGTCATCGGTTCGCCAACGGCAAAATACATGAGGCCGATGCCCATGCCGGCTGCAAACAGCATGGCGAGCCAGGAAAAGTAGTGAAACTCTGGTTCTGAGTCGTCAGGACCCAGCTTTAGATCGCCATATCGGCCGGCGGCCAAAATGATGACCGAGAAAAGAAAGATCGCAACCGCTAGAAGGTAGAGCCAGCCGAATTGTGTCAGGATCGCCGCCTGCATTGCGCTGAAGATGCGCTCCGCCTGCTGTGGGACGATGACCCCAATCCCGACAAATATGGCGATAACCACCACGGCGCCGAAGAATACTGGCGGATTAACCTTGAATTGACGCATCACGCCTCCAGTTTCCACCTCGCCGCAATCATATAGTTGTCATCCTCTCAATAAATTGACCCCCTGCCAAGCGTCGCGCGGCACCGACGCGGTGATAGCGATTCATCCCAGATGGCAAACATCGCCACGACGACAGACGCATCAAGGCTTCCTGAGTGCAGGGTGCAGGGGTTGCGCTCAGAAATTCTGCCATCCGTCGCTCGATGGGGCGACTGCGTTGGCATATCGTTGTCCGCCGCGCAGGGCGCCACTGGCCAAGGACATCGACGATTTCGACTTCGCCGATACGCCCGTGAATGAACCCCTGGTGTGGGAACTGGCCACCGGCACCTTCGTCGCCGATCAGCGCAACGTCGTCCTTGTCGGCGGCACGGGAACCGGAAAGAGCCATCTGGCCATCGCCAGTGCCCGACCCCTCATCCGCAACGGAACACACGGGCGCTTCTTCAACGTCGTCGATCTGGTCAATCGGTTGGAAACGGAAACGCGCAGCGGCAAGCAGGGGCGGACGGCCGACTATCTGAACAGGCTCGACTTCATCATCCTCGACGAACCCGGAGACCTGCCATTGCGAAGGCGGGCGGCCAACTCCTGTTCCAACTCATCAGCAGGCTCCATAAGCGCACCTCGTTCATCGTCACCACGAACCTGGCCTTCGGCGAATGGCCGACGGTGTTCGGTGACGCCAAGATGACGGCCGCGCTCCTCGACCGTCCAACCCATCACTGCGAGATCGTCGAAACCGGAAACGAGTCCTGGCGCTTCAAGAACCGCTCTCAAAGCGAAAGCCGAAGACAATCGTCACCCGCCCTTGGCCCACCCTCTGCAACCCCGGCCAGGCCAAACGCTGATCTACGGAGCAAGGGGGTCAAAACTGGACGCCAATATGGAGTGCGCCCCTGAGGGTGGACAGATAGGCCTGATGAATTGACCGGGCTTGCCGGGTTTCCGAAAGTGGAGCCCATGGCAAAACATCGCATTCACAGCATAGAATTCAAACGGCAGGTCGCGCAGGAGTTTGTCGCGGGCGAGACTTTGCATAGTCTGGCAAAGCGTCACGACGTGTCGCGCAACTTGATCCGGATTTGGGTGAGCAAGTATGAGGAAGGTGCGTTCGACGATGACGCTCAGGCCGCCGACCTTATCCAGGAATACGGGGCCCGGATTGCAGCGCTTGAGCGCCTCGTAGGCAAACAGGCGCTGGAACTAGAGTTTCTAAAGGGGGCTCTTAAAACGCACTGCGGCCGAGAAGCGGAGCTACATCCGCCATCACCGGCCCGCTGGTATCTCCGTCGTCGAAGGATGCCGGCTAATGGGTATCGCACGCTCGACCTATTATGACAGCCCGGAAAGGCCTGTCGATAATACCGCTATCGTCGAGGCGATGTTTGCCATCTGCGATGAATTTGAATTCTACGGCTACCGTCGCGTTGGTGCCGCGTTACGGCAGCAGGACTTGATCGTAAACCACAAGAAGATCAGACTGCTAATGCGTCAACACGATCTGCATCCGAAAATTCGTCGCCAGCTCCAACCCGCTTGATCAAGGAAACCGTCAACGTCTTCGATCCGATCGTAGCGGACGGCGAGTTCGGCGTAGACGATGTCGTTGATCCAGAGTGCTCCAACGACGCTTGCGGCTTCCAGCTGCGCTATCGACCAATCGGCCCAAGTTGGATCATCGGTAACGACGTCGAGAAGGACATTCGTGTCTACGAGTATCACGGCTCGCCACGCGTAAGCGCCATGATCGCGTCAGTGTCGGGGCCTTGCCCGCAGCCCTCGTAGTTTTGCGAAGCGGCTGGGCGGCTGCTTTTTCGCAGCATGGACGAGGACAACGCTTCCATCGGAAGTGCGCCGGAAGTCTATCTTGCTTCCAGGCACGATACCCAAGAGATCGCGCACCGGTTTTGGAATCGTGATTTGCCCCTTGGCTGTAACTGTCGTTGTCCTGGTCGGACCGGTGTAGGGAATGATTTATCGAAGGGTTCACTTTTTGTCACGGTTTTCAAGGAATTGGGTTGTCAGTTCGATTCCCTTCAAGGCGACGAATTGCGCGCGGGGGTGCGATCAACCTTATGCCGCGCTTGCGCCCCCTCGCTAGGCGATCGATCTCGGGTCAACGCTGCGCGTTAGCCTCTAGCCGTCTAGTTTACTCGGGATAGATCTGTTTCCAGTCCGTTTTCATGCTGACGATCGTCCAACCGTGCTTCGGGCCTTCCGTAAGTCCCTTGTCAAGCCGACCAAAATTAGATTCTCGATCATATGCGAATTCGCGGTCTGCATCGTCGTGATGTACGATCATAGCAAAACTGCTGCCGCCGCTCGAAGTCGCCCACTCCAACATCTGGAAATCCCCATCGGAATTGCCGAAGGCTGCTATCGGGCGTCGACCGATATGTGTGTAAACGCCGATGGGCTTGCCTGACCCATCGTCGACGAAGTCGATCTCTGGCAGGCGCACGATCTCAGGCTTGCCGTCGTTCACCTCATATTTCGACTTAATGGAAGAGCCGACGACATTTTGTGGTGGGATACCATAGACCTGCTCGACCCAAGGTCGCATAAACTCGATCCCACCGCCGGAAACGATGAACACCTCGAAGCCGTTCGCCTTCAGGTACGAAATTAGTTCCAGCATTGGTTGGTAGACCATGCTGGTGTAGAGTTTGCCAGTTTTCGGATGCTTTGCGGTCGTGATCCAATCGCTAGCGATTTTTGCAAACTCGTCGCTTGTCATGCCGGCATGCGTGGCTCCGACCAATTGCATAAGTCCCCTTTCCCCAGACGAAGCCAAGCCGCTGATATCGCCTGCGAGCACGGATTTAAACGGCTCGGCATCTTTCCAATCGGGATGTTGAGGCGCAAGAGACTTGATACGATCGAGTACGAAGGCGAGCTGAACATACATGGGCTGCTCTCCCCAGAGCGTACCGTCATTGTCAAACACTGCCACGCGCTCGGCGGGGTCGACGAAGTGATCGCCCCCTTCACTCGATACTCGGGCGACGAAATCGACGATCGCCTGTTTTGTCGCGCCGTCATTCCAGGACGGAAGATCGTCCGCCCTGGAGATCAACGGTGCGAGGGTCAAAAAGAAAGCGACACCTGCTGCTATTCCATGGACGAAGCTCATGGTTTGGCCTCCGAAAATTGATTGACATGGCGCATGGGACGGACCGCATGGCGTCGAGATGTGACACTCCGGTCTAATCTTGCTCTCGCGGCAGAATCTCCCGAAAACGATTGAGTGCACCCTGGATGAATTCCTCTATTTCCGCCTCAATTTCCTCGGTCAGCAATTTGAAGTCATGGACCTTCACCTCGTCGGTTCGCCAGCGCTCCAAGGCAGTTCGGGCGACAACATAGTCCTCACACAGGCTTCTGAATTCCGGAGTTCGGCCGTAAAGGCGGCGGATGGTCAACTCGTGCATTCGAAAATGCTCGATCACCTCGACTAGGTCGGACATGACGGCAACCTCGCATTGGTCCACCCTCGATCAAGACAAGTGTCGCTCGGTTCTGCCCGCGCAAAAGGTGCGAACATGTACGAACATGTTCCTTGGAGCGGTTCAGCAAGGTCTCGGGAACGAGCGGGCGCGGACGGGCAAAAAAGCGCACGTCGGATGTCACGATGTTTGGCGAAAGACGCGGCGCGGCCTCAGTGAATGTGGGCCTCGTGATCTGCGATGCTGTGGTCGACCACCGCTCGGATATCGGCGCAACATATCGCCGAGCGTGGTGCATTTTTCGTGTGTTGCGGTGTCAACGCTTCTCCGCTGCCTCACGCTCCGCAACCTTGCCGACTAGCGCGGGTTCACGAAACGGACCGCGGCCTTGGCAAGGCCGTCATCGAGCAGAGCGATCAGCGCCGGCGACCGAGATAGCACAAGTTCACTCTCTAGCGGCGTCGTCGAACCACCGTTGTTCCGGCGCACCTCTCGCGCCAAGCCGATTTGACCGGATGCTGCCGCCCGCAGGAGATTGACAGCGGTGTCGGCAGGATTGGCGAGTTGACCCGCACCCTCAAGCGCTTCGCGGTATTTGCCGTTACGGTAATCTTCGAGCGCCAGCGTGAGCGCCGCATCGTGGTGCAAATACCCGCTGATTGCTTTCGCCGCGTGTGCGAGACGCACGCCCTCTGAATAATGCCCACTGACGAAGAGCAGCAGGCCAAGCCGCGCTGGAATGGCATCGTCGAGAGGATTGAGTGCAGCGGCGCGGCGACCGGACAGGTATGCAGTCTCCCTGTCGCCGGCGATGAAGCGTGCATGCATCCGGGCAACATAGCTCCGGCTTGATGTTGGTGCAAGAGCCACCGCCTTGTCCGCTAGCCTTACCGCCCGCGCCACCACCGCCGGCGAGGCGCCTGGCCCCCTTGTTGCCGCCAGTACCATTGCCAGGCTCGCAACAACATCGGCATCATCGCGGTAGGTCAACGATTGCTCCAAACAGGTCTTGGCCGTAGTCAAGCCTTCAGAATCGATCCGTGCCAGCGCAACGTCGGCAAGGTGCACGCAACCGACACCGATCGTTGGCGACATCAACTGCCGCGCCGCTTCCAGGCTGACGATGACGCCTTCCTCGCCGGCGAGCGATCTAGCGAGCCGGGCCAATAGCTTTTCTTGGACTGCTTGTCCGTTATCGTCATCGCTGTGTGCCTCCGATATGCCCGTTCTCAGCACCTCATTGCTTTGCGCATCGACAACCTGCCACGCGGCCTGGCTCTTCTTGACATCGGCGGTATATTTTACCGAGATTCGGTACTCATGACTGCCTTGCAACTTCAGCGGCGTCTGTGACCCAACCCACCCGATGACGGATTGCGTATCGACGCCAATCGCCGGTGATCTGGCCAAAGCGCGCACCGGGGAGAACCGCGACAGTGCGTGGACTAAGTAAGTCTCTATCTTCCTCTGGTCTTCTTCGCCAACTGCGCTGTCGGCTCGAATGTCGACAGTGATCGTTGGCTTGACCGAAAGCGTCGGTTGCCACGGGACGCGCTCAACGGCACAGAGGTAGAGGGCTCCCGCCAATGCCGCGACCCCTGCGACAGCAAGGGCAATCAGGCAAGGTGCTGTATGTTTTGGTCGAGCAATCGCAAGATCTATTCTGGCTTTCCTCACATGCTCGCTCGGCACCTGGGTGAGATCGGCTGCGAATTGCGAAAGGTCCGGTGGATGGCCAATTTTTAAAAAGGTCGGGACATAATTTCCCTTTGCAAGCTCGATGCGCAACCCTACTTTGTCACCGGCTGTCTCATAGTACTGGGCCAGCGCCGCGCGCAGCCGCGCAGCTTCGACACGCACGATCGGATCGGCATCCGGGTCGAACGAGGCGGGGCGGCCGAAAACGTCAACTGCGATGCTGTAGGCTTTGATCTTGCCTGAACGGCCGGCATAGAATTCATCGACTACATAGCGCAGAAGCTTTCGGTGGCGCTCAGATCCGCGGAACTCCTTGTCGGCTAAAATCCGATCCAGCGCCGCTCGTACGGCATATTGGGTGACGAACCTACCAGCTACATGACGAGTACCTTCCTCTTCCATGACGCGCTCCTACCTATCCCCTGGCAATGTCCCGTGTGTTTCTCCGATCGTGGCAGCGATCGATCTGGCGATCTCGTCTTGCACCGCGAGAGTAAAGCCCACCGTATCGCTTCGCTCATATTCTCCGATCCAAACTATTCGGCGCGTACTGACCTCGAGGAGGCGAGCAATGACGCGCAGCTTGGTCGCATCTGGCGTCCGAACACTTCCATCCAGCACGTGTGTCAATCCGAGGCGGACTCCGACTTCGATCGGGCCTTCCATTGCCTGTGCTTCAGTCCCGGGATCATAAAGGCGCAGTCCAGAGATTTGACTCAATCTGGTCAGCACGCCCTCGGCAATGTCGCCGCCGATCTTCTTTTCTAGAGGCGTCATGCGATCAGTGGCAAAAGGCAGGACAGCAAGCGCAGGACCGCGAACATGTGCGTGCCCCTTTGCGTCATCCAGATACCACAGTACGACAGCAAGGCTCAGCCCCCCGGCCAGAATGAAGAGCGCCGCTGCTGTGAGCCACAACCTTCCATTCGGTCTAGGATTTGCGGGCTCAAGTATGCGAGGAGGCTCCGGGGTTGCGGTGGCACTAAATTCCGCCGACTGCGCGACGACGGTATCCTGTTTCCATTCCATGACGGGCATGTATTGCCCCTTGGGGACAGCGATGCGACGAGGGCTGTCTCTTCCGGCGGAGACATAGTAGCCGTCTAGGTCGTGGCGTAGCCGACGCACCTCCAGCCGAACGATCGGATCTGTCTGTGGATCAAAGCTTTCATCTCGCCCGAACACGACGGTGGCTATGGTGTAGCCTTTGAGTCCCTTGCTGCGCCCTGCCAGGAACTCCTCCACCAAGAATGTCAGGAGCCTTCTCCGACGAGGCGTCGATTTGAAACCAGGGCTTTCAAGTATTCGGCTCAATTCCTCACGCATTTGGCCGGCCGAGCTGCCAGTTCCTGCATCGGGCAACGAGTTCGACGTCATGACGGTCCTCGCAAGAAACTACTTGTGTATTCGCTGGGGGAAGGAACAGCGTTCGCTTTCGTGCGTCCGAGGCCAGTCTTGGGGTTAATGTGGGTTTTGAAAAGTACGTAACTGTTAATTTGGGCCGCGAAAGCGAACCGATGTGGGTCGTCTAGCGCCTGGGAGGGCTATCGGGCGGCTCGCAAAGTGAGAACGGTGCATCCTCCGCAGCGGGCACTCAAACCGTCCGCTGCAAGCGCTTATTGAAAGTTGAGAACATGTTCGCACATGTTCGTACCTCGACAGATTGCGACTTTAACTGGCCTCCTATCAAACGGTCGTGAGGTGCAGAGGTGTTGGATGTTGCCCCGAGGGCACGCTCCGCCTTTTATCAAATCGGCAAAACGACGATTGGCTGCGCGCGAGCGCGTTCGAAATGAGGACAGGCGATCTGCCCTGAAGATTTGGAGGCCCGAAATGCGAATGAAAGCCCGGATTTGCGGCATGCTGTTTGCAGCGAGCGCGCTAACGGCCGCGTTGCCGTCTTACGCGCAGGATCAATCGGCCGAAAAGCCGAACATTCTCGTCATTTTTGGCGATGACATCGGCCAGACGAACCTGTCGACCTACAGCTTCGGTCTTATGGGTTACACCACTCCGAACATCGATCGCATCGCGAACGAGGGCATGAAGTTCACGGACTACTATGCCGAGCAGAGTTGCACGGCGGGCCGTTCGACCTTCCTTACCGGCCAGTCGACACTGCGTACCGGACTATCGAAGGTTGGGCTCCCAGGCGCGGATGTGGGCCTTCAAGCGTCAGATGTGACAATTGCTACAGCGCTCAAGGATCAGGGCTATGCCACAGGCCAATTCGGCAAGAACCATCTCGGCGATCGCGACGAGTTCTTGCCCACAGCGCATGGTTTTGACGAGTTCTTCGGCAATCTTTATCACCTGAATGCCGAAGAAGAGCCGGAAAATTTCAACTATCCTCAAGACGCGGAGTTTCGCAAAAAATTTGGTCCCCGCGGGGTTATCAAAGCTTCGGCTGATGGCAAGATTGAAGATACGGGACCGCTGACGAAAAAGCGTATGGAGACCGTCGATGACGAAACCTCGGCGGCCGCCATCGACTTCATCGATCGTCAGGTTAAGGCCAAGAAACCGTTCTTCACTTGGATGAACACGACGCGCATGCATTTCCGCACCCATGTTCGCGCGGAAAATCGCAGCAAACCGGGCCTGACGGCGCTTACCGAATATGCAGACGGAATGATCGAGACCGACAAGCTCATCGGCACTATCCTCAACAAGCTTGACGAGCTCGGCGTCGCAGACAACACGATCGTGATTTACACTACCGACAACGGTCCCCACCAGAATTCCTGGCCGGATGCCGGGACTACACCGTTCCGCAGTGAAAAGAACACCAACTGGGAAGGTGCTTTTCGCGTGCCGGCTATGATCCGTTGGCCAGGACAGATCAAACCGGGTTCGGTTGCGACCGGGATTTTCTCGGGACTTGACTGGTTCCCGACACTCTTGGCGGCAGCTGGCGATACCGACATCAAAAATCGCCTATTGAATGGCGCCTCGATCACGGGCAAACAGTACAAGAACCACCTCGACGGTTACAACCAGCTCGACTATCTCATTGGCAAGACTGATCAAAGTGCTCGTAAAGAATTCTTTTACTTTAACGACGATGGCGACATGGTTGCCATGCGCTACGAGAACTGGAAGATCGTTTTTTCTGAGCAGCGTGCGACGGGCACACTTAGAATTTGGGCGGAACCCTTCACCCCACTTCGCGTCCCCAAGATTTTCGATCTGCGCGCGGATCCTTATGAACGCGCCGACGTAACCTCGAACACCTATTACGACTGGGTACTCGATCACGCTTACTTGTTGGTGCCGGCCCAGGCAATGGCCGGTCAGTTCCTGGGTACGTTCAAGGACTATCCACCAGCTCAGCGCGCTGCCAGCTTCTCAATTGATCAGATTCAAGAATCATTGAAGAAGTCGTTCGACTCGATGGCGGCACAGTAACGCCAGCGGCAGAATAACCAGGAGCGCCACCGATCGTTGTTCTCGGTGGCGCTTCTTACTCGCGGAGTGAAGGATCCCACTCTATTCGGCGGCTCAATGACTTCGATCCTTCCTCACCCGAAAACTTGGTTAGCCGTCAATTCCCCAAGCAGCATCTCCTGGTTACCCGACCAAAGAAGAGCGCATACGAATGGGCCAAAGCTCGTCAAATCGACGCGACTCGTGTCGACCCTCACGCGAAATCACAATAATCACCAAAGTCTGATTGACTTTTATGTGTGTGCGGGAGATTTGAGGATGGGTCCAAGTTACGATCACGGAATGTTTCCGCTTTGTGGTTTCAGATTCGCATAATGTATCGGCTGGAACTGCTCGTCAGCCGAGCCTTGCCAATCACGAAGACTGGCCGTTGCTGATAATATGAAGCTCGGCGAGGAAGGAGGCTGCTACCCGGGTCGCTTGCGATGCGTCCGCAGGAGCGCCGTCCAGACCGTACACAGCTCTGTTCATCGCGTAAAGGGCGTCTGCAATTGGTCTGCCGATTGTATCGCTAGCCCGAGGAGCTGGAGTTCGACCAGCGTGGCGCCAAGAGCAGTTGGTCGCTCGCTGTGGGTCTGGTTTGCCATCAACAGTCGGATCTCACGCTCAATTTCGATGCGGAGCTTCACCAGCGACATCAACGGGAACTCGCGGGCAAGCTCTGCTTCGGTCGGTAGCTCTGTTTGCAACGGTTGGGGAAGGGCGGCGGACAACCTGTACTTTGCAACGCCCATCGGCTTTGCCGAATCCCGAAGGCCGCTATATCCCAGAGAAATTCGAGGAGCATGATCTTTCGAAAAGCGTCGCCTATACCTTTTTCGACACCTTCTCGCTGGTGTCGCTGGTATCGGCCGGTCTTGGTATTGGCTTTGCGCCGGAATGGACGCTGGATCTGCCCAATCGCAATTTCGAGCTTCGAAAAGTGAAGGGAGTGGACTTCAGGATTGGCCTCGGTGTCGCCTGGTCCAAGACGATCCGACGGCCGCTCGGGACGACATCATCGATATCGCGAGGTCGTTGGCAAGGGCGGGGAAATGAGGGAGCATTGTGCAGGATTAGCTTCGCTGCAAAGCCAGCGGCGTAGTCGGTTCCGGCTCCTGCCTCATGTCCGGCGCCATGGGTGAAGAGGTACGCCTTCTTTGAAGGCAAGAGGTTCGCCAATTCCCTTTCCGCCAAAAGCGCCCAAGCTTTGCGCAGTCTGACTGTCGATAACACCGAAGAAAGGCCGGACACCTTTATTGGATCTGCGTCGGACAGACCCACGTATGGGTCAAGACAAAAGGCTTGACAATATTCAACCCATAACCTCATCCTGTTGTGGAAGTTATTCCATAATAAAGTAAGTTGGGAGGCTTATGATGAGGAAATTGGGATTGCTAACTACGTTGGCCGTGATGTCGGCGATGTCCGTAGCTCACGCAGAACAGCAAAAGGGTGGCGTCATTGATGTCGCAACAATCGGCGAGCCTCCCACACTCGACGCCATGGTGACGTCCACCGATCTCGTCGGCATGATTAGCCAGCATATCTTTGAGACGCTTTACACCTTCGATAGCAATTGGAATGTCGCGCCGCTTCTCGCGGAGGGCCTGCCCGAGATCAGCCAGGATGGCAGCGTCTATACAATCAAGCTTCGTGAGGGCGTTATCTTCCATGACAAGACCGCCTTCGACTCGGCCGACGTCGTTGCATCATTGAACCGCTGGCTGAAGCTCGCCGGGCGCGGAAAACAGATCGCTCCAAATGTCGAACAGGTGGAAGCCGTCGATCCGTTGACCGTACGCATCACACTGGCACAGCCCTACGCGGCGCTCCCGGCATTGCTTGCCTTCAACAATTCCGCAGCGATTATGATTCCGAGCGAAAAACAGGCAGATCCTATGACCGATGTGGTCGGCACGGGCCCTTACCAGCTCAAGGAGCGCAAACCGGACCAGTACATCCAGCTCGTCCGTTACGACAACTACAAGCCTCGCTCCGAAGACGCTTCCGGTTATGCCGGCGAGCGCATTGCCTTTCTCGACGAAATTCGCTTCGTGCCTGCGCCGGACGCCTCGACTCGGCTCGAAGGCGCGGTCGCCGGTCAGTTCGCCTACACGGATTCGATCCCCGTCGAACAGATGGACCGGTTGACCAATTCCAAGTCGGAGGCCGTGCTCCTCCAGAACTTCGGATGGCTTATGATGCGGATGAACTCCAAACAGGGCGTTCTCGCCGACATGAAGGTGCGCAAGGCGGTGCAGAAGGCACTGAGCGAGACCGACATGCTGGCGGCTGCCTTCGGCGATCCGAAGTTTTATGCGGCTGATGGTAGTATGTACCCCGAGGGATATCCCTGGCGCACGGATGTCAATGTCGAGGGGAACTATGACGTTGCCGATCCTGATGCCGCCAAGACGGTATTGGCGGACGCCGGCCTGGCCCCCCCGGTACCGCTTCGAATCCTCACGAGCCGTCAGTATGAGTTCCACTACAAGATAGCGCTGGTCGCTGCGGAATACCTGAAGCTCGCCGGCTTTGATGTGAAGATGGAAGTGGTGGATTGGGCGACGTTAACGCAGCGTATCCAGAATCCCGAGCTCTGGGACATTTTCATTACCCATAGCCCATTCCTTCCTGAACCGGCGCTGATCAACATCCTTTCTCCAAGCACCGTTGGCTGGTGGAGCACGCCCGAAATCGCAAGCGCGATGACGGCGCTTACTGGCACGACCGACCAGGCCAAGCGCGTAGCCGCATTTGGAAACGTCCAGTCACTGATCATGGAGCAGGCGCCGATGATCAAGGTTGGCAACTTCAGCGCACTTTCCGCGAAGTCGCCAGCGATGAAAGGTTTCTGGCCATCTCCTTGGCCATCCTTCTGGAATGTTTCACTCGAAAACTAAGAGATTGTTCCTGGTCCCCGTCGAGGCGGGGACCAACGGGTTCGCGGGTAACAGATGTCCTCCTCTTTCACCGGAAATATATCCTCTGCATCGAGCGAGCGTCTCGATGCGCTCGTAGCCACTGCGGCTTCGGCATCGGGCCCCGGCCTGGCCGTCGCCGTCCTTCACAAAGGCGAGCCGGTTTACAAGCGCGTGCTGGGGCTTGCGAACCTCGCGCACGACATTCCGCTGACCGACCGTTCGGTGATGCGCATCGCCTCGCAGAGCAAGCAGATCACCGTCATGATGATCCTGTTGCTGGAAGCGGAAGGCAAGCTCTCGCTCGACGACGACATCCGCAGCCACTTCCCGTGGCTTCCCGACTGGAAGTGCCGAGTAACGCTCGGCCATCTCGCATCGAATACCAGTGGTATCCGGGATATTCTCGATTCAATGATCATTGCCGGCATGCCGATTACGGCTCCCTCGTCGCGAGCGACGGCGAAGGCGATTGTAGCGAGGCAACGGGACCTCAATTTCGCACCCTCCACCGACGTGCTCTACAGCAATTCTAATTTTCTGCTTCTTTCCGAACTCATCGAGAAGATTACGGGGAAGGGCTTCGACGAAGCACTGTCGCACTATATCACCGGGCCGCTTGGAATGAACGACACGCGGCTGATGATGCGCGACGACGAAATCTATCCGCGGCTTGTGGATCACCATCGTCGAGGTGCCAACGGTAAGTGGCTGAAGTCGACCTGGGGGATCGCGATTGGCGGGGAGGGAGGACTCGTCTCGACCCTTTCCGACATGATACGCTGGCAGCAGAACCTTCGAAATCCGATGGTCGGCACCACGGACATGGTCGAGCGGATGGGGCGTTCCTTCGTGACGATCGGCGGCGCCGCCTCACCCTATGGCCTTGGTCTGGTCAACACGAAACAAAAGGGCGTTGACCTAATCGGCCATGGCGGCTGGATCGCTGGATCGCGGTCGGAATCCTTCCGCGTTCCATCCGAAGATTTGAGCGTCATCCTTCTTTCCAACCACGACGATTTTTCGTCGTTCGGAATCGCGCGGGATTTGTTGGACATCTTACTCGGTCGCGAGCCAGGTGGGCTGATTTCGCGGCAAGGAATTGCGACACTCGAGGCCCACTACGGTTTCTGGCGCTCGGAAGATGGAGGATTCCTGTTTCGTCTGGAGGAGGCGGGAGGCCTTCCTGCGATTGCCGGTAGCATGGGTGTGTCGCCACTAGAGGAGGTCGAGCGCGGCATCTTTCAGGCTCGAGGAGCCCTCCCGTCATTCATCTTCTCTGTGGCATCGGACGGTACGATTGAGACGGAGAGATTCGGTCGCCGGAAGCTGTATCGTAAGATTGAAGAATCGGCAGGCATGTTCATTGGTATCTCAGGTGTTTACGAAAGCGACGAGGCTGGTCTGACGGCAGCTGTCGGCCAACAGGGAGAAAGTTGGCAGATGCGCATTTCTTCGCCGTTCGGCGCCGCTTGCGTCGAACTGGAATCATGTGACGATGACATGTTTCTCGCGCATCCTGTTGATCGGGAGCCCCACGATGCTTGGCGCACAGCACCCTGGATTCTGCCTTGGCTCTATACGGTAAGATTCACCGGAGATGGGATCGTTCTTAACAGTGACCGTGGACGCGCGGTGGCGCTTCGACGGCGGACCTGAAGTGTCCCGATATTTCGCTAACAACACGAGTTCACCGGCGACTTGGATCCAGAAGGATTCGCAAGTCCGTTCGGACGCAGATGCACGCCCGCATACCTTCCAATTGTTCAGCGACGTTCACTGACTATGGTGGCAGCCCGGCGCCGACCGTCTTCTCCGACGGCTTCGCCTCAACAGGCCACTCCCAATGCGCACTTGCGAATAAAGCCTGCGGTCATCACGGGCAACAGCGGCTCCATTGCCGTTAGCGGCGAATTCAAGTGCATTCTGGGCATGGGCGTCCTCATCGGCTTCGCCCAAAAACGATGACCGTCTTCACTCACCCAACGAGAAATACGATTCGGCGAGCCTCCATAAAGAGATCCGGAGATGGGGCCGCTTGCCTGGCGCCTTTTGCTTTAGAGGTATTTCCTGTGGGTTCGACGCTTAGTGGATAAATCCAGTTAGAACGGCGGGATGGCAGGGAACCGCGTGGGTCATCCGGCACTCCTCCCGCCAGCCTTCCTGTGTCGCAGTCGCGCTTGAATGGGGGGCCATCATTATCTTTAAATAAAAGTGCCGTCGCTCCGATACGAGGAATGCGAGGCCCACGGCAACCGGGTGACCTCGCCCTTGAGGCCGTGCCAGCGCGCCAATACTGCTAAAGAATATCGGTCACGACCGACCTTTCAACAATATGTCCGCAATCCCCAAAAGATCAGATGCCTCGCAATCCCAGTTATTGGGTAACGGGCTGTATGCCGGTTTTGAGGGATCGTTTGCATGAGGGCGCGTAACATAACCGGTTTTCAGCCCGCAATTGCGGGCAGCATTCAGATCGTAGTCATGGGCCGCAATCAACATTGCATTGCCCGGCGCCACGCCCAGCAATTCGCAAGCACGCACATAGACCTGAGGCATCGGCTTGTAGGAGTGCCATACATCCGCGCCGAGCACCGTGTCCCAAAGGAGCTTTCCGTGTCTAGCCACATTGATCATCAATCGAGTGTGGCCATCAGAGAGTGGGGCAACGATGAAGTGTTTTTTCAGTCGAGATATCCCTGCCGCGGAATCAGGCCAAGGTTGCAGTCGATGCCAGGCAAGATTGAGATGACGTAGGTCCGCCTGATCAATTTTGACACGCGTGAGTCCAAAGGCTTCCAGGGTCTCCTTGAGGTTCTCCAGATTGAGAAGGTCAAGCGTCACAAATGGCCGATTGCCAGCTCGCACCGCCTCGACCGACGCATCATAGCGGCCAACCCATGCATCCGCAAAATCTTCAGCATCTATTTCTGCTGCCGCATAACGTGCGAGAAAGGGCTTAACCTCCGCTGCAATGCTGCCACGCCAATCAACAACTGTTCCTAAGACATCAAAGAACAAAACTTCGAGATTTTCCATGACCACTCCCACGTTGGTTTTCGTGTGCATCTACTAGCGGTACGACGGATCGATCCTGTCGATCTGAGGTTTGAGATAGTCGAAATGTTCAAACGGATGCTCGTACCCTCCTTCAGTCGTTTTCTGCCCGAGTTGCTTCGGCCCCATATTCGAGGGTTGTCGGTGGATTGGGTGGATGGTGGGGGTACGCGCTCCAACCGCTCCTTGAAGCTCTGGATAGCTTTCTCACTTGTATGGACAGGCCAGCTACGTCGCCGCCCTCGGTAGCCAGGCAGCCATCTTAGTCCTCCCTTGTCGTAGCAAGACGAACGAGTTCGACTGAACTCGTTCGGGCTCGGAAAAATTCGTCTGAATCGCCCATCAACGAGGCGACATTCGCCGCTGCCTGATACGCCACAAGCTCAAAAACCATCTGCTCGACATCCAGATCGGTCCGGAATTCATGCGCTTCCTGAGCAGCACGGATCAAGTCAGCGAAACGGGAGCGGATTTCTTTTCGATGCTCGTTGATGCGATCGCGAATACGTCCAGGGCGCGCTCGATATTCGCTGCTGACTGCATTGATGAAGCAGCCGCCAGGCAAAGTGCGCGCCTCGACAAAGCCGAACCATCCATCGACGAGTGCCTCAAGTCTTGAAGCAGGCTTGGGTTCCTGCATCGCGGGATCCACCACGTTTCGCTGGTACAGTGCGACTGCACTCTCAAGCGTGGCGAGTTGTAACGCTTCCTTGTCGCCGAACAGTACCTGGATATTGCCCTTTCCCACGCCGGCATCTGTGGCCACACGACCGATCGACAGGCCTTCGAGCCCTTCCGTCGACGCGATTGCTGTCGAATGCTCAAGGACCTGAGCGCGCGCCCTCTCTCCTCGTTGGCGCCTGCGATCCAATTCCATCATCTCAACGCCTCCAATTTGGGTTGACTTCCAAATCCATTTATATATACGGTCGTATGTATATCAAAACGAGTTGCGCCGGTCAAGGGAACGAGCGCTCCGCAGCAGTTCTGACGCCACCGTGCCGTCGAAAGGAAACCAATGAACAGGTCAACACCGAGCAATGTGCAAACGTCACAACACACCGGTCACTGGGTCACAGTCTCCATGCTGGCCTTTGGCGTATTCGTAGTTGGCACAGGCGAATTCGTATTGGCGGGCCTTTTGCCACTTCTCAGTCGATCCCTTCACATATCTGTCAGCACGGCAGGACAGGTGATAACCGTATTTGCACTTACGTGTGCTTTAGCAGGCCCCCTTCTGACAACCTTTACCCGTGGATGGCAACGCCGGCAGGTACTTTTGATCGCCATATTGGTCTATATGGCCGGGAGTGTCTGGACCGCGCTGGCGCCACACTACTGGCACGTTATCGCGGGCCAGATCCTGGCCGCGCTCGGTGTTGGTCTATTCGTGCCGAACGCAACAGTAACCGCGGCGGCTCTGGTTCCCGAGGCGCATCGCGGGAAAGCTATCGCTATTGTAGTCAGTGGCTTCACGGCCGCCGCTTCGCTCGGAGCTCCGTTTGGTACGGTACTTGGCGGGCTCTTTGGCTGGCGCACAACATTGTGGCTGGCGGCCGCTCTTGCGATCGTTGGGGCGCTCGGGGTGCTCGCTCTGGTCCCGAGGAAGACCTCGACAGCTCAGTCAAGTGGCATCCGACAGCAGTCACGTCTGCTTCGTGAGCCTCACATTCTTGCGGTTCTTAGTGTCACGCTCCTTGCCTTCACCGCCGTCTACATTCCCTACACCTACATTGGCGTGATCTTCGAACCAGCGACGGGAGAAAGCAGCCTTAATCTGGCAGGATTGATGCTGACGCTCGGTATTGTCGGCACACTGGGCAATCTTACCGCGGGTGTGTTCGCAGATCGTATCGGGGGTCCGAAAGTCGTGGCGATTGCACTCGTTTGGCTGATAGCCAGTTTGTTGGCTATCCCCCATGCAATCGGAAACCTGTCGTCGGCTTACGTCGTGGTTGCGTTTTTTGCGATTGCTGCATTTGCAATCACAACACCACAGCAGCATATGCTGATCGCACTCAAACCGCAGTCGGCAGCCGTTCTGATTTCGTTGAACCAAGCGATCCTTTATCTGGCAATCGCACTATCAGGTTTGGTTGGCGGTCTCGGTGTCGATTTGATCGGACCGGATCGGGTGAGCTATATCGCGGCCGCCCTTGCTGCCATTGCCCTCCTTTTATCGCGGCTTGCAAAAAGGATGACCCACTAGTGACCATAAGGAAGAATTTGAACTTCACACTGGCTATCTCCGTTGGTCATGATGACCTCAGTGTAGTTTCGCCGAGCCGGCCCTACCGATCAGCGCCACGACGCGAGAAGGCCAAATCCTGACGTAACGCAAGCGGAATAATCCACCGAATGGTCTCTGAAAGCAAAGCCGACAGGGGTAGCGCCTTTTCCACGACACCCGCGTTCTGCTTCAAACCACCTCGACGCGTCCGCCAAACCTGGAACGAAAGAGAGCTTCATGTGCGTCCTGATCCGGATCGTAGCAACAGTCCTGGACCAAGCGCACATCGTAGTCTGCATCACTGGCCCAGGCGACGCTTGAAAGAACAACGCCGGTCGTGCTTATCCCGGCCATTACCAGAGTGCTTACGCCGCGCGTCCGAAGGTCGGTGTCAATTGATGTTCCATGAAAGACACTAGCTCGCGGACATGCGTAGAAAAGGTCCCCCGTTTCGATCGCAAGCCCTTCGACCGGCCGCCCCGTACGAAATCGTCCGGTCGATAAAAAGGGTGTGATTTGGCGGTTATTCGGCGGCGGTGCATGTTCATACGCCTCCCCCAGCGAAAAATTGGGGAACAGTAATGGCCGACCGGTGACGCGCCATTGTTGGATCAATGCATTGCATTGATCCAACAATGGCGATGGTTGATCTCCAAAAAGGATTGAGAACACGTCGACTTGATAGTGCATAATCACGAGAGCCGCTCTATCAATATAAGTACCTTGAAAGTCGAGTGCCATAAAAAACCTCTGAATAGATTTGAATTCAGCCTAATATTGTCGACTCGACGCGTCCTTTCAAGGTAATTAATAGCTCGGGATCAACAACATTACGTTATCAACCGTCGCTGATACGCAGTAAAGGCGCGCCAGAGGTTCATGTCGTGGCCCTTCCAAGTTAGTTAAGCACCAGTCTAGACATTTTTGCTCCAAAAATAGTCCACTGGGCGCTGCGCATTGCGTAGCCCGTTTGGCAGAAAGTGTGCCGGAATTGTGGGAGCGATGAAGAATTTCAACTGCGTCGCCAATCCAAAGGTGTGCTGGATTGCCGTTAAAGGGTGAAAAAGTTCGCTTACTACGATGACTGGCTTTTTTGAAAGGGAGAAGAAAAAGAACAGAAAATTGACCTGGGTGGATGCCAACGCCGGGCGTTTTCGGGCTTGAAGTGTTCATCAATTCGCACGAGATTTGGCCCCTTTTAACACCGGTGGATGTCGGGTTTGATCGTGGCTCCCCCTCACCTTTTCAGTAGCAGGAGCCGAGATGTCCTTCGTCGTTTCGCCAATCTCAGTTGATCACTCAGAAAGTTTCCATTCGTGCCTTGATGTCGTTGCACGGGAGAGGCGGTACCTCGCTCAGACCAAGGTATTACCCTTGGAAAAAGTGCAGGAGTTCGTTGAAGCAAGTGTCGCAAATGATAGTGTCCAGTTTGTTGCTCTGGACGGCGACTGCGTCGTTGGCTGGGCGGATATCTTCCCCGCCTGGCAGGACGCGATCTCCCATCGAGGTAGCCTCGGAATGGGTGTCCTGCCCAACTACAGAGGCCAGGGAATAGGCGAAACTTTATTGCACGCCTGTATCGAAAAGGCGAAGCTGAAGGGCATAACTTGTATCGAACTCGAGACCCGCGACGATAATCGGCCGGCTATTCGGCTTTACGAGAAATTCGGTTTCCGCCGTGACTGCGTGAAAAGCCATGGGATGAGGTTCGACAGTGTGTACTTTGCTACTGTTCAGATGAGCCGCATACTGTAATAAGCGCAATAGTCCCGTCCCAGCCGGGCGAAGATTCAGTATCAGCTCAGCGGCCTTGTTGTTGACGTCATCGGAAACGGCCCCATCGGGGCCGTGTCCAGGGATAGAGGTTGCCGGCTTAGCGCATGCCCTGGAGACGCAAACGCTCCTTCTCGATCTCTTCAGTGGTGTAGGGATCGCGGGCCTCATCAAATTGCACCCAACCCTGCTCCGAGTAAGAGGCCCGGCGCTGGACCGGATCGACCCAGCTGCCCCGGCGCAGAATTGCTTCCGCATCCGCGTAGAGCGCGTTGTCCACACGGGCGGTAACGACGGCGCCGCCGCGGCGCACACCCTCGGCATAAACATGCGCATGCTCTGCCGGAACACCCGATTCCGTCATCGCGCCGATGATGCCGCCAGCAGCACCACCCGCGACAGCCCCGGCGGCTGCACCTGCGGCCGTGGCGGCAAGCCAACCGGCAGCCACCACCGGTCCAACGCCCGGAATGGCCATCACGCCGAGCCCCGTCAGCAGCCCGCCGACCCCACCGATCGCCGCGCCGACACCGGCTCCGGTACCGGCACCTTCAGCGGCGTTGCTGTCGTTGTCCGTCCCAGAGCGGTCGCCACTATTGTTGGAAACGATACTGATATCGTCCGACGGAACACCGCGATCTTCAAGCGCGCTAACTGCCGCGCGGGCGTCGGAATAATCATCGAAAAGTCCGGTAACGGTTTTCATGAGGGATCTCCTAGAGAGTGTTAGTTGGCAACGATGTTGCCCTGGTAGTCGAGCGCGACCGCAACGGACTTTCCGTCCTTCATTGCGGTGGCGCGCCAGACGCCGGTCTCGTCGAGTTTTAGCCCGGTGATCTCGGTGTAGCCGCCGTCTGCCAGGCGTTCCTTGGCTTGCTCCTCAGTAAAGCTGTTGGAGCCGGCAACCGGCGCGGTGGGATTGGTCGTGTCCGGTGTCGCGACAGCGGGTGTGTCGCCATCCGTCCTGGCGGGAGGTGTTGCGGTTTGAGCGAGCGCGCCAAGGGTCGACGCGCCGAGGAATACCGCGGCGAGCAGCAGATTTTTCATGATGTGGGTCCTTGTTCGTAAGCTAGTAAAGCCTACTCACCAAACTCAGTTGGCCGCCTTTGGTTCCTGATTGCATTGAGAATTGTCGCGGTCAAAGGTTCCAAGCCTGCCGCCGTGGCCGGCGCGTTTTTTTGCTCCAAGGCGGAACGCGCTCATCACCTCCCGCGCTATCACGGCGGAACGGCTGGACGTCATGTGGCGCCAAGCGCCCGGGCTGTTACACGACGCTAAAGCGTCTTTGTCACGATTTGCGTCGCGACCGAAATCACAGGGCCCGCCAAGGCGACGGTGGTACCGAGTCCCGCCTCCCTCCACCTGCGGCCCCTCGCGAAATCCTAGTCATATCTTGCCGTTCTGCGCATGTGGCACCTCACCGAACCAGGCGCGGTCGGGCGTATGAGATGAGCTGGATAGCGTCATCTTCCATCGCTAGGCATAGTTCATCGTACTCGGCGACCAAGTCGCGCCGAATCCTCCGCGCGCGCAATTCGTCACGCTTCACCATCGCGAGCCCGTAGATTTCCAGCAATTCGGATAAAAGAGGGAGTTTGATTTCTGCCAGTTGTACCCGGTGGCTTGGCAACCGGACCATCATTCTAGCACGCCCGATCCTTTCGTAATCCATCTTTCGACTCTCGCAAAAGTGGTCTTTATTCGATCAACACACCCAAAGTACGTAATCCGCGTAATGCGGCGGGCATTTAAGCTCGTCAGTAGAAAAGACGCCTCAGTTTGAGCTTTGCCTTCAGGCATTCGGCCGCATCGTCAGCAGCGCTGCAATCGATTTCGCGAATTTTCTCGAGCGCCTCTTCTCTCGCTTTTTTCGCGATTTCGTCTGCGGACATTTGTAATGTACTGCCATCATTCGAAGTCACCGTGCAGACATCTCCCATGCACATTGTCGTCTGTGCGTGAGACGGTAATCCTAGTGCGATCACTGTCAACGCAACAACGTTCGCAATCCAGATCAAGGGTACCATCGCGTGTTGACCTAACGCACGATTCGGGGGCTAGCGGAGGCGATCAACTTGACGGCTTGATCTTCCATGGCCTGGCACTGTTCGTCGTACTCAGCTAGCATTTCTTCATTCCCCTTATATGCGCGAAGCTCGTCGCGTTTCATAGCTGCTATGCCGTACCTCTCCAGTAAATCGCAGAGCGCCGAATAGTTGAGGTCGGCAAGCTGTCTCCGGTGTCTCGGCAGCCGGATCATCATGCGCGTGCGGCCGATTTTCTCGAAATCCATCGCCAACCTCAGCCATTGAGCTCCAGCGCAATACTCACCCATCATACCGAAGGTATCAATCATGAATATGAATCGATGCATCGCGGCGGGCCTCTCCCACTCCAAGCAGTAGGACGGCCCGAAGACGCAGGGTCTCTTTCGCCAGCAATAGTCCGCTTGCAATGGGACAGAAAAAAAGCGGCGGAAGGCCATGCATGATCGCATTCGATAAAATTGTCGGGCGCGTCGGCCATCCTGGGAGCGCCGACTGCGACAGTTGCAACCCCGCTCGCCGCAGCGCGTCCGCAGGTTCGACGACCAAGCCGCGCGACGCTCTATTCATCGTCTTAAGGGCGCCTCGAAGTTGGTCCGCGGTTTTGGGCGCAATCCCGAGCTTTTGGAGTTTGGCAAGCATCGGACCAAGCGCCGCAAGTCTCTCGCTGTCAGTTTGGCCGGCTATCAACGACCGGTTTTCACTTTCGATTTCTCTGCGAAGCGATAATAGCGACATTAGAGATCTGTCCCGCGCGACCTATCGCCCCGACGTTCCGCAGCCAGCCGATCGATGATACGGCTGCGAGGATCTCAGGTTGATGCCATCAATGCATACCCACTGTCGTCCAATCGCCATTGCGAATGCCTAAGTGTGTCTGCCAAAGGCGACGTAAAGCGTCGCCCTTACCGTGAAATCGTTCAGAGACGAGAGAACAAGACTGAACTCGGTCGGTCCGGAAACGACGGAACGCGCTTCTCAACTCGCACCATCCAACGATCATGTGGGCTTCGACGTCGTACGCTAGCGCTATGGGCATAATCAGTCTGCACGTTGCCTCACCTGCGGCATCCGAATAATTGAGGAACAGCTTTCGCTCCTCTCGAATGGCCTGCCGGATCATGGCCACATCCAAACCTTTGACCGGTGATGGACCGGGCGGTGTCGCGTAAAGGCTGTCGGTAACGAGCGGACCAGAAACAGCCTTTGGGATGACGTCCTTAATCTTCTCCAAAATCGTTCCAGCTGCGACGTTCAAGCCCACGTCACCCGTCCGTTGCAGGAGGCACAGAGCAACGACCAGGGCTTCAACCTCGTCGATAGTAAACATGAGCGGCGGCAAGTCGAATCCCGGCTCGATCATGTAGCCGACGCCCGCTTCGCCTCTAATCGGCACGCCCATCGCCTGAAGCGATACAACATCGCGGTAGATCGTCCGCTTGCAGACTTCGAGTTGCTCCGCAAGCCCCGACGCGGTGCGCGGACGCCGTGCCCCTCGCAAGGCCTGGACAAGTTCAAAAAGGCGGCTCGTTCTTCTCATTTCAGACCCCCAAACAAATTTCACATGGGACTGCTGACAGGGTCATGTCAGCAGTCAGCGCGTATCTAATGTCTGCTCGTTTCAGCGTGGAGAATTGCTGGTGATCGCAAATTGTCACAGCCGCCATCACATCATCAAGGCGGACCAGTTCAACCCGCTCACCCGCGTTGTAGACGGCGAATGTGACCTCTTCTCCGGAAACGTGGCCGCGATCCTGGGCTTTTTTCTCGGGCTCCGTGCCCTCCGCACCATGCAACTAGACCCCTCTGAAAGGAATAAGAATGACCGTCGTGCCCGCTCGACCTGCCGGTTCGAACACCGTCAATCCGTTCATCATGACTGACGATGCAAGTGCGCTGATCGCGTTCGTCACCGAAGTCTTTGGCGCCGTCAATGTGCCCGAGGCGCGTACCGTCGATTCCGACGGACTGATCCTGCACTCCGAGCTGCTCATCGGCGACTCGATGATTACGATTTCAGACCGCAAACCCGACTGGCCCTTCACGCCTGCATTCACTCGGGTCTATGTCGACGACGTCCCCGCGACCCTCGCACGGGCCGAGCAACTGGGTGCCCGCATCGTTACGCGGCCGACAGAGTTCTTCGGGGACGTCTTCTCGCGTTTCCAAGATCCTCAGGGCAACCTGTGGTGGGTCTACCGTCATAATCCCCCGACGGACACGCAAGACTGGGGGCAGCTGGATGCGGCGACAGACGCCGACAAAAGCTGGGAGTCGTTCACAAGCCCGGAACTGGAATACATCCACTCAACCCTCGTCGATGCAATGGCAGCGCTCAAGGACCCACGGGGTTTGTCTACGTCGTAGACCCTATGCATCGCACCAGTCAGCCCGCCGAAAGGACACTGAACATGCGCATTCTCGTCACCGGAGCAGCCGGCAACGTCGGACGACACCTCGTCACCCAGCTCCAAGAAGCGGGTCACGAGGTCCGTGCCCTCACGCGCAACCCCAAAAATGCCGGGTTCGCTTCCGGGGTCGAGGCGGTCATAGGCGACTTGAGTAACATCAGTACGCTCGAAGGCGCTTTCCGCGACGTTGACGCTATCCACCTGATCACCTTCGGAGGGGGAGGTTACAACGATTGGAAGCGGTGGTTCCGCAATGTCGTTCCACGCAAACCTACACAACTAGAGGCTTGCAGTTTGACGCTGCGTGAGAGGGAGTTGGCACCTTCATTCCAACATGAGGGTTGTGTCGGATTGATCGCGGTAGTCGTTGAAGGGCAGTCCGATCAGCAGGTTCGGGCCGGGCTCTTTTCGGCGAAGGAAACCCCGCCGAAGGCATCGCACTCTGCAATGGCCGACTTGAGGCCAGACACTACTTGTTCAATCGCACGCCAAGATCACCGCTGTCCGCGTAATCGCCATCGATGAAGCTGATGCCGGCGTGTTCGAAGATGGAACGAATGTCGGCGACGGTGCGCGGTTTGAACTCGTCACCCCGTTCGAAGCGAACGGTCGTGTTGGTGGAGATCGTCGCCGCTTCAGCCAGCGCCTTGACACTGATTTGAACAGCAATTCGAGCCATTCGCAATGTGACTCCAGGTCATTCTGTCGGGACTATAGCAACCTAAGGGTGCGCGCGCGAGCGTGCGGGCGATCGCGTGTTGTGTGCTTGTTTCGCAACGTGAGGGCTCGCTGAAGCACGGGAATAACTCTGTCGTCGGTAGGTGTACAGCACGGCATGGAACTACGCCAGCTTTCCTATTTCGTAGCGGTGGCCGAAGAGCTTCACTTTAACCGTGCCGCGGAGGGATGTGCATCGCCCAGCCCGCGTTGAGTGCGCATATCCAGGCGCTGGAGAAGGAATTGGGCGTCCGGTTGCTCGAACGATCGACGCGTAGAGTCTCACTGACGGGGGAAGGGAAAGTCTTCTACGATCGGGCGGTGCGGATCATCGGTGATGTCGGCCTGTCGGCGGAAGTGGCGGGCTCGGCCGCCGGCAAGGCGGCGCGCACGATCAGGATCGGGACCGTCTATCCTGCGACGATCGGCGTGTTGCCGGCATTTTTTGCTCGCATCGGCCAACGGCCAGATCAAAGGCCGACGACCCGACCGATCGGTGAGCGCGCGTGGGATATTCGAGCGCGCCGCCTCGTAGGGCACATCGAATATCCCGACGGCTGCCACCGTGCGCCAGGTTCTAGGCGCAAATCGGGATGATCGCCATACCTCAAAGGAGTGATTTCGAACGATCTTGGGGTGCAAAATCGGCGTCGGCTCATGCAGAGGCAATGCGGTGCCTCCGCTACTCGAGCGATGCGTGCCCAGACGTTTCGTCGCTTTCGTCCAGGGAGACGGTTTCGCCGATTGGAGTCGCCGCGATCGTCTTTATCTGTTCGGCGAGGTCCGCAAGCTTTTGCGCAAGGTGTTGGAGCTCGGTCGGGGAGTTTGCGCCCTTGGGGCCATTTTCGACACTACGTTCGTGCACGCTCTCGTCCTTCTTTACGTTGGACTTGGAAGTTCAGTATATTTCCGTGTCTGCATATAAGGCTACAACGCATCGCGTTTATTTGTCCGATTTCGTCGCGGCGAGCCAACCGCACCCCGGCCTTGATTACGGGAAGGGCCGCAACACCCTTCGCACCTTCTGTGAGACTTCGCCGAGTGTCGCCATCACCCGGTTCACCTGGGAGAACTTGGAAGCCCGCGTTGGGCCATACCTAATGGCGTCATACTCTCTGGTGGAGGAGAGGGTCACTAAGTGGGCCGCCGTACGTTTGCGCAGCACGAGCCCAGTATCAATGGCTACCCTGGACCGCTCGCCAAGATCGTGTTGAAAGCCGCGGATCGTTTGGTGGTCGAGGCCTTTTGCGAGCAGGAGCGCATCCAGGTAGAGTTCAACCGAATGTAGAGCCAAAGATGAACCGGACGATGCGCGAGATTTGGCGAGGTGGCACCAAGCTTCACGGCCGCGTCTCTATACTGCGCTGGCAGTGCCAAAGTGTCGCGAACGCTTGGCTCCCGGCTCGGATACGCGGGGTCCATTGTGGTTTCGCTCCAAGGTTGGTCGGATTCGTGATGACGTTTGTTGGTAGCTTGTCGGTCGAAGCGACCGAGAGGCCAGCGCTCTCCGTCAGTCGAACTTCGGCGCGATATTGAGGTCGATCTGCGTCGACGATCGAAAAGAGTAGCGACGTGATGAGCTCCTCAGTTGGACTGGAGAGCCCTGGCTGACAGCCAATCTGCAACGGCTTCTAGTTCCGCACTCATATCGCGCGCCTGGCGCTCACTCAGCGCAAATTGAAGTGCGGAGACGTCTGTTTTGTCGGGACTGACGCTGAATTCGAGCCTAAGAAATACATCACCTTCACTATCGTTAAGCGTCGCAACCTTCCAGCCGACGACCGGGGACATTCTGAGGCTGCGGCGCCCGTGCTTGTTCCAGCTGTCCATCGCGTTGAAAACCTCCATTTGAGGAAGCGATATTAGAGCAAAACAATGACAAGTTGTCGACTGTCGCCATGATGACCCGTGAACCTGCGAAGCATTCGGAAGGTATCTCGTAGCTGTCGTAAACATAAGCTTTGCGGGCAGAAGTTATTCTGCCCGAGGGACGGAGAGAAAACAGCTATTGAACTTCGCGCGCAACGCAGGTTGGCCGGCGCACGCGTGTGTTTTCAACGGCTGTCTGGCGTACGCGAAGAGGGGCGCGGCTTGCGGGCTACCGAGGATCCACCGAGCGTCAGTGGCGCGTATGTCTTTGGTGGGACGGCTCACGGCTTACTTCGCGTTGTCTCAAGCTTGCTCGCCTGCAAAACCAGCGTCCGCACTCGGTCAGCGCCAACTCGTCCGTGTTCCCGAACCTGAACTCATCCATGAGGAATTTCGCGAGGCGGCCGGCTCGGACGTCCTGGCGCGGGATTCTCGCTTCGAAGCAAATGCGATCGAATATCCTTTGAAGGGTATCGATCTGTTCGGGTGCAAATTCAAAACCTGACTGGTCAAAGTGAATAGCCATAAAGACCTCCCTCCTTGGGCTACAGCGTTCACCGAAGGGAAAAAGATAGCGAGTCTTCCACTTGGCTCCAAGTGAGCAAAAGTAGAGAAATTTAATGGTAGGACTGCCGGTGGTGGTGGCAGCGAAATACCGGCCAACGTGTTAACTGCGGGCTATCGGACATTGCCTGCCGTCCGCGGGGTTTTCAAAAAACGCGCAGCGATGGCGCGGGGTGTGAGCTTCGCCGAAGCTATCTGACGCATCATTTTAACGAGCAACGGCAAAGTGTAATGTGACATCCCGCCAACTCAGGAATATACTGGTGGCTCGATGACCTTGCTCGCGGCCTTCCATCCGCAACCTCGACCCGGAAGGCCGCATTTTTGTGAGGTTCGCTCCGACGAGTTGGGGCGGAAAGTTACAGGTAGTCTGCCATCTTTCTCAACGCATCGCGGTCATGGATCCCGCTCTGAAACATCCCCAGCAAGCGGGCAGCTAGGAGCTCTGCCTCTTCACTTGAGCGGTCCAAGCCACGGGCCTGGAGCAATTCGTCGAAGACCGATTCAATCAGTTCAATTTGATCGGGGAGAACGGCACCCCCGTGATGGTCACCAATACGCATCTCGCCCTCCTTACGGGCTAAGGCGCGGTGAGCCTGCAGTCGCCAAAGCCCTCACAACAAGCTAGCGATAAGAAATTATATGGAGAGTTTTGCTTTGGGCAACGGGAATCTTGAAGGATAGATTGACTCAGGCGATCGCCGAATGGGGAGCGACCGCCTGGTGGTAGGGACATGGTGGCAAAGCCGAAACATCCGATCGTTCAATGTTCGGTGGATGAATGCGCTGTTGATCGGAGCTCGGAAACCTTGCGATCGAGATCGACTTTGTAAGGGCCGAATTTCATGAAGAGTTCGCGTGCGGCCAGAGGTTGGAGCCCGTGTGCCTGGATGAACTCTTCGAGGTCGTAACGCGTGTTCCAGCCGCGTACTACCTTACTATATTGCTGCTTCGTGTCTTCGTGTTGCATGGCAGTGTTACTCGAAGTACGGGTGATTGCATCGCCTCGCCGAGGCCTGCTTGGATCACCAAAATCCAATTGCTGGCAAAAGGTTCCAGCGTGGCTCGTCATCTCCATTGTGCCTTTAAAAAGCGATGACTAAGGCACCTCCTAAGCCTCCGAAACAACTGCTTCTTGGCGAAGAGGCGGTGCTGCGTGGCCAGTCGCGCAATCCTCGTGATCCCGATCAGCCGCGATCGTCTTTCGATCCTGCCCGAGACCGCGAACGAGGGAAGAACGTGGGTGGATCGAGGGAGTACCGGGGCAATGCGCTCAACCTTTGATATGATTGCGTCGTTCGGAAATTTCCACGAGCATTCCGGGGTGACACGGAGTTCTACCATGCGCTATCTGTCATTGGCCCCGGTTGAGGTCCGGCTACGCGACGAAATAGTCGGTGGCAGTATCGGCCGTGTTTTCTCGTTCGAGACAAAATCGGTGGCCCGCTGATAGCCGACATGGGTTTCACCCGAGCCGATGTTCCGCATGTCCGGGCTTGCCTCGGCACCTTTCGCATCAGGGGCTACGGGTGCGTTGTCGGCCATCTCGCTGCCGGCCTCGCGCAGAAGGTCCTGGATCGCCTTTTCGGTCTGGCTGTAATTGCCTTCCCCGAAATGATGTTCGCGGATCTGGCCCCTGGCGTCGATTAGGTAGTGGGCCGGCCAGTAGCTGTTCTCGAAGGCGCGCCAGATCGCGTAGTCGTTGTCGATCGCGACGGGATAGCCGATCTTGAAGTCGTCGATGGCCTTTTTGACATTGTCGATCTTCTTCTCGAAGGCGAACTCCGGAGCATGTACGCCGATCACCACCAGGCCCTGGTCCTGGTACTTTTCAGCCCAGGCGCGGACATAGGGAAGGGTGCGGATGCAGTTGATGCAGGAATAGGTCCAGAAATCGACGAGCACGACCTTGCCCCTGAGCTGCTCCATCGTCAGCGGCGGCGAGTTCAGCCATTCGACGGCGCCGTTCAGCGAGGGCGCGAGGCCTTCGATGGGCAGATCGCTGCGGAACGGTTTGCCTTCCTCCGCAAGGCCGATCACTTTGTCGCTGCTTGCGACAACTTGCGAGGGCGCGCCGCCGGTGGGCTTCACATTCAGCCTGTCGAGCACGGCCTGTTCGAAGGCGGCAGTGCTGGCATATGAGAATTGCGCGAGCAGGCCGGTATCGAGCCCAATCGCGATGACCGTGACCCCGGCAAGCACAGTTACCCCCAGCCCCTGGCGGATGCGCTCGGTGACGCCGACCGACTTTTTGATGCAGGCAAAGATCTTTCCGCCGACGGAGAGCGCGAATGCGAGCGAAGTGGCCGCACCGGCCGCATAAGCGAGCAGCAGGAAGGTCGTCTGCAGATTGGCGCCCTGCAAGGCAGCGCCCGTCAGCACGAGGCCGAGGATCGGCCCGGCGCAGGGGGCCCACAAAAGGCCGGTCGCAACGCCGAGAACAAGCCCGCTTGCGGCGGTCGGCGCGGAACTCGTACCGCCGGATACACTCAGCAGGCGGTTGCCGAAATCGACCACCGGCTGGGTGATGAAGCTTGCCATGCGCGGCGAGATCAGGCTGACGCCGAAGGCCGCAAGCAAGGTCAGCGCGGCAAGGCGGCCATACTCGTTGGCATGGATCGCCCAGCTTCCGCCGACGGCGGAAAGTGTGGCGACAACACCGAAGGTGGCGGCCATGCCGACCAGCATGGGCAGCGTGCTGCGCACGAACGGCTGGCCCGAGCGGGCGAAGACGAAGGGAAGAATGGGGAGGATACAGGGGCTGAGGATGGTCAGTGCCCCTCCGAGATAGGCAATGATAAGAAGCGTCATCATCGTTTCCTTTGAACCGGTTTGTCGGGTTCTGGACGGCGATGGAGCTCGACCAGCAACGGCGCCAGTCTGGTCGAGACGATGTATCCCGGATGTGTCCGGCTCGGCGCTCAAATGTACCAAAGTGTAGGGAGCGTCGCGTTCGCGGCGGCGGCGATGATGCCGTGCGAATTGTATCAGAACGTATCGGCAAGGCCGGATGCTACATCCCTATGCAATGAACGCGGATAACCGAAACATCGGGGATACATGCCGGCAGTTTTCTCTCCTCATCAGTTCACAACGGAGAGAATTAATGTCCAGCGATATCAACCTTCAGCGTCGTCGTTTCTTCGGCATGGCCGCCCTTACCGTGGCAGCGGTGGAATTCGGCTTCGGCACAACCGCAAGCGCGAAGTCGTCCACGCCAACGGTTGCCGTCGTCAAGGCCGGTTCGCATACCTCCTTCGAGGCTCTGAAGCAGGTCAAAGCCGGTGTCCTGAAAATCGGTTATGCGGAAGCCGGTCCGGCTGATGGCCCGGTCGTGCTGCTTCTCCACGGTTGGCCCTATGACATCTACAGCTTCGTCGATGTCGCGCCGGTCCTTGCCGATGCCGGCTACCGGGTGCTGATCCCCTATCTGCGCGGCTACGGCACGACCGAGTTCCTCTCTGCCAACACACCGCGCAACGGCCAGCAGACGGCGATCGCGTCCGACATTGTCGCCTTCATGGATGCGCTGAAGATCGAGCGCGCCGTCATAGGCGGTTACGACTGGGGCGGACGCACCGCGGATATTCTCGCGGCTCTTTGGCCGGAACGCTGCAAAGCGCTGGTCTCCGTCAGCGGTTATCTGATTGGCAGCCAGGAGGCGAATCGGAAGCCGCTTGCGCCGCAGGCTGAGCTTTCCTGGTGGTATCAGTTCTATTTCGCCACCGAACGGGGCCAGGCCGGCTACGAAGCAAACCGGCGTGATTTCGCCAAGCTGATCTGGAAGCTCGCCTCGCCGCAATGGAATTTCGATGATGCAACCTTCGACCGTTCGGCCGAGGCCCTCGAAAACCCGGACCATGTCGCCATCACCATTCACAACTATCGCTGGCGGCTTGATCTCGCCAAGGGTGAAACGAAGTATGACGCGCTGGAAAAGAAGCTCGCCGCCTTCCCGGTCATCGCCGTGCCGACCATCACGCTCGAAGGCGATGCCAATGGTGCGCCACATCCGGAGCCTTCGACCTATGCGAAAATGTTCACCGGGAAATACGAGCACCGCACGATCGCCGGCGGAATCGGCCACAACCTGCCGCAGGAAGCGCCGGAGGCTTTTGCCCGGGCGATTCTCGATGTGGAACGCTTTTGAGTTCGCCTTGCCCGCCGCGATCGGATTTGCCTGTTTCGCGGCGGCCGATTTGGAGTCACAAGAGGGAGCGCTATTCCGCCTAGCGCCCAATTCACAGAGGACCCGGAAGCCAGATGGAGCATGTCGACCATATCCTGATCGTCGATGACGATCGCGAAATCCGCGAACTGGTTTCGAGCTACCTGAAGAAAAACGGACTGCGCGCCAGCGTCGCCGCCGATGGCCGCCAGATGCGCAGTTTCCTCGAGGGCAACGCGGTTGATCTGATCGTGCTCGACGTCATGATGCCGGGCGACGACGGGTTGGTGCTCTGCCGCGAATTGCGCGCCGGCAAGCACAAGGCGACGCCCGTCTTGATGCTGACGGCCCGCAGCGACGAGATGGACCGGATCATCGGCCTTGAAATGGGCGCCGACGACTATCTGCCGAAGCCGTTCGCCGCCCGCGAACTTTTGGCTCGGATCAAGGCCGTGCTGCGGCGCACCCGCGCGCTGCCGCCGAACCTGCGGATATCGGAGGCGGGGCAATGGCTTCGCTTCGGCGACTGGCGTCTCGATACGGTCGGCCGGCGTCTTCTCGACAGCCGGGGAACGGAGATTGCGCTCAGCGGCGCCGAATACCGGCTGCTGCGCGTCTTCATCGACCATCCGCAGCGGGTGCTGAATCGCGATCAGCTCCTGAACCTGACGCAGGGCCGTGATACGGACCTCTTTGACCGCTCGATCGACCTTCTCGTTAGCCGCGTCCGTCAGCGGCTGGGGGATGACGCCCGCGAGCCGACCTATATCAAGACAGTGCGAAGCGAAGGTTATGTCTTTTCCGTCACGGTGGAAATCGAAGAGGCGAGGGCATGAGCGCGGCCGCTGCCCTTCGTTCCGGTCTCTGGCCGAACACGCTTCGGGCTCGGCTTTTCCTTATTCTGCTGGCAGGCCTCGCGATCGCCTACGGGCTATCGTTCACCGTCCTCTACCTTGAGCGCACCATGTCTGCCAAGGCCATCATGCTGGGGACGCTGGAAAGCGATGTCGCGACCTCGATCGCGGTTCTCGACCGCCTGCCGGCGGATCAGCGCGGCGGCCTCCTCGACCGCCTCAGCCGCGGCAACTATCGCTTCGAACTCGGGCCCGGCCTGCCGGGCGTGCCCGACACCTCCCGCAAGGCGCGGGAAATCGGCGGCAGGATCGAAGACGCGATCGGCGGCAGCTATCCCCTGCGTATCGAATCCATCCCTGGCGACATCACGCGGCTTCAAGCGCATGTGACGCTGAGCGACGGAGGTCCTCTGACCATCGACATCACGCCGCGGCCTCCGATGCCGATCGCGGCATGGCTGCCCTATGTGCTGGCCGTTCAGATGGCGCTTTTGCTGCTCTGCACCTGGTTTGCCGTCCGTCAGGCGATCCGCCCGCTCGGTACGCTGGCAGCGGCGGCCGATGCGCTCGACCCCAACAAGAAGGACCCGCCGCTCAGCGAGGCCGGGCCGAGCGAGGTCGCGCATGCGGCGCGCGCCTTCAACGCCATGCGCGAAAGGATCGCGCATTACCTTGAGGAGCGCGTCCAGATCCTTGCCGCGATCTCCCACGACCTACAGACGCCGATCACCCGCATGCGGCTGCGCGCCGACATGGCCGACGACACCCCCGAAAAGGAGAAACTGGTTCGCGATCTCGGCGAGATCGAGCGGCTGGTGCAAGACGGTATCGCCTATGCCCGCAGCGCCCACGGCAACGGCGAAAAACTTTCCCGCATCGACCTGTCGTCCTTCATCGACAGCATCGCCTATGACTATCAGGATACCGGCAAGGCCGTCAGCGTCATCGGCTTGGTGCAAGGTGTTGCCGCGACCAAGCCGCATGCGCTTCGCCGCATTCTCACGAATTTCGTCGACAATGCGCTGAAATTCGCCGGTGCAGCGGAAATCGGCTTCGAACGGAGGGGCGAGGGAGTGATTGCCATCACCGTGATGGATCGCGGCACCGGCATTCCCGATGCCATGCTCGACGCCGCCATGCAGCCTTTCTTCCGGCTTGAGCAATCGCGCAACCGAGAAACTGGCGGAACGGGGCTTGGCCTTGCCATCGCCGAGCAACTGGCCGCTACGATCGGCGGTTCCGTGCGGCTCTATAACAGGGAAGGCGGCGGGCTTGCTGCCGAAGTCACCATCCGCGCCAGCTGAAGATGTAAGCGAAAATGTCCCGATCGGCCGGCGCTACTCTTTGATACAGTTCGGCTGATTTTCGGACACAGAGGGGATACGTCGGCGCGTCAGAACCACTCCGTCACCAGATGCCGCAAGGGCGGCTCGTAACCAAGGAGTGTTCCCATGATGCAGATCGAAAAGGTCCTCTACACCGGCAAGACCCATACCACCGGCGGTCGCGACGGCTTTACCCGCAGCAGCGACGCGGAGCTTGACGTCAAGCTTTCGCCTCCGGGCAACGGCAAGGCGGGCACCAATCCGGAACAGCTCTTCGCGGCGGGCTGGTCGGCCTGCTTCATCGGCGCCATGGGCCTTGCCGCCTGCAAGCGCAAGCTCAAGCTTCCGGCAGATACCGCCGTCGATGCGGAAGTCGATCTCGGCACGACGGAGGGCGCCTACTTCCTGCAAGCCCGCCTGACCGTCAGCCTACCCGGTCTCGACACCGACCTCGCTCGTGCATTCGTCGAGGAAGCACATCAGACATGCCCCTACTCGAAGGCGACGCGTGGCAATATCCATGTCGAGCTGATCGTTGCGCAGTGAATCGCGTGTGCTTGCCGCATGTCATCGGCATGCGGCGGGCAGGCTCGTCATCCGGCACCCGCCACATCTTTGGAGAACCCTGTGAAAATGCTGATCACCGGCTTCCTGATCGCCGCCGTCCTTGCTGCCCCTTGTATCTACGATGTCGCCTCGAAGGAACCGTCCTCGCTCGCAGGTCTTTTCGCGATACTCTAGCCAACCTGGCAAACGATCTTGTCCGCGGCGTTCTTCGGGTACCTCGATGAACGCCGCGTGTTTTGGCTGGAACGTCGAGGTGCGGCGCACCGGATGTCCCTCTCAAGGATTTCGGATGATGCACCAGCCTTGGGCATATTCGACCATGATAGACGAGTTCCACGGCAAGGCGGCCGCCTTCGCGATTGAAAATCCGGATCAAACCGGCCGCCGCCCCACGGTTAGCGCTCATCGCCCATTCGATGAAGGGTTGAGAGCAAGCAGTCTATTGAGAGGTCCCGGACGCATTGTGTTTGGCATCTTTCGCTATCTGCGCCAGTGTCGTGGCAGCGTACGTCGCAATCAGACGGGCCTCTGCCGCCGCATGCGCCTTTTCCAGTACAGAATTTGATGCACGCTCGACTGGGCAGGTTGGGTGATCTCGCGAGATGGGAGCGTTGAGGATAGCCCCCTTTGTTAGAGCGCGCTGGACGTCAAGCACAGTGACCTGGTCGAGCGACCGGGTCAATTTCCAACCGCCTCCTCTGCCGCCTTCGGATTCAACAATTCCATGTTCACGCAGCGCCCCGAGCGTACGGCGCACAACAACGGGATTTGTGTTGAGCATCAATGCAATTTGTTCTGATGTTTCCCTGCCGCCGAGCAGTCCCATGTGAACCAACACGTGCAGCATTCTGGCGAGCCGACCGTCGGTCGTCATCACGGACCTTTCTGCAACAATTATAGTTACGCTATCTTGACATCCAGATATTATCGTAACACACGTTGTTACGCGATAGAAATAGCGCAAATGCGACGCCGCCGCTTTTTGAGTTTTTCGCCGCTCGTCATTGCTTTTCCATCAATCGTCCTGTCAGCAAATCAGGAGGCTCCCGTGAAAGACACACTTATAAAAACCCGCACGATCAACATGAGCATCCTCGATGCGGGTCAAGGCCCGTTGGTTCTCTTCTGCCACGGCTTCCCTGAGACCAAATACGCGTGGCGACACCAGATACACGCACTTGCACAAGCTGGATACCGAGCGGTTGCGCCAGATATGAGAGGCTATGGCGGCACCGACGCGCCTGAGCACCTATATCAATACACAGTCTTTCACGCAGTTGGCGACCTTGTGGCACTACTTGATGCGCTTGGTGAGCACCAGGCTGTCGTCGTCGGCCACGACTGGGGTGCGACCATTGCATGGCAAGCTGCGCTGATGCGACCAGATCGGTTCCGTGCTGTCGTCGCGCTCAGCGTGCCGATGATGGGACAGCCACCTGTGCCACCGTCAAAGATTTTCCCGCAGACCGAAGACGCACTTTTCTACACGCTGTATTTTCAGAAGCCCAAGCTCGCCGATGAGGAGTTTAGTCGCGATGTGAGCTTGACTCTTCGCAAGATCATGTTCGCAGCAAGTGGGGAAGCAGGCCGACGTAAGCCGGGCGATGGGACACCCAATCCATTCGGAATGGTCGCCAAGGGCGCCGGGTTGCTAGCAAGCCTCCCAACCCCCGCCAAGCTGCCGGAATGGCTACCCAGTCGAGAATTCGACCAACTGATCAGAGCCTTCGAGTTATCAGGTTTCACCGGAGGACTGAACTACTATCGCAATATTGATCGCAACTGGGAACTGCAGCAGGGCTTCGTCGGCCAACTGATCCGGGTGCCCGCATTCTTCATGATCGGCGACCGCGATACTGGCCTCGCAATACCCGGCATGGATCAGATTATCACTGCAATGCCGAACTTGGTTCCTGACTTGCGAGGCTCTCATGTCCTTCAAGACGCGGGTCATTGGCTTCAGCAAGAGCGAGCCAAGGACGTATCGGAGTTAACGATCAATTTTCTGGGCGGGCTTTAGATGTCCCGGATCGGATTGTCTCTCGTCTGGCCGAGGCGAGACGAATCCGACCGGCAGCTAGTTGGTCATGTTGCGGGTTTCACAAAGTGCGGGACAAGGATTTCAGTAAGTCGCGGACAGCATCGCGACAGATTTAGATCGATTTTCGTGAGCGCCAATCTGGCACTTTGCCCTCGTGTTTTTGAGCGAGGAATTGATGCCCAGACGGAAGCTAGCGAGACATACCGACGTGTAGGACATCCGATCGATCCTGCGGCTGACGCTCGAGCAGGATTGTCGATACGCGCCGTTTCCGAGCGGCTGAAGATGAGCAGGACATCGGTTTCGACGTATCTGCTGCGGGCGCGGGAAGGCTGGGCTTGCGGTCTGTCCTCTTCCACCTGGCCTGGACGAGGACGACGTTCTGGACCAACGACTATTCCGCCGAATGGGGCGACCTCCGCGCGATACCGACGAACCGAATTGGCCAAAGGTGGCCAGCGAATTGAAGGGCAAGGGCGTGACGCTCAATCTGCTATGGCAGGAATACCGGGAAGCCCATCCGGATGGCTATGGCTATACGTGGTCTTGCTGCCGGTTTGCCGATCACGAAAGCCGGGCAAAACCCACCTATCGCAGCCGTCATGCTGGTGGCGCTATGGAATGCGACTAGTCAAGACACCAGCGAGCAGTTCCAGCGTCTCATGGCGGATCACGGCATCACATGCTCGATGAACCGATCCTTCAATGTCTGGGACAATGCCGGGATGGAAAGCTTCTTCTCATCACTCAAAACGGAAGGACTGCTCGCAAAGTCTATAGGACCAGGGAAGATGCTAAGGCAGACCTGTTCGACTACATTGAGCGCTTCTACAATCCGAAGCGTTCCCATTCGACACTGGGCTATCTCAGCCCGATGGAATTTGAAAACAAGGTGGGGTTAGCCTAACTCGGTGTCCGAAAATCCGGCAGCAGGCCATAACGCGCCCGGCTATGCCCGCTTGATGTGCAAGCTCCTGTTCTCCGGTGACGGCATCGCTGTATCCGAGACGCTTATCCGTTTCTCTCCGCTGCTTCACCCTTGGCTCTTCGACAGCTCGTGCGTCGTTTGCGCGAGTTTCGCATTGGCCCCTTGACGTCGCCGCACATATCATACAGCCATGATTAATACGTATTACATGTTCGTCGCAATCAAGGAGGCGTTTGACACGGTGGCAACGACCTATGATCAGGTCCGTGCTAATTCGATTGACCCAATCATGGATTTGGATTGCACGGAAGTTCCGTTCCGCCAGGCCGGCCTTGATACACAACGCGCTGGTCAGCGCAGCGGTGACGGCCGCGCCCCCAAATGACTGGCTGCAAGCCCGTCCGCGAGCGCCAACGCCTGTTCGGGTTCGTCCAGCTTCATCAAGCCACCATCCCGACTCTGGCGGACTCTATTCAAATGATCGCGCGGACTGAGACCCAGCGTTCGCTTGAACATACGGGAGAAGTAATAGGGGTCGGAATAGCCGACTTCGGTGGCGGCCGCGGCCACAGAGAGGCCAGCCTCAAGGAAATGCATGGCGCGCTCCATGCGTTTCAGTTCCTGGTATTTTCGCGGTGTGCGGCTCACACGTTTTTGAAACTCGCGGAGGAAATAGTCGCGGTTGTAGGGCGAGGCATCGACTGCCCGGGACGCAATTTCAGGGTCGAGCGGGTTGGCGGATATCATTGTGGCGGCCTTCATCACGGCAAGGGCGATCGCATCGGCGCCTTCCGGCAGATAGGTGGCATGGTCTCGCCAACCGATGAAGGCGTCCTCGATGAAGGCAATGAGCAACACCATGAAGAGATGATGCTGGCCCAGCGTAACGGAGGAGGGGGGAGCACTTTGGCGATAATGACGCACCAACGGTTCGAGAAGCGGCCAACGTGTCAGTCGCAGTTTCAGTTGCAGGTCCATTTGCGCGATCAGATCATGGCGCCCATAGATCTCGAGCGTGAAGTGCTGGGCGACACCGAGATAGGTCTCCCGCCCCTCATTCCAGCCAACGAAGCGCTGACCGCGAGAAATCAGCATCGCATCACCCGGCTCCATGATCACCGGCTCGCCGTCGATCAGGTATTGCCCGCACCCATCGAGGCAGATCACGAGATCATCGACCTCATTGGATTTGTCGATCCGCCAGGTGTGCGAGTGCTCCATGCGGATTGCTGCGCGCGTCAAATTGAGAGTGAGTGCTGCAGGTGGAATCGCGGAGAGAATTCCACCTTCAATTTCGTCCATCTTTTTCCTCGCCTTTGTGAATTCATTCTGCAGGACGGATGGGCGATTGTCATCGCATAAATCGCTTATGCGCACCGTATCGCCAGGGAGGAGAGATCGGTCGCAGGGAAAAGGGGAGAGATCCCGTGTTCTCTGTACCGATCCGGGAGCATAATTTGTACGAAACTGTATCTATGAGAGCTGCGCTTCCGTGCCGTCCGGGAGGAAGGGGATGAAAGGGCAGCGGCTTCTCGGGCTCGGCTATCTCGCGCCATACATCATCGGGCTACTGATTTTCACAGCCATTCCGTTCGTTGGCTCGTTCTACCTGAGCTTCACGCGCTACGACCTGATGAGCGAGCCGCGCTGGACGGGGCTTGCCAACTATGAACGGCTTTTTACTAGAGACCGCACCTTCATCAAATCCTTAAACGTGACGCTGCTCTACGTGTTCGTGACCGTACCGCTGAAGCTTGCCTTCGCACTTTTCATCGCTGCGATCCTGAATTACCGGTTGAAATTCATTGGCCTATTCCGCACAGCTTTCTATGTGCCATCGATCCTGGGAGGTTCGATCGCGATCGCCGTACTTTGGCGCTATGTCTTTGCCTCAGAGGGGCTTGCGAACATGGCGCTCGCGACGCTCGGGCTCGCGCCGGTCGACTGGTTCGGCGATCCGACGAACGCGCTCTTCACCATTACGCTGCTGCGCTGCTGGCAGTTTGGCTCCGCCATGGTGATTTTCCTGGCAGCGCTGCAATCCATCGACAAGTCGCTCTATGAGGCAGCCGCCATCGACGGCGCTGGCAAGGTGCGGACCTTCTTCTGGATTACGCTTCCGCTGCTGACCCCGGTCATTTTCTTCAACCTCATCATGCAGATGGTTCAGGCATTCCAGGAATTCAACGGCCCCTACATCATCACCCAGGGCGGCCCGCTGAAGGCAACCTACCTGCTGCCTCTCTATATCTATGACGAGGCGTTCAAGAAATTCAACATGGGATACGCCTCGTCCATTGCCTGGGTTCTCTTCACCATCATCACCGTGCTGACCCTCTTAGCCTTCTGGTCCTCGAAAAAGTGGGTCTACTACGCCGGCGACAAGAGGAACTGATCCATGGCAGATCTTCAAACGCTCAACGACCGCCATGCCACACGCCGCGCAAGGCTCAGCCTGATCTCAACGACAATTCGTTACGTCCTGCTCTTCACGGTTGGCTTCGTGATGCTCTATCCGCTGATCTGGCTGGTCGGCGCAAGTTTCAAGACAAACTCGGAGATTTTCGCTGGCGCGGGTTTCCTGCCCGAGAACCCGACAGCCGATGGCTATGTCAAGGGCTGGCAGACGTCGACGCCCTATACGTTCGGCCGCTTCTTCTGGAATTCGTTTCTGATCATCCTACCGAAGGTGATCGGCACGGCCATTTCCTGCACCATGGCTGCCTACGCCTTCGCGCGGTTCGATTTCCCGTTCAAAAAGGTGCTCTTCGCATCGGTGATCGCGATCCTGCTTTTGCCGAACGTCGTGACGCGCATCCCGCAATACATCCTGTTTCGTGATCTCGGCTGGCTCGACAGCTTCCTGCCGCTCTGGGTGCCCTCGGCCTTTGCGGGTGACGCGTTCTTCGTTTTCATGCTGGTCCAGTTCCTGCGCTCGCTGCCGTCAGACATGGAAGAGGCGGCGCGCGTAGACGGGGCCAACAGTCTCCAGACACTCGTCTACATTGTCGTCCCAATGCTGGCGCCCGCGCTGATCTCTGTCTGCCTGTTCCAGTTCATGTGGACCATGAACGACTTTCTCGGGCCGCTGATATACCTGTCGTCGGTCGACAAATACCCGGTGAGCCTCGCGCTCAAACTCTCCATCGACACGACGGAAGCTTTCGAATGGAACCGCATTCTCGCAATGTCGGTGCTGACCATCACGCCCGCTCTCGTCGTGTTCTTCGCTGCGCAACGATACTTCATTGAAGGGATCTCCTCCGGGGGAGTCAAAGGCTGACCATGGCAAAGGTTCAACTGAAAGACCTCGAAAAGATTTACGGCGGCGCGTTCAAGGCGGTCCACGGCATCAACCTCGATATCGAGGATGGCGAGTTCATGGTATTCGTTGGCCCGTCGGGCTGCGCCAAGTCCACCACGTTGCGCATGGTGGCGGGGCTTGAGGAAATCTCGGGCGGCGAGATCGTGATCGGCGAGCAGCGCGTCAACGATCTGCCTCCCGGCAAACGCTCGATCGCGATGGTGTTCCAGAACTATGCACTCTATCCCCACATGAAGGTGCGCGGCAACCTCGCCTTCGGATTGAAGATTGCCGGCAAGCCGAAGGTCGAGATCGAGGCCGCCATCACACATGTGGCCAGGATCCTTGAGATCGAGCCGCTGCTCGACCGCCTGCCGAAACAGCTCTCCGGTGGCCAGGCGCAGCGCGTGGCACTCGGGCGCGCCCTCATCAAGAAGCCGGGCGTCTTCCTGTTCGACGAGCCGCTTTCCAATCTCGACGCCAAGCTGCGTGCCTCGATGCGGGTGCGCATCACCGACCTGCACCGCCAGTTAAAAGCCGAAGGTCTGTCCTCGACGGTCATATACGTCACGCACGACCAGACGGAGGCCATGACCATGGGCGACCGGATCTGCGTCATGCAGGCTGGGCGCATAATGCAGGTGGCGACACCGAAGGAGCTCTATAATCGTCCGGCAAACCTGTTTGTCGCCGGCTTCATCGGCAGCCCCGAGATGAACCTCGTTGACGCGACTTTCGAAGGAAGCGAACTGCGGATCGGCAGCCAGCGCCTGGAACTCGGCACCAATCTCGAACGCAGACTTTCGGCCCGACCTTCCGAGGCTGTGCTCGGCATGCGCCCGCAGCATCTTTCGCTCTCAGCCGACGGGCGGGGTCTCTCGGCGCGGCTCACCAATGCCGAGTTCATGGGGCACGAGGTCTATCTTCATGCTGATCTCGAAGGGCGAAAGCTGGTGAGTGTCGTGGGTGCTGCCGAGTTCGAGGCGCTTGGGCGATCGGACGTGATCTGCCTGCGTCCCGATCCTGCGCACCTGCATCTATTCGACAAGACCGACGGCCGGAACGTCTCGCTGTGAGGAGGCAGCGTTTGGCCCAAATCCAAGGAGGAGAAGTCCTATGACGATGAAGAGAATGATTACAGCACTGGCCAGCGTTGCTTATGGCGCCCTGGCACTTGGAACCGTAGCTCACGCCGGTGAATTGCGTATGTCCTGGTGGGGCGGCGAGAGCCGACACGTCGCCACCCAGAAGGCGATCGCCGCGTGCGGCGAGAAATACGGTCACACCGTCAAGGGCGAGTTCACCGGCTTTGACGGCTATCTTGAAAAGCTGACGACCCAGATGGCCGGCAAGACCGAAGCCGACATCGTCCAGGTCAACTGGCCCTGGCTGCCGCTGTTCTCGAAAAATGGCGACGGTTTCGCCAATCTTCGCAACCTCAAGGCAATCGATCTTTCCAACTGGACTGAGGCGGATCTGTCGGCCGGGTCGATGAACGGCGTATTGCAGGGGCTCTCCGTTTCGACGACAGGCCGCGTCTTCTTCTTCAACGCTACTACCTTCGAAAGGGCGGGCGTCGCCATACCGAAGAGCTGGGACGAGTTCTTCTCCGCCACGGCGACGATCAAGGAAAAGCTCGGCAAGGACTACTACACCTTTAACGCCGTCAAGGAGACGGCGCAGCTGTTGACGACCCTGGCCGTCGTCCAGAAGACCGGCAAGGATCTTGTCGACCCAGCGACCAATCGCGTCGCCTGGACGCCTGAGGAACTCGCAGAAGGCATTTCGTTCCTCGGCAAACTGGTCGAGACCGGTGCGATCCGATCGCAGAAGGAAGAGGCTGCCGACGGCAACGTCAATCTGTTCGAGAAGCCGGCCTGGGCCGGCGGCAAGATCGCCGGTTCCTACGAGTGGGATTCGACCTATTCGAAATATGCTGATCCGTTGAAGGACGGCCAGGTGCTGAAGCCCGTGTCGATGCTGAAGCTGCCGGATGCGGTGACTGAAGGCGTTTATCGCAAGCCCTCGATGGTCTTTTCCATCTCGAAGAATTCCAAGGACCCAGAAGCGGCGGCTCAGATCGTGAATTGCCTGCTCAATGAACCTGAGGGCATCGATGCGCTTGGAACGTCGCGCGGATTGCCGGCGTCGAAGGCGGCCGCAGCTCGCCTTGGCGATAAGGGAGAGCCAGAAGTGCGTGCCGCAAACGCTATCGTCATTGCTGCGAGCGGCCCGGCCGTCTCTCCGTTCAACGAACATCCGGAAGTGCGCGCAGCCTTCATCGATACGCTGGAGGAATTCGCCTACGGCCAGCTGAAGGCGGATGAGGCAGCCGCACAGATCATCGATACGGTGAACGACGTGCTGGCGGAGTTCGATTGATGTCAGGCTTCCCGTCGCGGTTTTTCGCGGCGGGCTCTCCCTTCACTGGATAAAGACGAGAGAAAGCAACCATGATCCGACCGTCCATCATCGCGCTGTCGGCGCGCACGGCAGCTCTTTGCCTGCCTCAAGCCGGCGCGCTTTATCGCCTGGCCGAGCGAGCGCGCTGGCAGCTCTCCTCGTTGGCCGGCGGTGCCGAAACGCGAGAAGGCGTGACGTCGACCGTGGTCAGCCTTCTGTATGACCTTCAGCCCAGTTGCCGCTACCGGTTCGAGGTCGAAGGATTGCAACCGCTGGAGTTCGAAACGGCAGCTTGTGCCGGTCTCGTCGACGCCACCGAGTTCGGGCTGGTGCCAGGTGTCCGTCACGACGACCTCGAGGGTGCGCGCGCCAACGCTGTCGCTGTGGCGACTGCAATCGATGCCGTGCCCGTTGGCGGTACGCTACGTCTACCGACCGGCGTCTGGACCGCTTATCCGGTGCGACTCAAGAGTGGCATGACCCTCAATCTCTGCAGGGGAGCGATCCTCCAGGCACCTTCAGGCCGAACGGACTGGCCCATTCTTGAGGCCCGCGACGCGGTAGGCAGGATGCTTGGCAGCTGGGAGGGTCTGCCTGCTGCCTGTTTTGCCGCACCGATCCATGCCGTCGGCGCTGAAAATCTGGTGATCGAAGGCGAAGGCACGCTCGATGGTTCGGGTGAAAAGGGCGATTGGTGGGCGTGGCCCAAGGAGACACGCGATGGGGCGCGTCGCCCGCGGGGCCTCCACCTCATTTCGTGCACCGACATAAAGCTGCTCGGTTTTACCATCCGCAACGCTCCGTCGTGGACGATCCACCCGCAAGGCTGCAGTCGGCTTGTCGCTGCAGGTCTCACAGTTACGGCTCCACCCGATAGCCCGAACACCGACGGTTTCAACCCCGAAAGCTGCCGGGAGGTGACGATTACCGGCGTGCGCTTTTCCGTTGGCGACGATTGCATCGCCATCAAGGCCGGGAAGCGGGGGGCGAACGGCGAAGACGATCACCTGGAAGAGACCCGCGGCGTGCGTATCACCCATTGCCTGATGGAGCACGGTCATGGCGGCCTCGTCATCGGTTCGGAGATGTCGGGCGGCGTACACAGTGTTGCAGTCGAGGACTGCCAGATGGTGGGGACGGATCGCGGCCTGCGCCTGAAGACGCGACGAGGCCGCGGAGGATCAATTACCGACATCTCCATGCGCCGCGTTCTTATGGATCGGGTCGAGACGGCGCTGTCGGCCAACGCGCACTACCACTGCGATGCGGACGGCCACGCCGAATGGGTGCAATCACGCCAATCCGCCCCGATCGGTATGCAAACCCCCATTATCGACGGCGTCATCGTCGAGGATGTCGAAATACGCAACCTTGCGCACGCCGCAGGTGCTTTTCTCGGGCTGCCGGAAGCACCGATCCGAAACATCAAAATCAGGCGCCTGAACATTTCTTCCTATCGCGCCGACGCGACCGCTGCACCTCCGATCATGGCCGACAGGATCAGACCGATGCGGCATGAAACGATCGTCGCCGAGTGCGCCGAAGTCGACTGCGATGAGCCTGCGCTCGTAAGCAGCGCGCCGATTTCCGTTTCCCTTAAATGAGATATCTAATGGACCCGATTACTTATTTCGATCAATATGCGCGACGCTACACCCCCTACAAGGGCGGTAGCTGGTGCTACGAGGACGGCTGTATCTATCGTGGTCTTCGACTGCTTTTCGAGGCGACAGGCGAGGGTTACTGGACCGCGCACCTCCACCGGCTCATCGATCGCCAAGTCGCTTCTGACGGCACACTCCTCGGCTACGATCCGGCCGAGTACAATATCGACCACATACTCGCTGGTCGCGTCCTGTTCCCGCTGGCCGCAGAAACAGGTGACGGTCGCTACAAGACAGCGGCGGATCAACTGGCATCCCAACTTGAAACCCATCCGCGCATACTTGCGGGCAACTATTGGCACAAGCAGCGCTACCCCCATCAGGTTTGGCTCGATGGGCTCTATATGGGTCTTCCGTTTCAGATTGAATATGCACTTGCGACCGGCAATTCGGCCTTGATTGTAGATGCGCTTCGACAGTTCGAGACAGCCCTTGCGCGCACGGCCACGGCCAAGGGCCTCTACGTGCACGGATATGATGACAGCCGGAAGCAAAGTTGGGCCGACCCGATTACGGGAAAGTCGTCAACTGTCTGGGCACGGGCCGTGGGCTGGCTGGCCATGGCACTCGTTGATACCTTGGCGCTTCTGCCAAACGACAAAGCGACCGGCGCGCTACGATTGAACACCAACCGGCTGCTCGACGAAGTGATGGCACGCCAGACGCCGTCGGGCTTCTGGTTGCAAGTCCTCGATGAACCGGACCTTGCAGGCAATTATGAGGAGAGCTCTGCGTCTGCCATGTTTGCATACGCGTTGCTGCGGTACGCGCGACTTGGTCTTGCTCAGGCTGATCGAGCGATCGTCGCCGGTCGACGAGCCCTGGAAGCCTTGATTTCGGGACGCCTTGTCGCCGATGACCAGGGCATTACTCGATTGACGACAATCGTCGGTGTCGCTGGTCTCGGCGGCTTCGAGGGCAACTATCGCGACGGCTCGCCCGGCTACTACCTCTCGGAGCAGGTGGTAGCAGATGACGCCAAGGGCGTCGGCCCTCTAATGATGGCCTTCGCCGAAGATCAGCTTCTAAGAGGGGCAACCGGCCGACAAGGATCCGCCAGCTCCCGTTGAGCAAGTCGTTCAACTCGATGGCGGCACAATAACGTCAGCGGCAGAAGATCAAGGAAGCGCTACCGATAGTTGTTCTCGGTGGCGCTTCTTATTCGCCGAGTGAAGGATTCCACTCTATGGGGGCTCAATGACTTCGATCCCCCCTCAGCCGACAACCTTGGGTAGCCGTCCCAAGCAGCATCTCCTGATTATCCGACCAAAGAAGAGCGCATATGGGCCAAAGCTCGGCAAAGCGACGCGCTTCGTGTCGACCCGACCCTCACCGCGAAATTCGTAATCACTGATTCACTTTTGTGTGTCTGCGGGAGGTTTGAGGACGGGCGCAAGTTGCGATCGCGGAATGTTTCCGCTTCCTGCTTCCAGGATCGCATAATGTGTCGAGGGGAACTGAGCCTTACATGAGCGGCTTCATCAGGTCGGCATGTTCGGCGCAATCAGCGTCAACGTTGGGAAATAGGTGCGATAACGGCCGACGTCGCGTGTGAGCAGCGGATAGCCGGTGACCGCTGCGTGCGCACCGATGAACAAATCAGGGAGTACCCCTGTCCGCGTTCCGCCTGCCTTCCGATATCGTGTAAAAATCTTGCTTGCAAGAAAGAGGGCCTCTCGCGGTACCGCCGCCAGCTCCAACCCCGCTTGATCAAGGAAGCGGTCAACGTCTTCAATCCGATCGTAGCGGACGGCGAGTTCGGCGTAGACTATGTCGTTGATCCAGAGTGCTCCAACGAGGCTTGCGGCTTCCAGCTGCGCTATCGACCAATCGGCCCAAGTTGGATCATCGGTAACGACGTCGAGAAGGACATTCGTGTCTACGAGTATCACGGCTCGCCACGCGTAAGCGCCATGATCGCGTCAGTGTCGGGGCCTTGCCCGCAGCCCTCGTAGTTTTGCGAAGCGGCTGGGCGGCTGCTTTTTCGCAGCATGGACGAGGACAACGCTTCCATCGGAAGTGCGCCGGAAGTCTATCTTGCTTCCAGGCACGATACCCAAGAGATCGCGCACCGGTTTTGGAATTGTGATTTGCCCCTTGGCTGTAACTGTCGTTGTCATGGTCGGACCGGTGTAAGGAATGATTTATCGAAGGTATTACTTCTTGTCACGGTTTTCAAGGAATTGGTTTGTCAGTTCGATTCCCTTCAAGGCGACCGACTAGGCAGATCACACAATGAATCGAGGCAGAGATGCCTTCATCCCACCAGCTGCGATTGCTGTCCGCCGGGTGATTATGGGATCAGCCGGCGACCGTTTTCGGGCAGTACTTCATCGCGCCCGGAACCCAGGCCGAGCAAATTTGCTCTGCGTTCATCACGGTTTATCCAGTAGGCCAGTTCAGCGAGTTCGTGTGTACTGAGGTTGCGTAACCGATTTGTATGCGGTCGGTTTACGTTTGAAGCCCACGGCAAGAACGGGCTGGTCCGGAGTGAATGCCGCTTTTGGCGTGGATTACAAAGGATGTTGGCGGGTCGCCATTCGAGCTGGCTGTCAAACGTTTCGGATTTAACGGCACCAGGGGTCGATATTTGTAGATATCTCCGCACATAGGCGTTAATTACTCTCGCAAAGCGCGTGCTGCGGTGCTGCGGGTTCCCCCGAAATCCACGGAGACTTCGATCAACCTCTCACAAGGAGCGCGAACCCATGTCTTCGACAATCTCCAAGGGCCGCATTCAATCCACTCTCCGCCACTTTCTCGACAACGGGGCTCTCGGCGGCCTCATTTTGATGTTAGTTGCCCTGCTCGCAATCACGACGGCAAATTCGCCGCTGGCGAATGCGTACTTCAATGTGCTGCAAGTCTATCTCGGCCCGCTCAGTGTCCAGCACTGGATCAACGACGCGCTTATGGCGGTCTTCTTCCTTCTCGTTGGGCTGGAGATAAAGCGTGAAATGCTTGATGGTCAGCTATCGAGTTGGAGCAGACGCATCCTTCCGGGAGCCGCTGCTGCGGGAGGAATGGCCGTTCCAGCGCTGTTCTACATCTACTTCAACTGGAATGAGCCGGCCGCGATCAGAGGGTGGGCCATTCCGACTGCAACGGACATCGCCTTTGCGCTTGGTGTCCTTTCTCTATTGGGAAAACGCGTTCCGACATCCCTGAGGATCTTTCTTGCAGCATTGGCAATCATAGATGACTTAGGGGCCGTCATCGTGATCGCGTTATTTTACACGGCCGACCTCAATCTGTTGGCCCTTGCTGGCGCCGCCATCGTCTTCACAAATCTCCTGATCTTCAACCGGATGGGTGTGAAAACATTGTGGCCGTACCTCGTCCTGGGTGCGGTCCTATGGGTTCTCACATTTGCATCCGGTGTCCATGCGACATTGGCTGGTGTCATCCTTGCACTGACTATCCCGCTAAAACGTACACCCGGAACTCCTGAAGCCACGCATGCAGAATCCCCTCTGCATAAGTTGGAGCATCATCTTCAGAAGCCCGTTGCGTTCGCCATTGTCCCGATCTTCGGGTTTGCTAATGCGGGCGTATCATTTGCTGGGCTATCTATGTCGATCTTTGCGGAGCCGCTTACCATCGGCATCGCAGTCGGGCTGTTCCTCGGCAAGCTAGTTGGTGTTCTCGGAACCGTTGCAGTTCTCGTCAAGCTAAACCTCGCTCAATTGCCTGCGCAAGCAAGCTGGGGTCAGATGACCGGGGTTGCCCTCTTGTGCGGTATCGGCTTCACGATGTCCCTGTTTATCGGGCTGCTCGCATTCAATGATCCGGCCGTACAGGATCGAGTAAAGATCGGCATCATGCTTGGGTCATTGGTATCGGGTTTGCTTGGCGCGGGTTTTCTCATGTTGTTCGGACGTAGGGACGCGGCAGAGAAGTGTCATCGCCACCTCTCCGTAACAAGGACGAAAGCGCGATGATCACCCAGTTGCTGGAAGGCCGGCGAAACTGGTCAACGAGCCTTTGAGATTTCGCCCATTGCACTGAAGTTACGTCGCTAATTCCGAAGTGCGCGACGTACCCAATGGTCAACTCATGGGGTGGGTTGAGCGTCTGGCTGGCGTCGAACGCCTCCGTGCCGCTAGCAAGGAGGACAAGCTTCGGATTCTGAAGGAGGTTGAGACGAACAGCTCTGGTGTCGCCTCGATTGCCCGGCGTCACGATGTTCTCCCGCAGCAGATTTACACCTGGCGGAAGACGCTTCGCCGGGACATCCGGCCGTCGGGTGGATTAGGCGTGACGCTATTGCCGGTGGGCTGATCGGGCCGGATGTGGAAAGCGAACCCGATCGCGCGGCCGCAGCAGAGAAGGTGACGGCATGCCTGGAACAAGGAAGACCCAACCGCATCTAGGGACGACATCATCGACGTTGCCCGACCGCTTGCGCGGCCAGGAAGGGGGCCAGCAAGTTGGAGAACATCAACACCGAGGATCCCAAAAGGTCCCGGACACAGCGTCGGCAGATACCATTGCAGCTGCCACGCGTAACCCAGAGTTATACCCAGCTGTGAATAGCGTTATTTTATAGGGCCAGAGCCTAGTCGCGGCTGACGCGCCAGATGACGTTGCCGACGTCGTCTGCAACCAACAGCCCGCCCTTTTTGTCGATCGCCACACCGACTGGGCGTCCCTTCGCTCTGCCCCGATCTATGAAGCCTGTAAGGACATCAGTCGGCTCGCCGGCGGGCATGCCATTTCTAAAGGGGATGAAGATCACTTTGTAGCCGCTTGGCCTGCTACGGTTCCAGGATCCGTGTTGGCCGACGAAAGCGCCGTTCTCATAGCTGGGCCCGAGGGATGTACCCCTGGAGAAAGTCAGCCCGAGCGATGCAGTATGCGGGCCGAGCGCGTAGTCCGGCGTGACGGCCCTCGCCACGAGGTCTGGGCGCGGTGGTTTAACGCGGGCATCGACATGGTGACCAAAATAGCTATATGGCCAGCCATAAAATGCACCGTCACGCACCGATGTCATGTAATCGGGGACGAGGTTGTCACCCAGCTCATCACGCTCATTGACCGCTACCCAGAGTTTTCCGGTATCTGGATTCCACGAAAGCCCATTGGGATTGCGAAGGCCAGTGGCAAAGACGCGGGTGCGGCCGCTTGCCTTGTCTACCTCAAGAACCGCGGCGCGGTCCTTTTCGACTCGCATGCCATTTTCCGCAACATTGCTGTTGGACCCAACAGTGACGTAGAGCTTACGCCCGTCCGGGCTTGCGATCACGTCCTTGGTCCAATGGTGGTTGATTTCTCCAGCAGGCAGATCGGTCACCTTCCGTGGCGGCGTGCGAGCCCGAGTCTGGCCGTTTGAATAAGCAAAAGCGATGAGCGCATCCGTGTTGGCGACGAAGAGTTTTCCGTCGGAGAGTGTCATTCCGAAGGGCGAGTTGAGACCTTGAGCGAAGGTTCTGCGGATGTCAGCTATACCGTCGCCATTGATGTCGCGCAGGAGTGTGATGCGGTTTGCGCTCTTTGTGGCGGCGCCCGCCTGCTTCATCGCCAGGCCCATGAACACTTTCTTGAGACTGAAGCCCTCGTCGTGTTCGGCTGGAGCGTTGCTCTCGGCCACCAGTACGTCGCCATTCGGGAGCACATGCAGCCATCGCGGGTGGTCAAGTCCTGTCGCAAACGCATGGACCTTCAGACCTTCGGCTGGCCGCGGAGTTCCTCCCGTTCCCCAGCCGACGGCCGTGGCAACGTTGACGGTCGGGAGGACCGACGGCTTCGGTTCGGGTAGGCTCGGGTTGAAACCGTAACCGATTTTTTTCTCGTCGCGTGGCGTTTGTGTCAGCGTGTTGCCAGCGCAGCTCGCCATCATCGTGGTTACGCCCAGGGCAACAGCGACTATTCGCGGAACATCTATACACATGGGATGTCCTCCGCAGGAGATTGCAGCCTGCCTACGTAAGACGCGACGTTACGTCAAATTGTTCCGTTCGCATCCCAGGCGAGCGCCGGGGGCCAGGACAAGAACCCCTATCGCAAACCGCTTCCTCGTATCGGCAGCAGCGATCCCGTCGTGAAAACGCTCGGCTCGGCAAAATCGCCCTTTTCCAGCTTCCGCGCATGAGGAGGTCGCGCGCTGGCGACATCGAAACGGGGGTGGTCAGATCGTTTCCAAATCCAGACGGTGTGAATGCGCGCGGCCTCGTGAGGCTGGATCATCGACCTTGGGAACTACAACGGTTTTCGAGGGTTTATGCGGAACAGCTGCTGCTCTCATCGCGAAGCTGGCAGCTCGCGAGGGCTGGCTTCGCGAAGGCGAGGAGAACATGTCGGACAACCGCCACTTCTTTTCCAGATTTGCGACATCCGTTGCGGACCTTTCCGGCAAGCCGACCACTTTCGTGGCTGCCGTCGTCGTCGTTCTTGCATGGGCTATCGCCGGCCCTTTCTTCGGCTTCAGCGATACGTGGGAACTCGTCATCAATACGGGGACCACGATAATCACGTTCTTGATGGTTTTTGTCCTTCAGAACTCTCAAAATCGCGACGGAAAAGCGATGCAGGCAAAGCTGGATGAGCTCATCTTGGCCTCGAAAGCCCGGAATGAGTACGTCGGTATCGAGAAGCTGGATGAAAAAGAACTCAAATCTCTGATCGAATCATTAGATGAGGCGGCGAAGGATTCCGGACTAAATTCCCGTCAGGGCCACTCCGGGTGAGTGCCAACCTGGAGATCCATCGATTGGCATTAATCACTTGCCAGATTGCCGAGCGGCCTGCGCCTTTCCCGAAATAACCTGTTGTGTTCCGACCGCTGTGCCGGGAAGGGTAGTGGGTGGCGCGAGGTAAGGCTCATCGAAACAGAACGTCCCTTTGAATGGCGCTTTGGGAGTACATATGGACCCCTGCAGGCTCCTCGCGGGCGAGCTCGAGCCGCTTGCGAGGCAGACGCCTGACAGCCCGTCGGCCGCGTCCCAGCCCGTAACGTGGCGCCATGCGAGTGCTCTAACGCTCGCACATGCGCCGCTCTCCCTGGTAGGGCTGGTAGGTGCAATCCGAGGCTCGAAACGATCTGTAGCTCCTGGCGCAGGCCCTTACGTTGCAGGACGCCGCAACCCCTTGGCTTGTGTTGGGCCTGTTATCTGGATCGACTTGGAGCGCGGGTTGTGCCATTGCCGCCTGCATGAAGTCGCGCCAGATCCGCGCCGGAAGCGCTCCACCGGTGACGCCTTTCATCGGCGTATCATCATCGTTGCCAACCCATACGCCAGCGACGAGATCTTCAGTAAATCCGACAAACCAAGCGTCACGATTGTTCTGGCTGGTGCCTGTTTTTCCGGCGGCGAATGCCCCAGGGAAAGCGTCCCGACCGGTGCCACGCTCGACCACAAGCTGAAGGAGGCTCACCAAATCCTGCTGATAAGGGCCAAGGTCGACCGAAGTGGGCACTATTGGACCGACCCGGAAGGCTTTCGACTGTTCGGACGCCTGAAAATCGACGATGCCCCAGGGTTCGACGGGGGATTTCCCAAGACGGATAGAGGCATAGGCGCCCGTCAGGTCAAGCAAATTGACTTCGGATGAACCGAGCGCCAATGCCGGCACAGGATTAAGAGTAGCGTCGATGCCGAGCTCTTCAGCGGCGGCAACGACATTCGCAATCCCTACCTCCTGCGCCAACGCAACTGTTGCGCCATTGAGGGACCGGGCAAAGGCTTCAGCAATCGACACCCAACCACGATAGCGGCCGGTCGAGTTTTGCGGCGACCAGCCGTCCACTTCAATGGGTCCATCAAAGACGCGATCATCCGGGCTAAGTCCGCTCTTGAGTGCAGCGTAAAAGACAAAAACCTTGAAGGTCGAGCCTGGCTGTCTCTTGGCGGAGACGGCGCGATTGAACTGGCTGGTCTTGTAGTCGCGCCCTCCAACCATGGCGACGACCGCTCCGTCCGGCGTCATCGCCACAAGTGCTGCCTGAGATGCCCCCAACGATCGCCCGTATTTGTCGAGATTGCGGGCGACTACATCTTCGGCGAGCTGTTGCAGCCGCGGGACCAGCGTTGTTCGTACCGTTGTCGAGCCCGGAGACGCTCCGGCAATTTCGCCGGCCTGAGGCGAGATCCAGTCTGCAAACCAGCTGCCCGAGCGAGGTGTCGGGCTGGTTGGATGCAACTCGGCAAACTCTGCCTTGGCCGCACTCGCCTCTTCCCAATTCAGCTTCCCGTTGGCAACCATCGCGTCCAGGACGGTGATGGTTCTCTCACTTGCGGCCTTGAAATTATCGATCGGATTTAACTGGCTCGGTGCCTTCAGCAGACCGGCAAGCATGGCGGCTTCCTGCACGTTGAGCGCAGAGACATCCTTGTTGAAATAGATCCGTGCCGCCGCCGGCATTCCCGTCGCGCCAGACCCGAGGTAAACGGAATTCAGGTATCTCGTCAGGATCTCGCGTTTACCCAGCTTCCATTCGAGCCAGAATGCGATGACCAATTCCTGCAGTTTCGCTTCAGCGTCCGGTCGCTTTCAAGATACTGCACTTTTATCAACTGTTGGGTAATCGTGCTGCCGCCTTGAACGACTGACCCTGCTTGGAGGTTTCTCAGGACAGCCCGCATGATCCCTTTTACATCTACCCCGTAGTGATCCATGAACCGCCGATCCTCGATTGAAAGAACGGCATTGACTAGATGTGCAGGGAACTCCTCATACCGGGCGTAGGGACCCTGGAAGGGTCCTTGTCTAACGATCGGTTCACCGTCGGCGGCTTCAAGGACCACAACAGGTTTCAAGGATCCAGCGGCGATTTCCGTCCATGGGACGTCCTGCAATGCCCACACCAGCGTTCCGGTCACCAGGATCAAGAGGCTTGCCAACATCGCCAAGATGCCGCGTTTCAAAGACCATGGCCGTATTGGATGGAGCCACGAAGGTTTGGTGAAGATTTCGAATGATGCGAATAGTTTCCTGCCAAGGAAGCCCACACCGGACGCCGCCCTCAGCATCAGATCGTTCGGAACCAGACGGCCCGCACCGCACGCGCCTGATTTGAGTGTATTGACCAGCTCAGACGACGCGGCCAGGGAACGTTGTGCTAAGGTGGCGACGTCGCGGCGAAAAGCAGCTGCAAGAGTGAGAAAAGCGAGCTTGCTTTCTGTGAAGGCAGGCTGGGGTGGCGCAATGTCTTGCTCATCGCTCTGTGGTGGCGAAGAATCGGCTTCCCCAGTATCGGAACTGATTTCCGGATCTCTCGGATCTCGCAAGGATTCCGGCTCAGCGTGCTTTGCAGAAGCGGCATTTTCGCCATTGGTGAGGTTTGAGCGATCTGTGAAGTGGGACATTTCCTGCCGGCGCTGTTGTTCCTTCTGAAATTAGTGCGGGAAGAGGCAGAAGAAAGGGCTTCAGCATAGCAAGCGCCCACGCTGGAAAACGGCAGTTTTCTGTCAGTCGTCCGCCGCCCTTGTCTTTCATTTCGCGACGGGCCGCCTTAGCATGGCGTTCCGCGGATGGTTCGGAGCCACGAGCCGTGCGCGAGATAGACGATAATCCGGCAACGTCGTAAACTGTGGACCTACCGAAACGAAGTCTGTTCGGGAGCGAACCATGCCTATCTTCATGGACCGACATGATCTCGCTGGGGTTTCCGCCGCGGATGTCGCAGAGGCACATCTCAAAGATCTCAGCATACAGGACCAATATGGCGTCAAGTTCCTGACGTACTGGTTCGACCACCGTCGCGGAACGACGTTCTGCCTCATAGACGCACCCGACGCCGAAACCGCCCAATGCGTTCATCGTGAGGCGCACGGGTTTGTTGCCGGGGAAGTCGTGGAGGTAGCGCTATCGGCTGTGGAGGCATTTCTTGGTCGAATACAGGATCCGGAGGGGGCGGGGTCGATCGCCAAAGATATGGACGCAGGTCACCGGGCGATCCTTTTCACGGACATTGTCGGGTCTACCGAAATGACCGCGCGTCTTGGCGATCGCATGGCCACCGAACTTATCCGGGCCCATGACGCTCTGGTGCGCGGGTGCTTGGGACGTTTATCCGGCCGCGAGGTCAAGCACACAGGTGACGGCATCATGGCCGCGTTTTCGTCCACGGAATCTGCCGTGGATTGCGCCATTGACATCCAGCGCGAATTCAGTCGCTACAACACAGGCAATGCCGAGCCAATTCACATTCGTATCGGCCTTGATTGTGGCGAACCGGTTGAGGACAGTAACGACCTCTTCGGCACAACGGTGCAGTTGGCAGCACGGCTCTGCGCCGCCGCCCATGGCGATCAAATCTTGATATCTGAGAATGTTTATCAGGAGTACAGCAAGGCAGATGTTTTCACGCATGGCGGACGCCACCGATTGAAGGGATTTGCAAGACCTATGCTGGCCTATCGGTGCGAATGGTGAAGCTAGAGATCGCTCCACGTCACCGCAGATATGCAGATGTTTGGGCCCGATCTTCCTCCCGACGATCGCCAAGCCGGCTTTCACCTCGTCGAGGGCCAGCCCCTGCGCTCGGCCACCGTTGAACAGGTCGCTTCGGTACGGATGGGTGTCACCGCCACTGCTCGACGGTGATGGTTACGATTTCAGAATGGCAGGCAGTGCGAAAAGGAAGCTGTAACCCATGCTCACAGCTAGGTCGCGGCAAACTTCGTATTGTCGAAAGGTACTAAAAGGTCGGCCCCTGCGGAAAGGGGCCGATGAAGTGTTTGTCGGGGGACAGACGATAAACGCGGGGTCTCTCGTTATGTTCCGGCGCTAGAGATATTCGGCCATTTTCTGAAGCGCTTCCCGGTCGTGTACGCCGCTTTGAAAAAGGGAAACCAACCGGGATGCGAGGGCTCCAGCCTCGTCGCTTTTCTTGTCGAGGCCTCGTGCCGCAACCACCGCGTCAAAGACGGCTTGAATGATTTGCATCTGGTCGGGCTCGATGTTGGTGTTTCGCTGTATGGAAATCGCCATTGCGCGCTCTCCTCGAATCGTACCACCCATTCAAAGCGTGGGGCGCTGATTTCCCGGAGCTCCAAGCTTTGCACTCGCGCAGAACCAGCGGCCGCGTTCCATGAGCGAAACCTCGTCGAGGTTTCCACCTCGCAACTCGTCCATAAGGACCTTTGCAAGGCGGCTTGCTCTGGCATCTCGACGCGAAAGTCGGTTTTCGTAGCAAATTCTATCGAAGATCTTTTGCAGCCGAACGATGTCTTCAGGCCCCACATCAAACCCCGACCTGTCGAATTTCGTTGCCATGGGGTCTCCTCATCGCCATGTATTCGTTCACGCGAGGAAGATAGCGTGGAAGTTTCCTCAGTCCATCGCTGGAAACTCACTCCATCTCGGCGCCGAAAAATTGGGGATCGTCGAGAATGTATTCGAATACGTCCCCATACTCCAAATCTAATCGTTCATGGATCAGCGTCCAGTGTGCACCGTCAGGGAGGTCCAGCATTTCGACGTCGTTCATCACGTCGCGTACTTCCTCTTTGGTCGGTCGGGGTGTCATTTTGCCTTGCCTCCCATGTTTCGCTTTTCGCGATCCAAGCTATCTCGCAGCGCTGCCATGATATCGACGACGTTGTCCTTCGCCATCGGTTCGATCTTGCGCTTGCCCGTGGACTTCAGCGTCTTCATCTTCCCGGCGATCATTTCGAGCATGCGATCCTGAATGGGATCGGTGATCGGCGCCCATTTCTTGGTCTGGGCTGTGATCAGCTGTTTCATGAGGGGTGCAAGGCCTCCCTCGGGTTTCGCATTGATATGGGAAAAGTACTCTTCCTCCGGCCGCACTTCGTCGCCATATCGCAACGTCCAGAGCACGATTCCTTCGCCGCGTGGCTCAAGCATGACCGCCCGCTCACGCTGGCCAAGAACAAGGCGGGATATTCCGACGACCTTCTCTGCGCGCATCGCGTCACGGATAACGGCGAAGGCGTCCTCGCCAACCTTGTCGTTTGGCACGAGGTAGTGCGGCTTTTCCAGCCAGATCCATTCGATGGAGTTGCGCGGCGTGAACATATCAATCTCGATGGTCCGGACGCTTTCGAGCGCGACGGCGTCCAGTTCCTCCTCCTCTAGGATGATGTAATCGCCTTCGCCGCGCTCGTATCCTTTGACCTGATCGTCCGGGTCGACCTCCTTGCCGGTGACGTTGTCGACGTAGCGAGAGGCAACCCGATTGCCGGTGGTCCGGTTCATCGTATGGAAGCGCAGCTTTTCCTCGTCGCCAGTGGCGGGCGACATCGCGACCGGGCAAGTGACCAGCGACAGCTTCAGATAGCCTTTCCAGTACGGCTTGACGGCGGCCATCGCTCAGCTCGCCTTCTTGCGCGCGGCCGGACGCGCCGCGGGAGCGGAGCGAGCCGCTGCTGCGGCGGAGCGTGGTTTGGACGCCCGCGCCGACCCGAAGCCGGCGCTCATGCGCAGCGCTTCCATGAGGTTTGTCGAGGGCTCGACCTTGGCTCGCTTCTTCACCTTAACCGTTCGGCCCTCCATCTTGGCTTTCACGAGCTCGGCGAGTGCGGCATCGTAGCGATCGTCGAACGTCTTCGGATCGAAGAGGCTCGTCTTGCTCTTGACGATGTGCTTGGCGATATCGAGCATTTCGCCTTCGAGATTGAGCTTCGGGATTCCGGAGAATGCCTCCTCCACGGAACGGACCTGATAGTCAAAGTTGAGTGTCGTCGCGATCAGCCCGTTACCATGAGCGCGGATCAGGACGCTTCGCAGCCGACGGAAGAGAACGGCCTGGGCGAGGGCGCCAACATTGGATTCACGCATCGCATCGCGGATCAGCACGTAGGTTTCTTCGCCCAATCGATCGGGCAAGAGGTAGTAAGGTTTGTCGAAATAAAGGTCGTCGATTTCGGAGAACGGGACGTACGACTGGATACGCAGTGTCTTGTCGCTTTGGGGCACAGCGGCGGCGAGTTCATCCGGCTCAAACAACACGTAGCGTCCGTCGTCGACCTCGTAGCCCTTGACCTGATCCTCGCGCTCGACGACCTTCCACGTGTCGATGTCGACATACTCTCGCTTCACGCGATTGCCGGTTTTTCTGTTCAGCGTGTTGAAGCTGACGCGCTCAGAAGTCGACGCGGCGCTATGCAGCGCGACCGGGCAACTGATCTCGGCAAACTTCAGAAAACCCTTCCAAAGAGCGCGTCCAGCCATGTCTTCCTCCCGGTAAACCCGGATTCAACGGAACGAGATTACGTTTGTTCCTCCGAGTACGCGAATCAATTGTGGCGCTTGATGGGTTGTCGATAGTAAAGTGAACCTATCCACGGGTATTGCGTTAGGGGATTGTGTTGCACCGAGCCCAGCCTGAGGAGGGCGGCGCCGTGAATACGAAGCTCCATATCGACGGGTCGTTCCAAGCCATGCATCTAGCCTTGGACGAGGCAAGCCGGGCATTCGAGAGTGGCGGCGCTGACCGGCATAGAGACGCTTTGCAGAGGCTCGGTCGTGCGGTCATGGACTCGCTGGCAGAGATCATCGAGACCGATGGGGGCACGGATGGTTACCTCTATGACGCCGAAGGCATCAGCCAGGATATCGAGGCCTGTTACCAAAAGCTGATCGAGGCTGAAGACGCGGCGGAGCCCGATAGTGCTCCTCGGCAGTCCAGCCACGGCACGATGAGCTTCCGGCAGCAGGGGGTCGGTCGATGATCACCGGATCCGATCTGCTGCAGATTTCCCTTGCAAGGGTGAACATGGATCGGTCGGACCTCGAAGCTGCCGGCGTGATTGATCCTGGTCATGAGGGCGACAAGGCCTGGTCGAATTTTGGGCGAGACATGGACACCTTCATCTTGAAGCTGCCTGAAGGGCGACGGGCGGCGCTTGCCGCAATGATCAGCGCGCGAGGGCAGGGAAAAACTCCGGTGGCCAACAGGCTCGAGCACCTGTTCGTACGTTAGGGATCCCATCGCTCGCCTGGGGTTCCAGGCGTAAGGCCGCCTCTCTCGGATAGCGCTTTTTCGAACTACGGACTCTATCTCATTGTGCCGTGGCCCCAAGGTTTTGCTTCAATAGCCAATCCCACAGTTCCGGATCGTTTAAGGCGGCCCCCTCAACGCCTGCGTGATCCACGCCCTCAAGGACGGTCAAGCGAGCATTGCGTTTCAAGCCGACGAGGCGTTCATAGAGGACGATTGAATCCGACAATGGGATCACGTCGTCGTTGGTACCATGGAAGACCCAGAACGCTGCTTTTTCGTTTGTCCTGCTCAGGTAATGGCGGTTACCGCCGCCAGCAATCGGGACGACGGCGGCGAATCTATCGGGGAACTGCTCTGCCATGGCCCAAGCACCGAAACCGCCGCGGCTGTACCCCACGACATAAACACGTGTGCGATCGACACGGTACTTCGACATGACGTCTTCGAGCGCAGCCTCTACTTTCTCGATTGGATAAAGCAGTTCCTCACTCGGATTCTGGGGCGAAAAGACCAGAAACGGGAATGTCTTTCCATCCTCGATCAGTTTTGGAAGGCCGCTCGACCGGACTTTGGCGATATCGGTTCCGCCCTGATCGCCACCGTGCAGCCAGACAACGAGCGGATAGTTTTTGCTCGACGAAGAATAGTCATCTGGCACGTACATCAGGTAATTGAGATCACTCTCTATTTTGGAGCTCGATTTTGCCGCCAATTGCTCGGCACGCGCTACGCCTATGCTGGAGATTGCTAGGACAGCCGCCAAGACCAATGCCATGATTTCCCGCGTCATTCGATGACCTCCGCCATACGTTCGATATCAAGGAACTTCAAATGGAGCCGAAGGATGAGAACTCAAGCATTACGCTGATTTGATCCTTCAGGCCTCTCCAAGAATCTACGCGGCTCGACCGTCGGGGAGAGCGTTGGAGCACGATGAAACGGACTAGTCCTGTCGGCGCCAACACTGCAGAACATCGTCTAGCACACGGCCCGGATGAGAAAGCCGGTGTATCACCAGCTTGCCTCACGTTTGTTTTGATGAACGAAGCCGAATGGCCAGAACATCGACTGGTACGCCTCACCCGATGCACGAGCGCGCCCTGTGCTGACAGGTCGGACATCATCCGCTAGGATCGTCCCGTTTGGGGCAGGAACCGCACATGCTGCAATCCATATCGGAACAACTTTTCGGGGAAGTTTTCATCACGGAAGAGCTCTTTCGACGACCGATCGATGATGCGGATTTCTTGCGTGAAAAAACTGCTCTCCAGGAACTTGCAACCCACATGATCAAGGATCCTGATGGAGTTCTACCGAAGTTCGTCCAGCTCGCAATGGAGATGACAGGTGGAGTATCTTCAGGCCTCAGCCTTTATGACGGGCGCTCCGCTCCAGGGATCTTTCACTGGAAGCATCTGTGCGGAAGTCTCTCGGCATTCGAAGGTGCGACGACGCCACGGAACTACAGCCCGTGTGGTGTAACCCTTGATCAGGGAGCCCCCGTCCTTACCCGCCATTCCGAACGGGCATATTCCTGGATTTCCGACGCTGGAATCGAGATCCCAGAAGTCCTCTTGGTGCCTCTTTACGTCGGGACCGATGAACCGTTGGGAACGCTGTGGGTTGTCTCCGATGAGGAAAGACATTTTCATGGTGGGCATGCGCGCATTGCAGGCGAGCTTGCGACCTTTGTAGGCATCGCTCTTCACATCCAACGAAGCCAAGAAGAATTGCGAAATGCTCTTGAGGTGCAAGAGACCCTAACGAAGGAAATGAACCACAGGGTGAAGAACGTTTTTGCCCTGACTGAAAGTCTGATCCGCCAAACGCTGAAAAGCTCCGACACCAAGCACGATATGGCCGTCGCGCTTTCAGGTCGAATTGCAGCCCTTTCGCGCGCCCACGACATCGTCCTGCGGAATCGAGAATCGTCAGATACAATGGGTTTCGAGGAACTCCTAAGGGCAATCGTGGCACCTCATGATAATTCCTCCGACGGCGTACCGACTGCCATCCCGTCACGCGGACCGACGCTGGAGCTCGACGAGCGTCAAGCCACCGCTATTGCCCTTATCTTCAACGAATTGGCCACGAACGCGGCCAAATACGGTTCCCTCAGCGTCGCCGGCGGAACCGCAACCATTTCCTGGGCAATCGACAATGACTGGGTGTCCGTTACCTGGCAGGAACGCGGCGGGCCGCGTACCGAGGTTCCCAGCCGAAAAGGCTTTGGCAACTTGCTCGTAGAAAGAACGGTAGCCGGCATGGGCGGGACACTTGCCTATGATTGGCATGCTGACGGAATGACGGCGGTGATATCGATTCCGAAGAGTGTGTTTCAATAACGCCCTGCCAGAGGCGACCGGCCTGCTGCAAGTATGCCGACACTCAGCTTGGTGCTTACACTGGCCTGTCCTCGATCGGTCTAGTGCTTCGTGTGTAACTGGCTGAAGTCGGGAAATGCTCAACGCGCTCGCCGGGAGGGGCGAGCGCGAACGGTGAAACAGATCTCGACCTATTTCTTCAGCTTGGAGTAGTCGAACTTCGGAGCCTTGGAGAGGTCATCCTTGTTGGTGTCCACATACGCCTTCCAGGTCCCGTCGTCGTTGGCGAGCGCGAATGACGCGGGATCGATTACGACATAGCTCTCACCAACCCCCAGGAAACCGCCAACGCTTGCGATGATGCCGATGACCGATTTTCCGTCACCGATGACGACGTCTGAAATCTCGCCGACGTCTTCGTTCTGCTTGTTGTAAATATCGACGCCGACCAGCTGTGAAGCAACGATATCCGTATCCCTGATCTCCACATGTTTCAGCGGCATTTTCGCAGCCGTTCCCATCGTGATGCCGGGACCAGCCAGCATGGCATCCGCACCGGTAGCGGCCGGCTCTTGCGCGAAAGCGGCGCTCGAAACGAGGGCAACAGTAAGGGCGGCGGCGGCGACATATTTCATGCAAATCTCCTGTTTAATGCTCGCCACGCCGACGATGTCGTGGCGACCCTAAACGGAGTCAGCGCGAAAAAAGTTCCAGTAAATCATTGTTTTAAGTGGAATCCGGCTCTTCCTCGCGAGGTCGGGCCCCCCATCATATGGTTTGCACGCTGAATGGGACCGGACGACAAGGAGATGACAGCGTGTGTGGGAACGGTACCAATCGCCAGGAAGTGCGGTATTCTTGCTTTGTTAGGTGACGAAATTCGGTCGAGGCGCAGAACGTTCACGGTGGGAGAAGGTCAAACGTCGATGACTCAATGTTCTGCTCGTATTTCACATCCAAAGATGATCTGCTGAGAGCACGCCTTGAGCCACTTCCATTCCAGGGAGGTAACTGCCATGCCGACCCGGCGCCATTTCCTTATCAGTTTCGTTACGACGCCCATCGTTCTGCCGGAGCTCGGCCATGCTGCCGCTTTGCCTGCGGAACTGCCGCTTACGGCTTCTTGCCATGAGGACGGCGAACCGACACCGGTGCAGACAGAAGGACCTTATTTTACACCGGACAGTCCTGAAAAACAGGACTTCGCGTTTGATGCACCGGGTGGTGAAAAGCTGACGCTTGCCGGCTACGTGCTAACAAGGGAATGTCAGCCTGTGGCTAAAGCGTTGATCGAGTTGTGGCATGCCGATGAGAGCGGGATCTACGACAATGTCGGATACAAACTCCGTGGCCATCAATTTTCCGATACACAGGGCAAATGGTGGTTCGAGACGATCGTACCAGGGATCTACCCTGGTCGCACTCGGCATTACCACATCAAGGTCCAGCGACCCGGCGGGAAAGTGCTGACGACGCAACTGTATTTCGCCGGTGAACTTGGAAACCAACGTGACCGGTTGTTCGATGATTCCCTGTTGCTCGATGTATGGGCGACCAGCGACGGAAAATTCGGCCGCTACGATTTCATAATCGCATAATCGGCGCCTTCCGGGACGTTCCAGCAGTTTGCCGTGCTGGAGCCCAACGCGCAGACAGCAACGGCGTCTTGCGGTATTTTAGAAACTAGAACTAGAACGGGAACGATTTCGTCGCTCGATGCTTTCCCTCCTGCACTCATCCAAGGGAGAACGTTGATGAAAACGCTTGCTGAAATTTTCGAGCACACGCTGCAGGATGTATACTTCGCCGAGAACGCGATCACCAAGGCGCTTCCAAAAGTCGCCAAGGCCGCAAACAGTCCCGAACTCAAGAAGGCGGCCGAGGAGCACCTGTCCGAAACGAAAGACCAGATCAAGAAGCTGGAGCAGGTCTTCAAGTCCATCGGCAAGAGCGCATCCGGCGAGAAATGTGATGCCATCGAGGGCCTCATCAAGGAGGCCGACGGCTTGATGAAAGAGGCGGAAGGCACGGCGCTGGACGCCGGCCTTCTGGCGGCTTGCCAGGCTGTCGAGCACTATGAAATTGCCCGCTATGGCTCGCTTCGTGAATGGGCCAAGGATCTCGGTCACGACGAAGCACACAAGCTTCTGAGCGAAATCCTCGATCAGGAGAAGGCGACGAATAATAAGTTGACCAATCTTGCCGTGACCTCAATCAACAAGGTCTCCGGGCGTTCAAAAGCGGCGTGAGCAAAAATGGGGCGGCATTGTCCGCCCTTTCTTCTCGCGGGCACTTCCAGCGATGGAAAGCGTGGTCATAGCGTGGCGATGGCCCATGCCTGGCAGCAGCAAGGGAAGCGAGCTCACGATTTCTGCTTGTCTCCCGCGCTTTTGCCGTCAGAGCTCTTCGACCGCTCTTCGACACGTTTGGCACCCTTGGCCAATGGACTGCCTTTCTGGCGCTCGATCCGTCTTTCCTCCTTTTTTGTGCTTTCGATCAGTGCTTTGGCCGAGGCATCACCCTCTGCCGTTGGTTCCTGTCGCTTGGGCATGGCATTCTCCTTGCTGTTCACTCGTTGCTCGAACCAGCTGAATTGCCTAGGCGCGATCTGAAAGCCAAAGCGCTCAGGCTCTTTTAACAGGAAGCTCCTGAACTGTCCGGTGATGGGCATTTGCTTTCGTGCGAACAGGCGCAGTAACGGAAAACCACCTTTGTGCGCTGCCGGTCGAGGTCAGACGCTATTCTACAAAATCAACACGCACCCCGGGTTTGACCATACCTGCCAGCTCCTCTACGTCCCAGTTTGCCAGGCGCACACAGCCATGTGAGCCCACCTTGTCGATAAGTGATGGCTCAGGCGTGCCGTGGATGCCATAGGTCGGCTTTGACAGATCGATCCATACCGTTCCCACGGGCCCGTTCGGACCACTCGGGATTTGAAGAACGCCGCTGTTCTCACCCTGTTTGAAGTTCACCTTTGGATTGTAGGTGTAAGTCGGCATTTTGACGACGCCGTTGACCGTGTGGCTCCCCGATGGAGCAGGCGTATCGGAGCTGCCGACTGTAGCAGGGAAAACGGCTAAAAGCGCATCGCCGTCACCATAGGCGAAGATCTGACCCGCCCTAGCATTTACTTCAAAGCGACGAACCTCCCCCGCCACGGCGGGGCCCGGCATAACCACTGAAATCGTTTCGCCAACGGTAAAGCTCGCCCGTGGATTGAGCGCTTTCAAAAGGTCAATATCCATGTGGAAATGCTCGGACAACCGCTCGGCAACGCTGGTGTAGCCGAGATGGCTCATCTTTGCCTTTTCGCCATAGTCGTCGGGCACGGCTTTCACCAGGTTTTCCGTATCCTGATTGGAGATCTTGTAGCTCTGGGCAACAGGCGCATTCGACTTTAAGCGAGCCGTAACGTCAGGGTCGAGCTTGCCATCGACAGGAAGTCCGTGCATCGCCTCGAAGCCTGCCACCGCCTTGCTGAGGTTCTCTCCAACATAGCCGTCGATCACACCTGGAGAGGCCCCGGCCCGGTCAAGCAAGACCTGAAGGTTAACGACTGCGGGATCCGGCGTTTTTTCCCCATCCACTGGGGAAGAAGTTTTACCGGAACTGAAGCTGGGCAGGGTCGAATTGATTGTTTCAGGCAAAAGTTCGGCGCCGCTGACAGGTTCCTCAAGCAGCGCTGAGGCGAGGAAAGTGGCAAGAATGATGAAGCTCTTCATGAGCATCCAAACGAATGTCGCGTGCTGTTGTTCCGCCTCGGGAGCTGAAGCAGGCGTCCTAAATGCTCGCCTTCAATCGCTGCGTGCTCTGCGATGGAGTCCTAGTGAAAAAGATGGCCCCCTTTCGGAGGCCATCTTGCACACGATCCGGAGGGATTAGGTCTAGATCGCTTGCGCGTGCTTGCGTACAATTTCCAGCGCGCAGGAATGTTCCATCGCAGTATCGAAATGCGCGTGCAATGGTCGATGGAAAAATCGATTTTACTCTCTGCGCCGTCTAGTAACCGCCGATGATCGGCAAGATCTCGCCGGTGATGTAACTTGAGCAATGAGGAGAGGCGAGAAAGACGTAGGCCGGCGCAATTTCCTCGGGCTGAGCCGGTCGTCTCATCGGCACGTTAGCCCCGAACTTCGAAACATCCTCCGCTTCCTTATCGCTGGGGTTAAGGGGGCTCCATACCGGACCAGGCGCAACCGCGTTCACCCTAATGCCCTTGGAAACGAGCTGTGACGCCAACGCGCGCGTAAAGGCGTGAATGCCGCCCTTTGTCATGGAGTAATCGAGCAATGTCTTTTGACCATCAATGCCGGTGATGGAACCGGTGTTGATGATTGCCGAGCCGGGTCGAAGATGAGGGACTGCGGCCTTTGTCATATGGAAGTAACCGTAGAGATTGGTCTTTAGCGTCTCGTCGAAATGGTCGTCACTTAGGTCTTCGATGTCATACGAATGCGCTTGAAAGGCAGCGTTGTTGACCAGAACGTCTAGCTTGCCGAATTCCGCGACCGCCTTGGCAACAGCCTTCGCGCAGAATTTTGAATCCTTGACGTCACCCTTGAGAACGAGGCAACGGCGGCCCTCGCGCACAACGGCCTCCGCCGTCTGCTTAGCGTCATCATCTTCATCGAGATGAAGAATGACCACGTCGGCGCCTTCTCGCGCAAACAGCACGGCGACCGATCGCCCGATCCCTGAATCCCCTCCGGTGACGAGTGCCACCTTATCGAGAAGCTTTTCTGACCCCAGGTAAAAAGGGGCATCGTAAAGCGCAGGGGGGGATAGCTTGCTTTCGTCGCCAGGCTTCTTTTGATGCTGTTTTGGAAAGGGAGGCGCGGGGTAGGTTCGTCCACCTGCCTGCATCGCGGCAATCGTCGCAGGCTTTCCCTTTTCGTCGTCTTTGGCGACTTTCTTCTGGATCGCACGTTGCTTTGCGGGTGTAGCAGATCTTGCCATTGTGACGTTCCTTTCAAGCTTTGCCCTTGAACTACAACGCTGGATCCGCGACTTTGTGCCGAGTGATCTGGGTCTTGGAGCGATCAGCGCATGAGGCCGGCCGCGCGCAACGCGTCCTCGATCGTTCGACGAATGCCGTTAGATGGATCTTGGCGGAGCTTGTTGTGGCGGGAGGTGGATCTTGGCCTGCAACGCGCCCGGGTTCGATCCAAAAGCCTCAAACGGAGCCAGATGGCCCTCGTCGTCTATACCAGATTGCATTGAGCGAAAGTGTTTGAGGCGTGCCAGGGTGTCGGATAGGGAGCGCATGGTGGTACCTCCAAGGCCGTAACGGCCAGGATGGCTGTCATAGCGGCCGTGCGCAGACAAAATAATGCTGCACTGCACAAGGCAATGCTGCATTGCACAGTTTCGATGTTTATTGCTTTGTTGAACCCCTCGGACATTCAGGTTGCTGGGGTTAGATGCCGAGAGATGCTGCGATCAGGGACTTGCCGTCTCGGGATGTGAGCTTCCGAGCATTGTCATTCAAGCCATAGGTTCTGAAACGTCAACGTCGATACCGAGACAGGTTCACCAATGTCGGTCCGTACAGAAACTGAAATTTTGGTCCCAATCCCGTCAGGCAATTCGTCGCGTGCGATGTCGACAAGTATGCGCGTGACTTCCTGCATGACGGCTTCGCGGGAGGCAAGCTCCATCCCCTGTTCGTCGAGCGTTTGCCCGTCTCCGTTTTGCAGATCAAAAAAATAGCGCGTCATAGATTCAACCTCCGCTCGAGAGAAAGTCCGATTGGCGGGTAATGTTCCTTCCTTGTTGAGCGAGCTGGATGCGAAGGGGTCAGTTTGGAGTTTGACGTGCAACCACTCCGTTTGAGAGGGGAGGTCGCGCGCTCTCATGGACCTGAGCGGTCAGGTCGTGTGACGAGCTCAGATACGGTCTGGTTCGACGGTCCTTCTTGTTTTCTCCTCTCCAGACTGCGCGCCTGTGAACGGGCGGCGCGCAACTCCTCTAGGTTGGGCAGCCACCATCCCCGGCTAATTTCGGCCTTGTTCGGGCGATGATGCGCTGGCCAGGTCGCCACCAGTTCTGACAATGATGCCGGTCGCCATCGAGCCCAGACAAAGTCGCGCGTGTCCGCCGTGACATGAGGATAGGAGCGTCTGATATCGTCTGGTTCGGCGTACTCTCCCGTTACGTCGGTTACCAGCACCACGCCGTAAAGAGGCGTCATCACTACTCTGCCGATTGGCGGCTGCCCGTCCGCCGGAACCGGATATCGACGGCGACGGCGCTCGTTGTTACGTAGTTTGGCGCTCTCATACTTCGGTGTGAGCCTTTCTTCCTCCTGCCGGCGCTTGCGTTCGGCCGGTTCGCTTCGCCGCGCGGCCGCCTCTATCGCGGGCCATTCGCGGCGCAAGGCTTCATAGGATCGAAACGGCACTCGCCATGCGCGTAACTCGTCGTCCCACCGGGCCCAGGGTATCGATCGGAGATGCTCAACAGCCGTCCTGGAATAGGGAGTGCGCACGCGGATATCCTCCGCGAACTCCAGATATCGACTGGAGAGCGGTTCAAAAATGTACGCATCGCGCCCTTTGGAATCCGCATGCAACTCAAGGCTTTCATTTTCTCGAGCTAGCCATTTTGCGATCCGCTTACCTGCCGTCTTGCCCGGTACAAACCACGCCCGCCGCTCCTCATTCCAACGGGCACGCGGGAACGCCCTGCGAAAGCGCTCCACGGTCATCCGGTCATAGGCAAATTCCGTTGTAGCGCCTATCCGCGTTTCGTTGGCAGACTTGTCTCCAAGGAATTGCATTGCCATCACCGCATATACTGAGCCTCTTACTCAAACGCCTGGGAAAGCCACAGGTTCATTCCTCAATGGAACAACGAGACATCTCTACCGTTGGAAGTCATTGCGACCACTCCAAAGGAGACCGTCACCATGGATACCGAACGCCCCGGCGGCATGGAATTCGCCATAGAAGACGACCGACTGGCAACAATTCCGGCCGAGCACGTCGCAAAAGTCCGACAGGTGCAACTAGAGGCGCTTCGGACCGAGCTAGGCCACCTGAGGGCGGAATTGGCTGGCATCGTTGCAGGCACGTCTCGACTGGCCCTGACCGAAGCTGTCGTTGTTCTTGAAACGACGGAAAACAGCATCAGAAGACATTTTCTGCCCGTGCTGATCGCGGCCGGCGCGATCGGTTATCTATGGGGCATTTCCCGTCAAGCTCGCTAGGCGAGAGCGCTCCTTGGGCTTGGTTCGTTGTCGAATGCTCTGTCGAACAGGACTTGTCTCAACCCGTCAAATTCTTAAGGACCGAACCGCCGGCGTCGCAAAGGATGCGGACGAAGGACTGATCGAGCTTGCAAAACCGGCCGACGTCGGTGAGCTGATCAGGAAGCTCGGCAAGCTTCGTGTCTGGGCGCGGGAAGAGAAAGCACGAGCAGGCTGACAATCGGCCAACCAGTTCCCATTTATCCACGTGGCTTGTGCTGGTGGTCGCAATGTTGCATGAGCGATTTCAACCAGCCCAGTCCGAGGGGTGCGTTTCGAGGAAGAAGGACCCGTAGTGATGACGCCATCATTCTTCGACCGCGATGCTGTTGCCGTCGCCGAAGCATTGATCGGCGCCACTCTTGAGTTGGACGGGATCGGCGGCGTCATTGTCGAGACCGAAGCGTATCGGCGCGACGAGCCGGCCTCGCACAGCTACAAGGGCCAAACCCTTCGAAACAGCGCGATGTTCGGACCGGCAGGTCACGTCTATGTCTACAGGTCCTATGGTCTGCACTGGTGTCTCAATTTTGTTTGTGAAGCGGGCAGTGCGGTGCTGATCCGGGCGATGGAGCCACGGACCGGTATCGAAACCATGCGCTTGAGGCGCGGAACGAGTGTCGACAGGCTCTTGTGTGCTGGACCCGGCCGTCTTTGCCAGGCGCTTGCAGTCACCAAGGAGCATGATGCTCGGTCGCTTTTCTCAGCGCCCTTTCGCGTCACGGCCGCCCACGAGGTGGTGGAAGTCTGCCAGGGGCGGCGCATAGGCATCAGCAAGGCGATCGATCTTCCGTGGCGTTTCGGCGCACTCGGATCAAGCTATCTCAGCCGCGGATTTCCAGAGCTTATCGCTCGGAGCGCTCTGATAGACCGCGGAACATTCCCGTCCTGAGATCATTCCCCTTGAGGTCGCAGGCTGTGCCAAGCGGACACGATGGGGATGGAGAACATCAGGATTTTTCCGTTTTCTCCTTTTGGCCAACGAAGTGGCAGTCGAGCTCCTTATCCATCCGGCCTGCGACCGTCTGGTGCGAATGTCAAATTTTGCAGCGCTCGACGGCTGATGATAAAGCGCACCATCTGCTCAACGGAATTAGCTCCATGGCAAAACGTTCGGGAAGTGCTGATCTGCCGCTCCATGGCGGGCGCGTGCCCAAATGGCTCGGCGAGCGCATGACCAGGCTTGGCGGGATTATCACCGAAGCGATCGTCCTTCATTATGGTCGAGACGAGTTCCTGAAAAGGATGGCACACCCTTTCTGGTTCCAGTCTTTCGGTGCTGTCATGGGAATGGACTGGCATTCATCCGGCATCACCACGAGCGTTATAGGCGCGCTGAAAAGAGGACTCGCGCCAAGGGCGTCAGAGCTTGGCATCCATGTCTGCGGCGGGCGGGGAGCCCAGTCGCGCAAAACGCCTTCTGAACTGTTGGCGATCGGTGGAAGGGTCGGATTTGACGCCGAACGGCTGGTTACGACCAGCCGCCTCGTTGCCAAGATCGACAGTGCCGCCTTGCAGGATGGCTTCGACCTCTACCTCCATGGTTTCATTGTCACGGATGATGGAAAATGGGTGGTCGTGCAACAGGGCATGAATGGAGACCAGCGTCAGGCACGACGCTATCACTGGCTTTCGGAAAACCTAGAAAGCTTTTTCGATTCTCCGCATGCCGCAATCGAAGGGACGAGCCAAGGCGTCATCGTCAATCTCGCCGATCGAAGGGCGCAGCAATCGCGAAAGGGGCAGATCGACCTCCTCGAAAATATGGGACCCGACCGCATCGTTCGCGAAGCAATGGCAATCCGGCGTGCAGAGCGCGTTGTCGAAGCCGTGCCGGAGCAGCTTTCATTGCCGCATCTCATCATGCCGTCACATCACGACGTGCGGGAAAAGGATGTGAACATGAGCCGGCTGCACGCAGCCCTTGCCTCTGCAGCGGATCGAGGGCCGAAGGACTTTCAGGACCTCCTTCTCACGCCCGGCGTGGGCGCAAGAACGGTGGAGGCGCTCGCCATGGTCGCTGAAGTCGTTCACGGGGCTCCTTGCCGCTTTTCTGATCCGGGACGGTTTTCGCTCGCCCATGGCGGCAAGGATCGTCATCCCTTTCCTGTTCCCATCAGGGTCTATGACGAAACGATCAAGGTGATGAAGTCGGCTGTTTCGAAGGGTAAACTCGGACACACCGAGGAGCTGGAAGCGCTTCGACGGCTGGATGAGCAAGCTCGCCGCCTGGAGCACTATGTGACTGGCCCGGACTTGAAGGAGATCATCGCCGGCGAGTTTCGTCGATCATCTTCGTTTGCCGGCCGCAGCGTTTTCGGTTGGGAACCGCTGGCAAAACCCGAAGTTTCGGAATGAGCGGTACAAAATCAATGCCGTCGTCAAATTTGCACCGGTTTGATCGTCGCCACCGAGATGTTACCTTCCATCAGGCCGCGCACGAGCCCAGTTTTTGCATGCTCGACTTCGATGACCGTGTAGAGCTTTTCATCACGAAACGCGCTCGCGTCCAGCGTGCTCACGCCTTCGGCCGGCGCCGCATCGACCTCCATGTAATCGAGCTCGCACCCGGCGGCCACGACACGCGCATCGCCTGATGACCTGGCCGCGACGAGCACTTCGCCCTGGTTCAAGGCGTTTTGCCATCGCGGGTCGTTTGGGGCTGCGATAGGCACCAGGCGATAGACGCTAAGAGGTCCTCCTTCTCCCACGAAATCCGTGGCCTGGCGCCGCGCGTCGGCAAACTGGGCCTTGCTTTCCATTGATCTGCCAAATTCCGTGGCGTTTTCACCGGTCGGCTTTGCCGAGCCGTCGTTCTTGTTGGACATTGTTGCAATCTCCTTTGGTTCCCCAGCTGCAGCATGAGAGCGGGCGCCAGCCGAGCCACCCCGGCCAATCGACGTCGACACCGTTCACGCACCTTTCGTTGGGTCAGAAGGGATAACGGAGGTGCTGCGAAGGAGTTCCGGGATCCCGTCAATTGACCGGGGTGACCCGCCAGATCGTGTTTCCAACGTCGTCTGCAACGAGCAACGCACCGCGGCGATCCACCGACACGCCGACGGGTCGGCCGCGTGCCCTGTCATCGCCACTGATGAAGCCGGTGAGGATATCTTCAGGGGGGCCGGACGGCAGACCGTCGGAGAAGGGAACGAAAATCACCTTGTAGCCACTTCGAGGGCGGCGGTTCCATGAGCCGTGCTGCCCGACGAACGCGCCGTTTTGATATTTGGATCCAAAGAGCTCCCCGGTATAGAACGTCAGGCCGAGCGAGGCGGTATGCGCTCCAAGCGCATAATCCGGCACGATTGCCTTGGCCACCAGATCGGGCCTTTGCGGGTTGACCCTGGCGTCGACATGCGAGCCGTAATAGCTGTACGGCCAGCCGTAGAATCCGCCATCCTTGACCGAGGTCATGTAGTCCGGAACGAGGTCGCTTCCGATCTCGTCGCGTTCGTTGACCGCCACCCAGAGCGCGCCGGACTGAGGTTGCCACGAGAGACCGTTCGGGTTGCGCAATCCCGAGGCGAAAAGCCGTATGTCCTTGCTGGCGAGATCGATCTCAAGCACAGCGGCCCGGTTGGTTTCCGCTTCAATACCGTTCTCGGCGACGTTGCTGTTAGATCCGACAGTCGCGTAGAGCTTGGTCCCCTCGGGATTGGCAATGACGTCCTTCGTCCAGTGATGATTGATCGGGCCAGCCGGTAGATCGGCGATCTTGCGACCCGGCGAGGCGATCTTCATCTCGCCCTCCTTGTAATCGAACGCCATGACGGCATCGGTGTTGGCAACGTAAAGAACCCCATTCGACAAGGTCATTCCGAAAGGTGAGTTGAGGTCTTCGAGGAACGAGGACCTGATCTCTGCAACGCCATCACCATCCGCATCGCGCAGAAGTGTAATCCTGTTGGCGCTCGGGACTTCGGCTCCGGCACGTCCCATGAACAGCCCCATCGCAAATCCGCGTAAGGAGAAGCCGGTGTCTTCCTTGGGAGGCTTGTTGCTTTCGGCAACGAGAACGTCGCCGTTCGGCAGCACATGAAGCCAACGGGGGTGGTCGAGGTCGTCAGCAAAGGCCCCGACCGTGAACCCTTCCGCAGCCGTCGGCTTTTCGCCTGGTGCCCACCCGATAGCCTCCGCCACATTGACGGTCGGGACGAACGTCGGGTTCGGTTCTGGCAACTGCGGCTTGCTGCCATACCCCTCTTCGGCAGTCAGCGTGGCTTGCTCCTGATTGAGGAAGACGAGCGCCGCGCCGACAATCAGCAACGCGAGGAACAAGAACGCGATAGAAACCAGAACCCTGCGCATGCTGACGCTCCTTGAAAGCTGGTTGGAAAGCTGGTGACACCGAGCTAACTCGCCAGCATGCCGATCGTTTCATTTGACGCCGGCAAGTGCAGCGAAATGTCATTTTGGGCTGGAACTTCGCGCGGCGGTGGTAGTTTCCCTCACTTGAGGGAAGGGGCGTCCGTTGATCTACCGATGTAGCCATCGTGCGGGGAAAACGTATCCCGCTTTCCAGGGGGCCAGGAAGCCGAACGAGCGGTCGTTGGCTATTGGCGTCCGCATGGCGGCTGTACTCCTGTCTACTTTTCTGCTTTCAGCCTGCACAGGTCCCCAGTCGGTCTTTGGAGCGGCTGGACGCGAGGCGTTAGCGATCGAGGACCTGATTGTCGTAACCGCAGTCGGCGCCGCGTGTGCCTGGTTTATCGTAACCTCGCTTCTCATCTATGCAGGTCGTGTGCGACGCCACCGCTTCGCCGAGGAAACCGCGCAGCGATTTATCACCTGGGGAGGCGTGGTCGTCCCCACGGTCCTCCTTTTCGCGCTTCTTTCCTATGCGGTGTGGAGCATGCCGGCGACGCGTCCATGGTTTGATCGCCAGCAAGCGGATCTTCAGATCGAAGTCACCGGCGAGCAGTACTGGTGGCGGATACGCTACCTTAACACATCAGGCGATGTGGCATTTGAAACTGCGAATGAATTGAAGTTGCCTGTCGACCGGCGCATTCGTGTTTCGCTTAAGGCAAACGACGTCATCCATTCGTTCTGGATCCCCGCTCTTGGCGGCAAGATGGACATGATACCCGGGCGAACCAACACGCTCTGGCTGGAGCCGACCCGGATCGGGTCTTATCGTGGACCATGTGCGGAGTTTTGCGGCACCTCACATGCATTGATGACCCTGACGGCAATCGTCATGACCATGGATGACTTCGAGACTTGGCGGCAGGGCCGCACAAACAAATCTCCAACATCTGCGGATGCAGGCGCTGCGTTCCAGCGCAACGGTTGTCCCGCCTGCCACGCGATTGACGGGACTGACGCGAAGGGTCTGGTCGGACCGAACCTGACAGCGTTCAAAGACCGGCTCAGACTAGGGGCGGGGGCTGCCGCCAACACACGGGACAATCTATTTCGCTTTATCCGCGACGCCGGGGAATTCAAACCCGGCGCTCAGATGCCGGCTTTCCCGATGATTCCTGAGGGCGAATTGAATGCGATCGTCGACTACCTCGCAGGTGAAACATGAGCGTCGTTGAAGATCGGGACCAGACGCCAATCTCGACGGACGAGGAGGAGCGGCAGCTTCGGGCGGTATGGGCCAACCCGTCCGGCTGGCGCTACTGGACCTCGGTCAACAATACCCAGATCGGCCTTTGGTATGCGGCGACTGCATTCCTCTTCATGCTCTTTGCCGGGGTATTAGCGCTTCTCGTGCGCGCGCAGCTTGCCGTCCCCGAGAACGATCTTTTATCGGCAGATTTCTTCAATCAGGCGTTTACCCTTCATGGCACCGTCATGATGTTCCTCTTCGCGGTGCCGATCTTCGAAGCCGTCGCAATCTTCCTGCTGCCGCCTATGCTCGGGGCGCGCGAACTGCCGTTTCCTCGTCTTTCGGCCTTTGGTTTCTGGAGTTTTCTTCTCGGCGGCGTGTTCGTCTGCGGGTCAATCTTCTTCGACGCCGCACCCAACACCGGCTGGTTCATGTATCCGCCGCTTGCGACCGACAAACAGTACTCGGGTATCGGCGCCGATATCTGGTTGCTGGGTCTTTCCTTCATCGAGGTGGCCTCGATCGCCGCCGCGGTCGAACTGATTGTCGGCATCATGAAATGCCGCGCCCCGGGCATGCGGATCAACATGATGCCGCTGTTTGCCTGGTATCTTCTAATTGTCGCCGGCATGATCCTCTTTGCCTTCCCGCCACTGATCGCCGGCGACATTCTGTTCGAGATGGAACGAATGTTCGACTGGCCGTTCTTCGATGCCGGACGGGGAGGGGATCCCTTGTTGTGGCAGCACCTGTTCTGGATATTCGGCCATCCCGAGGTCTACATCATCTTCCTGCCGGCCATCGCATTGATGGCGATGATCGTCCCGACTTTCGCCCAAAGACCGATTATCGGTTATTCCTGGATCGTTCTGGCGGCGGTCGGAACAGGGTTCCTGAGCTTCGGCCTTTGGGTCCATCACATGTTTACCACCGGCCTGCCGCAGATCTCGCTTGCCTTCTTCTCGGCCGCCTCCGAGGCCGTCGCCATCCCGACCGGTGTCCAGATATTCGTTTTCATAGCGACCATGCTGGCGGGGCGCGTGATCCCGTCGGTGCCGATGCTGTTTGGCGGAGGCGGTCTGGTGATTTTCGTCGTCGGGGGGCTCACCGGCGTCATGGTTGCGCTGGTACCGATCGACTGGCAGGCGCACGACACCTACTTCATCGTCGCCCACCTGCACTACGTCCTGATCGGCGGCATGCTTTTTCCCGTTGTGGCGGGCATCTACTACTACTATCCCCTCATCAACGCCCGCAAACTCTCCGATCGAATGGGCAAGATCGCCTTCTGGCTGATGTTTTCCGGCTTCAACATCGCGTTCTTCCCGATGCACTTCGCCGGACTGCGCGGCATGCCGCGGCGTGTCTTCACCTATCCGGCCGATGTTGGCTGGGACTGGTTCAACATGGTCTCCACGATCGGTGCATTCGTTTTTGCGACCGGCATTGCGATCGTCGTCGTTGACGTTCTGCGGCCAAAACACCGCCAGCCCAAGGGCCAGGCCAACCCCTGGAATGCCGGCACGCTTGAGTGGATATCCGAGCCGGAGGAAAACTGGGGTGTGCGCTCCATACCGATCATAAAAAGTCGCTATCCGCTTTGGGATCAGCCAGGACTTCGCGACGATATCGCCAAAGGACGGTTTTATCTGCCTGGCGCGGCTGAGGGCTATCGCGAGACGCTTGTCACGTCGGTCCTTGATGCCGAGCCCATCCAATGTCTGCGCGTCGGCGGCACATCCTATTTGACGATCCTCAGCGCGATGGCGTTGGGCGGTGTCTTCGTCGCGATAACGTTTCACTGGTGGATCATCACCGCTCTGTGTGCTGCAGCGTTTCTGGCTTTCGTCATCGGCTGGTTGTGGACCGGCACGGCGATCCCGCCGGAAAAAGCGGAGAAGGACGTAGGTCTTGGGCTTTCCTTGCCTCTCTACGTTTCAGGCCCCGCATCCGTTGGATGGTGGGCGATGTTCATTACCATGGTGGGAGACGGAACGGCCTTTGGCAGTTTGGTCTTCGGTTACTTCTTTTACTGGACCATCCACGATGATTTCACAGCTGGTCTTGCCGGACCCGGTTTGAAGTGGCCCTTGGTGGCTCTCGGCCTGTTTGCATCGGCATGGATTGCGATGGTCGCTGCGCGGAGCGTGAACCGCGGCCATCGGACACGCGGCATGCGCGTTCTCGTCCTGTGTGCGCTGACGCTCACCCTGCTTGGAGGTGCAGCTGCCCTGGCAGGACCATTGCTCACGCAAATGGACCCGACAGAGCACGTCTATCCGGCAATCGTCTGGGTCCTCGTTCTATGGCTTGTGTCCCATGCTGCCGTCGGTGTGGTGATGCAACTCTATTGCCTGGCGCGCAGCTTCTTCGGACGCCTGACGGCCACACACGACATCGATCTCGTCAATGTCGTTCTCTACTGGCACTTTTTGACGATCACCGCGTTGACCACCCTTGGGGTCATCGGTTTGTTTCCGGCAATGAGGTAAGGGAGCTATGCGAATATTCCCTCGAGACCTTGAGACGCTCTGGACGCTTTTTACGGCGCCCGTCGTCTGGGCGGTGCATTTCCTCGCATGTTACCTGACGGTGGCGATCCATTGCGCAAAAGGAGGCGGCGAACGCCAATTCGCCATGCTTCAGTTGGTGCTTGGCGGCGTAACGCTTGCAGCGCTTGCAACGATCGCGATCTCCGCATTCCTCGCCTGGAGACAGTGGGGGTTCGGTACGACAGACCCGCCGCATGATGATCCGACGGAGGAAGCGCGCAAGTTGTTCCAGGGTTTCGCAACCCTTCTCCTTTCGGCGCTTAGCTTCGTCGCCGTGCTGTTCGTAGCAACGCCTCTCCTGGCGATCGATCGTTGCTTCTCATGAGGTCGGGAGCTCTCATCGCAGCGCTTGCGTTGCTGATGGTTGTCGTTGCGGCATCGCTTGCGGCCTTCGATCCGCGGGCCTTCTCCGGTCATATGTCAGTGCATATGGCGCTTGTCGTCGTCATTGCTCCTCTCTTTGCCTGCGGCATTTCCGGCACACGATTGGACCCGACGATTTCCTGGGGGCCTGGAGCCGCAATTCTGTTGTCCTTCGTTGAATTCGTCGTCGTCTGGATCTGGCATGTCCCAGTGATGCGCGATCTGGCCGAGCTCTCTGTCAGTATGCGGTTGCTGGAGCATGCGACCTTTCTCGCCGCAGGCGCCTTGCTCTGGCTCGCCTGCCTGGGAGCGGGTGCGCAAGTCGAGCGTCGGCTGGCTGGAGCGGTCGCACTCCTGATGACGTCTATGCACATGACTCTCCTGGGGGTGCTGCTGACGATGTCGCCTCGGCCGCTCTTTGGCGGCGGCGACGTGAGCTGTCTTGGGGTGACGATGACCGCAAGTCAGGATCAGCAGGTCGGCGGCATAATCATGCTGCTGGTTGGCGCTGTCGTATACCTCGCCGGTGGAGTTGCTCTCGTTGCCAGGTTCCTTGGTGCCCCTCCCATGCAACCTCGCAAGGGGATCGAGCTATGAGGCGTTGCTGGAAATGTCTTGCCGCAACCGCCGGGCTCGTCCCGGTTGCCGGTTTGCTGATTGCCTGGCTCGGGCTGGTCCCAGTTGGCGCGACGGGCGGTCATTGGGCAGTCACCGAATGGTTCTTGCATTGGACGATGCGCTCTTCCGTTAGAACAGCAGCGCTTGGGATCGAAAAGCCTGCCAGCTTCGAAAAAGAGGCCCATTTGCGGGTCGCAGCGGCTCATTTCGAAACCGGTTGCGCCGAATGTCATGGCTCTCCGGTTGAGCGTCGCTCGGCCGAAGTGCTGGCAATGTTGCCACCCCCACCCGATCTCAAGGCCAGCATCCGTCAGTGGAAGGACGAAGAGTTGTTCGTGATCGTGCGGGATGGGCTTCGCTATACCGGTATGCCGGCTTGGCCGGGTCGTGAACGCGAAAACGAAGTCTGGTCGATGGTCGCATTTCTCAGGGAGCTTCCCGACATGAATGCCGCCCGATACCAGGAGCTCGCAGGCGGCATGAGCGCGGGAAAGGGATCTGCATTCTCCTCCTGTCTCTCCTGCCATAGCCAAAGCAGAGAGGACGGCGATGACGGCAGTCCGGTGATAGCGGGACAGTCGGAGCTATATCTGAAGCAAGCTTTGAACGCATACATCGACGGAGACAGAGAAAGTGGTTTCATGGAGGTGGCGGTATCGAAGCTTGAACCGTCGGATATCGTCGATGCTGCCCATCACTTTTCAAATCGCACTGGTGGCAAGCTTTCGGCGAAGGTGACTGCTCCTGCTGTCGATACACGCGTTCTAACCCTCGTTCACACCGGTGACCCTGTGCAGAAAGTTGCCGGCTGCAATGCTTGTCACGATGGTCGCAACCCACGCTATCCGTTGCTCGCCGGGCAGTCGCGGTCCTACCTCCGGCAACAACTCCTGCTCTTTAGATCGGGCGGGCGCAAAGAGAGCGCCACCGAGCTGTTGATGAGCCAGGCTGTGAGAAATCTTTCTGATGACGACGTCGAGCGGCTTGCCGCTTACTATGCCTCCATCCCGTCGACCGGAACACCGCGGTGATCAACCGAGGCACGGATCGGCGCTACATCATCGGCGGCGCGACGGCGACCAAGCATATCCATCCAAAGCTTCCACGGTGTTCAGCTTGCGAAACTGGAGGCGATCGCTAGGCCTTCGACCGCCGCTGCGGTTTTGCCCGTGCTCACCCGTCAAGTCTATCGAATGTCTCTTTTTGCATCGCACCGATAGCTGCTCCTTGCCGCGTTGCGCCAAGAGCCTATCTAGCCAGCAAATTCTAAGAGTGGAGAAGATCTTTGGGCGAATGGCTAAGATTGGTCGGGGCAGACTTGGATTTTCTACCTCATCTCGGATCGCTCCTCTTCGCATATGCGCTGGCCTTTCCTATCGGTTGGGATCGCGAGAGAAATGAAAGAAGCGCAGGTCTGCGGACATTCCCGCTGGTCGCCATTGCCAGCTGCGGATTCATCCAGGCTGCAGAACCCCTGATACAGGGCAATGCCGAGGCGACCGCGCGAATTGTCGAGGGCCTGATAACGGGCATGGGCTTTATCGGGGGTGGGGCTATTCTCATCGTAAGGAGCAGCGTGCGGGGCACGGCAACTGCCGCAAGTCTGTGGGCAACCGGAGCGATTGGGACGGCTGTCGGGCTTGGTTCGTTCGATACGGCGATCGTGCTCTCACTGGTAACATTCGTTACCCTTCGTGCCCTGTCCAGCTTCAAGGAGGAGGGAGCGAGCGAAAAAGGCCAACCCGAGTAAACCGCCGCCTTCCGTGAGGAAATTGATTGGCTGGTGTTGACCGTCTCAACCTCGGTGCAAAGTGACAAGCACCGACGTGTCAGATAATGCTCGCCTTGGGGATTGTTTAAGGCGCAGAGTCAAATGGTCATAAAGCGGGGGAGCCCTTCGGTTGCAACAGCTGCGACGGCCGTCATTGCGGCCATGTTTGCCGCACTTCTCATCCTTCTCGGCCTTTGGCTCCACGAGAGCTATTCGTCAGCAATCAAGGGCACAGAAGAGCGGGCGACGGCGGCAGCGAAGATTGTGGCGACCAACGCGGCGTGGATCGACGCGCTCGCCTGGCAAGCACTTCAACGCATCGACGATTCCCTCGGAGCCGATATCGGAATTGCCAGCGACACCGTTCACGACATCAACGACGCAGTCGCCGATCTCCCAGGTCGTGTTCAAGCCTATGTCGTGGATCGCAATGGCAATACCTTGTACTCCACGGATCCCGCCATCAAGCCGATGAACATTACCGACCGACCCTATTTTTCCGAGTTGGCAAAAGGGGCAAAGACGCACGTATCCAGCCTTCTGGTCAGTCGCCTCACCGGTGACCAGATTTTCGTCTTCAGCCGCCGCCTGGATCGCAAGGGTGAATTTGCGGGCGTGGCGACCGTGGCTTTCCAGGGTAAAGTACTCGCCGCGGTCTGGGAAACAGTCGACCTCGGTTCGGGATCAACGGTCGGTATCATACGCAGGGATGGACAGTTGGTCGCTCGATATCCTGCCCCCGCCGGCCCGCTCGACATGAGCAAGTATACCCTCTTCACCGACTTACTGCCGAACGCTTCCTCTGGGACGTATCAGGCCGTGTCACCCGCCGACGGCGTTTCGCGTATTGTCGGATATACCGTCGTCGAAGGCACTGAATTTATAGCAGTCGGATCGGCCGAGCGAAGCGCAGGCTTGGCACCATTCTGGAACGACGTTTTCATCGCCGCCGCAGTCCTGATGCTTGCAGCCGTCGGTTCAGTGGCTGCCGGTGCCTGGATCAAGCATCTGCTACGGATCGATGCCGCTAAATCCGCCAGCCTCACAGCGGCGCTCGACGAAAACCAACTTTTGATGCGGGAGATCCATCATCGCGTCAAAAACAACTTTCAATCCGTCCAATCGCTGATCCGGACCCAGCAACTACCCAAGCATATCCAGCAATCCCTCCTCGACAGAATTGCGGCGATGGTCGCGGTTCATGAACAGATTTACAGCCGCGACCAGTTCACGACAGTGTCCACCCGCGAGTTGATCCCTGCAGTGGTGGATAAGCTGCTGCTCGCCTGCGGCGACCGCGTTGGCGTCACTTATGAACTTGAAGACATCGACATCGCGGCCGACCATGCAACGCCGCTCGCGCTCCTGACGAACGAGGTGGTTACAAACGCTCTCAAATACGCTTTCCCGGATGGTCGCCGCGGCGTCGTTTCCGTCACACTGACCTCACTGGCAAACAAGCGCGCCTGTCTCGTGATTGCCGATAACGGAATTGGATTCGACAAAAACGCGGCCGTCACAGGAATGGGCACCCGTATCGTCCAAGGCGTGGTGGGCCAGCTTCGAGGCGAATTCATCTATGAGCGTCGCAACGGTACCGTCTTCACTGCCGAAATCGAGATCATCGACTAGCGGACACCGCAGCCCGAGCTTTTCCACGAGGTGCGACAATGCATTGCCTAAGCATTGTCGAGCCACGGTTCAACACGCCGGTACGTCCCCGGGAGTCCAGCAATCAAGTCATCCTACTGAAGCTGGAGCTTCATGGCTTGACCTATAATCGTCAGCTGAAGCACCGGCATGCCCCGAACAAAATGCTCCTCGACGAGGTCGAGCTGCTCCAACCGGCTCACCATTTTTTCTGAGAGGCGCTTGTCACCAACGAGCCACCCCTTTCCCAATTTTCGTTGTCGGCGGAAAAAGGCGATGGCCCTGAGTGCATCCTGCTGGGTGTGCGTTAGCATTTTTGCTGTCTCGACTGCGCTGGGGCGTTCCGGAAAAGTACGCATCGCTACTCCTTCTGTAGAGCACCGCGAACGTCAGCGCCGGGCCAATCGTTTGCGGGCTCGTCAACGTCGTCTTCGGCCGGGTCGGGGTCACGCTCATATGCGACCCGCCGCCTTGCCACGACCTCCGTCAGCAATTCGATGATGACTGTCGTTTCATGCCCCTTGGTTACAAACTGGTCGATGACGTCAGCAACAACTGCGTCCAGTTCCTCGAGCAGCTCTGCGTTTTCAGATTTCCCCGTCATGGTTCCGCTCCAATCAACTGTCGATTTGATGCCGTTGCCATTTTTTGTGGGCGCCAGACGGCGGTCGGAATAGGCTGCCGCTCATCCTCGCCAAATCGTCTACTGCGTTGAAGCTCGGTTCGGACGGCATTGCAGTGTTCCTCCAAAGTCTACCCACCAAAGGTACCTTTACGCCCCTGCGTTTCTCGAGCGGGCAATAACCTGCATTAGCGTGTCGAGTTTGGATCTGACTGGGCCGAACCGTGCATAAAGCTCCAAAGCACGGGTTGCGTTTAGCCCATAGGCCCGAGCGAACTCCTCAAGGCTGTAGGTGGCGCTACTGGGGCTCTGACGTGTCGGGCTCTGAGGGTGTTTGGCTGCGTTCTCGCTTTGCATGATTAAGCAACGCCCAAGTCGCTCGACTGTTCCAGGAGCGCTCTGCGTGGCGGCCGCCCCTAAAAGCTAATCTTGCCGCGGGAAAGTGAGGCTAAAAGCTTGGCATGGGCTGGAACGTTGCTATAGCGCTTGATCAGATCAGCAGACGGTGTCGTTCCGTAATGATCCATCATCTCGGCCATCAAGATACGCTCTCCTTGGAAGGGTTCATGTTGCATGTCCATTCCCGCAGCGATGACCCCGCTCTGGACCACCCGACAATAAAACCCGGGGCGAGCAGCCTCCATGTACCGCTTGGCGAAACTACGATCCTTCATTCTCTCGGAGAGAATGCGGCACGGCATACGAGGCGCCGTCACCTCCAGGAGGAGTTCGGCGGTAGCGAAGCGATCGCCGGCGGCAACGTCGCGATTGTCGAGCCCTTCGAGGCAAAGATTCTCGCCGAACAGTCCATGAAGTACAGGGCGCCCGAGCGCCTCTTGCCACCACAACCGTGTCAGGTTCCCTTCGATGTAGACGGCCTGTTCGCGGCCGCCGTGATGCCTGCGATTGCAGATGGTATCGCCTTCAAGACCCTCAAGGCCCACAGGCAGCCTGCCGCTCGTCTCGCGCTTGTTGATCCCGCTCATTTGGGAACGGCTGGGTCTTGCCTCTGCTTTACCGACGCATACGGAGAGGACTTTCAATTTCGTGCCTCGTCCTGACCCAACTACAACAGCGCGACCATAACGGCGACAATGATCATCGCAAATGCCGCCACGCCGACATGAAAGGCATTGGCGCGGTCGCTGTTGCTTTTGAAGCTTCCTGACATGACGTTACCTCACCATTGGACTGGTCAACGCACGGCTACACAAATGGTTCACGGCGCAGTGCTCGGCAGCCTACTTGTCGGGCTCGTCATTTAGGTTGGTCTGAACCTTCTCTCCGGGCCAAGCAACGATCAATGGACCGGCGGAGCCATATATGGGGTCACTGCTAGGTATAGGTAGGTTGGCGATTGTCTTCAGATCACGCGGCGTTGCCGCGGAAGTTTTTACATCGGCGTATTGGCCAGGAGGATAAGCGCCTACGACCAGAAAGTCCTCGTCAGCAGAGATACGCATATGACCGGTGCCTGCAGGAAGCACCAAGCAATGGCCGGCCCCGACAGTGAGCCTCGCGCCATCTGTTCCACCGATCAGAAGTTCTGCCGTTCCCGCCGCGATCCCGAGCACTTCGTGAGCCCCGACGTGGTAGTGTTGATAGGAAAAGACACCGTTTCTCCAAATACCCTCCCATCCTGCATCCGAAAATAGCCGTTCGAATGAATAAGCATAGTCCGGGTGAGCTCTGTCGAAAACATTGCTGTAGACGAGCACGGGGAGGAAGGGGTTGTTGGGAACCCACTCGCTGGCCGTGAAGCGGAGTGCCTTCGGTTGTCGCATTTCCATTCGCTGCGTCATGTCAGAATGCTCTGAGAAAAGCTTTTCGAAGGTGAACGCGGGGAGACAGAGAGCCGCCCCGCGCCATGTGCTACATGGCGTCCATGCCCTTGATGGCGTTGTCCAGATGGGACTTGCACTTCTCCAGGTCGCTTGCCGCCATCGCGTCCTTGGCCATGGTCAATTCCTTGGCGGACTCGATTTTCTTGGCGCCGTCATTGATCTGCGCGATCTGCTGTTCGGCCTTCATGAGGGATGCCTCGTCACAAACGACACTGGTCTGAGCCAGAGCCGGCGCGGTCAAGGAAGCAACGAAGGCGAGAGCGGCAACTGATTTAAAGATCATCATTGTTCTCCATTCGCCGGCCCAGTGCCGGCTTTCCACCTGAATTGAACGGGACAAAGACAAATCAGTTCCCCGTAATCAGAGGGCATTTTTCCGAAGACATGGAGTGCAGACAATCTCAAGGGCAACTGGGCCACCTGTCTCAGGCTCGGTTAGGCTGGACAACCGGTGGCAGAACGAGGGGATCATCACGCAAACTTCAGATTTCCAATTCTGGCAACGTCTTGCAAATACGCCCTTCCGCAATATTTCTTCGTGAAATGTGGAGGGAAATGCAGTCCGATGATGTTGCAGAATGCTACCGACCCAGCCGATCCTTTTCAATTTCTGGGTCACGAGGGTGAAATTTCCAACTTGATCCGTGGCTTCGATTGGCGATCAACAGCGCTTGGTCGCGTGGAAGATTGGCCGCCTTCCCTCAAAACAGCGACGGCGCTGTTGCTCCATTCCCCCGTCCCGATCGTAATGCTGTGGGGAGAAGAGGGGGTCATGATCTACAATGATGCCTACTCAGTCTTCGCGGGGCATCGACACCCTGTGCTTTTTGGGTCCAACGTCCGTGAAGGATGGGCGGAAGTCGCGGACTTCAACGATAATGTAATGAAGGTCGGCCTAGCTGGCGGAACGCTCGCCTACCGCGACCAGGAGTTGACGCTTCATCGTAAAGGGTTCCCTGAGAAGGTCTGGATGGATCTTTTCTATTCTCCGGTTCCAAACCAGAGTGGGACGCCGGCCGGGGTCATTGCGGTTGTCGTCGAAACTACCGACAGGGTGCTTGCCGAGCGGCGCAACAGGGAAGAGTTCCAGCGGCTTCAGAATCTATTCGAACAAGCCCCGACATTCATGGCCATGCTGAGTGGGGCAGAACATCGGTTCGGGATGGTAAACCCGGAATACCGCAAACTGGTGGGAAATCGGGCGGTTGAGGGCTTGACTGTTTCCGAGGCTCTGCCTGAGGTTGCTGATCAGGGCTATGTGGCGCTGCTCGATGAAGTGTTCAGTACGGGTGAACCGGTGAATAGAACGTCGGAGCGGGTGCTGTTGAAGTGGACCCACGACGGTCCTTTAGTCGAGAGATTTCTTGACTTCGTCTACCAGCCCATTCGAAACGAGGCTGGGCAGGTCACCCATATCTTCGTTCAAGGGTCTGATGTAACGGAGCGCGTTCGTGCGGAGATCCATCAGAAGCTATTGATCAATGAATTAAACCATCGCGTAAAGAACAGCCTTGCGTCGATTCAGTCGATCGTTACCCAGACGCTCAAGTCTGTCGGTAGCAAGGAAGAGGCTTCTCATGCCATCTCTGAGCGCATTCTGGCATTGTCGCGCGCGCATAACGTACTCACGAACGAAAACTGGAATGGTGCCGACCTTGAGACGATGGTGGCGCATTCGCTGGACGCGTTCCAGCCTCTTGGGCGTCAGGCAATCAGCATCGACGGACCGAAGCTTCGTGTCGGTCCGCAAGCCGCGCTGTCCTTCGCACTTGCCATGCACGAGTTGGGCACCAACGCAGTAAAATATGGTGCGCTGTCATCCCCAAGTGGTTCTGTTGAAATCACGTGGTCGATCCAGGAAAACGGGACGTTCGAGCTTTTATGGATTGAAAAGGGTGGCCCGGTCGCCACCGAAACCGGGCGTCGAGGTTTTGGGTCGAGGCTGATCCTCCATGTCCTCCCGAAGCAACTGCAAGGCTCCGCCGTTATCGACTACCATCCGACGGGTATCGTTTTCAGGCTGACGACCTTCCTTCAGGCCGTCAGAGACGAACCCGCGGTCGATGGTATCTAAATGGCGCGGATATTGATCGTCGAAGACGAGATGCTCGTCGCCATGCTGATCGAAGATGTCGTGGCGGAATTAGGACATCAGATTGTCGGCCCGGCCATGCGGCTCGAAACCGCTTTGGTGGCGGCTGAAAAAGAGGATCTCGATTTTGCCATTCTCGACATCAATCTTGCCGGCAAGCAGTCGTTTCCCGTGGCAGACATCCTCTCAATGCGTGGAATCCCCTTCATGTTCGCCAGCGGATATGGAGCGGACGGTCTCGTCGATCCCTACCGAAGCGCGCTGATCTTACAAAAGCCCATTGCCCCCGAGGAAATAGCGCGTGTGCTGATGCGCCTTTCGATTTAACGCGGTGCTTGGTCGCTGGTGGGCGTCTTGGTGAGGGCGAGCAATGCCGCGTGCCCATCTCGTTTCTTGAAATTATTGCACTTTTCTTGCGCGGCCATTCGGTCTGCGTCGGATACAGATTCAAGCTGCAGGCCATCGATGTCATGCCGCACAGAGCCTGGCTGCGCGACCGTTATGTAGTATCTTTTCGAATGAAGATAGGCTCCGGCCGCGCGCCGCAATTGCGATACGCTCAAACCGGGTCGCAAAAGCGGTCGGATTTCATTCCATAATCCGAGTGCGAATGGCCGGATGGGATCGCCAATTTTTGCCGGCAGAATTGCGATCGGCCGGATCAAGAGCGAATTAATGGCGTTCGCCTTGGCCACATCGATATCGCGCGCGAGAACGGGGCGGGTTGCATTGCGTGAGGAGGAGGTCATGGCGGCCTTGGTCTTTTATTTTGCCGCCAGCTTTAGCAATGGATCGCCTGGCTGTCACCGGCTGCTTCGCCAAAGTAAGGTGCCGAAGGCCCACCATCACAGCTGCAAGACGGCGAAGGCAGCTTTGCATATGATTATGCCGATTCACTTTTTGGCGGTCGTTTGCGCGCGCGCTATCATCGCCCTGTCCAGGTCCACCTTGTCTGGGCCGGTGCGAGAGAAGATCTCGCGTGCCTCCAGTGACGGCAGATGGTAGGCGGTTATGAACTCCTCGAGATCATAGCGCGTGTTCCAACCTCGCACGACCGCGCCAATGTTCTTCCTCGTATCGGATAGCGACATGTTCAACCTCCTTTGATCGGGTACGTCGCGATCGCTTGGCATTGACAGTCGCCGCAGGGAACGGTTGCCAGTCCGCTCAATGGAGGCCTCTTGATCCCTCCGTCGATCTCAGGCCTGCCATCATGAACAGACGTGCATCAAGCAGTCCGTGAAGCGCCAGATAAATGTCCTTGACTGCCTCGAAGTCCCGAATGGATTCCAGATCTGCCCGGCCATTGCCCATGTCATGGCCAACTGTCTGTGCCTTTGTGAAAAGCTCTCCAACCTTCGACCAAAGCCGCAAAGCTTCAACCGTGGCAAGATCCGAGCGCGCGAGCGCCTTGACGACGATCTTCTCGACCGCGATCGCAATTTCTGCCTGTTCAACGATTACGGCGCGCCAATCTGGCATAGGCAGATCCGTCCTAGTCCGGAAAGGGACATTTCGGAACGGATGCGCTGGATCGGACCGCGACTCTTCAATCCAACCCCTTTCGAGGCGTTCCGGTATCCCGAGCATTTTAGAAGGGTGCCTGAAGCTGGCGCAATTAACTTTGACATGCCCGTCACCAGGTCACGGAAAGAATGACCAGCAGAAGACTTGGTTTGCACGCGATGGGGAAGGTGAGGGGACTGACCGGTTGCGAAAAGTCTAGCGGACCGACTTCCCGATGCTGTCGGCCATGTGGGCGCCTCTCGTTCCCATGGGCATCGGTGGGCCGGTTGTTGTATCCCGGGCTGTCTGGTGTTCGAGTTGGGCGTTAAGTTCAGCGCCAACAATCAGAATGCAAATCGATAGCCAGATCCACATCAAAAAGCCGACGAGGCCGCCCAATGCACCGTAGGCCGCGTTGTAGTCGGCGAATGTCTCTAGGTACCATGAAAATCCGAAAGCCATGAGGACCCAACCGGCGGTCGACAAAGCCGCGCCCCATGTCAACCATCTGACCTTTGCGGGCTGTCTGCTTGGTCCAAAGCGGTAAATTGCCGTCATCCCCGAAAACACCAGAACGAGCAACAGCGGCCAACGTACAATGAGCGCCATTGTTTCCTTCCAGGGATCGAGCCAGACAAATTCCAGAACCGCCGGCAACAACGCCACGATGCCTATTGTAACGATTGCGGCAATCAACGCGCAGACTGTGAAGACGAGCGCGACAAGGTTGAGCCTGACAAAGCCGCGCTTTTCGGTTTCTTCATATGCAACGTTCATGGCATCGAATATGGCCAGCGTGCCGTTGTGGGTGCTCCAAAGGGCGATCGCGAGCCCGACGAAAAACGCGACCCCGAGCGTCGTCTCCCGTCTCAGGACGAGCTGCTCGAGTTGGTCGGCGAGAATATCGAAAGCGCCTGGAGGAAGCACGGCGGCCATCTCGCGCAGGTGATCCGTAATCGCAGCGGGATTGGCGATGAGACCGTAAAGGGAAACGATCGCAGCAAGTGCCGGAAACGTGGCCAGGAGTATATAGAAGGTTGCTCCGGCAGCAACGAATGCCACTCGATCGCCAGAGATCTCGTGCATCGTGCGCCAGAGCACATCGCGCAAACCTCGCTGGGGAATGTCTTCGGGAACCATTGCACGGCGCCCGTGTGCATCCTTAGGCAACGCAGAATCGTTGCTTTTCGCTTGGCGATCCTTCCCATCGGTTTTCGAGATGCTGATGAGGAGGGTGGCAATGGCGGCTATCGCGATGATGGTTGCGGGATTGATCGTCTTGCGTTGCACCTGCATCAAAGCTCCGATTGTTTAAGCTCTAACGCTTTCGTGCGCTATTGGATGCACGCGGGCCGAGTTCGCCGAGAAGACGGTCAGACGAAGCGCATTTCCTGTGGCCCGACATTGCAGTTTCGGTTTTCTTGCGTTGGCTCCATCCTTGTAAAAAGTCGAGGGGAACCAATTGTGGACATGACGCTTTTCCTCGGCAGGCCGTAGACCGACGTGCGACGAACCGGGCGCCGAGAGCATTCGACGGGCCACAGTCACACCAAGTCGGACGCCGCAATCGATCGGGTGGGGGACCTTTCATGACAAGTGACAAACTCTCGACCTACAAGCAGAAGCGAGATTTCAAGCTGACGAAGGAGCCGAGCGGATCGGCCGCACTGAGGCCGTCCAATCGGCGACGATTTGTCATTCAGAAACATGCGGCCTCCCGCCTTCATTACGACCTGCGTCTTGAGCTCGACGGTGTCTTCAAATCCTGGGCCGTGACCAAGGGCCCCTCGCTCGATCCCCATGACAAGCGCCTGGCGGTGGAAGTCGAGGACCATCCGCTAGATTACGGTGATTTCGAAGGCACCATTCCCAAAGGTCAATATGGCGGTGGAACCGTAATGCTCTGGGACCGAGGATTTTGGGAGCCCGAGGGCAATCGAACGCCGGAGGAGGCGCTCGCCAAGGGAGATCTCAAGTTCAGCTTGGAGGGCAAAAGGCTGCGTGGAAGCTTCGTGCTCGTCCGCATGCGCAAAGACCGGGACGGCGGCAGCCGAACCAACTGGCTCCTGATCAAGCATCACGACGATTTTTCCATCGACGGTAACGGTGCGGCTCTCCTTGAGGAGAATGTAACCTCTGTCGCCTCCGGGCGCTCCATGGAAGTGATTTCGTCGGGCAAGGGCAAAAAACCGAAACCCTTCATGGTTAACGAAGGGATCATCGACGCTGATGCCGTGTGGGACAGCAGACATGGGCTTGCCGCTGCGCAGCGCCGGTCTGCAAAGAGTCCATCGTTGAAAAAACGTCCGCCTGCCAGAAAGCGACATCCAGGCATGCCGTCCTTCATCGAGCCGCAACTTTGCCAAACACTGGCGCGGCCACCGGGGGGCGAGGGTTGGATTCACGAGATCAAGTTCGACGGATATCGCATTCAGTTGCGTGTCGAGGATGGAACGGTGACCCTGAAGACGCGAAAGGGGCTCGACTGGACGGCCAAGTTTCCCGCCATCGCCAGGTCCGCGGCAGGACTTGCAGACGCCATCATCGATGGCGAAATCTGCGCACTCGACGACCGCGGCGCCCCAGACTTTGCCGCCCTTCAGGCAGCGCTATCAGAAGGAAAAACCGACGCATTGGTCTTTTTCGCATTCGACCTTCTTTTTTCCGGAAACGAGGATCTGCGGGACATTGCCCTGATTAAGCGCAAGGAGCGGCTTCAGAGCGTGCTTGCGGACGGCGGCGGCGATGTACGTCTGCGCTTTACTGAGCATTTCGAAACGGGCGGCGAGACCGTCCTCAGATCGGCCTGCCGGCTGTCACTCGAGGGCATCGTTTCGAAGGCGGCGAACGCGCCCTACCAGTCCGGCCGCACCGATACCTGGACCAAATCGAAATGTCGCGGCGGTCATGAAGTGGTCATTGGCGCTTATGCCAAGACAAATGGCAAATTCCGGTCTCTTCTCGTTGGTGTCAACCGCGGTGATCATTTCGTCTATGTCGGCCGGGTCGGGACGGGCTATGGCGCCAAGACGTTGGAAAGCTTGCTGCCGAAGCTGAAGGCGCTGGAAACCGCCAGGTCGCCCTTTGCAGGCATCGGGGCGCCGAAGAAGGACCCTGACATCGTGTGGTTGAAGCCGCAGCTGGTTGCCGAAATCGAGTTTGCCGGTTGGACGGCCGACGGCCAGGTGCGACAGGCAGCCTTCAAGGGCTTAAGGCATGACAAGCCGGCAGCCGAAGTGGAAGCCGAAGCGCCGGTGCAGCCATCAAAGGCCGTACTGCCCGATCCTTCCAGTGAAAGGCCGCGCGCCAACCGCGCGCATAGAGGCGGCAAGGTTGAAGTCATGGGCGTTATGATCTCAAGCCCGGAAAAGCAGCTATGGCCTGACGGCGGTGACGGCGTCCCGGTGACGAAAGCGGATCTCGCCGGCTACTATGAGACTATCGGCTCCTGGCTTGTCGAGCATATCAAGGGTCGCCCCTGCTCGATCATTCGCACGCCGGACGGTATGGCCGGCGAGCAATTTTTCCAGCGCCACGCCACGCCGGGAACCTCCAACCTGTTGGAGCTCGTCACGGTGTTCGGCGACAAGAGGCCTTATCTGCAGATCGATCGCATCGAAGGCCTCGCTGCGATCGCCCAGATCGGCGGCGTCGAGTTGCACCCTTGGAATTGCGAGCCCGGAAAACCCGAAATTCCGGGTCGACTTGTGTTCGACCTGGATCCGGGTCCGGGCGTCGAGTTTTCGAGCGTGGTGGAAGCGGCTCGTGAAATCCGTGACCGGCTGGAGGAGTTGGGCCTCATCAGCTTCTGCAAGACGACCGGCGGCAAGGGACTTCACGTGGTGACACCGCTTGCTATTCCACGCGGGAAAAAGCTGACCTGGGATGAGGCAAAGACTTTCGCCCACGATGTTTGCCAGGATATGGCCCGGGACAATCCGGGTCTCTATCTGATCAAGATGGCGAAGAACCAGCGCGAAGGTCGCATCTTCCTCGACTATTTGCGCAACGACAGAATGGCAACGGCCGTCGCTCCACTGTCGCCTCGGGCGCGGCCGGCGGCGACGGTGTCAATGCCGCTCAACTGGAGCCAGGTCAGGGCCGGGCTCGATCCGAAGCGCTTTACGGTCCGCACTGTGCCAAAGCTCATCAACGCGAGCACGGCCTGGCAGGATTATTGCGATAGTCATCGCTCACTTGCACAGGCGTTGAAGCGTCTGGCGAGCAAGACGAAGACGAGATCGTGACCATCACTGCGGAAATTGCGCCCGTCCGCTGCAGGGCTTGTGTCATTATTTTTTCGAGTGCGTTTCGGCCTTAACCGATTTGCGTAAGGCATCCATGATGTTGATGACGTTGCTGGGTTCCGGCTCGGTCGCTTTCGGCTTGGCCTTACCCGCCTTTTTCAGTTGCTTCTTCCTGGCGTTGATGATGTCGAGCAGACGGTCCTGGACCGGGTCGACGACCAGCTTTGGGTTCCAATCGGTGGTTTTCTTCTTGATCAGTTGCTGGACGAGCGGCATGAGGTCTGAATCGGCCTTCCCGTCGCCAATATCGGCAAAATAGGTCTCCTCGTCTCTGACTTCGTCACCATAGCGCAAAGTCCACAGAACGATGCCCTTTCCCCTTGGCTCCAGCAAAACCGCGCGCTCGCGCCGCGTGATGACGAGGCGGGAAATTCCCACCATCTCCTTGGCTTCCATCGCATCGCGGATGACGGAAAAGGCTTCCTCGCCTACGGGGTTGCTGGGAGTGAGGTAATAGGGCGTATCGAACCAGATCCATTCGACGCTGTCGCGCGGCGTGAAGGTGGTAATCTCAATCGTGTTGGTGCTGTCCAAGGCTACATTTTCCAGCTCTTCGTCTTCCAGCAACAGATATTCGTCTTCCCCGCGCTGATAACCTTTGACCTGATCTTCCTCGTCAACTTCCTCGCCGGTGACCGAATCCACGTACTGGCTGACTACGCGGTTGTGTGTCGCGCGGTTCAGCGTATGAAAACGCACCTTTTCGTTATCGGAGATGGCGGGCATCATTTGCACCGGGCAATTGACCAGCGAGAGTTTGAGGTAGCCTTTCCAATAGGGACGAACTGCCATTGACCCATTCTCCGGTTAGCTGGCGCGCCGCTTTGACGCTGAGGCGGGTTTCGATTTAGATGTCGCGGGTTTGGCAGACGTCTTGCGCGTAGCGTTCTTGTTGGCGTTTGCTGCCGCACGTTTTGTCTTTGCCGTCTTTGCGCCAACGCCGGCGCTTTCGCGAAGCGCCTTTAGAAGATCACCAGGTTTTGAAGCGGCCGGCGCCTTCTTCTTGGGAAGCGCGCGCCCTTCGATCTTGGCCTTGACCAGTTCCACGACAGCAGCCTCATATCGGTCGTCAAACGCGCTAGCGTCGAAGCTGCCCTTCTTTTTCTCGATGATATGCTCGGCGAGGTCGAGCATTTCGCCTTCGATCTTCAAGTCAGGGAGGTCCTCGAAAGCCTTGTCGGACGATCGGACTTCGTAATCGAAGTTGAGCGTCGAGGCGATCAATCCCTTGCCATGGGGGCGGATCAGAACGGTGCGCATCCGTCGGAAAAGAACGGTGCGGGCGATCGCGGCAACGTTCTCCTTTTTCATACCGTCACGCAAGAGCATGAATGCGTCGGTGCCCATCTTGTCCGGGGTGAGATAATAGGGCTTGTCGAAGTAGGTGGTGTCGATCTGCGAGCAGGGAATGAAGGCTTCGATCGTCAATGTCTTGTCGCTATCTGGGACGGCTGCAGCGACTTCTTCCGGTTCCAGCACGACGTACTGACCATTTTCGGTTTCGTATCCCTTGACCTGATCTTCCCGCTCGACGGCATCTCCCGTTTCGGTGTCGACAAACTCCCGTTTGACCCGGTTTTTTGTCTTCCGATTGAGGGTGTTGAAGACTACGCGCTCGGACGACGAAGCGGCTGTGTAGAGCGCGACGGCACAGGCAACCTCTCCGAATTTTATGAAGCCTTTCCAATTCGCTCTGGGGGCAGCCATTAAGCCAGTTCTCCTCTTGCAACCCGACCCGATTCAACCGTTGAACCGGCAAATCGTTCCTCGCTCCAAAGAAACCTTTCCCGGGCCCGCCGTTGAAACGCCCGCCCGCAACATTCGGCTGAGGCGCTTGCGTGCATCTTTTTTCGCACGCGCGCGTTTCAAAATGAAACTGAGCTTTCGCTTTGGCGAAGTTTGACAGTGGTCCCCGCGACGATGGTGCGTCGCAGAAGCATGGATCAGATCGCGTGAAACTTGCCACGTACAATGTAAACGGCATCAATGGCCGTCTCGACGTTCTGTTGCGCTGGCTTGGCGAAGCAGCGCCGGACGTGGTTTGTCTGCAGGAGCTGAAAGCGTCAGATAACAAGTTCCCTCGGCGAGAAATCGAGAACGCCGGCTACGGTGCGATCTGGCATGGGCAGAAATCCTGGAACGGCGTTGCCATTCTCGCCCGAGGGGATGTGCCGATCGAGACACGGCGCGGTCTTCCCGGCGATCCCGACGATAGCCACAGCCGCTATATCGAAGCCGCAATCAACGGCATCCTTATCGGATGCCTCTATCTGCCAAACGGCAATCCGGCGCCGGGCCCTACCTTCGACTACAAGCTGCGCTGGTTCGACCGGCTCCGCGATTACGCCGCAGAACTCATTGAACTTGAAGTTCCCGTCGCCCTCATCGGTGATTTCAACGTCATGCCCAGCGATCTCGACGTCTACAAACCCGAGCGGTGGCGCGACGATGCGCTCTTCAGGCCGGAGGTGAAAGCGGCCTATTCCAGCCTGGTTGATCAGGGTTGGACGGATGCCGTTCGACATCTCCATCCCAATGAGCGCATCTATACGTTCTGGAAATATTTTCGAAATGCATTTGCGCGCGATGCCGGGCTGCGCATTGACCATTTCCTGTTGAGCCCTAAGCTGGCGGCGGGTCTGAAACGAGCAAAGGTCGACAAGGCCGTCAGAGGTTGGGACCGCACGAGCGATCACGCACCGGTCTGGATAGAGGTGTCGTAGCTTGGCTGTGGGAAGCTAGACAGGACTCGATGGGGCGACGGGTTCTCCCGCCCGCGTCACGATCGTTGAGCCATAGGGTTCACGCGAGATGATAATCAGCGCATCGTCGGCCAGAGGACGCACGAGTTCCTTTGCCTCCTCCCATGGTGCGCGCATCCACAAATCGGTCTCCTCCCGACTGAGGAGCAGCACTGGCATGGCCTTCTCATGGATGGGTTTTACCAGCCCATTCGCATCGGTGGTCAAGAAACCATAGAGGTCGTCGATCGTCAGGCCGTCCTTTACCTTGCGCACGCTTTGCCAGTTTGGGACGTGAACCCCCGCAAAGAACATCAGAGGTTTGCTCTCGTCGCGCGCAAACCAGGCGTTCGGGGTTCTTCCACCTTCCTCCTTGGCGGAAGGGTCCGGCTCGGCAAAGCTGGTCACCGGCACGATGCAGCGATGCTCGACGCCGAACCAGCGCCTCCAGTGAGGAAAATTGAGGTTGCGGACATTCGTCGTTCCGCCATCCAGTTGCTCGCGAAGCAAGGTCTCGAAATCGACGTCCTTGCCCTTTGCGCGCAACTTCTCAGCCTTCTTCTCGGCTTCCTTCTTGAGGGCGAACAACGGGGAGGGTAGTCCCCAGCGCGCATGGACCAACTGCTTCTTGCCATCGGCCGTATTTCTCAAGATCGGCCCCATCTGGTCGGGGTTCATCTGATAGGCGGGCATGAGGTTGATGAGGCTCTCGACATCCTGAGCCCATCTGTTGACCCAATCCTTGTCTTCCATGCGGTAAAGATTGCACATTCCGGCGCGTCCCTCATGAAGCTGTCGCCATCCTAACCGATGGTGCAATCAGCTGCCAACGGCCACTCTTCCGCAGCTTCCTTAGATTTTTTGAACCGTCGCGAATGTGAGGCCCAAAACATCTACGGCCATGATTCCCAACGTGAATCTTTTACGCCCCTAAAATTGAGGGATAATATTCCTATTTTCGGTTGCTTGACACCGAAGGTCGAAAGGAACAGATAGGGAACAAATGCCCTTTAAGCGACATGAAGTCGAACCTCCAACGCGACCTTTGAGGCTTACGCGAAAGATGACTGCTGCCCGAGACAGGGTGATTTCCGATCTGCGCGACCGCATTGCCGCTCTTGAAGGCAGCGCTTTCAGGAAGCCTGCGTTTCTTGCTTTCGGTGTTCCTGAGATTGACGCCGTGCTGCCGGGAGGCGGGCTTTCACACGGTGCGCTACACGAATTTGCTGGCGGCGGTGCTGGCACAGTCGACGGGGCCGCGGCGGCTTTGTGCGTTGCCGGCATCGCGGCACGCACGAAAGGACCGATCCTGTGGTGTCTGACGCGCCCCGACCTCTTTTTTCCAGCACTCGTCCAGGCCGGCCTTTCGACCGAACGGCTCGTTTTCGCAGAGGCCGACAAGGAAGAAGACGTGCTCGCCAGCATGGAGGAGGGGCTTTCCTACGGCGGTCTCGGGGCTGTCGTCGGGGAGATCGTCCGGCTGCCCATGACCGCATCGCGAAGGCTTCAGCTTGCGGCCGAAAAGACGGGAACGATGGGGTTGGTCGTCAGGCGATGGCGCCGTCAGACGGAGGCATCCGACTTTGGCCAGCCAACTGCTTCGACGACACGATGGCGGGTCAGTGCGTTGCCGTCGGAAGAACTTCCGGTTCCTGGCGTCGGACGACCGCGGTGGCTTCTGGAATTGATCCGGGCGAAGGCCGGGGAGTGCGCAGAGTTTGTAGTAGGAGCGTGCGATGTCACGGGTCGTATCCATTTATCTCCCGGATCTGGCGATCGAGAGGTTGAAGCGCTCGGACGACGGGGCAAGACTGTCGCCTGACCTGCCGCTCGCCATTATCGCAAGAAGCGGCTCGAAGCGTTGGATTAGAGCCCTGGACTCTCGGGCCCGCCAAGCTGGTCTTGCTGTCGGCATGCCGGCTGTCAAGGCACAGGCGATCATACGCGACTTGCAGATGGTCGATGCTGATCCGGGGGCCGATGTCGCCGCGGTGGAGCGCATCGCGCTTTGGGCGCTCACGCAATACTCTCCCGTTGTCGCGGTGGATGCGCCAGATGGCATAATCATGGATACAGAAGGTGCCGACCATTTGCAGGGCGGCGAAGAGCTGATGCTGTCAGGTATCATCAACCGCTTTCACGGCCGGGGACTGACCGCGCGTGTCGCGATCGCTGACAGTTGGGGCGCTGCGCACGCGTTGGCGCGCACGAGCAAACGCGACATCGTCCGCGTTCCCGACGGTGAGACAGGGCGCTTCGTAGAAAGGCTGCCAATTGCGTCCTTGCGGCTCAACCCTGACCTGGTTGGAAGTCTACATACGCTCGGGTTCCAGACGATTGGCGCGCTCTTGGCCACGCCTCGCGCTCCGCTCGCATTGCGGTTCGGACCAGAAATCGGCCGCAGGCTCGACCAGATGTACGGACGTATCCCTGAACCGATCGACCCCATAAGGCCGGCCGAGCTGATTGAAGTCTCGCGCGCATTCGCTGAGCCGATCGGCGCAGCGGAAACGATCGCCAAATATGTCGCCCGGCTGGTTGCAGACCTCTGCAATGCGCTTGATAAAAAGGGGCTTGGCGTTCGCCGCGCCGATCTCATCGTCCACAAGGTCGACAATACCATTCAGGCCATCCGGGCCGGCACCGCAAAGCCCTCCCGTGACGCCACCTGGCTGACGAAACTCTTCAAAGACCGGATCGAAAAGATCGAACCTGGCTTTGGAATTGAGCGGCTCTCGCTTGCTGCAATCATGAGCGAACCTCTCGCGGAGGCGCAGAAATCTTCGTCCCTTGTCGAAGAGGAGGTGATCGATATCGCACCGCTGATCGACATCATCGGCAATCGGGGCCAACGGGTCTATCGGGTGATGGCTGTGGCAAGCGACGTGCCGGAGCGCAGCGTCAGACGGACCAGCGTGGCAACGGCAGCGGCCGGTGCCTCATGGACCCTACATTGGCCAAGACCGGTTCGCCTGCTAGACCGCCCGGAGCAGATCGAAGTGATTGCGCTTTTGCCTGACCATCCTCCGGTCGTAATAACCTGGCGAGGCAAACGACGCCGCGTGAGGCGCGCTGACGGGCCGGAGCGGATCTTTGGGGAGTGGTGGACGAGGAGCGCCGAATTCGATGCGGTGCGCGACTATTTCGTCGTGGAAGACGATGGCGGCGAGCGATTCTGGATCTTCCGGTCCGGCGACGGGGTCGACGTGGCGACCGGCTCGCACAAATGGTTCATGCACGGGATCTTCGCATGAGCTACGCCGAGCTCCAGGTCACAACGCATTTCTCGTTCCTGCGCGGAGCTTCATCCGCCGACGAGCTTTTTGCCGCCGCCAAAGTCCTTGGCATAAGGGCGCTTGGCATAGTTGACCGAAATTCGCTAGCAGGTATCGTGCGGGCGCTTGAAGCATCGCGGGCGACCGGCATCCGCCTTGTCGTCGGCTGCCGTCTGGATCTGGTCGATGGCACGTCGATCCTGGTTTATCCAACGAACCGGGAGGCCTATTCGCGCCTGACCCGGCTTTTGACCCTCGGCAAGGCCAGGGGTGGCAAGGCCAATTGTCTTCTCTCCTTCGACGACCTTTCACTTTATGCAGAGGGATTGATCGGTATCCTCGTGCCCGACCTTGCAGACGACGCATGCGCCGTCCAGCTCCGCAAAATGGCCGGATTATTCGGAGATCGTGCCTATCTTGCTCTTTGTCTTAGGCGCCGCCCGAACGATCAACTGAGACTGCACCAACTGTCGAACATGGCCGCACACTTCAAGGTGAAGTCGGTCGTTACCAACGACGTTCTCTTCCACGAGCCCTCTCGCCGGCAGCTGCAGGACGTCATAACATGTGTCCGCACGGGAACGACCATCGACGACGTCGGCTTCGAACGTGAGCGTCACGCGGACCGTTACTTGAAGCCACCGGAGGAAATGGAGCGGCTGTTCCCACGCTACGCCCAAGCGCTGGCAAGGACATTGGAGATCGTCGAGCGTTGCCGGTTTTCGCTCGAAGAACTCACCTATCAGTACCCTGAGGAAGCGATCGTGCCCGGCAAAGACGCACAGGCATCGCTGGAGCATTATGTTTTCGAATACGCCCCAAGACGCTACCCGGAGGGAATGCCGCCCAAGGTACTGAAAGTCGTTCGTCATGAGCTCAAGCTCATCGCGGCGATGCGATACGCTCCCTATTTCCTCACCGTGTTCTCAATTGTGCGTTTTGCCCGAAGCCAGGGTATTCTCTGTCAGGGGCGAGGGTCGGCCGCCAACTCGGCCGTCTGTTACATCCTCGGGATCACGTCCATAGACCCCGAGACCAACGATCTGCTGTTTGAGCGTTTCGTGTCGCAGGAACGCGACGAGCCTCCCGATATCGATGTCGACTTCGAGCACGAGCGCCGCGAGGAGGTAATCCAATGGATCTACAGGACCTATACGCATCAAAAGGCGGCTCTTTGCGCGACGGTGACGCGGTACCGTGCCAAGGGGGCAATTCGTGACGTCGGCAAGGCACTCGGCCTGCCTGAGGACATGATCAAGGCCCTGTCAGCCGGCATGTGGTCCTGGTCCGACGAGCTGGTTGCCGATCGGAACTTGCGCGAGCTCAACCTCAACCTTGACGACCGTCGGCTGGCGCTCACATTGAAACTGGCAGAGCAGCTGATGGGAGCGCCGCGCCATCTCGGCCAGCATCCTGGCGGCTTCGTGCTGACGCATGACCGCCTGGACGATCTTGTGCCCATCGAGCCGGCATCGATGGCCGATCGTCAGATCATCGAGTGGGACAAGGACGATGTCGAGGCGCTGAAGTTCATGAAGGTCGATGTGCTGGCACTAGGCATGCTCACCTGCATGTCGAAGGCTTTCGCGCTTATTGCGGACCACAAGGGCCAGACGATCGATCTCGCAGGCATCGAGCAGGAGGATCCATCCACCTACGCGATGATCCGGAGGGCCGATACGCTCGGAACGTTTCAAATAGAATCCCGTGCGCAAATGGCGATGCTGCCTCGACTGAAGCCGCGAACGTTCTACGACCTGGTGATCCAGGTTGCGATCGTTCGCCCTGGGCCGATCCAAGGGGACATGGTTCATCCCTACCTGCGCCGACGCGAAGGCAAGGAAGCGGTCGATTACCCGACGCCCGAACTGGAAGCCGTCCTTGGAAAAACGCTGGGGGTTCCCTTGTTTCAGGAAAGTGCGATGCGGGTGGCGATGACCTGCGCCGGGTTTACCGGCGGAGAGGCAGACCAGCTTCGAAAATCCATGGCGACTTTCAAGTTCACCGGCGGTGTGTCGAAGTTCAAAGACAAGCTCGTTAACGGCATGGTGAAGAACGGCTATTCGCCGGAGTTCGCCGAAAAGACCTTCTCCCAGCTTGAAGGCTTCGGATCCTACGGTTTTCCGGAAAGCCATGCGGCAAGCTTTGCGCTGATTGCCTATGCCTCCAGCTACGTCAAATGCCATTTTCCCGATGCGTTTTGCGCCGCTTTGATCAACAGCCAACCGATGGGCTTTTATGCGGTAGCGCAAATCGTCGGCGATGCGAGAAAGCACGGTGTCGAAATCCGACCTGTCTGCATCAACCGCTCGCGATGGGATTGCATCCTCGAGCCGATCGACGGCGACGAGCGTCGCCATGCGGTGCGGCTCGGCATGCGGCTCGTTCGAAACCTAGCCGTCGGCGACGTGGCACGTATCGCCGCCGCGCGGGGAGATCAGCCTTTCGACAGCGTCGACGACCTGTGGAGGCGGGCAGGCGTGTCCGCGGCCGCGCTCGTCGAACTTGCCGAAGCGGATGCATTCCTTCCTTCGCTAAACCTCATGCGACGCGATGCGCTCTGGGCAATCAAGGCACTTCGCGACGAGCCCCTTCCTCTTTTTGCCGCTGCGTCCGAGCGCGAGATGAGGACGGTTGTCGAACAACAGGAACCAGAAGTCGCCCTTCGACAGATGAGCGAAGGCCACAACGTCATCAAGGACTACAGCCACACGGGCCTGACGCTTCGCCAGCACCCAATCGCCTTCCTTCGCAAGGATCTAACAGAGCGGCAGATCATCACCTGCGAGGAGGCGATGGCCGCCCGGGACGGTCGCTGGCTGATGACGGCTGGTCTTGTTCTCGTCCGTCAGAAGCCCGGATCCGCCAAGGGCGTGATGTTCCTGACGATCGAGGACGAAACAGGACCGGCCAACGTGGTCGTCTGGCCGAAACTGTTTGAACGCAGCCGTCGTGTTGTGCTCGGATCGAGCATGATGGCGATCAATGGCCGCATCCAGCGCGAAGGGGAGGTCGTTCATTTGATCGCTCAACAGCTGTTCGACCTGACCGGCGATCTCTCCTCCCTTTCCGAGCGGGATGAGGCTTTTAGGTTGCCGACCGGCCGTGGCGATGAGTTCGCGCACGGATCGCCTGGCAGCCCGGACTCGCGCGAGAGGCCCCTACCGGCCAGGCCACGCGACATATTCATTCCCGACCTGCATATCGACACGCTGAAAGTGAAGAGCCGAAATTTTCACTAGCCTGGGGCCAACGCGTGGAAACCCGTCGGCGACGATCGCCCCCGGAACAGAAACCGTGTCTCAGAGTTAGAAGAAATCGGCGGCAGCTGGTGCACTGTTGACCGGCGTTTGAACCCGTCAACTGATGGTCCATTTCGCTTTCGTTTCATAATGGACGTGCAAAATGCGTATGAAGAATTTTCTTGAACTCACGTTCGGACCTAGCGACATTCGAACTGTCGAAACAGTGCTCGACGAGTGGCGTGAACGGCGTTTGTTGCCGAGGGATCACCCGGATAGCGCGCTTGCCGCGGCCATTCTTTTCAGTCTCTTTCGCGCGGGACATGACACTGTCCCGAAACTTCAAGCAGCGGCAAGCCGGCACAAGGGCCTGGCCGAGCTTACGCCTGATGATGAACGGCCACTTTGAGTTAGGGGCCGCTTTCGTTGCGGTATTCGTCATGACGCAGCCCCTAATCGACGGTCGTTTATGCAAAAATTGGCCGGATAAACCGTAGCCTTGCTCGTTGATTTCGGTTTGGGTCGAGAGTTCCATAATAAAGCTTATGCCGCAGGTCTCTTGTAGCCGCAAAGTTAAAGTGTCCTGATCCTGCAAAGTTGGAATGTCACTCTCCCCGGGTTTTGGTGACCTGGGAGATTGCGGATGGGATTGATTGCGATGAGCGAACGCGATCTGCAGCGGATTGAGGTTTTGTCTAAGGTAATCGCTGGCCGCATGACGCTGGTGTCAGCGTCGCATGTGCTTGAGCTGAGCACCCGCCAGGTTCGCCGGTTGCTGGAGCGGATCAACACCGGCGGTGCGGCATCGATGCGGCACAAGGCAATCGGGCGACCGTCGAACAATCGGATCAACGACGGTGTTCGGGATTATGCGGTTACCCTCGTTCGCGAACGCTATGCGGATTTTGGGCCGACGTTGGCAGCTGAGAAGCTCGCCGAGCGCGATGGCTTGCATGTGTCGCGCGAGACGATGCGCAGTTGGATGGTCGATGCCGGCCTCTGGCTGTCGCGCAAGCAGCGCCGGACGTTTCACCAGCCACGATTACGGCGCGAATGCTATGGCGAGCTGGTGCAGATCGACGGCTCGGAGCATCGCTGGTTCGAGGATCGCGGACCGCCGTGCTCGCTGCTGGTGTTCGTTGACGATGCGACCGGCAGGTTGATGCAGCTGCGCTTTGTGCGTTCCGAAAGTGCCTTCACCTATTTCGAAGCGCTGGAACTCTATCTCAAGCGTCACGGCGCACCGATTGCGTTTTATTCCGACAAGCATTCGGTGTTCCGGATGGCGAAGAAGGATGCCCGGGGTGGCCAGGGCATGACCCAGTTCGGGCGTGCACTCTCAGAGCTAAACGTCGAGATTCTTTGCGCAAATTCCAGCCAGGCCAAAGGTCGCGTCGAACGGTTGAACCGGAGCTGCAAGATCGCCTGGTCAAGGAATTAAGGCTGGCGGATATCGACGACATGGCGGCTGGCAATGCCTTTCTGCCTGGCTTCATGGACGACTACAACGCGCGGTTTGCGATCGTCCCTGCCCGGTCCGATGACCTGCACCGGCCGATGAACCTGGCGCCGGGTCGGCTGGCCGAGATCCTGTGCAAGCGCGAGCAGCGCCATGTCGGATCACAGCTGACGTTTTCGTTCGAGCGCCAGCGGATCATGCTGGAGGAGACCGAGGTGACACGTGGTTTGGCTGGTCGTTATGTCGAGACCTATGCCTATGCGGATGGCCGGTTGGATGTGCGGTGGAAAGGCCATTCCCTGCCCTACAGACTATTCGACAAGGACCAGCGGGTGACGCATGCGGCAATCACCGAGAACAAACGGCTTTCCGATGTGCTGGCCTACATCAAACAGCGTCAGGAGCCGCAAATGCAGCCTGTCGTGAAGACGAACAGCGAGAAGAATGGTTACAAGCCGCGGGGCCGCAAGCCGGGCAAGCGGACGGATTTCATGAACGATCCGGTGGTGATTGCTCGGCGCGAGAAGGCCCTGTCCCGCCTCGATGCGGCGGAATGATCCATCGATCTGGCTGCCAAAGCTAAAGCCGACGGGGTGCCGTTCACCCGCCCCGATCTGATCTTGCAACCGGATCAGCCGGTCAGATCGGGGCTGGTCATCGTGCCGTCCGCCGGCTCAAGTGACATTTCTACTTTGCACCCAAGCGGACAGTTCAACTTCGCTGCCACATCTCCTGTAGCCGCAAAGTTGATCTGCGGCCAGGTCTGTGCATTGGCCGGATCCCGATTCCGCCGAAGTATATCGAACAGTAATTCCTGAAATTTTTGCTTGAAATCGTGCCGTGATTCCAGATCCATTACGATCGAATAAATTCGATCTAAGTTGATAACCGAACCCAAAGAACCCCGATCCAAACATTCCCTGAAGAGACGCCCTTGAATGCGCTTTAAAAATTTTATCCTCAGAATTAATCCTTAAAATTCTTGCTCAGAAAATCTTCAATACGATTCGCATCATCTTTCGTAAGCGGAACCCAAATCACTCCCTCCGGACTTCTGTGTTCAATTATTAGATACTGCTCTCCGGAAGTTTTATCTTTCCTTAATTGAAATGAAATATTTCCATACTTGTATTTAGTTTGAAGATAAATATAGTCAACGATATCATCAGAAAATACTGATATTACTGGATGAACGATCCTTGAGCCAGCCTCCTTGGAAAATGCTAGTATCTTATATAGCAAGTCCATCCCATCGCTCCTTTAAATAGAAATCCGGAACAGCATCTTAGAGAATATCTACTTCCGCAGATGCTCCCACCGCTATCGCTTTTCAGGAAGATCGGTGACGCACCCATAGCCACACGCTCGAATTTCGGAAAAAATCCGCCGACTGGGCGTCCTCGGTCCGCTCAGCAAACTATTCAGATCTAGGTTAGTTCGCCATACGCGGCCATCCCGCACAACCCGGCAAGGGCCGACGTTTAAGGCTAATCAGATTTCAAACGTCGAAAAATGCGACACACACGGCGCCAATCGGGATGCTCTAGCCCTCCAGCTACCCCTACAATCCTTCCCCTCCGAAGGACCACTCCCGATACTTGCATAAAACAACTATGGCGCGCGCACCAGCTAAATCTTGGAGGCCGAGTTGCAAATCTTTTTGGGACCCACCGGTGCGGTTCCAGCCGATAGATTGTGCGGTTATTTTGGCCCCAAAAATGAACATAACAGCCAAGCCGTGCAAGGCTCGTGGGAGCATTATTCTGCCAGCTGCTAAGGCGACGTCCACCAAGTCACGCGGCCGCGAGATCTCCCCAAAGCAGCCCCTCGGGCTGTTTGGGCCGAATGTCCCAGTTGGGTGGAAAGCGGCCTAACAACTTTCACGCTGACGGAGGACGAAGCGGCCATTCGGCATCGCAAAGATCAGTCGCGTAGGACCGACTTTTGCACCTGACCTTTGCGACGGAAATTCTACTGAAAATTCAGCGCGGGTATGCTCGCAAAACTTAAGAATTGAGCGACCGCTTCATTCCCGTTTTCGATGCGAATCGTCAGCGAACTGACAGAAGGTAATCCAAGCCCTGCGTGAGGCCGCGGCGCGACCGTGAGGTGATCCTCGTCGTCCAGGGCCGCCGACTTCAATTGCAGGTTCGGATACTCTCGCCTCCGCAATGCTACTTCTAAGGCCCGGTTGTCGGCGACCATATCTACCGTCTGATTGTAGCGCCGGTCGCCTTTTCGCTGCGCCTCATAGGCGCCGACCCTGACGGCGACACTGCGTCACAATCTTCATGCTGTCAGCAAATTGAAGCAAGAACGGAACGCGACCGACGGGGCAGTCGGTCCCGCTTCCCCTTCGGGCCACTATGTTGGAAGCTCCTGCGGCGGCCCTTTTTACGTCCTTCGCGTGGCGCGAATTCCCGCTTTCCCGCTGATGCGGCGCTATGCTGAAAGCTCCGATACGCTTCATTCTGGCTGACCGATCGGGTCGATCGACTGGAGGCCGAGGGTCTTTGCCCCTTCTCTCCCCCAAACAGTCTTTCGCCCACCTTCCTATGCTTTCGCTCTCGTGCAGGTGGTTCCCCGCAAAGACTGTTTTCCCCCTCCGTCCCCACCGCTCGCGCGGCCCCGGGAAGCAGGACGCGACCCTGCTTCGCGGTCCAAGGGAAAAGGAGAAATGACAATGAGTATCTACGCCAAAACCGCGCGCTTCGACACTGGTCGGGCGCTCACCGAGGATGAGATGCGTGGATTTGCACCCTCGATATTTGCCACGTCGGCCCATGAAAGCCGCTCCGAGCGGTTCAAGCCGATCCCAACTATTGAAATTTTGCGTGGTCTCGTGAAGGAGGGATTCGTGCCGGTGGGAGCCCGCCAATCGGTTAGCCGCACCGAGGGAAAGGCGAATTTTACAAAGCACCTCATCCGACTTCGCCGTCTCGACGATGGCAACGTCTATCGGGTTGGCGATACCGTCTGCGAAATCCTTCTCAAGAATGCCAATGACGGAACAAGCGCGTACGAGTTGCTCGCAGGTCTCTTCCGCGTGTGCTGCCTCAATTCGCTCGTCGCGCAAACGGGAACGATCGACGCGATCAAGGTCCGACACTCCGGTGACGTTCAAGGCAAGGTCGTCGAGGGCACCTATCGTGTCCTTGGGGAGGCGGAACGCACCCTGGCGGCGCCGCAGGACTGGTCGAACTTGAAAATGGGGCGTGAGGCAAGGGAAGTCTTAGCCGAAGCTGCACACCTTGTTCGTTTTGGAGACGCAGACGGGGTGGTGATGAACCCGATCAGGCCGGAGCAATTGCTGGCGCCACGCCGCATCGAGGACCGAGGAGAAGACCTTTGGACCGTGTGGAATGTCGTTCAGGAGAACAGCATCAAAGGTGGATTGCGCGGTGTAAAGCGTGATGAATTCGGCAGGTCGCGCCGATCGACGTCCCGACCGATTAACGGGATTGATCAGGACATCAAGCTCAACAAGGCTCTTTGGCTCATTGGGGAGAGGATGGCGACGTTGCTCCGAAATCGCTGATCCTCTGTCGGTGGTAAACATCCTCGCGTCCAGTGATCCATCTGGGCGCGAGGTTATCGTGTCTCTTTAGAGGCGCCCGAAACCCCGCCCCTCAAACTCCCCTGCCCACCCAAAACAAGTCAGACTCGGGGCTGCGTCGAAGCCGAGCGCTTGCGGGCCGGTCGACGCTGCAATTGTCTAAGCTTGAGACAGCGCTGCGTTATCGACATCGATCAGGCACCGGAAAGACACACAGCCTTCGGCTAATAGACGATCTCGCTGAGGGTTGGCCCACCCCTGTTCTGCCGAAATGGCTGCACTGGCCCCATTGACCCAAGCCTTCCCACACCGATCCACGCGACCCTTGGGGGAGTGGAGGCTCCTAGCCCCCGCCCCGGACAAGATCTCATTCCGTCAAATCCTATAACGTATGCCTCTCCTTAATCGCGTGACAGAGGGATCTCGATCGCGACACGCGTTCCTTGGCCTG
>NZ_DALZXU010000008.1:0-185974 GCF_031989085.1 Ensifer sp.
GACCATGCCGGCCTGCCACTGGCCGAGGTTCTCGCTCGGGTTGTTGACGTTGGCGGCCACGTGCCGGCCCGCCAGTTGCACAACGGCCTCGCCGCCGCTCTTGAAGGGGATATATCCGAGTTTCGATCCCGTCGCCTCATTGATCATCACGGTCAGAATGTGGTCGACGTCCTTCGACTGGCTGCCGCCAACCTTCATGGCGTCGGGCGTTTCCTTGGCCTTGCTGACGAACTCCGCCGCGGTGTTGAATTCTTCCTTGCCGTTGACCCAGAGAACGAATTCGTCGGAGGCGAGCGCTGCAACCGGGGTCAGGTCTTCAGCCTTGTAAGGCACCTTGGCGCGAACCGGCAGAAGGTAGGCGTTGTTGGTACCGAATGCGAGCTTGTAGGCGTCGCCCTTGTTGGTCGCCGCGTACACGAAGCCTTCGGCGCCGCCGGCGCTGCCCTTGTTGGTGACGACGACTGGCGCCTTCATCAGTTCGTACTTGCCGATGATCGCCTGGATCGTGCGGGCGAAGATGTCCGTGCCGCCGCCGGGGCCAGCCGTGACGATGAACTCAACCGGACGGTCGGGCTCGAAAGCCGATGCCGGAGCGGCAACGCCGAATGCGGCTGCCATGATGCATGCGAGTGAAACGGATTTCTTCATTTGGTCCTCCCAACTTCAAAGAGGTCCTCCCGACCCCTTGAAGTTTTGGTATACCAAATACCTTTTTACGTCAACAATGCCTTTGTCGGTCCGGCGCGGCTCGTGATCAGTCTATCTGCGCGTGCGAGGCGGCCGGACACATCAGCGGCAGCAGATCTGATACCCGCATTCCAATCGTCTGACGGGTTTCGATGCTGGCAATGAAGTTGATACACGATGCGGACCCTGGACACACGAAACGGCGACAACCGACAATCTCCAAAGCTTTCCCGCACTCCGTTTGAGCCACGCTGCAAGCGTGACAGCCAAGAGCATGACACCCTCGAAGGCGCCCTGTCGCACGTGTGTCCGATGCTCCTCGTGCAGCGCGTCGCCGCCGACCGATGGAACCCGCAGATTTTCATCCGGCGACGATACCGACGATTACAGTGCCCCAGGTCGTCAGCAGGATATGGCCGATCGGGACCGCAGGCGTGTAGCCAAGGACGGCGACAGTGCTGCCGGACCGGTCCTGGACGGCCGCCATGCCGGCTGTCATCGTCTGCGCTCCGGCGAGGCCGCCCAGCAGCAGGATCGGGTTCATGCCAAGCACATAGCGGCCGAAATAGAGGCCCACGATCATCGGCATCATGGTGACGATCATACCGCCGAAAAGAAGCCCGATCCCCGCCTCCGCGATGGCAGAGACAAACACCGGGCCGGCGTGAAGGCCGGTCATCGCCACGAAGGCGGCAAGACCGAGCGAGGTCATCAGCGATACCGCAGCGTCCGGTATCCGGCCGAACAGCGGGAAGCGCGTGCGCAGGTGCCCCACCACCAACCCGGCAAGCAGTGTGCCAACGCTCGTGCTCAGCGAGATCCGCATGTCGCCGATGGGAAATGTGACGAGAACGCCGACGAGGCCGCCGAGGAAAATTGCAAGGCCGAGCACAAGAAAATCTGTCGCCGCCGGCGGCGCGACCACGACGCCGACGCGCTCGGCGGCCTTCGAGACGACCGCCTCCGGCCCGACAAGGCGCAGGATATCGCCGCGTTCGACCGTGATCCCCGGCGCGATCGGAATATCCTGGCCCCCACGCGTAAGCGAGCGCAGATAAACGCTGCGGGTCCAGCTTTCCTTGGCGAGATCGGCGATGCTTTGTCCCTTGAGATCAGGGTTTGTCAGCAGAACATCGCAGATCGATACCGGGACATCGAGCAGTTCGCGGTCCTCGATCTCTTCGGCGCGCGGCCCAAGCACAGTGACCAGCGCCTCTCTCGTCCCTGAGACCGCGACGATGTCACCGGGCTTGATCACCACATCCGGGGCCGCCTCGATGATCGTGCCGCCCCGGCGCAGGCGCTGAATGAAAAGCCTGTGCTGCGGAAACGCCGCCTCGGCGGCGGCGATCGACTGGCCTGCGACCGGCGCGCCTTCCGCGATCTGATAGGCGCGAATCTCGAACCTGTGCCAGGCGGAAGAAACACCAGCCGCCTTGCGCGTAATGCCATATTCCTTCTCCAGCTTCAGCGCCTCGGCAACGAGGTCGATGCCAAGCAGCCGGGGGCCGACGACACTGCAGAAGAGAATGACGCCAACCGCGCCGAAGACGTAGCAGACCGCGTCGGCGACAGCGATATGCGCCACGAAGCGCGTGCGATCCGCCTCCGGCAACGGCAGCGCATTGATCGCTTCCGTTGCCGTACCCATCGCCGGGCTTTCGGTCAGCGATCCCGACAGGAGGCCGGCCGCAAAGCCCGGATCAAGACCAAGGAATTTGGCAACGACGACGGCCGTGAAGAGGCCCGTGACACAGACGACGACCGCAAGCACGACCGGTTTCATGCCGTCGCGCTTCAATGCCTGCAGGAATTGCGGCCCGACCGAGTAGCCGATGCCGAAGAGAAACAGCAGGAACAGGAACGATTTCGCCATGCCGGCAATCGGGACATCGGCAAACTGTCCGATCAGGATGCCGGCAAACAGCGAGCCGGTTACCGGCCCCAGGCTGAAGCCACCAACCTTGAAGCCGCCGATCAGGTATCCGATGCTGATTGCAAGGAAGACCGCAAGCTCGGGATATTTGATCAGAAATTGCTCGACCCAAATCATCTCCCGACCAGTCCCCCTCGCCCAGATCAAAGGCTATGTCGCGTCCGCTCCCACCGCCCACGCGCCTGCAAAACCGAGATGACGGAGCAAACCGTTTTGACGAACGCCGCCTCGGTCAGCCGCCTCCTCGCATCAGTTACCTGCGTCCATCGAAGGAAACGCAGGCACTGCCAAACCAATACCCCGCCAAAGCAAGGGAGCAACGCCACATCCCGGCGCTACTTCGCCTTTGACTGACGCTTCGCCTTGGCGGCGACGGCGTCGGGCTTGACCAGCTTCAGGCCGCGCGCCTTCTCGTAGCCATGGATCTCCTTCACATCGAGCTTGCGCATGAAGTCGATCGTTTCCTGCGTCAACACCTGACCCGGCACCATGATCGGGAAACCGGGCGGATAGGGAATGACGAAGTTGGCCGAGACCATTTCCGGCCCCTGCTTCAGCCTCTTGTCGCACTCGGCGCCGTTAAGCGGCACGTATTCGCACACCGATGCGTCGTAGGCGTGGAAGAAGGCGGCACGCATATCGCCCTCCGGCGTCGTCCGGCCCGCATCGCCGCGATACTGCTCATGGAAGTGGCTGAAATTCGGAAGATCCGGCACGTCGGTCATCAGCGACTTTACCCGCGCAGCAAACGAAGCGCGCTCTTCGTCCCCGCCGTCGGCAAGCCGCTTCTCGATATCGTGGCAGATCTCGACCAGGACGCGAACGAGGTGCGCAATATCGCTGCGGGTGTTGTTGATGTTGGATTGCAGCAGCACGCTGTTGCGCGACGTCTTGTTCAGCTGGATATCGTACTCGTTGGCGAGCAGCCCCTTGAACTGCGTCCCGTCGAAACCGGCCGTGCCGCAGACCAGCGTCATGCGGGTGGGATCGAGGTAGAACTCGTCCTCCTTCATCGCCTTGACGGCGGTTGCCCAGGTGGAGCCGGGCGCCAGGTAGTCCTGGAATCCGGACTGGCGATACTGCGCCGGGATCATCTGATCGGCGCCAAGCACACGGAAGTATTTCGAGATCAGCGGGTGTTCGTTGATCGCCCTGCGGATCTTCAGGGCGATCTCGATCGCGTTCATCACCAGGCCGTAGCCGTCGAGCTCCATCTGCCGGCGTGCGACATCCAGGCTGGCGATCAGCTGCTGGTTCGGGCTGGTCGAGGCGTGGGTGAAGACCGCCTCGTGGAACTGCGCCTCGACATCGTGAAAATCGACGTCCTTGACCAAAAGCATGGAGCCCTGGCGGATCGCCGACATGGATTTGTGGGTGGAATTGGTCTGGTAGACCCGCAGGCGCACAAGACGCGGATCGGGGATCAGGCGAGCGGCGAGCAGAGCTTTGTCGGAAGGGTCCTTGCCGAGCTCGGCGCGCTGCTTCTCATAGGCGCTGACCGAGGCCGGATCGCGCAGCCAGTCCTCGATATCCGCCGCCGCCCCCATGGCGGTGCGCGGCCGCAGGAAGGGCGAAAACCGGGCAAATCCCGACCACGCCTCGTCCCAGAGGAAGATGAGGTCCGGCTTGATGGCAAGGCATTCCTCCATCACCCGCCGGACATTGTACATATGGCCGTCGAACGTGCAGTTGGTTAGGTCGAGCAGTTTCAGTCGGTCGAGGCGTCCTTCGGCCCTCAGCGCCAGCAACGCGCGCTTGATCGTCGCAAGCGGCACGGCGCCATACATCGAGTACTCCGTCATCGGAAACGCTTCGACGTAGTAGGGTTGGGCGCCTGTCAGGACCATGCCGTAGTGGTGCGACTTGTGGCAGTTGCGATCGACCACAGCGATATCGCCCGGCGCCAGCAACGCCTGCACGGCCATCTTGTTGGAGGTGGACGTGCCGTTGGTCACGAAGAAGACGTGATCGGCGCCAAACGCCCGGGCAGCCAGCTCCTGGGAGCGCTTGATGGTGCCGGTTGGCTCCAGCAGGCTGTCGAGGCCGCCCGTGGTCGCACTGCTTTCCGCCAGGAACAGGTTGAGACCATAGAATTCCCCCATGTCGCGGATCCAGTCCGACTTGAAGACGGACTTGCCGCGGGCAATCGGCAATGCATGGAATGTGCCGATCGGCCGGCGCGCGTATTTCTTCAGATTGTCGAAGAAGGGCGTTTCATAGCGCGCCTGCACGCCTTCAAGGATGGCGAGGTGCAGCTCCAGCGGTTCCTCGACGGCATAGAACACGCGCCTGACGGCATCGGCCGTCGGGTCGCCGGCGATCTTTTCGACCTGGCGGTCCGATAGCAGATAGACGTCGAGTTCCGGCCGGATCTGCTTCAAGCCACGCGCGAGGCGCAGCGCAGACATATCTGGTCCCTCGGCCTCTCCGAGCGGATCGAGCACCGAGCGAAGCACCGGCGCGTCGTGGCGCGAGCGGTACGGAAATCCCTCGGCGAGCACGACGGCAATGATGGCGGGGTTCAACGCGGCCGCGCAGAAGGCATCCTCGAACGAACCCACCAGAACAGGCTCATAGATGAAGCCATCCTCCGGTCGGCGCAGCCTGCGGATCTCGGCTGCGAAGGCTTCCCAGCGCGCCGCCGGCTGGCTGTTGACGTAAAGCACTTCGAAATACGGTCGCCGCCCGCCCGGCTCGCCGGTTCCCGGGGGCATGATGTCCGTCACTTCGCTCGCCGGCATCTCCTCGTGCACGTCCCACTCGCTCGGACGGCCGCGATAAGAGTGGGTCAGCAACCCGTTCGAGATGCGCCGCGCGAGCTTCGCGGCGCCGCCGGCATCATCGGTGGCGATGCGCTCCGACAGCGCCGACAGCAATCGCCCGCCCGGATATGCGTGGTACTCCTCGGCCGGTTTGACCGCGGCGATCGCCGCTTCCAGCGTCGCCCGCTCGCCACGTTTCGCGGCCCAGGCATCGGCGAGCGTGGTGATCTCGCGCCAATTGTCTGCACGTGCGGAATGGATGAGCAGAAACTGATCAACATGTGCGGTCTCGTTCGACATAACGCGCTCCCAATACAGTTTTGAAAGGGCTGCCCGCTGCCACCGATGCTTGGTTCTCGCTAGGCGGCAGCTAGAATTCCGGTCGCAAAGACCGCGCTGAACATCTGTTTTCTCCGCGCGCAGAAAGACGATCCCCGCTGCCTCGAAACGGGGCCGCCAGAACGTTTCCGAATGGATCGGACCTGCACGGACTGTCTATCTGTCTGCTTTTATGCGCATTCCGAGGGGACCGTCCCCCTCGGGGCCTGCCCTGGACGTGCCCTAGGTCATCATCATCACAAGCACCATGCCCCAGATCGTCAGCAAGGTGTTGCCGACGGCATAGGTCACGGTATAGCCGAGCCCGGGGATCTGGCTCTTGGCGCGATCGTTGATCATGCCGAGCGACGCGGTCGTCGTGCGTGCGCCGGAGCAGCATCCGAGCAAAATGGCGGGATGGAACCGGAACACATATTTCCCGACATACATTGCCAGTATGAGCGGCACGGTCGTTGCGAATATGCCCCACAGAAACAGGCTGAAGCCGAGTTGTTGCAGGCCGGCGACGAAACCCGGGCCTGACGAGATCCCGACCACGGCAATGAAGACATTGAGGCCGACCGAATTCATGAACCAGACGGTCGAGGTCGGTATGCGCCCGAATTTCGGCCGCACGGATCGCAACCAGCCGAAGAACAGCCCGGAAATCAACGCGCCCCCTGACGTGGAGAGCGTAAACGGCACATCCCCGACCTTGTAGACGAGTGCGCCGATCAGTGCACCGATGGCGATCGCAGCCCCGATGAAGGCAACATCGGCAACGTCGGTCGGCCGGTCGGCCACGCCCAGGGCCTTGGCGGCAGCCGCGGTGTCCTGCGTGCGCCCGACGATGGTCAGGATATCGCCACGGTGGATCTGCGTGTTTGGAAGGATCGGGATTTCCGTCGCCGTGGCACCCCGGGCAATCCGGCGCAGGAACACGCCGCGGGACGTTGGCCATTGTGCCAGCTCCGCCAGCGTCTTGCCGTTCGCTTCCTTGGTCGTGACAAGGACATCGACCCCCTCGACCGGCACGGCCAGCAACTCGCGGTCGTCGACTTCCTCGGCCGCATGACCGATCAGGCTGACCAGCACTTCGCGCCGGCCGGCCACGGCAACGATATCGCCTGCCTGGATCACGGTGTTGGCCGTTGCATCCTCGATCTTTCCGCCGCGACGAATACGCTCGATGAAGATCCGCTGCTCCGGGATCATGGACTCGGCTTCATGCGCCGTCTTGCCGACGACCGGCCCGCCCTCGCGCACGCGGTAGGCGCGCAGCTCGTAGTGATGCCAGGCAGTTCCGGCGCCGCCCACTTCCTTCTTGCCGCCCTGCTCCGCCTCGTAGCGTTTGCATTCGGCCTCAAGGTCGATACCCATCAGCGCAGGACCGATCAACGCCAGCACGATTGCCGATCCGATCGTGCCGAAAATATAGGTGACGGCATAGGCGACCGGCATGGCGTCGAGAAGACGCTTGGTTTCTTCCGGTGCGAGGCCAAGGCGGTTGATGGCATCCGTTCCCAATCCCATCGACGCCGAGATCGTCTGCGAACCGGCATAGAGCCCCAGTGCCGAGCCGACATCGTAACCGGCTATCTTGGCGGCAATGTAGGGCGCCCCAAGGCAGAAGACGCACACGACCGCAGCGAACAACGCCTGCGGCAAGCCATCCTTGGCGATGCCCCGGACGAATTGAGGCCCGACGCCATAGCCGATCGCGAACAGGAACATCAGAAAGAACGTGGCCTTGAGCGGTGGCGAAATGGTGATCCCGAGCTGGCCGATGATCACGGCAGCGATCAGCGTCGCCGTTACCGCACCTAGGCCGAGGCCCTTGTAGGTGAACGATCCGAAGTAGTACCCAAGCGCCAGTGAGAGAAATATTGCAATTTCGGGATAAGTTCGAAGCGTATTTACGAACCAGTCAACCATAGTGTTTGCCCCATTACTCGAAAATCGGGAACCAGATCTGACTAAATGCTCATCGCCATTTTAGCGAGAATACACCCTTACACACTCGTTTCAAGGTGTTATTTACAGTAAAATACTATGATATCCGACACCTTCAAAAAGTCCGACAACATCCGGAAAGAATGAGATTTTTGTTTTACTGCTAGAACGTCGAGCCAAAACTGTTCTGTTTTTACTTCCTGCACACGATCGTGGATCGCGTGGGCCGGGTACCTCCATGGACAGACGGCGATGTTTCGCACGCAAACGGATTGTATCGGGATCGGGTAAACGTCGTTGCGAGGCGTCAGATCGCGGCCGTTGCCGGCTGCGACGGCGCGGCGACATGGCTATTCTGATGATGGCGGATGCCCGCGCGGGTGTTGGAAAACATGCGGCCCGGGCCGAGCTGATCGGCAAACCCTGACGCCCTGATATAGGCGAGTACATCCGGATTGAGGCCTGCAAGCCACAGCTCGACGCCCGCTCGCGCCAGGCTGCGCTCGCCATCCATGATCATCTGAAGCGCCGAATACTCGATATCGACAACACGACTGAGGTCGAGCATCAGAACGCGCGGCTTGTGTTCGTTGGCCAGTGAACGAATACGGTCGCCCACCTGCTGGGCGTTGACGAAGAAGAGCCTGCCCTCCGGGCGCAGGATCAGCAGACCTTCGAACGTCTCGTCGTCGGGGTGCTCTGCCGAAAGCGGACGCAGCACATCTTCACCGCGTTTGCGCCCGACCACATGGATGCGCGGGTTGGCCGCCTGGCTGGAGAGGCCGACAAGCGAAAGGATGATGGCGACGAGGATGCCCTGGAGCGTGCCGAACAGGAGCACGCCGAGGAAGGCGGCTAGCGCCCAGCGAAACTCCATCCGGCGAACCTTGCGGATGGAGGCGAACTCTGACGGCTTGATAAGCCCGACGGAGTAGACGATGACGATGGCCGCAAGCACGGCCTGCGGCAAGAGCCCGAGCAACGGCGCAAGAACGAGCATCGTCGCCGCCGCGGCCCCGGCGGTCACCAGCGACGCCTTCTGCGTGCGTCCACCGACGGCACGCACGACCGCCGTCTGCGATGTGCCGCCGCCTGCCGGCATCGCACCGAAGAGCCCGCCAGCGAGGTTTGCAGCACCCGTTGCCACGAGTTCGCGATTTGGGTGGATGGGCGGCTCACCCGCGACGGCGAAGGCACGTCCGGCCGCAATCGTCTCGGTGAAACTCATCAGCGCGATGCCACAGGCGCCCGGAACGAGCTGCAGGATCAGATTTAGATCCGGCAGCACCAGCGACGGCAGAGCCTGCGGAATGTGTCCGACCGTTGCAACGCCGGCCTGCCCAAGTCCGGCGAGCCAGGAAACGGCGATCCCCGCCGCCACGATGGCGAGCGGAGCGGGCGAGTGCGGCCAACGCTTTTCCAGGAGCAAGAGGGACACCAGCGCCGTCACCCCAACCGCAAATGTGATGAGAGACGTTTCGGGCAGATGGTGGACGACGTTCAGGATATCCCGGAAGAAGCCCTCCTTGTCGAAGTGGATCCCGAACAACTTCGGCACCTGGTCGAGCACGATGACCAGGCCGATCCCGGCCTTGAAACCGGTCAGCACCGGCGACGAAATGAAGTTGGCCACGAAGCCCAGTCGCAGGAGTGACGCTGCAATCAAGAGCACTCCGGTAAGCGCCGCAAGCGTGGCCGTCGCCGTGATCAATCGCCCGGCATCTCCATCCGGCACGACAAGCGCAAGCTGGCTCGCGGTCAAGATCGCAAGGGTGGTCGTCGAACTGACGCTGAGCACCCGAGATGTCCCGAGCAGGGCATAGACAATCATCGGCACGAAGGCGGTGTAGAGCCCGACGCTCACAGGAAGGCCGGCAACCGTCGCGTAAGCCATGGCCTTCGGCAACACCACCGCCGCGGCGGTCAGACCCGCGATCACATCAGGGCGCAGAGTACCCGCAGTCGAGCGGGAGGACGGTTCGGCATGCGGCATCTGCACCATGACTTGCCCTCTTACGGCTGTGTGCTTGTGGTCGCGACCAATGTCTTGTCCCACCCGCAGAGCATGGCCCGCCCACCGCGAGCTCCGCCGCCCGGTGCAATCTGAACACCCTGGCAACTTTACGTCCAGCGGAAATCCTCGCCTCTGCCAGGCCTACCCGTCACGAAGGTCGACCGCAGAGCACCGAATTGCTAGTCGCCGAAAGAGGTTCATCGTGGCGCCGGCACGACCTTGCGAAGCGCGACGCCGCGGCTGGGCAGATCCGGCGCGCGCTCCTTCTCCGCCACCACGCAAGACTGAGCCACCGCCATGGAAACCTCGCACGAACAGATGCCTGCACCTGCCGTCAGTCCCGGCTGTCAATCTCGGCGCAGCGCTTCCAACGCTGCCCGATGAAGTTCCTTGTTCGCCGCCATGAGAACGGCGTCATAGCGCGACGCGTCGACAAGCGGCCGCCCATCCCAGTCGGTGACGATACCGCCTGCGGCTTCTATGATCGGGAGTTGCGGGAGGATGTCATAGTCGAACACGTTGCTCTCGAGGAGAAGGTCGATGCCACCGAGGGCCAGCAGGCCCGCGGCGTAGCAATCGTGCGAAAAGCGGGTGAAGCGGACCTTTGCGGCAAGTGCCTCAAAGCGGGTATGGCGCGCGTGATCGAATTGTTCGAGGGCGGAGGTGTAAAGAATGGCTTCGTCGAGCCGGGTTTTCTCGCTGGTGCGGATCGGCTCTCGATCGAGAGTCGCTCTGCTGCCGCTGGCAAGCCAGCGCTCGCCGGTGATTGGCTGGTTGATCAGGCCGAGAACGGGTTTGCCGCGATGAAGCAGCGCGATCTGCGTGCCGAAGGCCAGCGAGCCTGAGAGGAAGGACTTCGTGCCGTCGATAGGGTCGAGCACCCAGACCCATTCGGCATCGGTCCGGCAGGCGCCGAATTCCTCGCCCCGGATGCCGTGCTGCGGAAATGCAGCCTCGATCATCCGGCGCATGACCGTTTCGGCATCGCGATCGGCGATGGTCACCGGGCTGGCATCGGCCTTGGCGTCGACGGCGATACGCTTGCGGAACCAGGGACGGATCGTTTCGGCGGCGGCATCCGCCATGGCATGGGCAAGGGCGAGAAAGGCTGGAGGACAGGAAACGGCTTCGGTCATGCTTTGACACCTTCGGCTTCGGCGGCGATCTCCTCGAGCATCGCCCTGATGGTTTTGACCTGCTGACGGGCGACCGCCGCCTCCCGCCACAGGCGCGCCGCAAGATCGCCGTCGCCCAGATCGGTAAAACTGGCGGAGCGGGCGGGAATGAAGGGATCGGCCGCCTCCGCAGGGAAGCGCAGGGCGGGCGCGAAGTAGCCTTCCTCCTCCTCAAGCCCGAAGGAGACGACCTGCGGCCGGTCCTCGCCGAGCAGCAGCAGTTCCACGAACATCGCCTCGAGCGGCAGGTGACCTTCGTTGGACAGGCAGGCGAGATGGGCCCAGCCGCCGCGATCCGGCTGCACCAGGCAATCCTTGACATGCGCTTCGGTGATATGCGGCGCCTGCAGCGCAAGGGCCGGCATGGGCAATTCATAGGCGTTGATCATGTTGCCGAAGTCGAACAGCAGGCCGAGGCGCGGATTGTCGACGGCCTCGATGATACGGACGAGTTCTTCGGATTTCAGGTCTTCGTGCTGTTCCAGCGTGTAACGCAACCGGCCCTGCGGATCGAATTCGGCCAGGCGCCTGAGATCGGCGATGGTCCAGGCGATGATCTGCGACACCCGCCCCTCGTAGCGCGGATAGCAGCGCAGGGAGGTCGCGCCTGCGGCAAGGGCGATACGCACCGCGTCGGAAAGACCTGACGCCTCGGTGGTGCTGGTTTCGACATGGAGTTCCAGCCCCCGCGCCCTCACCTGATCGGCGAAGACGGCAAGCGCGCCGTCGCCCATCCGGCCAAGGCTCGACCCTTCCCCATCATCGACATGCAGCTTGAGGCCGGACAGACCTTGCGCCGATGCGAATTCGGCAAGGTCGAGCGGTGCCATGCCTCCGAAACGCATGTTGAGATGGAAAGCATAGGCATGGGCAAAGAGGGGCGCTGCGCGCGCCCGCGCGGCGAGCGCGCCGCGCTTCTCCGAAGAAAGCGCCGCTATTCTTGCCCGCCAGTCAGGGGGCGATCCATGACCCCATCGCATATCCGTCACGATGCCGGCTCCTCCTTGAAGATTACGATGCGCTGACCATCAGGCAGCGACCACGAGAAGGTCGCTACGCGCGATGCTGACCTCGACCGGGGCGCCGACGGCCGGCGGTGGCCGGTCGGGCTGATTGAACGTGTCGAGGGACAGGATCTGGCCGCCGACCGCGACACTAATTCGGATCACCGACCCGAGGAAATGCACCTCGGCGATGCGACCCGAAAGCACGACATCGCGTCCTTCGGTGCGCCCGAGCGACACCGTCTCCGGTCGCAAAGCCAGGCTGATGCGCTCGCCGGCGCGAGCAACCAACGGGCGGTTCAGCGCAACGGCAACCTCCCCCACCCGCACCCTGCCGCTCGCCGCATCGACCACGTCGGCATCGACGAGATTGAGCGTTCCGACGAACTCCGCCACGAAGCGCGTCGCCGGGCGATTGTAAATTTCGAAGGGCGTGCCGACCTGGTCGGCAATGCCCTGATGCATGACTACGATGCGGTCCGATATCGACAGCGCCTCTTCCTGATCGTGCGTGACGAAGATCGTGGTGATGCCAAGTTCCTGCTGGATACGGCGGATCTCCTCGCGCAGGCTGACGCGGATCTTTGCATCGAGTGCCGAAAGCGGTTCGTCGAGCAGCAACACCTGCGGGCGCGGCGCAAGTGCCCGCGCGAGCGCCACGCGCTGCTGCTGGCCACCAGAGAGCTGGAAGGGGTAGCGGCTGCCAAGTTGCGCCAGGCCGATCAGTTCCAGCACTTCCCCCACGCGCCTGGCGATCGCAGCCTTGCCTTCGCCGGCCACCTTGAGTCCGAAACCGATGTTTTCCTCAACCGTCAGGTTGGGAAAAAGCGCATAGGCCTGGAAGACCATGCCGATCTTGCGCCGGTTGGCGGGAAGGCCGGTCACGTCGCGGTCGCCGATGCGGATCGTGCCCAATGTCGGCGTCTCGAAGCCGGCCACCATTCGCAGCACCGTCGTCTTGCCGCAACCGGACGGGCCGAGAAACGAGACGAATTCGCCTTTTTCGATGCCGAGGGTGAAGTCTTTCACGACGCGGTGCGCGCCGAAGGACTTTTGCAGGTGGTGAATGTCGAGATAGGCCATGGTCAGCGTCTCACGGTGGAAAATCTGGAAAAGCGGGTGACGATCTGGATCAGCCCCATGCAGGCCCAGGTGATGGCGAAGGCGACGACGGCAAGCGCCGAAGGCTCATAGGCCCGGTTGCCGCCCATCCAGACCATGTAGGGGCCGAAAGAGTTGACGTTCAACAGCGCGGCGAAGACATATTCGCCAATGACGATCGCAAGCGTCAGGAACGCGCCCGACAGCACCGAGACGAAGACATTCGGCAGGATGACCACGGCAAGGATCCGCGCCCAACCGGCACCGAGCGACTGCGCCGCCTCGGTGAGGCTGGCGATATCGATGGTGCGCAGGCCCGTATCCACCGACCGATACATGTAGGGCAGCGCCAGCGTCGCATAGCCGAACAGCAAAAGGAGATTGGTGCCCCACCAGGTCCCCGTGAGCGGCAGGACCGAGGAGGTGTTGTAGATGCGGATGTATCCGAAGACGATGACGATGGGCGGAATGACCAGCGGCAGAAGCGTGATGAATTCGATGATCGGTCGCAGTCCGGGAAGCCTGAGCCGCACGAAATAGGCCGTCGGCACGACAAGGAGGATACCGAGCACGATGGTCAAGAGGGCGAGCAGGACCGAATAGCCGAAGGTCTGCTGGAACTGCGGATCGGCGAGCACGATCCGGTACGCTTCGAAACTGTACTCGCCCCGCTTCATGCGCATCGAGAAATCGACCATGCCGGCGAGCGGCAACAGGAAATAGAGACCGCCGAGTGCGACGGCAAACCAGGACCAGAGGCGCTTTCTCGTCATTTGACCCACCGTTCGGCGCGCATGCGCAAGAAGATGTAAATGGTGTTGGCGATCGCGGTCAGAAGGATCATCCCGAAGGCGATGGCATAGCCGAGATGCGGATCGTTGAGCACGTCGCCGCGGATCTGCGCGAACAGCACGATCGGCGCGATGGAGAGCGAGGAGCCGGTGAGCGCGATGGCGGTGGCAACCGCTCCAAAGGCGTTGGCAAAGAGCAGCGCAAGCGTGCCGAGCAGCGAAGGCCACAGAACCGGCAGCGCCACCATCCGCCAGTATTGCGCCCCGCTGGCACCGAGGCTTTCTGCCGCCTCCCGCCATTCGCGGCGCAAGCCCTCCAGCGCAGGCGTGATGATCAGCACCATCAGCGGGATCTGGAAATAGAGATAGGTGAGCGCCAGCCCCAGAAAGGAGACGATGCTGAAGCCGGAGCCGTAGAGATTGATGCCGAACCAGTTGCGCAGCAGCATCGTGACGAAGCCGAGCCGGCCGAGCGTGGCAATGAAGGCGAAGGCGAGCGGCACGCCGGCGAAATTCGAGGCGACACCCGAAAAGGTAAGGATGCCGTTACGAAGCCAGCGCGGAAGGTCGCCGAGTGTGATCGCGGCAGCAATGAGGAAGCCGAAAAAACAGCCGAGCGCCGCCGTCAGCAGGCTGAGTTCGATCGAGATCCAGAAGGCGGATCGGATGGAAGGTGACAGGAGCTTGCCAAGATTGTCGAGCGTCACCTGTCCTTGCGGATTACGGAATGCGCCGATGACGATATTGAGCGTCGGCAAGATCAGGAACAGCGTGGCAAAGAGGAAGAACGGAGCGACCCCGAGCCAGTTGAGGAACTGCCGCGGCCGCAAGGCCGCCGGCAGGAGAGCGGCGCTTGTCGTCATCGGATTGTTTCCTGGGAGCGTTGTGTCCGCAGGCCTCGAGAAAAACCCAAGGCCTGCGGACGGATGGGCTTACTTCACGTTGGCGCCGACCACCTTGTCCCAACCTTCGACAATGGCGCCCTTGTTGGCATCCAGTGCCTCGACGGTCGGAAAGATCGCCTTTTCGTAGGCTTCAGCCGGCGGCAGCTTGTCGAGCAGTTCCTGCGGGAATTTTCCGGCCTTGAGCATGGCGTTGAAACGCGCCGGGTGGCAGTAGCCCTTCAGCCAGCCGGTCTGGCCCTCGTCGGAATAGAGATATTCCATCCAGAGCTTGGCGGCGTTCGGGTGCGGGGCGTAAGCCGAGATCGCCTGGACATAGACGCCGGCGACGACGCCGCTCGCCGGGACGATGACATCCATCGGCGGGTTGCCGTTGAGGGCATCGCGCCAGGCGAGCAGGTTGTAGTCCCAGGCGGCGATGATCGGCGTCTGGCCCTGCGCGATCGTGCCGGCCTTGCCGAGCACCGGCACGAAATTGCCGGCCTTGTTCAGTTCCGCGAAAAGCTCCAGGCCCTTGGCGCCGGATTGGGCTCCCGGCTCCGCGCCGCGCGAAATGCCCGCCGACATCAGCGCCAGGATCGCCTGGGCCGATGAGCGCGGATCGCCCGTGAGCGCGACGGAACCGGCGTATTCCGCCTTGGTCAGGTCGGACCAGTCGGCCGGCGAGGTCTGGACCAGGTCCTTGTTGATGCCGAAGGCCATGACGCCATAGTAGTCGCCGTACCAATAGCCGTCCGCATCCTTGATGTTGTCCGGGATCTCGCCCCAGGTCGCCACCTTGTAGGGCTGCAACAGGCCTTCCTTCCTGGCCGCAGGCGCAAAGGCAAGGCCAAGATCGACGACGTCGGGCGCCTGCGAGCCCGTGTTGCCCTTGTTGGAGCGGATGGCCTCCAGCTCGTCGGCCGTACCGGCATCCGGATTGAGCTCGTTGACGGTGATGCCCGGATACTTCGCCTTGAAGCTTTCGATGACCTCGCCGTAATTGCACCAGTCGTGCGGCAGGGCGATGACGGTGAGCATGCCTTCCTTCGTGGCGGCATCGACGAGGGCCTGCGGCGCTTCTGCGCGCGCAAGGCTCGGCAGCGCGGCTGCGATGGCAAGCGTGGAGACGAAAACCGAGCGGGCGGAGTAAGATAGGCGCGTCTTCATGAAGTCCTCCTGTTTGCCGTCGGTGACGGCCGTTGAGCGTTGGCTTGCAGTCGTTAATCGGCAGTCGGCCGCAATCGGGTTCGCTGCACTCCGGTTCCCCCGCACTCTGTCTGCATCCATCGGGGCGGCATCGGTGCGTTTCGTGTAGACGGAGCATGTAACAATTGGACAACAACCAAACGTCCATTATCATGCATTCGACTGTACCAATTCTGGAGATTAGCCTTGGCCAAACAGCTCGAGGGCCCCATCCTGCCCTTCCTTCGCCTGGACGCGGGCATCGCCCTGCCGAAATTCAGGCAGGTGCAGGACCAGCTGCGCACGGCGATCCTGCAGGGGCACTTGCGCGCCGGCACGCGTTTGCCGGCAAGTCGCATTCTTGCCGAAGAGCTGGGCCTGTCGCGCCAGACGCTCATACGTGTGCTGGAAAATCTGAAAGCGGAGGGCTATCTCGAGGCGCGGCAGGGAGCCGGCACCTATGTTTCGGCCGCCCTGCCTCTTCGACCGAAACCGGCACGATCGGCGCAGGCAGATGACGATGCATCGCCCCGGCTGTCGCGGATCGGCGCCCTGTCGCGCGGCGTTTCGGCGGAGATCGGCCGCGTCGAACCCAAACCCTTCCTGCCCAACCAGCCGGCGTTCGACCAGTTTCCGTTCGCAATCTGGCGCAAATGCTGGAACGCGGCAGCCCGTGGCGGCAAGGTCGGCATGGGCTACGGCGATGTCGCGGGAGAGCTCGTTCTGCGTCAGCGGATCGCAGAATACCTCGCCTTGCACCGGCGCGATCCCTGCGATCCCGAACAGATCGTCATTACACCCGGCGGACACGCCGCCTTCACGCTTGCCGCGCTGGCGCTGGCCGATCCGGGCGACGGTGTCTGGTTCGAAGATCCGGGCCCGGTCACCACCTCCAACCTTTTCCGCACGCTCGGCCTCAATCTCTGCCTCGCCGATGTCGATGCCGACGGAATGGACGTCCCCGGCGCGATTGCATGCCACCCCGGCGCGCGGCTCGCCTTCGTCATGCCGTCGCGCCATCACCCGCTCGGCGTCACGCTCTCTCTGCCGCGCCGGCTTGCCCTTCTCGAATGGGCACGCGCGAACGACAGCTGGATCATCGAGGACGACTATGACAGCGAGTTTCGCTACGACGGCGCGCCCCTCCCCTCGATACGCTCGATCGACAGCCATGGACGGGTGATCTATGCGGGCAGTTTCAGCAAGGCGCTCTATCCCGGCATCCGCGTCGGCTATCTCGTGTTGCCGTTGCCACTCGTCGAGACGTTTCGCACGCTTTCTGGCCTGATCCACCGCAGCGTGCCGGTCGAGACGCAGCTTGCCCTCGCTGAATTTATCGGTGGCGGGCATTTCGCCAGCCACCTGCGGCGCATGCGCGGCCTTTATGGCGAGCGGCGCAGCGCTTTTCTCGAGGCGGGACAGACTGCTCTTGCGGGGCTCGCCCGGATCGACTGTTCCGAAAGCGGCCTCAACGCGCTCGCCTGGCTTGCGAACGGGCGCGATGACCGGGCCGTCCAGCGCGATGTGCTGGAGGCGGGCCTGCAATGCTACCCGCTCTCCGACTATGTCATTGCAACCCAAAGGCCGGGTGCACTCATCCTCGGTTATGCCGGCGTGCCGGCGGAGCGCATGCGCTCCTATCTCGGCCGCTTCGCCGAGGCGCTGTCGCGGCGTTGAGCCCGGCGTCGACGCGGCAAGGGGTGCCCGCCCGCAAGGCGGGCGAACAAGCCGCGCAAGAACGTCTCTATCAAGAGCGCCCAATTGCGCGGCTCCTCGGGATCATCGGGATCACGCCGGGCGACGATGTAGCCGATGCCGCGCACCATCGCAGGCGGCCTCAGTGCCGCAGCGCCCGCAGCGGCTTGCCGCTACGCTGGGTGACGCCGACGCCGGGCGCGATGCCGACCTGCGCGTTGGAGGCGGCAAGCAGCGGCCTGCCGCGCACCAGGTCCGAGCCACGCTCGGCGAGCATGATCGTCGGCGCGTTGAGGTTGGCGTTCGGCTCTGCCGGGAAGACGGAGCTGTCGATGACCCGCAGACCGGCGATGCCGCGCACCCGCAGCTCGCTGTCGACGACGGCCATCTCGTCCTCGCCCATGCGGCAGGAGCCACAGGGGTGGTAGGTGCTTTCCATGGTTTCGCGCACCCAGGCGTCGATCTCGTCATCCGTGCGAACATTCGTCCCCGGGGCGATTTCGTCGCCACGGAAGCGGTCGAAGGCCGGCTGGGCGACAATCTCGCGTGTCAGTCGCAGGCAGCGGCGGAAGCCTTCGCGGTCCTCCTCGCGATCGAGGTAGTTGAAGAGAATGTCCGGCTGCTCGTGCGCTTCGGGCGAGCGCAGCCGCACATAGCCGCGGCTCTTCGGCTTGTTCGGTCCCGTCAACACCATGAAACCATGGCCGTCGAGCGGCTTCTTGCCGTCATAGCGCATCGCCGCCGGCAGGAAGTGGAACTGGATGTCCGGCCACTGGAGGGACGCGTCGGAGCGAATGAAGCCGCCGCTCTCGAAATGGTTGGAGACAGAAAGCCCCTTCTTGAAAAGCAGCCATTCGGCACCGATCAGGGCTTTGCTCAGAAGGCCCATCTTGCCATTGAGCGTGATCGGCTCCTTGCAGGCGTACTGGATGTAGACCTCGGAGTGATCCTGCAGGTTCTCGCCGACGCCGGGCAGGTCGTGCAGCACCTGGACGCCCGCCTTTTGCAGCACCGCGGCCGGGCCGATGCCTGAGCGTTGCAGCAGGTGCGGCGACCCAATCGGGCCGGAGGAAATCAGCACCTCGCGGCTCGCCTTCACCACGATCCGCTCCCCGCCGCCCTGTTCATATTCGACGCCGACGGCGCGCTTGCCCTCCAGCAGCACGCGCCGCGTCATCGCATGGGTAACGACGGTGAGATTGGGCCGGCTCATCGCCGGTTTCAGATAGGCATTGGCCGTCGACCAGCGCACGCCGTCCTTGACGGTCATGTGCATGGGGCCGAAGCCTTCCTGCATTTGACCGTTCGGATCGTGCGTCGTGATGTAGCCCGCCTCGTGGCCCGCATCGACGAAAGCCTTGTAGAGCGGGTTGCGCATCCGGTTGCCGGCATTGGTCGCAAGCGGGCCGGAAGCGCCGCGATAGGCGTCACCCCCGTCCTGCCAGCTCTCGGCGCGCTGGAAATAGGGCAGGCAATTGGCATAGCGCCAGCCACGCGCGCCAAGTTCCTCCCACTCGTCGAAATCGCGGGCGTGCCCCCGCATGTAGACCAGCCCGTTGATCGATGAGGAGCCGCCCAGGACCTTTCCGCGCGGGCAGTGAACCTGCCGGCCGTCGAGACCGGGTTCAGGCAGGGTCATGTATTTCCAGTTGTACTTGGTGCCGTTCATCGGGATGGACAGCGCCGTCGGCATCTGGATGAAGATCGACTTGTCGCTGCCGCCATATTCGAGCACCAGCACCTTAACTGCGGGATCTTCCGAAAGACGGTTGGCAAGCACGCAGCCGGCCGATCCGGCGCCGATGATGATGTAGTCGTAGGTCTCGCTCATGGCTGACATCCCGATGTTACGGATAGAGGCCCCAACCGCGCCCGCGGGCGAAAAGCCGGGTCAGGACATAGTGGACCGCGCCGGCCGCAAGGCAGGATGGCACGGAGGCGGTGAGGTACTTGAAGGCCGGAAGGCTTTCGAGCGTCTGCGGATTGAACACCAGCACGTAGACGCCGAAGCCGACCGCCAGGGCAAAAAGGCCGATGGGATTGAAGCCGCCCCAGAAGCGATAGGGGCCCTTCTCCTGCGGCCCATGCAGGCTGCGCATGTCGAGTTTCTGGCCGCGCAGGAAGAAGTAGTCGGCAATGCCGATGCCGGCGAGCGCGGAGTTGAGGGCCGAGGTCCACACGAGGAAGATGAAGAAGCCGTCGTACATCTGCGGATAAAAGACCACGAGGCCGAGCGGGATGACGCAGAAGAGAAGAAGGATCGCACCCCACGAGATGGCTCGAATGGTGGCGGTTCCCACCTGGCGCAGACCGACGATGGACGTGTAGAGGATGTTTGCCATCGAGGTCATGTTGGCAAAAGCCACGAACAGCAGAGCGATGATGCCGATGATCGGGCCTGCGATCTTGGTCATCCAGATCGTCGGGTCGCTGTCTCCAAGCGCAACGGCGGCGAGAAGACCAACGATTTCGCCGAGAGCTGCGGCACCGAAGATGCCGAGAATGTTCGGCCAGAAGGCGGTGCGTTCGTTCTTCGTCAGGCGGGCGAGGTTGCCGATATAGGGCCACCACGAGAAACCGGCGGCGAGGTTCACCTCGACGGCGATCATGAAATTGAGCGTGTTGTCTTCGAAGGGGGGCGAGAGCGCCGGCATCGCCAGCAGTTCGCCGAAGGAACGATGCTGAAGGATGAGGTAGAGCATCACGATCATCAGGATCACCAGTGCCGGCGAGACGACCATGTTGAAGAACTTGATCGAGGTCGGCCCCTTGGCGACGATGAACCAGGTGACGAGGATGGCGCCCACGGCGGCGATGATCATCTTAACGCCGGTGGGATTGGCGGCCTCGCCGGAACTCAGCGCCGTCAATCCGTCGATCGAGCGGCCGAACATCATGGCCAGCACCGCGAGCCAGCCCATGGTCAGCACCACCACAGCCAGCACGTAGACGATGCGGCTGCCGTTGTAGCCGAACTGGCTGCGCAGCGCGACGAACTGCTCGATGCCGTAGCGGCCGGAAAGGGGCGTGGTGGCCAGCGCCGTCAGCATGACGCCGACGATATTGCCGATGATGATGGCTGCAATGCCCTCCTTCGGCCCGACGAACAGACCGACGGAACCGCCGATCAGGAACGCCCAGGTGGCGATGGCAAGCGCCGAATTGGCATAGGTGAACTCCCAGAAGCCCCAGAGCCGTTCGGACGGCAGGAGCGGTGCATCGCCGCGTTCGGCGGCGGCACGATTTTCGGACGCTTCCTGGCGTTGGATTTCTGCGGCGGCAAGCCCGCCGCCGGCAACATGATCGGTCATCTCACGCCCCCCAGAACCAGAAGCCGAGGACCAGCACGAGCGTCAGCACGGTCATGCCGGCATAGTCGAGCCTGCTCATCGTGCCTTCGAAGCGGTGACCGGCCTCGATGTCTTCATAGATACGGGCGCGGCGTCCCAGTTCGTTCTGCCAGGCAACATCGTTTTCCATAGTTCGTTCCCCTGTCGCGTCGCGCCTTTGGCGTCTTTCCGCGAGCAAATGCGGCTCCATCAGCCGACGGTCTCGTGAACCGGGCCGCCCATGGGCGGCGACCCGCAGAATTTTCCGTAGCCGCCCGACAACTACGGCAGCGTGATCCACACGGCCTTCGTCTCCATCAGGTAGTCGAGCTGTTCGGGGCCGAGGTCCTTGCCGAAGCCCGAAGCCTTGAAGCCGCCGAAGGGCATGGACGGATCGATCGTGCTGTGCGCATTGACGTAGACGGAGCCCGCATGCAGGCGCGGGATGAGCGTGTGCACGCGCGCGAGATCGTTGGAGTAGATCGCGGCGGCCAGGCCGAACGGTGTGTCGTTCGCCAGCGAAACCGCCTCATCCAGCGTCTCGAAGGGGCTGGTGACCAGAACCGGCCCGAAGATCTCTTCGCGCACGATGGTCATCTGCGGTCTGCAATGGGCAAAGATCGCCGGCTCGACGAAATGGCCGGGCCGGTCGGGATTGCCCCCGCCATGGATCAGCTGGGCGCCCCCGCGACGGCCGGCTTCGATATAGTCGGACACGACCTTTTTCTGCTGCGCCGAGACCATCGGGCCGATGTAGCAATCGCGGTCGAGGCCGGGCGCGAGCGTCAGCGTGCGCGTGACTGCAACCAGCTCTTCGAGGAAAGCGTCGTGAACGGATTTCTGGACGTAGACACGGGTGCCCGCATCGCAGACCTGGCCGGAGTTGAAGAACACACCGTTCGCCACCGCGCGGGCAGCACTTTGCAGGTCGGCATCGTCGAGCACCAGCACCGGCGATTTTCCACCGAGTTCCAGCGTGACATGCTTGAGGTTGCCGACAGCCGCGCGGCCGACCTCCTGCCCGACCGGGGTCGAGCCGGTGAAGGTGACCTTGTCGATGCCGGGATGGGTCGACATCGCTGCGCCGATAACGCTGCCGCGACCGGTGACAACATTGACCACGCCATCGGGAATGCCGGCCTCCTGCACCAGTTCGGCAAAGCGCAGCGTGGACAGCGAGGTCAGTTCCGCCGGCTTGACGATGACGGTGCAGCCGACAGCAAGGGCGGCCGCGAGCTTCCACGCCATGGTCTGCAGCGGGAAATTCCACGGTACGATGGCGGCGACGACGCCGAGCGGCTCCTTGCGCGTATAGGCGAGGTAGTTGCCGGGAATGGACGGCTCGACGGTGCGGCCATGCAGCTTTGTCGGCCAGCCGGCGAAGTAGCGAAAGGTATCGACCGTGCCCTGAATGTCGATCTCCCGGGCAAAGGTTACCGATTTGCCCATGTCGATGGCTTCGATCTCCGCCAGTTCGTCGGCGTGGGTCTCGATGAGATCGGCAAGGCGATGCAGCAGCCGCTCGCGCTCGAGCGGCTTCAGGAGGCGCCAGGCGCCGCCATCGAACTGCGCGCGGGCGGCGCGCACGGCCCGGTCGAGATCATCGGTGGTGCCGGACGGCGCGCAGGTGATCAGGCCGGTGGTCGACGGCTCGAAAATATCGAAAGTCGCGCCATTGCCGCTGTCGACCCAGGCGCCGCCGATGAACATCTTCTGCGGTTTTGCCAAAAAACGCCGCGTCGCATCGCTGACACCATAGTGATCCAGATAGTTGCGGACGCTTTCGTCCATGTCTTTTCCTCCTCGTCGGCAGCCGTGGGCATGCCGGCCCTTCCGGGTGTCTTCGATCAGCGGTTTCCGGCTCTTGCCTGCATGACGCGGCCGATGAGGTTCATGAGAACCTGGGCGGCCAGAATGGATGTGCCGCCGGTGTGGTCGTAGTCGGGGGCGACCTCGACCAGATCGATGCCGACGATGGTCCCGCGCTTGGCGAGTGCCGCCAGGATCTCCAGCACCTCGTAATAGATGAAGCCGCCATGCGACGGCGTGCCGGTGCCCGGCGCGATCGACGGATCGAAGCCGTCGATGTCGATGGTGACATAGTAGCGGACGCCGGCCGGCACGCGCTCGACGACGCCATCCGTGCCCAGCGCCCGGATCTGGCGCACCGACAGGATGTCGGAGCCCATCTTGCGGGCATCCTCGTAGCCTTCCCTGGCGGTGGAGGAGACATTGCGGATGCCGAGCTGCGACAGGCCGCTGACATAGGGCTTTTCCGCTGCACGCCGCATCGGGTTGCCATGGCCGTAGCGCACGCCATGGCGCTCGTCGACGAAATCGAGATGGGCGTCGATCTGCACGATATGGATCGGGCCGTTCTTTTCGCAGTCCTCGGCAAAGGCGTTGACGCAGGGGATGTTGATCGAATGATCACCGCCCAGCACCACCGGCAATGCGCCGGCCTCCAGGATCTTGCGCACGCCGAACTCGATGTTGGCATGGCTCTTCATCGTGTCGGTGTGGACGATGTCGGCATCGCCGATATCGACGATGGAGACCTCGCCGCTCGGCAGATAGGTGACGTCGTCCTCATGGTCATAGGCGCCGCCATGGCCGAAAGAGAAGAGGGTGGAGGCTTCGCGGATCGAGCGCGGTCCGAAGCGGGTGCCGGCGCGCCACTGGGTGCCGCAGTCGAAGGGGGCGCCGAGGATGGCCACGTCGGCGTCGATCGCATCCCAGTCCGGCTGGTAGGGATATTTGCCGAAGGTGCAGATGCCGACAAACGGCAGGTTCAGACGACCGGTCTCATAGGAATTGCTGGTCATGTCCCCTCCTCCAAAGGTGAGAAGGAGTGTGCCAAAGGCCAAAACATTTAAAAGTATCTATGATTACATGTTCACTTGTGCATTTATCAATGGATGATCAACAAGGTTCGACACCGCGTTCTCAATCTCTCGCTTGGCGACGCCGAGCTCAGGCTGTTGCGCGTCTTCGCCTCCGTCGTTCAGCACGGCGGCTTCTCCGCCGCCCAATCCGCTCTCGGCATGACGCAGGCGACCATCTCCACCCATATGCGTCATCTGGAGGAACGGCTGGGCCTGCGCCTCTGCAGTCGCGGGCGCAGCGGCTTCGAACTCACCGACGAAGGACGGCTCGTCTACGACGCCACGCTCGAACTGTTCGGCTCGCTTGAAAAGTTTCAAAGCCGCATCGGCGAGGCGCAAGGGGAACTGACGGGCAGCCTGAGCTTCGGCACCGTCGATGCGATGATCACCAATCGCGACCTCGACCTCCAGGGCGCACTGGCCGCCTTTCACGCCCAGGCCCCGCGCGTACATCTGGAAATCGACGTCGCCGCGCCGCAGGTGCTGAACCAGGGCCTGCTGAACGGTTCCTACCAGATCGTCCTGATGCCGTCCGTCGGCAACGTCACCGCGCATTTCCGCAGCCAGGTGGTCTTTTCCGAGGTGCAGAAACTCTACTGTGCCGTGGGCCATCCGCTCTTTGCCCGGCCGGACGCGGAACTGACCGACGGCGAGCTCGAATCCCAATCCTTCGCCGGGCGTACCTACATGCTCAAGCAAACGATCTGCGGCGTGAACTTCAACTGGGCCGCGGCGACGCCGCACATGGAAGGGACGCTGCTCCTCCTCCTGTCCGGCGCCTATATCGGCTTCCTTCCCGATCACTATGCCGACGAATGGGTTCGCACCGGCCGGCTGCGCGTGCTCGCCCCCGAGCGCCTGACCTTCGAGGACATTTTCCATATTGCCTATCCTCGCAACAAGCCCTCCCGCGCAGCCGAAACGCTGGCGCAAGCGATCACGGAAAGCAGGCGGCGGACGCGCTGATATCCGGATCGCCGCATTTTTTCCGCGTCCAGCGGCGTCGCGCCTCTCCCGGAAGGCGCTCACAATGTCGCTTGACACCAGGCGAAAGCGTCCGTAGTAAGTTGTAGGCCTAACCCTACAAGTGGATTTCATGCCTCATTTGCCTCACTCTTCACCCGCAGCCCTGACGCTGACCGATCTGCCCGGCCCGGATGTGACCGTCCGTCGCCTGCGGCACCCCGGCCGCTGGATCAGCGGCGGCCTCGTCCTGCTGCTGCTTGCCGTCATCGGCCGGGCCTTCGCGGTCGGGCAGATCCAGTGGACCGTCGTCGGGCAGTTCCTGACCGCCGGCGTCATCGTCACCGGATTTGGCTGGACACTGCTGATTTCGGCCTGCGCGTTGGTGCTCGGCGTGGCCCTTGGCTTTGCCTTCGGCATCATGCGGCTTTCGGAAAACCCGATCCTGCGCTTTGCAGCGTGGCTCTATGTCTGGATCTTCCGCGGCACGCCGGTGCTGCTGCAGTTGCTCATCTGGTTCAACATCGCGCTGGTCTTTCCTCGCCTTTATATTCCGGGCCTCGTCGATGAGCGCATGGTGGATGTCGTCACGCCGTTCGTGGCAGCCGTCCTGGGGCTCGGCGTCAACGAAGGCTCCTATCTCACCGAGGTGGTGCGCGGTGGTATCGGCTCCGTCGACCGCGGTCAGAAGGAAGCGGCCCACACGCTCGGCATGACGCCGGGCCAGACCATGCGACGCATCATCCTGCCCCAGACGGTGCGCCTGATCCTGCCGGTGCTCGGCAACAGCGCCATCGGCATGCTGAAATTCTCCTCGCTGGCCGCCACGATCGCCATGGGCGAGATGCTGAACGCCGCACAGCGCATCTACTTCATCAACGGTGCGGTGATCGAACTCCTGTTCGTCTGCGCCGTCTGGTATCTGGCCGGAACCACCGTGCTTTCGATCGGCCAATATTATCTCGAACGTCACTTCGGCCGCGACGCCGCCACAGCCAGCAGCGATCGCCGCGGGTTCTGGGCCTGGGTGCGCCGGCCGGCCGCAAGGGGGGAAGCATGAGCCTCGCAGTCAAGGCGGTCGGTATCCGCAAGAGTTTTGGCAGCCACGAGGTCCTGAAGGGCCTGGATCTCGAAGTCGCCTATGGCGAGGTGCTCTGCATCCTCGGTCCATCCGGCAGCGGCAAGAGCACGTTCCTGCGCTGCATCAACCATCTGGAAACGCCCAATGGCGGCTATGTCTGGGTCGATGGTTCGATCATGGGCTATGCGCTTCACCGTGGCGCGCTTCAGGAGTTGCCGGTCAAGCGCTTGCGCGCCCAGCAGAGCCAGCTCGGCATGGTGTTCCAGCACTTCAATCTGTTCGCCCATCGCACGGTGCTCGGAAACGTCATCGAGGGACCGATGGTCGTGCGCGGTCTCAGCCGTGACGAGGCCGAAGCCCGCGCCATGGGCCTGCTCGAGCAGGTTGGCATGGCCGCCAAGGCCTCAAGCTACCCCTCGCAGCTTTCCGGCGGCCAGAAGCAGCGCGTCGCGATTGCGAGAGCCCTGGCGATGGAACCGCGCGTCATGCTGTTCGACGAGCCGACCAGCGCCCTCGACCCCGAACTCGTCGGCGAGGTGCTGGAAGTGATGCGCAACCTGGCGCGCGGTGGCACCACCATGATCGTCGTGACACACGAGATCGGTTTTGCCCGCGAGGTGGCAGACCGCGTCGTGGTGATGATCGACGGCGAAATCCGCGAGATGGGCGCGCCCCAGCAGGTCCTGAGCGACCCCGGCGACCCGCGCGTGCGCAGTTTCCTCAGCCGCGTGCTGGCCTGATCAACAAAGTTCAAAAAAGGGAGAACGGAAATGAAACGACTGTTGCCGATGGTCCTGGGGCTCGCCTCAGCCACATTCATCAGCCTCGCATCCGGCGTGGCCGCCCACGCCGCCGACGAAAAGCTCGCGGCCGCCCTGCCCGAAGCGGTTCGCTCGGCCGGAAAGCTCAATTTCACCATCAGCCTTGCCTATCCGCCGATGGAATACAGCGACGCCGGTTCGACCGAGCTCAAGGGCTTCGACATCGATCTTGCCAAGGCGATCGCCGAACGCCTCGGCCTCACGGCAGAATTCCAGAACGTCGAATTTCCGCAGCTCATTCCGCAGGTCGTCACCGGCCGTTCGGACATGATCATCACTGCCTTTTCCGACAAGGTCGAGCGCCAGGGCCAGCTCGACTTCATCGACTACTTCAAGACCGGCAACGTCTTTTACACGACGCTCGATCATCAGAGTGAGATCAAGACCGAGGCCGACCTTTGCGGAAAGACGGTCGCCGTGGCCACCGGCACGAGCTGGGTCACCTGGGCGGAAGAGCTTGGAAAGTCGATCTGCCCGGCCGACAAGCTGATCACCGTCATCCAGATCCCGACCCAGGCCGAGCACATCATGCAAATCCGCCAGGGCCGCGCCCAGGCCTCGGTCATCGGGCTTGAGGGACTTCTCGACCTGATCAAGCAGGAACCGGGCAAGTTCTACCAGATCGGCGACGTCGGAGAGATCAACCACTACGGCATCGCCTTCGCCAAGGCGAATGGCGAGTTGCGCGATGCGGTGCATGCAACGCTCGATGCGCTGAAGGCAGACGGCACTTATGCACAGATCCTCGACCGCCACGGCTTGAAAGAGGCGGGTGTCGAGGAGTTCAAGATAAACGGAGCCACGAAGTAACCCCTTGCCGGAGCCTGCCTTGACCCATCCTTCCACGCCAGACGCCAACGCAACGACCGAAAGCCCGGATGATCGGCTGTCGCGCTTTCGCCTCGATTCCTTTTCGAGCGAACAGCTCTACCGGCAACTCTACCGGGCCCTGCGTGCCGCCATTCTGAGCGGTGACTTCTCCGAAGGGGAAGCCATCCCCTCGGAGAACCAGTTGCGCGACCAGTTCGGCATCGCCAGGACCACCGTCCGCAACGCGATGGCGCTCCTGGTGTCGGAAGGATTGGTTCAGCAGGTGCGCGGTCGCGGCACCATCGTCTCGCATCGGCCGATCAGCCACAACATCTGGAACTTCGGCAGCTTCACGGAGCTCGCCCGGCGCCAGGGCCAGCGCCCGGTAACACGGGTGCTGGAACACCGGGTGGAAAACGGCGAGCTCTTCCTGGTGCGTGCCCGGGGCCTTGCGAACGGCGAGACGATCAGCTGGCTCAATGTCGACACCTCGCAGCTCGATCTTGCCCTCTACCCCGGCATCGATGCCTACGATTTCGGCGCGCAATCCCTCTACGAGGTGCTGCGCCGCGATTACGACCGCCATCCCCTTCGCTCGGAACTGCTGCTCACCGTCGTGCCGCCGTCCGATCGTCTTCGGGAGGTCTTTGCCCCGGCGCCTTCAGTGCCGGGCTATCTTTGCGCCAGCGGAGACGTGCTCGATGCCGACGACCAGTTGGTCGAGCGCACGTCGATCGTCTACTCGCCGGCCGTCCAGATGAAATTCGCAACGCGCTGGGGGCGCGATACCGCGCCCGCATGAAGGCGGCGCGACCCAGGAGAACTGACATGAGCCGTTTTGGCGACACTTTCACAACCCCGAAACCCATCCTCGGCATGCTGCACCTGACCGGCGACGGACCCGCCGCAAAATGCGCCCAGGCCGAAGAAGAGGCCCGCATCATGGCCGGCGAAGGTGTCGACGGGCTGGTGGTCGAAAACTACTTTGGCGATGCCGACGATGTCGAGCGCGTGCTCGAGCGGCTGTGCACCCTCGACCTCGGCGCACGGATCGGCGTCAACGTGCTGCGCGACGATGCGCGGGCCTTCGCGCTTGCGGCGCGCTTCCCCGTCTCCTTCATTCAGGTGGATTCCGTCGCCGGGCACCTGCCGCCGGAAAACGATGCCACGTTTGCCGCCGACCTTGCTGCCAGGCGCGCCGGCGTGCCGGCACTGTTGCTGGGTGGCGTGCGGTTCAAGTATCAACCGGTTCTTTCGGGGCGATCCGAAGAAGACGACGTCCGCCTGGGGGCGGCGCGCTGTGATGGCCTCGTGGTGACGTCGGATGCCACCGGCCAGCCGACTGATATGGACAAGGTGGCGCGCTTCCGCGCGGCCACCGGTGGAACCGTGCCGCTTCTCATCGGCGCCGGCCTCACGGAAGCAAATGCCGTCGAGCAGCTCGCGCATGCGGACGGCGCCGTCGTCGGAAGCTGGTTCAAGCACGACCATAAGGATACCGGCCGGGTTGAGGCGGGCCATGTGGCGCGGCTTATGCGCGTCGTGCGCACCGCACGGAGCGCAGCATGAGCACCGACACCGTTGCGGCGAGCCCCGTGACGCCTGAGAATTTTGCCCGCTACGGCAAGGTCTATGACCTCGTCGACGATCTCGACGCACAGGTGATCTGGACGACGGGCGATGGATGGCATGATGGCTTCACCCGTATCCCGCTGGTAGAAGGTTCGCCCCGTCTCGGCATCACGCGTGCGCCGGGAGCGCCATGGTCGTGCGCCGCGATGGAACGGCATCTGCTGACCGAGGAGGCGATTTTCTGCGCCGGCGAAGCGATCGTTCTTGCGGTTGCACCCGCATCGGCCGCCGATGCTCCCGTTGCCGCCGACATCGAGGCGTTCATCATCACGCCGGGCAAGGCGGTGGTGATGAACCGGGGTGTCTGGCACGACGCCTGCCGGGGTGCCGCCGGCCCGACGCCCTATTACTGGATGGCGGTCTGTGGCCTGGGCGAGAGCCCGTGGGTGCCGGTCGAAGGGGGATCACGCCGAGTGCAGGTCATGCAAGGGCAGCCGACATGACTGCCTTTTTCATCGGTGATGTCGCGCTCGACGAATACTACACGGCCGACCGCTGGCCCGGACGGGCAGACAAGGGCATGGTCCGCGAATTGCCGGCCGAAATCGGTGGCTCCATTGCCAACGCCGCCGTCGTGCACGCGGCGCTGGGGGGCGACACCCAGTTCATTTCACTGCTTAACGACAGCCCGCTCTCGCGTCGCCTCATCGACGACCTGAAAAAGAACGACGTCGCTGCCGACCACATGCTGACCGATCGCGCCGTTGCGGAATCGCGCAATCTCATCTTCCTCATCGACGGCGAGCACGTCGTCTTGACGGTCGAGATGGGTGAGCAGCCAATGTGGCTCCCCCCGGCAACGCTTGCAGCCCTGCGCCAGCCAGGCTTCCTCTACACGACACTCTACCGGGTGCGCCGGCTGCATGCGCAGACCGACGGCGGCGTGCTGAAGCAGGCCGATCTCGTTGCCGATCTCAGGCGCCACGAACGCCGCGCGATCTTCGACCTCGATGTCGGCGGATGCGCTCCGGAAGACCTGCCCTATCTCAGGGGCGCTGCCGTCGTCATCTTCAACCAGGTCGGCTTCCGCGCCGCCTTCGGCCATGACGACATCACCCGCATCGCCGGCTGGATACAGGACCACGAGATCGGTTGGGTGGTGCGTACTCTGGCCGCCGACGGTGCGCAGGCCCATGACGGCGAGACGCGCCTTGAGGCAAACGGCTACCCGGTCGACGTCGTCGACGTGACGGGTGCCGGAGATACGTTCGGCGGAGCTTTGACCTGGTGCCTGACCCAAGGGCAGTCCTTTACCGAGGCGCTCGATTTTTCCATCGCCGCCGCCTCGCGCTCCGTCACGATCCATGGTCCGCGCGGCGGCAAGGCGAGCGCCGAGGATATCCGTGCGTGGCGTGCGCAAAGACGCGGGCTCTGACAGGTCGGGACTGAGGGATGCCTCAGTCCCGAAATCCTCGATCGCGGCGCAACATCCGCCGAACGGACGAAATCAGGAAGGTTGCGGCGCCACGCAGCATCCGCATTGCATAGCGGGCTAGGACGAGGCAGGCGGCCGTTTCGCCGTCCGCGTCCTTTTCACCTTTGCCTGCCACCACAAAGCCGATGCCGCGCAGCAAATCTCGCCTCCTTCCGTCAAACGTCTTATCTCGCTAGCGTCACCGAACCCGAACGGGTTCGGCGTAATAGGGCAGCCGATCGATCCGCGGCGACCACAGCCCCTTGTCGACGACCGTGCGCACATGCGCAGCGATCTCCTCCATCGGCGCGAACCAGACGTCGCCGCGCTGGAGAACCTGCTCGAGGAACCGGTGCACCACGTCCCAACGGGCAAGGCGACCGGTGGCGAAGGGATGTACCACCGGCACCCAGAGCGCGCCGTAGCGGTAGGCGGCCTCGAACTCCTGCGCGAAGGCGGCAAAACCCTGTTCGGGCGCGCGGATGGGCATCATGTAGTCGAGGTCCATGGACTGGACATATTGCGGCCAGTCATCGAGCCCCCAGTGCGAGGGCAGCTCCACCAGCTGTCCGGCGTCGCATTCCAGGAGATAGGGAATATCGTCTCCCATCAGCGAGGCGTCGTACTCGAACCCGCGCGAGACCAAAAGGTCGGCCGAGCGGTGCGAGAAATTGTAGAGCGGCGCTCGCCAGCCTCGCGGCCGGCGGCCGCTCGCCTTCACGATCACCTCGATGCTGCGATCCAGCCAATAGGCCTCGTCCTCATCCGACAGCTCGCGCGGATGCTCGTGCAGGAAGCCGTGATGGGCAAGTTCGTGGCCGCCTTCCAGAATGGCCTCGATCGCCTCCGGGTACTTCTCTATGCACCAGGCGGGCACGAAAAAGGTCTGCTTGATGCCGAGCTGCCGGTAGGTTTCGACGATGCGCGGGATCGCCACCTTCGGCCCATACTGCAGCATGGAGATCCCGGCGACGCGGCTATGGCCATCTTCGGGGTGGGCGATATGGATGAGGCTGTCGGCATCCATATCGAAGGTTATGCAAGCGGCGCACTTCGCGCCGTTCGGCCAGGGAATGGGGTTCCTGATCATGGCATGATGCTCCCGCCATTGCTGCCGACACCCTGGCCGGTGAAGTAGCGCCCGCCGGAACCGGCAAGGAACAGCGCCAGTTCGCCGATTTCCTCCGGCTTGCCGAAGCGGGCGAGCGGAATGGCGAGCTCGCGCGCGCGCCACTCGGCGCTCATGTTGGCAGCGCCAAGCATTTCGGTATCGATCGGCCCGGGGCAGATGGCGTTGACGAGGATGCGCGGCGCAAACTCCTTCGCCCAGGAGCGGACCAGGCCGAGGACACCGTGCTTGGAGGCAACATAGGGCGAGAAGGTCTCGCGGCCGTAATAGGCCATGTCCGAAGCGATCATGATCACCCGGCCGGGCGCTTCCGCCGAGCCATCCATCAGGCTGATCGCCATTTTGCCGACAAGGAAGCTGCCGCGCAGGTTGATGGCGATCACACGGTCGAAATCGGCGACCGGCGTTTCCAGCAATGGCGCCTCGTGGATGACGCCCGCGCAGTGCACGACCACATCGATGCCGCCGAACGCCTTCTCGACCGCTTCGCCGACAGCAAGGACGGCGTTTTCGTCGGAGACGTCGCAGGCAAGCGCCAGCGTTTCCGCAGCACCGGCCTTGGCGGCCGATACTGCCGTATCATCGGGCTGGCGGATATCGGCGAGCGCGACGCGCGAACCGGTGGCTGCAAAGGCAAGCGCGCAGGCGGCACCGATGCCGCGATAGGCGCCCGTGACGAGAACGCGCCGGGTCATGCCATCACCTCACCGCGATCGAGCATCAGTCCCTGGCCGGTCATGTCCTTTGCCCCATCGGAAGCAAGGAAGAGATAGGGAGCGGCGAGATCCTCGGGCTCAAGCAGGCCGGGCAGCACCTGCGCGCCGACGATTTCGGCCAGAAGGTCCTCCTCGCTGCGACCGGTGCGCAGAGACATGTTCTTCAGGGACAGCATGGCGGCTTCGGTGCGCACCCAGCCGGGGCAGACCGCGTTGACGCGGATGCCCTTCGACCCGAGCTCCTTCGCCATCACCCGGGTGAAGCCGAGATTGGCGTGCTTGGAGGTGATGTAGGCGGCAAATTCCGGCACCGCGACGCGGCTCCAGATCGAGGCGGTGACGATGATGCGTCCGCCCTCCACCATGTGCGGCACCGCATTGCGCGTGACGTAGAAGGTGCCGTTGGTATTGATGTCGGTGATGCGGCGGAACGTGTCCTCGATTGCCGGATCGGGATCGAGCAGCGGCGTGATACGCTCAAGCCCGGCATTGTTGACGAGGACGTCGATGCGCCCGAGTGGTGCGAGCGCGGCCTTCACCGCGGCACTGTCGGTGATGTCGCATTCAAGTGCTTCCACCTTGCGGCCGAACTGCGCCGACATTTCGGCGGCAGTCTCATGGATGCCCGAACCGGAGGACAGGATGGTGACATCGGCGCCTGCGCTCGCGAAGCCTTCCGCCACCGCGCGGCCGATACCCCGGCTCGCGCCGGTGACGAGCACGTGCTCGCCGGAAAAATCGTAGTGAAGTCGTCCCATGGTTCAGCCTTTCCTTGCCTGCATGACGCGGCCGATGAGGTTCATGAGAACCTGGGCGGCCAGAATGGATGTGCCGCCGGTGTGGTCGTAGTCGGGGGCGACCTCGACCAGATCGATGCCGACGATGGTCCCGCGCTTGGCGAGTGCCGCCAGGATCTCCAGCACCTCGTAATAGATGAAGCCGCCATGCGACGGCGTGCCGGTGCCCGGCGCGATCGACGGATCGAAGCCGTCGATGTCGATGGTGACATAGTAGCGGACGCCGGCCGGCACGCGCTCGACGACGCCATCCGTGCCCAGCGCCCGGATCTGGCGCACCGACAGGATGTCGGAGCCCATCTTGCGGGCATCCTCGTAGCCTTCCCTGGCGGTGGAGGAGACATTGCGGATGCCGAGCTGCGACAGGCCGCTGACATAGGGCTTTTCCGCTGCACGCCGCATCGGGTTGCCATGGCCGTAGCGCACGCCATGGCGCTCGTCGACGAAATCGAGATGGGCGTCGATCTGCACGATATGGATCGGGCCGTTCTTTTCGCAGTCCTCGGCAAAGGCGTTGACGCAGGGGATGTTGATCGAATGATCACCGCCCAGCACCACCGGCAATGCGCCGGCCTCCAGGATCTTGCGCACGCCGAACTCGATGTTGGCATGGCTCTTCATCGTGTCGGTGTGGACGATGTCGGCATCGCCGATATCGACGATGGAGACCTCGCCGCTCGGCAGATAGGTGACGTCGTCCTCATGGTCATAGGCGCCGCCATGGCCGAAAGAGAAGAGGGTGGAGGCTTCGCGGATCGAGCGCGGTCCGAAGCGGGTGCCGGCGCGCCACTGGGTGCCGCAGTCGAAGGGGGCGCCGAGGATGGCCACGTCGGCGTCGATCGCATCCCAGTCCGGCTGGTAGGGATATTTGCCGAAGGTGCAGATGCCGACAAACGGCAGGTTCAGACGACCGGTCTCATAGGAATTGCTGGTCATTATCGTTCCATTTCAGGTGGGTGAAGAGAAGGGGCGTTACTTGCCGCCCCGGACGTATTTGTTGCCGATGGCCGCTGGCGGCCGCACGCGGCCGGCGAAGACGACGAGCGCGATGAAGGACGCGATGAACGGCACCATCGAGAAGAGCTGGTAGGGCACATCCGGATTGTTGAACTGCAGGCGCAGTTGCAGCGCTTCCGAAAAGGCAAAGAAGATGCAGGCGGCAAACACCAGCGCCGGGTTCCAGCGCCCGAGGATCACGGCAGCAAGCGCGATCCAGCCCTTGCCGGCACTCATGTTCTCTGTGAACACGAACACCTGGCAAAGCACGAGATAGCAGCCGCCGAGCCCGCCGAGCACGCAGCTCCCGATGACGCAGAGCGCACGAACCGCCGGCACGCTGACGCCGACCGTATCGGCGGCAACCGGATAGTCGCCGATGGCCCGCACGATCAGTCCAAAAGGCGTGCGGAACAGGAACCAGTAGGTCAGCGGCACGGCCAGATACATGAGGTAGGCCAGCGGATCCTGGTTAAAGAGCACGGGCCCAATGACCGGAATGGACGAAAGGACGGGGATCGCCAGCGGTGAAAAACCCGGCAAGGTCGTGGTCGCATCGGCTCCGAGGATGAGGCGCGCAAGATAGGAAGTCAGACCCAGCACGAGGATGTTGATGGCGATGCCCGTCATCAGCTGGTTGATGCCGAGGTTGACGGCAAGCCCTGCAAGCACGCAGCCGATGGCCACCGCAAAGAGCAGGCCCACGACGAGACCGCCAACCGGCGTGCCCGTCAGGTACGCTCCTGTCGCCGCTCCGAAGGCGCCGCCCAGGATGCAGCCTTCCAGCGAGACGTTGAATACTCCTGCGCGCTCCGAAAGCACCCCGCCGAGCGCGGCGAAGACGATCGGGATCGACAATCTGAGAACGGTGGACAGGAAATCCACCCAAGCGGACATATCGCCCAACAGGTTCATGACTTGCCTCCGGAATTGTTTGCAAAGCCCTCGGCAAGGCCGGCGTCCAGCAGGCGGCGGCGCTCGAGGAGCCGGCGCCAGTTGCCCCGGTCGAACCGGAAGGCAAGGCTTGCGGCAACGAAGATGATGACAAGGCCCTGGATCGCCTCGACGACCGTGCTCTCGAGGCCGACGGCCCGTTGCATGATGAGGCCACCGACCTTGAGCCCGCTGAGGAAGAAGGCGGCAATCGGCGCCATCAGCGGGGAAAGCTGCGCAAGGAAGGCAACGACGATGCCGTCGAAACCATAGCCCGGCGAGAAGAGATGATAGAGCCGATGTTTCAGTCCCAGCACCTCGAAGGTACCGGCAAGACCGCCGATGGCACCGGCAACGAACATCACCGCGACGACATTGTGCCGGACGCGGATGCCGGAATAGGTGGCGGCTGCCGGGTTCTTGCCGATCATGCCCAGGCCGAAGCCGACCGTGGTGAAGCGAAAGACGAACCAGGCTGCAAGGCAGAGCGCGATCCCGGCGACCACGCCGAGATGGGCGTCCGTCTGCGGCATGATGTAGGGCAGCCACAGCCCCTCGCGGATCTCCTGCGAATAGGGATAGGGCGCGCCCTCCTGCATCATCGGCCCGCCCGCGACATAGCTCACCAGATTGATGGCAATGAAGTTGAGAAGGATGGTGATGATGACTTCATTGATGCCGCGATAGGCCTTCAGGTAACCGGGAATGAGACCCCACAGACCGCCGCCGAGGGCACCCGCAAGGACGCAGAGCGGCACCTGCAGGAGGGGCGACATCTCCGGCAGCAGCAGCGCCGCCATCGACGAGAACAGACCGCCCATGTAGATCTGGCCTTCGGCGCCGATATTGAGCAGCCCCACCCGGAGCGGCACGATGACGGCAAGGCCCGCGAGCAGGATCGGCGACATCTTCGCCAGCGTGCTGGCAAGGCCGTAATAGTCGAGGAAGGCGCCGCCGAAGAGGGCGCCGTAGGCGTCCACGGGGTTGACCCCGGCGACGGCGATCAGGCCGGCACCTGCAAGAAGTGCCGCCAGCACCGCCCAGACCGGACGCAACACGTAGATATATTGAATGACCAGCAACATCATGCCACCTCCGCCTCTGCAAGCCCGCCGAGGAGCGCGCCGACCCGGTCGGGTGTCGCCTCCTCGGGTGCGATGATGCCGGTGATCCGGCCTGCGCACATGACCGCCACGCGGTCGCAGACGCTGAGAATGTGTTCCAGTTCCGTCGAGATGTAGAGGATCGCCGTGCCACGCTCCCGTTCGGCAAGAACGGTCCGGTGCACGGCCTCGATGGCACCGACATCAAGCCCCTTGCAGGGCTGCATGATCACCAGCAGCCGCGGACGGCACTCCACCTCGCGGGCGAAGATCAGCTTCTGCTGGTTGCCGCCCGACAGAAAGCGGATCGCCTGATCGACCGATTGCAGGCGCACGTCGTAACGCCGCACCCAATCCTCGGTCACCGCTTTCGCGCCGGCCGTCTTCAGCAAGCCGCCGGAGGAGAACGGTTCCTCGCGGAAATCGCGGATCATCGCGTTCTGGTAGACCGGCAGGTCGAGGACGAGACCTGTGCCGTGACGATCCTCCGGCACGAATGAAATGCCGAGCCGGTGGCGGCGCTCATAGACCCCGGCGGCGGTGATATCCTCGCCGGCGAGCTTCACCGTGCCGGCTTCGACCGGGCGCAAACCCGTCAGCGCCTCGGCAAGCTCCGCCTGGCCATTGCCGTCGACCCCGGCAACCCCGAGGATTTCGCCCGCGTGGATGTCGAACGACACACCCTTCAGCGCCTCGGTGCCACGGTTGTCCCGGGCTTTCAGATCACGCACGCTGACGAGCACCGCGTCAGACGTCATCGGCGATTTTTCAAGTGTCGTCAGGACGACGTCGCGCCCGACCATCATGCGCGCCATTTCGGCGGGCGGCGTGCCAGCGACCGGCAGGTTCGCCGAGACGGCGCCACGGCGCAGCACCGTTACCCGGTCGGCCACTGCCGCTACCTCGTCCAGCTTGTGGCTGATGAAGATGATGGTCTTGCCTGCCGCCCTCAGCCGCCGCAGTCCCTCAAGGAAGGCGTCGACCTCGTTGGGCGCGAGCACGCTGGTCGGCTCGTCCAGGATGATGATGCGGGCGTCGCGATAGAGAACCTTCAGGATCTCCACACGCTGGCGCATGCCCATCGGCAGCTTCCACACCGCCTGATGCGGATCGATATCGAAGCCGAAACTGTCTGCAAGCGCGGACAGCTTGCGCGCATGCTCGTCGAGGGAAAGCCGCATCCCCTGCCCAGGCAGGCCGAGCACCACGTTCTCGACGACGGTCAACGTTTCCACCAGCATCAGGTGCTGGTGGATCATGCCGATGCCGAGATCCATTGCCCGGCGCGGCGAGCCGATCTTCTGCGGCGCTCCATCCAACAGGATGCGCCCGCCATCGGGCTGGTACAGCCCGTAGAGAATGTTCATCAGCGTCGTCTTGCCAGCGCCGTTCTCGCCGAGAATGGCGTGCACGGTGCCTTGGGGCACCGTCAGATCGATCCCGTCCAGCGCCTTGAAGTCGCCGAACGTCTTGGTAATTTTTTCCAGCCGAAGTCCTTGCGCGGTCATGGCACAATCCAGCAAACCTGCGAGTGACGGGATGCGCGAGGAGGACGAACCGCCCTCCCCGCGCGGCAAATGCGCGGCCCGCGCGTCAGTGGACGTCGATTTCGCCCGACTTGATCTTCTCGATGATACCAGCCGCCTCGTCCTGCACCGCTGAAGGCACGGCTGAGGAATAGGTGCCGATACGGGCGGCCGCCGGCGTTTCGAGGCCGTAGATATAGGCCTTGCCCTCAAGCTTGCCCGCCTTGGCTTCGCCGAGCAGCGTCAGAAGCGCGCCGCGCATGTCGAAGATCGCAGACTGGATCACGGTGTCGGGCCAGTCGGAGATCGCATCGTAATAGATGCCGATCGCTTTTTTGCCTTTTTCCTTCACGCCCTGCAGGCTGCCGACCACGGCATTGTCCATCGACGGGAAGACGACGTCAGCGCCCTGGCTGATTTCGTTGAGTGCTGCTTCCTTGCCCTTGGCGACATCGTCCCAATCGTTCGTCCAGGCCGTCATCACCTCGCCGTCGGGGCGTGCTGCCTTGAAGCCCTTGGCATAACCATTGCCGAGATCGACGTAGAACTTGAGCTTCTGAGCGCCGATGTAACCGCCCTTTCCGGTCTCGGACACCTTGCCCGCGACATAGCCCATGACATAGCCGAGCGCCGGGAAATCGAAGCTCATGATCGCGACGTTGCCGCCCGGCTCCGTACCATTGACGACGACGAACCTGGTATCGGGAAAGCGGGATGCAACCTTGGCGACCGAATCCTGGAATTCGCCGCCATGGCCTATCACCACGGAATAGCCGCGCCGCGCATAGTCGGCGAGCGCTTCAGGCTGGTCCGGCTGGGCGACCTTTTCGCTGTAGGCGAACTCGAGGCCGAGTTCCTTGGCCGCGTGTTCCACCCCTTCATAACCTGCCTGATTGAACGACTTGTCCGTCTTCACGCCCGGCAGGACGATTGCAACCTTGAGATTATCGGCAAGGGCCGGCGCCGACAGGCTAAAGCCCGCCACAACCGTCGCCGTTGCCAGCAAGCAGAAAGAACGTCTGGAAATGCTCATTTCGGTTCCCCATAATTTTGTAGAGCATAAAAAGTTTATGTGACTATAAATTCTTGTCAACATCATTTTTGTTGCGCATTAAGGAAATTGGAGGCACAAGCCATGGACGGGAGGAAAAGGCAGGCGAAATGAATTCGATGGGATTGAGAGAACGACAGAAGGCGGACCGCCGTGAACGCATTCTGGAAGTCGCCAAGGTGCGGTTCCAGACAGACGGTTATGCCCCGACCACGATCGAACTGATCGCCAAGGACGCGGATGTCTCTGCCGTCACCGTCTACAACTATTTCGACAGCAAGGCGGGCCTTCTCCTCGCACTCGTCAGCGAAAGCGACCAGTTGCTCATCCAGCAATTGAAAACCATGATCGCGCGCAAGCCGACCGACGTGATCGACGCGGTTGCCACCTTCGGCCAGATCCTGCGCCGCCATGCCATGAGCTATCTGGCGAAATCGACGTGGCGGGAGGTTCTTTCGGCCAGCATCCAGGAAGGCAGCAGCGACTTCGGTCGGACCTATCTCGAACTGGATCGCGTTCTCGTCGACCTGATGCGCGTCATGGTCGAAGAGTTCCAGTCGCGCGGGCTGATCCCGCAGACGGTCGATAGCGCAGCCCTCGCCGATTGCCTTTTTTCACTGCAGAATATCCGGTTCTTCCAGTTCATCGCCGACGACAATCGCAATGACGAGGATATCGACCAGCGCCTGCGCACCGACCTCAAGGCGCTGAAAAGCCTCTTTTCCCAGTGAATTGCAGGACGGTTCAGGCGGGAATTGAACCGGCATCTCCGGCCTGCCCCAGATGCTCGGCGATATAGGTCTCGAGGTAGTCGATTGCCTCGGTGGACTCAGCAGTCGGCAGGCGGTGCAGGCGCACTTCCAGATGACCGAGCGATTCCAGGCCGTCGGCCGCTCCGAGCAGCCGCACGTCACCCGGAAGGGTGCTCTTGGCCATCGCGGTAACGCCTAGCCCGGCCCTGACGGCGGCAAGCACGGCGCTGTGGCTGGAACTGAGATAGGCGATCCGGCAGGGCTTCGTCTCCCGGTTCAGCTGCTGCAGCATGCGCCGGCGGTAGACACAGGGCGGCGGCGCCAGCACCAGCGGCAGAGGGCTTTGCATGTGCCCGAAGTGATCCGCGCTGGTAAACCAGATCAACGGCTCCGTATGAACGGGTTTGCCACCGCCTGCCTGTGCGTCGTCGTGCAAGGCAACGACCAGATCGAACTCGCCGTTCTTCTGACGCGTCAGAAGGTTCTTGCTGAGATCACTGGTCACTTCGAGCATGACATTGGGGTGGGCCTGGGCGAAACGCCCGAGCAGGTGCGGCAGAAGCGAGTCGGTATATTCGCTCGGCGCGCCGAGCCGGACCCGTCCGGAGACTTCAGGGCTTTGCATCAGGGCCAGGACCTCATCGTTCAGGGCCAGTATCCGCCGTGCATATTGCGCGAAGGTTCGGCCCTGAACCGTCAGTTTCAGATTATGCGCGTCGCGCTGGAACAGCCGCACCCCGACGACGTCCTCCAGCCGTTTGATCTGCAGGCTCACTGCGGACTGGGTGCGCCCCACCATCTGCGCGGCGCGCGTAAAACTGCCTCCGTCGATCGCCTTGACGAAGCTGCGCATCAACTCAGTCGGAATATTCTGCATCATCGATCCTAGCATAAGTATGCCTCATGCTAACATGAGAACTATGAAGTTCAACAATGATCGGAATTCAATATCCTCTTGAAAACGAGCGGTCGGCCTGCGCTGCCCGTTATCAATCGGAGGACAAGACATGACAGACGCCAACGCCCCACTTTCCGCTTTCGACCCGGCCCTCTGGCAGGCCATTCAGGCCGAGGGGCGTCGCCAGGAAAACGAGATCGAACTGATTGCCTCGGAAAACCACGCGAGCCTTCGGGTGATGGCAGCGCAGGGTTCGGTCCTGACCAACAAATATGCCGAGGGTTATCCGGGCAAGCGTTACTACGGCGGCTGCGGCGAGGTCGATGTGGTCGAGCAGCTTGCCATCGATCGCGTCAAGCAGCTCTTCGGCGCCGCATTTGCCAACGTGCAGCCGCATTCGGGCGCGCAGGCAAACGGCGCGGTGATGCTGGCGTTGCTGCAGCCGGGCGACACCATCCTCGGCATGTCGCTGGATGCCGGCGGCCACCTGACCCATGGCGCCCGTCCAGCGCTTTCCGGCAAGTGGTTTCGTGCGATCACCTACGGTCTGACGCCGGAAGGCCGGATCGACTATGACGAGGTTGCATCGCTGGCGGAGGCAGAACGCCCCAAGCTGATCATCGCGGGCGCCTCGGCCTATTCCCGCATCATCGACTTTGCCCGTTTCAGGGCGATCGCCGACAGCGTCGGCGCCATGCTGATGGTCGACATGGCCCATATCGCGGGCCTCGTCGCCACCGGCCACCATCCGAGCCCGATGCCGCACGCCCATGTGGTGACGTCGACCACGCACAAGACGCTGCGCGGGCCGCGCGGCGGCATCATCCTGACCAATGACGAGGCAATCGCCAAGAAGATCAATGCGGCGGTCTTTCCCGGCCTGCAGGGCGGCCCGCTGATGCATGTGATCGCCGCCAAGGCCGTCGCCTTCGCCGAAGCCCTGCAGCCGGATTTCACTGACTATGCAGGGCGGGTCGTCGCAAGCGCCAAGGCTCTCGCCGAGGTTCTGGTCGAGCGCGGCGCGGCGATCGTCTCCGGCGGCACAGACAATCACCTGATGCTGGTGGATCTGCGCCCACTCGGCCTGAAGGGCAACGAGGCGGCCGATGCGCTCGAGCGCGCCGGCATCACCTGCAACAAGAACGGCGTGCCCGGCGATCCGGAAAAACCGACGGTGACATCAGGCATCCGCCTCGGCACCGCGGCCGGCTGCTCGCGCGGTTTCGGACCTGAGGAATTTCGCCGGATCGGCCATCTGATCGGCGACGTCCTCGACAGTCTGCGCGCCGGCACGAACGCTGCCGTCGAGGCCACGGTTCACGAGAAGGTCGCAGCGCTCTGCCTCGCGTTTCCGATCTATGGAGGCAAGGCGGATGTCTGATTTCGACCTCGTCGTCATCGGCGCCGGACCCGGCGGCTATGTCGCGGCCCTGCGCGCCGCCGCTGCCGGCATGCGGGTGGCCTGCATCGACGAACGCGCGACCCCGGGCGGCACCTGCCTGAATGTCGGCTGCATTCCCTCCAAGGCACTGTTGTCGTCGAGCGAACACTGGGCCGAACTGAAGTCGCTCGCCGATCACGGCATTGAAACCGCCACCGCAAGCTTTGACCTGGCGCGCATGATGGCGCGCAAGGAGCGGGTGATTTCCGACCTCAACAAAGGCATCGCCTTCCTGTTCAAGAAGGCCGGTGTCGAGTTCATCCATGGGCGGGCAAACATCACAGGCCCGGGGCGGGTCACGGTGGGCGAGCGTGAAATCGCGACCCATCACATCCTGATTGCCACGGGCTCCGAACCGGCCGCCTTGCCCGGCGTTGCCTTCGACGAAAAGCGCGTCCTCTCGTCAACCGGCGCCCTGTCGCTCGAGAGCGTACCGGATCGACTGGTGATCGTCGGGGCAGGCGTGATCGGCCTCGAGATCGGCCAGATCTGGTCGCGCCTTGGCTCTCAGGTCACGGTCGTCGAGTATGTCGACCGCATCCTGCCTGGCATCGACGGCGAGATCGCCAAGGCTGCGCAGCGGATTTTCTCCCGCCACGGCATTGGATTCAAGCTGAACGCTGCCGTCAAAACGGTTGCGGCCGCCGGCGCGACGGCCAGGGTCGAGATCGAGAACCGCTCTTCCGGCGCGGTTGAAATTCTGGAGGCCGACGCCGTTCTGGTGGCGATCGGCCGGCGACCGCGCACAGGTGGTCTTGGGCTCGAAAGCCTCGGCGTGAAACTTGACACCAAAGGTTTCATCGCTGTCGACGCGCAGTTCCGCACCAGCATCCCCGGCATTCTCGCCATCGGCGATGCGGTGCCCGGACCGATGCTGGCGCACAGGGCGGAAGAGGACGCAGCCGCCTGCATCGCAGCGCTTGCGGGCGATCCGCATGACGCTCCCGACTACGGCCTCGTTCCGGGCGTGGTCTATACCGCCCCGGAGATCGCAGCCGTCGGCCTGACGGAAGACGCCGCTGCCGGTCGCTCCATCCTTGTCGGCAAATCCAGCTTTCTTGCCAATGGCCGCGCCCGTGCGATCGGGGCAACCGACGGCTTCGTCAAGGTAATCGGCTGCGCCGAGACCGGCAGGCTCCTCGGCGCGCACATCCTCGGACATGGCGCCGGCGAGTTGCTGCAGGAGCTCGTTCTGGCGCTTCGCCTCGGCGTGACATTGCACGATCTCGCCATGACGTCCCACGCCCATCCGGGAATGGGCGAAGCGGTGAAGGACGCCTGCCACGCAGCCGTGGCCACCCAACGCCAGACGTGACGTTGCGCCGTCGGTGCACGTGTCTTGCGTGCTCGGCGGCCCCGCGTTTTCCCTCTTTCGGAGCCTTTTGATGACCTTGACAGAAGACTTGCGGCAAACGCCGCTCACCGCCTTCAACATCGCGCATGGCGGCCGGATGGTGTCCTTCGCCGGATACGAGATGCCGGTCCAGTTCCCCGACGGGGTCCTGAAGGAACATTTGCACTGCCGCGCGGCGGCCGGCCTATTCGACGTCAGCCATATGGGGCAGGTCATTCTGCGCCCGAAGGCCGGCAGGGTCGAGGACGCCGCCTTGGCGCTCGAACGGCTGGTGCCCGTCGACATCCTCGGGCTCAAGCCGGGACGCCAGCGCTACGGGCTCTTCACCGCGCAGGATGGCGGGATCCTCGACGACCTGATGATCGCCAACCGTGGCGACCATCTGTTCCTCGTCGTCAACGCCGCCTGCAAGGTCGAGGACATTGCCCATCTGTGTGCGCACCTCTCCGATGATTGCGAGATCGAGGAATTGACCGATCGCGCCCTGATCGCGCTGCAGGGCCCTGACGCCGAGGCTGTTCTTTCGGTTCTTGCGCCTGAAGTGGCGGACATGCGTTTCATGGACGTGGCCGATGTCACGCTTCTGGGCGTGTCCTGCATCGTGGCACGCGCAGGATACACCGGCGAGGACGGCTACGAGATATCGGTCGCCGCCAGCCACGCCGTGGCGCTCGCCGAGGCGCTTCTCGCCGACATGCGGGTTCGTCCCGTCGGGCTCGGCGCACGCGACAGCCTGCGGCTCGAATCGGGCCTGTGTCTCTACGGCCATGACATCGACGCGGCCACCACCCCGGCGCAGGGCGCGCTCGAATGGGCGATCCAGAAGGTGAGGCGAACGGGTGGAGCGCGCGCCGGCGGCTTTCCCGGCGCCGACATAATCCTGCCGGAACTGGAGACGGGCGCTGCGCGACGCCGGGTCGGGCTGCGGCCTGACGGGCGCGCACCGATCCGCGAGGGCGCAGTCCTTTTTGCAGACGAAAGCGGCGGTGAGCCGGTCGGACGGGTCACCTCCGGTGGCTTCGGTCCCTCCGTCAACGCACCGGTGGCTATGGGATTTGTCGCTACCGATCATTCCGGAACAGACACGCCCCTCTTTGCCGAGGTCCGCGGCAAGCGCCTTGCCGTCTTCGTCTCTCCGTTACCCTTCATCACCCAACGCTACAAGCGTAGCTGAGGAACCCTGACATGCTGAAATTTACCGAAGACCATGAATGGCTCGCCATGGAGGGCGATGTCGCGACCGTCGGCATCACCCGGCATGCCGCCGAACAACTGGGCGACCTCGTTTTCGTCGAGTTGCCCGAAGTCGGCGCGGTACTGGACAAGGGCGGAGCCGCATCGACCGTGGAGTCCGTCAAGGCCGCATCCGACGTCTACTGCCCGCTGGCCGGCGAGATCGTTGCGGTCAACGAGGAAATCCTCGCCGATCCCTCGCTGATCAACAGGTCGCCTCAGGGCGACGGCTGGTTCTTCAAGCTGCGACTTGCCAATGCAGATGACGCGGCGGCGCTGATGGATGAAGCGGCCTATCTGGCGCTGGTCGGTTGAGGAGATAGGGATGAGCTACAAACCGACAGGCTACGCGCCCTACGACTTCGCAAACCGCCGCCACATCGGCCCGTCCCCGCAGGAAATGGCAGAGATGCTGCAAACGGTCGGGGCCGAAAGCCTCGACACCTTCATCGACGCGGTCGTGCCCGCGGACATCCGGCAGGCGCGCCCGCTCGCCTGGGGCAAGGCGCTCTCCGAGCGCGGCGTTCTGGAACGCCTGCGCAACGTGGCCTCCAAGAACACGCCCAATGCCAGCTTCATTGGCCAGGGCTACCATGGAACGGTCACGCCGCCGGCCATTCAGCGCAACATATTCGAAAACCCGGCCTGGTATACGGCCTACACACCCTACCAGCCGGAAATCAGTCAGGGCAGGCTCGAAGCTCTGCTCAACTACCAGACCATGATGGCCGACCTGACCGGGCTCGACGTCGCCAATGCCTCGCTGCTCGACGAGGGCACTGCCGCCGCCGAGGCGATGGCGCTGTGCGAACGTGCATCGCGCACGAAGGCGCGCGCCTTTTTCATCGACCATCATTGCCACCCGCAAACCATCGCCGTGGTCACGACCCGCGCCAACCCGCTCGGCTGGGAGGTGATCGTCGGCGATCCCTTCAAGGATCTTGATCCGTCGCGCGTTTTCGGCGCCCTGTTCCAGTATCCCGGCACCTACGGCCATGTTCAGGATTTCACCGGCCCGATCGCTGCCTTGAAACAGGCAGGGGCCCTGGCCGCCGTCGCTGCCGATCCTCTGGCGCTGACATTGCTCAAACCACCCGGCGAAATGGGCGCGGATATCGCCATCGGATCCAGCCAACGCTTCGGCGTGCCGATGGGCTATGGCGGACCGCATGCGGCCTATATGGCCGTGCGCGCCAACCTGACCCGATCGATGCCGGGTCGCATCGTCGGCGTTTCGATCGACGCCCGCGGCAATCGCGCCTATCGGCTGTCGCTCCAGACGCGCGAGCAGCATATCCGCCGCGAGAAGGCGACGTCGAATGTCTGCACCGCCCAGGCGCTGCTCGCGGTGATGGCATCGATGTACGGCGTCTTTCACGGCCCGGACGGACTGCGCGCCGTCGCCGAGCGCATCCACCGCAAGATGGCAAGACTGGTCAAGGGGCTTGAAACGCTCGGCTTCGGCATCGAACCGGCGACCTTCTTCGACACCGTCTCGGTTGAATGCGGCCCGCGCCGCGATGCCATCATGGCATCGGCGCTGCGCGAAGGCATCAACCTCAGGGCGATCGGCGACACGCGGATCGGCATTGCATTCGACGAGACGACGCGGCGCAGCCACACCGAAGCGATCTGGCGCGCCTTCGGCGGCGGGATGGCGGATGACGTACTGGCCCACGAGTACCGCTTGCCCGAGACGCTGTTGCGCACGTCGAGCTTCATGACCCACCCGGTCTTCCACATGAACCGCGCGGAAGCGGAAATGACGCGGTACATGCGCCGCCTCGCCGACCGGGATCTGGCGCTCGACCGGGCCATGATCCCGCTCGGCTCCTGCACGATGAAGCTCAACGCCACGGCCGAAATGATGGCGCTGAGCTGGCCGGAATTCGCAAACCTGCATCCCTACGCCCCCGCCGACCAGGCTGAAGGCTATGCCGAGATGCTGGCCGACCTCGAAGCGAAGCTGTGCCAGATCACCGGTTATGACGGCTTTTCCATGCAGCCCAATTCGGGTGCGCAGGGCGAATATGCGGGGCTGCTTGCGATCCGTCGCTACCACGAGGCGCGCGGCGATGCTCACCGCGACGTCTGCCTGATCCCGACGTCCGCGCACGGCACCAATCCGGCTTCGGCGCAGATGGCCGGCATGAAGGTGGTCGTCGTCGGCGTTGCGCCCGACGGCAACATCGACGTCGCTGATTTCCGTGCCAAGGCGCAGGCCCATTCCGCAAACCTTGCCGCCTGCATGATCACCTATCCTTCGACCCACGGCGTTTTCGAGACCACGGTGCGTGAGATCTGCGACATTACCCATGCCCATGGCGGACAGGTCTATATCGACGGCGCCAACATGAACGCGATGGTCGGGCTTGCCCGGCCAGGCGACATTGGCGGGGACGTCAGCCATCTCAATCTGCACAAGACCTTCGCGATCCCGCATGGCGGCGGCGGGCCCGGCATGGGACCGATCGGCGTCAAGGCCCATCTCGTCCCGCATCTGCCGGGAAATCCGGCGTCGGGAGACTTCGCCGTCTCGTCGGCCACATTCGGCTCGGCCTCGGTCCTGCTCATCTCCTGGGCCTATTGCCTGTTGATGGGTGGCGAAGGCCTGACCCAGGCGACCAAGACCGCGATCCTCAACGCCAACTACATCGCCCGACGGCTGGCTGCCGCCTACCCGATCCTCTACAGCTCGGCCTCAGGCCACGTCGCGCACGAGTGCATTCTCGACACCCGGGTGCTGAAGGAGCGCGCCGGCGTGAACGTGGACGACATCGCCAAGCGCCTGGTCGATTGCGGCTTCCATGCACCGACCATGAGCTGGCCCGTTGCCGGCACGTTGATGGTGGAACCGACGGAAAGCGAACCCAAGGCCGAACTCGACCGCTTCATTTCCGCCATGCTGGGCATTGCCGCAGAAGTGGACGCGATTGCGGCAGGCACGCTCGATGCTGAGGACAATCCCCTGAAGCGTGCGCCGCACACCGTCGAGGACCTCGTCGGAGAATGGAACCGGCCCTATAGCCGCGAGGCTGCCTGCTTCCCGGCTGGCGCCTTCCGGGCGGACAAATACTGGCCGCCGGTCAACCGGATCGACAATGTCCACGGCGATCGCAACCTGATCTGCAGTTGCCCGCCGCTCGAAAGCTACGCTGAAGCCGCCGAATGAAACGATCGCCCCCGGCACACCGCCGGGGGCGATCCTGTCAGGGAACCCCCATGTTTCTATCCGTTTTCGACATCTTCAAGATCGGCATCGGTCCATCCTCGTCGCACACGATGGGGCCGATGGTTGCCGCCTCTCGTTTCCTTACCGCGCTCACGACCCTTCCCGACCGGGCAGGCTGTACGCGGCTCGCCGTGTCTCTGCACGGCTCCCTCGCCTTTACCGGCAAGGGCCATGCAACCGACCGTGCGGTGTTTCTCGGGCTCATGGGATGCCTGCCGGAAACGCTCGATCCCGACCAGGCTGAAGCCATGGTTGCGCAGCTGCGGGTCAACAGGACGATAACCGTGCCCGCAGGCGGCCCTGTTGCCTTCGACCCGGATCACGATCTCGTCTTCGACTATGGACCGCCGCTGCCGGGCCATGCCAATGGCATGGTCTTCACCGCGTTCTATCCTTCCGGCGAGATCCTGTTGCGGCAGGTCTTCTACTCCATCGGCGGCGGTTTCGTCGTCAGCGAAGACGAACTTTCCGGACAGTCATCGTCACGCGACAGCGTGCCCGCAGACGTACCCTATCCCTTCACCTCCGCGGTCGAAATGTTGCGGATGGGGAAAGGCACAGGCCTTTCGATCGCCGCGATGAAAGAGGCAAACGAGCGCGCCCGCCACGGTCCCGAGCTTGAGCCGGGGCTCGAGCGTTTGCAGGCGGCAATGAACGCCTGCCTTGATCGGGGTCTTCGCCACGACGGAATACTTCCCGGGGGATTATCGGTCCGACGCCGCGCCCGCGGCCTGCACCAGCAATTGCTGAGCGAAAGGGGAAGCAACCAGGTCCAGCCGCATGCGGCCACCGACTGGCTGCTGGTCTACGCAATGGCCGTCAACGAGGAGAACGCGGCCGGCGGGCGCGTCGTGACGGCGCCGACCAATGGCGCGGCCGGCGTCGTACCCGCCGTGCTGCGCTACTATCGCGACCATTGTATCGGAGCCAGTGCCGCCCGCGCGCGCCAGTTTCTTCTGACTGCAGCCGCCATCGGCGGGCTGATCAAGCACCGCGCTTCCATTTCCGGGGCGGAGTGCGGTTGTCAGGCCGAGGTCGGTTCGGCCTCCGCCATGGCCGCTGCAGGGCTGTGCGCGGCACTGGGCGGAACCAACGAGCAGGTGGAGAACGCCGCGGAAATCGCGCTCGAACATCACCTCGGCATGACCTGCGATCCGGTCGCGGGGCTCGTGCAGGTGCCATGCATCGAACGAAACGGCCTTGGCGCCATCAAGGCCGTTTCGGCTGCAAGTCTTGCGCTTCGCGGCGACGGCCAGCATTTCATGCCGCTCGACAACTGCATCGAAACGATGCGCCAGACCGGGCAGGACATGGCAGACAAGTACAAGGAAACGTCGATCGGCGGCCTCGCCGTCAATCTGCCCGAGTGCTGACATCCGCTCCTGCGCTTGTCAGCAGGCCTGCCTCCACGCCTCCCCCTACACAATCAGGCTAACAAAAACCCGCCGCAACGAGATGTGCGGCGGGTCAAACTGTCGGCGGCTTGCGATGTATGTTGCTCAGGCCTCCTTGCGCCAGAGCTTCGACAACGCCCAAAGCCCGACGGCGGCACCGGCGAGCACCAGCTCACCGATCAGGAAGTCAGTGGTCTGGGAGACAAGGGCATAGCCGGTAAAGGCGACGACGATGATGGGCGGAAGCGGCCAGAACGGCATCCGGAAGGGCCGATGGACATCCTTCTGAGTGATGCGGCTCCAGAAGGCGGCGATCCCGACGAAGAAGTACACCGTCGCGATCATGGTGCCGGCGAACATGATGAGCCAGTCGAGGCTCGACATCATGATCAGGAAGGCCGAAGGCACGAGCAGAGCGGCAACGCCCCAGCCCGGCGAACGGAAGCGGTTGAGCTCGGCAAGCTTGTTGCCGACCGCCGGCGGCCAGAGGCCGTCTCGCGCCGATGCAAAGACGCCGCGGGCAAAGTACATCTGGAGCGTGAGAGCAGCGTTGAAGAGCGCTGCAATGACACCGATGTTGACGATCGTGCTTGCCCAAGGGCCGAGCGCGCTTTCCACCGCGGACACGATCGGCGCGTCCGACTGCAGGAAGGCGACCAGGTCGGGCGCCGCAATGACGCCTGCAAAGAGCGGGATGGTGATGAGGATCGAGGCCAGGATTGCCGCATAGACAACGGCTCGGCCGACGTCACGCGCACCTCCGACGAGCTCCTCGACGAAGCCGCAGACGGCATCATAACCGTTGAGCACGTTGAAGGCGGGGGCGAGCGTCGCCAGCGCGATGCCGAGGGTCAGGGGCACGAGCTGGCCGTTTTCCAGAACCACCGGATGGAACACCACGTCGATCGGGTTCTGGACGGGGGCGACGATGGCCGCCAGCACGATGAGCCCGACGACGATGAGCTGCACGAAAAGAATGGCGATGTTCACCTTCGCGCCGATTTCGACCTTGGTGATCGCGATGGCGCCAGAGATCGCCAGCAGCACGAATGCGATGACCTCATTTGGAACGGTGATCCATGGCAGCATGTTCTTCAGGAAGATCGGAATCCCGAGGAGCAGCGACGCCGGGATGACGATCCCCTGCGTTACGAAATTGAAGAGCGTGATCCAGGCGAGCGGCTCCGGCAAGGCGCTGCGGACCATCGAATAGGAGCCGCCGGTCGACGGATAGGCCGATGCCAGTTCGCCGAGGCACATGGCGATCAGGACCACGACGACGCTGAGGATCAGCATCGCCCCGACCCCGAACGTCCCACCAACCTGGAAAACGCCGGCCGTCAGCAGCAGGACGGCCATTGCGGGCGAGGCATCGGCCATCGCCAGGCACACCACATGCGAAACCTGGAGCCGCCGCCGCAGCGTGTGCCCGGTCCCGTCGCTCGCCGCACCCTCGAATTCCGGGCTCTGGCCGGCTCCTTCCAACACTTTCGTCGATGACATCACTCACTCCCCCCAATTGTGCCGATCACGGACACACGTTCCAACCTCTTGGACTACGCTTTCCTGCGGACCGCCCGACGCGCTCGATTCCTCCGCCCAGTCGGCCCACTCAGCATCTCCACATGCTGTATCCACTATAAACTTATAGTCTATATATTTTTGTAGTAGCTAAACCACTCTTCGTCAACGGAGAAACCGCCGACATAGGCGATGAGAATTTTCACGAGTCTGGCGAGGCTTTGATCTGGTTGAGACGACCGACGGGGGCGCGATCACACGGCTGGCTTCGACGACCGGACATAGACGCCAACCATCGTATTCTCAGGGTGGAGTGAACAGTTGCAGGATAGGCCGGGATGGTCCGGCGCGGTCTCCGCGCCATCGGCCTCGCAATGGCGCTCTCTATTCGGTGGAGACGCTTACCTTTTTGTCGAAACGAGGCAAGAAGACCTGAACAACCCGGAGCGCAGTCAGGTCGTTCGATCAGCCCAACGCCTGCACCAGCGAAAAATGAGCCGCAGTGCATCGTATGCGGAGCCAATCGCAGAAAGGCAATGCATTTGGCGCAAATGCCGCTTGCCGGTTCTATCGTGGCCTCTCTCGCTCTTTCTTCGATCACCACTACGGCAATCCCGTCCGCTGCCAACGTCCGGATCCGCATCAACCCATTCTGGACTAGCGTTGGGGAAGCGTCGTCGTGGTCTCATCCATGACGAACAGCTTCGGCCGAAGCATCAGCGCCCGCGCGATCGCGATGGCTCGCCCGGAAGAGCGTGCGGGTATAGTCGTGCTGCATGTCGCCGGCGCGCAATTGTGCGCGCGTCAGTGTTTCGACTGCGCGGGCGTTCTGCATCACCATCAATCGATCGCACATATAGGAGATGACGGCGAGGTCGTGGCTGACGATGACAAAGGTCAGGTTAAGCTCTCGACGAAGGCGGTTGAGGAGATTGAGGATTTCGGCCTGTACCGAGACGTCCAGCGCCGAGGTCGGCTCGTCGAGCAGGAGCACCTTAGGCGACAGCGACAGGGCGCGGGCTATCGCCACGCGCTGGCGTTGGCCTCCGGACAATTCGTGCGGGAAGCGAAACCGGTGTGCTGCCGTCAGCCCGATCATCTCCAGAAGCTCGACCGTGCGGGCATCCACATCCGACATGCGATTGATCAGCATCGGCTCGGCGATGGCCTGGCCGATCGTGTAGCGGGGATGCAGCGAGGCATAGGGGTCCTGGAACACCATCTGCGCCACGCGCACGAGGTCGCGCCGCATTCCCTTGCGCAGATCAATATCGCCGATGTGGATATCACCGGTCCATTGGCGATTGAGACCCATGACCGTGCGCAAGACGGTGGATTTGCCCGAGCCGCTTTCACCGACGAGACCGAAGCTCTCGCCGCTTTCCACCGAGAGGCTGACGTTGTGCACCGCCACGGCGCTGCCGAAATGGACGCTGAGATTTTCGATGCGGATCATAGGCGGGCCTCTCCCCAGCTCGCGTCGCGCGCGAGAGTTGGCAGTGGTGTCAGCGGCCCATCGATGGCTGGCAGGCAGGCGAGCAGCCCCCGCGTATAGGGATGTACCGCCTCGTGCATGCGTCGCGCATCCAGCGTCTCGACGATCCGGCCGGCATACATGACCAGTACCCGGTCGCAGAAGCGCGAGACGAGGTTGAGGTCGTGGCTGATGAAGACAAGGCCCATGCCACGGCGCCTGACCAGTTCATCCATGATCTCGAGCACCTGCACCTGCACCGTGACGTCGAGGGCGGACGTGGGTTCGTCGGCGATCAGCAGTTCGGGCTCGCGCACCACCATCATGGCGATCATCACCCGCTGGCCCATGCCGCCAGAGAGTTCGTGTGGATAGAGGTCGTAGACCCGTTCCGGCGCTCGGATATGCACCGCCTCCAACACCTCGAGCACTTTCTGGCGCACTTTTGCTGACGGCAGCGATCGGGCACCGAGCCGGATCGCCTCGGCGATCTGCTTGCCGACGCGCATCACCGGGTTGAGCGAGAATTTCGGATCCTGCAGGATCATGCCCATGCGATTGCCACGCAGCTGCCGGCGCACCCGCGGGGAGGCCGAAAGCAGGTCTATGCCGGCAAAGGACATGACATCGGCCGAGACGCGCGCATGCTCCGGCAGAACGCCCATCAGGGCGCGACTGGAGAGGCTCTTTCCCGAGCCGCTTTCGCCGACGATGCCGAGCTTTTCCCGGCCGACTTCGAAGGAGACGCCATTGACCGCCTCGATCATCGTGCCGCCCTCGCCGGCAAAGGCGATGCGCAGGTTTTCCACGGTGACAAGCGTCTGGCTCATGCGCGCCTCCTCAAGTGCGGGTCGAGCAGGTCGCGCATGGCATCGCCCAGAAGGTTGAAGCCGAGGCTAACGATGAAGATCGCAAGTCCAGGCATCGTTGCCACCCACCATTGATCGAAGATGAATTTGCGGCCGGTCGAGATCATTGCGCCCCATTCGGGCAGCGGCGGCTGCGCGCCGAGGCCGATGAAGCCGAGGCCGGCGGCTGTCAGGATAATGCCCGCCATGTCGAGCGTCATGCGCACGATCACCGAGGAGAGGCACATCGGCATGATATGGCGCAAGACGATGCGGAACTCTGAGCCGCCGGCCAGCCTGACGGCGTTGACATAGTCACTATCGCGCACGATCAGTGCTTCGGCCCGCGCGAGCCGCGCATAGGGCGGCCAGGCGGTGAGCGTGATCGCCAGCGCCGCATTGACGATTCCGGGCCCGAGAGCCGCCACGAAAGCAAGCGCCAGCAGCAGTTTCGGAACGGCAAGGAAAACGTCGGTGATGCGCATGAACACCGCATCGACCCAGCCGCCAGACGTTCCCGCCACCGCGCCGATGATGAGGCCGATCGGCGCGGATGTCGCCACCACCAGCCCCACGATGAGCAGGGTCAGCCGGGCGCCATAGAGGATGCGGGAGAAGATATCACGACCCAGCTCGTCCGTGCCGAGCCAGTTCTCAAAACTCGGCGGCGAAAGGCGGTGCACGAGATCTGGCAGGTAGGGATCATGGGTCGCAAGAAGGGGCGCGAAGACTGCGCTCGCCAGCAGCACACCGAGGATGACAAGGCCGATCATGCCAAGCGGATTACCGGCGAAACGGCGGGCGAACGTGGTGAATTCACCGAGGCGCGCACGCCGAAGCTGGCGGCGGGTCTCGGCATGGGTGAGATTGATGGCGGTTATGGCGGCCTCCTACCGGCGACGAAGGTTGGAGCGCGGATCGAGCATCTGGTAGACGACGTCCGAGACCATGTTGAGCAGGATGAACACGGCGCCGACCAGCACCGTGCCGCCGAGCACGGCGTTGATGTCGGCCCTGAAGAGCGATGAGGCTATGTAGTTGCCGATACCCGGCCAGGCGAAGACCGTCTCGACGAGCACGGAGCCTTCCAGCAGGCCGCCGTAGGAAAGGGCGATCACCGTGACGAGCGGGATGGCGGCATTTCGCAGAGCATGCAGCATCACCGCGCGATATTCGGTCGCCCCCTTGAGGCGGGCCGTCAACACATATTCCCGCGACAGCTGGTCGAGCATCATCGAACGCGTCATGCGCGAGATGTAGGCGAGGCTGTAGTAGCCGAGCAGCGCTGCCGGCAGCACGATATGGCTCAAGGCATTGCCGAAGACCTCCCACTCGCCAGATAGAAGCGAGTCGATCAACAGCGAGCCGGTCAACGGTTTGACGATGCCCTGATAGAAGACGTCGACCTGGCCAGGACCGGCCACCCAGTCGAGCCGGGAATAAAAGACGAAGAGACCGACCAGTCCAAGCCAGAAGATCGGCACGGAATAGCCGATGAGGCCGACAAAGCGGATCACGTAGTCGGGCCATTTGTCGTGCCAATAGGCAGCGGCCACGCCCGCCGGCACGCCGATGAGCGTGCCGGCCAGAAGGCCGAGCGTCGCAAGCTCCAACGTCGCGGGAAAGAAGCCGGCAAGGTCCGAGAGCACGGGCCGGTTGGTGACGAAAGAGGTGCCAAAATCGCCCCGAACGAGCTTTCCGGCATAGACGACAAACTGCTGCCAGAGCGGCTTGTCGAGGCCCATTTCGAGGAAGACGCGCTGGTAGACCTCCTCGCTTGCCTTCTGTCCGACCACCGACAGGACCGGATCGATCGGCACAACGCGGCCGATGCAAAAGGTGAGTGCCACCAGGCCAATGAGCGTGATGCCCACGGTGAGGAGAAGCGTGAGGATCCGGCCGGTGACACCGAGAACCCGGTTGATGAGAACTGCCGGCACGAACCACTCCGTTGGCTTGACCGCGATTGACCTCGGCCGCGACCGGCGCCGGAGCACCGTTCGCGGCCGAAACATGGGTTCGGACGGTTACTTGGTTACGTTCCAGTACCGGTCGTCGGCGAAGGTCTGCCCGAGTACGACCCCCTTGATCGAACTGCGCACGCCGACCTTTCTGACCTGCTGGAACATGTAGAGGAAGGGCGAAGTGTCGGTGTGTGCCTTCTGCAAGGTTTCATACATCGCCCGTCGCTTGTCCGTATCCTGCTCGCGCACGGCCGCCATCGCATCCTGCGACAGGCTTCCGGCCGCCCAGCCAAATCGATCGGCAAGGCCGGCGGAACCGTCCGGCGCATCCTGCTTGTTCACGGCAAAGGCCTTGACGTTGGAATGCGGGTCGGGATAGTCCGGCCCCCACAGGCCGAGCCAGATGTCGAGGTTTGACGAGCGATAGCGCTCCAGCCACTGCTGACCGTCGACCACTTCAAGGTTCAGCTTGACGCCGGCCTGCGCCATCGTCGCCTGGATCGCCTGGGCGAAGTCAGTGTAGGGCGGCGTGTTCCAGACAACGGTGTCCAGCGTGAGCTCACCCGAAATTCCGGCCTCGCCCAACAGCGCCTTCGCCTTCTCGATATCGAGCTTGTACGGATTGTAGTCGATTTCGCCGAGGAAACCCTTCGGCACCAGCGTCTGGTGGACTTCCACCGTGCCACGCGAAATCGTGTCAGCGATGCCCTGGTAGTCGACCAGATACTTCAGCGCCTGCACGACCTTGGGCTTGGCCAGGTGCTCGTTCCTGACGTTCAGGCCCATGTAATAGATGGTTCCGGAACGACCGTCGACGAAGCCGACGTCCGGGTTCTCCTCGATTGCGCCGAAATCATCCGGCCCGAGTTTGTTGGCGATGTCGATGTCGCCCTTTTCGAGCAACAGGCGCTGTGCGGCGCTTTCGGGAATGTGCTGGAGGAAGATCCGCTCCAGGCCACCGGTCTCGCCGGTATAATTGGGATTGCGGGTCAACATGATTGACTGCTTGGGCTCCCAGCGGGACAGCACATACGGACCGGAACCGGCGGAGTTCTCAACCTTCAGCCAGGCATTGCCGAAGTCGCCATTGACCTCGTGCTCCTGCACCAGCTTGGAATCGACGATGCCGCCGACATAGGAAGACAGGCAGTAATAAAGGAACGACGGCGCATAGGTGTCACCGATCTCGATGACCAGCGTCATGTCGTCGGTCGCCTTGATGCGATCCTTGACGTTCTCCGGCGTGAAGCCGAACTGGGTGAGGATGAAGGCAGAGCGCGACTTCATCTGCACGACGCGCCGCAGCGAATATTCCGCGTCCCTCGCCGTCACCGGATTGCCTGAGGCGAATTTCAGTCCCGGACGCATCTTGAAGGTATGGGTCTTGCCGTCCGGCGACGCCGTCCAGCTTTCGGCGAGCACGCCGATGATCTTGCTGGAATCGTCGGTCGCTGCCGTCAGAAGCGGCTGGTAGATCTGATTTGCCGCAAGCACGCCGCCAACCTCCGAGACCTCGCCCGGATCAAGCGTGATGATGTCGTCGATGGCATCGGCCACGACGAGCGTGTTCTTCGGCGTTTCGGCCAGAGCCTGGCCAGTTGCCAACGCCAGCACGAGCGCCGCGCCGTTTATCAATTTTTTCACGCGCATTTTTCCTCCTTCAGGCGTGAAGGGTTTCACCTTTCACCGCCTGCCCCCGCGTTGCGTTGTTTGAAATGCTAGTCCGCTTTCCGGCCCGGTCCTGTGACACAGACACCGCACCGGCGAAGCGGCTTCCCGTCGGAGCGGCCTCCACCACTCCACCTCGAAACTTTAGTCACGCTAAAGTTTATTGAGGGCGTTTGTCAATCGGTCTCATGATAATTTCTGGGAGAACTGATGTGGCTGCCGCGCCCCCATCACCGCTCCGGTATGATCCGCGTCGTGCCGACCCAAAGTTCCCGCGCCTCGCCGTGCCCGACATTGCGCGCACGGTGCGGCAAGGATGCGGGAAAGTGCAGCGTGTCCCCTGCCGTGAGCTGATACTTGCGGTCGCCGACCTCGTAGAGCATCTCGCCCTCGATGACATAGAGGAAGTCTTCGCCCTCGTGGCGCGTCACATCCGAGACGTATCCGGGAGGCATGTGCGTGATACAGCTGTTGAGAAGTGCACCGGGAAAACCGCGCTGCAGCAGTTGGTACACCCGCTCTTCCGCCTCGATACTGTAGTTGTGGCGCTCGCTCGCATGCGAGACCACGGAATGGGACCGCTGCGGCACTTGCGGCAGAAAGGCCTCGACACTCGCCTCCAGACTGGAAGCGAGGTTGCAAAGCGAGATCAGAGAGGGCGTCGAAAGACCGCGCTCTACCTGACTGACAAAACCCTCGCTAAGGCCCGCCTCGCGCGCAACCTGCCTCATCGTCTTGCCGATTTCCTTGCGCCGCTGTCGAAGTGCACGCCCGAGTGAAACGGCAGGTGGAAAAAGAGGGGATCCCTTCTGCGGCACCTCCCGATCGTTGAAGCTCATCTTGTATGTCCGAATTTTGCTAGCCCGAGGAAACTTTAGTGTAACTAAAGCAATTCTTGCAAGTCAAAACAGAGGTCGTGGTGTTGATTTACGCCGAGGGCCGACCGGGGATTGGCGCAGAGACGTGCCGCGATTTGGGATTGTTTCGGGTGGATCTGCCGCCAACGGGTGATGCAGGAGCGCCGTCACATGCGTCTTGGTTGGATGGTCGAATTTCAGCATCTTGCCTTCAGCACGGCTACTTCGTCGCGTTGAAGGCAGGCGATAGGTGTACGCGACTGATGACGTGTTCGGGCAAGATCTGTTCGGCAGGCTGACAGAAGCCGATAGGCTGGATCCAGCATTCCGCCGGCGTCTGTTGAGGCAGATAGGCGATGCTCCGGGCAAAGGCACGGCTGACCACCTGGTCGAGTGCCACCGTGTCATAGCAGATGCGGCCACGCCGCTGCTGGCGCGCAAATCCCGTGACGGGCTGGCCCGTCCTTAGTGCATCGCTGCGAACCAAAGGTGGAGCCGGCCGCCTCTTCGCCATCGAAGAGAGAAGGCGGCGACGCTTCTGCGCCGCCGCCAAACCTGCGGGATCAGCAGGGTCAGTTGCTGGCAGCAACTTTCTTGAGGGCTGCATCGTAGAAGGAACGGTCAATCCAGGTCTCGTAATTGACCTTGCCCTTCAACAGATCCGCATCCGCCATAAAGGCTTCTTCGCCCTGTAGCGCCTTGACGGCATCCTGCGTGATTTCGGGGTCCTGGAAGAAGCTGCCTTTCGGGTAAGTGGCCCTTACTGCCTTTTCGCTACTGCCGGTCTCCTTGACGAAGATCGCGATGGTCTCTTCCGGGTTTGCGTCTGCCCAGCGAGCAGTCGCGATATCGACGGCCAGCAGACGCGTCACGATGTCAGGATACTTGGCCGCAAATTCACCGTTGACGCTGAGGAGATGCGGAACCGCCCAATCCGGGTCGCCCGACACGCCGGCGTCGAAGATCACGCGCGCCGCGCCTTTTTCGACAAGCGTCTGGACAGGCCCCGTGCTCTCCACGATCGCATCGACGTCGCCACGCGCCAGCGCCGGACCGGAGCTTTCGATACCGAGGTTCAGGCTCTCCACATCCTTGAGCGAAAGTCCGGCGGCCTTGAGTGCCTTGGCGAAGGTCGAGTGACGCACGGTGCCGGAGAGGTAGGCGACCTTCTTGCCCTTCAGGTCCTCGATCTTCTGGATCGAAGACTCCGGCTTGACGACGATCTGCGTTTCGTTCGAGCGGTTCCAGCTCGAAAGGCCGATGAGTTTGACGTCGGCGCCGGTCGCCGCAAGGCGAAGCGACGGATTGTTGCCGATATAGGTGAAGTCGATGGCCCCGGAACCGAGCGCGACAGTCGCGGCGGAACCGCCATCAAATGTCGTCAGCTCGATCTTGATGCCATCCTTGGCGAACTCGTCCTCCAGTAGCTTCTTGTTGCGATAGAGGATGAATTTCAGGTGGCCGGGCGCGGTGGATCCGATGCGGATGACCTCGGGCTTCGCCTCGTCGGCGAAGGCCGGCGTGGCATGGGCAGCCGGCAGAAGCGACAATGCAATGGCGAGCTTCAGCAGCGTCCGGCGGAGCGGATTGGATGTCATGGATGGATCCTTTCGAGATCGCGTGTTCGTTGGGAGGGAGGCTGGACTCAGTTCGGGCCGCTGTCGGCGTTGCCACGCCAACGGGTGGCGCGCCGTTCGCCGGCCACCAGCAGGTAGTTGAGGAGAAGGCCGATGATCGTGAGCGTCAGGATGCCGGCGTACATTCGGTCGGTTTCCAGCATCAGCGAAGCGTTCTGGATGAGGTAGCCGATGCCGGATTGGGCTGCGAGCATCTCCGCGGCGATGACCGAGAAGAGCGAGGTCTTCACACCAAGCCTTGCGCCTGCGACGATCGAAGGCACCGCCGAGGGAAGTATGACCTTCTTGAAGAGGTCCCAATCGGACGTTCCCATCGAGCGGGCCGCTTTTACCAGTAGCGGGTCGACCGACTTCACGCCAACGATGGTGTTGATCAGCAGGAAGAAGACGGCCGCATAGAAAGTGATGGCGATTTTCGACGCCTCGCCGATGCCAAGCAACAGGATGAAGACGGGCAGCAAGGCAAATTGCGAGGTATTGCGCAGGGTCTGGACGAGAAAGTCCGAGGCCTTTTCGAAGAGCGGATATCGCCCCATCAAAAGGCCGAGCGGCACGGCGACAACCACGGCAAGCGAAAAGCCAATCGCGGCGCGCTTAAGGCTGATGCCGATGTGATCGGCAAGCTGGCCGGAGACAATCATCTCCCACAGCACCGAGAGCACCTGGCTGAGGGGCGGGAAAAAGAGCGCGTTGATCCAGCCGGCGCGCGGCGCGATCTCCCAGAGAAGCGCAAAGGCGATGAGCGCCGGAAGGCCGAGTGTGATGGTTGAGAAGGTTTCACCCAACACCGTCGGCGGCTTCTCCGCCGCACGTTTTCGGCGCGATGAAAAGGTGTTGCGGAGCGGCAGGTTGCGGTCGGCGATCAGACTCATCGGAGCCTCCCTCAGTTGGCATAGCTGGATGCCAGCACCCAGTCGCGCTGGGCTTTGACGACTTCGTCACGCAGGCTTTCCCAGACGCGACCGCGATAGGCATTGAACGCTGCGCTGTTGCGGATTTCGAGGTCGCGCGGGCGCGGTAAATCGATCTCGACGATCTCCTTGACGCTTGCCGGGCGCGCGGTCATCACGACCACGCGGTCGGCGAGGTAGATTGCCTCGTCGATCGAATGGGTGACAAAGACGACGGTCGTCTTGATCTGTTCCCAGATGCGGAGAAGTTCACTTTGCAGAATGTCGCGCGTCTGGGCGTCGAGTGCCGCAAAGGGCTCGTCCATCAGAAGCACCTGCGGATCGGTGGAGAGCGCCCTGGCGATTGCCACGCGCTGCTGCATGCCGCCGGAAAGCTGCGAGGGGAAGCGGTCTTCGAAGCCTTTGAGCCCGAAAAGATGCAGGAAATGACGGGCCTTCTCTCGGCGCTCTGCCGCCGGCACGCCGCGAACCTCCAGCGCATATTCGATGTTCTGGAGCGCCGTTCGCCAGGGAAAGAGCGCATATTGCTGGAAAACATATGCTGTGCGGGCGTGCGGCTTCGAAACCTCGATGCCATCGATCCGGGCAACGCCTGAGGTCGCCTCGGTCAATCCGGCGATGACGTCGAGCAGAACGGACTTTCCGCTGCCGGAAGGCCCGACGAGAGTGATGAATTCGCCGCGCCTGATTGTCAGGTCGACGCCGTCAAGCACCGCAATGCGGTTGGAAGCAACACCGTCGACCGTTACGGTCTGGCCTTGTTTGAGCGTGAATGTTTTGCGCAGCGCGCTGACGGCTATACGTTCCATGGTCGAACTCCCTTCAAACCTGCGCCACGCGGATGTGGCGGGTCGGATCATTTTGCGCGCCGCCGGCGCGGCCGCGGCTCCAGCCGAGCGACCGGGCGTAGGCGCCGAAAAGGTCACGCTCCACCACCTCGGCTTCGGCGATGCCGATCGGTCCGTGTGCCGCCTCGGCGACATAGAGCGCATCCGTCGGACAGTAGATTTCACAGAGAAAGCAGGTCTGGCAGTCGTCCTGCCGGGCGATGACCGGAAGGCCGGTTTCGTCGCGATCGAAGACGAAGGCGGGGCAGACCCGTTCGCAGATGTCGCAGCGGATGCAGCGGTCCGAGGAAATGACTTCGATCATCGCTCAGCCCTCCCGAACCGTTTCAAGCGCGAAATCTTCACGCAATGCGCTCACCCGATCGAGGCCGGAGACGATGATGCGGCTCGCCTGCCTTTCGTCTTCGCTCGGAAAGTCGCTCCGGCGATGCACGCCTCGGCTTTCCGTGCGCAGAAGTGCTGCAGCGACCGTCCAACGGGCGCTCGCCGTGACGGAGGCCACCTCTCGAGCGCGAAGACGCTCGATGCCGACTGAAGGCTTTGCCTGGTTAAGCCCGGCCCACACGTCTTCGAGGATGCGACGGCTGGTTTCGAGAACATTGGCCTTGCGCCAATAGCTTCTGTCGAGCGGCACGATCTCGTCATGGACCGTGCGGGCCGCAACCGCCAGTTCGACGTCCTCGCGCTGACCGGCGCCGCGCAAACCCGTTGCGCCAAGCGGCCGCAGACGTGCGAAATCCCGGTGCTTTCGACTGCGGGCGTAGTGGGCAGCGCCGTGACCGGACCACCAGCCGCTCGCGATCGCCCAGGAGGCGTTGATTGCGCCGCCTCCGGAAACGCCACCGGTCACGTTTTCGCGGCTCGCCGCGTCGCCGGCGGCGTAGAGGCCGGCAATGCCGGTTCCACAGTCGGAGGAGACGATGCGGATACCACCCGTGCCACGCACCGTGCCCTCGTATTTGAGGTCCACCCGGAACAGCTGTTCGAAAGGGTTGATCCCCATGCGATCATAAGGCTGAAAACAGTTCGGCTGACCACGACGCAGCCAGTCCTGGATCGCCGGTTCGGCAAGATCGAGCCGCGCATAGACCGGTCCGGACAGCAACGCCTCGGCGACCTGACGCTCGCCGCCGCCGATACCGTTCGTTACCGGTTCTCCGCGATCGTCACGCAACACCTCGCCGCTCTCCCGGTAAAAGGTGGCCCAGCGGAAGGGCAGCCCCTTGTTGAGAGAGGAACCGTGCGGGGCAAGCGTGTACTTTCCGGTGAACTCCATGCCGGAGAGCGATGCGCCAGCCTCCGCAGCAAGCAGATAACCATCGCCGGTGAGCCCTGTCCCTCCAAGGATCCGTTCGAAGAAGGCGCATCCCCCGGTGGCGAGCACGACGGCACCGGCTGCCACGGAAAAGCTCGCGCCATTGCGGCGCGAAAGTCCTGCCGCGCCACCGACATGATTTTCGTCACCGAGCAATTCCAGAATCGGATGATGGTCGAGGATGGTGACACCGGCCTTCTGTACACGTTGGCGCATGAAGCGCATGTAGTCGGGGCCGCGCAGGTTGGCGATGTAGAGACTACCGTCCTCTTCGCTCGGAAAGGGATAACCCCAGTCGACAAGCTTCTGGAGATTTTCATAGGCCCGATCCGCCGCACGCAACATCCAGCGGCGATCGGCAAGGCCAGCCGTGCGTTTAAAGCGCTGCTCGACCGAAGCTGCCCTGCCCTCTCCCGGCGGCACACACCACGTTCCCGTATTGGAAGGAGCCGTTGCGCCGCTCGTGCCGTGATAGCCCTTGTCCGCCAAGATGACGCGCGCACCGGCTTCTGCAGCTGAAAGCGCAGCCCAGGCGGCGGCGGGGCCGCCACCGACCACCAGCACGTCCGTCTCCATGTGTCGCCCGTCTTCGGTGGGCTGTTCCTTGCGACGCGATGCCATCTTGTTCCGGTCTAAAAAAGAGAGCGTTGGCCGGCGCTGCGGCCGGCCATTTGCAGTTGGTGATCAGGCGGCAGTCGAGAACCAGGATGGTTCGTTGCCGACCGTCCACTTGATGTTGCAGCCGATCGAGGGGACCTGGCCCGCGCCAAGCGCTTCACCCTTCAACACGGCATCCACGGCCGCACGCAGATCCGCGCCCGTCACGTCCTTGCCGTTGCCGGGCCGGGCGTCGTCGAACTGGCCGTGATAGACAAGTTTGCGATCGCGATCGTAGAGGAAGAAATCCGGCGTGCAGGCCGCACCATAGGCCTTGGCGACGTCCTGCGATGCGTCCTTCAGATAGGGGAAACCGTATCCGTGCGCCTTCGCCTCCGCGCCGATACGCTCCAGTGTCTCCTCTGGATGCGCTTCGGCATCGTTGCTGTTGATGGCGACGACGGCAAGCCCCCGCCCGGCGTAGTCGCGCGCAAACTTCGCCAGCTCCTCGCGGATCAACACCACGAAGGGGCAGCGATTGGAGATGAAGCCGACGAGCAGCGCCGGGCTATCCTCGAATTCGGCGAGTGTGAACAGGTTTCCATCGGCATCGGGCAAGGTGAAATCCGCGGCGCGGGTTCCGAGCTTGATGGGGTTGGATTCGGTTTTGGGCATGGTATCCTCCTGGCAAGCCAACAGGACTATTAACCTATAAACTCCATAGATTTTATAGATACCAATTTTCTCGGAATCGCTGACCTTTGAGATAATCTTGCCGCGCAGCCGGGCAAGACCCGGATTTTATTTCGGCTTGCCTGAAACAGGCCCGTTCGCTTCAATCCTCCGGCAGACAAGCGTTTTCGGAGCTGTCGACGAAGCGCTCTCGTACAGAGGTATCGTGCCATTCCGCCCCACGCGGTGATCAGATCACGAATTCCGCCTCGTAGGTCTGTGGCTCGGGGACCACCGTAACCTCCACCGGAACGATCCAATTGGCCCCGTAGCTCTCGAAGTCGGAATGCTGCAGGTCGGGCTGCACACGCCCCGCCCCATCGCTCGCGCGACATCGCAGTTTGTATTGCCCCACGTCTTCAGGGGTCCAGATGTACTCCCACAAGCGCCATGCAAAGGGACGCTCCGCCTCAAGGAGCCTTGCGTCGCGCCACCCCCTGCCGTCTCCAGTGCAGACCTGCACCTGCCTGATAGGGGCCTCGCCGCTCCAGGCGGCTCCGAAAATCCGGTATGGTTGCCCGGTGATGAGACGCGCGCCCTGTACGGGTCGCGCGATCTGCGCTTTCACCTCCATCTCCGTGAGGGGCACAAGCCGGGGTTCCCCGAGGTTGCGCTCCCAACGAAAGTAGTCGCGGGCCTGCCAGTAGCCAAGGAACGGCTGTTCCAAAACCGTGATATGCGTGATCCACTTGACCCAAGCCATGCCGAACCAGCCACCCACAACCGCGCGGAGCGGGTAGCCGTGTTCACGCGTCAACGGCGCATCGTTCATCGAATAGGCGAGCATCGTGCTGTCGGCGACAGCCTTGGCAAGCGGTAAACTACGGGCAAATGCGATGGGGCCGGGAGAAGCCGTTTTCCTGTTCGTGTCGACGACGCCGCTGTCTGCGCCCACAAGCAGAACCTCGCGCGCGGTTTGCCTGACGCCCGCCATCTCCAAGATCTCGCGCAGAAGAACACCTGTCCACGCAGCATTGCCGACGGCTCCGTTCTGCCACTGCAACCCCTCTTTCGGTGGCACGTAATAGACGCGGCCGTTCCCGGCGCACTCGACGACGGCGTTGAATGTCGCGCTCCGCATCGACTTGATGCTGTCGAGGTCGAGTTCGATCGGCCGCTCGACCGCCCCGTCAACGCGTAATCTCCAGTCTCGCGCATCGAGGTCCGGCGCAGGGAAATGGTTTCGCACGAAGAACAGCTCGGTCGGGATCAGCCAATCGGAGAGCGATGCAAACGGGAACTCGGTGTTCTCCGGGGATTTCTGTCGAACAATCAGACCGGGCTGCTCTTGTGTCGGCATAGTGCACTTCTCCCCTTCCAACAGCACAACCTTGGCACTCGCCCGGGCGAATTACGGCCTGATTACAGCGCGTCTGTCGTGTTCGGCCTTCATGCCGCACATTCCTCGGATCGACCTCGGACGGCAGAAAAGCGCATAAATGCTGCTAAGGGCCAGTTCTTTTTTCGCACCAGCCTGTCGTTCAAACGCTCCCGGCGGAGAAGACCAGCAACATATTGTTGGCAGGCATCTCGACCGTCTCGCGGAGAACAAGTCCAGCGACCTTACCCACTTGTTCAAGATCAGCGATATCACGCACGCCCCAGGAGGGGTCGCGCGCCATCAGAGCCGCATCGAAAGCAGCATTCGAGGGGGCCGTGTGCGCCCCGTCGCGCATGAATGGGCCGTAGAGAAGAAGAAGTCCGCCCGCGTGAAGCAAGCGGCCAGCTCCTGCAAACAATCCCAAGCTTGCCGCCCATGGCGCAATATGGATCATATTGATCGACACGATGGCGTCGAAAGGGCCCGTCTGTTCGACGCCCCATTGCCCTGAGCACACATCGATATCGCGCGGCGCCAGCACATTCTTCAGCCTTGAGAATTTGATCCAGCTAGACGTGCTGGTGCGGGCGTCGGCATCCGGATCACTCGGCTGCCAGGTGATGTTTGGCATTGCCCCCGCAAAACACACGGCGTGCTCGCCGGTCCCGCATCCAATCTCCAGCACGGCGCCACGGACAGGAAGGACACGTTTCAGGACTGCGAGGATCGGCGTCGAATTTCGCGCAGCGGAAGGTGAAAACATGCGCTGGTCGCCGCTTACGTCGCGCTGTTCCAGCGCAACAGGCGAACGGTCCTTCTTTCCTGGGAGCATTGGCCTTGAATCCCTCTGGGCGACGTCTTCCACCTTATAGCTGAAATGATGATACGGAAATCAAGGATTTCGGACTTAGGAAAGTGTCATCGGCGCGTGCGTTCGGCCGAGGACGACCGAACGTCTACTTCCCGTCAGATCACGCGGCCACCGGAAGCCGACGAGCGAGGTGTCACTTGGTATTGAACGGATCGATACCTAGGCGGAAAACGGTGGCAGAACCGGCTACCACCAACAAGACCCGGATAATGTGGTGAAACACCACGAAGGGGACCTCAATCCCAAGGGAAAGCGCTATCAGGCTCATCTCGGCCACCCCTCCGGGCGAGTACGCGAGGACAGTTCCGACAAGGCGATCCCCGGTCATGGTCGAGACAAGCAGCGCGAACCCGAGCGACACGGATAGCAACAGCACCGTCGAACCGACGGACAACCCGATCACCCTCAGGATCAAACTCGGGGCGGTGTTTACGAACCGGCATCCGACCGTGGCGCCGATCACCACCTGCGCTGCTACCAGAAAGACGCTCGGAAGCTGGAAATCGGATACGTCTGAGAGATGTAGGCCCGCGCTGACAATCATCGGTCCGAGCAGATAGCGCGCGGGCAGACGTAGGATAATCCCGGCCGCCACACCCATCCCCATGGCAGCGGCGAACCAAGCGAGGCCCTTCGCCTCGAGCGCTGAGAGTGGGACGTAGCTGGACCCGCTCCGACCTATCTCTTCTCCCGTTATGAGTTGGATGACAAACGGCAGTGAGAGAACGACCAGAAAGATGCGCGCCGCGTGGATGAGCGAGATCATCCTCTCGTCGCCGCCTCGTTCCGCACCGAGCGTGACCATTTCGACCAGTCCACCGGGCATGGCCGAGAAGAACGCCGTCGGATGGTCGAATTTGCCGACCTTGCGAAAGTAGACGTAGGCGAGAGACGCCGCGGCGGCGATGAAGAAAACGAGCCCGGCAAGAGACACGAGCCATACGCCTGCATGTTCGAAGACGGCCGGCGAGAACGACGTCCCCAGCATTGCCCCGATCGTGGCGGTCATCGGAGGGCGCGCAAACTTTGGCATTGCGAGGGGAAGTCCCGCCATTGCTGCCAGCCCGCAGAAGATCATCGCGCCGAGAAGCCAGGCGAGCGGCATGTAGAAATGCCACATCACCCATCCACCGACCCCTCCGATGGAAAGCGTCAGCAGAAACCTCGCAGTGCCATGCATCTTCATTCCCGTCACTCGGCTCCGTATCGCGCCGTGAGCGAAGAATGCGTCACCAGCGGTGGGCTTTTGAAGAAAGCTCCGACGAGACGCCGCCACTCCTGGAAATCGTCGGAACCGCGAAAATCGACGAGATGATTATCGACGGTCTCCCATTTCACGAGGAGACGATACATGGACCGGCTCTCTACGACCCTATGGAGTGAAAGGCCGTAGCAACCTTTTGCACGAAGGAAAAGCGGAGCCGCTTGCTCGACCCCCGTTTTCGAAATCGGCTTCCTGACCGGCCTTCACCGTGATTTCCGCAACCTCATAGATCATTGGAACCTCATGCGGGCTTGTGGCCGTGTTCGGCGTCGATCGACCGTTCCTCGCCGGTGGCGATCATCGTGCGGGTGGCATCGACGGACGCATAGACCCAGAAAATGCGCATGGGCTTGTCGGTCGGGTTGATGAAGCGATGTGAGACGTTTGCCGGAATCCATGTCGTGTCGTTCGTGTCGAGATGATGCTGGACACCGTCGATCTCGGCGATCGCCTGACCTTCGATCACCATCACGCTTTCTTCGCAATTGTGCTTGTGCAGCCCGATCGCAGCGCCGGGGTCGAAGGCGGTAATGCCGTTGATCATGCTGGTCGATCCGCATTTGCGCGTGACCAGCGGTGTCGTCCGCGCGCCACCGCCACGGTCGTTGGTCGGCAGTTCACGCGGGCGAAGTATTGCTGCTTTCGTCATCAAAGCCATCCTCACTTTGCGGTCACGGCAGGACCGATCCAGACTGTCTTGACGTTGACGAATTCGCGAATGCCATAGACCCCGAGTTCGCGGCCATAGCCGGAACGCTTGATGCCGCCGAAGGGATAGCGCGGGTCCGAAGCGACCATGCCGTTGATGAAGACGGCGCCCGCATCGAGATCGCGGGCAAGCTTGCGCGCTCGTCCGACGTCGCGGCTCCAGATCGCCGAGCCGAGACCGAACTCGGTCTGGTTCGCCAGGCGGATTGCATCCTCGGCATCCCTTGCCCGAATGATTGCGGCGACAGGTCCGAAAGTCTCCTCGCGAAACGCCGTCATGTCTGGCGTGACGTGGTCAAGCACGGTCGGAGGATAGTAGAAGCCGTGACCATCGATCGGCTTGCCACCCATCTTGAGCGTCGCACCGGCCGCGACCGTCTTCTCCACCTGGGCATGCAGACCGCTCAGGAGATTGGCACGCGCCATCGGCCCGATATTGGTATCGCGTCCCAGGGGATCGCCGATCTTCAGCTTCGCAACGCCCGCGCAGAACAACTCGACGAAACGATCCGCAACCGCGTCTTCGACGATGAACCGTTTCGCGTTGACGCAGGACTGCCCGACATTGATGTAGCGCGCCTTGACGGCAACGGCGGCGGCCTCATCGAGATCGGCGTCGGCAAGCACGATGAACGGATCGGAGCCGCCGAGCTCCAGAACCTGTTTTTTCAAAGCGTTGCCGGCTTGCGAGGCGACGATAGCCCCGACCTCGGTCGAACCGGTCAGCGTAACCGCAGCGATGCGATCATCAGCGATGATCCCTGCGACCTTTTGAGGCTCGATCAGAAGCGTGCGGAACAATCCCTCCGGGCAGCCCGCTTCCATCATGATCTCTTCGATAGCCAAGGCGCATTGCGGCACGTTGTTGGCATGCTTGAGGATCGCGCCATTGCCGGCCGCAAAGGCTGGGGCGGCGAAGCGAAAGAACTGCCAGAAGGGATAGTTCCACGGCATGATCGCGAGCACGACGCCGAGCGGATCGAAGGCGACCACGCTCTCGGACGCGTTCGAAGGGACCGGTTCGTCCGCGAGATACCTCGGTGCGTGTTCGGCGTAGAATTCGCAATTATAGGCACATTTCTCGATCTCTGCCTCGGCCTCGACGATCGGCTTGCCCATCTCGAGCGTGATCATTTCGGCATACCGGGCCCTGCCGGTACGAAGCGCCTTTGCCATGCCGGCAAGCAGGCGCACCCGGTCTTCGACCGACACCTTGCGCCATGCCTTCTGGGCGGCAGCGGCTGCGGAAAGCGCCGCATCGACATAAGCGTCGTCATGCGCCTCGAAACGAGCCAACTCCCTGCCGTTCGCCGGGTTTATTGCTGTGATCATGCGAGCCTCCTGTCTTGCCGCCTCTGCTGCAACTTGGCGCCGATCAACTGCGTCCAGCGGGGCAGGAAGGCGGCGCTTTCGATTGTGGTTCTGGAAGGGATGTATTCGAAGCCGATCGCGCCCTCGTAGCCCTGTTCGGCAAGGGCATCGAGAAGCGCGTCGAAATCGATCGACCCGGTTCCGGGCTCATGCCGGCCCGGATGATCGGCGATATGGATGTGCCCCACCCGATGGGAGTTGGCCCCTATCCAAGGCACCAGATCGATGCCGTTTGCCTGCGCGTGGAATGTGTCCAACAGCAGCGCGAGGTTGCCGGGACCAAAGATGTCCTGAACCCGGCTGGCATGCTCGAGCGTGGACATGAAATAGCCCGGCACCGCAACCTCGCTGATCGCCTCGATGAGGATTTTGACGTTGGTCCCGGCGGTCCGTTCGACGGCATAGCCCAGATTGCGATGATAGGTCTCGGCCGCAGCAGCCGCATCGGCATTGCCTGGAACGCCGGCCATCGGGTGCACGAACGGGCAATCGACGGCGACCGCATAATCGAGCGCCCAGTTGAAGCTCTCGCGGAAGTCCGCCTCCCTGTCCGCAAGGGCGGCAAGCCCCTTCTCGCCTTTGCTGGCGTCACCCACAACCGCGCAGAGCTGCGAGAACGAAAGGCCGTTGGCAGCGAGACACGATCGCATCTCGGTTGCGGGAACGTCCCATGGGCTGGGGTGCTCGATCGCCGTAAACCCGGCGCTGGCCGCCGCTTCAAGCCGTTCCAACAGCGGGAGTTCGCTGAACAGGTAGCCGATATGGGCGGAGAGACGATTCATCAGGCTGCCTCGCCGGATGCCTGGCCGGTCGGGAAACGCACGCCGATCCGTTCGCCTTCCTTTGTCAGGTCCGCAACCACGTTCTCGGTGATCGGAATTCCCGTCCTCAGTCGCTCGTCCTCGCGGCGCTGTTCCGGCTCGCCCGGCATCATGATCTCCCCGACACCCGCCGCCTTCGGCAGCGCCTTGATGCGCTCATAGAATTCGTCCATGCGCGCGTCGAAGTTCTCGAGCGACATGAAAAGATCAGGCTTGATAGCGAAGAAGAGGTGGCCGACGTTCTGCGGCTCACTGTGATCGAAATAAAGGCTCTTCACGTCGCCGCCGAAGTTCGCGCCGGTGAGAACGCCGGACATGAGGTCCATCAATGTTGCAAGCACGGATCCCTTGACCCCGCCAAATGGGAGGCAGACGCCCTCGAATGCTTTCGCCGCATCCGTCGTCGGGTTGCCGTCGACGTCGAGGGCAAGTCCCTCCGCAATGGCCTCACCCTTCATTGCGGCAAGGCGGATCTTGCCTCGGGCGATAACGGTCATCGCCATGTCCATGACATAGGGCGCGTATTTCCCGCCCGGAATACCCGCCGCAATCGGGCTTGCACCGAGGAAGGTTGTGCGCCCGCCCCACATCGGGATGGCCGGTGACGAGTTCGTGAAGATCATCGAAATGTAGCCGGCTTCGATCGCCTGGAGTGCATAAAGCGCGCCCATGCCGAAGTGGGTGCTGCGGTGAACGCCGACCAGACCAATGCCGTTGGCTTTCGCCAGTTCAACGGCTTCTTCGGTCGCCTTATGGGAGGCAAGGAACCCCATGCCGTTGTCGCCGTCGACGAGGGAGACAGCACCCGCAACCTTTTGGACGCGGATCTGAGGCCGTGCGTTCACGAGCCCGCGCTGCAATCTCTCGACATACATCGGTATCCGCGAGACCCCGTGGGAGTCGATACCGCGCAGATTGGCCTTCACCAGATCGCGGGCGATCGTGGCTGCATCGGGCTCTGACATTCCAGTGCCGGCGAATATCTTCGTCGCGAAGGCAGTCAGTTCGTCGACGGAGAAGTAGGTGACTTTCGACATGGCGATGTTCCTGGTTGATCGGTAACCGACGACAAGGCTCAGGCTTGGTTTGCCGCTTCGCTGGCCAGGCGCGCAGCGCGCCAGCGCAACAGGGTGGGCACGAGAACAAGCGTCACAGCGATGACAATCAGCGCGAGCGAGATCGGATGGGTGAAAAAGATGCTTGCATCCCCCTGACTGATCGTCAGGGCGCGACGGAACTGCTGTTCGGCAAGCGGTCCAAGGATCAGGCCAACGATGCAGGGCGCGACCGGGACGTTAAACACCCGCATGCCGAAGCCGATGACGCCGATGATCCAGAGCAACGCCACATCGACGATGTTGTTGTTGAGCGTATAGGCGCCCATCGTCGCGAACAGCAAAATCCCTGAGTAGAGCCACGGACGCGGGATGGCGAGCAGCTTCACCCAGACGCCGGCGAGCGGCAGGTTGAGGAGAAGCAGCATGACGTTGCCGATATAGAGGCTGGCAATGAGCCCCCAGACGAGCTCGGGATTGTTGTCGAAGAGCAGCGGCCCCGGCTGGATGCCATATTGCTGGAATGCGGCGAGCATGATTGCTGCCGTCGCCGAGGTCGGCAGGCCGAGCGCCAGAAGCGGCGCAAGCACGCCCGCGGCTGAAGCATTGTTGGCCGCTTCGGGTCCCGCGACTGCCTCGATCGCACCATGACCGAACTCTTCCGGGTTCTTCGAAAGGCGCTTTTCCGTCAGATAGGACAGGAATGTCGGGATCTCGCTGCCACCGGCCGGAAGCGCACCGATCGGAAAGCCAAGGGCCGTACCACGTAGCCACGGCTTCCAGGAGCGGCGCCAGTCTTCGCGGCTCAGCCACTTGGAACCCTTGAGCTGGTAGAGCTCCTCGGTTTCGAAACAGTGGCGCGCAACTGTGAACAGCGTTTCACCGACGGCAAAGAGGCCGACTGCAACAACAACCACGTCGATACCGTCAAGCAGTTCCGAGATGCCGAGCGTGAAGCGCGCCTGGCCCGTCTGCAAATCGATCCCGACCAAGCCCAGCGCGAGGCCGAACAGCAGGCTGGCAAGGCCGCGAGACAGTGAATCGCCAAGCACTGCAGTGACCGTGGTGAGCGCAAGCACCATGAGTGCAAAATATTCCGTCGGGCCGAAGAGCAGCGCGATCTTCACCATCAATGGAGCGACAAAGGTGAGCGCGATCGTCGCGATGGTGCCGGCGACGAAAGAACCGATTGCGGCAGTCGCCAGCGCCTGCGCACCGCGGCCTTTGCGGGCCATCGCGTGGCCGTCGAGCGCCGTGACGATGGATGCCGATTCACCAGGCGTGTTGAGCAGGATCGACGTGGTCGATCCGCCATACATGGCGCCATAGTAGATACCGGCAAACATGATGAAGGCGCTGGTCGGTTCCATCCCGTAGGTAACCGGCAGGAGCAAGGCGACCGTCAGCGCCGGTCCGATGCCGGGAAGAACGCCAATCGCCGTGCCAAGCGTTACGCCGACCAGGGACCAGAACAGGTTGTACGGCGTGGCGGCGACGGCAAAGCCGTGGAAGAGTGCTGCTAAGGTATCCATGTTCATTCCGCCCTCAGGCTATGAGAATTCGGCAAGGTCTTTGTTTGCGCATTCGAACCGAGCGCGGCTCAAGCGGTGCTGCCGGAAAGATCGATCAGGTCTTCGATGTAGCTGCCGGTCGGCAGATCGAGATCAAGGCCGTAGTCGAAGACCAGATACGTCAGCGCGGTCAGCAACAGCCCAATCAGCAGATTGCGCAGATGAGTCCGGCTGCCGAAGGCCATTGCCGAGACGACGAAGAGGAAGGTGCCGGAGATGACCCAGCCGAGCCTCTCCAAGAGCACGAGCTGTGATGCGAAGGCTGCAGCCACAAGGACTACGGCCTTCCAGTCGAGCTCGGGAAATTCCTCCACCTGCAAGCGATGAAGGAAAGCCTCGTAGAGAAGCTGCAGGCCGACGAGAAACAGTCCCGTGGCGATGAGGGCAGGAAACAGGCCTGGCCCGATCACCGTCTGCGCTGCGATGGGAGGCGTCGACCATGTCTCGAAACCGATGAATAGACCGAGACTGAGCGACGCAAGTCCGAGGATTGTCTCCCCGATACGGAAATTGGCCGATTTCAACATGATGACACCTCCCAAGGTGGACGACGGTCAGAGAAGCCCGACTTCCTTCAATGCGCCCTCGACGCGCTTCTGCTCGTCGGCGAGGAACGCAGCGAAAGCGTCCGCCGGCAGATAGGTGTCGATCCAGCCGCGCTTCTCGAGAGCAGCCTTCCATTCAGGGGTCTTGACGAGGGCGGCAATTGCCTTCTCAAGCCCTTCGCGGTCCTTGTCGGCAAGCTTTGGGTGCGCCATGATCCCGCGCCAGTTCATGACGGCGAGATCAACGCCCGCCTCCTTCAACGTCGGAACATCGACCCCCGGAATACGAGTGTCCCCGGTGACCGCAAGTGCGCGAAGCTGTCCGGCCTCGACCTGCGCGCGGAACTCTTCATAGCCACTGATGCCGACCGTCGCGTGCCCGCCAAGGGTCGAGGCCAGCACCTCGCCGCCGCCGGCATGCACCACGTAGTTGATCTTCTTCGGGTCGACGCCAACGGTCTTGGCAATCAAGCCCGCGGCGACGTGATCGATACCGCCGATCGAACCACCGGCCCAGGAGACCTTCGCCGGATCTGCCTTCAGACGGGCGACAAGGTCATCCATCGTCTTGATATCGGAGTTCGTCGGCACCACGATGGCGTCCGCCTCGCCCATCAGCCTGGCGACCGGAACAGTCTGGTCGAGCGTCACGGGCGACTTTGTCGTCAACACGCCGCCGACCAAGGCGAAACCGATGACCAGGGCCGACGGATGACGCGGCTTGGTTGTCACGAACTGTGAAAGGCCGACCGTGCCGCCACCACCGGCAGCGTTCTGAACCTCGACCGGTCCGGTGATCTTGTCTCCTTGCAGGATGGTCTGAATGGTTCGAGCCAACTGGTCGTAACCACTGCCAGGGCTGCTCGGCGCCATGACGTGAAGGGATTCCAGCTGTTCTTGCGCGAAGGCGGGAACGGTCGCCTGATGAACCAGCATTGCGGTTGCAGCGGCGGCCAGCGCCGTTGAAAGGACGCGTCGTGTGATCTTCTTCATGGAAACTCCTCCATCCATGTGCACTGTGTTGTTCGATCCCAGGGACCGCCACTCGGCCCCCTCCTCCCGGATCGCCGGAACACATTCCCGGCTCGCCCTTTCGGGAATGTCAGGTGTCGTCAGGCGGCCGATGTCGAAGCACCGACGGCGCGAATGGCATCCACCACCTTCGCGGTGAAGGCATCGGTATCGAGGCTTCCGCCGACGTCGCGCGTGCGTGATTGCGGGTCCCGCAAGACGGCCTCGGTGGCTGTCTCGATCAGAGCCGCGGCGCACGTGAGGCGCGGATCGCTTCGACGGCGAGCGAGCCATTCAAGCAACATGCCGGCCGAAAGAATGAGGGAGGTCGGGTTCGCAACGTTCCTGCCGGCAATGTCAGGCGCTGAGCCATGCTGTGCTTGTGCGACGCAAATGTCGTCGCCGGCGTTGATCGATCCACCAAGACCAAGGCTTCCAGAAAGCTCCGAGGCCTCATCCGAGAGGATATCGCCGAACATGTTGGTGGTGACGATGACGTCGAAACGATCCGGCGAGCGAATGAGATGGGCCGCAGCCGCATCCACGATCAGCTCTTCCAGATGGACATCCGGATAGGCTTCCGCGACCTTGCGCACTTCGCGCAGGAACAGGCCGTCGGAGAGCTTGACCACATTCGCCTTATGCACCGCAGTCACCTTCTTGCGGCGGTGGCGTGCCAGTTCGAAAGCCACCTTGGCCACCCGCGAGGACGCCTTGGCAGTCACTTTTCGGATCGAAAACGCCATATCCGGATCAGGCATGAATTCGCCAGCACCGGCGTACATGTTGCGGTCGGAGTAGAACCCTTCCGTGTTCTCGCGCACGAGGACCAGGTCCATCGGTTTACGAAGGATCGTCAATCCGTCGCGCGAGCGGCAGGGGCGAATGTTGGCATAAAGCTCGAATTTGGTTCTGAGCTCGCCGGACGGATTGACACCGCCTTTGTCGCGCGGCGGATACTCGTAGTGCGAGACCGGTCCAAGAATGACGCCATCTACCTCGGACACGCGCTTCATCACCGCATCCGCCAATGTCGTGCCCTGCTCGGCAAGCGACTTGAGGCCGATGTCTTTGATTTCGAAGTCGAGCCCCACGCCGGTTGCGGCATCGGCAGCCTTCAGCACCTCCAAGGTCGCGGTGGTGATTTCCGCACCAATCCCATCACCCGGCAGTACGAGAAGTTTAATCGTCATGTCTTCCTCACCGTTCGGGAGATCGCGGAGGCCGTGCGAGATCGTTCGCCGACTTCACGCCGGCGTCGAAAAAGCAAAGATAAAATTGAAGCCCTCCAGACCGCTCTTGGTCTTTTTCTCCTCTAAAATACCAATTACGCCGTTGCTTGGTATTTTGCAATAGGGAAAAACCAAAATCCCTTGGCCTCATCGCTCGTCTGTGGCATAGATAAGCAAAATCGGGAGCTTAGCCTTGCAGACCACCCCGCTGATCGTCAGCCTCGCCGACCAGATCGTCGCCCACATTCGCACCGACAAGCTTTCCGAGGGCGATCGCCTGGTGGAACGAAAGCTTGCCGAACAGCTCCGGGTATCACGCTCGCCGGTGCGCAACGCCATGAAGTTGCTGCACGAAGCCGGGGTACTGAAGCAGGGAGAAGGCGGCGGCTACATGATCGCCGACGTCGGGGCGGCCGAGAAGCTGTCGCTTGAATCGGCCTCCACGGAGGATGACGAACAGATCTATCTGACGATCGCCGACGACCGCCTGCACGGCCGCCTGCCGGAAAAGATCACGGAAAGCGAGTTTCTGCGCCGCTACGACCTGACGAAGGGCCGGCTGTCAAAAATACTCTCGCGCATGGCCAATGAAGGCTGGATCGAGCGGCTTCCGGGCCACGGATGGGCATTTCTGCCGGTCCTTACGTCCCTCCAGGCCTACGAAGACAGCTTTCGGTTTCGCCTGTTGATCGAACCCGCCGCACTGCTGGAGCCAACCTTCAAGCTGAACCGCCCCGCACTTTTACGCTGCCGCGAGGAACAGGAGTGGCTGGTCAACGGCGGCATCTGGACCGTGTCGGATGCAAAGCTGTTTGGACTGAACAGCGGCATGCACGAGGCGATCATCGAATGCTGCCAGAACAGCTTCTTCATAGATGCGCTCAATCGGCTCGATCGCCTTCGCCGCCTCATTGACTACCGCCAGATGCTGGACCGCAACAGCGCACGCGACCGTTGCCTCGAACATATCGAGCTTCTGGACCTGATCCTCGCGGGGAAAAACGAAGAAGCGTCGCGCTACATGGCACGTCACCTTGCAGACCTTGGCCGCCTCAAAACTGTGGCGCGGGAAATGCGAGGATAATTCAACGCTCGCGACCCGAGATGGATCTGAAGCGAAGGTTGGCTCCGCGGACCGGGAAAACCGGGATGCCATCCACGGACACGCAACGACCAGCCTGTTCCGGGTCTCCAGGGCTCTGCTACGACCGAGAGTTGACCGACAGACCTCTCGCCTTCACCGGTATCCATCACATTCTACCGCTTATTCCCACCTTCGCTCCAACTGACTTTTCACCGTTACCTTCGACATTGAGCAGCAGTCCTGCATCGATCGCCCACCCTTGCGTGGCATTGATCGACAGTCCGGCGGAAAGCGAGCCAAAAACACCCTCGCCATCAAGCTCGGAGTATCCGACCGTGCCGGCGAGCCTGGGGGTCAGGGTCAGGTCGCTCTCAAGGGTGAACTGTCGGGCAATCTCCGCCCTCAGGCTGACCCGCAGCTGTTCTTCGGTGAAGCCCTCGATGTCGATGGCGTTGCCGGCGCCATTCTTCACCCCATAATCGTCAACCGTTTCGGAGAAGTAGACGGCCCGCAACGCCGGTGTGAACACGGTGACGTCATCCAGCTGCCACTGCCCCTTGATCGCGGTGTCCATGAGCAAGCGGCGGGTGCCGAACGTGCCGTCCCAGGCGTTCGCATCGATGGTGTTGGACGATCCGCCATAAAGCAGGCTCGTATCCCAGAAGATGCCCTTGCCGATTTCGAAGGAGGCATGGGGACCGGCCAGCCAGCCATTGCCGAAAAGCTCCATATCCTCGTCGGTCGGATCGGTCATCCGGTCATAGTGGAAGGACAGCCCGAGCAGCGCTTTCTCCGACAGCAGATAGTCCGCGCCGAGCGAGACCATGCCGAAGTTGCCCCACCTGTCGTCTTCGTCCTTGCGGCGGTGCATCAGGACTGTGCCGTCGAGCCAGATGTTGAATGGCGAGATTTCCGCCTGCTCAATGCCATCGGCCCTGTCGCGGGCTGCCTTCATTTGGGCAAGGCTGGTGGAAAAGCCAAGTGTCACGCCATCGGTCGAGGGTGTCATGCGGCTGGTCAGCGTCTCGGTGCCCGCGGCCATCCGCCGACGGTCGATCAGGCCCGGCACCTTGATGGTCGAAGCGATCAGGTTCTGGCGTGTCTGCAAGAAGTCTCGCACCAGCGCATTGATCTCCTCGGCGTGCTTGGAGGCATCAAAGGCGAGCTTGTAGGTCACCGTCCCCGTGTTGGAAGCACCAAGCGCGCTGACGAGACGGAAGCCGATGCGCACCTGGCCGGAATAGGCCTTGTTGGGGATAAATTTCAGATACCAGCCGACCGGAGGAGCGGCTGGGCCAACCTGTGCCAGTTCTCCCTGGATTATGGACGCGGTCCCGGCATGCTCCGGCTCCACGAAGGTCGCTTCGGCCCCGATGAACGGACCGCCGGTGGCGCCGCTATTGAGATAGACGTCCGATGGTGCCGATCCGGCCGGGACATCGACCACCTTGTCGGTGACTGTGATGGCGATGGCGCGAACGTTGAGGGTGTAGTTTACCGTTCCCGTTGCGCCGTTGTTGTCGCGAACCCCGATCGTGAAGGCATAATCGCCTCCGGCGTCAGCTGCGAGTGGACCCGTCAGTTCGCCTGTTGAGATGTTCAGGATCATTCCTTTGGGCAATGTTCCGGATGCAAGGCGATAAAGCAGCGGAGCCGCTCCGCCTTCAGCAGAGATCGGCTGGCTGTAGGCCTCGCCCGCCATCGCCTGCCGGAGAGATCCACTGGATGGCGAAAAGACGAGGATCGGTTGCGTGACTGTGATCGTCACAGTCGCCGCTGTGGACGGCCCCGTAGCGTTGGAGGCAATGTAGGTGAAGCTGTCGACACCGGAATAGCCCGGGGCCGGTGTGTAGGTAATCGCAAGTCCGGAGACCGTTGCGATGCCGTGTGCCGGCCGGGTACCGATGGAAAGTGTGTCGGCGGCACCGCCGCCGAGGTTCAGCGGTATCGAATTGCCAGTAGAGTTTGCGGCAACAGTCGCATTTGAATCGCTTGAGGTCGGAGCGGGGACCACGATTGTAATCGAATAGGCCGACGTCCCCACGGCACCATTGGCATCGGTTGCCGTCACGGTGAAATCATTGGCCCCGGCGGTGGTTGGCACACCGGAGATGGTGCCCGTCGCGCCGTCGAACTTGAGGCCCTCAGGAAGCCCGCCCGAAGTGACGTCATAACGAGTAACCGGCGCTGCGGTCGCGGCAATGATCGTGAGCCCGTTATAGGGCGTTCCGACGGTTCCACGCGGCAGCGCGCCGGCCACAGGCGAAAAGACGAACGTCGGTTGCTCGACGGTGATTGTCACCACGCCCGGGGGAGAGTCCCCAAAGGGATTGCTGATCCTGTATCCGAAACGCACTTCGCCGGCCGCGTGGCCCGGCGGTGTATAGGTTACGACGGTACCCGCCACGGCAGTCACACCGTCCGCGGGCGGGCTGACAAGGGTGGCTGCCGTAAACGGTCCGCCGGTCGCTCCGGCCGCAAGGTCAATCGCGACAGCAACACCGGCGGCGGTCTTTGCGCCATGCGCGGTGACCGTCGGCACCGGCGCCGGCATCACGGTGACGGTCACAGTGGCGGGCGCGGAAGTTCCATCGGGGCCGGAAGCCACATAGGTGAAACTGTCCGTGCCGAAGAAATTGGCAGCGGGCGTATAGACCAGGACGTTCGGCAAACTGACGGACACCGTGCCGTGCGCTGGCGCCCTGTCGATCGCGATTTCTGCGATGACCCCGCTATCGTTCCGGGTCACGAAGATGTTGGCGGAGCTGTTGGCCGCCATGCGCTGTGTGTCGTCGGTCGCCACCGGAGCGGGCCTTCCAAGGACATTGATCGTCACACGCGCTGTATTCGAAACGCCGCCGGGGCCTACGGCCTGGTAGGTAAAAGTATCTGTGCCCTTGAACGGCCTGCCGCTTCCGTCCTCGCCCCGCTCATATGTTCCCGTTCCGTCCGCGAGAAAGCTGAATCCTCTCAAATGCTGGGGCTGGCTTTGCATCCTGAACTGGAAGGGTCCGGCTCCTGTAGCGAGGAGGCTGAAGCCCAGTCTCGTTTCCTCTGGCTTCATCTCAAATGTGAGGTCTTGCGCAACCGGGGGCGGGGGGTCTCCGACAGTCACTGTCACACGTGCTGGCAGGGAGGTCCCTGACGCATCCGTCACTGTATAGGTGAAACTATCGATGCCGTAAAAGCCTGGCCGCGGCTTGTAGCTGATCGTGATGCCGCTCGCCACGGCATCACCGTTGGCCGGGGAACTGGCCACTGCCACCGAGACTGGTGTGCCTTCGATGATGCGCAATGGCACCTGCACCTCGTCGCTATCATAGGCAACGTCCAATGCGACATCACCGACAACCGGCAAGCTGTCGTCGACGGAAAGTTTGTAGAGTCGATACTCATAAAAAGCTCCGTTCTTGGAGTACATGTTGACTACGACCAGCACCGAATGTTCGCCTGGATCGCGCGCCGTACCCGACAGCAAGCCCGATCGCGACAGGGTCATGCCAGCTGGCAGCCGGCCGCTATCTATGGCGATATCATAGGGCTGGCGGGCGCCGCTAACCTGCATCTGTTGCGAATAGAAGGTACCGCTTGTCGCGTGCGGTAATGTGAGCGGCGATATCGTGATATTCGGACGGATGAGCATAATATAGGCTCGCTCACCGGTGTTGCCTTGGCTGTCGCGGACACCAATCGTAAAGCTGTAATGGTCATAGCGACTTGGGGTGCCGCTGAGACCGCCCTCGGGAGAGAGACGCAGGCCGTCCGGCAGTTCGCCATATTTCAGGCTGAATGTATAAGTGCCAGCGCCGCCAGCCGCGGTGAAAGCTGCGCTGTAAGATGAACCTGCCATTCCGGAGTTAAGATATACAACGCTAGGAGAGATCGTAATGGGCGCCGCCAGTGAAATCGTCGGAACAATCAAGAAAATGAGCACTGAGACCAGAATAGCCCGCAGGTCCAGAAGTCCTATCTGCATCACGCAATTCCCCGATCCAGCTTGATCTCGTGCAAAGAGTGATGCCCTCACGACCATCGAGTATTTGGTGAGGTTAAACTCCCAAGGGTTCTCTTGCGCTTCGGGCTGGCTTCTCACGTCTGTCGCGGCAAAAAAATACGGCAGATGCCGTACTTCGACCGCATGGGGTCGGCTCACCCTACCCATGCAATCATGATGGGGATCGGCACAATTTTAGACGCAGCTTCGATCCTGATCGTAGCGACTGGAGCCAAGACGTCCGACGCTGTCGCAAGGCTTCTGAAGGACCAGGTGACCCTAAACCTCCCAGCGTCCGCTTTGAGAAAGCACCCTGACGTGACTGTCCTGGTCGACCCTGCTGCGTTCAGCAAAGCAGATTGAGATCGGACGCTATCGAAGCAGAGTCCGCTCTTGGGAGCCTGCAAACTCGATATCTGCCCCCCTCCAATGAGCGCACCAGGCGGCCGGGCCAGTTGGCGGTTAGAAGGGTCACCGCAGGAGGTACAGCGTAGCGCCGACCAGCGGCCGGGAACTGGTACCGTGGGCAAGCCGCAGCCGCCTGGATGAGGGATGCCACCCATTCGCGCTACCGACCATTTCGAGCCTTCGTTCGCCGTTCGCGTCAGAAGGATACGAACAGCATCCGATATCATCGCTGATATGATTGAAGACGATGCTCACAGCGTCAGGCGTGCCCCCTCACGGGTGTTGAAGAATGGCCCTTCCCTTGCTCAAAGTGGGCAGATGCGGGTTTTTATACGACGCGTCTGCTTTGGAGAACCGGGCGCCTGATCCAATGAGGAACCGTCATCCTAATAGCCACCCGGCCAATCCACCGGCAGCAATGATCAATAGGATCGGTATGCGTGGCACTCCCATCACCGCGGCCGCTGCGGCAGCCGCGGTAGCCGCGGTGAAACCCACAGCGCCGGAGAGTTGCAGTATCGAAACCACGCCGGCAATGATCAGTCCGGTCCCGACCGGCGCGAGGCCTTCGCGCATGGCACGATGCCAGGCTTTTTCGCGGTGGGCGCTCGTCAGCCTGAACACTGCATAGCAAAGCAGCGAGGACGGAGCGAATAGCGCAAGCGACGCGACCACCGCTCCTCCCCAGCCAGCGATCTTCCAGCCGACCAGGGTCGCGAGCATCGTTCCAGGGCCGGGAGCGGCACGCGAAATCGCAAACAGCTCGACAAATTCGCGTGAACTGAGCCACGCCCGTGCCCGCACGACCTCACCTTCCATGCCGGAGATGATGCTGGCGCCGCCGCCGATGGAAATCAGCGAAAACGGAATGAAGACAGCGAGAAGTCCGAGATAGGCATCGTCACGCATCGGATTTGACACGCCCCCAGCTGAGCGCGACGCTGATCGGCGCGATAACGGCTGCGACCAGCAACAAGGGCAGTTTCAGGACGGCGACGGCTATCGTCGTCGCAGCGACAATGGCAAGACCTGAAACATGCCGTGCGGCCCGTCGCGTACCTTTCCAGCAGATGACGAGAAGCAGACCGCTGGCGCTGGCTGCAATGCCCGTGAGCACACCCTCGAGTTCGGCCAGGTCGTGCACGTGGTCGACGATCGCGCTCATACCGATCACGGCGAAGAAAGGTCCGATGAGGAAGCCGAATGTGGCCACGACCGCGCCGAGGGGGCCACGCAACTGCTCCCCCATGCAGACCACCAGATTGACAACGTTCGCCCCGGGCAGCATCTGCGAGATCGCCAGGCTGCTGGCGAAATCGTCCTCGCTGATCCAGCCGCGCCGCTCGACGAACTCCCGATGCAGCCAACCGGACAGACCACCGCCGAAGCTCAGCACGCCGATCTTCAGGCAGACGCCAAAGAGGGCCGGCAGGCTGGCGCCGCCTCCTGCTTGCCCGTTTTCCCGCTCGTCGTCAGGCTGCATTCGGAAGCTGTGCCATGCTCGCCGAAAGAAGCCGCTTCGTATAGTCGTGCTGCGGATTATCATAGACCGCCTCGGTCTTTCCCTGCTCGACGATGCGGCCGCGATACATCACCACCACGTCGGTTGCGAAATCGCGCACCAGCGCCAGATCGTGGGCGATGAAGATGTAGGACAAACCGAGCTCGCTGCGCAGCTGCTTCAACAGATCGATGACCTGCGCCTGGACAGAAACGTCGAGTGCCGAGACGGCCTCGTCGCACACGATGACCTCGGGCTTGAGGGCAAGTGCGCGGGCGATCGCGATGCGCTGGCGCTGGCCGCCGGAAAACTGATGCGGATGTCGGTCGATGTGATCTGCGTTCAGGCCGACACGTTCGAGGAGGCCGATTACCCCGTCACGCCACTCGCGCTTCGGCAGCACGTCGGAATGGATCGCCCATGGTTCGGAGACGATCTGGGCGATCGTCATGCGCGGATTGAGGGAGGCCGTCGGATCTTGGAAAACAAACTGCATGCGCCGGCGGACCTTGAAGGTCTCACCCGGGCTCATGCCATGAAGATCGCTCCCATCGAAGCGGATCGTGCCTATGGTCGGCCTGTCGAGGCCAAGCAGCATTCTTGCCAGTGTCGATTTTCCGGAACCTGATTCGCCGACGATCCCCAACGTTTCGCCGCTGCGCAGCATGAAGCTCGCGTCATCAACGGCTCGGATTGCCTTCGGCCCGGCTTGCGCCGCCTTGCCCGGCTCGACGCCGTAGATCCGGGAAACCCCGTCGACGTCGAGCAGCACCCTGCCCTTCGCGTCGTGCGTGTTCGATTCGAAACCATGACGGCCGGGCATGGCGTCTAGCAATTTGCGCGTATAGGGGTGCTGGGGCGCGTTCATGATCGCATGAGCCGTTCCCGCCTCGACGATCCGCCCGCCTTGCATGACGACGACCCGGTCGGCGACCTTCTCGACAACGCCGAGATCGTGGGTGATGAGCACCATGCCCATGCCGCTCTCGGACTGCAGCTTCTTGAGCAACGCCAGCACCTGCGCCTGAACGGTAACATCGAGCGCGCTTGTCGGTTCGTCGGCGATCAAGAGCTCTGGTGCGAGCGCAATGGCCGACGCGATCATGATGCGCTGGCGCTGCCCGCCGGAGAACTGGTGCGGGTATTGCCGCGCCCGGCGCTCCGGGTCGTCGATGCCGACCTTGGCCAGGAGATCGATGACGCGGGCATGGGCCGTGGCCTTGTCGACGCCGTGCACACGCAGGGTCTCGGCAATCTGCCAGCCGATCGGGTAGACCGGATTGAGAGCCGCCAACGGGTCCTGGAAGATCATCGAAATCTTCTTGCCGTTGATCGCCCGGCGTTCTTCGCGCGAAGTCTTCAGCAGATCGCGCCCGCGATAGAGGATCTCTCCGCGCGAAATCACCGCCGGCGGCGTGTCGACCAGGTCGAGGACCGCCGATGCGCTGACGCTCTTTCCCGAGCCGCTCTCGCCCAGGATGGCGAGCGTTTCGCCCGGATTGATCGACCAACTGACATCATTGACCGCACGCACGGTCCCCACGCGGCTCGGGAACTCGATGCACAGGTTGCGGATTTCGAGAAGGGCCTGCTCGGTCATCGTACACCTGCTGATGTCTGGAAGCGCCAGCGTTCGACCGGGTCGGTTACCAGCCGGAGCCAATTGGAAAGGAGGTTCAACGCCATTGTCACCATCATGATCGCGACACCGGGCCAGAACGAAAGCCACCAGGCAGATCCGAGGTAGTTGCGGCCATCGGCCACCATCAGTCCCCAGGTCATCTCGGGCGGCTGGATGCCGATGCCGAGGAAGCTCAGGCCGGATTCCACCAGCATGACGAAAGCCATTTCGAGTGCCGCAAGATTGATGACCGTCGGCATCACCATGGGGGCAATGTGCCGGAACAGGATGCGGTTGGTGTTCGCGCCCATGGCAAGGGCGGCCGTGACGAACATTCGCTCCTTGATCTCGAGGACCTCGGCCCTGACGGTTCTGAGGAATATCGGAATGCGCGAAACCGCCAGCACCAGAATGACGTTCTCGACGCCGGGATCGAAGACGAACAGCACGATGACGGCGAGCAACATCGAGGGGAAGCTCATGATTGCGTCCGCAAGGCGCAGAAGGGTCGCGCTGATCCAGCCGCCCTTGTAGCCGGCGACGAGCCCGAGCGCGCCACCGATCGTCATCGACAGAAGGACGGCGCTGCTGGCGATCAGAATGGTGTTCTGGCTTGCAACGATGATGCGGGCAGCCAGGCTGCGCCCGAGCGCGTCCGCGCCGAGCACGAACCACCAACCCTTGTCGAGCGAGAACGGCGGCGCGTTGCGCGCCATCAGGTTGACGGCCCGCGCCTGGTCGGCCATCAGCCACGGCCCGAAGATCGTGCAGAAGAAAACGATCAGCAGCAGGATGGCCGATACGAAGGCAACCTTGTCCTGCCAGAGGAGCGCGGCGATCTGCCTCGCTGCGGCCGATCGGGCCGCAGGTTTCGCCTTGGCCACCCGTGGGGCGGCCATCTCAGTTATACCGGATGCGCGGGTCGACGACGGCATAGGTGATGTCCACAAGGATGTTGATGATGAAGACGGCAAGTGCTGTGACGAGCACGGCGGCCTGGATGACGGCGAAGTCGCGAAGCATGACGGAATCGATCATCAGCTTGCCGATGCCGGGAAAGCCGAACACGGTCTCGACGATGACGGCGCCGTTGACGATGCCGGCCGCCTGGTCGCTGGCAACCGTGATCACCGGCAGAAGTCCGTTGCGCAGCGCATGTACGAACACGATCGATCGCGATCCGACGCCTTTGGCCCGCGCCGTCTTTATGTAAGTCGACGACAGGGCCGTCATCATCGATGTACGAACGACCTGGACGAGCACGCCGGTCGGGCGCAGCGTCAGGACCGCCACCGGGAGGACCCAGTGCAAAACCGTTCCGGTACCCGACGTCGGCAGCAGGCGCAGCGTGACGGCAAACACCAGCACGCCGACGATGGCGACCCAGAAGTTGGGGGTGCTGGCGCCGAGCAGCGAGACGAAGCTGGCAAGCCGGTCAAAGGGCCCGCCTGGCTTGAAGGCGGCAAGCGAGCCTATGACGACCGCAAGCGCGATCACTAGCGGCATGGTGACGGCCGCAAGCATGAGGGTCGTCGGAAAGGCCTGAAGAACGACGTCGAGCGCCGGCCGCGAAAACTGCAGCGATTGCCCCATGTCGAGATGCATCAGGCCGACCATGAAGCGGCCGAACTGGAGATACAGCGGATCGTTGAAGCCGAGGCGTTCGTTGAACTGATGCCGGATCTCGGCGGACGCATCCTGCGGCAGATAAAGGTCGGCGGGCGAGCCGGTCATACGCGCCAGGAAGAACACGAGAATAATCAGGACGATGAGCGAGAACAGGCTCTGGAACGATCGCTTGAATATGAATGAACCCATATCAGCTCCTCCGCCGGATGTGGATTGAAGAATTGCCCGGAACCGGACGGAAACCTGCGGCGCCGGAGCATATCGCCCGGCGCCGCGCGCGTCTCTACTTCAGGGTCAGCTTTGCCAGTTGCAGTTCGACCGCGTTGGCGATGGTCGGCTGGAAGTCGAGCCTCGTGCCAACCCGCATATAGTTGACCATGTGGAACAGCGGCACGTCGGCCACCTTGTCCTCATAGATTCTGCGGAACACTTCCTGGTAGGTCTGGGCCCGCTTGTCGCCTTGCTCGGTACCGGCGAGCACGATCAGATTGTCGAGTTCGGGGTCGTGCAATTCGCTCTGGCGACCGTTTGAATGGTACTTGAAGAAGGCGGTGAAGGCCGCGTCTCCGCTGTTGTTGTCGTGCATCGTCAGAAAGATGTTAGGCTGGCGATCGGGAGCGAACGGCTTGTTGGCCATCTGCAGCCATTGCGACATTTCGAGATTGTCGAGCTTGATGTTCAAACCGACCTGCCGAAGCATTTCCGCCGCCGCTTCGACGAACTCGTTGCTGTTGGCAAACATAGCCGGGCGGCCGACCATGCGGATCTCGCGCGTCACGTCTACGCCGTCGGCCTTTGCCTGCGCGAGCAACGTCTTGGCCTCCTCCGGATCATAGGCCCAGGGCTTCAGGTTCGGATTGAAGCCGAGCACGTTGGGGCCGATCTGCTGCATGGCAAGCTGTGCCTTGTCGCTGACGATACTGCCGAGGAAGGCCTTGCGGTCGATGGCAAGGTTGATCGCCTTGCGCACACGCAGGTCGTTCAGCGGCGGAATGTCGACCGACAGGCGGAACATGGCGCTATCGGAGTTCGGATAGACCTTGTCCGTCGCCTCGTTGGTCGCATCCTGCGGCGCGATGGAGAAGGCGAGGTCCGCCTCGCCCGTCTCGACCATCGCCGCCGCCACCGAGGATTCAGTGCGCCAGACATAGGTTGCCTTGTCGATGACGGGTTTTTCGCCCCAATAGGCGTCGTCGCGGACGAGTACGACATTTTCGCCCTGCGTCCAGTGATCGAACCGGTAGGGGCCAGTGCCTACAGGCTTTGCGGTGTATTCGCCCATCGGTGTGTTGGGCGATGAAATCGCGAGCTGCGCCAGAAGTGTCGGCAGGATCGGGACAGGCGCCTTGGTGGTGAACTTCACCGTGTGGGCGTCCACCTCGCTTGCCGTCACATCAGTGCCGTCGAAATATTTAGTGCGGGTAATGCAGGTCAACTTCGGATCGACGGTGCGTTCCACCGAATGGATCACAGACTTGGCGTCGAAAGGAGCGCCGTCATGAAACTTGATGCCCTCGCGAAGCTTGAATACCCACTCGGTAGGCGAGGTCTGCTCCCAGCTTTCGGCCAGTCGCGGCAGGGTCGTGTTCTTGTCGTAGTCAAGCTCGACCAGCGTTTCGACGACATTCTGCTTGATGATGCGGCCGATGACGGAGCGCGGCGTTTCACACGGATCGAGCCGATCCGGTCCTGCGGGAAGCACGATCGTTACCGACGTGTTCGCCCCAGCCACCGCCATTCCGGCGGGCATTGCCATCGTTGTCGCCAACGCGACCGCAAACGATTTCCAAAGTTTCAAAGGCGTATCCTCCTCTTGCCTTGTCTCATGCCGTGCGTTTCAACCTTTCACCAGCTGAAGCCGCGCCTCCCTGAATTTTGCAATCTTGTCGCGTTCACGCTCCTCCTGGGCGCGAATGCCGGGAATTAATCCCGCGGCGATCGCCGGGGACAACGCAACAACGCCGTCATCGTCGCCAACAATCAGGTCCCCGGGATTGACGACCAGGCCGCCGATCGAGACGGGAACGTTGATCGCTCCCGGGCCATTCTTGTAGGGACCCCTGTGCGTCACGCCGCGGGCAAAACAGGGCAGGTCCGAGGCGCGGATGGCGGCGACGTCGCGGATCGCGCCGTCGATGACGAAGCCGGCGACTCCGATCGATTCCGCATGGGTCAGGATGATTTCGCCGATCAGGGCCTGACTGATATCGCCGCCGCCATCGACCACGATGACGTCACCCCGGCGCGCGACCTTCAGGGCGGCATGGATGGCGAGGTTGTCGCCGTGGCGGGTCTTGACCGTCAGCGCGGTGCCGATCAACTGGCCGCCCCGATGATAGGGCAAGATCCCGGTCGCACCCGGAAGGCGCTCCAGATTGTCACTGATGATGGACGTAGCGACGCTGCGGAACTGCGCCAGGAGTTCGGCGCCAACAGGCGCGGCTGTCGGGAATTCTTCGACTGACATGTTTCCTCCGATGAAGGCCATCCCAAGGCCTTCCTTCATGACAAACATCTAAACTTGCCAAGCGAAGCAAAAAAGCGATAAATTTCGTCCTATATAAATCGCTTTTATTCATGGAACGCCGATGTTCACCCTGAAGCAGATGGAAGCCCTCTATTGGGTCGCGACGCTCGGAAGCTTCGAAGCCGCGGCGTCCTATTTGAACGTCACCCAGTCGACGATCTCGAAGCGCATCGGCGAGCTGGAAAGCCGCTTCTCCGTCCCGCTATTCGACCGCTCCGCCCGGCAATCCGTGCTGACGTCCAAAGGGGGCGATATCCGGGATATCGCCGAGCAGATGCTGCGACTGAACGACCGGCTGGTGCTTACGGCGCGGGCGTCGGTGGCACCACCCCTGCGCTTCCGGCTCGGCGTAACAGATCTCGTCGCGCTGTCGTGGCTGCCGGAATTGCTGGCGACCATCATCGACCGGTACCCGGATATCAGCTTGGAGCCCGAGATCGACCTTACGGCGGGGCTCATGGAGCGCCTGACCGACCGTAAGATCGATTTCGTCATCTGCCCAAGGATCACCCAGCATCCACAGTTCATCAACATGCGGCTGGGAGAGATCGAGCTGGTGTGGATGGCGAGCCCGAAGCTTTGCGGCGACGATCAAGTTCTTAAGAATGACGAACTGCTGCGGTTTCCGCTTTTGATCCAGTCGACGGGCTCGATCTTGCGACCGATCCTCCACGATGTCATCGACAATCCGAAACTGCCTTTTGCCAAGACCATTTCATGCAACAACATGGCAGCGCTCGCCGAGCTTGCGGCTTTCGGCCTCGGGATCACGATCCTGCCGAAGGCTTTCTTCAGCAAATATGTCAGCGACGGACGGCTGCGCATCGTGAGAACTGCGATCGATCTGCCAAAGCTCGAATATTTCATCACCTATCGCAATGATTACAATGGCGCATTTTTTGAAGAGATCGCCGAACTCTGCCGCGCCCTTTGCGATTTCACGGGCCGAACGGCCTCGGCGGGTTAGCCTGAAATGAGCCCCCTCAGCTTCTGTTGAGTTTCGCGATGTGCCGTCCTAGCGGCAAAAACCGGGCCTGCTCTGTTTCCCGTTCGCCTCAACGAGGAACCGGCGATGCAACCTATACTAGCATCGCACCTGGCGACTCACGTAAAGGCCCTCGGTCCCGCGCGGCAATCAGTGCGGTAACCTGTTGCGCCAGCGCGTCACCCGGCGCGCCATCCGGCACTTGCGCTGACCGCCGACGCACAAGCTCCTGCTCAAGCTGTCCGCGAGACGACGACTTGAGGTCCAAGCACAATGTCAGACCCTTCAGTTTGCCGCGACACGGCTTGATCGCCACAACCGGATATCGGAGCGTATGTTTCGACACTAGACAACCGCACAACCCGGCAGCCTGCCACAGGCTCCTGCACCCACAGGGCTATTGATCGCCCAACAGGGATGCAAGCGCCGCTACGATCGCCGTGCGACTATATGGTTTGCGCACGATCGGCACCCCGCTCAGCCCATCCGGCAGAGCCGCGCCTTCGCCGTATCCTGTGGCGAAGACAAAAGGCGTTCCCAATTCGCGAAGTTCCTCTGCTATCGCGAACGAATTGGTCGATCCGAGGTTGATGTCGAGGATGGCGAGATCAGGCGGGCTGGTCTCGATCTGCCTCATGGCCTGCTGCACGGAACTGGCTGTCGCGACCTTGGAGAGACCTTCCTCTGCCAGCATCGTCTCCAGATCGAGCGCAATCAGAATCTGGTCTTCGACGATCAGAACGGCCGGATCAGCAACGCGCAGCGCGTCCTGCCGCATCGACAGATCCTCCGACGCGCGCGCCGAACGCATCACCTTAGACGCTGTCAGCTTCACATGCGGGGGCGGAATGCGAAACATCGCTTCGACACCTGACGGTTCGAACCGGACCGAGCTTTCCCCGTTGAGATCGTGGGGCACGCTGCGTTCGATCAGAGCACTGCCGAAACCGGTGCGAGACGGGATGCTGACACGCGGCCCGTTGCGCTCGCGCCAGCGAATTTCGCAAATGCCGCCATCGTCCATCGACCAGCTGACCTCGAGTTCGCCGGTCGGCATGGAGAGGGCACCGTATTTCGCCGCGTTGGTCGCCAGTTCATGGAAGACGAGCGCCATGACCGAAAATGCCTGGCTGTCGAGCCACACCGCAGGACCGCTGAGCTTCACGGTCGAAACCATGGTGCGATAGGGCTGCAACTCCGCATCGAGAAGATCAGCAAGGATGCCGCCGCCATCGCCGCGCACCACCTGGTCGTGGGCGATCGACAGCGCCTCGATCCGCCCCTGCAGCGTGGCGACATAGTCCTCCAGCGAACTCTTGTGCTGGCGCGGTGTCGCGACCAGCGACTTGATGACGGCCAGGATATTCTTGACGCGATGACTGAGTTCCTGGTTCAGCATGCGCTGGCGAACCTCGGATTTGCGCCGCTCGCCAGCCATCAGTTCATTGTGCCGGAGCACGATCTCGACGATCGCCACGCGCGCGATCTCGGCGATCTCCCTTTCCGACTCGTTCCAGGATTGCGACTGCGCCTTGACCGTTTCCTTCCAGATCGCGAAGCTCTTGCGCGGGGTCAGGCGATCCCCCAGCGGCCCGGTTTCATAGGTCTTTTCCGGGTTTCCGGCCCAGGCCAGCGTCTGCTCCAGTTCCTTACGGAAGAACAGGAGGCAATCTGATCCGGTCTGGGATAGCGGAATGGCAAGCAGCCCCGAGACACGATCGCTATAAGCTGCCGCTTCCGGCATCTTTTGCGACAGCGTATGCGTCGCCCAGACGCGGCCTTCGCTGATGTCCCGGACGAATTCGAGAAGGCCTGGCATCATCTCGGCGGACGGCGCCGTGCCGAGCGACGCCCAGTTGCCGTCGAACATCACCCCGATGCCGTCGCTTCGCAGGAGCTCCGAGAATTCACGCAGGCTCTGGCGCAGCAGTTCGCCGACATCCTCGTGATGCGAGGACAGGATCAGGAACCGGTCGAGCGCTTCGCGCGTTCCGGCGACCGCGGCGACGCGGCGGCGTTCCTTCAGTGATTTCAGATGCAGCGAGAAGAATTCGCCAAACACCTCCATGGCCACGCGCTGCGCCATCGGCAGCGAACGCGGCGAATAGTGGTGGCAGGCAATCAACCCCCAGAGCTGGCCGTCAAGAATGACCGAAATCGACATGGATGCGGCGACGCCCATGTTGCGCAGATACTCGCAATGGATCGGCGACACGCTGCGCAGGTGCGCGAAGCTCAGATCAAGCGGCTCGCCCGATGCATCCAGCTCCGGCTGGATCGGCGCGCGCGCACCGCTGGCATCGGAAATGACGCGGATCGTATTCTTGAGATAGAGGGTGCGCGCTTGCTGCGGAATATCGCTCGCGGGGAAATACTGGCCGAGAAAACTTTCGAGATCGGCACGTTTTGCCTCGCTGACGACCTTGCCGGAGCCGTCATGTTCGAAGCGGTAGATCATCACACGGTCATAGCCGGTCACGCCTGCCACGATGCGCCCGGCGCGCTGAACCAGCCGGTCGACCTCGGTGATGTCGCTGATACGGCCGATCATCTCACGCGCGATATGCAAGGGCTGGCCGATCGACGGCGCCGGTTCGAACTCGATGATGACGGCCGACTTATGCTGGTGCACCGAAATGTCGAAAATGCCGTTGCCGACGGCAATGCCCAGCAGCAGGGCCGGGCGGGATGCGGAGATAGACGTGGTCAGCGCATTGCGCAGATCGTGGAGAAGTGCGTGGCCAAGAACCTCGTCCACGTCGCGACCGAGAAGGTCGCCCGCAAAGCCGAGCATCGCACCGGCATTTGCCGAGATCCGCTCGACTGTCTTCAGCCCGAGATCACAGGCAAGTAGGCAGCCGTGCGGTTGAATGCTGCCGGGAATGTGGATCGGCTCGCGGTCGCAGGTGTCAAGGGAAACAGGTTCATTGGACGACAAGGCAATCACTTTCGAAGCATCGTAGTGCGAAGGCAAAGACGGCATTGGCCGAAGCGGCCGCGCGCTCGATGTTAAAATCCGGCGCACTGTCCAGAAGTACGAGAAAGGATTGCCACTGCGCTATATCATTTGACATGAGGGCGAGGTGCCGCGCACCGAAAGTTTCATCAAGTCCGAGCGCGAGTGCACGCTGCCGCAGCACCCGGGCACCGAGCGTCGACCCCTCAAGAACATAGAGAGTGCCAAGCAAGGCGCTTTCGTCGGCCAGATCGAGGCACACCTTTTGCTGACTTGCCGGCGGCAGTTTTAGATCGAGCGTGTCGTCCGCAAGCGCATCTGCGACCCATGTCGGCCGCCACCGCCACTCATCGGGCCATACGGCGTTAAGCAAAGCCGCATCCATCGTGGCGCGGAACGATCCGATGCGGGCGATGTAGTGGCAATACGCGTCAAGCGTACCGAATGCCCCCACTGCTGCGTCGAGTCGATCATGGCCTTCCCGCGTCCGGTCTCTCAGTTCAAAACGCCGTTGGCTGGGGGCCATTCTGTCTCCGTTCATGGTTTGCCGTTTCGCGATGTCGTCTTGCCCTCGCACACCTGGCGGGGGCCGTCCAGATTCTGGAGAGAAAGCCAACATCAAACGCGCGCCGCAAGCCGAAATCGCGAGGAAATCTAGAGCATGTCGACATAACAACAAGGGAAATGCGAGGAAATTCCAAAGACCGACAGGCGTGCAGAGAGAGTATCGCAGACCTGTCGCACAATCGGCAAGGGTGCTTGCCCCGGCGGCGCGACCGGCGGTCCGTGATGTTTTGTTACGATCCGCCGCTCGGGACGGACCTGGCCGCGCTTGGCATGGCGGCCGCATACCCCTTCGGCGCAAGGCGCATGACCAGGACGACGGCGACCGCGATGCAGCCCATTTGCCAGATCCAGCCGGCTGAAAACCCGCCCGTCAAATCGTGCAGGCTCGACACGATCAGCGGCGGGCACGCGGCAAGAAGGAAGCCGCCGCCCTGCATCAGAGCCGAAAGCGCGCCAGCCGGTACGGGATCGCTGAAATGATCGAGCGCCACGACAAGGGACAGCGCGAAACACCCACCCAGTCCGAATCCGGTCGCTGCGACGAAAAGAAACGGTGCAAGGTCGGGCGCAAGCGCAAAGCCGGCAAAACCTGCAAACTGGCAGCCGAGCGTCAGCCACAGCCATGGCCGATGGTCGGATCCGTTGCGGTGCGCCAATGCCGGCAGAAAGAGGGCTGCCGCAGCCTGGCAGATTGCCATGACGGCAAGCAGACTGCCGCTCGCCGAAGCGCTCCAGCCAAGCTGCTGATAGGAAGGAGCGAGCCAGACCACGACGGATGTGTAACCGCCGTTGACCAGACCGAAAAAGGCCATCAGCAACCAGGATCGCGGCCGTGCCAGCAAGGCTCTGACGACATTGCCTTCGGGCATGCGCGGTCGGTCGGCCGGAAGGACACGCCACGCAACAATGGCGGCGAAAAGCCCCAGCAAGGCCAGCGCGCCCAGCCCGATGTGCCAGCTTCCCGTCAACTCCATGAGGATGGGAGAGGCCTGTGCGCCGAGCGCGCCGCCGCCCAAAAGCATCGCGGAATAGAGCCCCATGACCGGCCCCGCCTGTTGCGGGAACTCGCGCTTGATGATGCCTGGGAAGAGAGCCTGCACCACCGCGACGCCGAACCCTGTCAGCGCCGCCGTACCCACCATGGTCCAGGCGCTCGAGACGAAGAACCGCAGGAATGTCCCGAGCGTGATGAAGACGAGCGCCGCGATGACTGCCGGGCGTGCGCCGAGAAGTCGTTGCAGGGCGGGGCCGAGGAATGCGAGACACCCCATCAGCACCATGGGTACGAACGTCAGCAGCGCGAGACCATGCGAACTGAGACCAGTGCCAGCGCGAATGCTCTCGGCCAGAGGTCCGATGCTTGTGATGAACGGGCGAAGATTGAGACCGATGACAGCGACTGCAATCAAGAAAGTCCAACGCGACCCGGGATGGCCCTGCATGTGTTTGTCCTGTCGTCGACGCTGGTGCCGGCACGGCTGTTTGCGCCCGGATCCAGAGCGGGACCGAGCGCGTATCCAAGTGGTGGATGCCGGCCGGCGGCCGAAGATGGCTAGGCTATGCGAGCATAGTGTTCGATGCCGACCGCCTTCATGGGCGGCGTTTCATGCCGATAACCCGGCGGACGGATCGGGCTCCTGAGTTCGCGCGCTGCAAAGACGCGGGCCCGACGCTGATCCGGATGCACGATCGGTACGGCAGACAGCAATTGCTGTGTGTAGGGGTGGGCGGGCGCGCCCAGGACCGCGTCTCGCGGGCCGATCTCGATGATTTCGCCCAGATACATCACGGCGATGCGATCGCTGACACGCTCGACGACGGCCATATCATGCGAGATGAACAGGATGGAGATTGCAAATTCCTCCTGAATTTCGGCAAGCAGGTCCAGGATCTGACCCTGGATGGAAACGTCGAGGGCCGAAACCGGCTCATCGGCGATGATCACCTTGGGATTGAGTGCCAGAGCCCTGGCAATGCAGATCCGCTGTCGCTGGCCACCCGAGAACTGATGCGGGTAGAGGCTTGCCTGCGCCCGGGTCAGACCAACCCTGTCGAGCAGACCGAAGACGCGGTCCCGGATTTCAGTCGGGCTGCCGCTACGATGGATGCGCAAGGGTTCGGAAATGATCTGCTCGATCGACATGCGGGGATTGAGCGACGCATAGGGGTCCTGGAACACCATCTGGATGCGCTTGCGCATCTGCGTCATTTCGGACGCGCCGACGCCTTCGAGATTTCGCCCCTGAAGCAGGACCTCACCACCATCAGGGCGGATGAGCCGCATGATGCTCTTGCCGGTCGTGGATTTGCCGCAACCGCTCTCGCCGACGAGCGACAGCGTCTCCTTTTCCCTGAGATCAAAGGACACATCCTCGACGGCGTGGACATTGGCAACGACGCGCTGGAACATGCCCTGGCGGACGGCAAAGCGCGTCACCAGATTGCGCACGCTGAGGACGACCTCCGGTTTGGATGTCTCTTCGTCAGGCGTGTGGGCCGGTGCCTCGGTCACGCTTTGCACACCACACTCCATCCGGGCGCTGAGCTTCGGTGCGGCATCGAGCAAGCGGCGGGTATATTCATGCTGCGGCGCATTGAAGATGGCGTGCACGTCGCCGCTTTCGACCACCTCGCCCCGCAGCATGACGACGACCTTGTCGGCGATCTCGGCGACGACACCCATGTCATGGGTAATCAGGAGAATGGCCATGCCGGTCTCGCGCTGGATGGTCTTCAAGAGCGCAAGAATTTCGGCCTGTACGGTGACATCCAGTGCCGTCGTCGGCTCGTCGGCGATCAACAGGTCCGGCTTGCACAGGATGGCCATGGCGATCATCACGCGCTGGCGCATTCCACCTGAGAGTTCGTGCGGATACTGTTTCAGCCGGCGCTCGGGCTCCGGGATGCGCACCTGCTGCAGTGCGTTCAGCGCGATCTTGTCGGCCTCGGCCCGGCCGGCCTTGCGATGCTTGATCACGACCTCGCACAATTGCTGACCGATGGTCAGCACGGGGTTGAGCGAGGTCATGGGTTCCTGGAAGATCATGGCGACGCGGTCGCCCCTGACCTGCTGCATCCGGGCCTCATCCTGGACAAGCAGATCGGTCGCCCCCCCTGCCCTTTCGCTCAGCATGGCCCGGCCCCGAACAATCTCGGCGCCCATGAACTCGACCAGCCGCATGATGGATTTGGCCGTGACCGATTTGCCCGACCCGGACTCCCCGACGATCGCGACGACCTCGCCGCGACCGATGGCGAGGTCGATGCCCTTGACGGCAAGCGCACCGTCCGGCGCACCATGAAACTTCACGGCAAGATCGGAAATGCTGAGCAGGTTCTCGGTCACGGTCGTCTCCAGGTTAGGCAGTTGATGCGGTGTCAGCAGGCGGCGTAGGCGCGAATTTCGACCGCGCAGTCACGCCGTGCCGCATGCCCGGTCACGACGGACAGAGCGGGCACGCCCTCGGGATCGATCCAGTCGTTCCAAAGCACGCAAAACGCCGGATATTCGGTGATGTCGAACAGCCAGACCTGCACCATGAGGATCTTTCTGCGCGACGAGCCGACGCTCTCGAAATATTCTTCGATGGCGTTCAGGATCTGCAGCGACTGGTCCTTGAGGTTGCCGGTCTTGTCCGGGGCGGTCAGGCACACGGATGCCAATGTGTCGGAAGCCTTGCCGAGGCATATGCGCGGCTGATGGCCGGCACCGTCCTTCTTGCCGAGTTCTCTTAGTTCCATGGGGTTCTCCTTCGGAAGGCCGCTCAGGCGCGATAGGCGATGACGACAGCCTCGACGAGAACGTCCGAACGGTAGAGCTCTCCGCTGACGCAGGTCCGTGCCGGCGGGTGCGCCGTGTCGGCCCATTCGTTCCAGACGGAGTTCATCGCCCCGAAGTAGCGCATGTCCTTCAGCCACACATGCACGACGAAGATCGACCTCTGGTTCGATCCGGCCGCTTCCAGCAGCCGATCGATGGTCTTGAAGACCTCGCGGGTTTGCTCCTTGATGTCGCCGCTGGTGTCGGTGGCGTGCACGCCCGACAGGAAGACCATGTCGTTATGGACGACAGCCATGCTCTTGAGGGCGCCATCCGCCATCGATGTTTCGATACGCTCAACCAATGCGATAATCCTTCTCTTCTTTAGGTTTGGAACCGTCACGCGCGGTTCAGGCGGGGATCGAGATGCGTTCTCAGGACATCGCCCAGGAGATTGATGGCGAGAACGGTGCAGAAGATGCAGAGGCCGGGAAACAGCGCCATCCACCATGACGTGCTGATGTAGGCGCGCGCATCCGACAGCATGCCGCCCCAGGTCGGGGTTGTCGCCGGCACGCCGAGCCCGAGGAAACTGAGGCTGGATTCGGCGATGATCGCCGTCGCCATGGCGAAGGTCGCGACGATCAAGGCCGACTGGATGAGGTTCGGCAGGATATGTGTGCGCAGGATCCTGGCATTGCTGGCGCCGAGCGAGCGGGCGGCGGAAACGAACTCCCGCTCGCGCAGGCTGAGGGCTTCGGCGCGCGCAAGGCGGCAATAGGGGATCCAGCGCTGCGACGCCAAGGCAACGATCAGGATACCGAGGCCCTGGCCGAGAAAGGCGACGATCGAGATCGCGAGCAGCAGCGGCGGGAATGCCCAGACGACTTCCAGGAATTTCTGGACGATCGAGTCGACGCGGCCGCCGTAATAACCCGAAACGACGCCCAGGGTGACGCCCACCACGCCGGAGAACAGAACGACGGCGACGGCGATCAGGAGCGAGACGCGCGAACCATAGATGATGCGGCTCATCATGTCGCGCCCGACATGATCCGTGCCGAGGAAATGCGGCCCCGTCAGTTGCGGCGGCGTCATCGCCAGCATCAGATCCTGCCGGTTCGGGTCGAATGGCGCAATCAGCGGCGCGAAGGTAGCAGCCAGCAGCAGGAGTACGATGACGGCGAGGCTGAAGGCACCCTTCGGCGATTTCATGGCCTGCGCGAGTTTTCGAGTTTTGGAGGAGCGAACCATCCTAGTCACCCCATACGGATGCGCGGGTCGACGATGGTATAGATCATGTCGATCGCAAGGTTGATGAGAACGAACAGCGTCGTGTAGACGAGCACCAGACCGGTGATCAGCGGGAAGTCTCTAAACGAGATGCCCTGCAGCAGCAGGTAGCCGATACCCGGCCAGGAGAACACGGTTTCGACGATGATGGCGCCGCTGATAAGGGTGCCGAATTCGAGACCGATGATCGTGATGACGGCAATGAGCGCATTGCGGAACGCGTGGCGCCACAGCACGACGCGTCCGCTCATCCCCTTGGCGCGCGCCGTCATGACGTAATCCTCCTGCAGGTTCTCAAGCACCGAGGCGCGAGTGATCTGCATGATGATGCCTGTCATGTTGGTACCGAGGACCACGACGGGAAGCGCAAGGTGGCGAAGAGAGTCCCACAGGGCGTCCCAGCGACCGGCAATGATCGCATCGACCGTCAGGAATCCGGTGACCCGTTCGACATTCAGGCCCCAGGTTTCCCGGCCACCTGACGGCAGCAGATTGAAGGTGCCGGCAAACAGCAGGATCAACAGGATGCCGAGCCAGAAGTTCGGCAGGCTGATCCCGAAGAAGCCGCCGATCGAACCGACAGTGTCGACGATGGAATTTGGCCGGCTGGCTGCCCAGACACCGAGCGGAAGACCGATGGCGACAGCCAGCAGCGTCGAGTAAATGGCCAGTTCGAGGCTCGCCGGAAGGCGTTCCAGGATCAGTTGCATGACCGGCTCGCGATAGCGGAAGGATTGGCCGAAATCGCCCATCACCGCGTTCTTGAGGAAGGTCAGGTATTGCACGTAGACCGGCTGGTCGAGGCCCCAGGCCGCGCGGATCGCCAGCCTGACCTCCTCGGTCGCCTCGTCGCTTACCAACATGTCCACCGGATCGCCGGGGGCGAACTGGACCAGTGCGAAAATCAGAAGCGAGACCATGAACAACACCGGTATGGTGCCTGCCACGCGTCTCAGCGTGTAGCCAAGCATGGGAGATCCTTGGAGCTCTGGAGGGGGTAGGCGCCGGGGCTACGCGTCAGACGGCCCCGGCGTGGAAGGTGGTCGCGGCTAGCGCAGGTGGATTTCCCAGCCGTTGACCCGGTCAGCCTTGCTCGGCTTGTAGTCGACGCCCTTGGCCACCCCCCAGCTCAGCTTGTGCAGCCACAGGAAGCAGGCCGGAGCATCTTCAGTGATAGCCGTCATTGCCTTGGAAAGCATGGCGACACGCTTTTCGGGGTCGAATTCCTGGCGCTCGGCCTGGAGCAACGCGTCGACTTCAGGGTTTGAATATTTCAGACGCGGCGAGGCGTCGGTCTCGAAATACTGCGCCAGCGCTGGTGATGGATCGAGCATGTTGCCGCGGCCCATGTAGTAGAAGGGCGTGTCGCCGCGCTGAACGTTGGTCCACAGCGTTGCCCATTCGGGCGTCTGGAGCGTCGCCTTGAAGCCGACGTCCTGGAGCATCGGAATAACCGCCTCGGCGATCTGACGGTCGGCGATGTAGCGTCCCACCGGCGAATAGAGATCGACGCTCGCACCGACTGCGCCCGCCTCCTCCAGCAATTTCCTCGCCTTGTCAGGATTGTAATCGATCGGCGAGACATAGGCCGGATCGAAACCGAGCTGGCCCGCGCCCACCGGTCCGTTCAGCAGCGTCACCTGATTGCCGAGGATTGCCCTGGCGATGCCTTCACGGTTGATCGCATGGCAGACCGCCTGGCGCACTTTCGGATTGTCCCAGGGCGCGGTCTTTGGGCTCATCGCAATGAACATCGCCTCGGCGGAATCGACCATCTCGGCCGTGGCGTTCGGCAATTGCTGGACGCGGCTGACGAGTTGCGGCGGAATGCCCTGTGCGATCTGTATCTCGCCATTCGCAAGCGCCGTCACCCGCTGCTCGGGCTCGGCCATCATGCGATAGATGATGCGCTTGGGGTTGGTCGGCTCGACCATCGGGTGATCGTCGACACGCTCGATCACGATGTGGCTGCCGATGCCGACCTCGACGAGGCGATAGGGACCCGCACCGACCGGATGCTCGCGATCGGCGACCTTCGCGCCATGCTCATCGTAGATCTTCTTCGAGGTGATCTGCATCGTCGCCAGATAGTTCGGCAGTGTCGCCATCTTCTGGGTCGTCGTGATGCGTAGACGCCGATCGTCAAGAGCCTCGGCCTTTTCAATGTACTGGACCGATGCCTGCGACATGCTTTCCGGATCGTTGCGCGAGCGCTCGATCGAATGGATCACGTCAGCGGCGACAACCGGCTCGCCATTGTGGCGCTTCCAGTCGGCGCGCAGCGTCAGGATCCAGTTCAGATCGTCTTCCGGCTCCAGGCTTTCGGCCAGGAACGGAACGAACTTGCCCGTCTCGAAATCCCAACGGGTGAGGCAACCGTAAACCTGGCACCAGATGGAACCGATGAGCACCACGGAATCGGCATACGGATTGTTCCCGGTAATCCCCTCCGTGATCGCAACGGTGATCTGATCGGATTTTTGCGCCTGCACCTGCTGGGCCGCCCCGCCCGCCATGGCTGCAGCCGCGCCACCGAGCAAAAGAATTCTCTTGATTGCCTTCATCATGCACCCCTCCCCACTACCGCCCGCTCCTCGGGCGGAGGCTCCTCAAATTTGCTCTCTGCACCGCAAAAAGCCGCTCCTCTATTTTTGTAAGTATGCTATTACTTACTTGGTTGTCAATTGCCACGATGACCGGATGCGGTAGAAAGATCTCTGCCGATCGGCAAATTGAAGGATGGGTTGAAAATGCGTGACGCGGGCAACGGTGATCACCAGGGGGAAACAAGCGGCACGCGCTCGCGCAATGCGCAGGCGACGCGGCGATCCATCCTTGAAGCGGGGATAGTGGAGTTCTGCGAGCACGGCCTGAGCGGCGCCAGCACCGCCCGCATCGTCGAGCGCGCGGGTTGCAACATCCGGATGCTGTACCACTATTTCCAGAGCAAGGAGCTGCTCTACAAGGCGGCACTCCAGGACGTTTACGACGACCTTCGCAGCAACGAGGCAGGGCTCAATATCCTTGATCGCGATCCGGTCGAAGGGATCGCGGCACTGACGGCCTTTACTTACGACTACATGGCGGCGACGCCGGCCTTCATCAAAATGGTTCTGGCGGAAAACCTGATGCAGGGAGAATTCATCCGCACGATCGACAGCATACCCCGCTCGTCCCGACCGCTGATCGATTCCATCCAGACGCTGCTGGATCGCGGTGAAGCGTCTGGCGGCATCAAGCCGGGCATCGATGCCATGCAGCTATACATATCGATCGTCGCGCTGAGCTTCATCCACATATCGAGCCGCTACACGCTATCGGTCACATTCGGGGTTGACCTATCGTCGGAGCGGATCGTCACCGAACGACGGCGGCATGTCGTTGACTTGATCGAAACCTACGTGAAATCGGCACCGGCGAGCTTGCCCGTCTAGCTCTGCGCATGGACCGCAAAGCAGCTGCCGTGCGTTTCGGCGGCAGCGGACAACGCTGCCGCCGTTAACCGTGAACAGCGGGTCGCGACACGGGATTGTTCAACATCAAAGGTGTCTGCCCCACCCGGATCGAGGGAACGGCAGCGACGGCCGCTGCGCTAGGCGAGGACTGGACAAGCGGAACGAGATACAGAACTGACATCACCACCGCGGCGACAGATGCAGCCGCCCGACCCGCAGCTTCTCGACAACTTCAAGAACGCCGGCAGGACAATCGAACAGAAAGCCGAAATTGTGCTTGGCTCGCTGATGGCGCAGCCGTTGTCGCGCTGATCCATCGCTGTCCGCACGATCGGTCCCGGCGGGTTACCACCTCCGCTGACTGCCGCCCTGACCGAAGAACGCCTGCCCGGGGCTACAAAAGTCAAAGAAGGCTCAGTAGGGTGAATAGCACTGCCTTCTGAAACCGCTATAGGGCTGAAACGTGTTGTCGGAGGCTCGATAGGACCTGTAACGGGCGTAACACCAGCGCACATGCGGGCTACCTGAGACAACTCTCGGGCCGCTCTCGTATCTTGGCTGGCTCGACAATCCGCCAATGATTGCGCCGGCAGCAAGACCACCCACGAATGCGCCGAAGTCATTGTCGTGGTGGCGATAGTGGCTGCGGTAATTGTCCCGGTAATAATCGTCACGGTCGTAGCCCCGTCGATCGTGGCGGTAGCCTTGACCGCAATAGGGCAGGCTACATCCGCTGAAATTCTTGCGCGCTTCGCCCCTCTCATAGGTGAATTGTACGGACTGAGCCGCGTCTGTTTGCAAAGCAAGCTTCGGAGCAATCGGAAACGCCTGAGCAACTGGCGCGCTGGCCATTGCCGTCAACGCCGCGAGTGTGAGAACTGTCAAGGTCTTCATTGCCTTCACCATATCCTTTGACGGAAGATAAAAACCGGCATGAAGAAGTAATGATCGAGATCGAATTTTGTGCCGCGAACTCCCATCACGAAGGCTTGATCGCTTGGATGACTGCAGTTTGAAATAGCGGATGCCATCAGTCGGTCGCGGCGGCGATAAGAGTGCTCGAGCCCCGCGAACACCGGACCGGCCTATAGTTTTCCGTGATCTCGCTACGCCCCTAGCCGAGGCACAGGCACCCGATTGGTCGCCTGACGTGTCTTCAAGCGCGGAAACATCTGCAATGAGCCCTCATGGACTTGGTGCGCGCTGCGCAACCGAACGCCCGATCGGCGGAAGTCTGAACAGGCCATCGGCGACAGCCTCCGGTTCCAGACGGACCGTTTCCGTGTCGTTCGGCAACAGCACGGCGACATCTTGAATGCCGAGATCAGCGAGCTGGTAGGGCGTACCGTGACCATATTCGAGGTGGCCGCGGCCGATGATGCCGACCACCAGCGCGGGCCCATGTTCGCCGATCGCCTCGGCAATGTTGCAGGCAAATGCCCGGTCCCATGTCTGCTGTGCCCGGACGAACCGGTCGAAGGCCAGATCATCGGGCGATGTCGCCTGCCGGTCCGGCCTGCTGCCGCCGGTGATGTCGAACAGATATTGCCGGTAGGCCGCCGTCGCCGGCTTTGCGGGCGTGACGCCGTCGCGGTCGCCGACGGGGATTTCATCCCAACCCAGCTTGCCGACCTCGGTGACCAGGGCCCGACGGCAATTCAGCGCCTTCATCGCAACGCCATATTGCCGGCAAAAATGGAAGATCGGCATGTAGAGATCCGCCGGAAAACCCCAGACCGTCCGCCACTCTGCCTCATCGAGAAAGGCCACGTCGCTCAGCGCACCCGCAACCCATTTGTCGAGGGCCGGCTGCACCCGGCGCGGAAACATCTCGAAGCCGACGACGACATCGGTGCGGTGGGCGTAAAGGCCAGCGAGTACATGAAGCTGCCAACGATGGATGTCGTATCGGTCATGGCTCTCCCCGAGAAGGACAGCGCTCTTTCCCGCCATCTGCGCCATCAGCCTGTTATGCGGGACGGTTTCGCCCGTACCAGGCACGAGCCATGTGGCGGGAGAATGTGCAACGGTTGACATGTTAATCTCGCTGCTCCCGTTCAGGCCGATACGGCGGCCGCAAGGCGCACGGTGAGGCCGATTTCCTTTTGTTGCGCATCGAGGGCGCGGAAGGTCGTAGCTCCGCCCTCCTCGTGTTCGGCCCAGGCGGCAACGGCACCACCGAGCAGATGCAGATGGAAGTCCGACGTCATCACATTGATGAACCCCATCGCCGGCTTTACCTTTTCGACGGTCCCCGACCAGGATTGGCCGAAGCCTGGGGCTTCGAATGAAATCACAACAGGCCGCGCCGTTTGAAGCGCGAGGTTCAGCGGCTTCAGCCCGGCATCGTTCTCAGCGACGTCAGGGCGCTCAGGGCGCCCGGGCTTATCGGCTTCGCTTTCGCCCGCCTCGATGTGCAGGCCGTCCAGCGCCTTCTCGAACGGATCCAGTCCATCAAACCCGACGACGCTGAAAACGGGCTCACCCTTTTCGTCGTTGAAGTCGAGGCGCGGATAGACCTGTCCCTGCATCACGCTCGAGGTGTCGGCGACGATGGTCACCACCAGGGCCGGATCGATGCTGCTGTCATGGCAGGCGCCCCGACAGACGATCCGCTCAGCTTCGACGGCGACAGTCTCGACCGCGCCGATGCGTTCGTGGGTGGCGCCGTTGCGTTTGCCGATGATCATGAGCTTGCCGATCAGCGGCAGTTTTTGCAGCACCGCTTCGGCGGGTTCGCGCAGGATACGGCGTGTCGCTGGTTCTGTCATTTATGATGTCCTCTCGTGGTTCTGTCTTGGATGGTCATGCGGCCTGGCATTCAGGCGGCGACGGCTTGGTCGCGCGCCAGATCCAGATCGATCGTTCTGAAGGCGCCGAGCGCCTGCGGCGGGCGGTGCGCGATAATGATGAGCGTGGTGTCGGGCAGGCACTCGCGGACACGTTGCAGCAATTGCGTTTCGGCCGCAGCGTCGAGCGCACTGGTCGCCTCGTCTAGCATCGCCCAGCGGGGCGCCTGCCCCAGCAAGCGCGCGATCGCAAGGCGCTGGCGTTCGCCACCTGACAAACCGGCCTCTGAAACCGGTTCACCGCCGTCGCACAGACGGTGCCCCAGCCCGACCTCCGCCAACAGCGTCCTGATGGCGCCAGCACCGATCTCCTCCACCCGTGACGGATAGGCGACCGCCTCTTCGAGCGTGCCGAGCGGCAAATAGGAGGACTGCGGCACGAACATCCAGCCCTCGCGCGTGCGGCTGACTTCGCCTTGCCCATGCGGCCAATAGCCGGCGATGGCCTTCATCAGGGTGGATTTTCCGATTCCGGACGCACCCTTCAGCCAGACGCATTCGCCGGGGCGCACGGACAGTTCGGCAAGGTCGAGCAGGTGGCGATCATCCGGCGTGCTAAGACGCAGGCCCGTCAGTCGCAGACCGTCGGCCCGATCTGCATGGGCGATTGCGGACCGCGTTTGGGCGCGGCGTCGCGCATTTTCCATGAAATCATCCAGGCGCGTGCCGGTTGCCACAAGATCCGCGAGATCGCGGTAGGAGAAGATGAACCATGAAAGCGTCGTCACCACCTGCGAAAAGGCCGTGCTGAGCTGCATCAGGCCGCCGAAGGCGACATGGCCCGCGATGTAACCCGGCAGGGCGACGAACAGGGGAATGCGCAGGACCGAATGGGTGAAGGGATAGGTGAAGCTTCCGAGCACGAACTCGCGCCGGATCAGTCGCCGCCAATTGTGCGCCAGGGCGCCGAACCGCTGCTTGAACTGGCGAACCTCCGCCGCCTCGCCGCCCGCCAGCGCCACTTCGTCGAAGCTGCTGCGCCAGCGCGCCATGGCGTAGCGAAAATCCGCCTCACGATGTTGCTGCTGGGCAAAAAGCGATTTCAGGGGCTTGCCCAGCAAATGGGTGACCACGCTGCTGATGGCGACATATAGGAAGGCGGCCCAGACCATGTAGTGCGGGACCTCGATGTCGATGCCGAGCAGCGCCAGGCTCAACGGAAAATCCGCTAGCGTCCACAGGAGCGCCACGAAGGAAAACAGCCCGACGACGCGGGAGATGAGGTCGAGTGCCTCGTTCAACGCACCCCGCACGAAGAGGCGGCAATCCTCGGCGATGCGCTGGTCAGGATTGTCAACGCGGCCGTCGGTGGCATTCGCCATGTGCCAATAGGCCTTGTCCGTGGTCCAGAGCGCGATCGCCTTTTCGGTGAGCTTCTGCCGCCAGCGGATTTCAAGGATCTTGCGCAGATATTCCGCGATCAGATGCCGCGCCGAATTGAGGCCGACAATGATGGCGAACACCCCGATCTGCGCGAGGATGGCCGGACCGTCGATCTCTTCGATCGCGGAGTAGAAGGCGCCGGTCCATTCGATCAGGCGAACGCTCGCGTAGACGCTGCCGAGCGTCAATGCGATGACGATGCCCAAGAGGGCCAGATCGGTTTTTCCGCCGGGGTGGCGGATGCAGATGGCAATCAGGCGCTGGAATTGTCCGGCTAGCTTCAGCATGACTTCGTCCGTCAGATCGAGGGGTGTGGACGCGCGACGCGCGTCCACGTCAGGTCGGGGCTAGAAGCGAACCGTGGCGCCCAGCTTGAACGTCCGGCCGGGAGCGGTCTGCAGCTCGAGCGGATTGACATTTGCGACCGCAGCCGAACTTGGAACGCGCTGAAAACCCGTGACGGTATTCGGGAAATAGCGACGATCGAAGATGTTCTGGATGCCGGCGGTCAGTTCCACGTTTTCGCGCGGCTGCCATTTGGCGTAGGTGTCGAAGACGGCGTAGCCCGTCGGCAGGAAGTAACCCGGATCGCTACTTTCGGTGCGGCCGGCCGCAAAGGTGCCGAAGAGTTCGAACTGCAGCCCGTAATCTGGCAGCTCGTGCTTCAGCCCGAGGACGGCGGTGAGCGGCGTCGCGCCGTCAAAGGCGGTCGTTGCAGCGCCCGAGGAAACGCGCTGGCGTCCCTTGGTCCAGGTGATGTTGGCCGACGCGGTCGTGTTGTCGAAGACTTCGTATTCGCCGCCGAACTCGATGCCCCAGAGCTTGACGTCCTCGACGTTGTTCGACGTGTAGCCAACGACCGGTATGCCACCCGGCGCAATGATGTCAACCGGCTGCAGGCTGCGAATGAAATTCGTATAGTCGGCATAGAACGTCGCGACGGTGAAGTAGCCGCGATCGAGTTCACCGCGCAGACCGATCTCGTAGCTCTCAACCGACTCCGGCTTGAGGGCGGGGTTCGGCACCAGATACGAACCGCTAAACGGATCGCTGCTTGATTGGAAGAGCTGCGCCGAGGTCGGCATCTTGAAACCTTCGCCATAGGAGGCATAGGCCGAATAGATGTCGTCGAACTTGTAGATCGCTCCGACGCGCTTCAGGAGCTCGGTCTTGTCCTCTTTCTCCGGACGGAAGCCCGGCAGGCCCGGATAGGAGGCGTCACCCGTCGGGTCGATCGAGTAATGGGCAAGGCGGACGCCCGGATTGACGGTCAGCTGGCCATCGAAGAATTCGATGCTGTCCTGCAGGTAGAAATCGGCGCGCTCGGTGGTCACCCGCGGGAAGCTGAAGCCCTGGTTGATCGCGGTCGTCGTGGTCCCGGTCAGCGAATTGAAGGTCCGGTTGATGCCGGCATAGTCGCCCCTGGTCCGGTCGCCATCAAAGCCATAAGTCAGCGTGTGTCGGGTCGACCCCAGATCGAAGGACGACTGCAGCTGGATATCGGCCTCGAAGAACTCCTCGCTATAGTCGCGATACTGCTCGTGCACCTGGTAGCGATTGGAATAGACGCGGCGCTGACGGCTGTCGGTCACGCGCTTCTGCGGCGACCAGGACAGGTTCCAGTTGACGCTGTCGAGCCACGCAGCACCCACCTGCCAATCGTGTTCGAGCGCGATGCGCTTGCGGCTCATCTCGAGGTCGCGCGGGTAACTGTCGTTGAGATACGTTGTCGTTGTCGGCAGACCCGTGGTCAACGCGCCCATTTCGTAAAGCTGCAGTATGTCGGTATCGCGGCCGAACAGTTCGCCCGTCAGCTTGAACGTGTGCTCGCCATCTGGCGTCCAGACGATCTTGGCCAGTGCATTGTTCACGTCGGTATCGGCCGGGAAGAGCTGATCGCAACCGATGGTGCTACGCGTGCACCCCCAGCTGCCGCCATCAGCGCGCGCCTTGCCGAGTTCGGCCTCGCGGGATGAAACCTGGCCATAGCTGCCAAGCACCTGGACATCGCCGAAATCATAGGCCCCGGTGACCTGCTTGCGCCAGCTGTTGTCGAGGCTGTCGAAACTGGTACTCACTTCGAGCGCCCAGGGCTTCGTCGGATCGACCAAGAGGTCGGACGGGTCGAGCGTGCGGAACATGACCGCACCGCCGAGCGCGTCGGCGCCCCAGAGCACCGAGTTCGGGCCGCGAACGATCTCGACGGCCTTGAAGTTGCTCATGTCGAAGAAGTCGCGGCTGCCGTCGGTGATCCCTTCCTGGATCCGCGAGCCGTCTACCGTCAACTGCACGCGGTTGCCGCCCATGCCGCGGATCGTGAACGCGTTCAATTGCCCCCAGGGATTGGTGATCGAGGTCCGTCGGTCGACGCTGACGCCCGGCTCATAACGAACGAGGTCCTGAATATCCCGGACATTGTGATCGACGATATCTTCGCGGGTGATGACCGAGATCGATTGCGGGACGTCGAGCACTTTTTTCGGCTGACGCGTCGAGGTGACGACGATCCGTTCAAGCGCGGTTGCCTCCGGTTCCGCGCGCTTCGTCTTTTTCTGCGCGTCTTGCGCGCCGGCACTCGTGGCCAGCACCAGCACAATTGCCGTCGAGCAGGCGAGGCGCTGTCCCAGGCCTCTTCCAGTTGGCGCGTCGCTCAAAGTTCTCGTCATACCCAGCCCCCGGGATCAAAACAAAATCAACGGGCGCCTTGTAATTAAACTTGAGTCAAAGAATCAAGTTCAAATATGATAAAAACACTCAAATTTTAGGGACAGCCAAAAACCAGAGGGGCGGCAGTGCAAAAATTGCCCGCCGAACGGCGCAAAAACAAAAACATGGTCAGGGGAAAATGCTTGCCAGCGACGCCAGTTTCGACTGGAAGATGACTTTAAGTCTAGCCACCCGTCACGAAAGAACAAGCGCCGAATCAGCAACCTAGGAACGAAACATCCGAGGTTTGCACCCGACTTTAACGGCGCCAATGCGAGGAAAGACATGCATGAATGGGGGAGCCCATGACGAATACAACCGTAAGTCCGATAGCACGACATCGAGATCGCCGCTGGCTTGGGCACCACCTAGGATGCGGTGAAGGCCGCGCGGAACCTGTTGCGCACACCCCGGGTCGCAGCCCTCGCAACACTAGATCCCATCCGTCCACCATGGCGATAGCTGGCTTCGCGCCCGATCGCTTGCAAACGTTCGATACGCACAGCTGGCGAAACAGCTGGTAAATTGATCTTCGATGCTGCGAGCCACGGGACGTGGCCATTCATGCGCTCCATTTATGACGCATATCTAAAATTTTGCCTCTTTCAATGGCCAAACTTCAACGACGCCATGCGCCACCGCACAAGGCACATGCGAAACCTTCTCGATGGCAGCGGCCAGATCGGGGGCCTCGATGATCGCAAAGCCCGCAATAGGCAAGGCCGACGACATAAACGGTCCATCGCGCGTTTCCATGTCACGGGCCTCTGGATTGCGGACCTGAACCGGTGTGCCTGCTATCCCTATCACAGCGCCTTCGGACCGAAGTTTGGCGTCTTGGGCATGTGCCGCGTCTCTGACAGATTGGGGTGTGCGGTCGTAGCCGGCCGCGTCGCCATATCCGATTGTGATGAACTTGGGCATGGTCTCGTCTCCTTCCGGGGAGTTTGAGCTGCGCTTCGGCCGCAGCGGCGTCATAGGCGCCTCGCAGACTGTCCGACACCGTGGACCGTCATTGGGGTCCGGTATGCCGAGATGGCGCTCTCTCATCTCGGCCATAAATGCGTTCTGCACCACCTGGACCCTCTTCGAGCGCCTGATTGCGGGTTCCCTATTCCGGTGTTGTAGGGAGGAACTGTCGTCCCCAGGCGCCGGGAGCAGAGCGATCCACTTTTCGATCAGGCTGTAGATCGTTCGCTGTTTGTGGTTTGAACATCGGAATGCGTCAGCAGACCCTCAGCGACCAATTTCTTGAGCCTGGCTCATACAATGTTAGTCGCGATCCCTTCGAGCGAATGGCTGAGGATTCGCGAACATGATGTGCCGCAGGATTATCGCGATCACCTCTGCGGCCAGATCGATTGGGCAATTGGATCGCATCTTCATCTCGCAGTGTGGCAAATCTGATTGCATAATGCAACCTGTTGTACCGCAACACTGGTCGCAGGCTTATGCAGGAAAAGGTGGTACCCGCCCTTCGATCCCCGTCGCCGTCGACTATTGACCCTGCTTGCCGTCGTGGGCTCCTTGTCAAAGTTCACCGTCCTTTCCCAGGGTTGCGAGAGCCACGTCACCGAGCTTTGCTGGCCTATCAGCCACAGCTTTTGCGATCAGCGACGTTAATACCGATGTGGCGATCTGCTGGGATATCGCCCCGGCCTGTGTCTCGCTGGCAAGTGCCTCCGCTGCGCCTAAAAGACCGACGCACACAGGACGGAAGTGCTCGTCTTGCAGGTCGGAGAATGGCCGAAGGGCATCACACATCAGCTCGACGTAAACGTTGAGCATGAGCCGTTGCTGCGCGGCCATCTCCTCCGTCCCTTTTAGAGCAGCGGAGATGGCAAGAGCTTCCGGACCAAACTGGGCAAGGCAACTGAAATAGGCTTCGCTGATAACCTTAGCTACGGCGTCGAGCTCAGTTGGCGCTTCATGAAGCGCAGAGCGGAGCCATTGGACATAGTTTTCCTCCAACCGCTTGAACAGCGCCACCAAAAGGCCGGCCCGGGTTGAAAAGTGTTCGTATGCGATCGGACGACTGACCCCTGCTTTTGCGGCCAAGGTCCCGAGCGTCAGCTCATCCACGCCCTGATTCCGGACGATTTCCATTGCGACATCGAGCATCTGTTCGCGACGCATATCTCTCTTGAGCTTCACATTTCCCCCTTGCACAGAAACTTACAATCTGTAAGTTACAGTATGTAGCATCTTAGTCAAGGATGACGTGATGAGTGACGTAGCCGTGATCGGGCTGGGACGTATGGGCAGTGCGCTCGCCAAGGCGCTTGTGACTTCCGGCAAAAGCGTCACTGTCTGGAATCGAAGCCAAGGCAAAACGGACGCTCTGGAGCGCATCGGCGCCCTGAAGGCGGAAACGCCAGCCGCTGCTATTGCCAGCAGCAGTACGCTCATCGTCTGCTTGTCGGACTACGCTGCAACGTCGATCGTCCTCGATGAGTGCCACGCAACCGATTTGCTTGAAGGAAAGACCCTCGTCCAACTCACGTCAGGCACGCCGAAGCAAGCTCGCCATCTCGAGCACTGGGTGGAGGCCCGTGGAGGAAGCTATCTCGACGGCGCAATTTCGGCCTGGCCCGATCAGATCGGTGGACCTGAAGCCTCGATTGTCATCGCCGGGCGAGAAAGCGTCTTAACCTCGGTCGCGCCAATCTTGCAGCTGCTGGCTCCAAATCTTTCTCACGTCGGGACTGACATCGGCCGCGCAAAGATACTCTTCAATGCGGCGCTTTCCTATTTCGCCGGACACTGGATTGGCTTCAGCCATGGGGCGGCAATGTACGCGGCGGAAGGGATGGACGTCGCTGAGTTTGGCGAAACTATCGCTGCCCTGTCACCAATGTTTGCAGACGATGTGCGTCACATGGGACGGGCTATCGCAGGGGACAGATTCGCCGATCCTCAAAGCACCATCAGGTCGGTTGGTGTGGACATTTCCAGGCTTGTGGAAATGGCGGATGATTTGAATATCAGTTCCGCGTTTCCCGAATTTGCTGCCGATCTCTTTCGCAACGCTGCAGAGGCAGGGTATGGCGCAGAGGAGCACTGTGCAATCTACAAAGTCATTCGCACGCGATGAGTAACGTCAGTATGTCGCCTCCAATGCACGAGGCTCCATGTCGAGGATCGCACGAGGTAGGAAGCTTCCTGACGGGCGCAAGTGGTGGCCTGCAAGTCCAAATTCCCTTCAGGAGCGTCAGCGTAAATAGACCGCCCCGTCACCTATCCGCCCTGACCAGCGGCCGCGCGATATCGATGATGTCGTCTCGGGCGGCCGTGGGATCATCCTTCGAAGAGGCGACGCCAAGCCCGATCCTGGAGCCCGCTCCCCTCACCTTTCGAAGCTCGAAATTGCGGTTGGGCAGAACCAGCGTCAATTCCGGTGCAAAGCCGATGCCAAGACCGGCCGAAACCAGCGACACCGCTGCACTTCCTTCCGAAAGATGCTCGGTCCCAACGGTTGGTTAGTTTTCGTTGGAAACCTGTAAGAATTCATCCCGGCGTGGAGTAAACGTATCAATCAGAAGGCCATTCGTCAGCGCGACGACGCCATGGACGAGATTGGGCGCAACGATGAAGCTACTGCCCGGTCCCAGTCGGGTCGTGATGCCGTCGACCGTGACATCGAAGCTGCCTTCTGCAACGTAACTTACCTGTGTGTGCGGATGCGAATGAAGCGCACCGATGGCGTCCTTGTCGAACCGGAAGGCCACGAGCATGAGTTCTGGACGCTGGCTCAACACCGCTCGGCTACTGCCAGGCGCGGTTTCGGTCCAGACCGTATCTTCAGGCAATGAATAGTACTGCAATTTGATCTCCTTATCGGGCGAGCCAACCGCCGTCGACCGGCAGGATGGTGCCATGTACATAGTTTGATGCTGATGCCGCCAGGAAGACTGCTGCACCAACCATATCGTCCGGGCGCGCCCAACGTCCGGCGGGAATGCGTTTCAAGATGTCGGCGTTGCGCTCCGCGTCCGCCCGAAGCGCCGCCGTGTTGTTGGTCTCGACATATCCCGGTGCGATGGCGTTGACGTTTATCCCCTTCGAGGCCCACTCGTTTGCCAACAGCTTGGTGAGCCCGGCAAGCCCGCTCTTGGCAGCCGTGTAGGACGGCACGCGAATGCCGCCTTGAAACGACAGGAGCGACGCGATGTTGATGATCTTCGCACCTCGCCCCGCCGAAATCGCCGACTTCGCAAAGGCCTGGCAGAGAAAGAAAACCGACTTCAGATTTGTATCAAGAACCGCATCCCAATCTTCCTCGGTAAAATCGAGAGCATCAGCCCGCCTGATGATGCCGGCATTGTTGACGAGCACATCCGGGCTGGCACCGGAAGCAAGGGCTTTCGCAATGACGGTGCTCGCTATGCCCGGCACTGATAGATCGGCTGCGATCGACACGAATTTCCGGCCAACGGACGTCACCTCCGCCTCGGTGTCCGTCATGATCGATCGCCCAACTCCGACGATATCGGCGCCAGCCCTGGCAAGCCCGACCGCGATCGCCTGACCGATGCCGGTGTTGGCGCCAGTGACCATCGCCCAGCGGCCCGTGAGATCGAACAGCGTCATCTGAGCGTTTCCATCGGCACCTTGTCCATGTCGGTAAAGCTCATGTTATCGCCGGCCATCGCCCAGATGAAAGCGTAGCGGCCCGTCCCGGCGCCCGAGTGAATAGACCATCCCGGCGATAACACCGCGTCATGGTTCTTCAGGACGACGTGGCGCGTTTCGCTTGGCTCGCCCATGAAGTGGAAGACGCGCGTGCTCTCCTGCATGCCGAAATAGAGATAGACCTCCATGCGGCGATCATGCACATGCGCCGGCATGGTGTTCCAGACGGAACCCGGCTCGAACATCGTGAGGCCGACGAGAAGCTGGCAGCTCTCGCAGACATCCGGGTGCACATACTGGTTGATGGTGCGGGCATTGGATTCCTCCGCAGAACCCAGATGCACCTTCCTTGCCATGTCGCGGCTGATGTGCACGGTCGGACAAGCACGGTGCGCCGGCGCGCTCAGGAGATAGAACAATGCGGGCGCGGCAGGATCGTCGGTCGCAAAACCGAGCGCACCCTCGCCCATGCCGATATAGATCGCCTCCTGGAAACCGAGCGAATGGTTCCGGCTGCCCACCGTGACCACGCCGCTTCCGCCGATATTGACGACGGCGACCTCGCGGCGATCCAGGAAATGCTCCGTGCCCGTCTCGGCGACGCTGTCGATGACGAGTTTTTCGTTTACCGGCGCCACGCCACCGACGATCATCCGATCGAGATGGCTGTATGTGAGATTGATCTCGTCGGGGCGGAAAATGCCTTCGATCACGAAGCCGGCGCGAAGGCCCTGTGTGTCACGCCTTGCGGCATCAGCCGGTCCTACGACCTGACGTGTTGATACGGAAATAGTCACTACATCTGCCTCTCGTCTTGAAGGGATGTGTCAGGTCAGCACGACATACTCGGTCAGCTTGTTGATCGTCGTGTCTGCCTTGTCGACATCGAACACTTTCGTGCCGTGGCTCATGATCACGAAGCGATCGCAGACCTGGTAGGCGTGGTAGATATTGTGCGTCACCAGCACGCTGGAAACATTCTCCGCCTTGAGCTTCAGGACCTGGTTCAAAAGCGCCTCGGTCTCACGCACGGAGAGCGCCGATGTGGGTTCGTCGAGAAGCAATATGCGCTTCTTGAAGTAGACGGCGCGGGCAATGGCGACCGCCTGTTTCTGACCACCGGAGAGGTTGCCGACGAGCGTGTCGGGGGAATCGATGCCCGAGATGTGCACCGCGTTCTGCAGCACTTCCATGGCGATGTCGCGCATCTCTGCCTGTCGGAGAAAGCCGAAACGATCCGTCAGTTCGCGCCCCATGAAAATGTTGCGGGTGATCGAGAGGCTGTCGACCAGAGCAGTGTGCTGGTAGATCGTCTCGATACCGGCATCGGCAGAGTCCGAGCGGCAGGTGAAGGCCGTCTTCTTGCCATCGACGCTGAGATAACCTTCCGTCGGTTTGTGTATGCCGGAGATAAGATTGACGGTCGTCGATTTGCCGGCGCCGTTGTCGCCCAAAAGACCGACTACTTCACCTTCGCTGATATGGAAGCTCAGGTTGCGGAGCGCCGTGAGCGCACCGAAACTCTTGGAGATATTGTGCAGTTCGAGAAGATTGGGGGTCGACATCACGCAAGACCTCGCCGCTCGATAAGATGGTTGAAGATGGCGGCCAGCACGATCAGGGTCGCGATGAACATGTCGAGATAGAAGCCCGGCGCCCGCAGCAAGAGCAGCACATCGGTGATGGTGTGGATAAGCATCACGCCGAGAAAGACGCCAATGATCGAGCCCCGCCCGCCGCGGAGCGACAACCCGCCAATGACGCAGGCGGCAATCGCCTGAAGTTCGAGGCCAGCACCTTGTCCTGGCTGCACGCTGCCGACGCGGGCGGTCGCAATGATGCCCGCCACGGCCGCCATACCGCCTGCAATCGCAAAGGCGATAAGCTTGACGCGGTTGGTATTGATGCCGATGGCCTCGGCAGCACCCCGATTGCCGCCGGTTGCAAAGACGTGGTTGCCGAAGCGATGGCGGTGCAGGAGGAAATGAAATCCGACGACGAAGAGGATTATCCAGATAAAGGCGGCGTTGATACCGAAGAGGGTCCCGGAAAAGAGGCTGGTGAAGATCGGTTCCGGATCGAAGCGAACCTGGACCGCTCCGTTATAGAGAAGCACAGCACCGCGCCAGAACAGCAGTCCTCCGAGCGTCACGATGAAAGATGGCAGGCCGAAGCGCAGGGTGATGTGCCCGTTGAGAAGGCCGATCATCACGCCGGTCAGGATACCGAGAGGGGCAGCGATGAAGGCGCTAACGCCAGCACCAACCAGACTGGCCATAAGGATGGCAGTGAAGGTGTAGACGGAGCCGATGGAAAGGTCGAACTCGCCGGCAATCATCAGCACGCCGGCACCCAGCGCCAGACAGCCGAGCACCGGGATCGCCTTCATCAGGATCGTCAGGTTTTGCGGCGAAAGATAGCGAAAATCATCGGGATAAAGGAGCGCTCCGGCGATGCAAACGATCTGCAGCGTTGCGAAGACGAGCAGGATCGCCCCCGCGGGCATGCTCATGATCTGCTTGAGAACGGATTGTCTCTGGGTCCGCGAACGGGGCGCGGCACTGTCGGCTAGGATAGGTGTCACGGTCTGTCACTCGATCGATTGGGAACGGGGAACCTGCCGAATGCGCCGGCAGGCCCCCACGAAACGCGGTTAGCGGTAGCTGCCGATCAGCGGCTTGACCGAGCTGATGCGCGATTTGTCGAGGAAGGCTCCCTGCCCCGTGTCGATATCGGTCGGGGTCAGACCGTATTTCTTGGCCAGCGCAATCTGGGCGATCGGGTGATAGCCCTGCAGATAGGGCTGCTGGTCCATGGTCGCGAACATGGCGCCGGACTCGACCGCGTTGACGATCTCGACTGCGAGATCGAAACCGCCGAACGGAATGTTGACGCCTGCATCCTTGATGGCGCCCGCACCAACGGTGGAGGTTACGGACCCCGTACCGAACAGCGCCTTGATGTTCGGATTGGCAATCATGAACTGCGCCATGATGTTCTGCGCTTCGGCCGGATCAAGACCGGCACGCACCGTCTCGACCTTGATACCGTTCTCGGCCATTGCCTTCTCGATGCCACCACCACGGGCGACGGCAAAGCTGGCCTCGGGGATCTCGCGCGGATTGAACACCACATCGCCGGACTTCAGGCCGAATTCCTTGATCATGCGGTTGCCGAGCTCGTAGCCGGAGGCAAACTCGTTCATTCCGACATAGGCTTGGCGGCAATTGCCCTTGGCACCATCCAGGTCGTCGTTGTTGAAACCGATGACGACGATCCCGGCCTTCACGGCCGCGCAGATGCTTTCATCGAAGGCATCCGACGAGGAGATTGCGACGGCAATACCGTCGACACCGCTGGCCGTTGCGCTTTCGATCAGGTCGTTCTGGCGAACCGGGTCGTTGTTGGCATATTGCACGTCGAGGTCCACGCCGAACGCAGCGGCGGCGTCTTGTGCGCCTTTCACCACGGGGTTAAAGAACTGGACGCTCGGATCGAGATAGATGATCATGGTTGCCTTGACGTCTGCGGCAACGGCTGTCGACGCCAACGTCGTGGCAATACCCGCAGCAAGCACCGCGGCTCTAAGCTTGGTCAATTTCATTTGCGTGTCCTCCCATTGGATGTGCAATGCGGGTCGCAAGACCCAAATCTCGGCTGGCGGGCTCCGACCAAAGATCACGCCAGCCGAGGTTTTCCTCCCGAGCCTCTCCGCCATTCTCCCAAAAGCGGAAACGCTCAATTTCCCGTTACGCCCCAGTCGCCACCATCATTATCCAAACCATGGCGTCGGGCGTCCGAGCGTCACGTGTACGCCCTTGAACTGCGAATACTCGTCAAAGCCATAGCGGCCGAGCTCGCGACCAAGCCCGCTCTTCTTGTAGCCGCCGATCGGCATTTCAGGCGTCCCGTCAATGACGCTGTTGATCCAGCAGCGACCGGCGCGGATGCGGCGAATTGTTTGGAGCGCGTTTTCGAGATTGGTCGACCAAACCGAGGCCGAAAGACCGAACTCGCTGGCATTTGCCAGCGCCACGGCCTCGTCCGCCGTCTTGAAGGTCAAGGTCGACAGGACCGGCCCGAAAATCTCCTCGCGCGCAATCGACATTTGAGGCGTCACGCCACCAAAAACCGTCGGCGCGTAATAGAGACCTGCACCGCTCCCGACCCTTTCACCGCCGAGCAACAGTTCGGCGCCGGCAGCGACACCAGCCTCCACATAGGAATGCACTTTTGCGGCATGCGCCTCCGAAATCATCGCGCCGATCTTGGTGCGTTCATTCAGCGGATCGCCAAACGTCACCTTGCGCGAAATATCAAGAAGGCGGTCCATGAGCGCATCACGGATCTCCTCCTGAACCAGAAGCCGGCTGCCGGAAATGCAGCACTGGCCGGCATTGTGATAGACGCCGTAGGCGATGCCATCAGCTGCCGCTTCAAGATCCGCGTCGGCAAAGACGATCTGCGGCCCCTTGCCGCCGAGCTCAAGCCCGACACGCTTGACGCTGCGCGCGGCTATCTCGCCAAGCTTGGTGCCGACACGAACCGAGCCGGTGAAAGCCACCATGTCCGTGCCTTGATCTTCCGCCAGCACCTGACCGGCCGGATCGCCGTAACCGGTGACAACGTTGAAGACGCCATCAGGGATGCCGGCTTCCCGCGCCAGCTCCGCCATGCGGATCGAGGTGCCGGATGTGAATTCGGAAGGCTTCAGGACGACCGTACAGCCGGCGCCAATCGCCCAGGGAACCCGCTCCGATGCGATGATAAAGGGGAAATTCCAGGGCGTGATGATACCGACGACGCCGACAGGCTCTCGCAGCACAAGGCCGAGGCGGTCGTCGCCTATATTGTTGTGCGTCTGGCCTTCGAGCGCCCGCGCCTGGCCGGCGGCATAGGACCATAGGTCGGCGCAAAACCCGATCTCACCACGCGCCTGGGCGATCGGCTTTCCGACCTCGAGACTTTCGATCAAGGCCAGTTCTTCCTGACGCGCCAGAATAAGGTCTGCCACCTTGAACATGAGCCGCGACCGCTCGGCGCCCGACATGCGCGGCCATGGGCCTGTGTCAAACGCACGGCGAGCAGCGGCGATCGCAGCGCGCACGTCATCAGCCGAGGCCTCTGGCCATGTGCCTACCACGACGCCGGCATGTCCGGGGCTCACACGTTCGACGGTCTTGCCGGATGCGGCATCAACCGACTTGCCATCGACAAGCATCTGATAGCGAGCTTTGATGCTCAGCCGTGGGTCAGTGGAATCAGGCGCAATGAAATTGGACAGCACTATTTCTCCAAGGCCGGCACGCTGTGCCGCCCCCTCCCTCTCGATCCGGTTTTTGACACCCGGATTTATGTTGCGTTGAAACTGTATGGTACTGTATGGTGGTTAAAAATGGAAGTCAACGCATGACGGTAGCGAAAGAAATGAACCTGGAATCCCTGAAGATCGACACGGGCGAAACCGCGGCAGCGCAGGTTGAACGAGACCTGCGGGAATTGATTATCCGCCTGGAACTCGCCCCCGGTGCGCGCTTATCCGAGCAGGAGATTGCCACCCGTATGGGCGTGTCGAGACAGCCGGTGCGAGAGGCACTGATCGCTCTCGGCAAGTCGAAACTGGTCGATATTCGCCCGAACCGAGGCACCGTTGTCGTGCGGATCTCGGCCCGTCAAATGATGGAAGCGCGTTTCGTCCGCGAAGCGATCGAGACGGCCGTGGCGCGTCGCGCGAGTGAGACCTTTGACACTTGGACGCGGCGCAGGATCGAAACGATCCTCGATCGTCAGAAGGCGGCAAATGATGCTGGAGACCACAACGCCTTCCGCCGGGAAGACGAGCAGTTCCATATTGCGATCGCAGAGGGTGCTGGTTGTGGGCTCGCCTGGAATGCCATTTCGGACATCAAGGCCCATATGGACCGGGTGTGTAACCTGCAACTGCGTCATCCCGATTCCATGACGCGGTTAATCGCCGAACATGAAGCGATCATCGACGCTATCGACGCGAGGGATGCTGATGCGGCGGCGAATGCGATGCGTGCCCATCTCAATGGCATCCTAGCGGACCTGCCGCAGATCGAAGCTCAAAATCCCGAACTTTTTGAGTGAAAGTCACCCGAACGGACACCAGCGGCTGCGGCGCAGTCGTCCTTTTCCTGCGGACACCATATCGGCCGATGGTGCAGCTTTGCGTCGCTGATCTGAGAGGACGGCCGGTGGATACCTTCAGTCTCGAGGCCTCTGCGGGGACAGCATCTGGCTTCATCGGAACCGTGTTGCACTTCTTCCACAATGCCGCCGAATTTCGAAGGTCATCCGACTTCCGCGTCGCCTCCCTTTCCATTTTCAGAAAAGCGCGAATTCCTGCGACGTGTGATCTAGGAATCCGCTCGAAAACTTGTAGATTGAGCGACTTTTTCCAACCGACGGAAGACCAATGCAGGTTCTAGTACGTGATAACAATGTCGATCAGGCGCTCCGCGTTCTGAAGAAGAAACTTCAGCGCGAGGGCATTTTTCGTGAAATGCGGATGCGCGAGGCCTTTGAGAAGCCTTCGGTCAAGAGGGCGCGCGAGAAAGCCGAGGCGGTGAGCCGCCAGCGCAAGAATGCTCGCAAGCAAATGCAACGCGAGGGCCTGCTCCCGTCGAAGCCGAAAAAGAGCAGATAGCTTCATCAACGCTTAAGGACGCCGCTGTGACAGTGGGTAGAGCGACCCACTCTCTCAGCCGGCGCCTGAGACGGAAGAAGCCGATCCACGTCTGGGCCGTCGCCCTCCTCTCTGAACGACATCACCGCAACACGCCGCTTGCTTGAGACCGGCGAACGATCTTACTCGGATCGGCGAACGGGGATGGCCGCGCTGACCGTTCTTTCGCTTCTGCCGGCAAAGCATCAACCAAGGTCATCAAGGAAGTCACATCCGTCGACGAGAGTTCCCGATGGACCTTGCGTATCGAGCCAGAGACGCACGTTTGTGACATCCCGCCGTGGCGGTGCAGCGCATGCCCCCCAATCATGCGGACGCTTTGTCGGTACCGACCGGCTCGTTGCTCGACCTTAAAAAAAATCAATCACCGTGCGTGTGCTGACCATTTAACCATTCGTGCGCTGGCTGAGCCAAATACTGCCGATAACCAGTGCGATGCCGGCAAACTGGAGCAGGGTCAGTGTCTGCCCGAGGAACCCCCATCCGAGAAGCACGGCGGTGAGCGGACTGAGAAACAGAAGCGACGATACCACCGACGGGGACAATCGCCCGATGCCTCGAAACCAGAGGGCATAGGTGAAAGCCGCGCCGATCAGGCCCAGCCATGCCAAGCCCAGGAGATTGGAGACCGTCGGAACCGGGATGGGGACGCCGGCGATCAGAACAACGGGAAGCAAAAGCAACCCGCCTGCCGTCAGTTGCCAAGCTGTGAAGGTGAGAGGCGATACCGGCGAACGCCATTTGCGCGCCAGAATACTTCCGAGTGCCATGGATGTTGCGCCGGCCAGCCCGGCGACAATGCCGATGGCGTCAAGAGCGGCGCTGGGCGTCAGAACCAGCAGGGCGACGCCACCCATCCCGACCAAGGCGCCAATGATGGTTGACGCACGCACGGGGCTTGAGAGCAGAAATGAAGCCAGAAAGACGACGATCAGGGGCTGCGCCGATAGCACGGTGCCCGCAACGCCTCCGGGCAGCCGGTAGGCCGCGACGAACAGCATGCTCAAGAAAATCGCGATGTTGAGAGCTCCAAGCACGAATGCGCGCAGCCACCAGATGCCGGTCGGCAACTCCCTCACAATCATCATCAGCAGCAAGCCCGCGGGCAAGGCTCGCAACATGGCAACGGCCATAGGTGAGAACCCTGGCAAGAATTCGGTCGTCACGAGATATGTGCTGCCCCAGATGACCGGTGCAATTGCCGTCGCCGAAATGTCGGAAAGCTTTGTCTTCATGATGTTTGCAGAACCTCGGAAAGCGGACGACGCGGTTTCTGTGGCCAGTTGCCTTGTCTGATGCGACCGACAGCGAAGAGCATCACCGGCATCTCAATTTGAGCGAGGCCAAATTCCCGGACGCCCTCGGCGGCATACATCAGTGTCGCTGCGCCAAGGGGGGCAGAACATATCGCCTCATCGCGACCCGCACCAGGTTCGGCGTATTGCGCCCTAACGCTCTCCTGCCATCCCGAAGCCGTGTCTTGCGATGTATGATGGCCTGCTTCGACGAACGCCGGCGATCGCGCGGCAATGGTCACATGATCGGGAGACTGCCGACAGATAATGAAGGTGACGGCGGCCTCTGAGACCTTGACCTGACCATAGGCCAGTTTGTGGAGCCTCACCTTCGCATCAGATGTACGGGGTGCAAAGAGCCGCCAATTCTGCAGGTTGTAAGCCACCGGTGCGCGCGTCGCGAGACGATCGAGATCTTCAATCTCGGCGTTAGTCGGCTCATGAGACGGATCGAATTGAGGAGCGGACACGCGCTTCTCGATAAGCCCGATTGTTGGATGACACATTACGAAATCCCCTGACATCGTTATCGGAAGAGATAACGAATTCACCTTTGGATGATAATAAGCACCCAGAGAACGAAACTCTTATCCATTGGAGCATAATGAATGGACCGCTTCACGGCTTTGCGGGTCTTCAGATCCGTCGCGGAACTGGGCAGTTTTGCAGAGGCAGCTCGCATGCTTGGCCTTTCACCACCCGCCGTCAGCAAGAATGTAGCGGAGCTTGAAGCGCATCTGGGCGTTCGACTGATCAATCGGACGACGAGACGGATGGCTCTGACGGAGGAAGGCAAGACCTATTTCCACTATGTCACCCGGGGCCTCGATGCGCTAAGCGAAGCGGAAACGGCACTCTCACTTACGAAGCAGTCGCCTTCCGGTACGCTGCGCGTGAGTGCACCGATGACCGTCGCGCTTGTTCGCTTTTCTGAGGCAATTCCGGAATTCCTCGCACGTTATCCCGACCTCAAGCTCGACCTGCATCTCGATGACCGCCTCGTCGACATTGTTCGCGACGGTTTCGACCTGGCGATAAGGGGTAGCAGCGCTCTTGAAGATTCAAGCCTTGTCGCGAGAAGACTGGCAGTGACGCCGCATGTACTCTGTGCCGCTCCCTCTTATTTCAAGCGGCATGGAATGCCGACAACGCCGGCTGATCTGAAAGCGCTGGACCACGTTCGTTTCCTCTACGGCGGGAACGTTGATATCTGGGAATTTCGGAAGGAAGCGCGCACCGAAAGGGTCAAAGTCCAGGCGCGCTATTCGGTAACATCGAGCTTGGCCGTCCGTGACGCGCTGCGGGGCGGTTTTGGTGTCAGCCTGATCCCCCTGCCGTTTGTCGAGAGAGACTTGCAGAATGGGCGGCTTCAATCGGCATTAGACGACTGGACAACGACAGAAATCACACACTACGCGATCTATCCGTCGCGTCAGCATCTGGCGCCCAAAATCCGCGTCTTTCTCGACTTCCTGTCCAAACAGTTTAATCGCGCGCCGTCTGCTCTCGAGTAACCGCAAGCCGCGTCGATTTCTTGTTCAATCAAACGTTGAAAGAGGTTATCTCCTCTACGGTCGACGATTTGGACAAAAGGGAGAGACAAAAAATTGGTCAAAGTGGATGAAAAGCTCGAGCCTATTCTGAACGAAGTTCTGAAGCGTAATGCGGGCGAACAGGAATTCCACCAAGCGGTGCGAGAGGTTCTCGAGAGCCTCGGGCGGGTTATCGCAAAACATCCGAAATATGCCAACAACGCCCTTATCGAGCGGATATGCGAGCCCGAGCGTCAGATCATTTTCCGCGTTCCATGGGTTGACGACAAAGGTCAGGTCCAGATCAACCGGGGCTTTCGCGTTCAGTTCAATTCCGCGCTCGGGCCCTACAAAGGTGGCATCCGGTTCCATCCTTCAGTGAATGTTGGAATTATCAAGTTTCTCGGTTTCGAACAGACCTTCAAGAACGCGTTGACAGGAATGCCTATCGGCGGCGGCAAAGGCGGCTCGGATTTCAACCCGCGCAATCGCTCGGACGGCGAGATCATGCGTTTTTGCCAATCGTTCATGACCGAGCTGCATCGACATATCGGCGAATACACCGATGTTCCCGCCGGCGACATCGGTGTCGGCGGCCGCGAGATCGGATACATGTTTGGCCAGTACAAGCGTCTTACAAATCGCTACGAAGCCGGAGTTTTGACCGGCAAGGCACTGTTTTACGGCGGATCCCGCGCGCGCAAGGAAGCCACCGGATACGGCGCGACCTACTTTGTTCAACGGATGCTCGCGACGACGGGTCAAGGCTTCGATGGCAAGCGGGTCGTCGTGTCCGGTTCTGGCAATGTCGCGATCTACACCATGGAAAAGGTGAAGGAGTTCGGCGGCAAAGTCATCGCGTGCTCCGACTCCAACGGATACGTCGTCGACGAGCAGGGCATCGATCTCAATCTCGTTAAGGAGATCAAGGAAGTCTACCGCGAGCGCATCTCGGAATATGCGAAAAGAAGGGGAGCCGGATCCCACTATATCGAGGGTGGTTCTATCTGGGACGTGCCCTGCGACGTCGCCATGCCATCCGCTACTCAAAACGAGTTGACCGGCAAGGATGCCAAAACCCTGGTGAACAACGGCGTTATTGCCGTGGGCGAAGGTGCCAACATGCCGACGACGCCGGAAGCGGTCCGCCTGTTCCAGGAAGCAGGCGTGCTGTTTGCTCCGGGCAAGGCCGCCAATGCGGGTGGCGTCGCCACGTCGGCCCTGGAAATGCAGCAAAATGCATCGCGCGACAGCTGGACCTTCGAGCAAACTGAAAAACGCCTTGCTGTCATCATGCACAATATCCATGACACCTGCGCCGAAACTGCGGAAGAGTATGGAGCTCCTCGAGATTATGTGCTCGGCGCCAACATCGCCGGCTTCGTCCGGGTCGCAGAAGCTATGGATGCGCTCGGCGTGATCTGAACGAAAGACAACTGCTCCCGATCCAGATCGGCACGGTCATCACACCGTGCCGATTGATCGCCCAGGTGCGATCGCTCGTCCATAGGAAGATAGCCGCGGTCCTGGAACGAGAGGTATTGGAGCTGTTCAGCTTGCCGCGAGAGGGAGAGCAAGAACCCGCAAACCTTCCGCGTGGGTGTAAGGCAAAAGGCGACGGGAACTCCGCCGTCGTTCCCGTCGACACGTTATGCGATCATGGCGGCCCGATAGTCGAAGTCGAAGTCGAATCTCCCGCAAGCAGCGCTTCATGGTAGGTCCAGAACTCGCTCACAAACCGTTCGGCGAGCACGCTGTCGGACCCCTGGCTGCGCCGGATCGCGAGGAAGCCTGCATCGACGAAGATGGCGAATGGCCTGACGACAACGCCGCGCCCACGGAATTCGGTCGCGGACGATGGGTCGATAATCGCAATGCCCGCCCCTTCGGAGACCAGCGTCAGCGCGGTATGGGAAAGGCGCGTTTCCAGCGTCGATGACCGAGGAATGCCGGCCAGCGCTACCTCCACGCGCATGGCAAACAGCGTGCCGGGCTCCAGCGTGATCATGCGCTCATTGGCGAGATCGGCCGGCATGATGTCTTCCCGGTCGGCGAGCCTGTGACCAGTGGGAACCGCGACGACCGCAGGTATCGGACGGGTCTCGATCAGAAACCCGGGACGGTCGAGCGGACCATCGGCAAAACCAAGGTCCACCTGCCCCGATGCGACCGCCTCGATCACCAGAGACGACGGAATACCGTTCAGCGACGCATGAACGTTAGGACGGTCGCGCAGGAACCACGCAAGGAAACGCGGCATGATCCCGTTTGCCAGTGCTGGCATGGCGGCAATGCGGAGCATGCCGGCATTCTGCCGGCTGATCTCTTCGGCAAACGCCTTGATGCGCGATAGACCGACATAGGCCCGCTCCACCTCCTGGAGCAACGTCAGGGCCTCGCGAGTGGGCGTCAGCTGGTTTCCCCTGCGGTCAAACAGCTTCAGCTTCGTATCGATTTCAAAGTCACGGATCAGCCGGCTCACCGCCGGTTGAGTGATGGACATCAGCTCCGCCGCCGCTGTCATTTTTCCGGTCAACATCACGGTACGGAACGCTTCCACCTGACGCAGGTTCATGGATCACCATAATATTTGGTTATGCTCGCGGCCAGATTACGAATTTGACGGTATTGAAGCAAGCTGGCAAACCCACTGGAAAACAAACCGTGGCGTCTGGCTCGAACCGGCGCCGCACCAAGGGAACAAACTGGTGGGTGCTTTGAGCGCGTATCTCGATCTGATGGGGTTCGCCGAGGGAGCCTGGGGCATGGATATGCTCAAGGCGACAGGCGTTACCCTTTGCGTTGCCCTCAGCGGCTTTGCCGCCGGGGCGGTTTTTGGCTGTCTCTCCGCGGCGGCGTCGTTCTCGTCGCTGCGTGTTCTGAGAGCGTTGGCCGATGGTTACACCACCATCCTGCGCGGTATTCCCGACCTGCTCGTCATCTATCTCTTCTATTTCGGCAGCAGCGCCGTTTTAAGCCAACTCGGCGCTCTGTTCGGCTCCGAGGGCTTCATCAGCGCGCCCGTCTTCCTGACGGGCGCTCTGGCGATCGGGGTGGTTTCAGGCGCCTACCAGGCTGAGGTCTATCGCGGTGCGGTACTCGCACTCTCGAAGGGCGAAATTGAAGCAGCAAGAGCCTATGGCATGCCGAACCACCTTCTCTTTCGCCGCATCATCCTGCCCCAAGCGACGCGGTTCGCAATCCCGGGGGTCGGCAATTTCTGGCAACTGGTGCTGAAGGAATCAGCGCTCATCTCGGTGGTGGGGCTGATCGAACTGATGCGACAGGCCCAGATCGGCGCGGGCTCGACCCGCAAGCCCTTCACGTTCTTCCTGACGGCTGCGGTGCTTTACCTGCTGATCAGCTTCGTGTCGGGCGTCCTGTTCCGGATTGCAGAGAAGCGCGCCATGCGCGGGATCAGGCGGGCACTATGATCGATCTTCCCTTCATCTACGACGCCTTCGTGCAGCTTTGCAGCGGCATCCCGCTGACGCTGCAACTGGTGGCAGTGTCCGTCGCGTCCGGCGCCGTTCTGGCAATTGCTCTCGCAGCGATGAGACTGTCGTCCTGGCCGCCGCTCGATCTCCTGGCGCGGATTTACATCTTCGTCTTTCGCGGCACGCCGCTTCTGGTGCAGCTCTATCTCATCTACTACGGTCTCAGCCAGTTTCCCGAACTGCGCAAGACCTTCCTATGGCCGTTCCTGCGGGAGGCCTATTGGTGCGCAGCACTCGCGCTCGCGCTCAACACAGCAGCCTACAGTGCCGAAATCATCCGCGGCGGCGTGCTCTCAGTGCCTGCCGGGCAGATCGAGGCCGCGCGTGCCTATGGGATGAGTGGCTTTACTCTCGTTCGCCGCATCATCACGCCACAGGCGCTGCGGCAGATGCTGCCTGGCTACTCCAACGAAGTGATCCTGATGGTGAAATCGACGGCGCTGGCCTCGACCATAACCATGATGGAAGTCACAGGGCTGGCGGCAAAACTCATCTCGGCGACCTACCGCCCCGTGGAGATCTTCATCGCCGCCGGCGCGATCTATCTGTTGCTCAATTTCATCGTCAGCCGGCTGTTCAAGCTGTTCGAGTACCGGCTTTCAGCCGCGCAGCGCCAACCACTCTTCCGACGTGCCGCAGGAGAAAATGCATGATGAACGCAGCCCTCACGCCGGCCGTGAAGATCACCGGGCTCGAGAAGAGCTACGGTGCCTACAAGGTGCTGCACTCCATCTCGTTCAGTGCCAACCAGGGTGAGGTCGTCTCGATCCTCGGGGCCTCGGGATCCGGCAAGTCCACGCTGCTTCGCTGCATCAACATGCTGGAAGTGCCGGATGCGGGCGAAATCTCCATTCACGGTGAGAGCTACAGGCTTACACAGCGTTCGGGCTTTGCCCCGCGCGTCGCCGATCCGAAGCAACTGCTGCGGCTTCGCTCCCAGGCGACGATGGTGTTTCAGTCCTTCAATCTCTGGTCACACCTGACGATCCTGGAAAATCTGATCGAAGCGCCGGTCTATGTGCAAAAGCGCAAGCGTGCCGAATGTGTCGCGGAGGCTGAAGCCCTCCTCGAGCGGGTGGGCATTGCCGACAAGCGCGACTTCTATCCGGCGCATCTTTCCGGCGGCCAGCAGCAACGTGCGGCGATTGCCCGGGCCCTCGCAATGCGGCCCAAGATCATGTTGTTCGATGAGCCGACTTCGGCGCTCGATCCGGAGCTGGTCGCCGAAGTGCTGAAGGTCATGCGCGATCTCGCAGCCGAGGGCCGTACCATGCTCGTCGTTACCCATGAGATGGGCTTTGCCCGCGACGTCTCGAACCGCGTTCTGTTTCTGCACAAGGGGCTGATCGAAGAGGACGGCCACCCGGAACAGGTCTTCTCGAACCCGAAGAGCGAGCGCTTCCGCCAGTTCATTTCCAAGCACAACGCCTGAAACCAACTTTGAAAAAACGAAGAGAGGAGAACGCATGAAACTGAAGATTATCTTGTCCGCCGTCGGACTGCTGGCAACGGCACAGGTCGCGCAAGCGGAGGACGCGATCCGCATTGCCACGGAAGGCGCCTATGCACCGTGGAACTTTTCCGGCCCCAACAACGTGCTGGAAGGCTTCGAAATCGACCTGGCGAACGAGCTGTGCGAGCGCATGAAAGCCAAGTGCGAAATCGTCGCGCAGAACTGGGATGGCATCATCCCTTCGCTGACCGCCGGCAAATACGACGCCATCATGGCGGCAATGAGCATCACGCCAAAGCGTGAGGAAGTCATGGCTTTCTCCGCCCCCTACGCCGCAGCGATCAATTCCTTTGCGGCAATGGAAGACAGCGATCTCGCCAACCTGCCGGAAACCGGCAAGCCGCTTTCGGTCGATTCCGAAGCCGCCAAGCCCGTGCTTGAGGAAATTGCCAGGAAGATCCAGGGCAAGGCTGTCGGCGTACAGGGCTCCACCACGGCTTCCGCGTTCATGGAACAGTACTTTCAAGGCGGCGCCGACGTCCGCGAATACAAGACCACCGAAGAGCACAACTTCGATCTCGCGAGCGCACGCCTCGACGCAGTCGTGGCCAATGCGACCGTTCTCGCAGCAGCGCTCGAGAAGGACGACATGAAGGGTGCGAAACTCACCGGCCCGCTCTTCTCGGGCAAGGTGTTCGGCATGATCGGCGTTGGAATGCGCAAGGAAGACACCGCACTGAAGGCGCGTTTCGACGACGTCATCAAGGCTGCCGTCGCCGACGGCACGGTGAAGAAGCTCTCCGAGAAGTGGTTCAAGGTGGACGTGAGCCCGCAGGAATAAGCCTCGACAACCGGCCCGTCCGAGTTTCGGGCGGGCCACGCCACCGGCATACGGACCGAAAAGCATGCGCAGACTACCAGATCAAGACATCGTCATCATTGGAGCAGGCCTTGTGGGCGCCGCCCTCGCCTGGGGCCTTGCGCGCGCGGGTGAGCGACCGCTGCTTCTGGACGGAGACGATCTGTCGCTGCGCGCATCTCGCGCCAACTTTGCGTTGATCTGGGTTCAGGGTAAGGGTCTCGGCGCTCCCCATTATGCACGCTGGACAATGCGCTCGACCCGCCTTTGGCCGGAATTCGCGGCCGCATTAAAAGAGACTTCCGGCGTCGATGTCGCCCTGAAGCAAAATGGGGGCTTCACCTTTGCGCTGAACGAAGCCGAGCTGGAACGGACGCATGAAGACGTCGTGGCGGTTGCACGCGAACTTGGCGATGATGCCACCGAGCATACCCTGCTCGACCACGCAGAGACGGCGAAACTGGTGCCGGCGATCGGACGGGATGTCGTCGGCTCCGTCTATTCGCCAATGGATGGCGACGTGAACTCGCTCCGCCTGCTCCGGGCGCTTCATACCGGCATGATAAATCTAGGCGCTGCTTACGAGCCGCATTGTGAGATCGACGAGATCACACCCCGATCGGGCGGGTTCCAACTGAAGGGCGGCTGGGGCGAGGTTTTCGCCAAACGCATCGTCCTGACGGCTGGCGTCGGCAACAGCCGGCTTGCCGCGATGGTCGGCATTCACGCGCCCTCCGTGCGCAGCAAGGGGCAGATCCTCGTCACCGAAAAATGCCGTCCATTTTTCCCCTACACCTCGGCCACGCTCAGACAAGCCGACGAAGGCGGCGTGATGATCGGCGACAGCCAGGAAACCCACACGGACTCGATTGCCACCAACCAGGACATCAGCGCGGTTCTGGCCGATCGGGCCATCCGGACATTTCCCTGCCTGAGCGGCGTCAACGTCCTTCGCTCCTGGGCCGGCTTTCGCGTCAAGACGCCCGACGGTTTTCCCATTTACGAGCAGTCGGCCGACCATCCCGGTGCCTATGTGGCGATGTGCCATTCCGGCGTGACGCTTGCCGCAATCCACGCGCTCGTCGTCGCCGGTGAGATCGCCACCCAGCAGGCCGTACTTGCCGGCAACACATTCCCCGGCCGGAGATTTCATGTTTCGCAGAATTGATAAAGCAGCGGATACCGTCGCCATCACGTTCGACGGTATCCCGATGCGCGTCGACATCGAACAGACGGTGGCCGCTGCACTCCTTAACCAAGGTATTAGCACGTTGCGCACGAGCGTCGTCGGCGATCGCCCACGTGCGCCCTATTGCCTGATGGGTGTCTGCTTCGAATGCCTGGTCACCATCGACGGCGTTCAAAACCGGCAGGCTTGCATGACCGTCGTGCGTGACGGGATGGCGATCGCATCGCAAAGCGGTGCCCGCTCTCTGGACGAGGAGTGCTGACGATGGCGCTCCGGAAAATCGAAGACCTTCACCTTCTCGACCGCGAATACGATCTCGCAATCATCGGTGCAGGGCCGGCGGGGATGGCCGCAGCGGCGCAAGCGGCCGCCGCTGGCGCGCGAACGATCCTCCTTGATGAAAACCCCGCCCCCGGCGGCCAAATCTACCGGTCGATCGAAAGGAATTCGCCAGCAAGGCGCGCCTTCCTCGGCAAGGACTACTGGAAGGGAAAGGGCGTCCTTAAGGCATTTCTTCAGTGCGACGCCGCCTACCTGCCCCAAGCACTTGTCTGGAGTGTCGAGCAAGGCGAGACCGATGGAAAGGTATCTGTCGAACTGCGCGTTTCGGCCGGTGGCAAAAGCAGCATCGTCCATGCGCGACGGGTCGTCTTCGCCACCGGCGCGATGGAACGGCCGATGCCCGTAAGGGGGTGGACGCTTCCCCGCGTCATGACGATCGGCGCGGCCCAAATCGCACTCAAGTCTTCAGGGCTGGTGCCCGACGGCCGCGTTGTTTTGGCAGGCAGCGGCCCCCTACTTTATCTCTTTGCCGATCAATTGCTACAGGCAGGTGGCAACCTCGTCGCGGTACTCGACACGACGCCGCGTTCGAACTGGGCGAAGGCGCTACCTTTCCTGCCCCCGTTTCTGGTTTCGCCCTATCTGTTGAAGGGCCTGGCACTGTTGGCCAAGGTCCGGCGCTCGGTACCGGTTTTCAACGGTATCAGGGCGATCGAGATTATCGGTCAGGACCGGGCCACCGCAATCCGCTTCCAGGCCAAGGGCCGGACGGAGGAAATCGACATCGACAGCGCCTTCCTGCATCAGGGGGTCGTGCCCAACAACAGCCTCGCCAACGCGACCGGATGTCTTCTTGCCTGGAATGACCGCCAGAAGTGTTTTCAGCCAGAACTTGACACACGCGGTCGATCCTCGCTGCCGGCGATCTACGTCGCCGGTGACGGCGGCGGCATAGGCGGCGCGCTTGTCGCGGAGGTCGGTGGGCGGATAGCGGCGCTGGCCGCCTGTCTCGATCTCTTTCCGGAGAAGGCGCGCCGGATCGGACCGCTGCTTGCCAAGCACGAAAAGCGGCGCAGGGTCTTGTCGCGCGGGCGCACCTTCATCGACACGCTCTATCAGCCCGCCCCGGCGTTTCGCGCGCCGACCGATCTGGAGACGATCGCATGCCGCTGCGAAGAAGTGACGGTCGGCGCCATCCGTGATGCCGCCTCGCGCAACGTGGTCGGCCCCAACCAGCTCAAGACGATGCTGCGTTGTGGCATGGGGCCGTGCCAGGGGCGAATGTGCACGGCGACCATCACCGAAATTCTGGCTGACGTGCAGCAGCGGTCCCCTGCCAATATCGGCACCTACAGGCTTCGCGCACCGATAAAGCCCGTCCCCTTGCGCGAGTTTGCCTCGCTCCCCCTCACGCCGGATGCCGTTCAGGCCGTTACCGGTGACCACTCCGACAGAAGCTGACCCCTCAACAAAGGAAACAAAAATGGCAGAACGTCATCTCCGCACACCAATCATGCACCGCGTCGTTGAACACAACGGCATCGTCTATGTCGGCGGCACGACCTGTGACGACGAAAGCCTCGACATGGCCGGCCAGACCCGGGAAATCCTGGCGAAGATCGATCGTTATCTGGCGGAAGCTGGCACCGACAAGACGAAGCTCCTGACGGCCACGATCTTCGTGACCGACCTTGGCAAGAAGCCGGACATGGATGCCGTTTGGAAGGCGTGGATTACCCCAGAAGAGCTGCCGACCCGCGCGACCGTGGGCGTTGCCGATCTCGGTGGCGACACGCTGATCGAAGTGGTCGTCTCGGCCTATAAGTAGCCGTCGCTGACCGGATCAGGCGAGACGACCCAGTCTCGCATGATCCGGCGCAGTCATTCAGGCGCTCGGTCGGGACTGAAGCTTGTCGAACGGGGCGACCGCCTGTCGCAGAAAATCTATGAGCTTGCTGGCTGCGAGCGATCGTGGATGGTTCCTCGGTGTAAGCAGCCACAGATCGATCGTCGTTTCCGGAACGATACTGCGCCGCACGAGAACGTCGCTGCCAAAATCGAGCCCGACGAACGAAGGCACGATGGAAACGCCGACGCCATTGGCAACGAAACAACAGGCCGTCTCCGAGAGCGGAACCTCGATCCGGTTTCTCTTCTGCACGCCCTTGATCTGGAAGGCGCGGTCAATCGTCATCAGCGAGCAATCGTCACGCGCCAGCGAAACGAAGGGATCGCCGCCGAGATCTTCGAGATCGATGACGGATTTGTCCGCCAGCGGATGGTAGGCGGGAAGAACGCAGACCATTTCGAAACGCATAAGACGCTCGGCGTCGACGTTGGGATGCTCGAACGGCAGCACGCTGAGGCCGATATCCACCTGTTGTGCCGCGACGAGATCGATGATGCGCGGCGAAGGCAGGCTTCGCATCGTGAAGTGAATATCGGGCTGTTCGGCAAGCAGGGGCGAAAGCGCTTGGGCGAGAAAACGCGTGGTCAGCGCCGGCGGGGCGACAAGCGTGATCTCTCCCCATTCCTGATTGCGGACGGCGTCGGCGAGCCGAGCCACGCGCACGGTCCCCGAGAACATCTTTGCGACCTCGACCGCAAGCATGCGGCCTTCGAGTGTTGGCGTGAGCCGGCCGCCGGCGCGAACGAAAAGCCGGAAACCGCAGGCATCCGAAAAGCTGCGCAGGAGCTTGCTGACCGCCGGCTGAGAGATCCGCATGCGCTCGGCGGCAAGCGTGACGGATCCGGTCTCGACGGTATTGTGGAACGCCTCCAACTGGCGGATGTTCATGGGTATGCCTTTGCCTTGAATCGAACAATATGAGTTTAGGTTATAACGATCGGATAATTTGATATTTGACAATCATATCACCGTCTCGCTTCTCTGACACCAACCAAACACGACGGATCGGGCGTTCGATCTGCTTCAAAAAGGGAACGAGAATGAGAATAGCTCTGGGAACGGCCCTGCTGACTTTGGCGCTTTCAACTTCGGCACATGCGGGCGTCTTGTCGGTATGTGTGGAGGGATCGCCGGAAATCTTCAATCCGCAGCTGAGCAGCAGCGGAACGACATCGAACGTGCTGGCCAACATCTACGACAATCTGGTGTCCGTGAAGGCGAACAGTTCGGACATCGAGCCGGCGCTTGCCGAAAGCTGGACGATATCGGATGACGGCCGAACCTACACATTCAGGCTGCGCAAGGGCGTGAAGTGGCAGTCCAACGATCAGTTCACCCCGACGCGGGACTTTAACGCCGATGACGTGGTGTTCACCTTCGACCGGATGCTGAAGTCGGACCACCCTTACGCGAAGATCAGCAACGGTACGTACATCACCTTCAACACCAAGCTCGCCGATAACCTTGAAGCTGTCGCCAAGATCGATGATTACACCGTTGCCTTTACCTTGAAGGAGCCGTTGGCACCTTTTATCGGCATCATGGCACACCAGTCTCTTGCGATTACATCGGCAGAGTATGCCGATGGCTTGATGAAAGCGGGGACGCCCGAGACGTTCGACCGGATCCCGATCGGAACTGGACCTTTCGCACTGCAGGCCTATCAGCAAGATGCTGTCGTTCGCCTCATGCCGTTCAAAGAAACCTGGGGTGCCGCGATCGGCGACAAGAGCCGGACACCCATGGTCGACGCGGTGGTGATGGCCATCAGTGCCGATGCTCCAGTGCGGCTCCAGCGCGCACTCGCCGGCGAGTGCCAGATTGCGCTTTACCCGAACCTTGCCGACCGCGCCCAGATCGAGAACAGCGACACGCTCGAACTTGTGCAGACGCCGGTGGCATCGACCGGGTTCATCGATTTCAACTTCCGCGACGAGAAGTTCCGGGACAAGCGGGTAAGAACCGCATTGGCCGAAGCCATCAACGTGCCGGCGCTCGTCGATACGGTCTACAACGGCATGGGCATAGCCACGGGCGCACTTATTCCTCCGGTCCTCTGGGGACATGACAGCGAACTCCAGCCGCACCCCTATGATCCCGAAAAAGCAAAGGCGCTTCTCAAGGAAGCCGGATATCCGGACGGCTTTTCGACGGAGATATGGGCGATTCCGGTCTATCGCCCCTACATGCCGAACGGGCGTCGCGCTGCCGAGATGATCCAGGCCGACTGGGCGAAGATCGGGGTAAAAGCCGAGGTCGTTAGCTTCGAATGGGGCGAGTACATCCAGCGCGCCCGAGCGGGAGAGGCTCCGGTAGCCATGTTCGGAGGCATCTATGATTTTCCGGACCCGAGCCAGATCCCGAACAACTACTTCATCTGCGACTCCGACGGCAAGCCAAGCCCCTCCAACGTGGGTGCCTGGTGCGACAGCGAGTTCATCAGCCTGATGAACGAAGCTGGGCGTATCGAGGACAAGGAGAAACGTATCGAACTCTATAAGAAAGCGCAGGCCCGCTTTCATGAAGAGGCCCCCGCCGTCATTCTTGGCGGAGCCGACACGCTGACTGCCGTCAGCAAAACCGTTCACGGCTTCCAGCCCGCCATTTTCGGAACAAGCCGCTATTCGGGCGTGACCGTCGACTAGGCGGGTCGCACGGGCCAGCAACCTATTTGCATTGGAGCAAACATGAAAGTGCTAATCATTGGCGCCGGCATTCTTGGCGCCAGTACCGCCTATCACCTCGCGAAAAGGGGAGTCGACGTGGAAGTCGTCGACGCCCAGCATGAGGGAAAAGCAACCCTTGCCGGCGCCGGCATCGTCTGCCCGTGGGCAACCAAGCTCGAAGACGGCGACTTCTATGACATGTACGCCGCCGGCGCAGCCTATTATGCCTCCCTGGTCGACGGCCTGAAGTCGTTCGGCGAGGTAGATCTCGGATATGGCAAGGTCGGCGCCCTGGTCGTGGCCGAGGACAGGCAGGAGTTCGAGGCGGCCGCCGAGCGCGTGGCGCGGCGCGTTGCCAACGTTCCAGAAGCCGGTACGGTCGAACATCTGAGCCCGGCTGCGGCCCGCGAGAAATTCCCGCCGCTGCGCGAAGGGATGGAGGCGATCTTCATCCCCGGGGCCGCGCGGGTCGATGCGCGGTTGCTCGCGGCCGCAATGCTGCGCGCCGCAAGCTCCCTTGGAGCGAGGGTCAGACAGGATCGCGTTTCATTGGCGTTGGAGGATGGACGCCCCGTCTGCACGGCCAGCGATGGAACCGCGCTTCAAGCGGACGAAATCGTCGTCACGGCCGGTGCATGGGCGTCGCAGATTTTCAACCCATTGGGCATTCAGCATCCGGTCGCACCCCAGAAGGGCCAGATCATCCATCTTCGTCTGCCCGGCGTGCAAACATCGAACTGGCCCGTTCTCCTGCCGATGGGCAGCCACTACCTGCTCGCATTCGACGATTCCCGCGTCGTGATCGGCGCGACCCGCGAGGACAATTCCGGTTTCGACTATCGCGTGACCGTGGGTGGCGAAGCCGAAGTCCTGAACGCGGGACTGGCGATCGCCCCGGGGCTTGCGACCGCGACACACATAGAAACCCGCATCGGCTTTCGCCCGGCGTCAAGCAGCATGAAGCCCATTCTGGGCAGAGTTTCCGGTCTCTCGGGTTTGACGGTCGGCAACGGCCTCGGCGCCGCCGGCCTCACCATCGGCCCCTTCGCCGGAAAGCAACTCGCGGAACTGCTGACGGGCGCTCCGCTCGACATCGATCTCACGCCCTACGCCCCGGCTTAAATCGCCGGCCGGCATTGAACTCAACACAAATGGAAAAGGAACAATCATGGTAACGCGTTACCGGAAACATCGCATCATGCATGCGGCTGTCGAACACAACGGCTTGATCTTTGTCGGAGGCCACGCAGCCACCGACATCTCCGTCGGCATGAAGGAACAGACGCAGCAGGTCTGCGCCAAGTTAGACGGCGTGCTGGCCGAATGCGGCTCCGACAAGACCCAGCTCGTATCCGCCCGGATCTACATCAGCGATATGTCGAAGAAGGAAGAGATGAACGAAGCCTGGCTCGAATGGCTCGACGAGGACGACCTACCGTCACGCGCAACCATCGGCGTCGCCGATCTTGGCGATCCGAAGAGACTCATCGAAGTCGTGGTCGTCGCCGCCAAGAACTAGCTTAAGCAACATGAAGCCCAGGCTCGACTGGGCTTCAACCAACTGCTCATAAGTGTACCAGGAGGCGCATACGTTTATTTGGGATCATTAACTTATGCGCCCGGGTCCGAAGCCGAAAAGTTGATTGGCTCTATCGGAAATTCCTGACGATACATTATGCGATTATTTTGGCTCGAAAAGTGCACATCACAGCAACAAGGCTTGCAGGGCTCTAGGAAGCACAGTTCTGTCCGGCCCGTAAGCGCGTCCACGCTTAGATCTGTAAACGACAACTTTGCGCCCCCATCTCGGCGTAGAGCTAAATTTGGCCTCGGCCCAGCAGCGCAATTCGACTTCTTACCTGCGGGCGATGCAGCTATGATCGGGTCATGGATACCCGTGATTGCAACAAGATCGCCGCTTGGTTGGCTGAGGCCGGCCTGCTGGGGATTCGAGACGAGGCCTCGTTGACGCGGGCATTCTGCGAACGATGCGTCGAGGCTGGACTGCCGCTCGGCAAAGTCTTCGTGATGATCGACACGCTGCATCCGATGTATGAGGCGCGCGCGTATTTTTGGGACGAGGGGCCCGAAAACCCTTTCCGCGAAGAAGAGTATGTCGGCAGTCGTGATCCGGAAGGTACGGCGCAGTGGTCGCGTAGCCCCTTCCTGCAGATGCTGCGCCGGCGCGAGACCTCGCTGCGCTGCCGGCTGGAGCACGGCGAAACCCACGGCTATTCAGCGATCCAGGAACTGTGCGACGCTGGTCAAACTGACTATCTGGCTTTCGTCTACCGTACGCGGCAGGCAGTCCGCGTCGAAGATGTCGATGCATTCTATGCGCGTTTCACCACGGCTCGGCCGGGGGGATTCAGCGACGTTGATGTGGCTTGCCTGGCGCAACTTACGCCGCACCTCGGCCTCGCCATCAGGTCCGCTGCGCAAACCCGGCTGACGAAGACGCTCGCCGAAGCCTATCTCGGCCGCGATGCCGGCCGGCGTGTGCTCAGCGGCGCGATTCGACATGATGCTGTGAGGCGTATCCGGGCCGTGCTCTGGTATTCGGACATCACCGGCTACACCCATCTCTCCGAGTCCGTGCAGGCCGATCAGCTGATCCCTCTGATCAACGACTATGCAGAGGCGGTGATTGGGGCGGTCAAGTCGGCCGGCGGTGATGTCCTGAAGCTGATCGGAGACGGCGTGCTGGCGATGTTTACGAGTTCCCGGCCGGAACATGCGTGCCGAGCGGCCGTTGACGCGGAGCACGATCTACGGCTGCGGCTCGGCCAGCTTGCACGCCGCCGTAAAACAGAGGGCCTGCCTGTCGCCGACATCCATCTCGGTCTGCATGCGGGCGATGTGTTCTACGGCAACATCGGCACACCCGACCGGCTCGATTTCACTGTGGTTGGCCAGGCAGTCAACGAAGTAAGCCGCATCAGCGATATGTGCCATTCCACAGGGCGTAACATGCTCTGCTCCTCGGAATTCGCCGACCTCCTGCTGGGGGAGGAACGAGACAAGCTCGTTTCCGTCGGGCGATTTGCGTTGAAAGGCGTTGGAAAAGCCAAGGAATTGTTCACGCTCGATCCAAGCCTTGCAGCCGCGGGTACGACACCGAAAAAAATGACGACCTCTCGCCGGCGGGCATCTGTGGCGAGGCCTTGATGGGACAAGGCCGGCCCTCGATTCGAGACGCTCTATTTCGCCTTAACCGCTGCCCTGGATGGAAAGATCCGTTCGATCCAGCTTTCTCCGCCAGGAGGGACCTGTCAACGAGAAGCTAGTGCTGCCGCCGACAAAGTCATAATTAGCTGGTGCCAAGCAACTGCAGCGCACAGGCCTTTTTCCCGCTGTCGTAGGTGGTTGGCGGTCGAACCCAATCATATAGCCTTTTCCATCTGAGCCGACACGGATGCCGGAGATTTCTGCGGCATTGAGCAGGCGCAAACCTGCGTCGGGCACCAATGCTCACCCGCCATCCGTGATGGGCCTCGTCGATGGCGAGGCGGCTGGTTGCCTTGACGCAGTCATATGCTTTGGGGTTCTCGGGCCGATGCATTTTGCGGGTGTCCGCAACGAACGGGCCAATTCAGGTGCGGCTCCCGAGGGAGGGGGTGCCGCTCGCTTACCTGCAACATCGGTCACACTCCGTGATCACTAAGCGGATGCATCAGTGTGCGGCGCGGAATTGTTCGGCGTTCTCCTGAGCCCAGAGGGCGAAGGTACGCGCGGGAAACCCCGTGACAGTCTCGACGGCAGGCAGCACGACGCCGGCCTCGTCGGGCGGGTTGATCGCGAGCTGGAGGCCGAACTCCACATAGTCGTCGTTGTAACCGTAGCTGCGCAGCTTTTCGCGTTCGCGGTCTTGGGTAAGCTTCACAAAACTTATGTCCAGGCCGGTGGCTTCTGCGAGAATTCGGGTTCGTTCCTCGGGTGTCAACGCTTCCTGCCCCGTCAGCTGGTAGCTCCTTCCGCCGTGTCCGTCTTCGGTCAGCGCACAGACAGCAACACTGGCGATATCGGCTTCGTGGATGACGGCACTGCGGTAGGAGGCAAGCATGGACACCGAGCGGCTGGTGCGGATCTCGTTCGCCCATTCCAGGGCGTTACTCATGAACTCCTTGGGCCGCAGGATGGTCCAGGCGAGGTCGCTGGACGTAAGCGCGCGTTCGATACTCGTTGGGGACCAGCCGCCCAGCACGGTCGAGCGCCGAACGCCGGTGCGTTCGGCGAGGGCCACGATTTCGGCACCATTTGTGAGTTCGTTGTAACCTCCCCTCCGAAGGTAATCAGGTGGACGGCGTCAACGTCGCGGAAAGCGCCTTCGAGCGTGCCGGTGTCACTCAGGTCGCTTGCGACCGCTTCGGCTCGGGGTGGGAACCCGGCGTTTGCGGGGTTGCGGGTGAGGGCACGGACCTCGTGCCCGCTTCATGGAGCTGGGTGACGAGGTGTCGTCCGACGTTGCCGGTTGCTCCGGTCACGAGAATGCGCATGATCGGTGTCCTATGGGTGGTGTCTGGCTAGTGCGATGTATAGGGGCTACGACGTAGAAGACGCCCGTGGGTCCTTGAGTGCTGCCATCGCATCGACGAGGGTTGAGCGGATGTATTCCAGTTCGGGGCTTGTGAACGACTCCCAGCTGTTGTCCGCTGCCGCTGCCGCATCCAGCTGTCCCCAGTCTTGCGTGTCCGTCGGGGGATTATGACGGTAGACCCACCACAGGTTGCCCTGAGGATCTTGGAAACGCGAGAAGACGTCCCCGAAGAACTCTGTCGGCCGCGTAACGATGCGGGCACCCAGTTGCTCGGCCCGTGCGAGGGTCGCGGGGACGTCGTCGACATAGACCCGAGTGAATGCAGGCGTGAAGGGCCAGTCGGGTTTGCGGTCTGAAATCGTAATCATCGAGTCGCCGATGAGCAGCTCGGAGTGCAGGATCAGTCCGTCGGAATCGACGGTACGCGCCTCGGGCACATTGACGGCGCCAAAGACTTCGGTGACGAACGCGATCAGCGCACTTGCATCGTCAGTCATGATGAACGGATTGACGGTGTTCGAACCGGCAGGTCGAGCGGGCACGACGGTCATTCTTATTCCTTTCAGAGGGGTCTAGTTGCATGGTGCGGAGGGCACGGAGCCCGAGAAAAAAGCCCAGGATCGCGGCCACGTTTCCGGAGAAGAGGTCACATTCGCCGTCTACAACGCGGGTGAGCGGGTTGAACTGGTCCGCCTTGATGATGTGATGGCGGCTGTGACAATTTGCGATCACCAGCAATTCTCCACGCTGAAACGAGCAGACATTAGATACGCGCTGACTGCTGACATGACCCTGTCAGCAGTCCCATGTGAAATTTGTTTGGGGGTCTGAAATGAGAAGAACGAGCCGCCTTTTTGAACTTGTCCAGGCCTTGCGAGGGGCACGGCGTCCGCGCACCGCGTCGGGGCTTGCGGAGCAACTCGAAGTCTGCAAGCGGACGATCTACCGCGATGTTGTATCGCTTCAGGCGATGGGCGTGCCGATTAGAGGCGAAGCGGGCGTCGGCTACATGATCGAGCCGGGATTCGACTTGCCGCCGCTCATGTTTACTATCGACGAGGTTGAAGCCCTGGTCGTTGCTCTGTGCCTCCTGCAACGGACGGGTGACGTGGGCTTGAACGTCGCAGCTGGAACGATTTTGGAGAAGATTAAGGACGTCATCCCAAAGGCTGTTTCTGGTCCGCTCGTTACCGACAGCCTTTACGCGACACCGCCCGGTCCATCACCGGTCAAAGGTTTGGATGTGGCCATGATCCGGCAGGCCATTCGAGAGGAGCGAAAGCTGTTCCTCAATTATTCGGATGCCGCAGGTGAGGCAACGTGCAGACTGATTATGCCCATAGCGCTAGCGTACGACGTCGAAGCCCACATGATCGTTGGATGGTGCGAGTTGAGAAGCGCGTTCCGTCGTTTCCGGACCGACCGAGTTCAGTCTTGTTCTCTCGTCTCTGAACGATTTCACGGTAAGGGCGACGCTTTACGTCGCCTTTGGCAGACACACTTAGGCATTCGCAATGGCGATTGGACGACAGTGGGTATGCATTGATCGTATCAAGCTGAGATCAGCGCAGCCGCATCATCGATCGGCTAGCCGCGGATTTTCTGCGCGACCTGTTGCGCGCGAGAGACCTGCCGCGCTTCTCCGATGCTTGCCGAACTCCAAAAGCTCGAACTTGCGCCCAAAACCGCAGACCGATTTCGAGGCGCCTTCACACGACGAACAGAGCTGCAAACGGCCTGGTCGTCGAACCCGCGGACGCGCTGCCGCGCTGATCTGCAAGCCATTTGCAACCGCCAACTCTTTTGAATGTCAAAGGCCCGCGGCTAGTCGCCGCGGTCTGCTTCAGCGGTTCCAGCCGATACATTATGCGCGCAATGCTCGACTGCCTGCTTTGCGTAAGTGAGCAAACAAGCCACTGCGTTAGCTCGTGCGAGAGAACACAATCAGTCGTTCCCGCGATCACATTCACCGCATCCTGGCTATCCGCCGCCGCAGCCAGCCAGAGCCGATTTCGGCGATGAGCACGAGGCCGATGACGACCAGCAGGATTGCAGCGACGCGGGTCGATTCGAGTTGCTGCGTGGTTCGTTTCAGATACCAGCCCATGCCGCCACCGCCGAAGAAGCCGACGACGGTCGCCGCGCGGAAGGCCACGTCCCAAGTGTAGATGGCGATGCCGGTGAAGGCGACCCGAACTTGCGGCAGAACCGCGTATTGAAACACTTGCAACGGACTGGCGCCGACGGAGCGCATGGCATCGACCGGCCCCATGTCGATGGCCTCAAGTTCATCGGAGAAGAGCTTTCCGGCAAAACCGACACAGAACACAGTGAGCGCCAGCGTCCCCGCCAACATGCCGAAGCCGAGGATCGAAACGAAAAGAATGGTCCAGATCGTCTCGTGGATGGAGCGGCTACCCATGATCGCGAAGCGTCCGAAAGGATAGGCGATCCGGCGGCCGACGGTGATGTTGCGTGCCGCAAGCCAGGCAAGCGGCATGGAAAAGACGACGCCAAAGAACCCGCCAAGCAGCGACATTTCAAGCGTACGGATAACCGATCGAATGAATTCCGCATCGGAGATGTAGTCCATGTCCGGTGGGAAATAGCGGGTCGCAAGGATCTCCGCCAACCGCGGAAAGGCACCGAGCAGACGCGCCAGGTCGATGTTGAGGAAGGCCACGGACCACGCCAGGAACGTCAGAACCGCGAGCAGAACGGCAAAGCGGATCGTCGATTCTGGGTGGCGGTAGCGCGACCAGCGGCGCCCGTTGGCGGGGATGGATTGTGCAGATGCGATGGCCATTGCCGCCTCCCTAGATGACCGCCTTGCGGGCGAAATGAGAAACCACCTCGCCAAGCGCGATGAGTGCGAGGACCGAAAGGATCACGAGCGTCACGCCCCCATAATTGAACATCGCCATCTGGCGGAAGAAGACAAGACCCAGGCCACCCGCACCGACCAGCCCCATGATCGCGGAGCGGCGGATGTTGATGTCCCATTCGAAGATGATGGTACCGATGATCACAGGCAGGATCTGCGGCACGATTCCGTAGTACATCACCTGGAACTGGTTGCCGCCGACCGCCCTGATCGCTTCGACCGGCTTCGGGTCGATGTTCTCGATCGCTTCTGCCGTTATCTTCGAGATGAACCCGATGGAGCGCATCGCGACGGCGAGAATACCGGGCAAGGCCCCGAGGCCGACTGCGCCGACGAACAAAAGCGCCCAGATGATCTCGTGGATCGAACGGGACAACACCATCAGCAAGCGCCCGAACGGATAGAGGATGAACCGGCTCGGCGTGACGTTTGTCGCTCCGAACCAGGCGACGGGCAAGGACAGCACGCAGCCGAGGATCGTTCCGAGCGTCGCCATCATCAGGGTTTCGAGCGCCGGCACCACAAGTTTCGGCGCGAGCGACCAGTCGATCCATAGGAAGCGTTCCAGCGTACCGGCGATACCGAGTGCGCCGCCCATGCGCGCCCAATCCGTATCGAACATGATGGTGTCCCAGAAGCACCATAAGAGAACCGCGGTGCCCACCGCCGCGATCAGCCAGTTCTTCGCGCGGCGGCTGCGCTTGTGGGCAAGCCAGGCTTCGAAACCGTACTCCCTCGGCGAGGTTGCCGCCATGCTCATCACAGCACCTCCATGGCGTAGATCTCGTCGAGGTCCTGCTTGCGCATCCCGTCGGACGGCCCGTCGAACTTCTTGTAGCCGTCCTGCATGCCGATGATGCGGTTGCAGCTTTCGAGCGCCAGTTGGACGTCGTGGATGTTGCAGAGGACCGGGATCTTGAACTCCGTCGCCAGTTCACGGATGAGCCGCATCACATCGCGCGATATTTTCGGGTCGAGAGCCGAGGTCGGCTCGTCGAGCAGCAGGATTTCCGGCCTCTGCATCAGCGCGCGGGCAATGCCGACCCGCTGCCGCTGGCCGCCCGAGAGGGCATCCGCGCGCTTGTCGACATGATCCTGTAGCCCGACCCGTTCAAGCAGGCGCAACGCCCGATCGATATCTTCGCGCGGGAATGCCTTGAAGAAGCTGCGGACGGGGCCGGTGTAGCCAAGCCGGCCGGACAGAACGTTGTCCATAACCGACATCCGGTTCACGAGATTGAACTCCTGGAAGATCATGCCGATGCGCCGGCGCAGGCGGCGAAGCTCTGATCCTCGCAACGGCCGAACCGACTGGCCGAACAGGAAGATGTCGCCCTCCGTCGGCTCGACAAGCCGATTGATACAGCGGATCAGAGTCGACTTGCCGGCACCGCTCGGCCCGATGACGGCGCAGAAATCGCCGCCATCGACTGCAAAATCGATCCCCTTGAGGATCTGCGGGCCGCTGGCCGCGTAGCTGACTTTCAGATTGCGCACCTGCAGGATCGACATGGAGGCCACCCCGTCAGCCATGGAGCCGCGCGATGCGCGGCTCTCGACGATGTCCTTTTCGTGTCTCACTGGCTCGCCGCCTTTTCCGCTGCCACCAGCTTGCGGATGATGTCGTAGTCGCCGTCGTTCATGGCGACGAACTTCGTCGAGCTAATACCGTCGAAGAGCGGCTTTGCAGCAGGATCCTCGTGCAGCGTCAGGAACGCTTCGCGAATGGAAGCCTTCAGCGGCTCACAGAGATCGCCGCGATAGACCATCGGGTCCTGGGGGATGATGTCCGACTGCCAGAGCACCCGGAAATCCTCCTTTTTGGCGAGCCCCCGGTCGATGACGTTGTCGAGACGGTGGGTGGCAACGAAGGCGTCGTCGACGCGGCCTTCCTTGACGGCCAGCGCCGACTGGTCATGCCCACCGGTATAGACGACCTTGGAGAAGTACTTCTCCAATTCCGGACCCGTGCCGATCTTCTCGCCGAACACCATGCGCGGCAACAGGTTCCCCGACGTGCTGGCCGGATCGGCAAGACCGACGACGGATCCCTTGAGGGCGTCGATGCTGTCGAATTTCGAATCCGCCTTGACGACGAGCACGGCACGATAGCCTGGGCCCTCCTCCTGGAAGTGACCCTTGGTCTTGGTGTAGGTGGCGAAGACCTCGAGTGTCGGATCCTTTTCCTTGGCAAGCACGTAGGAGTTGGGCCCGTGAACGCCGATCTGGACCCACCCGTTGACCATGCCCTCGATGACCGAGGCGTAGGATGTGGGCATGAAGAACTCGACCGGTTTGCCGGTCTTTTCCTTCAGTTTGTCAAGGAGCGGCTTGTAGATATCCAGTTCCTGGGTCGTTTCCTCCGTCGGAATGATGGAAAAGACCAGCGCATCGGGGTTCTTGCACTCCTCGGCGAGCGCTCCGGACGTCGTGTAGGCAATCGCGGCACCCAGGGTTGCCAGGCCCGCGACAGTGCGTTTCAAATTGGTCATTCATTCCTCCCAAAACAAATGAAATTGATCCGCCGGAGCCTCCCGCTCGCGGCGGTTAGAAGTCGATCATGCCATTGCCATCTGCTTCCTCGCTCCATCATCGGCGATCGCCAGAAGCACCTCCCGCTTGCCGATGAAGTTCTGTCCCCGCTCGCCATCGAAGGCGAGCGCGATCAGGTCGCGCCACTCCACGTCGTCTATACCGTAGTGGCGATAGTCGGTCGCAACGCCGAGACCGGCCAGGAAGGCCTGCATCTCGTCGGCCGCCGCGCGACCATTGCTACCGAAGATCGCCTGCAGGCCCTCTGCGCAGATCCCGCCTTCCGCAGCGACGCTGCGAATGATCATCGGAAGCGAGAAGGAGCAGGCGATGCCATGCGGTACGCCATGGCGCAGCGTGATGGGATAGGACAGCGAATGGGCGATCGCGGTCTTGGTATTGGAGAAGGCAAAGCCAGCAAGCGTGGCGGCGCGCGCCATGCGGCCGCGCAATTCGACATTCGCCAGATCGTCCACAAGCTGCGGCAACGTCGAGAGAACGCCACGGGCAGCGGCTATGGCATGGGCCATCGAGACCGGATTGGCGCTTTGGTTCCAGAGGCTTTCGAGTGAATGCGAGAGCGCATCGAGACCGGTCTGGATCGTCAGGTCCCGCGGTTTGCCGACCATGAGTTCAGGATCGACGATCGAGTATTCGGGATAGAGACCGGGATGGGCGAGCGAGTATTTCAGGCCGCCGGCATTGTCCCAGACCGTGCCCCAGCAGGTGACCTCGCTGCCGGTGCCCGCCGTTGTCGGCACGGCGATCAGCGGCCAGGGAGCAAGGGTTTCCGCGCCGGCACGCTTCTTCAAATAGGCGTCCATGGCAGTGAAATCGCCCCGGGCAGCGGCAAACACCTTCGCCGAGTCGATGACGGAGCCACCACCGAGCGCAACGATCACTTCAGGTTGGCGCGGTAAGGCCGCAAACCGGGCAGTCTGGATCTCAAGAAGAGCGATGTCCGGGTTAGGGGCGATATCGTCGATGACGAGCAATGGCGCGCCGGCCTCCTGTTCAAGGCGCAATGCGAGCCCGCGGAAAAAGGCATCTCCATAGGTGACCAGGGCATAGGTACGGCCGGCAATGGCATCGGCAAGGCGCGTAAAGCTGCCGGGACCAAAACGGACATCAACGGGGTTTCGATAAGACCACACGGACGACTTCCTGTTCTGCAAATTGATTGGCAGGGACACTGTGACGAAGCCGCGATCCATTGACTAATACAAATCTTTGCGGATTATCATAGACTATGGCTATAGTATTTACGCACCTCCGCTCCTTTCACGCCGTCGCCGACAACCGCGGTTTTACCGCGGCCGCCGATGCCCTCAACATCAGTCAGCCGACAGTCACCACCCAGGTCAAAGAGCTCGAAGACCGTTATGGCGTCGAGCTTGTCGTGCGCCGTGGGCGGCGGGTGGAACTCTCGGAGACCGGCGCGGCCCTGTTCGACGTGACGAAACGCATCATGACGCTGCATGAGGAAGCCGAGGAGCTTCTGCTCAGCAGTGGCCGGCTGGAGACCGGCCAACTGCGGCTTGCGGCCGTCGGTCCGTTCCACGCGACAGAGATGGTCGCGCGCTTCCTCGCCAAGTACCCGTCGATCAAGGTCAGCATGCTGCTTGGCAATTCCGACCAGACCCTGCAACGGATCCTGGACCTCGAATCCGACGTTGCAATCCTCGCCCACGCGGTCGAGGATCCGCGGATCTCGTCCGTGCCCTTCAGCACGCACGACGTCGTTGTTTTCGTCAATGTCGATCACCCCTGGTACGGGCGCGAAGAAGTCTCCATCACCGAGCTCGCAGATCAGCCTTTGATCCTGCGTGAACTGGGATCGACGACACGTCGGGCGCTGGAGCAAGCGGCCGTGGAGTTTGACGTGCCGATCAGGCCGCGTCTCGAGATCGGCAGTCGCGAAGGCGTCTGGAAGGCTGTCGAGCGCGGTCTCGGTATCGGCGTGGTCGCCGATTTCGAGTTCGTCGCCCATCCCCGCCTTGGGACGATCCGCTTCTCGGACGCCAAGGTGCAGACCGAATATCGACTCTGCTGCCTGATGGAACGGCGGGGCTCGCCGAAGATCGAAGCCTTCATGAAGACAGTGCTGGAGTAGTAAGATAGCTCGAACCATAGATTTTCCCTATAGGTTCGATTGAAACTTTAGAATTGACGAATATGTCGGCGTCGGCCGATTGTCCCGTGTTCAACAGACAGGACAGGAACCGATGCATCTCTCCGTCATATTGCTGCACCTGGCTGGTGCCACCATGCTGCTGCTCTTCGCCGTTCAGATGGTGCGAAGCGGGGTAGAGAATGCCTATGGCGCCGACCTGCGAACCATGCTGGCCGCGGCAAGGCAGGGTCACGGCAGGGCTGCGGCCGGCGGAGCCGCCATAGCCATCCTGCTGCAAAGCTCCACCGCCGTCGCCATGCTCGCCTGCGGCTTCACCGCCAACGGCATTCTTCCCGTGTCGACCGGCCTTGCCCTTGTGCTGGGCGCCGATCTCGGATCCGCGCTGGTCGTGCGGGTGCTGTCGTTCGATCTCGGTTGGCTCGTCCCGGTCCTTCTCCTCGTGGGTGGGATTCTGCACCTCAAATTCTCCGCCCGAAAGACGCGCGAGATCGGTCGCATGGTACTCGGCGTCGGCTTCGTGCTTCTGTCGCTGCGACTGATCGGGACGGCAACGGCGCCACTGCGCGACGGGGCCATGTTGCCGTCACTCGCCGGCTACCTTGCCGAGGACTTCTTGACGGCGTTCCTGCTCGGCGCGCTCTTCACGTGGCTTATCCATTCCAGCGTGGCCGCGATCCTCATGGTCGCGACCTTTGCCGCGCAGGACCTGGTGCCCCTGGAAGCCGCCGTCCCGCTGGTGCTCGGCGCCAATCTAGGCGGCGGCCTGATCGCCTTCTGGTTATCGCGCGGCATGTCGCCGGCCGCTCAACGCATTCCGCTCGGCAACCTCATCTTCCGCACCGTCGCCTCGCTCGCCACCCTCGCTTTGATGGAAACGACGGCCCTGCCGATCACAGCACTCGGTCTCGGGCCGGCGGACGCGTTGGTGAATTTCCACCTGCTTTTCAATGCCGCTCTCGTGCTTGCCGGATTGCCTTTCATTGCGGCGATGACCCGCCTGACGGGGCACCTACTAGCGAACTTGGAAGCGAGCCCCGGCGATGACCCTCGGCAAAACCGCGTCACCGCCCTCGACCGCTCCGTCATCGCCACGCCAAGACTTGCGCTCGCCAGCGCGACCCGGGAACTGCTGCGCATGGGAGAGTTCGTCGAAGTGATGGTGCGGCCTGTCATGGATCTCCTGCAAGCCGGCAGTCGGGCGGAGATCACCCGCATTCGCGAGATCGACAACGCGGTCAATCAGGCTCATCGGGACATCAAGCTCTATCTTGCCGAGGTCAACCGGGGCATCATGACGACAGACGAAGCGTCGCGCAGTATCGAACTGACAGATTTCGCCATCAACCTCGAGCATGCCGGCGACATCGTCGCCAAGACCCTTCTCGTTCTTGCCGAAGAGCGCACCGAAAAGAGTTGTCGCTTTTCGAGCGAAGGTTGGTCCGAACTGCTCGAGCTTCATGCCCAGGTCGTCGAGAACATGCACCTTTCGCTGAACGTCCTCATCTCCCAGGACCTGCCTTCGGCACGTCAACTCGTGCTCGAAAAGGAGAAAATGCGGAAAATGGCGCGCCACACCCACGACCGGCATCTGAGGCGCCTTCAATCGGGCACGGCGGAAAGCATCGAGACGAGCGGGATGCACATCGAAATCGCCCGCGGGCTGAAGGAGATCAATTCGCTCCTGGTCACCGTCGCCTATCCGATCCTGACCAGAAGCGGTGATCTCCTCGCGAGCCGGCTCACGAACCCGAACCATAGGTAGGATCTATCGATCTAATTCATAATTGCAATTTTTCAGATGGATGGATTTGCGGCAGATAGAACGAGAAACAGATGCGGATCGAGTGCTGCCCGGTCCGCCCTCAGCAAGGGACACCGCCATGAACCAGATGTCACCCATCACCGTCAACGCGAATGGCCGAGACTATCAATGGCCAAAGGTACCGGCGATCGCGATCTGCCTCGACGGCTGCGAACCCGCCTACCTCGATGCGGCGATCGAAGCCGGCCTGATGCCGACGCTCAAGCGCCTGCGCGAACAGGGCACCGTGCGCACGGCACACAGCGTCATTCCAAGCTTCACCAACCCGAACAATCTTTCCATCGCAACCGGCCGCCCACCGGCGGTGCACGGAATTTGCGGCAACTACCTCTACAACCCGGCGACGGGCGACGAGGTGATGATGAACGACCCGAAATTCCTGCGCGCGCCGACGATCTTCAAGGCCTTCTATGATGCCGGCGCAAAAGTCGCGGTCGTCACCGCCAAGGACAAGCTGCGGGCGCTGCTCGGTCACGGACTTGCCTATGACGACGACCGGGCCGTGTGCTTCTCCTCCGAAAGGGCCGATACCACCACCAAGGCCGCGAACGGCATCGACAATGCCTCGAAATGGCTGGGTCGCCGCGTGCCGGAAGTCTATTCGGCAGAACTGTCGGAATTCGTCTTCGCCGCGGGCGTCAAGCTGCTGAAGGAATTCCAGCCGGACGTGATGTATCTGACAACGACCGACTACGTTCAGCATAAATATGCTCCCGGCGCAAAACAGGCGAACGACTTCTACGCCATGTTCGACACGTATCTCGGCGAACTCGACGCGCTCGGCGCCGCAATCGTGGTGACCGCGGACCACGGCATGAAACCGAAGCACCGGGCAGACGGCACACCCGATGTCGTCTACGCCCAGGATCTGTTCGACGAATGGCTCGGAAAGGACATCGCGCGCGTCATCCTGCCGATCACCGACCCCTATGTGGTTCATCACGGCGCGCTCGGCTCGTTCGCCACCGCTTACCTTCCGCCCCATGCCGACCGCAACGCCATCATGGACCGGCTGCGCAAGATCGAGGGCATAGAGCTCGTCCTTGGCCGCGAGGATGCATGCCGCCGCTTCGAGCTTCCTGAGGATCGCATCGGCGGCATCGTCATGCTGTCATCCGAGAACAAGACGATCGGCACCAGCGAACACCGCCACGATCTCGCAGCGCTCGACGAACCGCTGCGCTCCCACGGCGGATTGAGCGAGCAGGCCGTTCCCTTCATCACCAACAGGGTTCTGCCCGATCAGCCGGATGCCCCTGATCTCCGGAACTTCGACGCCTTCTACTATGCGGTCATGGCCGCGGCACAGACCGAGAAGAAGGCCTGAGCCGGCAGGCGACGCTCAAAAGGAAGACATTAGATGACCCGCTCCGAGACCTCCATCAAAGTCCGCCATGAGCCGATGCGGATCGCCGGCAAAATGGTCGATGCCGACGGCATCGTCGAAGTTCGCTACCCCTATACCGACACGGTGGTCGGCACCGTACCCGCAGGCAGCGCCGAACACGCGCGCCAGGCCTTCGACATTGCCGCAAACTTCAAATCGAAGCTGACCCGCTACGAGCGCCAGCGGATCCTGCTGCGCACCGCAGACCTGCTTGACGCCCGCAAGGAGGAGATTTCCGACCTCGTCACGCTCGAACTCGGCATCTCCAAGCAGGATTCGCTCTACGAGGTCGGCCGCGCCTTCGACGTCTTCACGCTTTCCGGACAGATGTGCATTCAGGACGACGGCCAGATTTTCTCCTGCGACCTCACCCCTCACGGCAAGCAGCGCAAGATCTTCACGCTGCGCGAACCGTTGAAGGCCATTTCCGCGATCACGCCGTTCAACCATCCGCTGAACATGGTGGCGCACAAGATCGCGCCGGCCATCGCCACAAACAATTGCATCGTGGTCAAACCGACGGAACTGACCCCGATGACAGCGCTGTTGCTTGCCGACATCCTCTACGACGCCGGCTTGCCGCCGGAGATGCTGTCGGTGGTCACCGGCTGGCCGGGCGATATCGGCGACGAGATGATCACCAATCCCAATATCGACCTGATCACCTTTACCGGCGGCGTTCCGGTCGGCAAGCTGATCGCCTCGAAGGCCGGATACAAGCGCCAGGTGCTGGAACTCGGCGGCAACGACCCGCTGATCATCCTCAACGATCTTTCGGATGACGACCTCGCAAGAGCCGCCGACCTCGCGGTTGCCGGCGCCACGAAAAACTCCGGCCAGCGCTGCACGGCCGTCAAGCGCATCCTCTGCCAGGAGCGCGTGGCGGACCGCTTTGTGCCGATGGTACTGGAGCGGGCGAAGGCATTGATCTTCGGCGACCCGATGGACCGCGCGACACAGCTCGGCACCGTCGTGCACGAACGGGCGGCAGCACTATTCGAAAAGCGGGTTCATATGGCGGCCGAGCAAGGCGCCGACGTGCTCTACGATCCGGGCCGGAAAGGCGCCCTTCTCCCGCCGATCGTTGTCGATCGCGTTCCGCACGGCTGCGATCTCGTCATGGAAGAGACCTTCGGTCCGATCATCCCGATCATCCGCGCGCCCGATGACGACGATGCCCTAATCGCGCTTTCCAACTCCACCGCATTCGGCCTGTCCTCCGGGGTCTGCACCAACGATTTCCGCCGCATGCAGAAGTACATCGCCGGCCTCGAGGTCGGCACGGTCAACATCTGGGAAGTCCCCGGCTACCGCATAGAAATGTCGCCGTTCGGTGGCATCAAGGATTCCGGCAACGGCTACAAGGAGGGCGTCATCGAGGCAATGAAGTCCTACACCAACGTCAAGACGTTTTCGCTGCCCTGGTAAGCAACCGCATGTCTTGAACGCCAGCCGTTTGCCATAGTCGACGCACCACAAAAGCACACTTCAAAGAAGGCAGGACGATCTGTGATCGCCCTGCCTTTTTGGCGATGACCGTCGGCAGATAGCACTTCCCGGCATGCACTGAGACACCCCTCGTGCGCGCGTCCGCATCGCGCGACACCGGCCGGTCTTGATCATTTCCTGAAACCCCAGCGCGCATTCAAGAAACAATAGTTTCTGAGCCTTCCATATATTTTATCTATTATCATTATTGAGACTTCGTATTTGAACGCCATCCCGCGAAGTGCCATCGTCCGGTCAGACAGCTGATATATCAACGCGTGCGCGCGCCCGAAACTGCAACTCGCAGGGGCCGGTCATGCGAACAACCGGGAGAGAGCAATGCAGTCGCAGTCCAAACGAGAATTCCTCCAGTTGCTCGGTCTCGGTGCCATGGCACTCGGCATGCAACCGCTGATGACCGGCGGACATGCACATGCGGCTGGACTTCCCGACTGGGCTGCGCTTCCTGTCGGAGCAGCCCCCAAGACCGGCGGCAAGCTCGTCTATGGCCAGACCTATCCCAACTGGGCGGTAGGCACGTCTGACAATGGCAAGCACCCCTATTACTGGATCGATCTGCTCACGCGTTCCGTCTGGAATTGCCTCCTGTGGGTCGACCACGATTTCAACCTCCAGGGCGAATTGGCCGAAACGTGGAACCCGAGTGACGACACGTTGAAAGTCTGGGACTTCAAACTGCGCGAAGGCGTGCAGTTCCACAACGGCAAGGAAATGACATCCGATGATGTCGTCGCCTCGTTCAATGCGCACATCGCACAAAAGGCCAGCAGCTTTCTCAACAAGTGGTTCGAGAAGGTCGAAGCGACCGGCAAGTACGGCGTCCGCTTTACCTTGAACTCCGGCTATGCGGAATTCCCCTATATCCTTGCCGAGTACCGGTTGACGATCGTCCCGAGCGCCTCCCCCGAGGCCATCCTGACGGACGGGATCGGTACCGGTCCGTTCAAGCTCGTCCAGGTGGACAACCGTCGCGGCTTCAAGGCAGTCCGCAACGAGAATTACTGGCTCGGCGGCCGCCCCTTCCTCGATGAGCTCGAAGGTTACGTCGTCAATTCGCAAACGGCGATCAACGGATTTCGCTCCGGCCAGTTCGATGCGGTCTTCAACATCGACCCGACCACTGCCGGCCAGTTCGAGAGCGCCGGCGGCCACATCCATAAATCGGCGGGTGGCGACCAGTTTCTTATCGGCCTGCCGAAAAACCTCACCCTGCCCTGGAATGACCAGAAGATACGCGAGGCCATGAGCCTCAGCATCGACCGCGACGCCATCAACACCATCGTCTACAACGACCCGGGAACCTGGCTCGGCAACGACACGCAGATGTCGGGCATAAACAAGGAGTTCATTGCCCGGCAAAAGCCGTTCGACCCCGAGCGCGCAAGGCAACTTCTCGCCGAAGCCGGTTATGCTGACGGCATCGACCTTCCGGTGATCGTGTTCTCCCCGTCGTTCCCGGAGATGCCGCGGGTGATGGCGATCGTCGCCGAATCCTGGAAGAAGGCAGGCATCAATGCCGAACTTCGCGAAATGCCGACCGACGGTTTCGACGCCTATGTCAAGCAGGTGAACCCACCCGTCGGCCGGCCCAATGCCGGCCTGGTCGGCCCCCGCAATCCGGCGATCAATCTGGGCCGGCTGGTATCGAACCCTGTCGAATCCGCAGGCTGGACCGGCCCGCAGAACGATGCCTTCGTCAAACTGTACCAGGAAACGATCGCTGAACCCGATGCCGAAAAGCGCCTGGCAAACTATCAGGAACTGCAGCGGATCGCACAGGCGGACACGCCCGCGATCGTGCTTGGCGGCCGTCGCAACATGCTGGCACACACGACCAGGGTGAAGAACCTGAAGTCGCATTCCCAGAACTGGGGAACCCGCTTTGACGACTGCTGGGTCGATGGCTGATGACCACAACACACCTTCGAGCCGCATACATTTCGTAGAAAAGAACGGCAGCACGTATGTCAAACATTGTCACCTTGATCGGTCGCCGTCTGGTCTTGTCTTTCTTCATCCTGACCCTGACGTCGCTGATCGTCTTCCTTGGAACCGAGGTTCTTCCCGGCGACGCGCTGACGGCGACGATCCCGGCCGAGGAACTGGCGTTCTACACCGAGGAGCAGCTCGCATTGATGCGGGCTGACCTTGGCCTCGACCGATCCCTGCCGGTGCGTTTCCTGGAGGTCTGGCAAAATCTGTTCAGCTTCGATTTCGGGCAGACGCTGCTGCGCCGCGAGCCGGTCGTCGATCGGATCATCCACCCGATGATAAACTCGGCGATCATGGCGGGCATGGCGCTGGTTGTCATGCTGACGATCGTTATCGCTCTGGGCATTCTTGCAAGCCTGAAGCCGGGTGGGCGGCTCGACAACGCCATCAGCAGCGCGACGCTTTTCACCTATTCGATGCCCGATTTTGTCGTGTCCAACATCTTCGTCATCGTCTTTTCCGTCTGGCTTGGCCTTGTGCCGGCAGTCATCTTCGCTCCAACGGATGCACCGAAGTTGACGATCCTCGGGGCAGCCGTCCTGCCGGTCATCGCCCTATGCGTACACGGGGCGGCCTATCAGTTCCGGCTCTTGCGCGCCGGCATGGTCGAAGCGCTCAACAGCGACTATGTCGAACGGGCACGGCTGGCGGGCATTCCCACCTGGCGGATCGCGACGCGGCATGCCCTTCCAGCGGCCGTGATCCCGATGCTCAACGGCACGGCGACGTTTGTCGCCGGACTTCTCGCCGGCTCCGTCGTCGTCGAGGCCGTGTTCAAGTTTCCCGGCGCTGGCGGCGAACTGCTGCGGGCCATTTCCCAACGGGAAATCCCGACCATCCAGGCGATCGCGTTTCTCGCCGCCCTGGCGGTGGTGGTCGCCAACCTGATCGCCGACCTTGCCGTCCTCGCCCTCGACCCACGCGTCCGCACGAGTCTGGAAAATGCCTGATACAAGCACTCTTCATCCCGTCGCCCAACCTCGACCGCCCAGCTCCAAGCTCCGCCGCGCCCTCGGCGAACCCGCAACGCTGATCGGCGCCATTGTCGTTGCCATCCACCTCTTTCTTGCAATCTTCAGCCCGTTGATAGCCCCTCATGACTCGAGCGCCCTCGTCGGTACGCCGCTCGCGCCCCCATCGGCGGAATTCTGGATGGGGACCGATCAGATCGGCCGCGACTATTTCAGCCGCATCATCGAAGGCGGACGCATCGCACTTCTGGTTTCCTTCTGCGGTGTCGCCATCGCCGTTGCGATCGGCACCTTTCTCGGCATGGTCGCCGGCTATGTGGGAGGCCGCATCGACGAGGCAATCATGCGCTTCATCGATGCCGTGATGGCCATTCCGGACATCATCCTCATCGCCATCCTGACGCTCGCGCTTGGCAAGGATGTGGTCATGCTGATCCCGATCGTCGCCGTCGTGTATACCTGGGGCGTGGTGCGCGTCATGCGCGCCAAGACCGTGAGCCTGTCGACCCTGGACTTCGTGCGGGCAGCCGAACTGCGCGGGGAAAACCGGTTGAGCATCATGCTGCGGGAGATTCTTCCGAACCTCACCGGTCTCATCGGTGTCGAACTGGCGGTCAGGATTTCTTCGGCCGTGCTTCGCATCAGTGCGCTTTCCTTCCTCGGGCTCGGCATCAGCCAGCCGACCCCCGACTGGGGCCTGATGGTTCAGGAGGCCATGGGTGTCGTCTATACCGATCCGTGGTTTCTCTTGCTGCCGGCGATCATGCTTTCGAGCCTCATCCTCGGCGTGAACTTCATGGTGGACGGCTTCTCCCGGGCCTTCGGCATCTCGACGGCGGAGCTTTGATCATGGTCGAAACCACTCATATTACCGTTCGCGACCTGACACTCGTCTACAAGACAGGCCCGAAGACCGAAGTGCCTGCAATCGACAATGTGAGCTTCTCTCTTCGCAAGGGAGAAACGCTGGGCATCGTCGGTGAAAGCGGCTGCGGCAAGTCCTCGCTGGCGCGGGCATTCCTTGCCTATACGCGGCCCGGCGCACGCATAGCCGGCGGCTCGATCGTGATGTCCGGCGCCGACATCCTGACATTCGACGCGAGGGAGCTCGCTGCGTTTCGAGGGCGCCGCGCCGCCATGGTGCCCCAGAACCCGCTCTCCTCGCTCACCCCCCACCGAACGATCGGCCAGCATCTGACGGAATTGATCCGCCTCCACAAGACGGCGGGAGGCAAGCACCCGAAGGACAAGGCGATCGAGCTTCTCGGCGCAATGGAAATGCCCGACCCCGCGGCGATCTTCGATCGTTATCCGCACCAGCTTTCGGGCGGCCAGCGACAGCGTGTCGTCATCGCAGCGGCGCTCGTCGCTGAACCGGAACTGATCATCCTCGACGAACCGACGACGGCCCTCGACAAGACAGTCGAAGGCCAGGTTCTCGAGCTCGTCGCAAGGCTGCAGAAGCGCACCAACACGACACTGATCTATGTGAGCCACGACCTCAACGTCATCGCCCGCATGTGCGAGAGGGTTCTGGTGATGAAAGACGGCAAGGTGCTGGAGGACGGCCCGACCGCACAGGTTTTTGCCAATCCCCGGACGGACTATGCACGAGCGCTGATCGCCGCCATTCCCAAGCTGGAGACCATCGGCAACAGCAAACCGCGCCATTTGCCGACCGCATCGCCAAAACTGACCATCAACGGCCTTGAGTTTTCCTATGGCAAGGCAGCCGGGCTCAACCCGATTTCGCGGCTGTTCCTGCGCACCGAAGCCCCCAGGACGCTTTCCGGCATCTCGGTGTCGATCGAGGCGGGAACGACGCTTGGCGTGGTCGGCGAATCCGGCAGCGGAAAATCGACGCTCGCAGCGCTTGTTGCCGGGTTGATCGACTGCAAGCCCGGCGCGATCGAATTCGACGGAAAGCCGCTCCATGGTCTTGCCAACGGCCGCGAACGCGATCTGCGCCGACGCGTGCAGATGATCTTCCAGGACCCGGCGTCCTCGCTCAATCCGCAGCATACCGTCGAGCAGATCATTGCCCGCCCCCTGCAGTTCTTCTTCGGCATGTCGCGCGTGGCCGCCCGCGATCAGGCCGTGGCACACCTGGAAGAGCTGGACCTCAATGCGAGCTTCCTGACGCGCTCGCCGCGGCAGCTTTCCGGCGGCCAACAGCAGCGCGTCGCCATCGCTCGCGCCTTTGCCGGCAAACCCGACCTTGTCCTGTGTGACGAAGTTACCTCCGCGCTTGATGTAACCGTGCAATCTTCCGTGCTCAAGGTCATGAAGCGGCTGCAGCGCGAGCATGGCACGACATACCTGTTCATTTCGCACGATCTTCCGGTCGTGGCGGAGATGTCCAACCAGATCCTGGTTCTGGAGGGCGGCCGCATTCGAGACTACGGCGACACGCAGGACGTCCTTGCCGCGCCGACGTCTTCCTATACCCAAAACCTGCTGGCGGCCTTTTCGATGGCCTCCGAGCAGCTCGCACAAAGGACCATGAAGCATGCAAATTGACGCCTTCGCCGCCCCCGGACAGTTCTATCGAGGCAACCTCCACACCCATTCATCGCTGTCCGACGGCAAGCTCGATCCGGAAGAGGTCTGCAAGCGCTACCGTGAGCGCGGCTATGATTTCATCTGCCTGTCCGATCACTTCATGCCGCACTACAATTACCCGATCGCCGATACCCGGGCGTTTCGCACCAACAGCTTCACAACGATCCTCGGCGCCGAATGCCATGCAATGGCCACCGAGCACGGCGAGAAGTGGCATATCCTCGCGGTTGGCCTCCCGCTCGACTTTGCACCGAATGGCGACGGCGAGACCGGCCCGGAGATTGCAAAGCGTTGTCTCGATGCCGGCGCCTTTGTCGCGATCCCCCATCCGGAATGGTACGCGCTGACGATGGCGGACGCCGCATCGATCCCCGGCGCCCATGCGGTGGAGGTCTACAACCACACCAGCCAGGTGCTGAACGCGAGGGGTGGCGGCTCATACTATCTGGACGATCTTCTCAATTCCGGCCGCCGCATCAACGCGCTTGCTTGCGACGATGCCCATTTCGTTGCCGGCGAAGACCAGAACCGGGACGCTTTCGGCGGCTGGGTCATGGTCAAGGCGGGCGCGAACGAGCCGGACGCACTGGTCGAAGCCTTGAAGCAAGGCCACTACTACTCGACGCAGGGGCCGCGGATTGAAGATATCCGTGTCGAAGATGGAATGATCGTGATCGAGACGTCCGCGGTCTTCCAGATATCCGTGGTTGGCAGGGCGTCGCGGAACGAAAAACAATCGGGCACTGACGTGACATCGGCAAAGTTCCCGCTCGACAAGTTCAAGGGCGACTGGTGCCGTGTCGTGGCGATCGATTCTGCGGGCAAGATCGCCTGGTCGAACCCGATCTATCCGTAACAAGGCCACGGCGATCGCGGGCCAACCGGTCCGCGATCGACTCGATGACGGACGAGGCCGCACGATTGCGCGGCCCTTCATTCTCCAAATCAGACAAGTTGCGGCTACCGGCTCATCGGGCGAGCCATCCTCCGTCGACCGGGATGGTCGCTCCGGTTACATAGGAGGCGCGAGGACTGGCCAGGAAGAGAACGGCGGCAGCCAGGTCTTCAGGCACGCCCCATCGGCCGATCGGAATACGTTCGAGGATCTGCCGCTGGCGAACCGGGTCCGCCCGAAGTGCGGCGGTGTTGTCGGTTTCCATGTAGCCGGGTGCAATGGCGTTGACGGTGATACCGGATGCGGCCAGCTCGTTTGCCATCAGCTTGGTCAGCCCGACGACCGCGTGCTTTGAGGCGGTGTAGGCCGGAACCCGGATTCCGCCCTGGAAGGAAAGCAGCGAAGCGATGTTGATGATGCGGCCGACGCCGCGCTTGGCCATGCCGCGCGCGACCGCTTGGCTCAGAAAGAACAGGCTCTTTTCATTGACGTTCGTCACCGCGTCCCAATCCGCCTCCGTGTAGTCGAGCAAATCGGCGCGCCTGATCGTTCCGGCATTGTTGACCAGGATATCGATTGGCCCGGCCTGCTCCTCGATCTCATCGACGAGGGAGCGAAAGTCGTTGGGTTGCGAAAGATCCGTTTGAACACCGAGGAACCGACGCCCTTCGGCTTCGACCAATGCCCTTGTCTCCGGCATGGGCGTGGACCCGAGGCCGACGATGTCGGCCCCCGCGCTCGCCAGCGCCAGAGCCATCGCCTGGCCCAGTCCTCCCCGGGCGCCCGTGACCAGTGCCCACTTGCCGGCAAGACCGAACATGTCCGCAAGCCCGGTCATCGCAGGGTCTCCATTGCCACAAAGTCCATGTCGGCAAAGGACTGGTTATCGCCCGCCATCGCCCAGACGAAGGCATAGGAGCCCGTGCCGGCGCCGCTATGGATCGACCACGGGGGCGAGAGCACCGCCTGCTCGTTACGAACGATCAGGTGGCGCGTCGCCTCGGGTCGGCCCATGAGATGCACCACCATGCGATCGTCCGGCATGTCGAAATAGAGATAGGCTTCCATGCGCCGATCGTGAAGGTGCGCAGGCATGGTGTTCCACACGCTTCCCGGCTCGAACCGCGTGATCCCGAGCATGAGCTGGCAGGTCGGCAGCAGGCCATCATGGACGTATTTGTAGATGGTGCGCTTGTTGGCAGCTTCCGTCGTTCCGAGTGCCTGCGGCGAAGCTTCTTCCTGGGTGATCTTGCGGGTGGGATGGGTGGCATGCGCGGGCGCCGAAACACCGTAGAGCCTTGGAGGCAAGGCATCGTCTACCGCCGCGAACGATACGCCCTTTGCCCCCTTCCCGATATAGAGCGCCTCGAAAGGTGCGACGACGTGATCTTGCGCATCCGCAGATATCCTCGCCGGACCACCGCCAAGGTTCACAACCGCCAGTTCCCGTCGTTCCAGAAAATCGGTGACGCCAGCGGATTTCGCGAGCTCAGGGCTGAAGGAAAGCGGCGTGGCCTGTGGCAGTATGCCAAGCTGCACCAGGCGGTCATAGTGGCTGTACGCGGCACGCATTTCTCCGGCAACGAAGAGGTCCTCGATAAGGAAGTGGCGGCGCAGACCTTCGGTATCGAGCGTCTCGGCCTGTTCGAAATGTATAGCTTGGCGAATATCCATCAGTTTTTTCCTTCATTGGCCGGCCAGCAGTGTCCGCCGGTCAGGCATTCGTGTTTCTGCTCATAAGCGTGACCGGCCGGCCCTTTGTCTTGAGCAGGGCTTGAAGCGCTGGCAGGTCGGGCGTCGGCGGCAGATGCTCCAGCGCGCTGCGCCCGGCGGACGCATCGCCGCACGCCAGGACGGCGGCAAAAAAAGTGCTCTCTCCGGGAGGGATCTCGGCCGTCAACTGCGGCACCAGTGTCCTTGCGGCAATGAGATTGGTGTTCGGCTGGGCGATATGCGCCTTGCCGGCACGATGGATCGACGAGCCGAGATCGATGATCGCCGAGAGGTCGCGCTGGGTGGAAACGACCGCCTTGCCCCCCTCGCTTTCGAGCGCATCGGATAACCCCTCGTTGCGCGCGATCGCAAAGCCGCCTTCCTTGGTCGAGACGGCGCGATCCGTCCGGATGCGGTGGGCGCGGACATGGAAATCTCCATGCCAGTAAAGCCATGTTTCGACCAGAATGTCGCCAACAGGCCGCCAGCGCGCGTAAAGGACGTCACCGGCAATCAGCACCTCTTCGTTGGCCTGACGGACGGAAAACTGGAGGCCGTCGCTGCTGAACCCCAGCATGCCATCCAGGACCGCGTCGGCGAACCGATTGGGGTCGCTTTCGACGCTGAAGCCGTAGCGGGCGGAATAGACGAACTTGCTGTATTTCTCGGCGCCGAACCGTGCCCAGGTGTTTTGCGGCCCGGTCTGCTGACCGCCGCAAAGCGCAATGGCATCGCCGGGAGGGTTCTTGATGATCATGCCCGTGTGCAGGTGCACGGCCACGTCGTCGCGCGGCAACACATCCGCCTCCTTGGCGCTCCAGAAGGGGTGTTGCTCCGGCAAGGCCAGCGGCAGGAATGCCTTCAATGCCCAGTAGGGCGACTGCGGCGAATTGTAGGTCTCGCACATCAGGAGGTTCGGATAGGCGTAGCCAACCGGCAGGATACCGTCTCTCGATGCCATCGGTCGGCTGGCCCACCAGCGCAGATTGCGCAGATAGAAGCCTTTCAGTTGGCCCCAGGGCAGCGCCTCTTCGCCGGCAAATGCCAAGGCGCCGAAGAAACCGGCGATGGCGAAGCGATAGGTCATCGACCGGCCGAACGCCAATGCCGCACCGTCATCGGCAAACCAGCGCACCAGGTCGTTGGCGACGAGCCGTGCACGCTCTCGATAAGGCTGCGTATAGGCTTGGCCGTCGAGCACGCCGAGAATGAGCCCGTAGAAGTGAAATGCGAAGGGAATGTAGTGGTCGGCCCGGCGCGCGTCGCCGTCGCTGTACCAGCCATCGCCGAAATAGAAGGCCTCGATCTCGTCGATATAGGCCTGGTTGAGGGCGCGATCGTGATCGGCCCCGACCGCATCCAGCCCCAGACTGATGAGAAGGCGGAAGAACTTCCAGTTGTTCTCGGAAAATGCGCAGGCGTGCCCGGATTTGAGATAGGAGATGACGTTCGCCTGCTCGCCTGCCCCCAACGGCGCCCAGAGCTTTTCCGGCACGAGCCGCAGCGCAAAACCGATTGCCGCGAGCTCGACCAGACGCTGGTTGCGATCGGTGGGTTTGCCCCAATATTCGGGATGCTGCGGGTCCGTGCCGGCCGCAAGGCCGCGCGCGATAGGCGTCCAGTCGATCCAGTCGGCGCCGCCGAGCTCTGCCGGGACCAGTCCCCACAATAGCCGCGAAAAGCCTTCGAGATCGGCAGCCGCCTGATCGAAATGCGCGGCAGTCGCATCGAACCTCAAACGGGCACCGCCAGTCGAGCGGTAGGTTTCGGCGGGGTCGCAGAGCGCCTTCAGGGCGCGCTCGACGTCGGCACGCGTACGCAGTTCATTGCCTGCCCATGGATGGAACAGGCTGTCGGCGAAAATGCCATCACTCATTGGCCATTCCTGTCTTGGAAAACGTGTGGTCGGCGTTCGGCGGACGCCGACCGGTTGGCAGCATCAACTCCTGAGGATGCGATTTGCCTGTGCGACCAGCTCCTCGCCGGCTGCAGCGACGGTCAATTGGCCGAAGGCAACCCGATCTGCAATCGGGCGGAACACGCGTTCTTCAAGCTCCGATGCACCGATCGGAACCTGGGGCGGGAAGGCGCCGACCCGTCCCGCGATCGAGGAAATGTAGTCCACCGATCGCTTCGAGACATCATCGACCAGAGGCGTCACGGCCTCGCGGACATTGAGGTTGATCGGGACACCACGTTCCACGCCGAGAAGTCCGCCCGCCGGAAGGTCGTTGATGAAGAAATCGATGAACCGGGCCGCAAGCTCCGGCTGCCTGGACGTGCTGGCAACACCGAAATGCAGGCTGGCCTTGTAGAACAATCCGGACGGGCCCGTTGCCTCGGAGATCGGCAGCGAGGTGATCTCCAGCTTGTTTTTTGCAAGTGCCTGATAGCCCAGCAACTGGTTGGAAAAGGCAATGGCGATCACAGCATGGCCTGTAGACAGCGGGTTGGAGTCGATCTGCAATTTGTCCAGCGCCTGGATTTCTGCCGGAACGCAGCCGCCGCTCTTCGCAAGGCTTTCCCAATAACCGTACCACTCCCTCGCATCGTTCGCGTCGAAGCCGATCCGGCCATCCTCGCCGTACAAGCGCTTGCCGCGCTGAACGAGAAACGCTTCGAGGGCATAGCTGTAGCGAGCACCATTTCCGACCGCCCAGACATTCTTCCGGCCGATCGCCTTGGTCATGTCGATGCAGAGCCTGGCGAAATCGTCCCAGGTGGTGGTCGGACCGGGCGGCGTAATACCTGACTGTTCGAAGGCCACGCTGTCGTAGAGAAGCGCAAACGCATTCAGCGACAACGGCATGCCGACGATCTTGCCGTCGACAGCGCCAAGATCGAGCACACCGGGCATCAGCTTTTCGGTACGGATCGTGCTCCCCAGATAGTCGTCGAGTGGAAGCATGGTGTTGCGGCGGGCATAGTCGGCAAAACGGCTCGGCGCCAGCTGGAAAATGTCGGGCGCGTTGCCGCCGGCCAGCATCGTCGTCAGCTTCGACCAATAGTCGTTGCCGCCAACCTCTCCATTGATCTTCACGCCCGGATTGGCGGCTTCGAACAGCCTGGTGACAGCGAGCGTGCGCTCTGCGCGCGCCGGCGAACCGAACCAGAAGAGGCGCATCATCGCGCTGTCTGCGAGGGCCGAACGCAGCGGCGATTGCAAAAACGTTGCAGCGCCTCCGAACATCAATCCCAACTGCAAGAGTTCGCGTCTGCCAAACATGGTAATCTCCCGAAAGCTTCAATTTGCCTGCGCCGCCGACCTCCTTCGGCGGCGCACTTGTACGCATGGGCCTTTTCGACGTGCGAAGCGGCCGCCTCTCGTTGCGAGACGATCAGCCCTTGACGATCCGGCCGCCTTCGGCAACCAGTTGGTCGGCTGCCTCCCCGGGGGTCAGTTGGCCGAAAGCCACCTTGTCGGCCAGGGGCCGGAACGCGCGCGTATCGAATTCAGATGCGCCAACGGGTACCGGCGGGGGATAGGTTCCCACCCTTCCGGCGATCGACGAGATGTAATCGACGGTGCGCTTCGACACGTCGTCGATCAGAGGAACCACGGCATCCTTGACGTCGGTGTTGACGGGAACTCCGCGCTCGACGCCGAGCACCTTGCCGGCTGCCATGTCGTTGACGAAGAAGTCGATGAACCGGGCAGCAAGCTCGGGATTTTCGCAGGTACTTGCAATGCCGAAATGGAGACCCGGCCGATAGAACAGGCCGGACGGCCCTGATGGATCCGACACCGGCAAGGTGGTGATCCCGAGCGGGTTCTTCACTGCCGACTGATAGCCTAGAAGCTGGTTCGAAAATGCGATGGCCATGGCGGCCTTGCCAGTTGCAAGCGGGTTCGAATCGACCTGGATCTGGTCCATCGACTGGACCTCGGCCGACACGCATCCCCCGCTCTTGGCAAGGCTCTCCCAATAGCCGTACCAGTCCTTGGCATCGTTGGCGTCAAAGCCGATCTTGCCATCCTCACCGTACAACCGCTTGCCGCGCTGGTTGAGGAAGGCATCGAAAGCATAGGTGTAGCGCGACGCGTTGCCGACCGCCCAAACGTTCCTGCGATCGATCGCCTTGGTCACATCGATGCAAAGCTTGGCGAATTCGTCCCAGGTGGTTGCAGCGCCCGGCGGGTTGAGCCCGGCCTGCTTGAAGGCTTGCGTGTCGTAGAACAGTGCGAAGGCGTTGAGCGACAGCGGCATACCCGCGACCTTGCCGTCAACGGTTCCGAGTTCCAGGACACCCGGCGCCAGCCTGTCGGTGCGAATGGTCTTGCCGAGGAAGTCGTTGAGCGCAAGCGTGGTGTTGCGGCGCGCGTAGTCGGCAAACCGGCCGGGCTCAAGCTGGAAAATATCAGGCGCATTGCCGCCAACGAGCATCGTCGTCAGCTTGGACCAATAGTCGTTTCCGCCGACTTCACCGTTGATCTTGACGTCAGGATTGGCCGCCTCGAAAAGCCTGGCGACGCCAAGCGTGCGTTCGGCGCGCGCAGGCGTGCCCCACCAATAGAGCCGCATCGTAGCGCTATCGGCAAATGCGCTGCGCATCGGTAGTTGCGAGAATGCCGCCGCCCCACCGAGCATCAGGCCGGTGCGTAGAAGTTCGCGTCGATTGAGCATGAATTCCTCCCTTTGGTTCCCTTATTGCGTGAGCCTAGTGTGCAAGCCTGTGCCCTTCGGCGTCGAACAGATGGCAGTGCTCCGGTGCGATGCTGACGCTCAGTGTTTCACCCGTACCGAGCAGCGATTGGCCCTCCATCGCGACGATGAGCGACTGCTTGTCGGGCAAACGCCCATAGACGATGGTCTGGCCGCCGAGATGCTCGATATGGGTTATCGTCAGGGTTCCCAGGTGGATCCCGGAAGCGCCCTTGACCCTGATATGCTCCGGGCGAACGCCGAGGCTGAGCGTCGCCCCAATCGAAGCTCTTTCGGCCATCGGCACGGCGACATCGGCGCCGGCAAGACCGAGGACGGCCTCGTTGTCGCGGTGGCCCGTCACGGAAACATCCAGGAAATTCATCTTGGGTGAGCCGATAAAGCCGGCGACAAAGCGGTTGACCGGCCTGTTGTAGATTTCGAGCGGCGTCCCCTGCTGCTCGATGCGGCCGGCGCGCAGCACGACGATCCGGTCAGCCAGCGTCATGGCTTCGACCTGGTCATGGGTGACATAGATCATGGTTGCGCCGATATCGGCGTGGAGTTTTGCGATCTCAACGCGGGTTTGAACGCGAAGCTCGGCGTCGAGATTGGACAGGGGCTCGTCGAACAGGAAGATTTTCGGATCGCGCACAATGGCGCGGCCGATGGCGACGCGCTGGCGCTGCCCACCTGACAGCTGCTTCGGCTTGCGTTCGAGCAACTGGGTGATCTGCAGGATATCGGCGGCCCTGCGCACCCGCTTGTCGATTTCGGGCTTGGGCATGCGCATGGTTTCAAGGCCGAACGACATGTTCTTGTAAACACTCATATGCGGATAGAGTGCGTAGGATTGAAACACCATGGCGATGCCGCGCTCGGAGGCAGCCTTCTCGTTCATCCTGGCGCCGCCGATCGCCAGCTCGCCGCCGGAGATCGGTTCCAGCCCGGCTATCATGCGCAAGAGCGTGGACTTGCCGCATCCCGACGGCCCGACGAAAACGACGAACTCGCCGCTACCGATCTGGAGGTCGACGCCGCGAATGATCTCGACGGCACCGTAGCGCTTCTGGACTTGCTTCAAAGCGAGCGTCGTCATTGGGCTCCCCTTTCTATTGCTTGTTCTGTGGTTTCGTTCGCGCCGCTAGCGCTTCATGCCCGTTGTCGCGATGCCTTCGATCAGAAGCCGCTGGAACAGGAGGAAGAGAATGAAGATCGGCAATACGGTCAAAGTCGACATCGCGAGCAGCGCGCCCCAGTCCGATTGCGCCGTGGCATCGACAAAGGTGCGAAGTCCGAGCTGCGCTGTGTATTTCTCGATGTCGTTCAGATAGATCAGCGGCGCGAAGAAATCGTCCCAGGTCCAGATGAAGGAGAAGACTGCAGCGGTCGCCAGCACCGGCGTCGAAAGCGGCAGGATCACCTTGAGAAAGATGCGCAACGGTCCCGCACCGTCCATGATCGCGGCCTCGTCGAGCTCGCGCGGGATGCCACGGAAGAACTGAACCATCAGGAAGATGAAGAAGGCATCGATGGCGAAGAACTTCGGCACGACGAGCGGCATGATCGTGTTGACCCAGCCGAACTTCAGAAACATGAGATATTGCGGGATCAGCACCGCATGCTGCGGCATCATGAGGGTCCCGAGCATCAGCGCGAACCAGAAGCCGCGCCCCCTGAACTGCAGGCGCGTGAAGGCATAGGCCGCCATCGAACACGATATAAGGTTGCCGATGACGACCAGGACCGAGATCAGCAGCGAGTTGAGGAACATGTAGCCGAAGCTGACGCTCAGGCCATTCCAGCCGCGGCGATAGGCATCGAGCGTAAACTCCTGCGGGATGAGCGATGTCGTCGCAAAGATCTCGTTTTCGGGCTTGAACGAACTCGAGACCATCCACAGCAGCGGATAAAGCATGATGAAGCTTACTGCCGTCAGCAGCGCGTAGACCAGTGCCCGCTTCAAAGGCGATGACGTCGCTCCATCCGGCACGGCAGCAGCCTCGACGACGTTCGACGTGTAGACGGTATCAGTCATCGTAGTGCACCCAATATTTGGCAGACATGAAGGAGAGCGCCGTGAAAATCGCGATGATGACGACCAGCACCCAGGCAAGCGCCGAGGCATATCCAAAGCGGAAGTTGGTGAAGGCCTCCTGGTAGAGGTAGAGCGTGTAGAACAAAGTCGTGTCGATCGGACCGCCGCTTCCGTCACTGACAACGAAGGCCGACGTGAAAGCCTTGAAGGCGTCGATCGTCAGGATCACCGCATTGAAGAAGATCACCGGCGTCAGCAAGGGCAGCGTGATCTTGAAGAACTGACGAGAACGGCTTGCGCCATCGATGCTGGCGGCCTCGTACATGTCCTGCGGGATCTGGCGCAATCCTGCGAGAAAGATGATCATCGAGGACCCGAACTGCCAGGCAGCAAGCAGGACCAGAGTGTAGAGCGATGTCGAGGGGTTTGATATCCAGCTCGGCCCTTCGTAACCGAAGAGAGCGGCGAGAACCTGGTTCAACACGCCGTCTCCTGCAAAGACCTGCCGCCAGAGCACCGCAATTGCGACGCTGCCGCCGACCAGCGACGGAAGATAGAAGATCGCGCGAAAGACCGTCAGACCGCGAAGCCCCTTGTTCAGCGCCACCGCGATCGCCAGCGCGAACATCAGTTTCAGCGGCACCGACAAGAGAACGAAGGTGAAGGTCACGCGCATCGCGGTCCAGAAACGAGGGTCGTCGCTGGCAATCCGGATGTAATTTTCCGCGCCGACCCAGTTGGCAGGCCCCATCAGGCCGAAGTCCGTGAGCGAGAGATAGAACGACGAAACGGCCGGCCCCAACGTCAGCACGACAAACCCGAGCAGCCAGGGCAACAGGAAGCCGTAGCCGCCCAACTGGCTGCGCAGTCGCCCGCGCAAAGTCGGCCCTGCACTCGATGCGTCCGTAATGGACATTCCCTCACCCTCCCTAATCGGCGCCTTTGACGCCACGAAGGACGTCCAGACTGAATGCAACATGAAACCGAAAACATTCTTCGTCAAGCGAAACTTTCGCTATTGACGAAATTTACGTAATGGGCAAAAAGATTTCCTACACCAGGAGCAAGCCCATGAAAATCGAAACCAGCAGCTACTTTGCAGCCTCCGTCGCCGCAGCCGCCACCTCCGATGCGGATCGACACCAGGCCGCACTCGTTCGCAGCATCGAAAAGCTGCGAAGCACCATGCCGGTCATCGGCATCCGCAATCCGAAAATCGGCTTGAGCGACAATAGCTGGGCCTATTGCAGTCCCTATGATTGGGTCGTCAGCTTTCAAGCGGGACAGCTGTGGCTGGCACTGCAAATGACCGGCGATCCGGCATTCCTCCATGCAGCACGCGCCCGACGCGCCATCTTTCGCGGCATTCTGGCGCATCGTCGCGCCCAGGACCATGATCTCGGCTTCCAGTTTTCTCTGAGCTGCGTGGCCGAATGGCTGATGACCGGCGAGAAAGAGCCGCGCGCAATGGCGCTCGAAGCCGCCAATTTGCTGCTTGGAAGATATCGACCGGAAGGGCGCTACCTTCAGGCGTGGAATGCGCTTCCGACGCATGGTTCCATGCGCGCCGACTTCGCCAACGGCCGGATCATCGCCGACACGATGCAAAACCTCGCATTGCTCTACTGGGCGCACGGCGAAACCGGGCGAGCCGACTTTCGCGAGGCCGCCGATGGCCATGCCGACACCACATTGAAACACCTGGTGCGCGACGACGACACCAGCTTCCACACCTTCCTGTTTGATCCCAGCACCGGCGAAGCGTTGCGCGGAGAAACCCACCAGGGCCATGCCGACGGCTCCTGCTGGTCGCGCGGCCAGGCCTGGCTGATCCATGGCTTTGCCCAATGTGCGCGTGTCACCGGCAACAAATCCTATCTGGATGCGGCCCGCAGGCTTGCCGCCAAGGCCGAGCTTTTGATGGGCGACGACCTCGTTCCCGTGTGGGACTATGACGTTCCTGACCCGAAGAACGCGCCGCGCGACAGTTCGGCCGGCGCGATCATGGCGGCCGGCATCTATATGCTTGCCGACCAGTGCGATGCGGACGAGGCACAGCGCTGGCGCGGGTTCGCAGACCGCCTGATCGCCGGGTTGCTCGACACCTGCGATCTGACAGACGATCCGACCGCACTTGGCCTTCTCGCCCACGGCGCGGCCCATGTCGGATCCGGCTATTCCGACACCATGCTTCCCTATGGTGACTACTATTTCATGGAAGCTTTGATGCGGTCGCTCGGGCATACGCAATTCTTCTGGTAAGCAGGCGAAATGTCAGCCGCCGCGACTCCCAAAACGCGCAGGAATCTGATGGAGTGGGTTTCCAATGACCGATGATCAACTTGCCACACTGACCCTGCGCGATATCGCCGACGCGGCCGGAGTTTCCGTCGCGTCCGTGTCGAAGGTGCTGAACAACCGCGGCGGCGTCAGCGACGAGAGCCGCAAGAAGATCCTGGCGCTGGCGGAAGAGCTCGGCTACCTCGGGCGCAGCGCCCGATCGCTACACAGGGCGGGCATCGGAAGCACCGCCCTGATCGTGCCGGCCGAATATTACTCCGGGTCGCAGTTCTATGAGGATGTGATCCGCGGCGCACTGGACGAGGCAGCTGCGCATTCGCTGAAGGTCGATGTGCAACTTTTGACCCACGACGCCCAGAAGAACGCATCGGAAATCGATGAGTATCTGCGGGGCGCCGCACCGAGCACAATCATCGCTGTCGGGCTGGACGACCGGGCCGCGATCGACCGCCTCGCAGCAAGCGGTGTGCCGACTGTTCTCATCAATGGCATGGATCGCTCGATGCGCATGGACAGTGTCCTGCCCGACAACTGGTCGGCGGGCTGGCTAGCCACGCGTCGCCTCCTGGAGGCAGGCCACCGGGAAATCGTTCATGTGACGCTGCCCCGCAGACTGTCCATGCAGCGTCGTCTCGAGGGGTTTCGCCTGGCGCTGGAAGAAGCTGGAATTGCCTTCGATCCCGAAAGGCACGTTATCGACCTCGGCAAGATGGGGTTCCTGGAAACCCAGGCACAATCGGCCACCCGCCAGGCGCTCGAGAGCGGCAGGCTGGACAAGGCAACAGCACTTTTCTGCAGCATGGACGTGGTTGCACTCGGCGTGATGCAGGCGCTTCAGAGCCAGGGCCTCTCCGTGCCCGACGACTACTCGATCATCGGGCTCGACGACGTGGCTGTTGCCATGCACAGCCGGCCGCCACTGACGACCATCAGCATCGATCGCATCGAACTCGGCCGGATCGGCATTCAACTGCTGATGAAGCGGATCGCCAACGCCGAGGAGAGCATCACGCGCGTCAACATGGGTGTCAAACTGATCGAAAGGGCGACCGTCGGCCCGCCCAGGCATGGCCGCTGAGGTCGGCGAAACCTTCAGCCCCCTTCCCGCCGTCTCCACATCGCATGAAATCGACCGCCGACCTGCACTGGCGGGCGGTCACCCGTTGCGCTGCCTTCTCGCGCAGCCTTTGCAAGGATGTCTCGATGAAGAAGCCCAACATCGTCGTGATTATGGCGGATCAACTTCGCTACGACTTCATCGGCACGCAGTACATGCCGCATCTCCAGGCGCTTCAGGCCGACAGCTGCCTCTTCCCAAACGCCTATTGCGCGTCCCCGCTCTGCGTCCCTTCCCGGGGCGCGTTCTTTACCGGACGGTACCCCAGCTCGACAGGCTGCCTGATCAATCCATGGATCGAGGCGGACAAAGAGCATGGCTTCGTCGATGAAGGCGTCACCAACCTTTACGAATTGCTGTCGGCCGACTGGGATTGCTGGCATGCGGGGAAACAGCACCTGATGTACCAACCACCGCTGGAGACACGCGAGGGCTCGGCGGTCCGGTGGAGCGCGCTTGAAAGCAATTATGACGCGCTCCTCGAAGCAAGAGCACACCGTGTCCCGGGAGGCGCCCGCTTCCGCGGCATCGTTCCGGAATTGACCTCTGGCGCCATCACTTCGGTCGGGAACTATTCGATCCCGGCGACAGGTTGCTACGAGCCGGGTTTCGACAGCTTCTTCGATGGCTACATACTGCAATCATCGCTCGATGCCATCGAAAACCGCGACAGATCGCGTCCTTTCTTCCTGAGCGCGATGTTCCTTGCGCCGCATCCGCCCTTCGACGTGCCGGAGCCGTGGTACTCCTTGGCACGCGAGGTCGACCTGCCTGCCAATGTCGGCCAATGGTTCTCGGGCCAAAGCCCTTTGCAGCTCTACAATCTTCCCGGCTTCGTCGGTGCCCGGTACAGCCGCGACGATTGGAAGGAGATCTGGCGTGTCTATGCCGGTCTCGTCGCCCTTCTCGACCACTGCATCGGCGAACTGGTGACCAGGCTCAAGGCTGAAGGCATCTATGACGAAACGCTGATCCTGTTTACGAGCGACCACGGGGAAATGCTCGGCTCGCATCGCCTCTGGCAGAAGATGTGCATGTACGAGGAAGCCGTCAGGACACCCCTTCTCTTCAAGATGCCCGCAAGTATCGCCGGTGTGGGCGTCTGCGATCACCCTGTCAGCCACATCGATGTTTTACCGACGATCTGCGAAATACTGGGTGTGGAGAAACCAGGCGACCTTCCCGGGTCCTCCCTGCTGTCGGCAATGAGCGGTGAAAGCACGGGCGAGGACGTCTTTATCCAGTATGACGGCAATGGCGCTCTAGGCAATTTCTCGCGATGCATCATCCGAAGATCGCACAAGCTCATCGTCGACATCTTCAAGGATGAGATTTTCTTCGAACTCTACGCGCTGGCAAGCGACCCGCAGGAAACGACAAACCTGATCGTCGAACATGCCGATCTCGCTGCGGAGCTGTTCTCGACGCTGACCGAGCACATGCTGGCGACACGAGATCATGTCGCGCTCGCGCCCGATGCGATTCAACGGTTCATCCTGCGCATGGATGGCCTTGCGTCCGCTTGAGTTCCTGAGCGGCACCAATGAGAAGGTGTCGTCGCAGACATTGGCGACACTCCCCGCTGGATCCTGTTCCTCGAATTTTCAAGCGACGTCGCTCCCTGCATTGGCGCGGTTCGCTGCCAGAACGAGATGATCCTCTCGCTCTTCAGATCCTCGATGCCATTTTGTCTTCAGACAATGCGCGCCCATCAGCCCCGAACCGATGGATCTTGGAAGGAACAGGCGAAAGGAACACGGTATCTCCGTGTTTGACGTCGCACTCCCCGTTCGCACGCGCATTGATCGGGCCGTGTTCGGTGTGCACATGTACGAAGGTGTCCGAGCCGAGATGCTCGGCAACCGTCACTTTGCCTATCCACTCGCCCACAGTCTTCGAGATTTCGACGTGCTCTGGCCGTACCCCGATGGTTTGGGCATTGTGCCTGTCGGCCGCCGAACCTTCGAGAAAGTTCATCTTCGGCGAGCCGATGAAACCGGCAACGAAAAGATTCCTTGGGCTGTTATACAGCTCCAGGGGCGAACCGACCTGCTCGATATCGCCTGCGTTCAGCACAACGATCTTGTCTGCCATGGTCATCGCCTCCACCTGATCGTGGGTGACGTAGATCATCGTGGTCTTCAACTGGTGGTGCAGTTCCGAAATCTCCAGCCGCATGGCACCGCGCAACGCCGCATCCAGATTGGACAAGGGTTCGTCGAATAGGAAGGCGGTGGGCTGACGCACGATGGCGCGTCCGATCGCGACCCGCTGGCGCTGCCCGCCGGAAAGTTGGCCTGGCCGGCGCTCCAGATAATTGGTGAGGTTGAGGACCTCCGCAGCCTCCCTTACCTTCCTGTCGATGACGTCCTGGCTCTCGCCCGCCATTTTCAGCGGGAAGGCAATGTTCTTCGCAACCGACATATGCGGATAGAGCGCATAGGACTGGAACACCATCGCGAGCTTGCGTGCGGCCGGCGCTTCGCGCGTGACGTCGCGACCACCGATCGAGATCGTTCCCGCGGTCGTGTCTTCCAGGCCCGCGATGAGGCGCAGAAGCGTCGACTTTCCGCAGCCAGACGGTCCGACGAACACGACGAACTCCCCGTCATCTATCTCAAGGCTGATACCGGGAATGATCGTCGTCGAACCAAACGACTTCGTCACTCTATCCAGAACTATGTTTCCCATGATCCCTCCCATTCGTCGATCGCTCGACCGCCGCGCCAATTCGCGCTCGGCCATGCTCGACAATCATCTTTGCCAACTGCAGTTGAAGCGCGGTCGAAGCCGAGCGGGCATAACCGCCCGCTCAAGGCGCCGTTTTGCCAAACACCGCTGTTTCGTCTGGCCGAAAACTATGTCCCCGAACCATCGGCGGTGGCCTTTGGTCCAAACGTGCCCATCGCCGTCAGGATGTATGGATCGAAGATGTCGTCGCCGCGATCGATGGCGAACCGCCACAGCCGGACATAGAGATCCCGAACGATCGGTCGCAAATCTTGCGGGATCCGGTCCAGGTGACCGGCGCCGAGATTGCGCACGCTCGCGTCGACCGCAAGCAGGTTGTGCATTTCGCCCGGATCCGCATCGAGCTCGTAAAGTTCATCATAGTCGAACGCATTGTAGACGAGCTTCCACCTGTTTCTCACGATGATCCGCTGGATGCCGTAGGCCTCGTTGCCGTTCGACTGGAAGACGATGTCTTGCCGAACAGGTTCGGGCCCGCCGGCCCTCAGCCAGCCGGCGATCGAGCGTCCCGACATTCCTGTGGGCGGAACGACATGGCAGAGTTCGCTCAGTGTCGGTCCGAAATCGGCGAGTGACACCGGCGTCCGGCAGCGCGTTCCCGCGAGACCGGGCTCGATGCCCGGTCCTCCCAAGACGAACGGCACCGAGTAGGCCGATTGAAAGCAGGGCAAACCCTTTCCCCAGAGGCCATGCTCCCCCGCATAGTCACCATGGTCGGACGTGAACACAACGATCGTATCGTGCAGTTGCCCGGTCTCCTCCAGGGCAGACAGCAATCGACCGAACAACGCATCCTCGTAGCTGCAGAATGCCATGTAGTGCCAGAGCGCGTCGCGCTGTTCCTCGACGCTCATCTGGTCGAAGCGGTCCCTTGTCCGGCGATAGAAGGCCGGCTTGTCCGCCATCGTGTCACTGAAATTTGCAGGAAGAACGATTGCGTCCCGATCGTACAGATCGAGGAAGCGCTTCGGCGGTATATAGGGGTCGTGCGGACCGAGCGTGCCGACGTAAAGACACCACGGCTCTTCCGTTTCCAGGTTCTGACGGCCGCGAATGAACGAAACGCCTTGTTCCACCACCGCGGCATCCCCAAACGGATCCTCGTTCGTGGCATAGTGAACGTAACGCGGCCAGCCGGGCCTGAGAATTTCGCCAGCCTCGCGAACGGGGCCCGAGATTGGGCGCTCATCGAGCCTTGCCAATTCGCGCCGGCGGGCGTCGGCCCGCTGTCCGTCAAGATCGAGACCCCTGCCCGGCTGGGAAGGTGACGTCAGTTCATGCCAACCGAAATCGGACGGTGGCTGGGCGTTGCTGACATGCCATTTGCCGGAATGAGCGAGTGCGTAACCGGCGTCGACAAAGGCACGCGACCAGAACGGGACGCCCGGCCTCGGTCCCCGCGACAGCGCATTGCCGACATTGACGTTGTTCCAGACGCCGTGCTCGGAGGGATAGGTGCCGGTGAAAAAGCTCGCCCGCGAGGGACAGCAATGCGGCGACGTCGTGAACGCGTCGGTGAAATCCACCGCCCCGCTCCGGAAACGGTCGAGGTGCGGCGTCTTTGCGCGGCACCACGTGCCGTCGCGAATTGTCGACCCGTTCTGTTGATCGGTCATGAAAATCAGCACGTTCGGCTGTTGTTTCTTCGTGGGCGTGGCCATGTCACTTCATTCCCGTCGTCGCAATGCCTTCGATGAACCGCTTCTGGAGCACCAGAAACAAAAGGATCATCGGCAATTCGGCCATCAACGAACCCGCCATCAGCATTGGAAAGTCGGTGATGTATTCGCCGCTCAGGGTGGAAATGCCGGCCGAGAGGTTCAGGTTCGAGGAGGTCGAGATGATCACCAGCGGCCATAGAAGCTCGTTCCAGGTCCAGAGGGCCGTAAAGATGGCCAGGGCTACCAGCCCTGGTTTGGCGAGCGGCAGCATGATCAGATAGAAGACCTGGAGGCGGTTTGCACCATCGAGACGGGCCGCTTCGTCTAGCGCTTCCGGCAGAGTGAGGAAAAACTGACGCATGAGGAAAGTACCGAAAGCGCTGAACAGACCCGGCGCGATCATCGCGGTGACCGTGTCGAGCAGGCCGACCGACTTCATGATCTCGGTCTGCGGCAGAAGGTAAATTTCCCGCGGAACCATCATGATCGCCAAAAGCATGACGAAAAGCGTGTTGCGAAAGGGAAAACGCAGCCGCGCGAACGCGTAGCCGGCCATCGAGCAGAAGACGAGTTGTGCAAGGGTGCGCGTGACGACCGACACAATCGAATTGCTGAACATGTCGGTGAAGGGGATGCGCTGCAAAACCCGTTCATACGCATCGAAATCGAATGCCGCGGGGAAAAGCTGCGGCGGCACCTGCAGCGCTTCCGTCTGCGTCTTGAAGGTGGTCATCACCTGCCAGAAGAAGGGGAAGACCATCACAAGCGCGGATACGATCAGCACCCCATGCACGATGGCGTGGGCGCGCACGCTCTGTGAAGACGCCATTCTAGCCATAATGCACCCATTTCTTTTGAAGGCGGAATTGGACTGCAGTCGTCAGCATGATCATGCCAAGCAGACTGACCACGATGGCTGCGGCATAGCCGCGATTGTGCTCGACGAAACCGACCTCGAAGAAGTAGGTGACGATGGTCTGGGCGTCGTTGAACACCGGGTTCTTCGGGCCGACCATAATGTACATAAGGTCGAATACCTGCAGTGACTTGATGACGTTTAGAACCGCGACCAGGAAGATCGTCGGAGAGATCATCGGCAGAGTGACATGAAAGAACCGCTGGACTGGTCCCGCACCGTCGAGTTCGGCTGCCTCGTGCAGGTCGTGCGGGACGGTCTGCAGACCCGACAGGATTAGAATGATGCTCTGTCCGAGGCCGGACCAGATGCCCACCATCGCCACCGCAACTATGACGATCCCGGGCTCGGTCAGCCACGCGACCGGCGGAATGCCAAGCATCATCAGCCCCTGGTTGATTGGTCCGTAATCGACGTTGTAGAGCAACTGCCAAACCATGCCGACGGCGGCCGGCATGGTGACCACCGGCAGGAAGAAGAGCACCCTGTAGACACTCAGATACTTGAGCCTCGGCGTATTCAGAAGCGCCGCAAAGACTATGGCAAGCGGCACTTCCAGCAAGCCGACCAATGCATAAAGCAGGGAGTTGCCGAGGGCTCGCCACATGGTCGGGTCTTCGACGAGATGTCTGTAGTGTTTCAACCCGACGAATGTTTCCCCCCGGAAAACACCCGTCTGCATGAAGGACAGCTCGAAACTACGCAGGATGGGATAGAAGTAGAGGACGGCCACGCCCACGAAAAGCGGAAGGATCAGGAGATATCCCGTCATGGCCTCCCGGTGGCGCTCGCTCAGTTCGAAGCGTGCCCCGGACCGGCGGGCGGTGGCGCATGGCGCTGTGGGAATGGCCGCCGTCATTACAACGCTGCCTCGGCGTCAAGCGCTTCCTGCATCGATGACTGTAGCGTCTTCAGGCCATCCTCGACGCTCACCTTGCGGCTGAGGATCTCGACCAGCGCACTGTTGGTCGCCTTTTGCCAGACCGACGAATTGAGCGAGACCGGCATCGCAAAGGTGTCGGCGATCTGCCGGGTTATCGGAGTCACATCAAATGACTTGGAAAAGTAGTCGATAAAGTTCCTGTCGAACTCGGGATAAGCCGACAGCGCCACTCCGGAGCGGGTGTAGATATCCGCCGCCTCTTTCGAGCCGAGGAACTCGACGAACCTGTAGCTCTCCTCCGGATGCTTCGCGCCCGCGCTGATCATGTTGCCAAGCGAAGACGTCGATGCGGACCCGTTCTTCGGTCCTTTCGGCAGGGTCACGATGGCAATGTTGCCATCCTTGGCCAATTGCGATGCGGCAAAGCTCACACCCATCCATGAGCCCGTCTGCAACATCGCCACCTTTCCGGAGAGGAACAGGCTGTTGGCGTCCGTCGAAGCCAGTTGCTCGAGAGTGGGGCTGGAACCGGCGTTGATGATGTCGACCCAATACTGGGTCCCGTCCACCGCCTCCTTGGTATCCCACTGCGCCGTCCTGCCGTCTGGCGACAGGATGGATCCGCCGGCCTGATGGATCGTCCCGAGCACGGTCGCGCGAAAATCGAGCGAGACGGCGGTGCCCCATATACCGGCCTCCTTGTTGGTCAAGGCCTTTGCCGCCGTCTGGAAATCCGCCCAGGTCCAACCGTCCTTGGGCTCTGGCAAACCAGCCTCCTTGAACAGCTTCTTATTGTACCAGGCAACGAGGGCATCACGGTTGTTGGGAAGTGAATACAGCTTACCGTCATAGCTGTAGATCGTGCGCATTGCCTCGGGAATGGCACTGACATCGAAGCCCGCCGCCGCCACCTGGTCGTCGATCGGTTGCAGCATGCCTTGCGAGGCATAGAGCGGGAAGTTGAACGGGTTCATCCAGAACACGTCCGGCAGCGCATCGTTCGACGCTTCGGTCTGCAGCTTCGTCCAGTATTTTGAGAACGGGGTGATCTGGATGTCGATCTTTATACCCTCGTTCTTCTGTTCGAACGCGTCGGCAATCTTGCGGAACGTAGGCTGCTGCGACTGATCCCAGATCGCATAGCGCAGCGTAACGTCTTCGGCCGATGCAGGCGTTGCCAGCGTGCATCCAAGCAACGCGGCCCCGATCAGTTTAAGCCAGTTCTGTGTGTTCGGTTTCATCTTCGCTCCTCCACGATTGAAACAACAGGAATATCGGTGTCAGGCCGCCCGCTTGGATCCAGTCGGCCTGGCCCATTCAGGCACCCACTCTCCATGGGCGGCGAGAAGAGCGTCCGTGAGCTGCCAGATCTGCTCGAGGTCGAGTTCGGCGGCGGTGTGCGGATCCATCATCGCGGCATGGTAGAGATGCTCGCGGTTCTCGGTCATGAGTGCCGCAACGGTCAGTTCCTGCACATTGATGTTGGTGCGCATGAGTGCGGTGAGCTGCGGCGGCAAGTCGCCGATATAGGTCGGCTGGATCCCGGCCGCATCGACAAGGCAAGGTACTTCCGCCGCGCAATTGGGCGGCAGCGAGGTGATGCAGCCATTGTTGCGGATGTTGCCGTAGACAACGGCGGGCTCGCCGGTCCAGACCGCATTCATGATCGCCGAAGCGTACTCCTTGCTCTTGCTGACTTCGATCGTCTCGGCGGTGCGATAGCTGTCGGCAATGCCCTTCCACCGCGCCATCTGCTCGACGCAGCGCGTCGGATATTCGTCAAGCGGAATGCCGAACGACTCGATCAGATCGGGCCGCCCGTCCTTGATGAAGTAGGGCGTGTATTCGGCGAAGTGTTCCGAGCTTTCGGTGACGAAATAGCCGAGCCGGGCGAGCATTTCGTAACGAACCTTGTTGGGGCAGCGCGCCCGCACCGGATTGGGCTTCGGAAAGCGGCCCTCGCGGTAGCCGCGCTGAAGATCAGGATAAAGACTGCGATAGCTTCCGTCGCCCTGCCGGTGCTCCAGCGTCAGGAAGAATGCCATGTGGTTGATGCCCGCGGAGCGGTAGCGAATGTCCGCAACCGGGATATCCAGATCGTATGCGAGCTCGGCGACAGTACCCTGCACCGAGTGGCAGAGACCCACCTGCTTGATGGTCGGGTATTTCTCGGCGATCGCCCATGTGTTGATCGCCATCGGGTTCACGTATTGCAGCAGGATCGCGTCGGGGCAGACTTGCAGCATGTCCTCGCAGATCGACCAAAGATGCGGCACTGTGCGCAGCCCGCGCATGATTCCACCGACGCCGAGTGTGTCGGCGATCGTCTGGCGAAGGCCAAAGGCCTTCGGAACCTCGAAGTCAGTGACCGTGCAAGGCTCAAAGCCGCCGATCTGGAAAGCGACCACGACGAAGTCGGCGCCCTCCAGGGCTTGCCGCTGATTGGAATATGTCCTGACTTGTGCGCTCGCTCCCAGCGTCTTGACGAGTTTGCCCGCAACGATCTCACTCTCGCGTAGGCGCTCGGCATCGATATCCATCAGGGCGATCGTTGCACCCGCCAGCGCCGGACGCTGCAACACATCACCAATGATGTTCTTCATGAACACCGTCGAGCCCGCGCCGATGAATGTGATTTTTGGTACCCGCAAAACCGATCCTCCTCGTGTCACCCCAAAAAAGGAGCTGATAACACGTGTTATTTCCTAACTAACACGTGTTATTAGATTTGACGGATGGCTTGTCAAGTGGTTACATCTGGCCAACCTGGAAATTGGCGGCGGAATTTTTGCTTCATGAGAAAATCGACCAGTCGTGACGTCGCCGAGCGCGCCGGCGTCTCACGCTCAACCGTCTCACTCGTTTTGAGCGGATCGACCCAGGTCTCAATCAGCCACGAGACACGAGAGCGGGTCCGAGCTGCGGCCGAGGCATTAAATTACCAACCGAACCGGGCGGGTCGAATGCTCGTACGCGGCGACACCGAGACACTTGGCATCATCGTCACCGACCCGTTGCTGCTGGCCGTGGACGGCTTCATAGCCTTGCTCTTGCAAGCCATCATCGCCAGGAGCCGGGAGGGGGGCTATCGCGTGATGATCGACTACGTGTCCGACGACAGCCAGAGAACGTACCGGGACCTCATGCATGAAGGCGCAGTGGATGGCTTGCTTGTCATCAGCCCGCGCACGAAGGATGCCGACCTGAGCGCGGTCATCGAGACTGGTTTTCCGGTGGTCCTTGTCGGCGGCATCGGGCACCCGGACGAGTTTTCGATTTCCCTGCCCACGCGACAAGCCATTCGTACTCTTGTCGATCACCTCGTCGCTCTCGGGCACAAACGAATTGCCTATGTTAGTTTTGCGCCCAGCGACATTTTCGCAACCCACGTCCGCGTTGGGGCCTACACCGCAAGCCTTGCAGGACATGGAATACCCTTTGATCCCGCGCTTGTTGTTCATGCCAATTATAGCGCAGCGAGCGGCCGGGATGCCGTCATGGCTCTTCTCGAAGCGCCAGGGCAAAGGCCGACCGCGATCATGGCCGGCAATGACACGGTCGCAATTGGGGCCCTACGCGCCATCGCTGAACATGGCTTGCGCGTCCCTGAGGATGTGTCGGTGGTCGGCTTCGACGACCTTCCCTTCGCCGCTTGCCTTAATCCACCCCTGACGACCATTCACCACGACGCGGATCTACGAGCCCAGCTCGCAGTCCAAGCTCTGACACGTCGCATCCGCGGCCAAACAATCGAAGACCGCCACCTGGAGGTTCCGGCCGAACTGGTGGTTCGCTCATCTACAGGTCACAGATAAATTGCTCGCCATTGAACGTCGTACCCGCCGTCCTCGGTTCCTGTTTTCTAGAGAGGAACATCAGCGATTGCGACTATGACCAACCTTGGCCACCCCGCCCTCACCTGCCCGCCCTGACCAACGACCGCGCGATATCGATGATGTCGTCACGGGCCGCCGTCGGATCGTCCTTCGACCAGGCGACGCCGAGGCCAATCCTGAAGTCCACTCCCCTCACCTTTCGAAGCTCGAAGTTGCGGTTCGGCAGATCGAGCGTCCATTCCGGCGCAAAGCCGATGCCAAGACCGGCCGATACCAGTGACACCAGCGAGAACGTGTCGTCACAGGTATAGGCGACGCTCTTAGCCAGATCATGCTCCTCGAACTTCTCTGCGAAATAGCGCTCGGTATAGGAGAGGTTCTGCCGCGAGAACGAGATGATCTTCTCGCCCTTAAGATCCTCAATGTCGATCTCGCTTCGGGAGAGCAGCGCGCTCTTCTTCTCCAGCGCCAGCAGGTAGCGCTCATGGGCGATCGAGAAGAACCGGAGCGAACCGATGTTTTCGACCGGGCGGATGAAGCCGAGATTGATCTGACCGTTTTCCAGCCCGCGGATGATGTCGTTGGTCGAGCCACTGGAAATATGCAGCTCGATATCCGGATACTTGCGGCCGATGCGCGCCAGGAACGCTGGCAGAACCCCGATGGTTGCCCGATAGACCGTTCCGATCCGGATCTTTCGAACCGCCTTGCCGGCAACCGAGCGCACCATCTCGGCCGACAAATCGACATCGCCAAGGATCCGGATACAGCGATCGTAGAAGACCGCCCCTGCCCTCGTCAGTTCCACCCGCCTCGTCGAGCGGATAAACAGCTGCACGCCGAGTTCCTTCTCCAGCGACTGGATCTGACAGCTCAACGCCGGCTGGGCGATATGCACCCGAGCCGCCGCCCGACCGAAATGCAGCTCCTCGGCAACCGCCACGAAGTAGGAGAGTTGGCGAAGTTCCATTGCAACGCTCCAATTTGGTCACGACGCGTCGTATTCGGCAACGAAGGATGCCGCTGCAGAACTCGTGTATCTAATAATATGTAGAATATACTCTATGGATTAACGCTACGCAAGGTGGTGGCGATGCTCTATGGACACCCGTGCGCGCATAGCCTGGAATCTCCGGCACATACGGTCTTCGAAGAAGATCACGCAGGAGCATCTGGCGGTTGATGCGAATGTGGATAGAACCGCGATCAGCGGTATCGAACGGGGGGAATACAATCCCTCCGTTGACCTGTTAGATCGACTAGTGGCCGCTTTGAGCGTCGATATTTCAGATCTGTTCGTGGACCGAGAAGATTCCGGCTCGCCGCCAGAACCATTGAAGGCAGGCAGGAAGCCAAAATAGTTGCACCCTGGAGCAACATGGCTCTTTTCGTTCCGATCGATACATTATGCGACCATTTTGGCCCAAGAAGTGAACATCACAGCAAGAAGCCGTGCAAGGCTCGTGGGAGCATGATTCTGCCAGCTGCCAAGGCGACGTCCACCAAGTCTGTGAACGGCAGCCTTGCGCGTTCCATTCCCGCCGTTCACGCGGCCGCGAGATCTCCCCAAAGCAGCCGCTCGGCCAATTTGGGCTGAATGTCCCAGTTGGGGTGGAAGCGGCCTAACCACTTTCAGGCTGACGGAGGACGAAGCGGCCATTCGGCATCGCAAAAGGTCAGTCGCGTAGGACCGACTTTTGCACCTGACCTTTGCGACGCAAATTCCACTGAAAATTCAGCGCGGCTGGTATGCTCGCAAAACTTAAGAATTGCGCGGTAGCTTCGTTCCAGTTTTCGATGCGAATCGTCAGCGCACTGACAGAAGGTACTCCAAGCCCTGCGTGAAGCCACGCGGCGCGACCGTGAGGTGATCCTCGTCGTCCAAGACCGCCGACTTCAATTGCAGGTTCGGATACTTTCGCCTCTGCAATGCTACTTCTAGGGCCCGGTTGTCGGCGACCATATCTACCGTCTGATTGTAGCGCCGGTCGCCTTTCCGCTGCGCCTCATAGGCGCCGACATAAAGATAGACCTTCGCCGACAGGTCCTTGTTCTGCGTGGCGTAATCCTTTTCGAGCTTCAACGTGTGGCGCTTGTCGTACCAGAGAGAGGGGCTACCGAGGATATAGCCACTAAACAAGCCAGGTTCGGTGAACAGGATCTGTGCGCCAAGCAAAGCGCCGTACGAGTGGCCAAGGAAGAGCGATCTGGCGGGATCCGTCCGATAGCGGGCGGCGATAAATGGTTTCACCTGATCACCCAAATATCGCTGATAGGCCCGTCCCTGCCCATGGATCGCACTAGCTGGTGCGCTCTTTGGACCGTTCGACGTAGGGGTGTAGTCGCGCTGACGGCTGAGCTTGCCATCCTCACCCTTTCCATAAGACAAACCGACGAGAATGAACTCCTCGATCCGGGCCCCTTCGACGTTCAGACGGCGGCCGATCTGCCGGATGACCGGGAAAGCGTAGTCAGCGTCGGTGACGTAAAGCACGGGGTAGCGCCGCTGTGGTTCCTTCGCATAGGACGGTGGTAAGGCGACGAAGACTTGGTAACCGCGACCGGAAACCGGATCGGGCACATCCCAGACTTCGCTATCTATGATCTCGTATGCGCGCCCCTCTCCCAACTGAGCTTTTGGAGTCGACTGAGCGTACGTGTGCGTCGGGCCACTAGGAACGCTGAAGCCGGCGATGACAGCTATCAGTAAGGTATTCAGAAAACATCGTCGCATGTGAAGTCTCCGCGCGTAGGGCTACGATGGTGTGGACCACTAATGGCGTACACGCGCGGCATTAAGGCTAAGATTTTATCAAATGGTTTCGTACTTAACAAAACGTCACGGCTGAGATTGGTGGTTTGGGCTGTCAGCTAGCCAAGCTGTAAGGCTGTCCGTAATTTGTCACAAAAATTCCGAAACCTGCGACAGATATGATTCAAGATGACAGGGACCTACATGGCCCGCTTAAGTCGTCTTCGTTTGCTATCATCGAACAGCCGCAATGGGGTCAGAAGCGGTCATAGAGGTCGCCCGCGCGCTATTGCAGCTATGTCACCCAGCTTCCAGGACCGGACGGCAACCGGCCCCACTTGAGACGCTCGGGTCGCACTGACTAAGTATCTGCTCCTGGCGCTCCTCACGCGTTCAGATCACTCGACGACCGGAAGCCGGCGGCACGGATGTCTCCCTATCCCTCGCCTTGAACGGGATTGAGCAGTCGCCTGGTCTAGGGGGGCCGATCACGACTTACCGGTCAAACTTTGAGCGTGCCCGGTGTGTGGTCAACTAAGGGTCGTCGCAGGAAGTCAGCATGGCGGTTGATAACCGGGAACCGGAATCGACTAACCGTGGCAAATCTGTGGGTACTTCGCAACCCAACATTGAGTATTTGTTATAACTTGAATCTATTAGGTATACGTTTCAAGTGATTCGACGAGCTGGAATACTCGCGACCTTGATTTCCGGTGGGGACCCGATGAAATCAATTGGCGAACACGAATTTGGTGGTCAACATACTGAGATAAAACTCGCGATTGTTGAGAAATATTTGAAGGCTTACTCCACCGCCCTTCGCCAGAAGTTCAAATCTATTTGGTACATTGATGCGTTTGCGGGAACCGGCTCAAGAACCGTGAGGATCGAGGCCAAGGACGGTGACCTTCTGGACGCGCCGGTTCCCGAGCGCGTGGAAAGTCGGCGCGGCTCTGCAAAAATCGCATTGGACATTCAGCCCGCGTTTGACCGGCTTATATTCATGGATCAAAAGTCAGCGCACTGTGCCGCTTTGGAGGGGCTAAAGGCTTCTCACCCTGATCGCGACATTCATGTCCTCCAAGGCGACGCTAACGCAATCATCCAAGAGAACATCAACCGTGTGAACTGGTCGTCGCGACGGGCAATAATGTTCCTCGACCCCTACGGAATGGAGGTGGCCTGGGAGACATTGCAGGCAGTCGCAAAAACCCAAGCTATTGACGTTTGGTTCCTGTTCCCACTGTCAGGGCTTTATCGGCAGGCAGCGCGCAACATTAGCGCCGTAGATGCTAGCAAGCGTAGGGCACTCACTAACATGCTCGGCACGGATGAATGGGAGGCGGAGCTCTACAGTCCAGTACCTCCACCTGCTGATCTGCTTGGCAGTCTAGAAGCACCCGAAGAGCGGCAGCGAAATGCGGACGTTGCGGGTCTCGAGACCTACGTAAAGCGGCGCCTTCAGACTATTTTTCCGCTAGTTGCTGATCCGTTTCCGTTGCCCCCGCAAAAGAAGCCCCAGCGATTTTCGCTGTTTTTTGCAGCGTCGAACCCATCCCCAAAGGCGATCGACCTAGCAAACCGATTTGCCCGTCACATCATTAGCGCTGGCATTTCATCCCAAGTTCGTCCGCGATAAGAGCGGCCCGCTGCCTTCTTGTTCTTCCCACCCCATTGCTTGAAGAAGAAAGCAGTATTGCCGTCGGTGCACAGGTCGAAAATTTCGTCGATCCAAGTCGGGTCCATAGGCCGCGCTTGTGGGCCAGACTCGCCGCCAACGATTACCCAATGGATACCTCGCAGACTTCCTCCGGAAACTGAACCTATGAGCGGCTCAAAGGAAACGAAGCGAACAGCGGCGGGAACGTCTCGCAATTCGTCAAGACGGTGAATTACACGACCATCTTCCACACTTGCGCCGAGCCAGACGTTAGGAAGCACATCGAAACCATTCTTAAGGATGGCCGCCATCCTGTCCGGTCGTTTCGTCAAGATTTGATAAGTATGCCGACGTGTCTCTGCCATGACCGACCAGACCTTTCGGACAAAGTCGATCGGTATGTCCGGATGAAACAGGTCTGACATCGAGTTGACAAACACATTTCGTGGACGAGACCATGCTATGGGGATTTGGAGAGCGTTTTCGTCAAGGTACAATGCCCCGGTCCACTTAGGGCGACCGCCAGACTTCCGTGTTAAATTGCGATACTTTTCGACACCCATCGCCTCTAGGCGAGCAGCCATGCGCATAGCGTAACAATTGGTGCAGCCGGCGCTCATAATCGTGCATCCCGCAACAGGGTTCCACGTTGCATCTGTCCATTCAATAGAGGTTTCAGCCATCGCCAACTCCTAGGTCACCGGGCATTGTACCATGTCTGGTAAACAATCCCCTAAGTTGCGGCCAGCAGGCTTTTGAAGGAGATTGGTCGCTTGACCTCGTTCATTTTAGTCGATCATTAACTATATGAATTAACGTCTAAAATTTCACCAACGGAAGCAAACAGGATAGACGTTTCTGTCAGCCGGACCCCTTTTTTTGCACAATGACTATCGATAGGTACTCAATATCGATCGTTATCTATCCTGCCTTCGTTATCTACCCAAGACGTCGGTGACGGGGTCTCATGACATGGCGCGTCCGACAAACCGGAAGTCCTCTTCGAAGTTCGCTCAGCAGGGTCGACTAGATGATGCCGTTCCCCCCCCTCCCCGTCCCAATTGGCCAGAAGAATAATCGCGGATACGTACCAAGCCTGCCGGCTCACGGCGGCCTCTCCTTCCTCCACGGTCCAATGATGCGCCTTGCTGTCCCACGGAGATTTCCATGAAATGAAGGGCGTTAAGGCATGACCTTAGGCTTAAAGCGGGAATGGAGGTGCTCGCGAACCGCGTCATCAGTATCGTAGTGGCATCCGCCCCTGGCTATGGTCACCAAGAGGGGTATAGCAGTGTGTCAGTGTGTTTGTACCACGTCCAAACAGATGCCATTACCCGAACAGACCGAGGGCTCTCGATCAAAGCGAAGCTGAAAAATCGGGACACATTCGCAGCAATCGAAATCGCCAGGTCGTGAAACGAATTTCGAGGGCAATGCAGGGCGTGCATGATTTGGAAAATGGTTCGCCGTGCTAAGCGCCGAGGTTTTCGGATCCAGCCCAGCCTCAACCGTTCGTCGCATGAACATGCCGGGACGTCCGGCAGCTTTACGTGGCGCACGGCCCACGCGTTCATCGTTCGTGCGATTGATGCAAACCTTGAGACGCTAGGCCACGGAGGTCAGTTGCGAAAGCGTCTACCTATGAAAACCGGCGCGATTGGCAGCGTGACGGCGAAAGCGGGAGGGAGCGGCTCGCTCACTTCTAATGCTCGGCAGAAGACTGGCTCATATTGCCGCCCCAGTGTTCTCCAATCTCTCGGCAGACGATCGTTGCGAAGGGTCGACATTACCTCCCTCCTCCCAGACGACGCGCCGACGACGGCGATCGGTTCCGATTGGGATATTCGGCCCGCATCTCGATCATGCCGGACAGGGCATTCCGTACTGCGCGAGCGATCCTTGCCCGCATGCGCTTTTCAAGGCGTCAGGCAGTCTGAACGATCATCTCACAGTGCGTGGCGCCGTTGGCGATCTTCTTCTGAATACAAAAATCGGGGCGCGGGTGACAGTCCGCGTCTCAGCCACCTCGACTTTGAACTGAAACAGAACCGGCGCAACGCAGCGACCGGGGCAAAAGAAGGCATGATATCGCGTGCGCCCCATGATCGGTACTCCATCAAAACTGAAGTACGGAGAGCTCCGGGGCAATCGACACGGTTTGCCGGGTAAACAATGACGCCGTTGACGTCGACGCTGGCTGTTGGTCGCCGGCGATCAGCACGGTTTGGGGGCGGCGAAGCCCAGCAGAGTTGGCGGGCGGCGCCGGTCTTTGCACCACCTGGGGAGGACCCGCCTGCCCGCTGGTATCCCCTTGCTGCCACGGCACCTGCAATCCGCCAGCCTCGCCGCCTTGTAGACACTGGACATTTGCCGACATGGCTGGGCACGCTCAAGGTCTGCGATGCGACGGTGCGACTTCGACCTGCCTGTATGTTGGCTGTTACGTCATCATGCGGAGGACCTCGCCGGCCCGCCCTGGCGCGTGGCGTCACTCGAAAGCGTTGCGCAGTTAGCGTGCGGGCGCTGATCCTTGGGCGAGCCTAAACCGGAAGATCGTTTCGCCACGGCCTGACACGACGATCCGCAGAGTAATAGATAGC
>NZ_DALZXU010000008.1:186074-291573 GCF_031989085.1 Ensifer sp.
GAGGCGGCGAGGCGGCGAGGCGGCGAGGCGGCGAGGCGGCGAGGCGGCGAGGCGGCGAGGCGGACAACAGCTCTTGGCGATGGTATTCACAACCGTTGCGGACAGGCGATTCTGTTGTCAGCTGACAACATAGTCGTGGCATTACAAAGCAGATTTTCGTTGTCTCAGCACTGCATACCGGAGTGTTGTCAGCTGACAACAATAGCATCCCTCACCCCGTACAACTCCGATCGCTACAGTTATCGTTGAGCTCCCGACCATGCAACTAGCCCAACCGCCGTTGCGACGCGCCCACAAACGCTGAAGAGAAGCCCTTTCCCGCAAAACATGGCATATCGCAACGCCCTCCACGAGTCCGTGGCAAAACCGATCCAGCGACACGGATGATCGCAAATCTCCATGCCGCGCGAAAAGCACCAAACGCCCTATGTTGTCTGCTGACAACAAAACTATCCCCATCCGGAATCGGTCCGGTCGTAACATTCACCTTTGCGCTCCAAACCACGCTACCAGCCGTTGCCGCGCGCGCCATATCTAAAAGGGCGGTCATTCTAACCCAAACGGGATCTCCCAGTTTCCGCCATGACGCCGCGGCAAGGCCGATCCAGCAGATACCGATGATCGCAAATTTCCATACGGAGTGAAGAGCACCAAGAGCACAATGTTGTCTGCAGACAACGTCAGTGCGCTCTGCTTCAACTCAGGAAATTCTGTGATGTCGAGCCCCGCGATGGCCGCGGCAGGAGGGCAATAAGCGCGCGCCGGATACCAGGCGCGGATCAACACAGCGCACTCCGGCAGGGCTTGGGACAGGAAAGCAGCGCCAGGCACAAATAATTCAAAAGAGTCTCTTCCATTCGCCGAGCAATGGCCTACCTTTCCCGCCTCACCAACACTGCGCGGATCGAATGTCCGGCAGAGCTTGCTAGGGACGATGTTATGGCGACCGGTACAGTGAAATGGTTCAATGCGACCAAGGGCTACGGCTTCATTCAGCCTGACGATGGCGGCACCGATGTCTTCGTGCACGCTTCCGCTGTCGAGCGCGCGGGCATGCGCGGACTGAACGACGGGCAAAAGATCACCTATGATCTCGTCGAGGACCGGAAGTCCGGCAAGATGTCGGCTGACAATCTGCGGACCTGAAATCAGCCTGGCGTCGGTCCGAACGGGATGTCTGATAGCGCCCGGTCGGTTTGGCTTTCACGTGTGGCCATCTGAACCACGATGCGTGGTTCGCTTCAACTTGCTGGCCAGATGACGGCACTGTGCAGGCGTTCGACGCGAGGTCCTGCGGTACCATCGGCAACGGTTCCGGCCGCCAGAAGCGGTCAGGCAGCGTGCCGTCAACACAGCGGGACATGCCGCAACGCCAGTATCCAATCACGGAAGATTGCTCGCCGCCGGGGCAGGGGCCCATGCCAGCGTCAGAGCTGAGATCCGTGCCCTCGCTACGCGATGAAAAATGACGACAAGCGAGACCAAAGGTTTCTCGGTCGACCGGCGAGTATCACGCGAACCTCGCGCGCTGCGGCCGCCGCGCTCACGGTAGTGCCGAAACGGCAGTAGCACACGATCTCATGCAGCTCGTCATCGCTAATCTCAAAGAAGCGTTTCGCCTCACCGTAGGTATCATCGGCGATACCGGCCGCACGCAGCACCGGGTCCCTGAACGCGATGGTGATCGGCGAGTAGTCGCTGCGCAGGGCGTCTCGCTCGTCCTGCATCTGGAACTCCGTTTCATGAAGTGTGTCCAGGTGCCGATGCCTGATGCTCTCCAGCACCTCCGCCCACCGCTCCAGCCGCACACGGCGCGCCGCAACATGCGGTGAGAGGCCGGGGACAATCTGCGCAATGCCCCGCAACTGATCCAAGGTATGATGCTTCATTGTCGCCTCCGATCAAACGACGTTTGTTGAAACCACCTCGAGTTCAGCCTGTGCCTTCTCGCTGGCGCTGTCCAATCACGATGATGCCAAATCGCCTCCTTGTGCCTCACAGGATCAGAGCACCGACCGATCGACGGCCGGAACGACGGGGACCTGCCTGCGCGAGCGAACCCTGAAGGCGCAGACGGGCGGTCGCCGAAGGCGGCAAGGGCTAAGGCGAACCAGTCGGCTTCTGCGCAAGCAACACCAGCGCGGAGATTTTCCAGAGCGTCTCGGCCCTTGAACATTCCAAATGGCGTCCTCAAGGGGAGGGGAGAGATCAAGCACAATGCCCGACCAGCCGTCCATATGACCGCGCTCGCGCGCAGCAATGGCGGATGCGGGCATTCGCGCGAAACGGACCTATCAGCCTATGGTGGAAGTCAGACGACAGTTAGCTTCCGTTACTCGACTTTAGTTCGATTTTTCATATGGTTAATCGATCGTTAAATTTCGAGCGGCTGGCGATCTCGAACTTTTACAAGCGACCTCTTCGCCATCTTACACTCCTGCGGCCAGAAATAGCTGGCCACCCCTCGGTCCCGAGCCGGCCTTCCTACAGAGACCAAATACCCTGTCCACGAGTTACCCTGACAGGATTGCTAGCAGCCTATTCGGGCCAAAGTGACCCATGTCACGCACATTTGCCCATGCCCCTGTCTCGACGACCCGCCAGACCACCGAAAACCAGATTCAAGAAATCGTTGCTGCAGGCTTCCAGGTCGAATGCGCCGGATCGTCAGAGAAACGGTTTTCGGCAGCAGCGCCATTGCCCGGTTTCGTGGCTTCTCCGAACGCATGGACCGTCTGGACCCGGCGGACACCCTGATTGTCACCAAGCCCGATCAGCTCGGCCATCACGCAATCGCTGTCAGCGCCACCGTAAATCTGCTCGTTAAGATGGGTTTAAAGGTTCACTGTTTCGCCTTGGGTGGTGCCGATCTCACCAGCACTTCCGCGACGATGACGATGCAATTCCTCGGCGCCGTTTCGCAGTTCGAACGCACCGCAATCCGGCCTCATGCGGTCAAAGTCCTGACGCGAGACCCTGGGGCGCCCTCGACACTCCGTTACCAACAGAAGCAGGATATACGCGAGGATCTCGCAAACGGACTGAGTGTTTCGGGCATTGCTCAGAAATTCAGAACGAGCCGACAGACCCTCATGCGGGTCTGTGATGAGCCTGTCGGTTTTCAGAAGGCCCGCTCTGAGGAAAGCGCGCGATCACTTCGTCCGAGGTCAAGACCTCAGCATATTCGCCGCTGAGTATTGCCAGCGTCAGGTCTTGAACGGTCGCGGCGTCCCAGGATTTCCCGTCCGGTCCGATGACCGGCACGGCCGTCGTAGCATCCAAGGGCAGGATGATATCGTAGCCAAGTGCCTTACCGGAGCGGACCGTGGCATCCATGCTGTTGTGAATGACAACGCCCGTCAGTACGAGACGATCGGCCTGCATGCCTCTGAGCACTGTGTCCAGCTCGGTACCGATGAAGGCGCAGTTTTGCTGTTTAACGATGAGGATCTCTCCCGCGATCGGCGCGACATCTTCCTTGATGCCGTTCCACGGGCCGTGGGTGTGATAGCTCGATGTCGGTGTTGGCTCGTCATGTTTGATATGAAGAACAGGCCAGCTGTTCCCGCGCCAGTGCGCCAGAAGGCGCTGGATCACCGCCAAATAGCCGGGATTGTTCTTTCCATTCCAGACCGGCCGATCGATGGCGTCTTGAACATCAAGGATGATAAGGGGAGGGGGCCCAGACTGAACATCCATGTTGCATGGCACCTTTCGGGTGGAAGTCGTTTTCTGCGTTTGAACCGAACCGATCATTTATGGCTTCCCGCGATAGCGCAACACAATAAGCCAGCGCTCTCGGCTCAGGTGCCGCTGATTTCGAGCGACGGTCGAGCGTTCATAGGCGTCCCAGATGTTCAACTCTGTGCAGGTTCGTGACGAACGGCCACGATCCGCTCGAACCTAGCGTGCTATTTTCAACTGCTCTTGCTCGCATTCGACCAAGCGTAAGGTGCCGCGACGGTTTGGGCGCTCGTCCGGGGAGGGGGCAATTGCTGCGTGCCGCGCCGACCCTTTGCCATTCGAACGACTCCGTCATCTGCCTTGGCCGAACTGCAGGTCTCGCGGCAGTGTCGCTGTCGATACGACCGTCAAGCCATTACGCTCCTACGGCATCATCGCCCGTTCGCGAAAATGCCACCGTCAAAAGTACCAAGACCGGCTTCTCGGTTCTCGAACCCTGCGGCGGGACGCCCTTCATCTCGGCCAGCCACCCCCTGGGCATCACGTCAGTCTCTATTTCCCGCCTCGCTTTCCTGCAGCAATGCCACAGTTCGCAACAATGGCGCTTGGATCGCCGCCGCCGCGTCGCCGAAACGGATAAACCTCGGCCGGGCTGCAGACATCTACGACGGTCGTCGATCTACCGCGGCTTCCAGGGGTTTCCACGACGCATTTCCAGAGCGAGGAAACCGCAGGTCACGATGCAGACGCCAGGTTGGATGGCGGTGCCCCGCGAAGCAGCGCCATCAGCATCGGCCCCATGGAAAACTCCCCGCGCCGGGTTCGCCGCGTCAGATCCCTGAGGTAGCCGCCGGCAGAATTGATATGCCCGGAGCGCTCGTAAATGCACGCTACGACAGCAGCAGCCGTCGCCGGACCCATCACCTCGCAAGCTTCCTCATAGGCCGTCGGGCTGATGCCGAGCATGGAGCGCACCGTCACGGCGGCCATCATCAGGTCGCGCCAGTTCGAAACGTCCCCGGACGGCCCGAAGGGTTTGATCTCGGGGCAGGCGCGCAAGACCATCTCCAGCGGGAATGGCTGAATTCCCTTCGGCTTCGCTTGGTTGTCAGCACTCGGCTTCTCGCCCTGCTCTTTTTCAGAGCTAGGTTCAAGTTCACGGATGGATTCGGGTTTTGAATTCTGTATGTGCCGCTCATATGGACCAGCATTGCCAGTCATATTTTCGGAAATTTCGTTTTCATCCAACATGTTGACCACTTCTTCGTGCAAAAGTGTCAGCTCGTCGGCGATGCTGAGCAGATCTTCGATCGTCGGAGAGCGAGGAATTCGCGCAATGAGCGCTACGAACAGTCCTTCGACATGCGCCCAGTCACCCGCGGCACCCTCTTCGATTGCGGCCGTGATCAGCTTGCGAATGTCTCTTCGGCAGAGCGAGACACGTTCCTTGGCGATCAGAAACCGCCGGCGGGCGGCCGCGACATCCTGGGCCATCCCGGCCAGTTCTTCCGAACGGGCGAGCAACGGGGCAAGGTCGAAACCATAAGCTTGCTCGATGCCGCCATCGCTGTCCTTGCGGGCATATCGTTTGCCGTTCGGGCTGTCCTTGCGCGAAACAAGGCCAGCGTCGACCAATACGGCAAGGCTGCGGCGAAGCGTGCTGCCACCGATGCCATTGGCTCGGTGCGTCAGCTGCGCGTTCGACGGGAACACGATCAGATCCTTGCCTTCCGCCAGTTCGCTCTGCGGATAGAACGACAGAAGCGCGTTCAGCACCGCAAGCGCACGGTCCTGGACGCCAAGAAGCGTCCTCGCCTCGCATACATCGCGAAGCACCTTCCATTTGTCGACGGTCTTGCCGGCCTTGATGCCGGAGGATCTTATCTGCCCCTTCACCAGGGCAAGCGACATCGGCCGCCGCCCGAAGGGCGTCGTTACGGATAACCTGTCCATTTCAGCCTTACCTTCTTTCAGGCAAAGGAATAGCGGTCACCGAAACGGCGCCAAATCTCGTGAGAGAGTCTTGACTGTGAATCCCGGAAGTGCGAATCTCGAAATCGCCAAATGACGAGAAAGGGCCTTCAGAGACGGTGTTTCGGGGGCCTTTTTTCTTTTGCCGGTGGTGCTCCTCTAGATCTCAGTCTTCAGTCCAGTGCCCTATTCGGCACCGTTCTGTTTTTCCTTCAGCGCCGCCTCGTATGCCTGAAACAGCTCGGGCAGTTTCGCCGTCAGATAATCGGCAAATCCATCATTGGGATCGCGCCGGATCGACAGGCGCCACTGCTTGTCGGTCGTGGCAACCCTTCCGATTTCGGCGCCCGATCCGCTGGTGACGATTTCAGGCGTCGCCGCTGTCGTCGGCTTGATGTCGGGCCTAGCGGCGGCCGCCAATGCGAGGATGAAGCGGTCGTCCGTTTCCCGCGCGGCAAAGCCTGGTTTCGTCGTCGCCTCGAGCGCACGCGCCAGGGAAGGCTCGCTGCCAACGGCATCGGCAAGCGACTGCCACCGGCCACGGCCGACCTTCGGCGCGCGGCCGATCGCATCGACAAGTTCACCGGGCAGCGCGCGCGCAACGGCAACGAGCTTCGAAACCTCCGCGCGATCGACCGACAGCGCCGACTGGATCAGCGCCCGGGCAAAGCCGGCGTCTTCCAGACGCCGCGCAAACACCGCCCGCTCGATAAAGCTCAGATCTTCGCGCGCGGAATTTTCCACGCCTTGCGCGACAACCAGATCTTCATCGGAAAGCGCGCGGACATAGGCCTTGACCGGAATGTTGAGCGCACGAGCGGCGCGAACACGGCGGTGGCCGTAGGCGCTCTGGTAACGGCCTGGTGTCGAGGGGTGCTCGCGCAGCAGCACCGGGATCTCCTGACCTCGTTCCCGGATCGAGGTCTTCAACGCCTCGAAGCTCGCTGCGTCCTGTTCGCTGAAACGATCGGCAAGCGGCGAGGGATCAATCAGCGAGGGATCGATCTCAACGGCAACCTGGCCTGAGGCAAGTTTGTCCCGGAGCGCTTGATACTCCTTCTCGACATCGGAAAACGTATCCTTGAGCGAGCGGACGGCGCCGGAACTGACGCGCGGCAGCGAAGGCCTCTTCAGGTCATGATCGACGGCCTGTTCGCTCTGTCCCGAAAACATCGAGCGGATGGACTGGGTGCGTTTGCTCAAGGCAGGGACCTCCTCGAAAAAGGCGAAACGCTGCCTTCAGACAGCCGTTGTCGCCCAAGGGGAAAGAAAACCGGGGAGGGGGTGCAACCGCTCATCGCTGCCACACCTGCGAAATCAGATCGATGATCTCGGCGTTGACGGCGTTGACCGATTCCATCGCGCGGTCATAAACCGATCGCCCGACGGCGCCCTTCGACAACTCGAACAGCGATTGCTTGGTGAGCCCGGCATTGGCAATGGCCGTCGACTTCCAGGCGGTCGCATTGAGCACGTCGCTGCCGAAGAGGTCTCGCAACAGGCCGACGATCTCCTGTTCGGGCACATCACGCGGGTCGTGTCTGGTCACGACGAATTTCATGAAGTCATAGTCCAGGTGCGCGCCGGCATCCTCGATGACCGCGATCAGATCCGCCGTCATCAGCAGGAACTGGCTCATCGACGCGACATCGACCATCTGCGGATGGATCGTCACCAGCATGCCGGTCGCAGCGTTGAGCGCGCCCATGGTCAGGAAGCCGAGCTGTGGCGGGCAGTCGATGACGACGACATCATAATCCGCCTCGACTTCGCTGATTGCGGCGGCGACCCGGCGGAAGAACAGATCCTCGGGGCCGGAACGCTTGCCCATGGCGCGTGGCGTTTCGTGTTCGAACTCCATGAGCTCGAGATTGCCGGGCACAAGGTCGATGCCCTCGAAATAGGTCGAACGGATCACCGAACGCATGTCGACCCGCGCCTCGTCGTAGCGGATCGCCCCATAAAGCGTGGTGTTCTCGGCAATGTCGAATTCCGGCTGGTAGCCGAACATCGCAGACAACGACGCCTGTGGATCGAGGTCGATCGCCAACACGCGATATCCCTGCAGCGCCAGCCCCTGTGCCAGGTAAAGCGACGACGTGGTCTTGGCCGAGCCGCCCTTGAAGTTGGCGACGCTGATGATCTGGAGCTTGTCGCCCTCGCGGCGGCGCGGCCAGAACTTCAATGCTTCCTTCGGGCGCGCTTCGGCCAGATAGGCACGCAGCTCGTTGATCTGGCGTAGCGTATAGGAGCGGCGGCCCGCCGTGCCCAGTTCCGGCACCGGCCCAAGGCCGTCCAGCGACAATTGTCGGAGGTAACCGTCGGACACACCAACGATCTGAGCCACTTCGCCCGATGAGAACGACCGCAGCGACTTCATCGCCTTCGGCGGAAAAGCGATCTCTCCAACAGCTCGCAAACGATCCGAAAGCGCGCTCGCCTGGCGCGTGATACGCTCCGACGTCGTCTCGTTTTCAAACTGGGGATTCGTGGGCTTTAACATCGCGGGCTCTTCAAAACGGTTTCTTCGCGTCTGACGCATTCTTTCCGTCTGGAAGTAGAGACACGATTCTATGTCGACGGACAAGCCGTTTCACCAATGGCAAGCCCCCGTCAGTCCGACACAAAGTGGCTCCGGCGTCCCCGTGTTGTCGATCTTTTCGTAGTATTTTCGGGATGTTAGCTCGAGATGTGGCCGATTGATCCGTCGCAGGCCCTATCAGTTTTCCCCACGCCTCATTTGCAGTTGTCAACGGTTTGGTGCTGCGCGTCTCCATCACCAACCGGTGAAACGACGAAATCTCGCGTCGGAGGCGCATACGCTTTTGCGATTCGCTCGCGCGATTCGATCCGGGCCAGGCCAACATCGCAGCGTGCCTTTCATACCCCCATCACGACATAGGACAGGTTCTTGTCACACGTGCGGAGCGTTGAGGTTGGCGAATAGGGGAGTTGCGTCCTGCAAACCAACCGCTATCGTTCCAGCGCGATTCGTCGCCTGGAGGAATTATGCGTCAACAGACTAAGCCGTTCATCGTTGAAATTAAGTCATCCCGCCGGATGAAGAGCGATACTCAAAAGACATCGATCTGGGGGGCGTTGGATCTGACGCTTGAACCCGACCCGCGCCCCGAGCCCGTCGCAGCTGATCTGCAGGCCGCAGTGCAGGTCAAAGCGGAATAGCCAGCCCGCGCGGCCACCTCCCGCCCGCAGTCGCGATCGGCAGCATCCCCCGAACCAAACCGGCGACCGACCAGGTCGATTAGAGAAATATGGCCAAAAAAAATGGGCCAACGGAAATCCGCGGCCCATGAAGTTTGAAGGTCATAAAACCTCCAGAGGGGAACAGCTGCTGCGGTGGCACTGGGAGGAGAAGCCACCAAAAATGCATCAGCTGCGAGCGTTATGATCGTTTTTTGATCATTTGGAAAACATTTTTTGTGCAATGCAGCTATGCGTATGCTGCGCTGCTCCAAATAGGCAGGCACGTCTCGATCGCGGTGAATACGGCGTGATGGCGGGCGGTCTGCCACCAAGCCGCGCCATTTGTTGGGCGGCGACAACTGCCGCTCTTCACGTCCAGCGGAGCGCATTCAAACGCAACGAGACGCCATCCAGCCGACCCGATCGGCGATCGCTGAATTTTCGCGCAGCCGCAGAAATCCGCTGGCCTCAATTTTAGTATACTGTAATTTGACCTGAGCCCCCTGGGCTCTTGTCGATGGCCTGCCATCCTGCCGCGGTATGGAGATGTGATAGATGCGCGTCGCATTCGTGGGGACGGTCGAGGGCTCGAGGATTGCTCTTGAAGCGCTGATAGCGGCCGGACATGCCCCGGGTCTGCTGCTCACGCTCCCGGCCGCCAAGGCGAGCCGGCATTCCGATCATGCCGATCTCCTGCCGATCGCGCACAAGGCAGGGATCGCGGTCGTCGAAACCGACAACATCAACGACGACGCCACGCTCGCGAGCCTGCGTCAGTTTGCACCCGACGTCGTCCTGGTCGTCGGCTGGTCGCAAATCTGCCATGCCCCGTTCCGCAGCGTGGCTTCCCGTGGCTGCCTTGGCTTCCATCCGGCGGCCCTGCCAAGGCTGCGAGGGCGGGGCGTCATCCCCTGGACCATCATTCGCAACGAGACGGTCACCGGATCGACGTTTTTCTGGCTCGATGACGGTGTCGATAGCGGCCATGTGCTGCTGCAGCGCCTGTTCGATGTCGCATCTGACGAAACCGCACGCACGCTTTATGACAAGCACACGCGCAATCTGGCGGAAATGGTCGTCGAAGCGGTCGAACGTCTCGCAACTGGAGGCCCCGACGGCACCGAGCAGGATGAGCGCTACGCCAGCTACTGCGCACGCAGAACGGAAGCCGACGGGCTGATTGATTGGCACAGCCCGGCCGCGGAAATCGAGCGCCTCGTTCGTGCGGCCGGAGATCCCTATCCCGGCGCCTTCACCTTTTTCCGCGATCGCAAGATCGTCGTTAGGCGCGCCGCCGTACATCAGAACGCTGGTCGCTACATCGGTCTGACGGGACAGGTTCAGGTATACACGAAAGCCGGCTTCCTCGTGTTGTGCGGGGACGGCAATTGCCTCGAAGTCATGGACTGGCAAGGGGACAGACCTGCGGTGCACGGCAAGCTCACAAACGGCCAGCCGCAGCTTTAGGCAGGACGAACGACGCGGGAATGACAGGCGCCAGCGGAGGGCCTCGCGATGAGCAGACGGGAGTTGTGCGTTCTTATCTCGTCCGCCGGGCGGCGGGTCGAACTCATCCAGTGCTTTCGCGCAGCCGCCGGTCGGCTGGACCTGTCGCTCAAGGTGATCGCCTGCGACAGAAGCCCGGATCTCAGCGCTGCCTGCCACGCGGCTGATCGCGCCTTCGCCGTGCCCGGCTGCGACGACGAAACGTTCATCGAGGCTGTCAGCGACATCTGCCGCGCCGAAAACGTCGACCTCGTGATCCCGACGATCGATCCGGAATTGCTGCCGTTCGCGCTTCATGCAGAGCGGTTCGCTCAAGCGGGAACGCGGGTGCATGTCAGTCCGCCACAGGTAGTCGAAGTCGCCCGGGACAAGCTGGTCACGATGCAGACGTTCGACCGGGTGGGGCTGCCAGTGCCTCGAACCGACGCGCTTGAAGACGCCCGCGACGCTATGGCCGATTGGTCATGGCCCGTTTTCGTCAAGCCGCGCTCGGGCAGCGCCAGCCGCTCCATCAGCGTGGTTCACCGATCCGAAGCTCTTCCTCGCGACAGCGCTGAGCCCATGATCGTCCAGGAATATCTCTCCGGGCCAGAATACACGATCAACGTGTTCATCGATGGCGCCGGCGCGATCCGCTGTTGCATCGCACACCAGCGGCTTTCCGTGCGGGCGGGCGAAGTCGAGAAGGGGCGAACCGTGCGCCTGCCGGAACTGCCCGAATTCGCACGCGGATTGGCGCGGGCGCTTCCGGCTGCCCGTGGCGCCCTGTGCTTCCAGGCGATCGCCGACACGACGCGCGGCCTGCGGATCATCGAGCTCAATGCGCGGTTCGGCGGCGGATATCCGCTTGCCGATCGCGCGGGCGCCGTCTTTGCCCAATGGCTGCTGGAGGAAGTCGCCGGGTTGCCCGTCAGCGCCAACGACGATTGGCGCGACGGCGTGCTGATGCTCCGCTACGATTCGGCTGTCTTCGAGGGCTGAGAGGATGGACGCGTTTGCCCGAGGCCTCATCTTCGACCTCGACGATACGCTCTACCTCGAGCGCGACTTCGTCTTCAGCGGCTTTGCGGCCGTGGGCGCGTGGTGGCAGAGACGCACAGGACGGGGCGATTTTGCCGCGCGATGCACCCAGCTCTACCAGGCGGGCGCGCGAGGCAACATTTTCAACCATGCGCTTGCGGAAGTGGATGGCGATGTCGATCCAGCGCTCGTGGAGCAACTGGTTTCCGTCTATCGCGACCATCAACCCTCGATCTCGCTGGCGCCCGATGTCGCACGGTTTCTGCGCGGTCGCCGGAGCGATGATTTCCTCGGCATCATCACCGATGGGCCAGCCCCCACACAGCGCGCCAAGATCAGCGCGCTTGGCCTCGAACAGAAGGTGGATCTTGTTCTGTGCACGGACGCGTGGGGGATCGGCTATCGCAAACCGCACCCAAGAGCCTTCGAGACGACCGAGACCACATCGCGCCTGATGGCGTCGCAGCTGATCTACGTGGCCGACAATGCCATCAAGGACTTTGTCACACCCCGCGCCAGAGGCTGGAAAACCGTCCAGATCCTGCGCCCCGAGCGGGTCCATGCCTGCGATCCGCCGACGCCGATGCACCAGGCGCAATCACAAATCTTTACATTCGACGACCTTGAGCAGGCGATCCGAGACATTTCTTGAGCTTTCTACTCCCCATTCTGGCGGTGTCGCCGCGCTAAATATCTGATCTTTATAATGATCCTCGACGCCAATTAAACTCCATAGATGATATAGACTATTGTTACAGCCCCAAAGGATTAATCCTTCAAAGTTAGTTTACATGCGAAAACCAAAGTGTTTTCTAGGTTTCACTGCAAATAGGAAAAGTACATCGCGCTCCGAATATTGAAACAGTCGAGAGCGTAAAACTTTTTTTATTGGGTGTATTTGCCGCACCTCCGTCACCAGCGGCACATTTACTTTCGGTTGTATTGTTCGCCCGGCCCATTGGGGCTCCTGGCAAGCGAAGCCATGTCGAAGGAGGGGCGTTATGTTTCGCATTCCGACCGCCGTTAAGGCGTTATACGGTACGTGGGCATTTCGTGTAGTGAATCGCAGAACCATCACAGATCGCCCAACGTTCCCGGCAACGGCCCAGGACGCTGCGCAGTCGCTGGCACAACTCGGCGTCAGAAAGCTCAAGTCGGCTGCCCGTGGCGCCCGCAAGAACGCTTTCCTTTACGCAATGGACCTGGCGTCGGCGGCCGTGGCGCTGCTGGTCGCGCTATTCCTGCGATACGGTCCGATGGGTCTCACCGATCGCCCCGATACGATCCAGATCCTGGCCTGGTCTTCCGCGCAATATCTGGCGGTCTGCGCGGTGATGTTCCCGCTGTCGGGTCTCTATAGCCGGAACTGGAAGTACGGGTCGATCAGCGACCTCGTCATCATCATTCGCGCAGTGGTCCTGACTTCGCTGGTGTTGATCGCGCTTCTGTTTTTTTCGACCCGTCTCACTGACATGCCGCGTACAGTCGTGCCGCTACAGTCGCTGCTGTTGATGGCGTTCCTTGCGACATCGCGATTGAGCTTTCGCGCTGACGAGTTTCTCCCGGTCACGAACAAGCGATCCGAAAAGGCCGATGGCCATCGCCATCGCGTTCCCTTGCTTCTGGTCGGCGCCGGCAACGCTGCGGACCTTTATCTCAGAGCTCTGTTTCGCGATCCGTCAGCGCCCTACGTTCCGGTCGCTTGCCTGGACCGCAACGAAACGCAGGTCGGGCTGATGCTGCATGGCGTGCCGATTGCCGGCAGGCTGCAGGATCTAGAGCAGGTGGTCGCCGAGCTCAGGGCCGTCGGCAAGCAACCGTGCCACATCGTCTTCACCGAACCGCTCTCGTCTTTCAACGACGTCGCTTCGGGAGAATTGCTGCAGGCCGCCGAGCGTCTCGGCATCGCGGTCTCGCGGCTGCAAAGCGGCACGGAGTTCAAGCAGACAAGCAACGACAATCCGTATGAACTGCGTTCGATCGAGATGACCGATCTGCTCGAACGGCCCCAGGCAACGCTGGACAAGGACGCAATCCGCCGCCTGGTCGCCGGCCGCCGGGTTCTCGTCACCGGTGCAGGGGGATCGATCGGCAGCGAACTCACGCGCCAGATCGCCGCCTGCGGCCCGGCCGAAATCGTTCTGGTCGACAATACGGAATTCAATCTCTACTCGATCGACCTCTGCCTGAAGGAAGAGTTTCCCGATGTCCGCCATTCGAACTGCCTGTGCAGCGTTCGGCGCAGCCAGCGGGTCAACGAGATTTTCGAAGCACACCTGCCGGAATTGGTGTTCCACGCCGCAGCCCTGAAGCATGTGCCCATGGTGCAGATCAACCCGTGCGAAGGCGTTCTGACCAACGTCATCGGCACCATGAACGTCGCCAATGCCGCCAAGCGCTTCGGTGCACTCGCCATGGTGCAGGTCTCTACCGACAAGGTGGTCAATTCCTCCAGCATCATGGGAATGACCAAACGGCTTGCCGAACTCTATTGCCAGGCGCTCGATCTGGATGGCGTCACCAGCGGGCGGGGCCCACGCTTCATGACCGTCCGTTTCGGCAATGTGCTGGGGTCGAGCGGCTCATTGATCCCGCTCTTCAAGCACCAGCTTTCCAAGGGCGGACCCTTGACTGTGACCGACCCGCGGATGACGCGGTTCTTCATGACCATCAGAGAAGCGGTCGAACTGACGCTGCAAGCCTCGGCATACGGCTTCCAGAAGCAGATCGGCCAGGGCGAAATCTTCGTGCTCGACATGGGTGAACCCGTCAAGATCATCGACATCGCACGTCGCATGATCCGGCTCGCCGGCTTCGTCCCGGACAAGGACATCATGATCGAGATCGTCGGGGCAAGACCGGGCGAAAAACTGTTCGAGGAACTCTTCGATCCCACGGACAAGCGCATTGAGTCCGCCATTCCCGGCGTGCTTGGAGCCGTGCCCGATGCTGTGCCGTCAAGTGTGCTGAAGAGTGCCTTCAGCCGGATGCAGCGTGACGCGGAACGCTGCGACGAGGGGGCTGTTCTGGCCGCAATCTCGCAACTCCTGCCGAATGCGGAGATCCCCCAGAGCAACAACACGCGCCCCAGAACGGCTGGCCGGCGCACGGCCGGCGTCATTGCGCTCGGCAAGAAGACGACGGCACGGCCGCAAGCAAACGGCCGGGCGCGGCAGTAGCGTCAAGGGACGCAGGAGGAAGGAACCGGGCATGGCAGGTATCCCCGTACTCCATTGCATCACGGGCCTGAATGTCGGCGGCGCCGAATACATGTTGGCACGGTTCGGCGCCAAGCTCACCCAAACGAATTATGACCCCCGTGTACTGTCGCTGATGGCGCCGGGACCGGTCGCCCGCGACATGCAGGCCGCCAATATCGCGGTCGAAACGCTCAACATGCATCAGTCGCGGCCGGGTCCGCGCGCGGTGGCGAGATTGCGCGCAATCATGCGGTCGTCGGCGCCAAGGCTGCTTCACGGCTGGATGTATCACGGCAACGTCGCGGCATCGATCGGTTCGCGGCTCGCAGACCGACAGCCGGTCATCTGGAGCATCCACCACTCCATTGCCAATCTTGCTTCGGAGAAGCTGCTGACGCGCGCCGTGATCCGCATCAGCGCCGCGCTTTCCAGGCAGACCAGCGCAATTTCCTATTGCTCACGGGTATCCGCCGACCAGCATGAAGCGCTCGGTTTCGACCCGGCCAAGCGGCGCATCATCCCCAACGGCGTCGATTGCGATCAGTTCCGACCGGGCGCCGGCGCCCGGCAATATCTCTGCGACGCGCTGCGCTTGCCGAGGGAGCGCCTGCTTGTCGGCAACATTGCCCGTGCCCATCCGATGAAGGATCACGAGACCTTCGTGCGCGCAATCGCCAGGCTTCGCGCCATGGGGCTCGATGCTCACGGCGTGCTGATCGGTGACGGCCATCAGAACGGCGTCGTGCAGCGCGTTGCGGCCGAACTCGGCATCACGCCGATGATCACCGTTTCACCCGCACGCGCCGACATAGACAGGCTGATGCCGGGCCTCGACCTGTTCATGCTGTCTTCAGCATGGGGCGAAGCGTTTCCGCTGGTCGTCGCCGAGGCCATGGCGAGCGGCGTCCCGGCGATCGCGACGGATGTGGGCGATTGCGCCTGGCTTTTGGGTGACCGGCAGATGGTGGTCGAACCGGGAAACGTCGATGGCCTTGCCAAGCTCGCCGCCTCTTTGCTCTGCCTGCCGCAAGAGGCCCGCCGTCAGCTCGGCGAGCGCGCGCGCCGACGTGTGATCGAGCGGTTTTCGCTGAACGCCTATGTCGACAGCCACCTCTCTCTTTACGAAGAAGTGCTCGAGCAGACCGTCCCAAAGCCCGCGCGACAGATAGGCTGGCAGGCTTCTGTCAGTGCGGCGCGGCGCATGTGGTAGCGGCCATGAAAAAGGCGAGCCCCTTGCCCAGTCATTCCCCGGTGCCACGACCGAAGATCGTGCTGATCGCCAGCCTGACCTCGTCGCTCACGAACTTTCGTCGCGAACTGATAAAGGATCTCCTGAAGGCGGGCTTCGACGTCGTCGCCATGGCCCCAGACCGAGATCCGCTCGTGGAACAGGAGCTGGAAGCGCTCGGCGTGCGCTTTGTCCCGATCCCGATGTCGAGGGCCGGGGTGAACCCGTTTGCGGATCTGACCACGCTCGCGGCATTGGTCCGCCAACTCCTGAAGGAGCGGCCCGCAGCCATTCTGCCCTACACGATGAAACCCATCATCTACGGCGGCATTGCCGCGCGGCTCTGCGGCGTGCCGCACCGGTTCTTCCTCGTCACCGGACTTGGCCACATGTTTGCCGTTGAGCCCGCAGAACGTGCTTTTCGCAAATTGCTGCGCTCGATGTGTGTCGGACTTTACCGCTGCGCGCTCAAGCGGGCGAAGGCCGTCTTCGTCTACAACGACGCCGACCTTGCCGACATCAGGGAGAGACGGCTTGTGGACGATCTCTCGATCGTGTCGATGGTGCCGGGTTCGGGCGTCGATCTCGATCATTATCGCGCGTCGACGCCCCCGCTCAAACCGATCGTGTTTCTCCTCATTGCCAGGCTTCTGCGCGACAAGGGAATTCCGGAATATGTCGAGGCCGCGCGGACGATCCGCGCGCGCCATCCAGATGCCATCTTCCAGTTGCTCGGCCACTACGATCCCAACCCGACGGCGATCAGCGAACGAGACGTCAAGTCCTGGGTCGAAGAGGGGGTGATCGAATATCTCGGAACCACCCGCGACGTGCGCCCGTATCTGTCGGCCTGCAGCGTGTTCGTGCTGCCGTCCTATTATCGCGAGGGGATCCCCAGGAGCATACTTGAGGCGATGGCGACCGGACGCGCCATCATCACCACCGACCTGCCGGGGTGCAGACAAACGGTCGAGCCCGGAGTCAACGGGCGACTGATCGAGCCGCGCAGCGTCTCCTCACTTGCCGCTGCATTGACGAGCTTCATCGAGAACCGTTCGGCCATTGCCACCATGGGCCGCGCGTCGCGCCGGATGGCCGAGGAAAAATTCGATGTCAGGCTGGTCAACCGGCTGCTGCTTGCGCGCATGCAGCTGGATGAAAGACCCTTGAAGGGAAGCGCCGACGCCGGTCAGCACCACCCTTCCGGCGGCGCCGCCGCCCAGGCGACGAAGTGAGGATTGGCAAAGTCGCAGTCACTCTCCTGCCGGCACTTGCCATACCTCAGGATCGACCCATCAAGGCGCAGCACCGTGCCTCCTGCCGCCGCCAGAACCGCATCGCCGGCAGCCGTGTCCCACTCCATCGTCCGCCCGAAGCGCGGATAGACATCCGCACGCCCTTCGGCAAGGAGACAGAATTTGAGCGATGAGCCGACGGAGGTGCAATCGAGAACGCGATGCCGGGCGAGGAACGTCTCGGTCTGTGCGCACGAATGGCTGCGGCTGGCCACCGCAATGATCGAGCCGTTTCGACCGCGGGTGCGGATCTCGCGCCGCTCGCGCACGCGGCCGGAATGATCGATCTCGAGACGCTGGGCAACGCCTTCAGCCGCGATGTAGGCGCGTCGCAAGGCCGGCGCGTAAACGATCCCGGCGATCGGCTTGCCGTTGTCGATCAGGGCAATGTTGACCGTAAAATCGTCCCGGCGGGCGATGAATTCCTTGGTTCCGTCGAGCGGATCGACGAGGAAGAACGCACCCGCCTCGACCGACGGCGCGCACCCGGCGGCGGCCGCCTCTTCTCCGACGATCGGTATGCTGGGCGAAGCCCTGGCGAGGCGGTCGAAGATGACCGCTTCTGCCCTGAGGTCCGCTTCGGTGACGGGCGAACCGTCCACTTTCGCAACGGCGTTCGCGCCGGCATGGTAGACGTCGAGGACCGCGATGCCGGCCGCGAGCGCCGTCTCCTCGAAAAGTGCCGACAGCCCGTTCATTGCGACTGTCGCCGCGCGAGAAAATCCTCGATCTGAAGGGCGAGATCCGTCGGTTCGCTATCGATCGTCGAGAGATGCAACTCCGGGTGCTCCGGCTCTTCGTAAGGAGACGAGATCCCGGTGAAATTGGCGATCTTCCCGGCGCGCGCCTTTTCGTATAGCCCCTTGGGGTCGCGGCGGGCGCACTCCTCGATCGGCGTATCGACGAAGATTTCGATGAACTCTCCCTCAGCCATCAGTTCGCGCGCCATGCGCCGCTCGTCGCGGAACGGCGAGATGAAGGAAACAAGGACGATAAGCCCGGCATCCGCCATCAGTTTCGCCACTTCCGCCACCCGGCGGATGTTTTCCACCCGGTCGACATCGGTAAAGCCGAGATCGCGGTTCAGGCCGTGCCTGACGTTGTCGCCATCGAGAAGATAGGTATGCCGGCCATGGGCGTTGAGGATGCGATCCAGCGCATTGGCGATCGTCGATTTGCCCGAGCCGGAAAGACCGGTGAACCAGAGCACCGCGGGCGCCTGTTGCTTCTGTGCGCTCCGCGCTTGCTTGTTGACGTCCATGGCATGCCAGTGGACGTTAGCCGCGCGCCGCAGCGGGAAGTCGATCATGCCGGCGCCGACCGTGTCGTTGGTCAGGCGGTCGACGATGACGAAATTACCGGTGGTCTTGTTGTCCTTGTAGGCGTCGAAGGCAATCGGAGCCTGGGTGGAAATATTGCAGACGCCGATCTCGTTCATCGTCAGGGACTTCGCCGCCTCGCGGGCAAAGCTGTTGACGTTGACGCGATGCTTGAGCTTGGTGACCGTCGCGTTGACGCTGTCCGTTTCGGTTCTCAGGATGTAGCTGCGACCGGGGAGCAGGGGGTTGGCATCGAACCAGATCACGTGCGCCTGCAACTGGTCGGCGACGAAGGGGCGCGCCGTCGGCGATGTCAGCATGTTGCCCCGGGATGCATCGACTTCGTCCTTCAGCACCAGCGTCACCGCCTGGCCGGCCTCGGCGCTTGCCACTTCGCCGTCATAGGTCACGATCGACTTGATCGCCGTCTTCTGCCCTGACTTGGCGACGGCCACCGGATCCCCGACGGCGATGCGGCCGGATGCGACCTCGCCCGCATAACCGCGAAAGCTGGAATTTGGCCGATTGACCCACTGGATCGGAAAGCGGAACGGGGTGTTCGTGACCTCTTTGCCGACATCCACGGTCTCGAGATATTCGAGCAGGCTCGGGCCCTGATACCATGGTGTGTGGATCGACCTCGAGGTGACGTTGTCGCCATAGCGCGCCGATACGGGAATGGCCTGCACCGTTTCGAAGCCGAGCGTCAGCACGAATTTTCGATAATGCGTCTGCAGCGCTTCGAAAATGCTGGAGCGATAGCCGACCAGATCGATCTTGTTGACCGCAACGACAACGTGGCGAATACCGAGAAGCGAGGCGAGGTAGGTGTGGCGGCACGTCTGCGGCAGCATGCCATGCTGGCTGTCGACCAGGATGATCGCCAGATCCGCCGTCGAGGCGCCGGTGACCATGTTGCGGGTATACTCCTCGTGGCCGGGCGTGTCGGCGACGACGAACTTGCGCCGGGCGGTGGAGAAATAGCGGTAGGCGACATCGATGGTGATGCCCTGTTCGCGCTCCGCCTCCAGACCGTCGAGCAGCAGCGAATAATCGAGATGATCACCCTTTCCCTGTCTTTCGCTTTCCCGCCCGAGATCGGCGACCTGATCGTCGAGGACCAGCCCACCGTCAAAAAGCAAGCGGCCGATCAGCGTCGACTTGCCGTCGTCCACCGACCCGCAGGTGATGAAGCGCAGCAACGACTTGCTGCCCTCGACATCGAGCAGGCTCGCCACTTCTGGCGAAAACACCGAGGGTTGACCATGCATCAGAAGTATCCTTCCCGCTTCTTCCTCTCCATGCCGGACGCTTCGTCGCGATCGACAAGCCGGTTGCGCCGTTCGGAGGAGCGGCTGAAGACCATCTCCTCGATGATCTCGGGAACGGTGGTGGCGCTCGACAGGATGGCGCCGGTCAACGGATAGCAGCCCAGGGTGCGGAAACGCACGTGTTGCCTGCGCACGACCTCGTCCGGCTGCAATGGCATGCGATCGTCATCGACCATGATCAGCATGCCGTCCCGTTCCACGACAGGACGTTCCTCGGCAAAATAGAGAGGCACGACCTGGATGCCTTCCTGAAGCACGTATTGCCAGACATCCATCTCGGTCCAGTTCGACAACGGAAACACCCGCATCGTTTCACCCGGGGTCAACCGCGTGTTGAAGGTCTTCCACATTTCCGGTCGCTGGCGCTTGGGGTCCCAGGCCTGGCCTGCAGTGCGCAGGGAAAAAATCCGCTCCTTCGCCCTCGACTTTTCCTCGTCGCGCCTGGCGCCGGCGATCGCCACGTCGAAGCGGTGCTTTTCGAGTGCCTGGCGCAGGGCCACCGTCTTCATGAGGTGGGTGTGAACGTTCGAGCCGTGTTCGAAAGGGTTGATGCCTTGCGCAACGCCGTCTTCGTTGATGTGGACGATAAGCCTCAGATCATTGTCTCTGGCGACCTGGTCCCTGAAGGCAATCATCTCCCGGAATTTCCATGTCGTGTCGACATGAAGCAGCGGAAACGGCGGCTTTGCAGGATAAAACGCCTTCATCGCCAGATGAAGCAGCACGCTTGAATCCTTGCCGACGGAATAGAGCAGGACCGGATTGGTGGATGTCGCCGCTACCTCCCTCATCGTATGGATGGCTTCGGCTTCAAGGCGGGCAAGATGCGAAAGTGCCATGCGACAACCCCTTATGTGTCGCGTTGCGAAATCGATCGATGCAAAACAAACATCAAAGTGGCAGCGGCATCGCCGCTTCACCGAAACAGGATTCGTAATTGGTGATCGAATTTAAGGGTCGCGTGGGCCCGGTGGCAATTAGCGAGAACGGGTTAGCCTAAAGGGGTTGCCAGGTCAGGTGTGTTTTCTCTGCGCGCCCTTGTAATGATCGATGATTTCCTTTGCAGAAATTGGTTCCTTGGCCTTGCGACCGTAGAAATAGACGCCGCTGGCCCCATCCTCCGCGTAGCGCTCCGGAATAATCGCATCGAGATACTGCGTCCAGAAAAAGGCGAGCTTTGCGAGTTTGCCCAGCAGCACCGACTGGAACACGCTACGAACGAGATAATCGACCGACCACATGAACTGCGTTCCCGGCCCGCCATTGGCGCCGGACGAAATCGTCTCGAACCAGCGGAAGAGGTAGCGGTGGCCGCTTTCGCTGAAGCGGGTGAAATCGAACGCTCCCTCGTGCACCTGCTGCATGAAAGGCGTTTCGGCGTAAACGAGGCCCTCGTCGCGCAGCACGCGCCATATTTCCGAAACGACCTGCGCCGGCTGAAGCACGTGCTCGAGGACGGCCTGAATGACGACGGCATCGAAGAAGTCGTCCGGCAGCGGAATGTGATGGGCATCCGCAATGAACTGAATGAGCGGAGAGGCATAGACGTCGAACGCATAGACGCCGATTTCCCGCTTTTCGTAGAGCGGCTCCATACCCTGCCCGATGCTGCCGCCTCCGATGACGAGAAGCTTGGCCGGACGCCCGGCTGTCGCCTGCAACTCGCCGAGCAAACGATTGACGTTGGTGACCGTGGACTTTTTCGTGGGCGAGAGCAGCTTCTTGATCATCCCGGTCAAGCGACCATAGTGCTTGCGTTCGACGGGGCTTGCCGCCTCCGTGTGCACGATGTCACTCTCGTTGAAGACGGATTCGGAGAAATCGATCATCACCGGCTTGCCCCCGACGACGCGATAGGATGTCTCGCTATCGTCAGGATGTACCGGTTCCAGCTTGTCGGATGAAACGCGCTCAAGCTTCGAACCGGTGCGCGGGCAGCGCAATGCATCCAGGCATTCTTGCTCGTTGACCAGCATAGCTCATCCTCACGCCGCGCGAGGAATGGGTTCCACGGCTGGCGTTGCGATAGAAACTTGCGTCCGCTCAAACAGTTCCCTGAGGCGAACTATGGAATGGGGTTAAGCGCCGAACCGAAGGCGCGTTTGGAGCGCGGCGCACGAACAGGCTGCATCGCTCCACGAGCAAGGTTCTTGTTTCCCACCGCATCACAATAACTCTTCGCCAACGCCAATGTAAGGATTACGGGAACGGTCCAGAACCGCCCATAAAGGTGAGGAAATGCATTAGCCATCAAGGCAAACATCGATACGCTGATAAAGGCACAGGCCGCGTAGGCGGACCCGCCCGGGGCGCGAAAGGTCCGCATGATCGGCTGGAACGTGGCAGCGATCATGACGACAAAGCCGATCGCAGAAATCATGCCGCCTTCCGTGGAGAGCAGCAGGTACAGGTTATGGACCGGCTGTTCGACAACGCTTGTGACCTGAAACTGATCGGCTCCGAGCCCGACCCACATGTTGGCTTGCAGGCGATCGAGCGCCTCGTGGATCAACTCGACGCGATGGTCGAAGCTTCCGGCCTGGCTGAGGTCACCCGTCTCCAGTGCGCCGAGCACACGCTTCTGGAAGACGACAGGCAGGTAGTCGCGCCCGGCGTGCCCGATCCAAATGGCAAGGGGCGCCAGACACGCAGCCCCGACCACGACACGCTTCCACTGGCCGCTCAGCAGCATGAAGCCGAGGATCGCATAGGCAAAGCTCGCAAGGCCGGTGTTCGAGCCGGTGAGCAAGATGCCATAGGCCATCGCAACGGCGACGATCGCCGCGTAGACTTTTCCGATACGGCCGGTGGAGGCCAGCAGCAACAGGATCGGCATTGCCAGCGCAATCACCGCCGAGCACTCGTTCTCGCGCTCGACAAACCCGGTGAGCCGCCCATTACCGCTCACGAACGCCGTGTTCTTCTGCCCATCGAACTGGATCAGATAGACCCCGTGCAGGCACATGAGAAAAATGGAGAGAACATAGGCCTTGGCAAACAGCACCATCGCGCGCAGGTCGCGCCCGCAAAGGGCGATCGCGATCGCCAGGTAGGCAAACAGGTATTGCCCTACAATGACGATCCCGCGGATCGGCGCGGTGGACAACAGGCTGCTGACCATCAGCCCCGAGCAGAGCATCAAAAGCCCGCACAGCCACACGACCGACGACGCCCGACCCCAGAGCCTGAGCGGCAGCCCGGTCGAACACGCGCGCAGAACGAGGCTGATGCAGAAAAACAGATCACTCAGCGTGAAGTAGAAAAGGTCGAGGCGGAGGAAATTCACCGCCGAAAGGAAAACTGCCGTAACGGCACAGGCTAGCTCGATCCTCTGCCAAGGCGTTTCTTGTTGATATGGGCTCGACTGGAAACCGGTCGCTCGTGAAACATCCGCCATTGACGTCGACTACAACCATTTGGAAGTGCGGCCAGAATATCTGAACGCTAGACGTTTGAGATAATGCTTAAATTGTATCCCCTAAAATTCCCTTTGACATTGATCCCAAACTGCTCCCAAGTAAATACACGAATATGAAGCCTGACATCACTTGTTGACCGGCCGACGTGGGTGCAGATGGCTCCAGCGAAGGGCTCGAGATAGGCCATCATGCTGACATATGACCGTGAATTCGAAGCCGATGAGAGGGGCGGTCGCCGGCCCGGGCCGACAGCGCCGATTACGCGCGATGCCTCGTCCTATGAAATGGCAGCCCTCTACGACTTCTTCTGGCGGCACGCCAAACTCATCCTGATCACGACGCTGCTGGGCACCCTGCTCGCGACCATCATCACCCTGTCCTTGACAAAGATCTACACGGCCTCCTCGACGCTGGTTTTCGATCGCAACGATATCCGGCCGTATGAGGCCGTGGTCGAACTGCAGAAACAGGAACGCGACAAGTCTGCGATGGAGACCGAAATGGATCTCATCCAGTCGCGCGAGTTTCTAGGTTTCGTCGTCGACGATCTCAATCTGATGGACGACCCGTATTTCAACACCAAATTGCCGCCGGACACCGATATCCAGCAAGACACCTCATCGTTCTGGGGATGGCGATGGTCGCCGCGCAAGGCGCAGGCAGGACCGCGTCGCGTGACGACCGGTGAGGACGTGCAGCGTCCGAAAACCCTTGATCCCATCAATCGCGACCGGGTCATCACCAAACTCGCCGCCGCCATTTCCGCCGACCGCAAGGGCGAAAGCCTGGCGATGACCATTTTCGTGCAGCACCCCCTGGCGCTCTATGCAGCCGAGATCGCCAATGGGGTGGCAGCGGACTACGTCGTGTGGTCGACGCAGATGAAGGAACTGGCAGCGCACGCCACGGTCGATTCCCTCCGCACCCAGGCCAAGGACCTTGTGCTGTCCATCGCCAAGAAGGAGCGTGAGATCGCCGATTTCACCACCCGAAGCGACCTCACTTTCGATCCGCGTGACGATGTGCTGCGCGCTCGCACCGAACAGCTCAACCAGCAATTCACGCTGGCACGGGTCGACGAAGCGGGCGCATGGGCGAAAGTCGGCGAAGCCAAGAGCGTTCTTGCCACGACCGGCCTCGACTCCGCTGGCCGCGCGATGACGTCCGACCTGCTTGATTCGCTCAGGACCGAACAGGGGCGGCTGGAGCGCAGCCGTGCGCAACTGGCCTCGAAATTCGGAAAGAACCATCCGCAGGTGATCGAGATCGATGCAGAGCTGGGGTCCAACCGGCAGGTCATCGAAGGCGAAATCAACCGCATCCTCCAGGAGCTGGAAAATGATGCCAAGGTTGCGACGGTCAGGGTTAGGAAATTCGAGGAAGAGGTCGGCCGGCTGCAGAAGCAGATGCAGGATCGGAACCTGGATGAAATCCGCCGGCGCGAACTGGAGCGCGATCTGCTGACCGAGCAGAAGCGCTACGACGCCGTCGTCCTGAGGCTCGGCACGCTCGACCCGGAAAAGGATGAGATCAAGGCGACGGCCCGCATCGCCTCCTTCGCCGAAGTTCCGATCGACCCGTCATTTCCCAAGCCCGGCCTGCTGATCCCAATCGGCGGCCTCGCCTCGCTCCTGCTCGGCCTGGTCGGTGCGATCGCCGTGGAAGCGGCGGACAAGCGGGTGCGTACCGCGCGCGCCGTCGAAGCGATTGTCAACCAGCCAAACTACCTCTCGATCCCGGATCTCTCGGCGACGTTGAAGCCGGAGCAGACGCTTTACCGCTCCATTCTCTCCGACCCCCGTGCGCCGTTTGCGCGTTCGATGCGCTCCCTCTGCCTCGGTTGGAAGAGCCAGGACGCATCGAAGGTCGTCATGTTCTGCTCAGCCTCGGCGGGCGAGGGCAAGACCACCTGCGCCGTGGGGATGGCGACCGTCGCCGCCTTGAACGGCCTTCGCGCCGTGATCCTGGACATGGACCCAGGTCCGACCGGCGCAACGACTGTGGTCGGCGCACCGCAGCGGCCGTTCAACCTCGATCTTGTGGTCGACGGCGCGACCGATCCGGTGTCGATCAGTGCGCAGGCGCCCGATTTTCCCTTCGTCCATGTGCTCACGTCGCGCCTGACGCTGCAGGATCAGGAACGGGTCTTCGGCGAGCTTCGCCGGCATTTCGATCTGATCGTCGTCGATACGCCGGCCGCCGAAAACGACGATGATGCAATCTGGCTCGCGAGCCATGTCGACGCTGTGTTTGTTGTCGCCGCAGCCGAACGGACCAACGAGAAGGACCTTGTCGACCTCGTCGAACGGTTGACGACCAGCCGCGCACGGATCATCGGAAGCATCTTCAATTTCGCCGGTGTCTATCGGCCGAAGTCGGCGGGAAAATTGGCGCTGGACTGGCTGAAAGCCAGACTTGGCGCCTGGCGAAGCGGCAATTTCGGACTTAACGTCCGCCGTTCGTGATCAGCCGAAGCCCAGCCCATCAGGCAAGGGCGTGGAAGGGCGGTCGTCAGGCAGAACTGGCTGCGCCCTTTCGCGCAACGGTCGAGATCGGGCGACCAGTGTTCAATAACGAAAACGGGCAATAGTGCTCAGGTCGCCGGTCGCTTGTTGACCGCAGGTACGCTCTGAAGCCACTGCCCCAGATCACGCCCAAGCAGATTGCCCAGGCGCTCGGTCTCCGTTTCATAATAGCCCACCATGCGGGCGGAAAGTTCACGGGTCAGCGGCACATACTTGAACTCGTCTGAAATCACCGAACGCAGAGCCTCGAAGCCCTTGGTCTGGCGAAAGGGTGCCACGATCGGTTTCAGCGGTTTCAAGAGCCGCCGCAAGCGGGCGTCGACGAGCGGCTTGGTCTTGTCCTTCACCCTTTGCGCAACCGGTTCGAACGCCGGATTCTCCTCCAGCGTGAGAAAACGGCGCAGATCCCTGACCTGGCCGGCCGCGTCGCTTCTGATGTCCTCGTAGAAGAGAACGAGTATGCGATCGGCCGGGAAAAGATCGAGAAACCGGCGCAATTGCTGGAAGTATAGCCCGCCCTCCAGAAACCGGCCACCAGCGCCGTGGCGCGGATCGAGGTAGCGATCGATGTCGGCGGTCACCTCGCCACGGCGATGCAGCATGCAGTAGTCCGAATAGGCCCGTTCGACGGGATTGCGCAGCTGCGCTACCAGCCTCACGTCTGGAAGGCTCCTGTGAATCCGCTCCGCGGCAGCGGGCGTGTCGAGGTAGGAGTTCGATTTCTCGCCGATGACCAGCCCCGGGCTCGCCGGATTGAAATTCTCCAGGTACCAAGGGTCGCCCCGGTCGTGATAGCGGCTGAAGTAGTGGATTTCCGGATCCGGCATATACACCCGCGGATCCAGCTGCAGCGATTGTTGCAGCCAGGTGGTGGCGCTCTTGGTCGCGCCGATGATCAGGAAGTCGATATCGCGCAGTTCCATCGTCTGCTCCTTGGTAGCCAAAGTCAGAGTGCTGTCGTTCGTATTCCGGCGTTGCGACTGCGGCGTCCGGCCATGCGCCCGTAAAGCTGGCTGATGCCCTGAACATGCGTGTCGGTGCCGTATTTCGTCAGGGCGTTGGCACGGGCCGCCGAACTGATCCTGCGATGCTCGCCCGGCTTCATCAACAGCTTTTCAAGGGGATCGACGAACGCCTCCGGCCGTTCGGGCTCCACCAGGAACCCTGTGATACCATCGAGGATCGCCTCGACATTGCCGCCATGACGCGTGGCGATCACCGGCGTTTCCAGAAGCATGGCTTCAATCAGCGTGCGTCCGAACGGCTCGTTGATTGCTGGCACGAGCAATGCGTCGAGTGCGCCTATGCAAGGTTCGACCGGTGCCCGGAACCCCATCATCTTGATACGATCTTCCACCCCGAGTTCCACGGCGCGCGCGAGCATGGCCGGCTCCGGGTTCGGGAGATTGGGCGACGGCTCTCCGAAGACGAGACCGACGAGGGGGAAATCCGGGAAGCGCTCAAGAAACGCGTGCACGGCCTCCACAAACCTGACCGGCCGCTTCCTGTCGATCAAAGAACCGACATAACCGACGAAACGCGTCTCGCTGGCAAGGTCGAACTCGCGGATGAATTCGCTCCGACAGGCATCACGGTCAGGCAACAGGGCTGGATGGTCGAAAGGGCTGTGCAGCACGCTCAGCTTATGGGAGACAGGCAGGATCGGGCGCGTCGGCTGCACAAAGCGCGAGACCGTGACGATGTGATTGGCGAGAACAGGCGCGACGGTGTTCACGCCGAAGGCATTGGGGTCCCCGCGGTGGTGCCATAGCAGCCGCGCCCCGGAAAGTCGGGCAGCAAGCGCCCAGGTGGCGTGTATCTGGCCGTCATTGGTATGAACGATGTCGACCCGGTTTTCGCGAAGAAACCGCCTCAGGCGCGCGGTGGTGATAATGTAGTCCAGCGAGCGAGAGAGATTGCCGGCGACGCCGGCGGAGCGCCGTGGCGACATGACGGCAACCTCGGGCGCCACGACGAAATTCAGTCCGCGTTCGCGCAGATAGTTTTCCAGCGCCTCGCCGGTCCGATGCAGGACAATGAGAGGTTCGAACGTCGAGCGGTCGAGCGCGAGGATCAAGCCGACGGCGGAAATGTGGCTGCCGCCGACTTCATCTCCCACGAATGGATAGGCCACCACGAGGCGGTCACCGTCGCTCAGGATTTCTCCCCCCTGGATCGCGCCTCCGAGGCGCGGCGTCCGTTTCTTCGTCTTTTCGAATGTAATGCCGCTGTTCCTGATCATCCGCGTTTGCGTCCGGGAAAGACACTCTGCGCCAATCTCTCTCAACGGCTGGAGCGGACCTTGGATCCCTCCGGGCATTCTGCATGTCATTTTCGCCGCCCGGAAACCTCGCATCACGACGGCCAGAAACGCGTTATGAGTATGACGCAAGAGAAATGGTAATCTATAATCATTTATGCGTAGTACATTTGGATAAAGATGAAATAAGTTAATCTTTACAGGTTGGTCTTTCATCACAATATCGCCAACCCGTCCGCTTTTCGAGCAAATGTCTTTGACCTCAGGTCGAAGGGAAGAATATAGTCTCTCGGAAAAGCGATCTCCGAGCCTTACTTCTTCTTTCGAGAGGCACAATCGTATGATGGGATTAACGAGCCTATTGGGCACATTGAGCCCGACGGGAAAAATTTCCGTTTCCCGCGACGCGGTGTTTGTTGGTTGCTGGCCAGGCTCGGACGCCCGAAGACGGGCAGATGCGGAAATACCGTCGGCTGCGGGCGAAATGCGATCGGCTCATGCTCGATCGCTGGATTTCTCGGGCGGCAGCGACCCCCATCAGATTCATGCCGGATCCGTGCTGGAAAAAGACGCAGGCGGCTAGTCCTGCCCGAAGCCCAGTCATCCTCACCCGGGGATTGCCAGGAGAGTAGTGGAGAGGTCCGATATGATCTTTATCGATCCGCTGTTTCTTTTTGTATTTTTGCCCGCAACACTTTTGGCTTTCTACCTCGCCACGTGGTTCTGGGGGCGAAACGCCGCCCTGCTCGTCATCTTTCTTGCTTCGCTGATATTCTACGTGCCCTATGGCATCTCGTCCGCCGTGCTGCTGCTCATGGCGCTTCTGGTCAACTTCAGCGTCGCCGTGGCACTTCTGCGGCTACCCGACGGCCATCCGCGCCGCGGCAGGTTGTATGGGCTGGGACAGTTCTACAACATCGCGTCACTGCTTTACTTCAAGTACAAGATCGTTTCCGTGATCCTCGGCGGAGGCGGCAATCTCATGACCGATGTCGCCGGCGTCGCGATCCCGGCCGGCATCTCGTTCTACACCTTTCATCAGGCAGCCTTCCTCGCCGACGCCTATGGCCGCGAGAAGAGCGTGGTCGAATTTTTCCAGGACATCAGGTCGCTCAAGGCCGGCTTTTGGGCTTTCTGCCGCTATGGCGCATTTGTCAGCTTTTTCCCGCAGCTGATCATCGGACCGATCACGTATTTCCACGAGTTCCACCCGCAGGTCCGATCCCGGAAGTTTCTGCATTTCGATCCGGTCAACATTGCCGTCGGACTGGCATTCGTCTCGATCGGCATGTTCAAGAAGGTCGTCATTGCCGACAACATAGCGCCGACGGTCGACATCGTGTTCGGCGCTGCGCAGGTGGGGGCGGTCATGGACCCGGCGCACGCCTGGATCGGCGCGCTTTCCTACATGGCGCAACTCTATTTCGACTTCTCCGGTTACTCGGACATGGCGCTCGGCTTGGCCCGCATGTTCGGTCTGCGCTACCCAATAAACTTCTTCTCTCCCTTCAAGGCGACGGGCATCATCGATTATTACCGCCGCTGGCACATGACGCTGACGCGGGTGATCGCCCGCTTTCTGTTCACGCCGCTGTCCATCGCCGGGACCCGCTACAGCCTTGAACGCCGGCTGCCTCCGGTGCCTGCGCAGATCGTCAGCTTGTGGATCCCGATCATGATCAACTTCCAGATCATCAGTCTCTGGCATGGCGCGACATGGACCTTTGTCGCGTTCGGCGTGATGCATGGCCTGTGGTACGCAAGCGAAGCGCAAATCCGGGCCAGCAAGACATACAGGACCATGCGCAAGACGGCTTCGCCATTCGTCCGGCTGTCGATCGAACGTGCCATCTTCTTCGTGCTGCTCTGCCTGAGCCTTTCCATGTTCCGCTCGGAGAGCGTCGGCGCGGCCTTTCATCTCTACGCGCAGATGTTCGGCGCGTCGCCCGGAGCTCCCTCCACGTTCGAAATGCGCGAGCCGGTGTTCATTCTGCTGTGCGCATTTTCGATCATCTACTTCATGCCGAACGGCGTCGAGCTTTTGCGTCGCTACCGTCCGGCCATCATGACCTACGAGAACGAGAGTTACGGTTTCACATTCCTGCGCAGCCTGTGGCGGCCTTCCTGGGCGTGGGCCATGTTCGCTGGCGTCCTGACGGTCTCGTCGCTGTTCTATGTCGGGCGACAACCGCCGTTTCTATATCAGGGGTTCTGAACATGATTGAAAAAGCGGTCACGATGTCGGGACAGCCACCCGGCGGGACGCGCGCCAGCCGATGGACAGGATCGCGCGCGGACGGCATATCACGCAAAGGCCCAGGCAGGCCCCGCTTGCGGGCCGCATTTCCGATGCTGGCAACCTTTGCCTTTATCTGGATGATGTATCTGTCGGCGGTCGTCGCCGTCATGGCTACCGACCCCTACGACATTTATCGCTGGGGATCGAAGGTCCAGTTCACCGTGAACGACGTGCCGCGTGACAATGTCATCCGCCTGATCGATGCGATCGCCAAGAAGACCGAGATCAACACGTTCCTCGTCGGCGGCTCGACGACAGCCATGTACTCCCCCGACGATATCGAAGCCGCGTTGGGCGGTAAGACGGTTGCCTACAATCTGAGCTACGGGGGGCCACGTCCGATGGATCGCGACATCGTTCTCGATCAGCTCGCCGACAACTCCCACAGCAAGCGCATCATCATCACCTTCGACTGGATGTACATTCTTGCCCCTGAAGCCATGCGCAACGGCTTTCCGGAATTCCTCTACGATCATGAGGTCGCCGACGATATTCGCATGGTCGATCTCGACGCGCTTGTCCGCACGCTGCAAATCATGACGGGGCAGGATGAGTACGATTCAAGAGACGGTGAGCGTTACGCAACCTTCGTCAAACAGCAGTACAGGTCATTCCAGAAGCCGGCACAAATGTCCAAGTTGCGCTCGCTCGTCGAGCAATACAGGTCTGTCATCGACACGCCGAGCGGCAGGTCTTGCACCAGCTTCAATGCGATCGACGAGCAGCTCGTTCCCAGGATCAGGCGGTTTGCGGCGGCCGGCGTCGAGATCGACATCGTCATGCCCATTCTTTCCTACGCCAACTACTATTCGCGCATGAGCGATACCAGCCCGACGCTGCTGGACGAAGTCTTGCTTTCGCGGCGGTGCCTGGTGGAGGCGGTCGGCGGTCTTCGCAACGTGCGCATATTCGCGTTCGATGACGATCCGGCAACCGCTGGGGATCTTGCGAATTTTCGCGACCCCGGCCACGTCCACAATCCTGAAGTCCTGAAGATGACCCTGTCAGCGCTTTCGACGGGCACGCACATGCTCACACGCGCCAATGTCGGAGCCTATGAGCGCCGCATCCGGACGGAAGTGAAGAACTATCATGTCTACAACAGTTTCCTTCGCATTCATTGAGGGCACGCCTGTCGGGACGGCAGGCCACTGCGAGGCGAACACGTTCACCCCGGGAATGGAATCGATGTCTATTCACAACGCCTATCTCACCCAAGTCGCCGATATCATGCGAGATCTTTTCGATGAACATACCGGGCCGATCACCGAAGCGACGACCGCCCGGGACATCGCCCAGTGGGACAGCCTCTCGCATGTCAGGTTCATGGCGCTCGTCGAACAGGAATTCGGGATCCGCTTCACCACGGCCGAAGTCCAGACGTTCACGAATCTTGGAAGCTTGATCGACGCATTGATCAAACGGAAAAGTTGATCGGAACGGCATCACAGGTGGGACGCAGCGATGACCGACTTTCCCTGGCGCAAGCCGCTCGACGACGACTGGGGCGCGCAGATCGCAGAGATCGAAGCCACGCTCAGCGCGGGAGACGTGCCCGACTACGCCCGCACCAAAGCGCTCGCCAACGAGCGCCTCGGCATGCGGGAACAATTGAAGGTGGAACGGCTGGCGGCCCGCATGCGCGGGCGAGGCCAACAGGGTTTTACGCCCTTCAAAATCGGTCTGCTCGGTAGTCGAACCTTGAGCTATTTCGCAGCACCGCTTGCAGCCGCGGGTCTGGCGCGCGGCCTGATGGTGGACGTGCAGGAGGCTCCTTACAACAGCGTCGCGCGTTTTGCGTTCTCCGCCACTACGTTCTTTGAAGGCGCGCTCGATGCCGTTCTCGTCGTTCTCGATGAAAGCGCTCTTGGGCGGCCGCCGCGCCTCCTCGATGCAGCAGCCGAGGACGAGGCTCTGAGGCAGGCAACGTCGCTGGTCGACGCCATTGCTGCCGCTGCCCGTTCCAGGAACGGGTGCCCGGTGATCGTCGCGACCCAACCGCCGCCCTTGCAGATTGCCGCGGCCGACATCGCGACACCGGGCTCGGCGGCGCGGTTCAACCTGCGCGTCAACATGATGCTCGCCGACGGCGCTGCTGAGGGACGCTGGCTGCTGTGGGATCAGGCGGCACTTGCCGCTTGGGTGGGGCTCGAGCGCTGGCTCGATCCGATTTCCTTTCATGCGGCAAAGGTCCCGTTCAACGTTCAGATGTGCCCGCTTGCCGCCGACAACATAGCCGGCATCCTCGCCGCGATGAAAGGCAAGGCGGCGCGAGCCCTCGTTCTCGATCTCGACAACACGCTCTGGGGCGGTGTCATCGGCGATGATGGGATCGGCGGGATCCGGCTCGGCCAGAACTCGCCGGAAGGCGAGGCTTTTGTCGCCTTCCAGAACTTCGTCTTGAGCCTGCGCGATCGCGGCGTCGTCCTGGCGGTCTGTTCGAAAAACGACGAGGCGGTCGCGCGCAAGCCGTTTGCGAACCATCCCGACATGATCCTGCGCGAGCAGCACTTTGCCGTGTTCCAGGCCAACTGGAACGACAAGGCGACCAATATCAGTTCGATCGCCCAAGCGCTCAACCTGGGCCTGGAATCGCTTGCCTATGTCGACGACAATCCCGCCGAGCGCGAACGCGTGCGACAGGAACTGCCGCTCGTTGCCACAATCGAGGTTGGCGAAGATCCTTCCTTTTTCATCGAACGCATCGCACGGTCCGGCGTATTCCAGCACCTGGCGCTGAACGCGGACGACCTGGCACGGGCCAGCAGCTATGAAAGTTTCGCCCGGGCGGCAGACATTCGCACGCAGCTCGGCAATTATGACGATTACCTGCGGTCGCTTGAAATGCAGATGACGATATCGCCGTTCGACGCTGTCGGGCGCCCGCGCATCGTCCAACTGGTCAACAAGTCCAATCAGTTCAACCTGACCACCCGTCGCTACAACGAAGAAGACATCCGGAAAATGCAGGAAGGCGCGGATGTCTTCGGCTGGCAGGTTCGCCTCGACGACCGGTTCGCGCAGCACGGCATGATCGGGGTCGTCATCGTTCGCAAGCGCGCCGCCGAATGGGAAATCGACAGTTGGCTCCAGTCGTGCCGCGTGCTGGAGCGCGGGGTCGAGCAGTGCATGATGAACACGCTCTTCACCGCGGCCTCGGCGGCAAAGGTCGAGCGTGTGGTCGCGCGCTATATTCCAACGGACCGCAACCAGATGGTGGCGGATTTCTACACGCGGTTCGGTTTTGAAGTGGCGAAGCGCCATGAGGACAGCTCGGTCGAGTTTCTTTGCCCGGTGCCCGCATACAAGCCAAAACCCGTGTTCATCGAAACGAACTTGAACTTATAGCGACGTCCCGCGTTCGTCTCGATCCGGCCGCGTGCTGGGGGAGATGGATCGGTCCGGGCGGTCGGCAAAGCATGGCTTATCTCGGGAATGTGGTGCGACGGTCAACGCACGGAATGTGGTATAGAGCGGTGACCAGGAGTAAAAACCGATGTCGTTCGTCCAGCCGTCTTGTCGTGGCGAACCGGTGTGGAGCCCTAGCAGGAGATTTCACATGACCGATGCAGTGAGGGCGGTTTCGAGCATGAGTGGCCGGCGGTTGCGCGGCCGCCCCCGTAGATGGTGGGCGGGGCTCGCGCTGGCGGTTCTGGCGCTGGCCGTCTCGACTGGGCCGGCACCGGCGGAAGAGCGGCCCGCGTTCCCGGGAGCGGAGGGTTACGGAAAGGCGGCGACCGGGGGGAGGGACGGGGCGATCATCCCCGTTATCAACCTCAACGACGCCGGCCCGGGCAGCCTGCGCGCCTGCATCGATCTCAGCGGTCCACGCAATTGCGTTTTCCGCGTCGGCGGAACGATCAAGCTGAAGAGCTCGCTGGTGGTGCGCGACCAGAACGCCAACCTGTCCATTCTCGGCCAGACGGCGCCAGGCGGCGGCATCCTGTTGACGATCGACCAGACAAACAGCGAGGGCATGCACACGCCGTTCGTCGTCAAGGGATCGGCCAACGTCATTATACGGCATCTGCGCATGCGACCGCAGTTTCCCAACTCGATCCCCAATGTCGATGGCGTGACGATCGAGGACAGCCGGCTCGTCTATGTCGACCACGTTTCGACATCCTGGGCGACCGACGAGAACATCAACGCCTATGCGACGACGACCGACCTGACGATCGCCAATTCTATTTTTGCCGAGGGGCTGAACAAGCACAGCAAATGCGCGCTGCTCGGCTCGGACCCGCGCGCACCCCAAAACATCAGCTTTTGGAAAAACGCCTGCGTTTCCAATCGCGACAGGAACCCCGATGACAACCACTATGGCGGATCCTGCATCGAGATCGTCAACAATCTCTTCTTCAACGCGGCCTCGGAATGGGGCGAGATCTTCTCGCAGTTTCCCGGCGGAACGCCGATCTCCTTTGTCGGCAACTATTTCAAGGCTGGGCCGAGCACCAATGAAGTGACCTATGCGATGAACTGGAACGACACGGCCAGCGTCGACAACCCGAAAATCTACAACAGCGGCAACGTGACCTGGAGTTTCGGCAAGAAATCGATCGTCGCGGTCGCGCCCGACACGGTCGGCTTCATCGTCGACAAGCCACCCTGTCCCCTGGCGATCGCAAACCCCGAACCGGCGGAGGCCATGTACGCCTCGGTCACGGCAACCGCGGGCGCTTTCCCGCGCGATGGCATCGACGAAAGGGTAATCGCCGAAATCGGGCCGATCGGACAAAAGGGCGGCGGCAAGATGATCCGGGCCCCGGGCGCCTTGCCACAGATTGCCGCTGGTGAACCCTATCTCGATTCCGACAATGACGGGATGGCCGACGCGGTGGAGCCGCAGTTTGGCGCCGCGGCCGCCCGCAGCGACCCCTGGGTCGATGGCGACGGCAACGGCTGGTCGAACTTCGACGATTTCATGCAATGGCTCTCCGAAGAACGCATCGCCGGACGCTACCCGACCGACTGAATGGTCTTCTTCGGCTAACGGCTAAACGTGCCGACGGTAGGCGACGTACATCGACGCCAGCCAGATGGTCGACATGACGATGTGGGCGACATTGGCGCCCATGGCGCCGATCTGCGGGATAAAGATCAGCGCGGTCACATAGAAGCCGACGACCGAGACGATCACGCTCGACAGGATCTTGTGCTCCTCGCCCATCGCCAACAGCGCCGAGCGGAAGACGGCACCGACCAGCGTCATCGTTACGGCGATGGATTGCACGATGACAAGCGGTGCGGCGCCGACGAATTGCGGCCCCGCGGTCCAGCGCAGCAGCGGCTCTATCGTCACGTAAAAGGCGCCGATCATGGCGATGCCGAGTGCCAGAAGCAGCCACTGCGTCTGGAAGACGGCGCGGCGGAACTCTGCGCGCGCACCCGCGACCCACGTGCGCGCGAGTTCGGGATAGAGCACGGTCTGGACCTGAACGCCCGCCTGCTGCGCCAGGCGGCCGACGCGTTTGGCGATATGAAACAGCCCGGCAGACGCCGGATCGGCGAGATAGCCGACCAACAACGTGTCGAGTTCGTTGGCGCTGGCGCGAATTGTGAGCGAGATATTGGCGGAGATCGCAAACTTCCACAGACCCGGAAAGCGCGTGCGCAACTGTGCAAGCGAGGCCGTCGCCAGCCCGTCAAGCAAGCCTTCGCGCCGGAGCGCAACAAGGGAAAAGACGACGAGCGAAATCGAACTCAGCACTTGTGCCGCCATCCAGATCAACGCGAACGCGAAGAGCCCTGCGCCAGCGAGATAGCCTAGAAGGCAGAGCAGGACGCGCAGCATGCTGGAAATCACCTGGCCATAGGCAAGCGATGTGAACCGGCCGAAAAGCCTCAGCACTGCCGTCGGCATGCCGGAAAGCTGAAAGGGAAGGACAAAGCAATACATCAGCACCAGGCCGCGCGTCTCCTGCGACACGCCGATTAGCGGCGCTGCGAAAAGAACGAGCAGGACGGCGATCAGGCAACCGGCAATGGCGGCCGAAACATCTAGAAGCAGACCGAATTTCAGGATCACCCGCAGATCATCGTCGCGCCCGGCCTCTTTCGCCTCCGCTCCGAACTTGATCAGTGGCTGCCACGACTGGAAGCTGACGAGCCGTTCGACCGCCCGGGTGAAGGCAAAACACAAGGCAAGTACGCCATAGTCCGCCGGCCCGAGCGCGCGCGCCGTCAGCGCGAAACCGGCAAGACCGACAATTGAGCCGAGAAAATTGCCGGCCATCAGGTGCGCGACCGCCTGCAGCCGCTCCTTCAGGCTCTTTTCCCGGTTCGCTATTTCGCCAAACGCCTTCGTGGCGCGTCGTAGTTTCTTGCGGATCGTCACGCACGCCATCCGAAAGCCCGAGCCGGGCACGCCGGTGAACAACAAAGCAGTCTGAGCAAGAGCAAGTTTCGACGACAGAGCCCTTGGTCTTCCACCATCGAGACTTGGTATAACACTTCAGGAGTAATCCATCGGGGTAATAAAAAACGAAATAAGGCCCCCAACGGCATTGCGTATTATAATGTTACCGCTCCTTCTGCTTTTCAATCAAATTCCTTTGACGATTTGACGAATGGCAGAATATAGTCTGCCAGCAATACGATCTGCGAATGTTGTCTTTTCTTTCGAGGGGCGCAATTGCATGACGGCAATCATGAGTTCATTCGACAACCGCGGCCTGGCGAGACGGATATCAAAATATCTACTCGCAGCGATCCTGTGCCTTTTTCTCAGCCTGGCGGCCGGAGCAGGGATAACTGCGGAGTACCACCTGGCGACCGGCGACATCCTGACCTTCGACTTTCTAGACGATGCGGAACTCCCGGTGACGGTGACGATCTCCAGCGACGGCGATGCCCAGTTTCCCTTGATCGGATCGGTCAAGATCGACGGGCTGACGGTCACGGCGGCGCTTGAAAAGCTGCGGTCTGAATATCGCTCGCGCGAAATCCTGATCGATCCCAAGCTTTCGCTCAACATTTCGACTTTCCGCCCGATCTTCGTTTTAGGCGAAGTGCGCAGCCCCGGATCCTTTCCTTTCTACAGTGGGCTGACCGTCGAGCAGGCCGTCGGTCTGGCGGGCGGCACCCAGATCGCTGCCGTCAACGCGTCCGACCGGATCGTTGCGCGGGCACGATTGCGCGGCGAAATCGAGGGCTCTGACGCTCAGATCGTCTACGAGGCCGTTTATGCGGCGCGCTTGGTCGCCCAGCTGAAGAACAGCGCCAAGATCGACCTGAAGGACGTGCCGGAAGTTGCCAGGGAGTTCGTCACGAACCTGCCCCTCAAAGGGGTTATCGAAGTGGAAGAAAAGATCCTGAACGCCGACCTTGCCGCCAACAAGTCACAGACCACCATATTGTCGGAAGGCATCGTGCAGGGCGAAGGCGCAATCGACATCCTTGAGCAGCTGGTGGCGCAGCAAAAGGAAGTTGTCGACATCAACCAGAAGGATCTTGAGCGGGTGAGCTCGCTGCGCAAGCGCGAACTCAATACCGAAAGCGACCTGTCGCGCGCCAAAAACAACGCCTCGAACGAAAAGTCGCAGCTGCTGGAGACCTTCGCGACGCTCGCCCGCTCGCGCCGGGAGCTGAGCGAAATGAAACTGCAGCTCGCCAAACTCAGCGCCGATCGTGAGAAGGAAATTCTGATGCAGCTGCAGGAGCGCGAGGTCGAGATCAAGAAACTGATCGCGACCCGGCAGGCCGCCCAGGAACAGATCCTGTTGATGGCGGCAGCGACGGCCGATGAGGCCAACAAGACCAATATCACCTACACCTACGAGATCCGCCGCAATCCCGTCGGCGGCAAGCCGGCGAGCCTCGAAGCTTCGACACTGACGGAAATGCTGCCCGGCGACGTGCTGGTGGTGGCCATCACCGGCATGTAGGCCAGCATCGTCGCACAGGTTCAACAGCATCGACTGCAGCAAGCAACGCCCCGAGTGTAGCATCTGACGGAGAGTGGATTGAGACGCAACGGCCGAACGTTGGAGATGGGGGGCATCGCTACGCCAGTTGAAAATGGTCGGATCGCCAGCGTTTTCGTCGCTGGCGCACTGTTCATCCTCTGCATGCCGCTGATGCTGGCGACCGCCATGATCGTGTTTGCCACCCTCGGTCGCCCGCTCATCTTCCGGCAATTGCGGGCCGGCATCGCGGCCAGGCCCTTTTCCATCATAAAGTTTCGCACCATGCGCGAGGACCGTGACGCGACCGGCCAGCTGTTGCCCGATCACCTGCGCGAGACGCGGCTCACGCGCCTTCTGCGCCGAATACGGCTCGACGAGCTGCCGCAATTCCTGTCCGTCGCCCGAAACGAGATGGCCTTCGTCGGACCGCGCCCACTCGGACCCGTCACCATAGCGGGCTTCGGCGAACTCGGACGCGTGCGGTGCCGGGTCCTGCCCGGCATCACCGGCTGGGCGCAGGTCAACGGCAACACCCGGCTTTCGAACGAGGAGAAACTGGCGCTCGACATCTGGTATGTCGATCATGCCGGCTGGTGGCTCGACACACGTATCCTCCTGCTGACCGTATCGACCCTGATTGCGGGTGAGAAGCGAAACGCCACGTCCATCCACGAGGCTGAGCGCCACGTCGCCGAACGCTACGGCGCCTGCGTGCTGCTCACATCGACGGGAGAAGACCGCCGATGAGCAAGCGCGCAAAGCCGAAAGGAAGGCCGGCACTGCCCGCTCCGCTCTCGTTCGGTCGGACACTGGTGATCGCGCCGCACCCGGATGACGAGGTTCTTGGCGCTGGCGGTACGATTGCGCGGCTGACCGCGGAAGGCGAACGGGTGTTCGTGGCGATCGTGACCGAGGGGCGGCCACCGGCCTATTCGACCGAGAGTATCGCGACCGTCCGCGCGGAAGCCAATCAGGCCCACGCGCTTTTGGGGGTGGAGGAAACCTTCTGGCTTGGTTTCGAGGCCGCTGGCCTCGATCTAGCCGGCCATTCCGCGGTCAACGGCGCGCTCTCCGATCTTGTGCGCGTCCTGTCGCCCGAAACCGTTCTCCTGCCTTTTCCGGGCGATATTCACAAGGATCACCAGCTGGCTTTCCTGTCGGCGCTGGTGGCGAGCCGTCCGCACCAGGAGAGCTTTCCCCATCGCATCCTGGCCTATGAAACCCTTTCCGAGACCAACTGGAACGCGCCCTATCTGACGCCGTCCTTCACGCCGAACGTCTTCGTCGACATTTCACGTCATCTCGACCGGAAGCTCGAAGCCATGGCGTGCTTCGCCTCCCAGATCCGCTTGCCGCCGCACGAGCGATCGACGCGCACGCTGTCGGCGCTGGCGCAACTGCGCGGGGCGACCGTGATGAGCGACGCGGCCGAAGCCTTTGTTCTGGTTCGCTGGATGCTTCCACAGACGCGCTCGTGACGCAGACGGTTCGGGGGATACAGATGCATCGATGGCCGATCTACGATGAACAGCAGATCGCGGACGTCTGTAAAGTCCTGCGATCAGGAGACGTCAACGCCTGGACTGGCCCCCATGTCCGCGCCTTCGAACAGGCCTACGAGCACCATCTCGGCATGCGGCATGCGATTGCGCTTGCCAACGGCACAGTCGCTTTGGATCTCGCCCTGCACGCGCTCGGTCTGCAGCCCGCCGACGAAGTGATCGTGACCCCGCGCAGCTTCATCGCGTCGGCATCGTGCGTGGTGATGGCCGGGGGCAGGGCGGTGTTCGCCGATGTCGATGCCGATAGCCAGAACATTACGGCCGAGACCATCGGCCGTTGCCTGACGAAAGACACCAAAGGCATCATCGCGGTGCATCTCGCCGGTTGGCCCTGCGACATGCCGGCGATCATGGCGCTGGCTGCCGAGAGGGGCCTCTGGGTCATCGAAGATTGTGCCCAGGCGCATGGAGCCTCCATCGCAGGCAGCCCCGTCGGCACGTTCGCGGATATCTCCGCCTTTTCGTTCTGCCAGGACAAGATCATAACGACGGGCGGCGAAGGCGGCCTGATCGCCCTGAATGACGAAGCCATGTGGCAAAAGGCCTGGAGCCGCAAGGACCACGGCAAAAACTACGACACGGTATTCAACACCGAGCATCCGCCCGGGTTCCGCTGGCTGCACGGGTCGATCGGCACCAATTGGCGCATGACGTCGATACAGGCGGTTCTGGGAACAGCCCAGCTCGCAGACCTTGCCGGCACCCAGCGCATCCGGGCAACAAACGCGGCCACCCTTCACGACGCGCTCATCGACCTGCCGGCGCTTCGCATTCCCATGCCGCCATCGGGGTTCGTCCACGCCTGGTATCGCTTCTACTGTTTCGTGCGGCCGGACGCGCTTGGGGACGGATGGGACCGGGACCGGATCATCGCGGAGATCAACGGCCATGGCGTGCCTTGCTTCAGCGGCAGTTGCTCGGAGATCTACCGGGAGCGCGCATTCACCGACATCGGCATGGGTCCATCATCCCGGCTCCCCGTGGCGCGCGCACTTGGGGAAACGAGCCTGGCCTTCCTGGTCGACCCCAGCTTCGACGAGCAGGCGATGACGGCAATTGCCGACGTCGTCCGGCAGGTTATCGCGGGCGCGACCGGGTGACCGGCGCGTCAGCGGGAGCGCAGATCGAGGCCGGTGGGCACGAGAAGATGCTTTGCCGCTTCCGAAAGCCTCGTTTGGCACAGCTCGAGGATCCGGTCAGCCTGTTTCTCGCTGAGATAGTCGAGGAAACCGCCTGCCTTGCCGCGACGCATCCGCAGGCTTTCGTCATCGCCGCGATCGTAGTCGTGCGCCGGAATTCCCTCCACCCGCTCGCGGCTTTGCATCGCGTCGAACTGACCGGCGTGCACAGCCTTCTGCAGGCTGGCGTCATCGACCTTGCAGCCAAGAAATTCAAGAACGCGGCGGGTGTTCATGACGGGATCGGCGGAAAGATCCTCGTAGCTGAGAACGGTGTGCCGGCGGCGTTTCAGGCCACCCGCCCACCCGTTGAGGTACTGGATCAGGGCAGGCGCCCCCTGCGCGCTGTCCTCGATGAAGGCGCCGATATCCCCTTCGAAGCGGTGCTTGTGCCGCGTCGCATGAAAATAGGCGGAGACCAGCACGTCGCGCGGATCCCTGACCATCATCACCACCGGGCGCATGAGGAAGCGGCTGGCGCGGTAGTCGAGATGGCTGACGAGAATTTTCGGGATCTGCCCGGAGGCGAAGCGAAACGCCGGAAGCCCTCTTACCGTGTCGAGGTCGTAGTTCGGCACGATCGAAAACATGTTGCGCAGATCGACCGGTTCGCATCCCCCCGCGACCGACGCGAAATAATGGGACAGGATGAACCGAAACCAGGTCCGGCCCGACTTCGGATAGGAAACGAGAAAAGCGTCGGCCGAAGCCGCATGCGACGTCAGCCGCACGCGCTTGCGAATGCGCCTGGCGACACGCTGCAGAATGCTGCTCATCGACATCCCCCTGATCGCGCGCTGGAGCCCGTCGCCGCAGCGATAAAATCAGAATATACTGCAACAGCATTCACGAAAGTAGCAACCATCGGTAATTTGTCCAAGGCCGTGCGGAGCGCGACGGGGAACATCGACGAATGACAAAGAGCCCGGACGCCGGCGTCCAAGATCGTCAGGCCGAGCAGGTGATAAGGACGACGATCGTCGTGCCGGCACTGGGTGCGGGCGGCACCGAGCATGTCGTCAGCCTCGTGGCAAATCACTGGTCGCGGCAGGGCCATGAGATCACCATCATAACCTTCGAGCCGCCGGCATCCGAGGCCTATTATGCGATCGATCCGCATATCGATATCTGGCGGCTCGGCGGCGCCGGCAAGCCGCGATCCAAACTTCATTCCGGCCTGATGGCACTTCGCCGTATGCGCAGGCTCAGGGCCGCCCTTCGGGCGTCCCGCCCGACATTCATCCTCAGCTTCCTCACGCGGACCAACGTGCTCACGCTTTTGGCAGGCAAGCGGCTGGGCGTGCCGATCATCGTGTCCGAGCGCAACAATCCCGAATTGCAGCCCTTTGGACGCGGCTGGCGGTGGCTGCAACAGCGTCTCTACCCAACCGCCTTCGGCCTGGTCACGATGACCCGTGGCGCACTCGAGACCTTTCCGCCAGTCATGCGCAAGCGCGGCTGGGTCGTACCCAACGCCTTCGATCTGCCGCCGGGGTGGAACAACAGGCGAGAGGACACCGTTCTGACAGCCGTCGGACGCCTGACCCATCAAAAGGGGTTCGACCTGCTGCTGGAGGCTTTTGCGAAGATCGCGCCGGATCTGCCGGAATGGCATCTGCGTATCTGGGGGGAGGGCGAGGACAGGGCAAGCCTGGAAGCGCTCAGGGACCGGCTAGGCCTTTCCGACCGTGTCAGCATGCCTGGCGTCACCGGTCGCCCGGGAGAGTGGGTGGAGACCGCCGACGTCTTCGTCCTGTCGTCACGCTACGAGGGCTGGGGCATCGTGTTGCTGGAAGCGATGGCCGCCGGAATTCCTGCTGTATCCTTTCGCTGCCAATGGGGGCCCGAGGAAATGATCAGCGATGGCGAAGACGGCATCCTCGTCGACAGGGAAGACGTCGATGCGCTCGCAGCCGCCCTTCGAAAAATACTCAAGGATCCGCTGCTTCGATATCACCTTGGACGCAGCGCGGAACAGAGTGCCCGCCGGTTCACGCAGGAAAGGGTGCTGGCCGAGTGGGATGCGGTTGCTGCCGCTGCTCACGGCGCGTCGGCGAACCCAAGCAGCGGTTGAGACCGGCCGTGTATCCTGAGGAACGCAGGTCGCCCGACAGTAAATAGAGCGGGCGCAAATCCGGCCATTCCGTTTTTATCGGAAACGTTTGCGTCGAGACCGACAGTATCGCGTCCCGTCTTCGGGAAGGCGAGGGGCACTTTGCCCCCCGCTGGTTTGAAAGGTGTGGCCTGCTTCCCGGCAGGCCAGGCCTCTTTAATTCGCGATTGGCATGCTTCCGGTTTCGCTGCTGCCGCCGCCGCTCTCACCGGAATTGCCACCGGTGTCGCCTGCACCGCCAGTTGCACCGCCGGCATCTCCAGTACCACCACCAGCACCGCCGGCATCACCCGTGCCGCTACCAGTGCCACCGCCATCTCCGGTACCACCACCGCTGCCGGCGCCATCTCCGGCACCACCGCCACTACCACCACCATCACCGGTGCCGCCACCAGTGCCACCGCCATCGCCCGCGCCACCACCGGTGCCACCGCCATCGCCCGTGCCACCGCCAGTGCCGCCGATGTCTCCAGCACCGCCGCTCTTGCCGCCGGTCTCGCCAGCACCGCCACTCTTGCCGCCGGTCTCTCCAGCACCGCCGCTCTTCCCACCGGTCTCGCCAGCACCGCCGCTCTTGCCGCCCGTTTCACTGGCGCCGCCGCTTTTGCTACCGGTGTCTGCGAATGAAGGTGCGGCATAACCAACCGCCACGATTGCGCAGACAGCAACTGTTTGAAGATACTTTTTCATGCCATTCTCCCAATATGGTTTGAGTACATGCCCAGCCGCCGAGCAATTACCCACTCCTCATCAACGAGGTTAGGCGCGGCCTACCGTGACCTCTACTAAACAGAGGTTGCGCGCACCGCTGACGGTGCCGATTGCCGGCCCGAGTGCTCACGGGAACTTGATCGGCGAAGAAAGATAAACCTTTCGGTTGCCACGGCTTTTTCAGCCGGCGACAAACTGCGGAGCGCTGGCTGCGCACAGAGTATATTTTTTCTCTTTTTCTAATTAAGCACTCAATAATTGAAAGATTGTGCTCTGCAACGAGCGCCCACTGGAACCATGACGTGTGCAATCCGGACGAGGATCGCGGCTGATTCCCGACATGCAAGGCGTTGATCGGCTGCGCGGTCCACATCGCACCACACGCGCGTCGCGGAAAAGCCACTCCCCGATCCCGATCCCGATCCGGACAACCTGCCCGCGTAACCGACATCCTGAAGGTCGCAGCCAGAGACTACGTTACAACCGATCAAGCATCGACACGCCGCGATTGCTGATGCGGCCTCGTTTCAAGTCGACGTTTACGCCCGACCGTGCTCGCGCATCGGGTTTGATTTCAGATCAGAACTTCTTTTTTACAGACAGCCGGTATCTTGTCAGCCGGCCCTGGTTGACGTACTCGAAACCCATAAGAACCAGGCTGATGAACGATGCAGACTGGTGGCGCTGGGTTTCGGCGCCAGACACCTCAGGACGTTGGGATTGCGATGAAACTTTACTTGGACTACCTGGCCGAGATCAAAAACAGAGAAACCCAGGGGCTTGCTCCCAAGCCGATCGACGACGGCGGCCTCATCGGTGAGATCATCAAGCTGATCGAGGATGCCGGCAACGAGCACCGCGCCGACGCACTGAAGTTTTTCATCTACAACACCCTGCCGGGTACGACCAGCGCGGCCGGCGCCAAGGCAGCGCTCCTGAAGAAGATCATCCTCGGCGCGACGGCCGTCCCGGAGATCTCCCCCGAATTCGCCCTCGAGCTTCTTTCGCACATGAAGGGCGGTCCCTCCGTCGAAGTGCTGCTGGACGTTGCGCTCGGCGACGATGCTGCGATCGCCGGGAAGGCCGGCGACGTGCTGAAGACGCAGGTCTTCCTTTACGACGCCGACATGTTCCGCCTGCGCGATGCCTTCAAGGCGGGCAACGCCGTCGCCAAGGGCATTCTCGAAAGCTACGCCAAGGCCGAATTCTTCACCAAGCTTCCGGATGTCGAGGACGAAATCAAGGTCGTGACCTTCATCGCCGCCGAAGGCGATATCTCGACCGACCTGCTGTCGCCCGGCAACCAGGCGCATTCGCGCTCGGATCGCCAGCTGCACGGCCAATGTATGATCACGCCTGAAGCGCAGCAGGAAATTGTCGCGCTGCAGAAGCAACACCCGGACAAGCGGGTGATGATGATCGCCGAGAAGGGCACGATGGGCGTTGGCTCGTCGCGTATGTCCGGCGTCAACAACGTCGCGCTCTGGACCGGCAAGCAGGCCAGCCCCTATGTGCCCTTCGTCAACTACGCTCCTGTCGTCGCCGGTACCAACGGCATCTCGCCGATCTTCGCGACAACCGTCGACGTGACAGGCGGCATCGGCGTCAACCTGAAGAACTGGGTCAAGAAAACAGGCGAGGACGGCAAGCCAATCCTCAACAACGACGGCAATGCCATCCTGGAGCAGAAGTTCTCCGTCGAGACGGGAACCGTGCTGAAGCTGGACGTGAAGAACAAGAAGCTGCGCGACGAGAGCGGCAACGAGCTGGTCGACGTCGCCGCCGCCTTCACGCCCCAGAAGATGGAGTTCATGAAGGCCGGCAGCTCCTACGCCATCGTCTTCGGCAAGAAGCTCCAGACCTTTGCCGCCCAGACCCTCGGCATCGAGCCCACCCCGGTCTTTGCCCCGAACAAGGAAATCACTGTCGAGGGCCAGGGCCTGACGGCGGTCGAGAAGATCTTCAACCGCAACGCCGTCGGCGTGACGCCGGGCAAGATCCTGCATGCCGGCTCGGACGTTCGCGTCAAGGTGAACATCGTCGGCTCCCAGGACACGACCGGCCTGATGACCGCACAGGAACTCGAGGCGATGGCGGCCACCGTGATCTCGCCGCTCGTCGACGGTGCCTATCAGTCGGGCTGCCACACGGCATCCGTCTGGGACAAGAAGGCGCAGGCGAACATTCCGAAGCTCATGTCCTTCATGAACACCTTCGGCCTGATCACCGCCCGCGACCCGAAGGGCGTCTATCATTCGATGACGGACGTGATCCACAAGGTGTTGAACGACATCACCGTGGATGACTGGGCGATCATCATCGGCGGCGACAGCCACACCCGCATGTCGAAGGGCGTGGCCTTCGGCGCGGACTCCGGCACCGTGGCGCTGGCGCTCGCCACAGGCGAAGCGACCATGCCGATCCCGCAGTCGGTCAAGGTGACCTTCAAGGGCACGATGCAGCCCTACATGGACTTCCGCGACGTCGTGCATGCCACCCAGGCGCAGATGCTCAAGCAGTGTGGCGACAACGTCTTCCAGGGTCGCATCATCGAAGTCCACATCGGCACGTTGCTCGCCGACCAGGCCTTTACGTTCACTGACTGGACAGCCGAGATGAAGGCCAAGGCCTCGATCTGCATCTCGCAGGACGAGACGCTGATCGAGTCGCTGGAGATCGCCAAGTCGCGCATCCAGATCATGATCGACAAGGGCATGGAAAACGCCGCCGGCACGCTGAAGGGCCTGATTGCCAAGGCGGACGCGCGCATCGCCGAGATCCGTTCGGGCGAGAAGCCGGCGCTTGCTCCCGACGACAACGCGAAGTACTTCGCCGAGGTCGTCGTGGATCTGGACGTGATCGACGAACCGATGATCGCCGACCCCGACGTCAACAACGCCGACGTGTCCAAGCGCTACACCCACGACACGATCCGCCCGGTCTCGTACTACGGCGGCACCAAGAAGGTGGACCTCGGCTTCGTCGGCTCGTGCATGGTGCACAAGGGCGACATGAAGATCGTCGCGCAGATGCTCAAGAACATCGAGAAGCTCGAGGGCAAGGTCGAGTTCAAGGCGCCGCTGGTCGTCGCCGCCCCGACCTACAACATCATCGACGAGTTGAAGGCCGAAGGCGATTGGGAAATCCTGCAGAGATATTCGGGCTTCGAGTTCGATGACCTGAAGCCGAAGACCTCGAACCGGACCGAATACGAGAACATCCTCTATCTCGAGCGTCCGGGCTGCAACCTGTGCATGGGCAACCAGGAAAAGGCGGAGAAGGGCGATACCGTTCTTGCGACCTCGACCCGCTTGTTCCAGGGCCGTGTCGTTGAAGACACCGCCGAGAAGAAGGGTGAATCGCTGTTGGCCTCCACCCCCGTCGTGGTGCTGTCGGCAATCCTTGGCCGCACGCCGAGCATGGACGAGTACCGAACCGCCGTCGACGGAATTGACCTGACGAAGTTCGCTCCGCCGAAGACGACCCCGATCGATAGCCTGTCGGTCCACTACTAGGCTTCGGCCTCATGACACAACGCCCCGCGAATACATCGCGGGGCGCTGGACGGTAACGTTTTGAGCGAGCCTGCAGAGACCGCCGAAGCCCACCACGCCTTTTCGTCGGCCCCGCGTGACGCGGCCTTCAAGCCAGGCGCAATCTTCCCGAAAATACCCTAGAAGCGCTTCGTGAAACTCGCGCGGAACGTTCGGCCCGGCGATGGGACAAGGCCCGTCGACAGCGGATCGAGATAGTATTCGTCTCCGACGTTTTCGACGCTGAAGTCCAGCGACGCATCCTCATCGACCTTGTAGCTGCCGAACAGATCGAGGATCCTGTTTGCATGGTAACCCGGCGCCTGCGTATGCGAGCCGGTGTAATGGGAGTAACCGCCGACGCGCTCCCCGAATGCGTATACCCGAGCGCCGAGCGTCAGCTTCTGATCGAAAAGACGCGTGCCCACCGTCAGGCTTCCCGAGTATTTCGGGGGAACATTCATCATCCCGTAGTCGAACGGCAGTTTCTCAAAACCGCAACCGGCCGGAATGACCAGCGTGATCAGGTTGGCCTCCTTGTCGCGGCAGAAACTTACATCCGTGTAATAGGTGAACGCCGCCTCGACGAAGAAGACTTCCGCGTCGTAGGATGCGGAGGTTTCGTATCCCCTGAACCGTGCGTCGGCGATGTTGTCCCACCGATAGAGCCAAAAACCTTCCGGCGTGACGTAGCGCTCCCGCCCGATGAAACCGCCATAGCTGTTGTCGAAATACGTGACCTTGAGCCTCAGCGCGTCGCCGGCGCGCAGGACATCGTCCTGCCTGACGTTGAACCCGAACTCCATGTTCGACGACGTCTCGGGCTTCAGATGCGGGTTGGGCGTAAAGCCGGTCGAAACGCCGGTTTCCCGCAGGCTGAACGGCCGCCAGCCCTGAGCATAGGAGGCAAACAACTGGACGCCATCAAAGGGTTGCAGCGTAACACCGACCGACGGGTTGACCCGGCTCGCCGAGGCATAATCGAAATCGTGTAGCGCCACATGCGCCCCCTGATTGTCAAAATAGTCTAAGCGCAATCCACCCATCAGCGAAAGCCACTCGTTGATTTCGAGCTTCGATTGATTGAATGCGCTCGCCAGAACGCGATTGCCGTTGGGATTTGCGCCGACATAGCTGCCGGAGATGCCGAGCTCTCCGTTCTCCTTTGCCGTCTCGTAAACCAGCTCGACGCCGTTGGTCATCGTCAGCATGCCGATGCCGGTCTCGAACTCCCAATCCGTGGAGAGGTCACCGCCCAGCGTCCTGATCGCGCTTTCGACCTCCGTCAATTTTCTGCCGCCCGACGTCGTGCCGCCACTGTAGAAATTGACGATGCCACCCTTCGTGGCGACGTCCGTGAGCCACACATTCGCGTTCAGGGCGAGAAGATTGTCGTGGGCGAACTGATATGCGTAGCCGGCTTTTGCCGTATGCGTCTGGGTTCTCGAGAGGTCGTTTTGCGCAAGGCGGTAGTAGGATGTCGGGCCGCTGATATAGGGCAGGAAGTTCTCGTCGATGTTGCCGTATTCATTGGCGTAGTAGATGTAGCTTAAGGACAGGGAGTGGCCGTCACCCCATTGCACGCTGCCCTTTCCTAGAAAGGATTCCATGTCCTGCGAGGTGTTGAAGACTTCCTTGCCGGGCTTGATCGGCGACAGAGCCTTGCCTGAATAGGTGGAGTGACCGTTCGAGCCGGCAAAATAGTTGCCCGACTTTCGCCGAGAAAAGCCGGTCAGCAGCTCATAGTCTTCCCCTGCCACGGCGCCGACCATGCTTCCCGAGAAAGCGTCGCCGTTGAAAATGTCCGAACTTGCGTCACGAGGAAATGTGATCGGATTGAAACCGAAGCCGAGCGCCGAAGCTGGGGGAGCGATGCTGTTGCCGCCCAACCCGCCCTTGACGCGCAAGGCCCAGTCGTCGCCGGGCTTCAACAGATCGCCGCCCTCAAGCGTGCGCATGTTGACCACCCCGCCCATGGCACCGACGCCGCCGGCACCGGCGCTCGGGCCCTTGGCGATGTCCACGCCGCCGAGAAAATCCGGATCGACGAACACTTCGTTGCGGCTGCCGCGATAGCCACGATAGGAATGGCTGCTCTGTCTGGTTCCATCGACCATGAGATTGACGCGGTTCTGGCCCTGAAGGCCGCGAATATTGACGTCGACCGATGCGCCGACCCTGTTACCGGAGGCAATGACACCGGGTGCCGATTTGAAGATGTCGCCGACGGATGTCGGCGGAACCCGGTCGATCTGCTCGGCGCTGATATGGCTGACCGACCCCGCGGTTTCATAAGGGATATCAGAGGGGGTTCGACCACCCTTGACGACAATCGGGCTGAGCGCTGTCGCGCCATCCGGATCGGGCAGCGCATGAGCCGCGCTATCGCGGTCGCTGACGGAAACAGAACGCGGGCCACTGAAACGGTGCGTCAAACCGGTTCCCGAAAGCAGGGTGGCGACCGCCTGCTGCGCCGTCATCGTTCCGCGAACCGGCTGACCGGCCCGTGACGCATTTGGGGTTTCGCCAAAGACGACGTCGATGCCGGTGACGCGCACGATGTCGTTCAGGGCCTCGCGGACGGGCTTTTGCGGAATGTCGAAGTCATATGTCCTGACGGCGGCCTGGGCAAAAGCCGGGCTCGGATACGAACCTCCGCCGCCAGCCGCTACCAATACCGTCGTCGCCAACAGAGCGAACGCCCCGCGCCTTACTCGTCTGCCCGTCATCTTGAACACTCATCCTTCGATACAAGAGTGAAGGCATGGTCCTCTTGACGTCGTCTGCCTTCCCATAAGCTCAATCGCGGGAGAGGGGCGCAGACCCTCACAAAAACGACGGGAACCGAAAAGAAATTTTGGCGCGCCTATCCGGCGATCGGGTCAGGGGCCGATCAGCGTCAGTCGGCCGCCAAGATGCGTCACGCGCATTCCGACCGATGCTTGAACGGCGGCGAGTGCCGCGTCCGGATCGTCAAGAGAAACGTTGCCGCTGACGCGGCGTTGGCCAAGTTCGGAACCGAGCAGGACGATGCGGCCCTTGCGATATCGGCCAATCTTTTCGAGGACATCGGTGAGCCGTTCGTTGGTGAATATGTAGCGGCCCGCGTGCCATGCCATGCTCGTTTCGAGATCGACGGTGCGTGCGCTCCCCAATCCGGCCGCGTCGTACTCGATCCTCTCGCCGGGTTTGAGGCGGACATCCAATTGCTGCCCGTTCAGCGACACGGCGACGCTGCCGCTCGCCAGCGTGACCGCCACTTTCCCGGAGCCGTCGAGCGCGACGTCGAACACCGTGCCGAGGACGAGCGCTTTGCCGTCACCGGCCTCAACGACGAAAGGCACGCCAGACGGCCGCACGTGAAGCGATACGGCGCCACGCCGCAGCCGTATCCGCCGTTCCCCGGGGGTAATGACGCTGTCGATTGCCGTGTCGGCGTCGAGGAGCACCGAGGAGCCGTCCGCAAGCGTGATCTGGCGACGCTCGCCGCGCGCGGCGACATGGTCCGCGCCCAAGTCCTGGATTAAATGCGGATGATCGAGCCACAGCCAGGTTCCGAGCATGATTGCCAGCAGCGAACCGGCCACTGTACCGCCTTCGAGGCGGCGGTTTCGTCGCTGTCGCTGGATCCTGAGGAGAGGATCAGCCAGTTCGCCGGCCAAGCCTTGTTCGACCGGCGAGCCGGCGGAACCCATCTGCGACCACAGCGCCTTCACATCTTCAAAGGCCGTCGCGTGCGCCCCCGATGCGTCGAGCCACTGGCCGAAATCCCGCATCTCCGCGCGCGTGGGTTTGCCGTTCATGCGCGTGAACCAGGCGACGGCTTCCTTGTCGATCAGCGATTTGTCTCGCGGCGAAACAGCCGAAGGGTCTGCCATGGATGGTCTTTTCTGAGCTATTCGTCTGTTGCCGGAGTGCCGCCGACGGCAGGATTGCGATGGCCTTGGCGGACGGATTGGCAGGCCACGATAGCCTTGGCGATCTCTCGCTCGACCGTGCTGTAGGACACGCCGAGCCCGTGCGCGATTTCATCATAGGTGCACTGGTGGAACCTGTTGAGCATGAAGGCCTGGCGCGTTCGCAGCGGCAATCGGGCAAGCACTTGCTCAAGGCATTGCAGCTCCTCGCGAGCGACAACCGCCTGGTCCGGCAGGACGACCGGCGGCGCGTATTGCTCCTCGGTGATCCTGCCGAAGAAGACCTTGCGCCGCGTCTCCGATCGAAAATGGCTGATGGCGACGAACCGCGTCGCTCTGGCGAGATAGGAAGGCGTGAGCGTGATGTGCTCTCTGGCTTTGGCAAGAACGGCGGCAAACACATCCTGCACGATATCCGGCGCCGCGACCGGGCCGATCCGCCTCGATGCAATCTGCTGCAGTCGCGCGCGCTCGGTCACATAGAGCTTCTCGAGTTCTTCCTTTTTCGCGCTCACCGTCGTGCGCCCCCTCCGTTGCTCGACGGGCGAGGCGCCTCCAGCAAAATCATGACGTCAATTGTCATGTTTTACTAGCAGGTGCGTTTTGGATTCGCAATCGACCGCCCTGATCATATTCCGAAGATTGATAGCGCGCCTCTCACCGCCCATGGCTGGCCGTCTCAGCTGGCCTGCGGCGACGTTCCGCCTCTCGGCCGATTTGCGCGCGCTCCTCGCATCGGCGAGCGAGCGTGCCAGGTCCACCAGTCGCTGCACCTGGGTTTGGGGCGCGCAATCTAATAGATTCCAGCTATCACATTCATAGTGACTATGAATTCGCACTATCCCCGACGATATGGCAAATGCTCGACCAGAACGGACGGAAATGAACAAGTCCCGCGGGTTCGCCCGCACGTGAACAACTGCAGGGAGCCGTACCTTCGCAGGTTTTCAAAGCGGTACGACCGATGTCGTGCCGCTTCTTTTTTTGAGACCTCCAACCTGACGGCACCCCATGAACCTCTATTTGTCCATCGTCGAACAGAACCTTCTGTCGCCGCCAGTCCTCTTCTTCTGCCTTGGCTTCATCGTCTCTGTCTTCGGAGCGTCGATCGCCCTGCCAGCCGGCGTGTCAAAGATGATCGCGATCTACCTGATGCTGGCGATCGGATTTAAGGGCGGGGCTGCGATCGGCATGGGCGCGCTCTCGACGGAGGTCATTCTGTGCCTGATCGTCGGCGTGGTCCTGTCCGGAGCGATGCCCTTCGCCGCATTTCGCCTGCTTGGACTTGTTTCGCCGCTACCGGCAGCGGACCGGGCCGCGATCGCAGCCCACTATGGCTCGATTTCGATCGTCACATTTACGGCCGCGACCGATGCCTTGATCCGGCTGGGTCTCGACTACAGCGCCACCATGGCGGCGGTTGCTGCCGCCATGGAAGCCCCCGCGATCATCAGCGCCGTCTATCTCCTGCAGAAGGCCGCATCGGGAAAATGCAGCGAGAACATGGTGGCCAGTCCAACGGTCATGCGCGAGGTGTTCTTCAACGTCACGATCGTCGTCCTCGTTGGCGCCTTCGCCATCGGTGCGGTGACAGGCGAGCGCGGGCTCTCGGACGTCTCCGGCTTCCTCGTCGATCCCTTCAGGGGTGTGCTTTGCCTCTTTCTTCTCGACCTGGGCGCTGTCGCGGGGCAGGGGCTGCGCACCGGTTGGCGTTCGCTCAGCTTGCCGCTGGTGCTGTTTGCCGCCTGGATGCCGGCGCTGTCGGCCATGCTCGCCTTTCTGTCGGCATTGGCGCTCGGTCTGTCGCATGGCAATGCTGCCTTGCTGATGACCCTTGCCGCCAGCGCCTCTTACATCGCGGCGCCCGCGGCCATGCGCATAGCCGCGCCGAGCGCGCGGCCGGGAATCTACCTGACCATGGCATTGGGGGTTACGTTCCCGCTGAATTTGCTGATCGGGGTGCCGCTCTATATTTCCCTCACCAGCGTTCTGGCACCGTAGGATATAGCGCAGGGTCTCCAGCTCTGACCAGACCGATGACGACGCCCGTCAGGCAATGCCCTTCAGACGGGCGACTTCGTCCGCTTCACGCGCGAGGATCTCATAGTGGCGCTGTCGCCCGCTGTTTTCGCGCCAGTAGAAGCCGACTTCGCGGCGTGCTGCCCAGTCCTCGATTTCGATCAACGTGACATCGTCGTCCTTGCGAAACTCCGCACGGGCATAGAGCTCCGGAAACAGCGAGCACCCCATGCCGATGGAGACCATCTGCCGGATGGAATCGAGACTTGTGCCCTCATAGTCGTCGATGACCTGCGCATCCGCAGCGCTCGCGAGATGCCGCACGTTCTCAAGCAGGCGGTGGCCGCTTCCGAGCGCCAGCAACGTTTCTCCTCTGAGCGCACTTGTCTTGACCGACCTCTGCGACGCCAGGCGATGCTCGGCCGGAACACCGAGAAAGATCTTCTCGTGACCGATGCGCCGGAACCTCAGGCCTGTGCGCTCCGGGGCAGGGCCGAGACCGCAATCCACCGTGCCCTCGGCGACCGCCGCCTCGATCCAGGCCGGGCGATCTTCGCGGATGTAGATCTTCAGGGCCGGGAATGTCCTGTGAATGCCGGGCAGGAACCCCGGAAGGAAATAGGGCCCGAACGTCGGTGCCGTGGCCATGCGGACCAGGCCACCAAGGCTCTGTGTGTCCTTCATGGCGCCTTCGACGAGATCGTCGACCGTCGCGAGCGCCATCCGTGCGCTGCGCGCCACGTCCTGGCCCGCCGGTGTCGTGGCCACGCTTGTCGAGGTTCGCTCGAACAGCGTTATCCCGAGGGATTTCTCGACAAGCCCGATCTGCACGGACAGAGTTGGCTGCGAAACATGGCAGCGCTTGGCGGCTTTGCCAAAGTGCCGCAGCTCGTCGAGGGCCGCTATGTATTCAAGCTGGCGCAGGGTCGGTCGGTAGGGCATAACTCATTGATAAACACTATCGTCGTGATTTCAACAATGAATTGGAACTATCGGAAGATTTCACCGATTGTTGCCCGGTCAAACAAGGGCATTCGCAATGGATCAGTTTCTGAAATCTCTCCGCAACCGCAAGGCGATCGTCGAAGCACGCATCGACGAGGAACGGGCGCGGCCCGCACCGGATCGTTTTCGCCTGCACACGTTGAGGCAGCTCAGCATGCAGTTTCGCACCCAGATCGAATTCGTCGAGCGCACGAACCGTCTGCTTCCCACTTGAAGAAGCTGCGCCATGCGTGACTGCACCGATCAAAGCGGCGGACACCGCTTGTCAGGAGAGCTTGAACCATTGAGCAGAGCCATCGCCGCGGACAGTCGGGCTTCAGGACCTTCCAGTTCCATAAGCTATCTTATCTGATCTTTCCGTGTAGCCGGGGTGGATTCCGCCTCGCCTCGTAGGATACGGATCAACCGTCAATATTTCGACGGAAAACCGGCGGGTGCGGTCAAGCGCGCTTGGCCAGCTGGTGCTCCCGCCAGATGGTGAAGAGGCCGGCCCCGACAACGATCGCTGCGCCGATCATCATGTTGAGCGTGACGATCTCGCCGAACAGGATGACGGCGATGGCGACGTTGAGAACCAGCTGGAAATAGGTGACCGGTTGCACTTCCGCAGCCGGCAGCAATCCGTAGGCTCTGATAAGGAAATAATGGCTGAGCGTGCCGCAGATGCAGAGCGCCGCCAATGCAAACCAGTCCGACGGCTGGACATCGGTCCAATAGAACGGGCCAATCATCGAGATCGCGACAGCGCCGGCGACGCCGGCATAAAACAGGCTGGTGACCGCCGAATCCTCGCGGCTGACCGCGCGCGTGGCAATGCTGTAGAGGGCAAACAGGACGGCTGCCGCCAGCGGAAGCAGCAGCGACAGGTCAAAGTGAACGTCGATCGGGTTTATGATCACCAGAACCCCGATCAACCCGACAAAGACGGCGATGCCGCGCCGCCAGCCGACGGCCTCCCCGAGAAGCGGTATCGACAGCACGGTGATGATCAGCGGCGTTGCCTGGAAGATCGACTGGCTCATGGCGAGCCCGGCATGCACGTAGGAAAAGACGATGATGACGATTTCCGCGACCAGCAGAAGGCCGCGCACGATCTGAAGCCAGGGCCGGCGCGTCCGGATCGCCCCGCGAACCCCGCCGGGGGATGACGCTGCGAAGCAGAACACGAAAAGCGCGAACGCCCAGAACCGGATCATGGTGATGAACAGCGCCGGATACCGGTCACCAAGATATTTGGTGATCGCATCCTGGCCGGCAAAGATGCAGATCGCCAGGAAAGCGAAGAGGTAACCGCGGGTCTTCGAGCTCATTGCACAAATTACTCATATTCAAGGTTCCCCCCGATAGCATGAAACAGGCGCGGTAGCTCAAGCGAAAAGGCAGTGGCTGCCCTGCCCGGCAGACAAGGCTGTGCGCTTGTCGAATCCCGCAATCCGCCCGCTTTGCAGAGTTACCTGTCGGACCGAGGCCTGAATTGCGCCCACACGGTGCCGCGACGGCTTCGCCCACCGGATCCGTGGCGCGTGCGAGCCCGACACATTCAGACACTCAGCCGTAGATGTCGCCTGTTATGGAAATGGAGCGGGGCGCGGGTGATCCGCGGCGAAGCCGGTCAGCTGTCCTCGCAAGGTCCAGATCAGGCGGCACTTCTCGCGAATGATCTCGCCCACCGCATTGAGGGCCTGAGGCGCCACTCGCTTCAAGATCACCGAGCCGAACCCGGAACGAGGCTCTCCCGAAACGGGGAACCGTGCCGAAGTTTTCTCATCCCAGCGGATCGAAAATTCGACCGCGCTGTCGGCCTCGGCGATTTCCCAGGAGATGACGATCGTGCCGTGTTTTCCGCTCAAGACCCCATGGCGAGAGGAATTGAGCGCCAATTCATGGAAGGCCATGCCCAGGTTTTCGACGGCTGTCGGTTTCAGCATCATGGCCGGACCATTAAAGGCCAGCGCCTCGTCATGGCCGAAGGGCTTGAGCTGTATCGCGATCAGGTCTGATAGTGCAGCGCCCTCCCAATCCGCCGACACGATGAGATCGTGCGATGCGGAAAGCGCCATGATCCGCTCGCGGATGTGCTGTTCAAAGGTCGCCAGATCATGATCGCCGCGGCTCGTCTGCCGGATCATTGACAGAATGATCGAGTACTGATTCTTGACGCGATGATTGACCTCGCGCAGAAGCACGCGAATGCGCCTCTCGCGATCCTTGAGCGCCGTGATATCCCGCGCGATGGCGGAAGCACCGACGATCCTCCCATCGGCACTCCTGATCGGCGACAGTGTCAGCGAGATCGTGATGTAGCTCTGGTCCTTGAGCTGCCTGACAGTCTCGAACGCCGCAATGTGGTCACCGACACTGACGCGCGCCAGGATATCGCGCTCTTCGTCTTCCAGGTGCGACGGGATCAGCTTGAAGATCGACGCGCCGATCATTTCCTCGGCGCTATAGCCGAACAGTTGCTCGGCCGCCCTGTTCCAGGTTCGCACCGTCCCGTCGAGGTCCTTGCTGATGATCGGATCAAAGGAGGAATCAACGATAGCTGCCAGTCTGGCGCGATCGAGTGCCACAGTATCGGTGCCTGCATTGCCGTTGCCCGGATGTCTTTTCATCGATCGCCTGTCCGCCCGACCGTCCCCGACTGTCTGGGATCAGCATTCCTGATTCATGTAATAGATCGTAAACGACGGCGACGGCTCGAATGTTCCGGAACCGGCCGCATGTTTCGTCACGGCGGCGATGGCGGTCGACAGCACACTCCACCGACTTCCGAGAACGGCCTTGTTCAACATCAAGGGAACAGAATGCGATGCCGCTCAGTTTGATAGGAAACCGGAGGAAAGACGATGCAAGACCACAAGCAATCACCCGCCGTTCAATCCCTGAAACAGGAGCGCGCCGAACAGGATGCCCGCAAGCGAAAGGGCCAGTTGCAGGAAGGGCTGGAAGATACTTTCCCTGCCTCGGATCCCGTTTCAGTGACCAGCACCTCCATCCCGAGCGGCAGAACGGATGCGGCCGAAGCGCAAAAGGTCAAGGATCAGCCGGAACAGGAGCCGGGCGTTCCCGGCGATGGCAAGCATAAACCCGCCCAACGACGTTGAGCATCCGGTCGACTGCCGCCCGAGAAACGGCCCGACACGCGGGTACTTCATCGCCACCCGTCTGGTGCGATCCTGCGCGTCAACGTCCTCATCAACGCGCCGACAGCGGGTCATTTCCGAAACGACAGCATCAACGGATGCGCGCAGTGCCATCAACGGATGCGCGCAGTGCCCAAGCAATGCGAATACCGGTTGACGGCCCGCTGGGGCTCGATACTCTCATTGTGGGGACAGGCGTCAAAGTGGGGGACACGATGGGCGTCGAACAATCGGACTTGGGCATGACCGCGGTCGAGGATGACATCGCGGAGACCGCGGCGACATATTGGCTGCCACCGGTTGCTGTCGACGTCGAAACGCTTCATCCGTCGCTACGCGCAGCTGTCGCATTGCGAGCCGATGCCGGAGGCTTTGCCGGTTACCACGCTCACGTCTATGCCATGCCAGGTGACGTCGAGTGCGGGCATTTCCACCTTGCAATCAATCCGCAGACGTCGAAAGCGGTCGGCCTTCACACCGTCAGCCTCGTTCTCGGCGAGATCTATGCCGAAGACATCGAACTGGCGGTCGGGCCAATCTGGCTCTACGCGGACAACGAAATCCAGGCCGCAGACGATCTCTACCAGATTCTGCGAGATGTCGGCCGCCTGGCCTGACCACGCGCCGAACGCAAGAAGACTTCCGCCATCGAGCGGTCGCGGCGGAGAGCCCTGCCCGGCTTCGGCCCATCAGCGCTCCACCGCTCAAAGGCCAATGCCGCACCACCAGGCGTCGGTGCTCGGCCCTAAACCGTGCCTGTCGAGCGCTGCCCCCTCTTCAGGCCGACAGTCGCGCTTCCAGAACCATGTTGAACGGGCCGGTCACCACCCTTTTCACCTGTTTGAAACCGCCCGAGCGGATGACTTCGGAAAGCTTCGCTTCGCCGGCCTGCGCCCCCAGCCCCTCGCCCACCTCCTGATCGAGGGAGGTCGGCACGCAGATCATCGTCGAGGCATTGTAATAGAGGCGCCCGACCGGGTTCATGTTGTCTTCCGGGCGATCGCCGGCCACAGGCTCGACGACCATCCAGGAACCGTCCTTCTTCAAAATGCGGCGCATATGATCGGCGCATCCCCTGGGATCGCCCATGTCATGAAGACAGTCGAAACTCGTCACCAGGTCGAAGTCCGTCTCCTTGATGTCCTTGGCGGTTGCCGCGACGAACTTGACCCGGCCCTCGACCCCGTGGGTGCGGGCATGGCTCTGCGCCTCCCTGACAGACGGCTCGTGAAAGTCGTAACCAACGAAGCTGGACTTGGGATAGGCTTGCGCCATCAGGATCGTCGAGAAACCGACGCCGCAGCCGACGTCTGCAACCTTGGCGCCGCTCGCGAGCTTATCTTCGATGCCCTGAAGGGCTGGCAGCCAGCTCTGGACGATATTGTTGACGTAGCCGGGGCGGAAGAACGCCCCGGTCGCGCAGAACAGGCAACCCGCCGAATCGCCCCACCGGACCCCCGCGCCGGTGCGAAAGGCGTGCTCGACCTTTTGTTCCCCTTCGATCATCGCGGCAGCGATGTCGAATGCGCCTTCGAGGTAGACGGGACTGTCCCGGTTGACGAATATCATCGCCTGCTCGGGCGAGAGGCTGAATGTCTCGGAACGGCTATCATAGTCGATGTATCCATTGGCCGCCTGTGCCAAGGCCCACTCCCTGACGTATCGCTCCGTCAGCCCACCGGCGGCAGCTGCAAGCCCCGCGGCCGTCAACGGCCCGTCGCGATCAAGTGTTGCGAACAGACCCAGTCTCAGGCCGAGCCTGACGGTCGGAACGCTGAACGCGCCGCCGAGATCGCCCAGCATCTTGCCGATAAATGAATGAAGCTTGGCTTCATCGAGCTGTACCATCTCATTCCCTCCCAAAATCATATGTTTGGCGGGAAGAACGCTGGCCGCGCATGGCGTACCAACGCACGCTCCGACACCGCGAAATATACCTGAAAGGCCGCCTTCTGTCATGTCGGCACCCCGGCGCGCGGCATGGCGGCCCGCGTTTTTTCGCCATCGGCTGCGCAGTTTACAGACACGGATGCCTAAACCGCGATGGGCGCCGTGACCCGCGATACGCGTCCAGTCAATATCGGTCGGCAATCCTCATCGCCGGGCTGTCCCGCTGGGGCATTGCAGTGTCGAGGTGTCGCGATTGCGCGCGCTCGCAACGGTTGAGCGGCGGACCCAAGCGAGAGACCGGCGCACCTGGCGCGGCGATGCCGGGAATGCGTTCTACCGCAATGCCCGCCTGAACGAGATCGTCGATCTCCTTGCCGGCACGGCCGAAAAACGTGGCATTGCCGGATTTCAACAGCACCACGTGTTTTCCCGCCTTCACGAGCCCGATCATCATGGCATGGATCTCGTCATGGCCGGTTCTGCCCCCGCCTTTTCCCAGACGCATGCGGCGGGCTTCCCGTCGGGCGAGTTCGAGCACATCGGCGCCGACGAGGTCGTCGAACAGGATGACATCGGCCGACTGCAGCGACCGCACCGCCTTCAGCGTCAGCAATTCGGCATCGCCCGGCCCGGCGCCGACCAACGTCACGCGACCGATGGCGGGGGCTTCCGCGAGCCGTTCGGCATCAGCAAGAAGCACCCCGCCCACGCCCTCCTCCGGCGTATCCATTGTCGAAAAGACACGGTCGCAAAAGCGCTCCCAGAAGCTCCGGCGCGGCAGGCCGGGCTCAAGGCGGCGGTTGACCTCCAGCCGCAGGGATTGCGCCAGTTCTGCCCAGGCTTTCAAGCCCAGCGGTAACAGCGTCTCGATCTTGCGGCGGATCGTCTGCGCCAGGATCGGAGCTGCGCCATCCGTCGATATCGAAACAATGACAGGCGAGCGGTTGACGATCGAGCCGAACTGGAACCGGCAGAATTCCGGCTTGTCGATGACGTTGACGGGAACGCCTGCCTTTTGGGCGGCGGTCGAGAACGCCAGCGCTTCCGCATCGTCCTCGCAATCGCCGACGGCAAGCACGGCGCCGTCAAGATCCGCCGGGGTCCACCGCCGACGATGCGGCACGAGGCGGGCTGCCGGATGCGCCGGCATGCGGACGAAAAGCGCCTCGAAAGCCTCGCCCATCACCTCGGCATAGATATCGACACGCGCGCCGCAGGCGGCCAGCAACTCCGCCTTCCAGAGCGCCCCGTCCGTGCCTCCGACGACGACGACGCGTTCGCCTTCGAGTGCAAAGAAGACGGGCAGCTTGGCGAGCGGTTCCATGCGGGCGGGCGCATCATTCCGCGGCCGTTGCAAGACATCCATCGACGATCCCCCTGATCTCCGCGCGGCACGAGCCGCAATTGGTCCCGGCATTGAGCGCGACGCCCACAGCCTCGACGCTGTGGCAACCGCTACGCACGGCAGCGACGATCTGGTTCACACCAACACCGAAGCAGGCGCAGATGGTGGCGCCGGGATCCGGCTTGTCCGCGCCGGGACGGCCGGCGACGAGGCCGAAGCGTTTGCGCATGTTGGTGTGCTCAGCACCGAGCTGCGCGATCGCCCAGTTTCGGGCGACGGCGACCGGCTCACACGCGAGGAAAAATGCCGCCAGAAGGCGCGTGCCGTCGAAGAAAGCGAGGCGGACGTCGCCGGTTTGCGCATCGGCGTAACCGAGCGGTTCGACAGTCTTCGGGATGGAAAAGACACGGCGGCACCAGTCGGCCCAGTTTTCGACCGGCCCGGCAAAGGCCAGTTCCAGCCGCCAGCCGCCGTCAGCCTTCGCAAGCGCCCAATAGGCTGCGTCCGCCTCGGTCGGCTTCGCGTGAGATACGGCAAAGGCGTAGTGCGCCACCTTGAACCTACGCGCGGCAACGGCGACGTTCTTGGAAGCGGGCTGGCCGGATACGCGATCCGTGATTGCCGGCACGACCGCGTCGATGCGCGCGTTGGCCGCGAACTGGTCGGTCCAGTGCATGGGTACAAAGATGCTGCCGCGCGCCTGTCGCTCGGTGATCAGCGCACGCACGACCGCCTTCCCCCTGGGGCTTTCGATCTCGACGAGGCCGGCATTGCCGACGCCGAGCTCGATCGCGTCGCGCGGATGCAGCTCGGCGAAGGGTTCGGCGATGTGGGCGGAAAGGCGCGCGCTTTTGCCGGTCCGCGTCATGGTGTGCCACTGGTCGCGGATGCGCCCGGTGTTGAGGGTAAAGGGATAGTCTGCGCAGGTACGATCGGCGTCCACTGGCCGCACCGCGACAAATCGGGCCTTGCCGTCAGCGTGGTAGAAACCGCCATCCGCAAAGAACCGGCTTTCCGCGCGCGCCTGCCCCGCCGGTTGCGGCCATTGGAACGGCGCAAGCGCTTCGTAAGCTTGTCCGATGAGGCGGGCATGAGCACCGATGTCAAAATCGCGACTGCCGGCGTTCTCGAATGCCGAAAGCGCTGCGTGTTCCGAAAAGATCTCCGCCGGGGCAGCGTAGGTAAACGCCTCGGCAAAACCCAAGCGGCGGCCGACTTCGGCCAGTTGCCACCAATCAGCCCGCGCTTGCCCCGGTGCATCGAGGAACGGGCGCTGGCGGGAGATACGGCGCTCTGAATTGGTGACCGTGCCGCTCTTTTCCCCCCAGCCCAGCGAAGGCAACAACACGTGGGCGTGGCGGGCCGTATCCGTCTCCTTCAAAATGTCCGAAACGACGACGAAGGGGCAGGCCCTGATCGCTGCCTCGACGGCGTCGGCATCCGGCATCGAGACGACCGGGTTCGTCGCCATGATCCAGAGCGCCTTCACGCGCCCTTCCGCCACCGCCTGGAACAGGTCGACGGCCTTGAGGCCGGGCTTTTCGGCAATGGCCGGCGAGCGCCAGAAACGCTGCACGCGATCGCGGTCGTCGGCGTTCTCGATCGCCATATGAGCGGCAAGCATGTTGGCAAGGCCACCGACCTCGCGCCCGCCCATGGCGTTCGGCTGGCCTGTCAGCGAGAACGGCCCCATGCCCGGCCGACCGATACGGCCGGTGGCAAGGTGGCAGTTGAGGATCGCATTGACCTTGTCGGTTCCCGAGGAGGATTGGTTGACGCCCTGGCTGTAGCAGGTCACGACCTTTTCCGTCGCGGCGAACAGGCGAAAGAACTCGCGCAACTGCATGGCCGGAAGTCCGGTGCGCTCGAGCACCTCGTCGAAGGAGACGGCGCCGGCGGCGACGAAGGCCTCCGCGAAGCCGGCTGTGTGCGCCGCTACATAGTTCTGGTCGATGGCGTTGCTGGAAACGAGATGTGCGAACAGGCCGACGAACAGCGCCACATCCGCATCCGGACGGATTGCGAGGTGCAGGTCGGCGATGTCGGCCGTCATGGTTCGGCGCGGATCGATGACGACCACCTTCATTTCAGGCCGTTTCGCCTTGGCCGCGGCAAGCCGTTGGTAGAGCACGGGATGGCACCAGGCGAGATTGGAGCCGGTGAGCACCACGAGATCCGCCAGTTCCAGATCCTCGTAGCATCCCGGCACCGTATCCGACCCGAAGGCGCGGCGGTGACCGGCGACGGATGAGGACATGCAAAGCCGCGAGTTGGTATCGATGTTGGCCGAACCGACAAACCCCTTCATCAGCTTGTTGGCGACGTAATAGTCCTCGGTCAGGAGCTGGCCGGACACATAGAAGGCGACCGAATCCGGCCCATGTTCGGCGATCGTTCGGGAAAAGCGCTCGGCGACGAGATCGAGCGCCTCGTCCCACGACGCCCGTTGTCCGCCGATTTCGGGATGCAGGAGGCGACCGTCGAGATCGAGCGTCTCGGCGAGCGCAGAGCCCTTCGAACACAGCCGGCCGTAGTTCGCGGGATGGTCCGGATCGCCCCTGACGGAAACGGCACCGTTATCGGCAACCGTCGCAATGACGCCGCAACCGACGCCGCAATAGGGACAGGTTGTCTTGACGGCCCCTTCCATCCTATTCGGCCGCCATCATCAGGCTTTCGAGCGCGACGAAGAGGGCGCCGTCGTCGTTGCGCAGCGCAATCGTCTTCACCGCCCCCTCGTCTGCACCGAGCGCCTTGCCGGTCTCAAGCGATATCACCCAATTGTGCAGCGGGCAGGTCACGGCCTTGGCATGGACGATACCCTGCGACAGCGGCCCGCCCTTGTGCGGGCAGTGATCCTCGATGGCAAAGACCTCGTTTTCCGCGGTGCGGAACACGGCGATCTTGCCTTGAGGGGTTTTGACGCAGCGCGCACCGCGCAGCGGGATGTCGGAAATGTCTCCAATGGGAAACCAGTTCATGGGAGACCTCCTATTCCGCGGCCTGGGGATAGCCGATGGTCGCCATCGGCCTGAATTCATGTTTGTCCTTGCCGGAGACGCGCTCCGACCAGGGGTCGACCTGGGCAAACTTCTGGCTGAAGACGAATCGGTCGTAGTAGGCCTTGCGCTTGTCCTGATCGCCGACGATCTGCCGGCGGATCTCTTCCAGGCCGATGCGTTTCGCCCATTTGTAGATGCGCTCGAGATAGCGTCCCTGCTCGCGGTACATCTGCGTCAGCGCCACGATATGCTCCAGCGCCTCGTCCTCGGTCTTCACCAGCCCGAGCACCTCGGTACCCTTGATGTCGAGGCCAGCCGCGCCGGCGAAATGGATCTCGAAACCGCTGTCGACGCAGATGACGCCGATATCCTTGCAGGTCGCCTCCGCGCAGTTGCGCGGACAGCCCGAGACGGCCAGCTTCAGCTTGGCCGGCGTCCAGGACCCCCACATGAACTTTTCGATGCGGATGCCGAAACCGGTGGAATCCTGCGTTCCGAAGCGGCACCAGTCCGAGCCGACGCAGGTCTTCACCGTGCGCAGGCCCTTGGCGTAGGCCTGGCCGGAGATGAAGCCGGCCTTGCCGAGATCTGCCCAGACCGCCGGCAGGTCCTCCTTCTCGATGCCGAGCAGATCGATGCGCTGGCCGCCCGTCACCTTCACAAGCGGGATTTCGAACTTGTCGACCACGTCGGCGATCGCCCGCAATTCACCTGAATTGGTGACCCCACCCCACATGCGCGGCACGACGGAATAGGTGCCGTCCTTCTGGATGTTGGCGTGGACACGCTCGTTGATGAAGCGCGACTGGTAATCGTCGGCATATTCATCCGGGAAATCGCAGACGAGGTAATAGTTGAGCGCCGGGCGGCACTTGGCGCAGCCGCAGGACGTCTTCCATTCGAGCTCCTGCATGACAGCCGGAATGGTCTTAAGCCCCTTGGCCTTGATCAGCCGGCGCACGTCGTCATGGCCAAGGTCCGTGCAACCGCACATCGGCTGGACCGCGGCGGGACTGTAACTCTCGCCGAGCGTCAGCGTCATCAGTTGCTCGACGAGGCCGGTGCACGAGCCGCAGGAGGCGGACGCCTTGGTATGGGCGCGCACCTCGTCAAGCGATGTCAGGCCCTTGTCGGCAATCGTCGAGGTGATCTTGCCCTTGCACACGCCGTTGCAGCCGCAGATTTCCGCATCATCCGGCAAGGCTGCAACGGCCGCCATAGGGTCCAGCGGAGCACCCCCCTGGTAACCCTGACCGAAAATCAGGGTCTGGCGCATGTCGGAGATGTCGGTCTCCTTCTTCTTCAGGTCGTTGAACCAGGCGCCATCGGCGGTCTCGCCATAGAGCACCGTGCCGATGATGCGGTTTTCCTTCAGCACCAGCCGCTTGTAGACGCCGGCCGTGGCGTCGCGCAGCACGATCTCCTCGCGGTCGTCGCCATCGGCAAAATCCCCCAGCGAAAAGAGCTCGATGCCGGTGACCTTGAGCTTGGTCGGCGTGTCGGAATGCACGAAGGCGGCAGCACGCTCGCCGGCTAGGTGCGAGGCGGCGACGCGGGCCATCTCGTAGAGCGGCGCGACCAGCCCATAGACCATGCCGCCCACTTCCGCGCATTCGCCGAGCGCCCAGATGCGGCCGTCCGACGTCTGCATGCCCTGGTCGACGACGATGCCGCGATTGACGGCAAGGCCAGCCTCCTTCGCAAGCCCGACGCTTGGGCGAATGCCGACAGCCATGACCACCAGCGTTGCCGGAATGATGCGGCCATCGTCGAGTTCGATACCCTCGACCCTGCCGTTGCCGACGATCGCCTTGGTGTTGGCCTTGCAGATGATCTTGATGCCGCGACTTTCGAGCTCTTTTTGCAGGAGATAGCCGGCAGCAGGATCGAGCTGGCGGTCCATCAGGGTCGGCATCACATGGAGGACCGTGACATCCATGCCGCGGCCGGCAAGGCCGGCGGCCGCTTCAAGGCCGAGCAGGCCGCCGCCGATGACAATGGCCTTCTCGCGCGACTGGGCGGCGAGCAGCATCGCCTGCACGTCGTCGAGATCGCGATAAGTGATGACGCCAGGCATGTCGTGGCCCGGCACCGGCAGGATGAAGGGCACGGAACCAGTGGCGATCACCAGCCTGTCGTAGCTTTCGGTGACGCCATGATCGGAGGTCACGGTTCTCGCATCACGGTCGATCGCAACGATGCGATGGCCCTTGTAGAGGGTAATACCGTGCTTGATGTACCAGCCATCGCCATGGATGATGATTTCTTCATAGTCTTTCTCGCCCGACAGCACCGGCGAGAGCATGATGCGGTCGTAGTTGACGCGCGGCTCGGCGTTGAAAATGGTGACCTCGTAACGGTCGGGCGCCTTTTCGAAGAGATGCTCCAGCATGCGCCCCGGCGCCATGCCATTGCCGATGATGACGAGTTTCTCGGTCATGGTCTGTCCTTGTCTGTTCAGGCGGCGGCAGCGGTCGGCAGCGAAGGTGCGCGGCGTTCCATCTGGCGGATCGAGAGGTGCATCCAGATGAGCGACGCGGCGACGACGGCGAAGAGGAGCAGGAAACAGCTCGACCAGAGCCCGGTCGCGTCCTTTAGGAGCCCGAAGGCAATCGGCAGGACGAAGCCGCCGAGCCCGCCGACCATGCCGACGATGCCGCCGACCGCGCCGACATTGTCCGGATAGTAGGCCGGGATATGTTTGTAGACGGCGGCCTTGCCGAGGCTCATGACGAAACCGAGCACGAAGACGACGACGATGAAGACGGCAGGCGTGATGCCGAAGGCGCGTCCTTCGCCCGCCGCCGGCAGCGACAGGATCAGCGTTGCGACGGCGGAAACGCCGAGCATCCAGTACATGACGCTGCGCGCGCCCTTGCGATCCGAAAGCACGCCGCCGAAGGCGCGGAAGATGCTGCCGGGAATGGAATAGGCGGCAGCAATCATGCCGGCGGCTGCGATGTCGAAACCGTAGACGCCGACCAGGTAACGCGGCAGCCAAAGGGAAAGCGCTACGAAGCCGCCGAAAGCGAAGAAGTAGTAGAGCGAGAAGCGCCAGACCTGCGCGTTCTTCAAGGGCGCGAACTCCTGGAGCAGGCTGCGCTGCGGCAGCTGGCGCTCGCGGCGGCTACGGAACGCCGGGTCGTCGCTGGTCGTGAACCAGAAGACGAGCGCCGTCACCACCAACGCGGCCGCCCAGATCACGGCAACGGCCTGCCAGCCGAAGGCAAGCATGACGAACGGCGCCAGGAACTTGGTCACCGCCGCCCCGACATTGCCGGCGCCGAAGATGCCGAGCGCCGTGCCCTGTTTTTCCGGCGGAAAGAACGGCGAGACATAGGCGACGCCGACGGCGAAGGACCCGCCGGCAAGCCCGATGCCGAGCCCGGCGAGCAGCATCTGCGGATACGTGGTCGCATAGGCGAGCAGGAAGGTGGCAAGCGCCGCCGCCAGCATGGTGAGCGTGTAGACGAGGCGGCCGCCATAACGTCCGGTCCAGACGCCGAGCAGCATGCGCACCAGCGAGCCGGTCAGGATCGGCGTGCCGACGAGCAGGCCGAACTGCGTCTCACTCAATCCCAGGTCCTGCTTGATGCGGATGCCGATGATGGCAAAGATCGTCCAGACGGCGAAACAGATGGTGAAGGCGAAGGTGGACATCCACAACGCGGTGGCGGGTTCACCGGCGGATAGAGGCTTCTTGTTCTCGGACATGGCTTCTCCGGGGCCCGACAACGTCGTGCCGCTCCATCTCGGGGTTGAAAAACAAAAAGCCGCTGGTCAGGCTCACCCGACACGGAAACTCCGTGCGTGCGTCATCCTGATCAGCGGCTTTGCTGGTGCGGTGCCCGTCGTTGGACACCAAATTCGTGGCCCTTAGGCCTGAGAATTAGAAAGCAATCATCGTGCCAGTTTCAGCAAGCGATTGATTTAACGTGAAAAGATACGTGATAGTATCCTGTGGCGGCGTGGTTGGCCTTCGACCTGTGCAGTGCAAACGCTATTTTTTGTGCACCGCGCATAAATTAGGCGCTGCGCATTCATCGCGATGACTGGCTTGCGATATAGGCATCCACATCGTCCGGATCGAACCGTCCACCGTCGAAAAAACCATCCGGCCCCAGCGTCAAGGCACCCGAGGAGCCGACCGGCGTTTCGGTGAGCAAGGCACCCTCGACCTTGGCGCTAGCCGAAGGCATGGCGAGGCCGAGGTCCTTCAGGGCGGCGCGATAGATATCCGGTCGGTAGGTTTCCGCGGCGATCCGTTGACGCTCGACCGTGTGTTCGATCTGCTTCCAGCGCACCATCTGGGTGTAGAACCACAGGGCATGGCTCTTCCACGGGAAGGTCGCGGCCTTGGCGTTCGGCACGAAGAAATCCCTGACGGCATGGACGACCCCGCCGCCGACCGGAAGATTGCCGGCAAGAGCGGGCAAGAGCAGTTCGGCATCCCGCCCAACATAAGCCTGTTTCGAAAGCAGCGCGGCAAGGGCCTCGTGGTTGTCGGGCCGGGCGCACCAGAGCGAAGCCTGATGCAGTGCTACGAGCAGCGCGGCCATCGCCTCCGGATGGGCCCTGCCCCATTGCGCATTGACGCCGAGAACCTTCTCCGGGCTCGACCGCCAGATCGCAGCCTTGACGGTGGCAAGGTGTCCACCGCGCCTGAGCACGCCGAAGGTGTTCCAGGGTTCGCCGGCGCAATAGCCGTCGATCACGCCTTCGGCCAGCGCATCTCCCATATCCGGGGGCGGCAGAACGACGATCTCGAGATGACCGTCCGGATCGATGCCGCTCGCGGCCAGCCAGTAACGCAGTTCGTAATTGTGTCCCGAATAGGGGTGCACGACCGCAAAGCGTAGCGGCGGACCTGCTCGGGTCTCGATGACCTTGCGAAGGGCGACGCCGTTGGCGCGTGCGTCAAGGTCGGCGGTCGCGCCGCTTTCCACCATCGCCTGCCAGAGTGCCGACGAGACGGTCACGGCGTTGCCGCCCAACCCCAGTGCCATAGGGACGATCATTTCGGGCGCCGGCACGTTGAGGCCAAGGTTGCACGCGATCGGCATGGGGCCGAGAATATGCGCGACATCGATATGCCTTACGGCAAGCCGATCGCGGATGCTTGCCCAGGACCGTTCCCGCAGCAGCGTCAGGTCAATGGCCTGCTCCTCGGCAAAGCCCATTTCGCAGGCAACGACCAAAAGCGCGCTGTCGAGTAGCGGCACGAAACCGGCGGTGATGGCGTGGCGCGTCGTCATTCCTTGCCTCCGGGATCGAGCAGACTGGCCGCCGTGACGAGGCCCTGGGCGATGTCGATGATCTTGCGGTTCTGGTTCATCGCCGTTTTCCGCAGCAGCGCATAGGCCTCGTCCTCGGAGAGCCCGCGCGAGCGCATGATGAGACCCTTGGCGCGATCGATGATCTTGCGGCCCTCCAGTTCGCCGCGTGTTTCCTCCAGCTCGCGGTTGAGGCGCGCGAAGGCATTGAAGCGGCTGATCGCCATCTTCAGGATCGGGCGGACCCGCTCCTGCTTCAGGCCGTCGACGATATAGGCCGACACGCCGGCCTCCACCGCGGCCTCGATGGAGGCTTCGTCGGACTGGTCGACGAACATGGCGATGGGGCGCCTGACCGCGCGCGACAGCTGGAACATGCTTTCCAGCATGTCGCGGTTGGGATTTTCGAGATCGATTACGATGACGTCGGGATTGAGGTCGGCAATGCGCCGTGCCAGCCCATGCATGTTGTCGATCACGGTGACCTGGTCATAGCCCGCGTCACGCAGCCCCTCTTCGATGATGGCGACGCGGATGCGGTTCTCGTCGATGACAAGGACGTTTAGTCTGCTTTGCTGCATGCCGCGACCGCATTCCGATCGAACTTGAAGTGCCCGCACTGGATCAATCCGACATGCGACATGACCTGTCCGAAAGCAAGCGGGATTTTAGGGCATACGATGCCCGGTTTTCCCGCCCGCCAGCTTCCATGGCGCAATCGTTGCCAGCATTCTTCCGGCTGGAATGGATGTGTGGCCAAAGCCGATCATGCCGCTTGAATGACCCAAGATGCGATCCCAGGCGGCGCGCGGTTCAGCGTTGACCAGCGACGATCATTTTCCGTCCGTTTTTGCCGACTGTTTTTGGGTCGCCATCGGCTTGCCTTCGCCCAGATCAGCCGCATCGGCAAGAATGGCCGCCGCCTCGTCCAGCAATGCATCCTTTGCGTTCTTGCGCGCGTTCTCCATGGCAAGTTCGGCACTCAGGCTACGCTCGTTTGCATTGAGGCCATCATCCGCGCCGAGTTCGTCACCGGCGCCAGCCTCCGCCCGAGCCTTCTGCCGGTTTTCCCGCTCAGTCATTTCCTTGCGGCGTTCGGCTTCATTGAGGGAGACGACGCCTTTTTCGCGCTGCACCTTCAGATCGGCGATGTCTTCCAGCAAGCGCTGGTAGTCGGCATTGCCTGCAACGCGCACGTCATGGCGGTCCTGAAGCGTCGGCAGCAAGGCGGCGACAGAGCCCATGGGCTTATACTTCGCAGCCTTGATCGCGGCCCAAGGCAGCGCGTTGTCATAGCTGGTCTCGCCAAAGGTTTTCGGATCGGACAGTCCCGGCAAGACGACGTCTGGCGTTACGCCGTGCAACTGCGTCGTGCCGCCGTTGATGCGGAAAAACTGCGCAACCGTCACTTTCAGCTCGCCGAATTCGGGTTTCTTGTTGCGGACCATCTGGTCGAGGCTGACAACCGTCTGAACGGTGCCCTTGCCGAAACTGGGCTCGCCGATGACAAGGCCCCGACCGTAGTCCTGGATCGCCGCCGCGACGATCTCCGAAGCCGAGGCGGAGCCGCGATTGATCAGGACACCCACCGGGCCTGTCCAGACGGGACCGGGGAAATCAGCGCTTCTGATCACCACCTTACCGTCGCTGTCGCGCTGCTGGACGACCGGTCCGGTGCCGATGAACAGGCCCGTCAGATCGATCGCCTCGTCCAGTGAACCGCCGCCATTGTTGCGCAGATCAAGGAGAACGCTGTCAACCTTCTCCTTTTTCAGTTCGCCGAGCAGCTTTTCGACATCGCGGCTGGCGCTTCGGAAATCCTTGTCTCCCTTGCGCCGGGCCTCGAAGTCCTCGTAGAAGGCCGGCAGCGTGATCACGCCGACCTTGCGCGTGGCCTCACCCATTTTCACCGAAAGCACCGCCTTCTGGGCGGCCTGCTTTTCGAGGCTGATCTTGTCGCGCACCAGGCTGACAATCCTGTGGGTGGCATCGGCACCGGCATCCGCGGGCAGGATATCGAGGCGCACCACCGATCCTTTTTCCCCTCGGATCAGTTGCACGACCTCGTCGAGGCGCGTGCCCACGACTTCCTTTATCGCCCCGTCCTTGCCTTGACCGACGCCCGTGATTCGGTCTCCGACCGAAAGCTGTCCGGACAATTGCGCCGGGCCGCCGGGCACCAGCTCGCGAATCGTCGTGTAGTCGTCGCGGTCCTGCAACACCGCTCCGATGCCGACCAGCGACAGCTTCATCGCCATGTTGAAGTTGGCCGAGGCGCTCGCCCCGAAATAATCCGTGTGCGGATCGACGGACGTGGTGTAGGCATTCATGAACGACTGGAAAACATCGTCGCTCTTGTATTTGTACGCGCGCTCGAGTGCGTTCGCGTATCGTTTGTCCAGCGTCTGGCGAATGATTTCATCAGTCTTGCCGCCCAGCTTCAACCGCAACCAGTCGGCCTTCACGCGCTTGCGCCAAAGCGCGTCGCTCTCGGCCTCCGACTGCGGCCAAGGCGCGTTTTCGCGCATGACCGGGTAGGTTTCCTGCGTGCTGAAATCGAAGTCCTGCTTCACGATGCTGCGCGCGTAGGTCATGCGATCAGTGATGCGCTTGCCGTAGGCGTTGAAGATCGCAAACGGAATCTTCAAGTCCTGCCGTTCGATCGCATCATCGATCTCGTTGCGGTGCGACATGAACCCGTCGATATCTGCCTGCAGGAAGATCACGCGGTCCGGATCCAGTGATTTTATGAACCGATCCAGTACCTTGGCCGACAGCTCGTCGTCGAGCGGCACCGGCTTGTAGCTGTAGCGCGAGAGAAATTTCGCGCTCAGATCAGCGGCCTGTGCCTGCTGCTTGATCGGTTTCAAAACCGGCGGTGCGGCGACGTCAGCAGATGCGGACTGCGCGAATGCGAGAAATGCACCAAGGAAAACATATGATATGCGCATTCAACGTCGATCCAATTCTAAGTGCCCAGTGTCGATCCGCGATCTAGGTGGAGCAATTATGGTTTTTTGGCAACCGGCTGGCTCATAGACGCGTCGAGTGACCTTTCGGTTGACGGTGGCTGGCCAGTGCCCAATTCACGGCGCCGCCGGTTAGCCAAGCCCTTTTTCGAGAATCGGCCTGCCGACGCCACCCCGAATTGCCTGAAGCTTCGTCCTCCAGTTTCCCTGTTTTGTCCGCTCTCGACAATAGGAAACCCAGCCCTGTCTTCACGCTTTGAAAAAAACCGTCACGTAATATGACTTCCTATTCCCGGTCAGTCCGGTCATGTAACCATTGAAGGTCGCTCGAGTCATCGCTCGACGACAAACGGACCAAAGAGCTGACACTATGAAAAACCCGGTTGCATTGAACCGCATCGCCGAAAACACCGTCTTTCGCAAAGGTGACGTCTTCGTCCTCTTCGGCGAACTGTTCGGTCGCGGATATGCGACCGGCCTGCTCGATGAAGCGCGGCGCGCCGGAATGGAGATCGTCGGGATCACGGTCGGGCGACGCGACGAAAACAACGCGTTGCGGCCACTGGACGCCGACGAGCTCGCAGCCGCCGAAGAGCGGCTGGGTGGCCGGATCATCAACATACCCGTCATGGCCGGCTTCGATCTCGACGCACCGGCGGGTGGCCCCACCCCGACGGACCTGCTGGCGGCGATGACGCTGGAGAGCTGGGAACGGGACACGCTCGATTGGGACTACATCGCCCAGTGCCGGGATATCGCTACGGCGCGGTTCACCGGCGCGCTGTCGCAGGTCATGGCCGTTCTCGACGGAATGATCGCCGACGGCCGCAATGTGTTCTTCGCCCACACGATGGCCGGCGGCATTCCGAAGGCCAAGGTGTTCCTGGTTCTTGCCAACCGCATCTACAAGGGACGCGGCGCGCGTCACATGCCGTCGCAGGCGCTGCTCGACAGCGACATGGGCAAGCTCATCCTGCAGAATTTCGACGAAGTCTCGGCCATCACCTTTCAGCACCTGATCGAAGCCAGCGCCACGATCCGCGCGCGCGTCGAGGCAGCCGGTGGCCAGGTCCGCTATACGGCCTATGGATACCATGGCACCGCCGTCCTGATTGACGGCAGCTATCGTTGGCAGACCTACACCAACTACACCCAGGGCTACGCCAAGATGCGGCTCGAGGGCATCGCGCAAAAGGCCTGGGCGTCGGGCATCAAGGCAACCGTCTATAACTGCCCGGAGATCCGCACCAATTCGTCCGACGTGTTCACCGGCATCGAGCTTCCCCTGATACCGCTGCTGCTCGCCTTGAAGAAGGAAGACGGCGGCCAATGGGCAGAGGCGCAATGGCAGGCCTGTGAGCAGCTTCTCCTGGATGGCGTCACGATGAACGACGTGATCGGAAAAATCACCGACATGCAGGCCAATACCGTCATGCGGCCGTTCTACGATTTCTCGGCGTGGCCGATGGCCAACAGCCAGGCACAGTCCGACCTGACCATCGGCACGTCCAACGAGATCACGCAGATGCATCGCGACGGCAAGGCGCTCGTCAGCGATCACTTGAGCGCTCTTGTGGTCGAGGCGACCGGCAAGCTGATCTTCGGCGAGACGTCGGATCCCGCAGGCCCGGTACAGTGGCTCAACCACGATATCGTCGCGCGACGGCTGAATGCATCGCATCACGCTGCCGAGCCGCGTGCCGCAGAAGCGGCGAAAGACGCGCACCTCAAGGTGGCCTGACAGCCACCCCCCATCGCTTCGACCGTCGATTAAGTAATCGGCAAACGTCACAGGCAAGGCGAAAGGGCGATCGGCTCCGCGAAGGCGATCGTCGTCACGGCTTTGCGTCACATCTTCCCGTGAGTGACGCGCGACGAGGGGATAACCAGGGCTTGCCGTCAAGCGTTGAGGCAAGGTCAGGTCACGGCTGCCAGAGGCGACGGTTCCGACCGTGTCGAGATTGACCGCCTCCGCGACTGCGTCCGTTGCTACGAAGCCGCCTGCACGAGCCCGCGAAACACCCCGTTGCCGGGATGGTTCGTCTCGGCAAACAGCTCCTGATGCCATTGAAGGCCAACCGCAAACGCGCTCGAAACGACTTCGATCGCTTCGACGATGCCGTCGTCCGCGTGCGCGCTCGCGAGAACGGCAGGCGACAATTGTGCGATAGCCTCACGGTGGAAGGTATTGACGTCGATGCGCGGTCTGCCGACCATTCCGGCGAGGCGCGTGCCGGGCAGAATGTCGACAGCGTGGACGTGGTCTCGCTTGTCGTGTTCGTCGGCGGTCGGAAAGGACATGCGCAGATCAGGCGTGAGGCGACAGCCGTTGAGGCACGCGAGCGACTGCATGCCAGCGCATATGCCGAGGATCGGTTTATCCTTTTCAAGATACCCCTCCATGATCGCCCTTTCGATATCGAAGCGCTCCGATGCCGGGGATCTCGACGTTTCCCCGGAAATGTACCAGTCATCGGGATAGGCGAAGCGGCCGCCGACAACCACCAGGCCGTCGAACTCGTTCAACACGACATCGACCACGTCAGTCAGATAGGGGATTCCGAGGGGGAGCCCGCCGGCGTTGCTGACGGCAAGAAAATATCCCTTGGCCGCCTCATAGCGGTTCCCGCCAGTGCTTGTGTTTTCGTCGAGAATGATCGCTATGCGAGGTTTGCGCACGAAACCTGTCCTTTCGCCTGATGTCGTCGATACGCTATTGGGATCGCCGGCCGTCGTCTATGGCGTCGACAGTGTTGGCGGTGACGCTTCTGCCGGGGACATGCCGTGTCGCTGCAGATTGACGGCGCGCGTTCCGATCCGTGCGCATGGCGCAACTTCCAAGATGAAGGCCGCTCTACAGATACCGCTCGAAATCCATCCGCTCGTGCAGCACACGAAGGACGATCACGCCGCCATGCGCTTCGCGTCGAAAAAACACCAGATGCCGATTGTAGGGGTAGCACAAAAGTCCCTGCCGGATTTCCGGACGGGCCCGCCCGGAAATCACGCCCGCCTGAAGGCGCTCGAACAGGGCGGCGAGCCCGCGAAGATAGAGGTCGCGCTGGGCGACGCCCCAGATCCGTTGAGTATAGCGCCCGATTTCCTTGATGTCTTCCCGGGCGAGCGGCGTGACTGCCAGGTTAGGCATGCGCCGCCGTTTCCTGATCGAGTTCGCTCAGGATTGCGGTCAGATCGAAGGGGACACAGGCGCCCGCATCGGCCTGGGCCCATGCCGGGTCCAACGCCTCGCGCAACTGCCGCAGCTTGTCCGCATCGGATTGCTCCGTTGCGATCTTCTGGCGCAACGCCTCGCGGATCACTTCCGACGCATTGTTGTAAAGTCCCGAAGCAACCTTGTCGCGGACGTACTCGTCGAGTTTGTCAGTCAAAGAGACATGCATGGCGCATCCTTTCCCGACCGATTTTACAAGGATTGACAATCTTTGTAAATGAACCGCAGCGGCCAGCCGTCCAGGCAGATGACATCTCTGCCCGGCACTCCGGGCGCTCTACACGAGGCTGAACCCGCGCTGGAGCAGGAGGCAGGCTGGTCCCGCCTCCCCTGAACCGACGATCCGCCTTGGCGGATCTTTCCTTCGATCCCGCTTCGATCGTCAGCCGCTGACGCGCTGGCCGAGCGCCGCCGGTTCCGGCTCGACTGTGTCGATATCGGGGTTCTGCGCCAGGTATTCGAAAAGAAGCGCCACCGCTTCCGCTCCGGGGTCGGTGTGCCCTTCGAGCTGCTTGGCGTTGATATAGGCCGCCCGCCCCGCCTTTGCGCGCACGAGCGTCGCCGTCAGGTCGGCACCGGCCCGGGCAGCGTCGGCCGCCTTGACCATGCTTTCATCGAGCGCGTCCAGCGCCGGCGACAGCGCGTCCACCATGGTGCGGTCGCCGATCCTGGCGCCGCCGATTTCCTGCATGCGCGCCAGGCCGGCTTTCAGCGCCTCCCGGATGGAGAGCCCGCTCGATGCGCCGTCGCCGGCCGCCGCAAAGAAGATCGCAAGCAGCACGCCGGACGATCCGCCCATCGTCTGGCTCAGTTCCTGTCCGATGGCGCGGAAGAGCTGTGTGTGGTCCGAAAGCGGCAGGCGGTCGAGAGCGTCGATCAGCGCGCGTGCCGCGCCGGCCAAGGTCGAGCCCGTGTCGCCGTCCCCGGACTTGGCGTCGAGCGCGTTCAGAGGCTTCTCCGCGCCAATCAGGAGGTTGCAGCAGGCGAGCAGAAACCGCCGCGTCGGCTCATGGCGCGATGGCAGAGGGGCGATCGGGGTCAGACCGTCGGGCAGCGCCAGAACCGAAACCGGCTTGACCGCCGTCACGCCCGGCCAGGCGGGAAGAGCGACCGGGGCGGACAGAAGCTCCAGCTCGGCCTTGTCGGCCGGATAAAGCGAGATGGAGAAGCCGCGCATGTCGAGCGAGGTCATCATCGATGACGGCCCGACCAGATGCGCGATCCTCCCGCCAATGGCCGAATGGACGAGCTCATGCGCCAGAACCGACATTTCGAGGATGGACGTGCCGCCGAGATTGTTGACGAGCGCGACATGCGGCCTGTCGTCCATGGCGGCCTGCAGCCGCTCGACCATGGCGGCGACCGCCTGCTTCGCGTCCGAATAAAGGATCTGCTCGACACCCGCCTCGCCATGAATGCCGAGCCCGAGCTCGGCGTGGCCTTCGGGAATGCGATGCTCCTTCGGCGAACCGGGAACCGTGCAGGTATCGAGCGACATGCCGATTGTGTTGGTGGCGGAAATGACCTTGCGCGCGGCCGCGGCAATCGTCTCGAGGTCCGCACCGCGTTCGGCAAGCGCCCCGGCGATCTTGTGCACGAACAGGGTGCCGGCGACGCCGCGCGGCTGCGGAAGCTCGGGCAGCGCAATGTCGTCGTCGACGACGACCATGCTCACGCTCAGGCCGTAGGCCCGGGCGCGTTCTGCCGCCAGGCCGAAGTTCAGGCGGTCACCGGTGTAGTTCTTCACGATCAGCAGGCAGCCCGCCGGCCCCGTCACCGCCAGAATGCCGGCGAGGATCGCATCCACGCTGGGCGAGGCGAAGACGTCGCCGCAGACGGCCGCCGTCAGCATGCCCCTGCCGACGAACCCGATATGAGCGGGCTCGTGCCCCGACCCACCACCGGAGACCAGCGCGACCTTACCCTTGCTCTTGTCCCAGTCAGAGCGCAGGACGACGCGAATGTGCGGATATCCGTCGAGGCGGCTGAGCGCCCCGCCCGATACGGCAATCACGCCGTCGATTGCTTCGGTCACCGCATTTTCCTTGCGGTTGATGAATTGGCTCATGTTCGCCTCCTAAGCGATGCGCATTCCGGCCGCGTCGAAGAACAGCGGCTTGTGTGGCTGGATCTTGATGGTCTCGCCACCGCGGAACCCGGTATGTGGGTCCGTCACCGTCACGAGATCATGATGTTTGAACGAGATGTGCAGACGGGTCTGGTCGCCGAGGTGCTCGACCCGCGTGACAAGGGCATCGTCGCCACTTCCCTGAACGATGTGCTCGGGACGCAGGCCGATCGACTTTGCCCTTTCCGGAGACCCCGCAAACAGGTTCGCCGGCAGGACGTTGATGCGCGGCTGGCCGAGGCGGCTCGCGGCATAGACGCTGACCGGAGCCTCGTAGATCTCCCGCGGCGAGCCGAACTGCACCAGCCTGCCCTCCTCCAGCACGCCGATATGCGTCGCCATGGTCATCGCCTCGATCTGGTCGTGCGTGACGTAGAGCAGCGTTGCCCCGGATTTCGCCTGGATGTTCTTGAGTTCGACGCGTAGATCCGCCCGCAATTTCGCGTCGAGCGAACTCAACGGCTCGTCCATGAGATAGATCTGCGGATTGCGCACCAGCGCTCGTCCGATCGACACGCGCTGCATCTCGCCGCCCGAAAGCGCGGTCGCCTTGTTGTCGAGCTTGTGCGAGATCTGCAGGACCTCGGCGATCGCGTTCACCTTTTCGTCGATCGCCTTCTGCGGCGTCTTCAAAAGCGGCGATTTCAGCGGGAATTCCAGGTTCTGCCGCACCGACAGATGCGGATAGAGCGAATACTGCTGGAACACCATCGCGACATTGCGCTGCGCCGGGGTCAATCCGCGCATCGCCTGTCCGCCGATGAAGACCTCGCCGCTGTCGGGATTGTCGAGGCCCGAAACCATGCGTAGCGTCGTCGTTTTGCCGGCCCCTGTCGGCCCCAGCAACACCACGAACGACCCGTTCGGCACGGTCATCGAGACATCGTCGAGTGCCGAATGACCGCCGAAGGTCTTCGTCACGTTTTGCAATACGACTTCAGCCACGGCGCAGCACTCCCTCGTTGGCTTCAGAGACCAGAGCACGACCGGTCTCCGCGTTGAAGAGCGTCAGTGTGCGGGCATCGAAATCGAGACCGATGAGCTCGTCGGTGCGGGCTGACTGGTTGGAGGGCGTGCGCGCCTTGATCTCGCCGTTGGGCGTATCGAGCGTGACGATCTGCGTCGTGCCGAGATATTCGACCGCAACGACACGGCCGCGATAGGCGGAGCCGTCGATGAATTGAACATGTTCCGGCCGCACCCCAAGGGTCAGCGCACCGGCACGGCCCTCCCTCGAGGCCGGCACCGTCACGCGCTTGCCGGTGAGATCGATGCTGTCGCCGCCGATACCGATCATGCCGTCGAACTCCAGGAAATTCATCGGCGGCGAGCCGATGAATTTGGCGACGAACTTCGTCGCCGGCCAGTCGTAGATCTGCTGCGGGCGTCCGAACTGCTCGGTGACGCCGTGGTTCATCACCACGATCTTGTCGCCCATCTGCATAGCCTCGAGCTGGTCGTGGGTAACGTAGACGGTGGTGGCGCCCATGCGGTCGTGCAGCGCGCGCAATTCCCCCGCCATATGTTCGCGGAATTCCGCGTCGAGCGCCCCGAGCGGTTCGTCCATGAAGAATGCCTTTGGGTTGCGCACGATCGCGCGGCCGAGTGCTACGCGCTGGCGATCGCCGCCGGAAAGCCCGCCGACCGGCTTGTCGAGAATGCCCTCGATCCTCAGGATCCTTGCGACCTCGGCAACGCGCGTGGCGACTTCCGCCTTCTTCATCCCCTGGCTGACGAGAGGATAGGAAATGTTCTTGCGCACGTTCATATGCGGATAGAGCGCGAACATCTGAAAGACGAAGGCGATGTCGCGCTCGCGCGCCCGCTTCATGCCGACTTCCTCGCCGCCGATATAGATCCGGCCGCTGGTCGGCAATTCGAGCCCCGCCATCATGCGCAAGGTCGTCGTCTTGCCACAGCCGGATGGCCCGAGCAGCATGAAGAACTCGCCGTCTTCCACGGTGAACGTCGACGACTGGACCGCGGTGAACGCCCCGAATTCCTTGCGCACGTTCTCAATTCTGATCTGTGCCATCGGTTACTCCGGGAAGTGGCTGACGATGATGAACATGACCGTTCCAAGCAGGGTGACGAGGAACGAGAAGGAGTAGAGCGTCAGCGACAGCGGCTGCATCAGCATGATCACGCCCAGCGCGATCAGCACCGATGCCACCATCTCCCACGCGCCGCGGCGAAGGCGAAGCAACTGGTTGAGGAAAGCTGTCATTTTCGAACCGCTCCGAAGGTGATGCCGCGCAGCAGGTGCTTGCGAAGAAGGATCGTGAACACCATCACGGGGACGAGGAAGAGGGTTGCGCCGGCGGCGACTGCCGGCCAGTCCTGCCCGCCGACGCCGATGATCGTCGGGATGAAGGGCGGTGCGGTCTGCGCGTTGCCGGATGTCAGCAGCACGGCAAAGGCGTACTCGTTCCAGGCGAAGATCAGGCAGAAGATCGCCGTCGACGCGATGCCGGTCGCCGCCTGGGGCAGGACCACCTTGTAGAAGGCCTGAAACCGCGTGTAGCCATCGATCAGCGCGGCCTCTTCGTATTCGATCGGGATCTCGTCGATGAAGCCCTTCAGCAGCCAGACCGACAGCGACAGGTTCACGGCGGTATAGAGCAGGATCATGCCGGCGTGGGTGTCGTTCAGCCCGAGCGAGCGGAACATCAGGAAGATCGGGATCGCAACCGCGATCGGCGGCATCATCCGGGTCGAGAGAATGAAGAACAGCAGGTCGTCCTTCAGCGGCACCTTGAAGCGCGAGAAGGCATAGGCGGCCGCCGTCCCGAGCACGATGCACAGCACCGTCGAACCGAAACCGATGATGACGGAATTGTAGAAGCGTTCACTGAAACGCGACGGACCGGCGATGATCAACCCATCCTTGCGCACGAGGCGATCGTACCAGGTCGTCGGTTCGCCCATCTGCTTCAGCTGTTCTTCCGTCACGCGGGTGCGCGTCGTGAACAGGTTCACGTAGCCCTCGAGCGTCGGCTGGAAGAAGGTCTTGGGGGGATAGGCGATCGCGTCCGAAGGCGATTTGAAACCTGTCCCGATGATCCAGATCAGAGGCAGAAGGGTGATGATGGCATAAAGCACGACGAGGGAGCCGGCGAACCACTTCTGCCGTGCGGACGGCTCCGTTACTGAATAGCTGCTCATCTCTGTTTCACCTTGTTGAGGGCTTTGACATAGATCGACGCCAGGCCGAAGACGGTCACGAACAGGATGACGGCATAGGCGGAGGCATAGCCGGTGCGCCATTTCTCGAAGGCTTCACGCTTCAGGTTGATCGACGTCAGCTCGGTGATCGAGCCCGGCCCGCCCCCCGTCAGTTGCACCACGAGATCGAACATCTTGAAATTCTCGATGCCGCGGAAAAGGATGGCGAGCATCAGGAACGGCAGCACCATGGGAATGGTGATGGTCCAGAACTGCCGCCAGCTGCTGGCGCGGTCGCATTCCGCAGCCTCATAGATGCTGCTTGGGATGGAACGAAGTCCTGCAAGGCAGATGAGCATAACGAACGGCGTCCACATCCAGGTATCGACGATGATGATCGACCAGGGCGCCAGCGCGGTGTCGCCGATCATCGAGAAGCTCGAGGGATCGGCACCCGTCAGGAATCCGACCGCGTAATTGAAGAGACCGATCTGCGGCTGGTAGAGGAAGGTCCAGAAGTTTCCGACGACGGCGGGGCTCAGCATCATCGGCAGCACGATGATCGTCGTCCATAGATCGTTGCCGCGAAACTTCTTGTTGATGAGATAGGCGAGCGAAAAGCCGATCAGCACCTGAAGGACGATCGTCCAGATCAGGAAATGGGCCGTGGCTTGCATCGTCAGCCAGATGTCTTCGTCGGTCAGGATGTTGAGATAGTTGCGAAGGCCGACAAACTGGACCGGCTCGTTCGGGCGGTTCACGCGAAAATTGGTGAAGCTCAGCCGGATCGTCCAGATCAGCGGAAAGATGTTGATAGCCAGCAGCAACACGATGGACGGCGCCACGAAAATCCAGGCGATGGCGCGGTCCGACAGCCCCTTGATGCGTTGCGCGACCGGCGGCGGCGTCGCTTGCGCAGCGCGATCGATCGATGAATGGAGCATTCTATTCCCCTTGGGCATTGAGACGATGGCGTGCAGGGCCGGCTCCGAGCACCGGTTCCGGCCCTGCATGGACGCTGCCCGCCGGGAGGCGGCGGGCCATTCGCGTCAGTACTTGCCTTCGTCTTCGAAGATGTCCTTCCAGTCCTCGGCCAGACCGTCGAGCGCATCCTTTGCGGTGCCCTGTTTCGCCACGACATAATCGTGGAAGCGCTTCTGGGACGCCTGGAGCAGGGACGCGTAGGACGGTTCCGCCCAGAAGTCCTTCACGATCGCCATCGAATCGAGGAACGTCTGCGCATAGGGCTGGCTCGTCGCAAAGCCCGGATCCTCGACGACCGAACGCAGGGCCGAATAGCCGCCGAGCGACCACCACTTCTTCTGGATTTCGGGCTGCGCGAACCACTTGATGTAGTCGAGCGCTTCCTGCTGCTTGTCGGAGGCGGCAACGACCGAGATCCCCTGCCCGCCGAGCTGGGCGAACTGGATGCCGGTCGGGCCGGCGGGGTTGGCGAAGTAGCCGGACTTGTCGCCGCCGACATTGGCATCGACGTGAATGCCCGGCCACGTGAAGGCGAAGTTCATCTGCAGGGCGACCTGGCCCGACTTGTAGGCGTCGATGTCCTCCGACATGTACGCGTCGGAATGGCCAGGAGGCGTGCAGCAATCGTAAAGCGCCTTGTAGAACTCCAGTCCCTTGATCGCGTCGGGAGAGTTTACGAACCCGTCGAGCTCATAGGCTTTCTTCGGGTTTCCGTATTCGAAGCCGAAACTGTAAAGCACATCCATGGCACCCATGGTGATGCCTTCCGAGCCGCGCTCAGTGTAGATCGCGGCGCCGTAGACGGTCTTGCCGTCGATTTTCCGGCCCTGGAAGAATTCGGCGATATCTTTCAGTTCCGCGAAGGTCTTCGGCACGCCCAGGTCACGGCCGTATTTCTGCTTGAACTCGGCCTGCAACTCGGGGCGGGAGAACCAGTCCTTGCGATAGGTCCAGCCGACCACGTCGCCGAACGCCGGCAACGCCCAATAGTTCGGCGTGTTCTTCGGCCACTCCGCGTAACCGACGACGGTTGCCGGAATGAAATCGCTCATCTTGATCCCTTCCTTGTCGAAGAAATCGTTGAGCTTGATGTATTGACCGTTTTCGGCCGCGCCGCCGATCCACTGGCTGTCGCCAATCATGAGATCGCACAGCTTGCCGCCGGAGTTCAGCTCGTTCAGCATCCGGTCTGCGAAGTTCGGCCATGGCACGAATTCGAACTTCATCGTGTTGCCGCTCTTGGCTTCGAAGTCCTTGCTCAACTCGACGAGCGCGTTGGCCGGATCCCAGGCCGCCCAGCAAAGGGTCAGCTCCGCAGCCGAAGCCTGCGTGCCGGCAGCGCCTGCAATGGAGACGTAGGCTCCCACGATGAGTGTGGAGCTCAAGAGTATCGATTTCATTGTGGGGTTCCTCCTCCCAGTGCCTTCCGACCTCCATCGGAAGGATCAAAACGCCCGAGCCGGGCGGTTGGCGCATCGAAATCCTTTGTGGCTTGCGGCTCACGCATTGACGATCGGAGCCCGCGTCCCTAGCAGGATGATTCATAACTGAGGTGCGCACCTCAACGCAAGTGATTTTTGAGGTGCGCACATCAATTGTTGATTTCACGCCTGAATTAGTGGAGTAGATTGCAAGACGTTCACACCGGGAGTTCCGCATGCGGCCAACGGCCAAAGATCTCGCTGAGGCTGCAGGGTTAAGCCTTGCAACCGTCGACCGCGTCCTCAACGACCGGCCGAACGTCAGTGAGAAGGCCGTTCGCAAGGTGAACGAGGCCATTGAAAGAATTGGCTTTATTCGCAATCCGGCCGCAGTCAGCCTTGCCCGCAACAAGAGCTATCGCTTCCGCTTCATTCTTCCCACGACCGGCGATCTCTACCTGGCCGAACTGATCCAGCGGGTTGAGGAAGCGCAGGCCCTCATGAAGGGCGACCTCGTCGATATCGACGTCGTGCAGATATCGGTCGACGACCCTCACAGGGTGGCGAAGTACCTGTCGGAAATCGACGAGGACGTCTTTGACGGCATCGCCCTGATGGCACCGGAATCGCCACAGGTCCGCGACGCGATCGGCCGCCTCATCGAGCGCGGCATCAAGTTCGTGCAGTTTCTGTCCGGACAGGAAAAACTGCCGACCGCCGATTTCGTCGGTGTCGACAACTTCGCCGCCGGGGCAACCGCTGCCAAGATCATCGGTCGTTTCGTCGGCGGCAAGCCGGGCAAGGTTTTGGTCGTCGCTGAGACGATGCAGTCGCTGGACAGCATCCAGCGCCGCTTCGGTTTTGACAACACGATCAACCGGCAGTTTCCCCATCTCCAGTGTCTGCCGTCCATCGAGACCCATGGCGATGAACGCAGGGCCGCACAGGTGGTCAGTCGGATCCTGGAAAGAAACCAGGACATTGTCTCGATCTACGTGCTCAGCGCAGAAGCCCGCATCCCGCTGGAGGGAGCAGCCGCCTTCACCGATCTTCGCCCGCTGACGGTCGTCGTTCACGAGCGCACCCCCTTCAGCGAAAATGCGCTGCGCGATGATCGCATCGATGCTGTCATTGCCCAGGACCCCGGCCATGCCGTCAGGAGCGCGATCCGTATCATGCGCGCGCGTGCCGACGCGCGCGAACCCTACGCCGCACAGGACAAGATCCGCATCGAGGTCCTTCTCAAGGAAAATCTCTGATCGAGATTTCAACGCCCCCTCTGGCATGGCCACGCGCCGTCCTTTGCGCGCAAGGAACCCGGTAGTTTTGAGAGGCGAAAAGCCGCCGCCGCCGGGCAATCATCAGTTAACGAATGAAAGGCATGCTCCCGCCAGTTGCCGACACCCCTGCCCCCGCCGGCAACTCAAAACCGCAATCCAAACCCTGGATTGCGGTTTCCCCCCTTCGGAGCAGCACATGGGCTATGATTGGAATGGCGCCCGCTGGCGACGCGTCAGAATGGCCAGATACGGCACTGCGGTGGCATTGGCAGGTCTGCTCGTTGCTGTCGCTGCACAGGTCGTGACCAAAGCCCTTTAACGCCGCCGACCTTGCCTGCTTGCCCGTCGTCCGCAATGTTTTGCCCCCCGCTGACGATCAACACCTCTCCCTATTTCACCCGTTAAGGGCCGGCGCACGCGACGTCGGCGGCACAAGAGCGACCGCTGCCAGCTGCAAATCCCGTTGCCGGACGAATTCGCGCCCGACCGCTCCTCCGCAACACGCGCACGAGGTGGATTGCCTCGCATGATGCATTGCACCATATAGTCCCATCAAAACACCAAGGCACAGCATCCGGAGTACAGATGACCACCGTGCGTAACGAAGCTTCGGCCCCACAGACCGAAACGCGCAAATTTCTTGTCCTGTTGCTTGGCTGCGTCGGCGTCGTCTACGGCGACATCGGAACGAGCCCGCTCTACGCGTTTCGCGAGGCGCTGCGCCCGTTTTCCGCCGATGGCGTGCACGATAACGAGGTGATCGGCCTCATCTCGCTGATGGTCTGGACGCTGACGATCATCGTGACGTTCAAGTACGTGCTGTTTCTCTTGCGCGCAGACAACGACGGCGAAGGCGGAACGCTGTCGCTTCTCGCACTCCTGATGAAAAAGACGGGCAACTTCATGCCCGTGCTGTTTTTTGCCGGACTGATCGGGGCGGCCCTGTTCATCGGCGACGCCATGATCACTCCGGCGCTGTCCGTGATGTCGGCGCTGGAGGGCATGAAGCTCGTCACCCCGGCCTTTTCCGGCTACGTGCTGCCGCTGTCGGCCGCGATCATGGTCGTGCTGTTCTCTGTCCAGTCGAAGGGCACCCAGGCGGTTGCCAAGTTCTTCGGGCCGATTACCGTGGTGTGGTTTCTTGCCATGGCATGGGGCGGCCTCATCCACATCGGCGACGACTGGACGATCCTCCAGGCGCTCAATCCGGTCAACGCCCTCTGGTTCATCACCCATGCCGGCTGGGCGGGGCTGGTCGTGCTCGGCGCCGTGTTCCTGACCGTGACCGGGGCAGAAGCGCTCTACGCCGACCTCGGCCATTTCGGGCGAAAGCCGATCAGCACCGCCTGGTTCTCGCTCGTCTTTCCTGCCTTGGCGCTCAACTATCTCGGCCAGGGTGCGCTCGTGCTCAGCCGGCCCGAGGCCGTCGAAAACCCGTTCTTCCTTCTCTACCCGGAATGGTCGCTGTTGCCGATGGTGATCCTCGCGACGATGGCGACCATCATCGCCAGCCAGGCCGTCATCACCGGCGCTTTCTCGCTCGCAAGACAGGCGGTCCATCTCGGTTTCCTGCCACGCCTGCTGATCAAGTTCACATCCGAGACCAACACCGGGCAGATCTACGTGCCCGCCGTGAACGTCCTGCTGTTCGTCGGTGTGATCGTGCTGATCTTCTCCTTTGGCGATTCGGAATCGCTTGCCACCGCCTACGGCATATCGGTCACCGGCGCGATGGTGGTGACGACGATCATGGCGTTCCAGTTCCTGCGCTCCGTGTGGGGATATTCCACGCTTCTAGCGGCGCTGCTGCTGCTGCCGCTTTTGGCCATCGAGAGCGTCTTCCTTGTCGCCAACCTGCTCAAGATCCACGATGGCGGCTGGGTGCCCGTCGCGCTGGCGCTTGCCATCATGCTCATCATGTGGACGTGGACGCGCGGGTCGCGCATGCTGCGGGAGAAGACGGCGCGCCACGATGTCCCGCTCGAGACCTTCATCCGCTCCATCGAGAAATCGACGCACGCGCCGCAGACGGTGCGCGGCACCGCGGTCTTCCTCACCAGCGTGGGCGACAAGACGCCGGCGGTCCTTCTCCACAACATCAAGCACAATCACGTCCTGCACGAAAACAACGTCATCCTGACCGTGCGCACGTCGGACCATCCTTACGTCGCGCAGGAAGACCGGGTAACGCTGACGAAGCTTTCCGACAGGTTCACAAGACTGGAACTCTGCTTCGGCTTCATGGACGAACCCAACGTTTCCAAGGCGCTGTCGCTTTGCAAGAAGGCCGGCTTCAAGTTCGAGATCATGCAGACCTCGTTCTATCTCGGCCGCAGGACGCTCATCAGCGATCCGAACTCCGGCCTGCCCCGCTGGCAGGACAATCTCTACATCGCGCTCGCCGGGCTCGGCATCGATCCGTCATCCTACTTCAAGCTACCCGCCAACCGGGTCGTCGAGATCGGCGAGCAGGTGACGATCTGAGCGCAGCCAGCGCCGGGCGACGTTCGGCGGGGGCGGCCATCCCGGTACCGGGCAAGCAATCCAACAGCGGACCACGCACATGACAGTCATCGCCTCCTATCTGTACCGTGCCGGCAAACGCGCAGACGAGGTTCCGCTCGCGGCGAAACCCCTCGACGCCCGCGAAGGCGAATTCGTCTGGATCGGGGTCAGCGACCCGACTGCGGACGAAATGGCCAATCTCCAGGCCATGTTCGGCCTGCATCCGCTGGCGGTCGAGGACGCACTGAACGGCAAGCAGGTTCCCAAGGTCGATATCTACGGCGACCAGTTGTTCGTCGTCATCAAGACGGCCCACCTCGAAGGCGAGAAGATCGCCTATGGCGAGACCTGCATCTTCGTCGGCAAGCATCACCTCGTCTCGGTGCGCCACGGCTCGGCGCGCTCCCACAGCGAACTGCGCCAGCAACTCGAACAGTCGCCGCAACTGCTCGAGCATGGGCCCGATTATGTGCTGCACGGCATCATCGACTTCGTCGTCGACGGCTACCTGCCGATGGTCGAGACGCTCGAGGACAAGATCCTGGAGCTGGAAAAGCACGTGCTCATGTCCTTCCTGCAGCCCGAGCAGATCAGGCGCGTCTTCCGCATGCGCCGCCACGTCATCCGGTTCCAGCGCGTGCTTGGGCCGATGGGCGAAGTGGTGGGAAAGCTGAGCCACCTCGACCTGCCCTGTATCGACGACAACGCAAGGCCGTTCTTCAAGGACGTGCACGATCATGTCAGGCGCGTGGAAGGGTTGGTCAGTGGCCTTCGTGAAATCATGACCTCGGTCTTCGAGGCCTCGAACCTTCTCGAGCAGCAACGCCAGGGCACCATCACCCGCCAGCTTGCCGCCTGGGCGGCAATCCTCGCCGTGCCGACAGCAATTGCCGGCATCTACGGCATGAATTTCGAGAACATGCCGGAACTCGCGACGCGCTACGGCTACTTCGCCGTCCTCGGCGTCATCGCCACGCTGTGCGCCATTCTCTACTGGCGGTTCAAGAAATCCGGCTGGCTCTAGCAGCATCCCGCCGGTCAACACACGGGCGTCCGGGCAGCGGGCGCGAAATCGCGGCATCGCTCCATGTTTCCATTCGGAAAATTGTGTCTATGAATGCTTTGGGAACGCAAGGCACATTCGATCGTGAAACATGGCAGCGAATAAAAGCAACCGAAACAGCATCGCGCAGAAGCCCAAAACCCTCCTGCAGCAGCTTGCCGCCGAGCCGCAGATACTGTTTTCGGGCGCGTTTCGCCAACAATATGCGGCATTGTGTTTCCGCTATCGCAACGGCGGCCCGGACGTCGAGGTCCTGGTCATGACATCGCGCGGCAGCGGCCGTTGGGTCATTCCCAAGGGATGGCCGATGAAGAAGAAAAAGGCGCATGAGGTTGCGGCAATCGAAGCCTGGGAAGAAGCCGGCGTCAAGGGCAAGGTCCGCAAGGACCCGGTGGGCAGATACACCTATTTGAAATGGCTGGAGAACGGCGACGTGGCCCCGGCCATTGTCGACATCTATGAGGTGGAGGTCCTGGCCATGGCCGATGGCTTCAAGGAAAAAGGTCAGCGCGAATTGGCTTGGGTCTCACCCGCCGAGGCGGCAAGGCGGGTGCGCGAGGTCGAGCTGAAATCGTTCCTGGTCGAGTTCAGACCCGGCGCGGAGGCCAACCGCAGGAACGGGAAACTCAGCGATGGCTGAGACAGTCACGACAGAGCGCGGGCAGATGCGCCAAGCGAGCGTCACCACCCGCTGATCAGTACTGTGGACGCCGCGATCAGCTGTTGGCGCGGGCCCTGGATCATTCGCATATCTGTCGCAACGGTGACATATTCTGACAATGATCAATTGCACGGCATGGATAGCGATTGTTAGATACCCCTAATTCATGGATGCTCATGCCTGGAGAATTCGAAACCGTGAGCACCGCTGGAACGCAGTTCGAAGCGACGCGGCGCGACCATTTGGGGGATTGATGGAAGAGGATCGCGAGCGCACGTTTGTCGTGGATCTACCCGATGCCGACACGGCGGACTCCGGAATTTTCACCTGGGATATCGTCCAGGACCGCGTCTACGGCGATGCCGCGCTGGCGGAACTGTTCGGTCTTGCCGCCGACGAAACCAATCGTGGACTACCTTTGAAACTCTACCTGGCGCGCGTTCATCCCGACGATCGGCCGCAGCTGGCCAGGAAAATCACCGAGACGATCGTTGGCGGACGGGCACAGCAGTCTACCTATCGCGTCAGGACACGCGGCGGTCGCTACGTTTCCGTCATTGCTTTCGGCCGATGCTTTCGCAATCGCGAAGATACGCCGGTGCTCTACTCCGGCATCGTTGTTCTTGAAAGCGCGACCTCGACCAACGACAACCGCCGACACTGAGCCAGGAGGCGCCGAACTCCAAGGCCCCGCCGAGGAACATGGCTCTGCGCGCAACATACGGGACCCAGCCCGGATGGTCTGCGGCCGGTGGCCACTCTGCGCTTTCGTCGGGCGAGACCACATGTGAAATCGCCAAGAGCAGCAGGAGCGCAACCGTTCATGTCGTCACCGCCGGCACGACAGGCAACGACATGCGCAACGATCGGCCCCGCCTCGCCCGCAACTGAAGGCGTTGGCCGCTACGCGGCCGCCTCACGCCTGGGCAGCACCCAGTTCGGTCGCGGAAAATGGCAGGTATAGCCATTCGGATAGCGTTCCAGATAGTCCTGGTGTTCCGGCTCCGCTTCCCAGAAATCCCCGGCCGGCTCGACCGAGGTCACGGCTTTTCCCGGCCACAGGCCAGACGCATCCACATCGGCGATGGTGTCTTTGGCAACGCGCCGCTGCTCCTCGCTGATAACGTAGATCGCCGAGCGATAGGAGGTGCCAACGTCGTTGCCCTGGCGGTTGAGCGTGGTCGGGTCGTGGATCTGGAAGAAGTATTCGAGAATCCGGCGGTAGCTGATGACATCCGGATCGAAGACGATCTCGATCGCTTCGGCATGGGTGCCATGGTTGCGATAGGTCGCATTCGGCACATCGCCGCCAGTATAGCCCACGCGAGTGTTGATGACGCCGGGCAGCGCACGGATGAGATCCTGCATGCCCCAGAAGCAGCCACCGGCCAGAACGGCTTTTTCGGTCATTTGATGGTCTCCACTTGATCTGGATCGGCACCATAGCCCCAGGCTCGGTTTTCATCGAGTAAAATGAACGGCAAATCTGCGGGCCGATTTTCAAACATTGGTGATCCGATCGATGTCGTCCTCGGCCGAAGAGGCAGCCTCGCTCGGTCCACAAGCCCACACTGCGTCGTGGGATCGAACGCCTTCCGGCGGCCTGCAAAGCGGATGGCGCGCTGTCGGTGCCGTGTAGCGGCGCCATCCGGTGTTCCGGTGCAGGCCAACTCGAGATTGTGGGCAACACCCCCTTGCATCAGCCAGAATCGTTGTTTAGAATCATTCTAAATTATGATTTCGAGGCTCAACTTTAACGGGCCGCAACACCGGAAGGAGACTACCCATGTCCAGCAACGTGTCGTGCGACAGCTGCGCATTCTACGAAAACCACGTCGCCAACAGCGCAGCCGTTGCCGCCGAAGCTGGTCTCTGTCGCTACAATCCGCCGGTCTCCCAGCCTGACGCAAACGCGCGCGGGCTCTGGCCGGTGGTCACGGCCAACGACTGGTGCGGCCACTTCGCCTCGGAACACAAGACAAACTGAGCTTTCGAATCCCATGAACGTGCCTGACGGCGAACATCGCCGTCAGGCTTTTTTTGGCCCGCCCGCAGCACAATTCGGCCGCGCCTGGCGAGCGCGGTGGCGGGCATACCGGCGCTGCACAGCGGCTTTGCCGGAGCCGCCCGAACCATTTACACTGCGGACGATCGCACATGATCAAACCAGCAGCGACCGGATCCAGCGCCATGCACAGATACGTCGTCACCATCACGCAAGAAATTGATGCCGATACAGCCGAAGAGGCAGCTTTGCTGATGTATGCGGAGCTGACGAGACGGCCGCCTCCCTTGACCTATTCGGTCACCGATGAGGCAATGGCCAGGAAAGAGCTGAGCCTTGAGCGGGACAAGGCGGATGAATTCGCCCGCGTCGACCATACCGCCGACCCCGGAAATTGGTAAGGGCTTAGCGCCCGCGCGATCCCGCTCGACGCAGCGTCGACGTCGACAGCACGTCACCTCGGCCCACCCTTGACGGATCAGCGTTCGTCCGGGTCCAGCTGTCCGAGGGCCACTTTCTGGAACAGCCTCGCTGCCTCCGTCCGATTGCGCGCGTTCAGCTTTTGCAGGATCCGCGTCATGTGATGTTTGACGGTCTTTTCCTGCAGCTCGAGTTGGTTGCCGACTTCCTTGTTGGTACGCCCATCGGCGACCAGCTTCAGGATCTGCTCTTCTCGCTGCGTGAGATGGGCAAACGGCCGGTCGACGCCTGCGGCCACCTCTGGTTCGTCCACCCTCGGTCCGCGCATTTCCCTGAGGATCTTGCCCGCCAGCGTCGGAGAAACGTAACTTTCGCCGGCAACCACACCCATGATTGCCTCGACGAGCGTCGAAGCGCTGACACCCTTGAGAACGTAACCCCGCGCGCCGCTCTTCAAGGCGCGAAAAAGGTCGGCGTCGTCCTCCGAAACGGTCAGGACGATGATGCGGAATTGCGGATCGACGTCCAGGATCCGCGTCAGCGCCGCATGGCCGCCTCCGGGCATGGAAAGGTCGAGCAACATGAGATCGGGCTTATGCTCGATGAAGAGCGTGACGGCATCGTCCGCGCTGGCGCCTTCCGCCACGACCGTCAGCTCCGGCACTTCGGAAAGCGTCCTTGCCACACCGCGGCGAAACATCGGGTGGTCGTCGACGATAACGATTCGCAGCGGATTGCCTGACACTCACGCGTCCCTTCCCGGAAGTTCCATGAAAACCCTGGTACCTGAGTTCGGTTTCGACACAAGCTCGAATCGCCCCCCGAGCCCTGCCAACCGCTCCTTGAGCCCGATCAGGCCGAGCCCTTCGCTGCTCTCAGGGCGCTCGAAGCCTATGCCGTTGTCGAGCACTTCGATGGTTAAGTTGGCAGCCACGCGCGCGACCTCGATACGCAAGCGCGTTGCCTGCGCATGTCGCGAGGCGTTGCTCAGGGTTTCGCGGATGAACCGAAAGACGCAGATCTTCTGCGCATGCGTCAACTCCGGTAACGGCCCGTTCGTATTGAGCTCGACCTTGGTCTTTGCCTGCGCCTCATGGGCACCGACTGCGCGCGCGACGACAGCCTCGGTCGTCAGCTCGTCGAGTTCAGGCAAGGTCAGCCCTCGGCAAATGTTGCGAATGTCGCGCATCGCCTCATCCAGAGATTGCCTGATCAACTCGGCATCCTCATCGTCCCGGTGCTGGCTCAAGGCCTCCAGACGCAAAGATGCAAAGGCCAGCATCTGCGCTGGACCGTCGTGCAATTCCGCCGAAAGCCGACGCAGATAGCGTTCGTTGAGGGTTGCCGCGCGGTGGTTGGCCTCATCCGCGCGCGTTCGAAGCGCACGGTTCTCCGCCAGCATCTGCGAAAGGGCCTGCACCTTCTCGCCGAGGCGAAGACGCTGGCGCTCAATCTCGCGACTGCCTCGCGCGACGATGCCATAGAGCGCCAGGAACATCGCCAACGTCACTCCACCGACGACGAGCCAGCTGTTTCTGCTGGTCGTCGTCAGTTCCGCCTTCAGGCCGTCCGCAAGCTCATAGAATTCCGCCACCGCCATGACCCTCCCCGACCAGGGCTCGATGACCGGACTGTAGATTTCCAGCAGCGCCCTGCCGCTTTCGCGCTCATGGCTGGCCTCTTCGCCTTCGAGCGCGTCGAACTCGCCATAGACCCGTCCTGCAAACGCACTCGTCAATCCTTCCGTGCGGGGATATTTCCGCCCGACGATCGTGTCCGTCGTGCTGTAGATCACCGTTCCGTCGGGCGCCCAGATCTTGAAGGAGTGCAGCCGGCGGCTGAGCGCGCCTTGCTGCAACACCTCATCCAGCGCCGTTCTTGCGTCGTCGCTGAGCACCGTCGAGGTCGACAGCTGCTGGGCCAGGGGGGCGATGATGCTTTCGACATAGAGGGCGGTCGCATTGGCGGCATTGTGCGTCACCGCCTCCTGGATCCGGGTGGTGACCCAGGAGCCGACGATAACCATGGCGATCAGGACGACCACAGCCCCCGCAAGACAGAATTGCGCCGCGAGGCTCAGGCGGGACCGCATGTGAAGCAGGGGCATGGCGAAACTTTGGAACGTCATGCCCCAGCTTATGCGCAAGCCTTGCCGGACGAAAGACGACATTAGCCCCTCCTCGACTTCTTTGGTCCGATACGGATCAGACCAAGGTCCGGCTGTGAAAACGCATTGGCCCTAGGACGCTATCGGCGGCGCGATTGGAAGCCTAGATGCCCCTTGCGGTCCTGTCGGAACGGAGCCGCGGGCAAGCACGGCTGGAACGCGATGATGACCGATCTTACGTTGGGGATACTGCGCAACCTCTTACCCTTTTCCGGCTACCCCTATCGCGGCCGCCTGATCGGCTGCCCGGTATGCCAGAAGCAGGAATACAGAAAGCTCGCCAGTCTCGATCGCAGACTGAAGCGATTGCCAACCGTGGTCTGCAACGGATGCGGTCTGTTCTTCACCAACCCGATGCCGAGCGACAACGAACTGTCGACCTACTACGAGAGCTACTATCGCTTCGACTATCAGCTGAACGCGGGGTCGCCCAAGCCGCGACACATCGTCAAGCGCAAGCGCGAGGCCGAAAAGCGATACGAGGAGATCAAGGACTGGCTGCCATCCAAGGCAAGGACGCTCGATTTCGGCGCGGGCTCGGGAGAATTTATCCTGAGGCTTCTGGATGCGGGGCACGACGCGCATGGCTTCGAGCCGGGCGAAGGCTATGGCCAGTATGCGCAAGAGCAGTTGCAGGGCCGTGTTCAACTCGCAAGCTGGCAGGATGTGGACTATCGCGCCGAGTTCGACCTGGTGACGTGTTTCCATGTGCTGGAACATCTGAACGATCCCCTGGCTGCCCTGCGGCGCGCCAGCCAGTGGCTGCGGCCGGACGGGCTGCTCTTCATCGAGGTTCCGAACAGCCTGCGCTGGTTCGGCGACAAGGGTTTCGGCAGTTTTCATTTCGCCCATGTCGTCGGGTTCAACCGCTTCAATCTGGAGCTTGCTGCAGCAAAAGCGGGGCTCGCAGCGGTAAAGGTGATTTCATCGACCAGCATCGTCTTCCGCCGTTCCCCAGGCCGGATCGATGTCGATACCCTCGCTCGAAATGCCAAGGCCACGACCGAAAACACCCTTCAAGCCACCTCTCCCGTGTCAGCGTTCGTGCGCCACAAGATCCGCAAGTTCAGCATGATCAGGTAAGACGGCATGCGTCAGTCGGCGCGTCACTCCGGCAGTCCGGCCTTGCGATAACCGTCGACGAAATGGGCGAGCGTGGCGGCGTCGCGAAACGGTTCGGTGGCCGCCCAATGGCCGATCGTAAAATGCGGATTGCCGACAAGGAACAGCTCCACTTCCGCCCGCGCCTCGTCCAGCCGGCCCAGTTGAGCAAGGCTTGCCGCCAGGAAACGGCGTGAACTCGTTCGATACGTCTCTTCGCGTCGCAGGGTCTCGACGGCGGCTTCATACGCACCAACCGCATAGTGCGCCTGACCGAGCGCCAGATAATACCAGCTCGCCGGAAAAGGGTTCAGTCGAAACGCCTTCTGGATGTGCGCGAGCCCTTCTTCGGCCCGCCCGGCAAGGATCGCGATATCAGACAGCGCCGCCCAGGTGTCGGCCTCGTTCGGATCGAGTTCCATCGCCGTGGCGAACTCCCGATCCGCCTCTGCGAAGTGTCGCTCATAGGCAAGAAGGTAGGCGAGGATCCACCGGCAGCCGGCAGAAATGGGGTCGAGCGCAACAGCTTTTTGCGCCAGTTCCAGGGCCATTTTGCGGCTTGCCTCGGTTGGTCCGTTAGCGTGCACCCATCCCATCCAATGGTTCATGGCAAGCCAACGATAGGGCTCGGCGTAATCAGGATCGAGCGAAACGGCACGCTTCAGCATCAGATGGGCTTCGCGCGCCGCCTGCGGGCTATCATCCATCAGCTTGCGCGCTCGAACGCATAGATCGTAAGCCTCGATGTTTCTCGGCCGATTGCGCGGCGGCGGGGCGCGTAGCTGGCCCTGCAGCGCTTCGACGATCTTGCCGATGACCTCGTCCTGAACTGCAAAAATGTCGTCAAGGTCGCGATCGAAGCGTTCGGCCCAGAGATGCTCGCCACTGCTTGTATCGACGAGCTGGGCGTTGATGCGCACGCGCCCTCCGGCGCGGCGTGCGCTGCCTTCCACCAGGTAGCGCGCGCCAAGATCGCCTGCGATCGTGCGCAGATCGGCGGCTTTTCCCCTGTAGGCGTAAGACGAATTGCGCGCGATGACGGACAGGCCCTGGATCTGCGAGAGATCGGTGATCAGGTCCTCGGTCAGGCCGTCAGCGAAGGTTGCCTGCTTCGGGTCGTTGCTGATGCTGACGAAGGGCAGAACGGCAATCGATGGCCGATCGGGCGGTAGCACGGGTTTTCGCGTCACGCCGCCGAACTGTTCGACGGAATTGGTGAAGCGATAGCCGACGCGCGGGACCGTCGAGATCCATTCGCGGTCGTCGGCGGCCGGACCGAGCAACTTGCGCAGCTGCGCGATCTGGACGGTCAAGTTGCCCTCCTCGACGGCCATGCCCGGCCACGCCGCGTCCATCAGCGCGGCCTTTTCCAGAATCTCGCCCGGCCGTTCGGCAAAGGCTTCAAGCAGCTTCAGCGCGCGGTAGCCGAGGGCAACGGGCACTCCATCCCGAAGCAGCGTTCCCGCAGCGGGATCAAGCACGAACGGACCAAAGGCAAAAAGCGATCCCTGCATAAGGCGCATCTTTAATAGGTTTGGAAGTTTTTGGAACTGTTTGGCCGCACTTAAGGACGGCGCCGCACGCGCCCTGCAGACTTCAATCTCCATCAGGTCAAAGGGGCGCTGAGTGCGCAAGCCCACTGGAGTCCGTCATGAACGCTATCCTCGCACCACGCCAGATTTTTCCGGGATGGCCTGGATCATGCACAACGATGCCAGAAGGGCGAGCCGGCATGTCGAGGCGTCGACCGCCAGGCCTTTCCGGCAAGCACAGGGCCGTTTCTCCATGACCGCCGAAAGCACCACATCGGCACGAGAGGGCCGAGCCCCCTGGGCGGCCATGGCGGGGATCATTGCGACCGTGACCGTCTTTGCCGTCGCGCAAGGGCTGACCTATCCGCTGCTGAGCTTTATCCTGGAGCGGCAGGGCACAGCCCCCCTCCTCATCGGCCTTTCGGCGGCGATGACGCCCCTCGGCTTCATCCTGTCGGCACCCGTCATTCCAATGCTGGCGCGGCGGATAGGCGGCGCGCGCCTGGCGATCCTGTGTTCTCTCCTTGCGGCATTCACGCTGGCCGCGATCGCCTGGACGCAGGACGTCTGGTCATGGATGCCGCTGCGCCTTCTGCTCGGCGGCTTCGCCAATCCGCTGTCGGTGATCAGCGAGACCTGGCTGGTGCAGATCACGCCCGCGTCCCGCCGGGGCCGCATCATGGGCCTTTATTCGTCGGTGGTTTCCGCCGGGTTCGGCATTGGTCCATTGTCGCTGGGCCTCGTCGGCACGCAAGGCTGGGCACCGTTCGCCATCGGCATCGTCGCCTTTCTGGTCTGCGGACTGATCGTGCTTGCCGTGGTTCCGCGCTTGCCTTCCATGCCGAAGGTGGGCGAAGCAACGTCGGTCGCCGGCTTTATTATGTTGGCGCCGATCCTGCTTTTCGCGGTCGCAACGGCGGCCGCGTTCGAGCAGACCCTGCTTTCCCTGATTGCGGTCTACGGCGCCGCACTCGGTGCCGCCGAACAGCACATAGCTCCGCTCATCACCTGCTTCATCGCAGGCAATGCCGCCTTGCAGATCCTCCTCGGGCGGATGTCGGAGCATTTTGGTTCAAGGCCGATCCTGCTGTTGTGTTGCCTGGCTTCCCTGGCCGGCTGCTTGTTGCTGCCGTTGCTCTTCGACACGTGGCTCATCTGGCCGCTCGTGTTCGTCTGGGGCGGCGTTTCGTTCGGGATCTACACCCTGTCGCTGATCCAGCTCGGCGAGCGGCTCACCGGACAAGCCTTGATCGCCGGCAACGCGGCCTTCGCATTTGCCTGGGGACTTGGCGGCATCGTCGGCTCGCCTGCAACCGGTCTGGCAATGCAACTGGTCGGACATCAGGGATTGCCGATGTCACTAGGGCTTCTGTGCAGCGTGCTGGTGGTTCTCGTGATGGCGGAGCGCAGGCCGGGCGGATGGGGACGAAAGCGCGTTCGACCCGACACTTGAGGGAACAAACGTCCACGCCCGGCGTTCTGCGGCGAACCGGAGGACATGCACATGCAATCCATGATCTGGGATCATCCCGTCAGGGTCGGAACGATGGGTGAGCGCTGCATCAACGGCCCGCAGGATGCCCTGCAATATCTCAGCGAGTGGCCGCAGGGAGGCTGGTTCTACGAAAGAGCCAGAAATCGCTGCCATGCCGCGCTGGAGCGCGGCGAGGGACTGGGGCTTTCGCGCGCAGCCTTTATCGGCGCTGCCATCGAATGCTCGTTTCCGATCGCCGAGGACGACATCGCTTCCTGATCTGCCAGTTGCGCGGGCCTTGAGGGTAAGCCTTTCGCGCAGGGCACCCGTTGCCCCGCTTCGGCTCGCAACCGGCGACCGTCTCATCAACGCCGTGAATCGATCCGCCCCGACCGATTCAAAACTCTCATTGGACGCGGATTCTCCCCTGGCCGATGCTGCGCGCATGATCGAGCAATATTCCAATCTCTACTTTCAACGCATAGACCCGAGCCGAAACATGGCGCGCTACTATGCGCTCTCGATACAGCCGACGCTCTTTGGCGAAATCGCCCTGATCCGGGCCTGGGGACGCATCGGAACGCTCGGCCAGGAGATGCGCCACCTCTTCGCCTCCGAGGCGGAAGCCGTCACCATGTTCCGCCACATCGCCCGCAAAAAGAGCGCGAAAGGCTATGTTGCCAAGACAAGCTGTGGAAAATCCCCTGGGCAAGCCGCCGTTGAGGCGCAAGCCCGATGACATCGGGCCCATTCGCGCAAAGTATCATCGCGTCAAGAACGAGGAGGAACATCATTTGACAACGACAACCGAAATTGCGGAAAAGATCGCCAGCGACCATGGCCTGACGAAAGTTCAGGGCAAGGCCGTCGTCGAGGCCGTGCTCGCGGCGATCTCCGCCGCCTCGGTCTCCGGCAACGAGACCTCCCTGCCGGGCTTCGGCAAGTTCAAGGTGAAGGCAACACCGGAGCGCGAAGCCCGCAACCCGGCGACGGGCGCGACGATCAAGGTCGCCGCCGCCAGAAAAGTATCCTTCGTGCCGGCAAAGGCACTGAAGGACGCCCTCAACAAGTAAGCGACGAAACCTGGCCCCGCCCGGCGGCGGGGCCGTTTCCCCATGCCAGGCTTTGCCCCATCTTACTCGGGCCGCCGATAAAGCTGGCGACGGCCAGGCCGAGGCCACAAGGCGCCAGCGCCATTACGCGCGATATCACCACCTCCCGCTGAATTCAGGACCGTCGATGACACTGGTCCGACGGTCGAACATTGGGCGGGGATACTCGCGAATTCATGAGATCGCGCCATAAATCGTCCCCTCGCCTCATGACGACTGGCCGATCGCCGTCGAGCTATGCTCGCAGGCGTAGATTAAAGACAATCTTAACAATGACTTATAGCCAGGAAGCGCCTGCAACGCGGCAGTGTCTTCGGGAGAACGGGCGGCGGCGTGTGCGCGATCCGCCAAGTCCGAACGGCAAAGCGCCGTCAACGACTGCTCATTGACGGCGCCCCTCACCACAAGCCCTTCTTCTCAAAGGCACCTCTAGTTATTTGACGAAAAAATCTTCGTCAATGGATGAAACATCAAGTTTCTTCCTAAAGCATATATTAGCATATCAGTATATTATTAGGAGATCATTGAGTAATTCCTTGTCATTAATCTGCAATAAAACTGTAATGCGATGACGTTGCAGGCGTGCAACACTCCTATTCTTAATACAAGCACAACGGCAACTCCGATAAACTTGTTGGTTATTTTTCGTTTCTACGTGTTAGTCATCGCTGCGCTGTCCATCCAAGAGCAATCGCGGATGAGTCTGTTTCGTAGCAGCGCGAGCGAGGTAGCCGGGAATCTCTGGGGGACATCCAGGATCGGCCCTTGTTGACCCTGATAACCAAAGAGAGAACCATCGCATGAGCATCAGAAGCCTCCTCCTCGGTTCCGCAGCCGCATTGGCCGCGACTTCCGGCGCCCAGGCAGCCGACGCAATCGTCGCAGCCGAGCCGGAGCCCATGGAATACGTTCGCGTTTGCGACGCCTTCGGCACTGGCTACTTCTACATCCCGGGCACCGAAACCTGCCTGAAGATCGGTGGCTTCATCCGTTTCCAGACCGCATTCGGTCCCGACGCAGCGGACAGCCGTTACAAGCAGGTTGACTCGACCGGCGCAGACCGTTCGTCTTCGGACTGGGATGCCTTCTCGCGCGCTTACATCTCGTTCGACGCCAAGAGCGACACCGAGTACGGCACGCTCACCGGCTTCTTCGCCGCTGAATTCAACGCCGACAACGACACCGACGCTGGCGACAGCTTCATCGACGTCGACGAAGCCTACATCCAGCTCGGCGGCCTGAAGGCCGGCTTCTTCTACAGCTGGTGGGATAAGGGCATCAACGGCGAGTCCGATTCGCTCGGCAACAACACCGAGTTCAACTCGATCGCCTACCTCTACGACGGTGGCTCGTTCCAGGCTGGTGTTGCAGTTGACGAACTCGAAGGCACTTCGACGAAGTCCAACGGCGTTGGCGTTCAGGGTATCGTTTCGGCTTCGGTCGGCGGCGTATCGTTCGACCTGCTCGGCGGCTACGACACTGAAGTTGAAGAAGGCGCAATCCGCGCTCTGCTTTCGGCTGATCTCGGCCCGGGCGTCTTCCAGCTCGCTGGTGTATGGGCTTCCGACCCGAACGCTTACTGGAACGCTTCCGAGTGGACCGTTGCAGCTTCGTATGCCTTCAAGGCAACCGACAAGCTGAAGATCACCCCCGGCGGTCAGTACTGGAGCGATCTGCGCTCTGGCAACACCTTCGACAGCGGTCTCGACAAGTGGCGCGCTGGCGTTACCCTCGACTACGCAGTCACCGAAGGTCTGGCGACCCGCGTATCGGTTCAGTACAACCAGGAAGACCTGACGGCTACGACCGACCGCGACTACGTCTCGGGCTTCGTTCGCCTGCAGCGCAACTTCTAATCTGAACGTCGTTCAGATTAATGGACCCGCGGCAAGACTTTGCCGCGGGTCTTTTGTTCAGGACTGTGCTTCCTGCAAGTCATGGCGATGAACGCGCTTCATCGTCGGTCCAGCTCGTGTTTGTCGAGCGAACACACTTCAGCGCCGTGATCGCGTCACCGAAGGAAATGGCTTGGGAACAAGAGATAAGGATTTGGGCCAGCCTTGCGCAGGAGGCCCGTCGATGACGTTAGCCGTCGAACCGTCCGTTGGAGATATCCTCGGCCGAATCGACTGAAACGGCGACATTCACGCCCCTGATGACCGAACCTCCGGCATTTTGCACGTCGACGACAGCCTGAAGTCCGCCTTTGACCGGTGCCGTCAGCGGCGCGACGGTCCCTGCATCGATGTCGACGACATAAAGTCCTGCCTCGCCCACGAAACCTAAAATCGCAACTTTTGCCATGCACGTTTCTCCATTCGGTCCGATTTCTAGAAGCCTGCCTTCTTGAGACCTTCACGATAGATGTCTTTGTGCCATTTTTCCTTAATGGGAACGACGGACAGCCAATTTTCTACATCGAACTCCGGATGTGTTTCGCGCGTTCTCGCCACGAACGTCTGGGCCTTGTCGCGGTGGCCGAGCATGGCCCAACTTGCGGCGGAGAGCCTGTCGGCCAGGCTGCCATCCGCCATCCTGTCGATGTATTCGAGCGCTTCCTCAAAATGACCGAGGCCATAGCGAGCGCCAGCTGCCGTCCAGAGGTAGGAATCCGGGCTTATGGGATTGAGCTCGATGGCCCGCTCGATCGTCCGGCATGCGCTGTCCAACCGCGAGCAATGCGCCAAGGCGTCGGCATGATCGGCGATGATATCCGCATAATGCGGGCTGAGGGTCTCGGCCACTTGCAACGTCTCGACGCTTTCGTCGAGCGCGCCCTGGAGCAACTTCGCGACCCCGAGTTCGCGATAGCCATCCGCCATGTCGCTGCTCGTGCGTATGGCCTGCAGCGCGTAGGCTTCAGCCGACTTTAGCAAGTTGCTTTCGCCGCGCGCCGTCAGCAGCCACTCCTCCGAGTAGGTTCGCGCAAGCGAGCTGAGCGCCGGTGCGAAATGGGCGCTATCCGCAAGAACCGCTTCCATCTCCTTTCGGGCTCGATGCAAGTTGGGCAACGTCAGGCGATCGAAGAACTGCCGTCCGAGCAGATAGCGGTGGTAGGCGGCAGGGTTGCGATCGAAGTTGTTGCGCGTGATCCGGTGGCGCTCGATCTCGCTTGCGACCGAGAGAGCCAGACGCCCGGATATGTCCCGTCTGTTCTGCGCGAAGCGCGCACTATCGAGGCTGAGCCGTTCGGCCCAGACGATCTCGCTCGTGGGAAGAAACACTAGCTGCGAGAACAGGGAAAGCGCCTCGTTCGCGCCGCTCAACCGCGTCTCGAGCACATAGGTCAGACCGTGATGCTCCAGCATCGCCAACTGGTCTTCCGTATTGCGGCTTATCTGCAGGGCCGAATATGGCGCCAGCACCTGGACACTGTTCAGCACGCAAAAGCCGATGGTGATGTCCTCCAGAAGGGAGGTCACGATCATCGCGGCAGCGGGTTCGCGGCTGAAATTGTTTGGCAGCAGCAGTGCGAGCCGCGGCAAGCATGGCCTCTGCAGCGCCGTTGAAGCGCTCGGCTCGGCTGCCTCCGGGACAGCCACGCGCGCGGCGATCCTGGCTGGTGGCGGCGCCGCTTTCTCCATCATCCAGGAGGAGAGCATCTCGTTTCGCCGCTCGAACGTGCGCCGAAGATGTTCGACCTCACCCTGGACGTCATAGGCCTGGAGCAGGAATTTTCGGGCAATCTGATCGTTGGAGTCCGTCAGAAGGACAAGCAGCGCCGCCTGTTGGACGGCGGCACGCTGATCGGCAGTCTTGGCCAGCGACGCCATCATGCGCATGGCATGGTCGAGCGCCCTCAGCTGACGCTCCCGCTGATGCGCCAGCCATTGATCGAACGCTGGATTCTGAAGCTCGGTCTTGTCCAGAAAGGCCGATCGAAGCTGATCGACGAGTTCCTTGATCTCATCGAACGAGCCCTCGGGCTCGGCGATGCCAAACAGCGACACATCGCAGGTGACCAAGGATGGCTTGAGCTCGATCCCGCGGCTGGAGAAGCCAAGGATCTGCGCATCGAGTTCGGCCTGACGGCCCTTGATCCGCGAGATCAACCGTCGCAGGTTGGTGAAGGCGGCTGCCTGCGCCCCACCTCCCCAAAGCAGGTCTGCGACCTCCGTCCTGGTGGCGGTCCGCCGGCCGGTGGAAAAAAGATAGGCCAGGATCACGAGCGCCTTCGCGGGGAACGCGACAGCGCGCCCACTCTCGTCAAGCAGCTCCAGCCCCCCGAAAGTCCGAAGGCGGAAGATCGTAGACTGTTGTTGGCAGCCTGAATCCACTCGATCGACCTCTATCCGCTTCCCCCACGACCCTGAGTTGACGTAAGGGGAAGATCATATTGAAGTCAACTTCAAGTTTTGGGTGGCGGTGGCTGCCTCCACAATCGAGCCGGCGTCTTTCCATCTCTCATGCCAGCCTGCGTCACACTCCACACGGCCGCCGCTCCAAACGGGCTTCACTGCCCGTGCCTCCGGGTACCGGTTTGCGTGTCTGCGCCTCAAGAGCGCTCGCACGCGGCACCGCGCGGGCGCAGACGTGAAAGGCTTCATCGAGCGCGGCGAAGTTCTGCGCCCGCCACAGGGCATAGTCGCCGAGGAACCGCGCCGAGAGCCAGAGGGACTTATGGCCACGCGATCCCTCCCAGCCGAGGCACCCCTTTTCCTGCGCTCGCGTCAACATACGTTTGACGTTGCTGGCTGATATTCCATAGCGTTCGGCCAGCGAAAGCACGTTGACCGAGCCGACGACGACCTTGCCATCGACAGGCGTGAAGTCGGCGATCTGAAGCATGAACTCATGGACGATCATTCCCCCGGATTCGCACGACAGAAAGTGCGCAATACTCTCCGGCAGAACGCGCCACGCCGCGTTCGCGATCAACGCCGCGGTCGCGCGCGGTTGGGCTCTGCGGAATATCCGCGGGTTCTGGACGCAGGCGTCGACGCGGCTGCCGCCATCCATGCGGTCGAGCGCGGCCATATGCCCGACGAACCAGCCGATCATGACCCTGTCGCCAACCGGCGTGGTGTCCAGGACATGGATCCGGCGATCATGCCGCGACGGGATTACCTGCAGAAACTTGTAGGCAAGCAGTTCCTTGAGGAAGGCATCCGCGGTATTCCGGCTCGCGACACCGATCGACGTAATGTGCTCGGCAAAGCGCGTGGCATTGAGCCCGGAGGCATCCTTGCCCGGCACCCGGCGCATACACAGGGCATACATCGCCTGCGTCATCAGCCATTTGCGGTGCGATGCGCCGAGGCGGGCAAACCGCGGCGCTTGCCGATGCATCTCAATCAGGTGGGCTGCCAACCTCTGATCCGCGAGATGAAGCGCCGGATGGCAGACAATCTCCTCGGCTGTCATGCATCCGAGCGCGGCGATCGCTCCAGATTTCCGTCGTGCCGCTTTCTCAAGCATCGTTTGGCACGACGCGGCCAAGCGATCGCGGCGTGGGCTGGCGCGCGCGATCACGCAAGACACGCTTGCCGGTTTGTCCCGGCGCGCAACAGCCGGCATCCCGAATTCGTCTGACATTTCCTGCGGTCATCCAGATGAACTCCACTTGCGACATGCATGCGCGATCAAACCGGCACCACGTCGGGGCGCCGGTCACGAAGCTACAGACAACGGTGCGATACGCCTGCGGTTTTCCGGCCGAACAGCGTTTCAGGTCATGCGACCGCGACGATGTTGACGTCTAGATCGCTTGGCCGTAGCGCAGAGGCGGCACGCCCCTTGCTCACCCCGAACTTGAACGCAGTCGCCACCGGTGTTGAACCTTGATCTAGAACCACTGTGCGGGCTCACGCCATACGGCAAGTGTCGTACTTCGCAAGCATTGGAGTTGCCGTAATCCCGCGAGCAGTGCAAACCGCTTGAGGGTGCGACGCCCGCCACCGCCCGGTGCGGCGGCTCAGAATTGTGCGAATATGCGCTTCAATCTGATGCCCAACGTGGCTGCACGTGCCACCATCAGCACCATCATGCCAAGCCAGAGCCCGTGATTGCCCCAGGCCTGCTGAAAGACATATGCGGCTGCCAGGAAGACGAGCGTGGAAAGGAACATGCTGTTGCGCAGTTCCTTTGTGCGGATTGCACCGATGAACACGCCATCGAGCATGTAACTCGTCACCGAGATCAGCGGCAGCACGACGACATAAGGAAGGAACTGGATCGCCGCGGCGCGAACATCCTCCTGGTTGGTCAGCAGCGAGATGATTGCGGGGCCTGCCAGCGCATAACAGAGCGAAAACAACAGCGCCACCAACCCAGACCACAGGAACGCCGCCTTGATCACCCGCCGAAGTGCGTCCTTTCGGCGTGCGCCGATGACCGAGCCGACAAGGGTCTCCGTCGCATGGGCAAATCCGTCGAGACCATAGGAAGTGATGCCGTGGAGGTTCAGCAGCACAGCATTGGCCGCCAGGATCGCATCGCCCTCCAGAGCGCCGCTGCGGGCAAACCAGCCGAAGCAGACGAGCAGGAAGAGGCTGCGCAGGAATATGTCGCGATTGACGGCAATCAGGCTTCTGAAGGCTGGGCCATTCAGCAGTTCGCGCAAAGCCAAGGGCGGCCCTGCGCTAAACGGGCGGACGATCATGAGGCCGGCAATGAACGCAACCCATTCGGCGAGCGCGGTGCCCGCACCGATGCCGGCGACGCCCCAGTCGAAGACGAAGACCAGCGTGACCGTCGCTGCAAGATTGATGACATTGAGCGCGATCTGCAGCGCGAGCGATATCATCACCCGCTGGCGGCCGAGCAGGTACCCGAGCAGCACGAAGTTCCCAAGTGCTGCCGGCGCCGACCAGATGCGAGCCGAGGCGTAGGCCACCGCACTTTCGTAGACCGCCTGGCTGCCGCCGAGGAAGTTCAGACCGATTTCGATGATCGGCTTTTGAAGAATGATGATGATCGCGCCGGCAGCGGCGGCGATCAGCAGCGCCCGCAGCAGATGCTTGCGCATCGAGGCTGCATCGTCTGCGCCCGATGCCTGGGCTACCAGGCCGGTGGTCGCCATGCGCAGGAAGCTGAAACTCCAGAACAGAAAATTGAACAGGACACCGCTGAGTGCGACGCCGCCGAGATACCAGGCGCCGGGAAGATGTCCCGCCACCATGGTATCGACCAGCGACAGCACCGGCTGCGCCAGATTGGCGAGGATGATCGGAAGCGCCAGCATGACCATGCGGCGGTTCCAGTTTTCCTGCAGCTCCGCAGGCGGCGAAATGTTCATCGCCTGCAAGGCCCTGCTGGAATGAAGCCCGCGATTGCATTGGTCTGCCTAGACATCATTCCCGCCCCTGTTTGGTACTTTCCCCTCGACTGAGCCTTGGCGCAGTCGCCCCTTATCCGGCTCCGTCTACCAGTCCATGACGACCTTGCCGGAGTTGCCGGAGCGCATGGCCTCGAAGCCA